>NZ_FTPP01000001.1 GCF_900156345.1 Pontibacter indicus
CCTGTGACAATTGAGAAAAAGTAAGAAAAGCTCAAACCAACACGGCACAGGCTCCATACTCGGTTACACCTCGTTCACAGCCTTTACAAAACGTTAACAGCCTTACACCCATCACTTTCCCTCAAACCACCATGAAAACCCACACCACCAATTACACCAACACCTTCATCGAAGTGGCGGAAGACACCAAGGCAATTTGTGGCATCATACCGACTTCAAAAGGCGACAAAAAGACGATTGCCGAAATGCAGTACGACCTGATTGCCAAGAACCCGTACCGCTATACCTCCGATGATGTCCTGTTTCGGGTTTTTGCAGACCGGAATGATGTGGCAGAAGCTGATTACAGTCAGGCGAGAGCGCAGTTTTTCTCAAAGGGGCAGGCCTGTTTCAGAGCGTCGCCTTTGCCTAAAACCTACGGATTTGGCGTGCATTGCGACAGTGCGGGCAAGGTTGCCATTTATGGTGTGGAAACGGCGGAATACGAGGAATTTGTAGCTAACAGCAAGCTGAAGAAAGTAAAAGCCATGAAATCGAGCAGAAAATGAAGACGATTTTTGACAAGCCTACCCGCGACGAGATCATCATCAGAATAGCCGCCATCTCGGCCGATAAAAGCGCCCAATGGGGTAAGATGAACGTTTACCAAATGGTGGAGCACAATACCTACTGGAACGGGTGGATGTTGGGGAAGGACAACCCTACCTACAGCCAGACTTTGCTGGGCAAGGTGTTTGGCAGAATGGCCTTGCGGAAAATGATCAAGGATGCGCAGCCCTTTGATCGGAACATCCCGACTTCTTCCCAATTCAAAGCAAAGGAGACTGGTGGCGATCTGGAAGCAGAGAAGCTGATATGGATTTCGTTGACGGAAGCTTATGAAAGCTACGATAACCCGGCCTTCATCCACGATTTCTTTGGGAAAATGACGAAGGAACAGGTCGGGATATTGGTGTACAAACATTCCGACCATCATTTGCGGCAATTCGGAGTATAAACCGGGTAAGTGTCTACCTTCATCGTAAACAAAAAATCAACTAAATTATCAAAATTTATCACCTCACTATGCTACCACTTATCTCCGCACAAGAACTCGGCTCGCTCCTGCCCAACAATAATCTGGTGTTGATCGACGCCCGCTCCGGCCCCAATGCCCGTGCCAAATACGAACAGGAGCACCTGGCCGGCGCACTGCACGTGGACCTGGACAAAGACCTGGCCGACGTCAAGCCTAACCCAGCCCAGGGAGGCCGTCACCCGCTGCCTGAACCGGAAAAATTTGCCGAATTGCTGGGCCGTTTAGGTATAGCGCCTGGCAGCCATGTGGTGGTGTATGATGACATGAACGGAGCAAACGCCGCCTCGCGTTTCTGGTGGATGCTGCGTGCCGCAGGGCATGCTCCTGTACAGGTGCTAGACGGCGGTTACCAGGCGGCTGTTGCAGCTGCTATACCTGTCAGCAGCGCAGCAGAACAGGCAAAGCAAACGGGGCCGTACCCTTTCAAAGCCTGGGAGCTGCCAACTATTTCGATGGAGGAAGTTGCGGAGGTGGTTAAAGACCCGGACTACCTGGTGGTGGATGTGCGCGATGCCGCCCGCTACCGGGGCGAGACCGAACCAATCGACCTGGTAGCCGGCCATATTCCGGGGGCAGTCAACATTCCGTTTCAACAAAACCTCACCGCGGATGGCACTTTCCTATCACCGGAAGCGCTGCGGGAGAAATATGAGAAGGTCATAAGTGGACGTAACTTGGAACATGTGGTGGTGCACTGCGGCTCGGGCGTAACGGCCTGCCATACGGCGCTGGCCATGGACCAGGCGGGCCTGGGTATACCGACGCTCTACGTGGGTTCCTGGAGCGAGTGGTCGCGTAACGACCGCCCGATCGGAACGGGCGCCTAAGGTATAGGTATAACGCAAAAGCGGCTGCTGAGCATCATGTTCAGCAGCCGCTTTTGTTTTAGCAGGTATAGCGCCTAGTAGCCCAATTTCTGGCGTACGCGCTCCAGAACCGGAGTAGCAATGGCTTTCGCTTTTTCAGCGCCTTCCAGCAGTTTCTTATCTATTTCGGGCAGGTTGTTCATGTAGTAGGCAAACAGCTCACGCTCCTTGGCAAACTTGCGCACGATCAGTTCGTACAGCGCCTGCTTGGCATGGCCGTAGCCGTAGCCACCGTTCAGGTAGTTGTTACGCATCGCTAGAATCTCTTCCGGAGAAGCCAACAGACTGTAGAGCTTAAATGTGGTGTCCTCATCCGGATCTTTCGGGTCCTCGAGCGGGGTGCTGTCCGTCACGATGCTCATGATCGTTTTACGCAGTGGCTTGTCGGCCTCAAATATGTCAATGATGTTGCCGTAAGACTTGCTCATCTTCTCACCGTTAATGCCGGGCACGGTCATCACGGTTTCGTCGGTTTTCGCCTCGGGCAGCACAAAGGTCTCCCCGTAGTTGTGGTTGAACGAGCTGGCAATGTCGCGTGTGATCTCCAGGTGCTGTACCTGGTCCTTTCCTACAGGTACGATGTTGGCATCGTACATGAGGATGTCGGCAGCCATCAGCACCGGGTAGGTAAACAGACCGGCGTTCACGTCAGACAGCCCTCTGCGGCTCGATTTGTCCTTGAATGAGTGCGCATTGGCCAGCATCGGGAATGGAGCGAAGCAGTTGAGGTACCAGTTCAGCTCGGTCACCATCGGAACATCCGACTGGCGGTATAGGATGTGCTGATCAGTGTCGAAGCCACAGGCCAGCCAGGCGGCGGCCACCGAGTAGGTGTTATGACGCAGCACCTGAGGGTCGCGGATGGTGGTAAGGGAGTGCAGGTCGGCTATAAAATAAAGCGCCTGCTCCTGCGATGCCTTCGAAAGTTCGATGGCCGGGAGGATAGCACCCAGCAGGTTGCCCAAATGCGGACGGCCTGTGCTCTGAATGCCCGTAAGGTATCGTGCCATAGTCGGGAAAATGGTTTACAACTGCAAAATAACGCAAATTGCTCAAAACACGCCTAGCCCGACTACGACAATTCTATACCTGGTGCCTTAAAGTTTCTTGAGGGAGTGGTTTTTGGAGCTTTCTACCTCGTCCTGTGTTTTGGTAAGCAGCTTTACTTCGGTGTCGCTCACCTGCATGAAATACATCGGGTCGATGTCGCCGGCGGTAGGGATGAGTTGCAGCACCACGGCGTCCGGATTCTGCTTGTTGCCCCTGGCCAGGAACCACTTGCCACTGCTGTTCACCACACTCTTGTCTGCCGGCTTGCCCATGTACACCTGCTTCATGTTGAAGGATCCGCTGGAGCTTTTTGCACCCGGGCTCAGCGTCAGCTCCGTCTGGATGCCCTGGCAGTCTTTGCAGGCTAGGGTACCCCTGAAAGTGCCGCTTGGTGGTGCCAGCACAGGCGCTGCCTCCGGTTCTGGCTCAGCTGCTGTAGCTTCTGCTTTGGTTGGTTTGGCTTTGCTTTTGGACGGGGCCTTTGCCGTTGTTTTCTTGCCGCCGGCACGGTTTTCCTCGAGCCACTCCTGGTAGCTCTTACCTGACTGTGCCTGTGCCTGCTGCAAACCAAGGGTGAGTGAGAATAGGACGAAAAGTGCGATAATTGCTTTCATGTCGTGTTGTATTTGTCGTTCGGGGTGATCTTATCAGAAAATATACCAGTTTTTCAGCGGCACGCTGCCAGCCAGACTATTTCTGATTTAACTGCTGAAAAATTAATTTATTGTGTGTTGTAGCGGAGGTTGCTTCTGTGATGTTTGCCGCTTGCCTGTAGTCAGGATGTGAGATACGGAAGAGAGGCGGAGGCGGTTGAGAGAAACTAAAATGGCAGCTACTAATTGTATCCTTTCTGCGGTCACACGATTCCATTCTCCCTTTAAAAAACAAATGACCAGGCGCTTCACTCAGGAGCAGGCACCTAGCCATTCAAAAAAAAATCAAATCAAATCTTATAGTTCAAAGTCAATTACATCATAGGCTTGCTCGGGTTAGGTATAAAAATCAATTCTTTATCGTTTAGGCTGTTGTCAGCTTTCTGCTCTTCTGTCGCTGGTACAGTCGGTTCAGGTTGCTTGCCGCAATCGCGGCCAGGATGAGCGCCACGCCCAGCCACTGCACCGGCCATACCTCTTCCTGCAACACGAAGTAGGACATGGCCACCGCCACCGGCAGCTCCGCAGAACTGAGGATGGCACTCAGCGCCAGGCCGGTTTTAGGTATACCGTAGGCAAAGAACAGCGGCGGTATGACCGTGCCGAAGACACCCAGCAGCAAGCCCCACTTGAACAGGCCGTCTCCCAAAGAACCATTTACCAGGAACATGGGCGGGAAAATGCTCAGCACCAAGATAGTAGCGCCTGTCAGTAAAAGCGCGCTTTTGGTGGTCGGGTGCAGGTTATTGCCGGCCGACCCGTTGATCATCAGGAACACCGAATAACAGAACGCCGCCAGCAAACCAAAGCCAACACCGGCCAGGTCGAAGTCAGGTATGGTGCCGGAGAAAAGCCTGCCCGCCAGGGCTGTGCCCAGCAGCACCAGCAGCACCATCACCACCTGCGACAGCTCAGGCATTTTGCGTTTGATCACCGACTCCAGCAGCAGGCTGATCCAGGTAAACTGCATTAGCAGCAGGATGGCAATAGAGGCCGGCACCGCCTGCACGCACTTGTAATAGAAGATGCTTACCAGGCCCGTGCTGGTGCCCATGGCCACCAGCTTCAGTTTGTCTGTGGCAGTAACCCCCAGTGTGCGATGGCCCATCAGGTGCCGTAGCAGCACAATGCTCCAGAGTATCACGAAGCCGAAGAAGACCTGCGTACCGGTGACGTCACCCAAGGTATAGCCTTCCTGGTAGGCCAGTTTTACGAATGTGGATAGTATGCCGAAGCTACACGCTCCGAGAAATACCAAAAGGATGCCTCTGAACATAGATGTCCCTTCTGAAAAAAAACAGTAGAAAATTAGGTGTACGAGCGGGTCCTCAGACCCAATGGCGAAGGTGGGTCATTTTAGAGGTCGTGCAGGACGTACCCCGTGATGAAAATCTGTGTATGCGCTAAGTGTGCGGCCATTTCGTTTTGCAAGACCGCAAAGATACGGCTCTATTGAGGTTAAAAGCAAATATTTAATAACACAGGCTATTTTTCGCTTTCTTCGGCAGCTGTTTCTATCATGGCTTCAGCGGTGCGTTGGCCCAGGTAACCGTCTATCAGATAGTGTGCTAGGTATAGGGCTGGCGTAAGGGCAATAGCAATGAAAAATTTATAAATGTAGTTGATCGCAGCCACCGACATGACCAGCGACAGCGGCCAGTTGCCGAAAATGTAGAAGGCCACAAAAAGCACCACCACACTGTCGATCAGCTGCGACACCAGCGTAGAGCCCGTCGCCCGCAGCCAGATCTTGCCGCTGCCTGTAAAGGAGCGCAGCCAGTGAAACACGGTAGCATCCAGAAACTGCGAGATCAGGAAAGCCACAAGTGAACCGATGATGATCCCCAGCCCCTGCCGGTAAATGGAGTTGAAAGCGTAGTCAATGTTAAAAGGATTCCCGGCCGCATCCTGGTTGTTGAGCTCCAGCCAAAACGCAGCGGGCGGCAGACCCGTTACCACCGTGATCACTAGGAAAGCATACAGAATCAGGATGACGGTGAGGATGCTGATCTTCTGGACGCCCTTCTTGCCAAAGTACTCGTTGATGATATCGGTGGTGACGAACACGACGGGCCAGATGATAACGCCGGCCGTGAGGTTAAAGTCAAATTTCTCGCCCATAAGCCCAATCTGGGCACCCGGCATACCCAGGAGCGCCTCCGCCGAAAAGATCTTCACCCCGATCAGCTCAGCCAGCAGGGCATTGGCCAGAAAAATGCCACTCAGGACAAGGAACAGGTTCGTGCGTTTTTTCTCGAGGTCCGGGGTTGCTGCCATAGGTATAGGAATGGGGCAGCAAGATAGGGATTTTGTAATTAATATGGATGCAGGTATAGCTCGCGCGTCGCTTACTCCTGCACACAAAAGATGCTGCCTTCGGTGGCCAGGTCAGACTTCGCGAATACTTCTTTTGCCTCTTCGAGCAAAGGAGTGAGGTCTTTGTAGCGCACCGAAAAGTGGCCGAGCAGCAAGTGGCGTACCTGCGCGGCGGCAGCCATCTCGGCGGCCTGTCGGGCGGTGCTGTGGAAGGTATAGTGGGCGCGCTCGCGCATGTCGTCCAGGAAGGTGGCTTCGTGGTAAAGCAGGTCTACGCCTTTTAAATAGGGGAGGAGGTCGGGCTTATACCTGCTGTCGGCACAGTAGGCGTAGCTGCGGCTGCGCTTGGGCTCCAGTGTTACCACCGAGTTGCGCACCAGCACATTCCCATGCTCGTCTCTTATATCCTCGCCCCACTTGAGGCGCACCAGTTGCGGCGGCGTCAGGAAGCCAGGCAGGTTTTCTTTGATGAGCGGGCGCGGCTTGGGTTTTTCGCGGAACAGGAAACCGCAGCAAGGCACACGGTGCTCCATGGGCAAGGTATGGACCGTGATCTTTTTGTCCTCGTAAATTTTGCGGTAAATGGTGGTGTCCAGCTCATGGAAAATAAGCTTGAAAGTCAGGTTGGTGCCGGAGTATTTGAGCTGGAGGCTGAGGATTTCGGAGAGGCCGGGAGGGCCGAAGAGGTGCAGGGGCTGCTGGCGGCCCTGCAGGTGCATGGTAGAAAGCAAACCCGCCAGACCAAAGTAATGGTCCCCGTGCAGGTGGCTGATGTAGATGTTAGAAATGCGCTGATGCTTTATTTTGTAAAGCATCAGCTGCATTTGGGTTCCTTCTCCGCAATCAATCAGGTGAAACTGATTGTCGATGGTCAGCAACTGGGCGGTATGGTGCCGGTTTGCCGAGGGTGTGGCCGACGAACTGCCGAGTATCCTGAGTTCGAAATCCACAAAGTAGGGTTTGCTAGTCTTCCTTGTTGGTCAGGTCCTGCTCGATCTCGTGCAGAAACACGCGGTCGATCGCCTCTTCCACCGTAGGAAGGATGTTAAGCACAGACTCCAGTTTAGAGATCGTGATCAGTTTCATCACGTGGTCCTGCAGGCTGGTCAGAATTAGCAAACCGTTGGAGGAGTTGCAAAGTCTGTTGGCAATCAGGATAGAGCTCAGGCCTGAAGAGTCGGTATATTTTACGTTATTGAGGTCAAGAATCAGGTTGGTGATCCCTTCGGCGTTCAATTTCACGAACTCAGATTTTAAATCCGGAGCGATTGAAGTATCCAGTTTCTTCTCGTCTATCGTGATAATCGTGTAGTTTTCTTTCTTATCAATCGTGTACTTCATAGATCTACCAGTAAAGGATTTAAACGCGAATGTACCAAAATCCACGTTAATAATTCTAATTTTTCTCGTTAAAAATGTTTTCTACGATGTGATTCTCCATGCGTGAGAGCACATTCTCGTAGCTTTCTTTGTGAAACGGCTGCCCCGTGAAAACTTCATATAACTCGATGTAGCGGTCCGAGATGCTGTGCACCACTTCATCGGTCATGTCAGGCACGGTTTGTCCTTCTTTTCCCTGAAAGCCGTTCTCGATCAGCCACTGCCGCACAAACTCTTTCGACAGCTGCTTCTGCGACTCGCCGTTCTGCTGGCGCTCCTCGTATCCCTCCAGATAAAAGTAGCGCGAAGAGTCCGGCGTGTGGATCTCGTCGATCAGGTATACCTCGCCGTTGTAGCTGCCAAACTCATACTTGGTGTCGACCAGTATCAGCCCGCGCTGTGCGGCCAGTTCCGTGCCTCTCGCAAAGAGGGCCCGGGTATAAGCTTCTAATTTAATGTATTCTTGCTCAGATACAATGCCTTTTGCAATAATTTCTTCACGCGAGATGTCTTCGTCGTGTCCTTCATCCGCTTTGGTGGTCGGGGTGATGATCGGCTCAGGCAGTCTGTCGTTTTCGCGCAGACCCTCTGGCAGCGTCACACCGCACACACTGCGCTTGCCGGCTTTGTACTCGCGCCAGGCATGCCCGGCCAGGTAGCCCCGGATCACCATCTCCACCTTGTAAGGCTCGCAACGGTAGCCGATGGTCACGTTCGGGTCTGGCGTAGAAAGCACCCAGTTCGGCACTATGTCGGCAGTGGCTTTCAGGTTGATGCTCGCTATCTGGTTCAGTACCTGTCCTTTGTAAGGTATGGCCTTCGGCAGCACCACATCAAAAGCCGAAATACGGTCCGTGGCCAGCACGGCCAGACGGTCCTTGAAATAATAAACATCGCGTACCTTGCCTCTGTAAAAACCGGTTTGTCCGGCGAAGGAGAAATTCGTTTCTTTTATGGCCTCCATTAGGTCTGTTGGGTTTGAGAAGGGCAAAGTTAAATTTTTTTTGTGGGTGAGTGTGACAAGGTATAGGTATAAATGTAAAATGACTTAACAGAAAGGGTAAGCCTCTGCGTCCGGACACTGCTGTATACTCTTAAGTATAGTGATAGTTTTATATTATGAAATCTATTGTTTGTACATTATCGAGAATGTTGTGCCGGGGGTGAAATTTTATTTCTCAAGGGCTCCTGGTAATGAATGATGTTGTGCGCCATTCCTTTAAAAATGACAAAATGGAAAGGCAGCATGGCATACCAGTACAGCCTGCCCGCCAGGCCATCGGGACGGAAGGCGGCCAGCTGTTCGAGGTGATTTCCGTCCTGCTCCCGACAGATTCTGAACTGAAGCCAGGCCTCGCCGGGCAGCTTCATTTCGGCGTAGAGCAAGAGGCGCCCGACTTTGCGGTCAACGGCCAGCACACGCCAGAAATCAATGGAATCGCCCGCCTGCACATCGGTAGGGTGCCTCCGCCCACGCTGCAGGCCCACACCGCCCACCATTTTGTCGAGCAGCCCGCGAATCTCCCACAGAAAGTCGGTCTTGTACCAGCCACGCTCGCCCCCGATGCGCAGGATGTTTTCCAGCACCTCTTCCGGGGCGCGGTCGAAGCGCATGCGCTGCCGGTCGGTGAGCACGCCATGTTCTGGTATTTGTACAAAATCCATGAAGTTGAGTCGGATGGTGCCACTCACCAGCGCGTCCTTCCAGCTCGACACCACCATGTTCTGCTCCATCTTGGTAAAAGCCAGATTCAGAGCGCTCTCGTAACTGAGGCACTTGTGCGGAATCAGCTGCTGTATGCTCTCGTCTTTCACCATCGCATCGTTGCGCAGACTCTCCACCAGACTGCGGGCCAGCGCAAAGTTGGTGCTCGTGACAAAGTACAGCCAGTAGGAGGAAAGCCTGGGCGTAAGGACCGGCAAGGTATAAATGCAGCGCTTCAGGTTTCGGACCTTGGCCAGTTGCAGCAGCATTTGCTTGTAGGTCAGCACATCAGGCCCGCCAATTTCAAAACGTTTATCATAGCAGTCTGTACGGCCCAGCACAGCGGTGAGGTAAAAGATCACATCGCGAATGGCAATGGGCTGGCAGCGGGAGTTGAGCCAGCGGGGCGTCACCATGACCGGAAGCTTTTCTACCAGGTCGCGGATGATCTCGAACGAGGCGCTGCCCGAACCGATGATGATGGCCGCCCGCAGTACGGTGAGCGACGCTTTGCCCTGGGCCAGCACGTCCTCCACCTGCCGCCGCGAGGTCAGGTGCTTCGACAAGTGGACGTCGTTGGCAATGCCGCTCAGGTATACCACTTGCCTGGCACCCGTGGTGTTGAGGTAGCGGATGAAGTTCGCGGCAGAAGTTTTCTCGGCTTGTTCAAAGTCGGCTGAGCCGGAGCCCATGGAGTGCACCAGGTAGTAGGCAGCATCTACATCGCGAGGCAGATTCTGTAAACTTTCCGGATTGAGCAGATCCCCTTTTACCACCTGCACCTTGTCCTTCAGGCTGTCGGGCACTTCGAAGCGGCGCGGGTCCCGCACCAGGCAAACCACCTCGTGTTGCGCCTCTACTAGCACGGGCAGGAGTCGTTTGCCTATGTAGCCGTTCGCGCCGGTCAGAAGTATTTTCATGCGGGTATTCCGGATAGTGTATACCTGCACAACAGGTATAGCAGGTGATTGTTATGCGAAGGCAATTATACTTATTCGGAGATAGTAAACCAACAGGTATAAGTGGGTTATACTATAAAGTGTATAAGTTCTTGATAGCCATAGGTGTAAAATTGGTTTTTTAGGTGAATTTGAAATTATTTGAATTAATAATTTGGATTATTTGAAATGCTGCTCTAGCTTTGCATCATCAAGTCTGATATCCCTTTGTGGGTATCGATTTATAAAGAAGCGCGGAGAGACAGGCTCTGTGAAGCGCTAGCAACCAGCCTCGGGCAAGGTGCTAATTCCTGATTCCGGAAGTCCGGATGCATATAAATTGATAACGTTATGGAAAAGGGAACCAAGCCAACACAACTTCTTTCATTTTTTACACCGGCAACTCCAAACCCGGTTATTTCGCATGCGGCTGTTTCCGCTACCACCTGCTGTAGCCGAATGTGCATGTGTTGCTGCTGTTGCTAGTAGCACGACCAATCCCCGTATTTTTTGCTGCCATTCCGTCGAGCCACAGGTAGATCCTGTGAACGAACGACTGTAGCTGCACTCTTCTTCTTGTCTTAAAACAAGTTATTCTATATTTTTCAAAATTTAAACAGCACGACTATGTCTCATACACATCATTTCGAAACGCTTCAGTTACACGCCGGCCAGGAAATAGACCCAACTACCCGTTCCCGCGCCGTGCCCATTTACCAGACTTCTTCCTATGTTTTCAAAGACGCCGAGCATGGGGCCAACTTGTTTGCCCTGAAGGAGTTCGGAAATATCTATACCCGCATCATGAACCCCACCACCGATGTGTTCGAGAAACGCATTGCCGCTTTAGAAGGTGGTGTGGCAGCCGTGGCCGTAGCCTCCGGACAGGCGGCGCAGTTCATCGCCCTCAACAACATCCTGCAGGCCGGCGACAATTTTGTTTCCACCAGCTTTTTGTATGGTGGCACCTTCAATCAGTTCAAAGTTTCTTTTAAGCGGCTAGGTATAGAAGTGCGCTTTGCCGAGAGCGACGAAGCAGCTGATTACGAGAAACTGATCGACGAAAACACGAAAGCGATCTATGTGGAAACGATCGGCAACCCGCGCTTCAACATACCTGACTTCGAGGCAATCGCTGCCGTGGCCAAAGCGCACGACATTCCGCTGATAGTGGACAACACGTTCGGAGCGGGCGGCTACCTGTTTAGACCCTTGGAGCATGGCGCCAACGTGGTGGTGGAGTCGGCCACCAAGTGGATTGGCGGGCATGGCACCAGCATAGGCGGCGTGATCGTGGACGGCGGCAATTTCAACTGGGGCAACGGCAAGTTTCCGCAGTTCTCGGAGCCGTCAGAAGGCTATCACGGACTCAACTTCTGGGAGGTGTTTGGCACGGACGGTCCATTTGGCAACATCGCCTTTGCCACCAGGGCGCGGGTAGAGGGGTTGCGTGACTTCGGTCCGGCGCTCAGTCCGTTCAACTCATTCCTGCTGCTGCAGGGCCTGGAGACGCTTTCGCTGCGGGTAGACCGCACGGTGCAAAATGCGCAGGCGCTGGCCGAGTGGCTGGAGCAGCATGAGCTGGTGGAGAGCGTGAACTACCCGGGTCTGCCGTCGAACAAGTACCACAACCTGGCTAAAAAATACCTGAAAAGAGGTTACGGCGGCGTACTGTCCTTTAACTTGAAAGGCGACAAAAAGCAGACGGAGGCTTTTGTGAACAGCCTGCAGCTGATCAGTCACCTGGCCAACCTCGGCGACGCCAAGACCCTGATCATACACCCGGCCTCTACCACCCACCAGCAGCTTTCCGATCAGGAGCAACTGAGTGCGGGCGTGACGCCTACCTTGCTACGCCTCTCGGCAGGTATAGAGCACCTCGACGATATCAAAGCTGACCTGGAACAGGCCTTTGCCAAAGTACGGCAGCACCACGAACAACCTGAACTGAACGAAGCATAATGGCTGATCAATTAGTTTTTCATTACCAAAAGCAATTCCAACTGGAGTCGGGAGCCACGCTTCCCGGCTTCCAGCTGGCCTATTCAACCTATGGACAACTCAACCAAGACCAAAGCAATGTGGTGTGGATATGCCACGCCCTCACGGGCAGCTCAGACTTCACCGACTGGTGGGGCGAACTTTTCGGGGAGGGGAAATTATATGAACCGGCGGACTGGTTTGTGGTTTGTGCGAACACCCTGGGTGGCTGCTATGGATCCACGGGACCACTTGCAGTTAATCCGCAAACGCTCCAACCTTTCTACCACAGCTTCCCGCAGCTAACCAACCGCGACATAGTGCGCGCCTTCGACCTGCTGCGGCAGGACCTGGGTATAGCGCAGGTGCATACCTTGCTGGGTGGTTCGCTGGGCGGGCAGCAGGCGCTGGAGTGGGCCATTCTGAAACCGGAAGTGTTCCAGAACCTGATCCAGGTGGCTTCCAATGCAAGGCACTCGGCCTGGGGCATTGCCTTTAACGAGAGCCAGCGCATGGCCATCCGGCAGGACCCAACCTGGCAGACCAACACCAGCGAGGCAGGTATAGAAGGGCTCAAAACGGCCCGCGCCATTGCCATGCTTTCCTACCGGCACTATACCTGCTACGAGGCGAGTCAGCAGGAGCCGGGCCACAGTATCACCGACGATTTCCGGGCGGCCACCTACCAAGTATACCAAGGCGAAAAACTGGCCAAACGCTTCAATGCCTATACCTACTGGCTGCTCTCCAAAGCCATGGACTCGCACAACGTGGGCCGCGATCGGGGAGGTATAGCCAAGGCGCTGGAGCGGCTGAAAGCGAATTGCCTTTTTGTCGGGGTGGACACCGACCTGCTTTTCCCGGTGGGGGAGCAGGAGCAGCTGCACCGGCTGGTGCCGGGGTCAACGTTTGCGCTCCTGCATTCTGGCTACGGGCACGATGGTTTTTTGGTGGAGACGGTACAGCTCGCGCAGGCCATCCGCGAATTTTATGAAATGCAAACAGTAAAACACACTCACTATGAAAATTCAGAAGTTTAAAAAACGCATTGGGCTGATCGGTTTTGGTTGCGTAGGGCAGGGCCTGTACGATGTGGTGGAAGCCAGCCGACACCTGGGCTGGGAGATTGGGAGCATCTGCGTGAAAGACAAAGAGAAACCCCGCACATTGCCCGCCTCCGCCTTCACTTATAGCGTACAGGACGTGTTGCAGGACCCCAGCCTCGACATTATTGCCGAGCTGATCAGCGACCCTGCAGAAGCGCTCGTTATTTTGAGGCAAGCCTTGCAAAAGGGCAAGACTGTGGTGTCGGCCAACAAAAAAGTGATTGCGGAGAACCTGCCGGAGCTGATCAGTTTGCAGCAGAAGCATGGCGGCGTCCTACTCTACGAGGCATCCGTTTGTGGCAGTATACCGGTGCTCCGGACGCTGGAAGCCTACTATGGATCAGAACCACTGGTAGAAGTGCGCGGCATTCTGAACGGCTCGTCTAATTATATATTAAGCAAACTACACGCCGAGCGTGGTAATTTCCAGTCGGCCCTGGCGCAGGCGCAGGAGCTGGGTTTTGCAGAAGCCGATCCGTCGCTGGATGTGGAAGGAACCGATGCCTTGAACAAACTCTGCATTCTGGCCGCCCATGCCTATGGTTTGCTGGTTCACCCGGACGAGGTGCTGCACTTTGGCATCCAGCATGTCACGGCCGAAGCCGTCGAACTGGCCGCCTCCCTGAACTGCCGCATCAAACTGGTAGGCTCATTAAAAGCGACTTCCAATGGGCAGGTAGCGCTGCAGGTGCTGCCCACTTTTATACCTGAATCGGATGCCCTCTATGATGTGGAAGCCGAATTTAACGGGCTCGAGATAGAAGGACAGTTTGCCGGGAAGCAGTTTCTGAAAGGGCGCGGAGCCGGCAGTCACCCGACCGGCTCTGCGGTGTGGGCCGATGTGGCGGCGGCTGTGCGCGGTTACCGCTATACCTACCCCAAGTTGTGCACGAGCCAGGTAAGCGCCACTTCAGGAGAGGAGGAACTGACCTTTTTGCTACATGGTGAGCCGGAGTATGTTGCAGAGGTTTCTAAACAATTGAAAGCAGACATTCGGAGCCAGGCTCCGGACCAAAGCCAGGTTATCGTGTCGCTGTCGCCGCAGCAGTTGAAGCAGCACCAGGATTTGCTGAAGCAGAAAGGGCTGTTTGTGGCGGCTATACCTGCCGGCGTGGTGCTTGATATAGTACCAGAACTCCTGGGTAGGGCGGAAGCTATAGCAATTGGAGAGTAGTAAGTTTAGGTTTTACTTCACAAACTGTCTATACCTTGTTAAGAATATTTTGATTGGGTTATTATTATTAAAATAATTCAATTTAAAATATTGCATGACTTTCATTTTAAATTGTATATTAATTGTATAGTTAGCATGCTATAAATTGGATAGAAGCTTTTATACAAGTATTTTAAAATATTTAAATAAATAACACCATCATTTTCATCTGTTTGTGGTTTTACTATCGTACAAAGAATATTTATGGACGATTTGTAACACCCGAAAGCAATGAAAATCTATATACCCTGGCTCAGCTCTTTACTTCTGATAATTATATTTTCTTCCTGTCGGAATGACAATGTTTCACCTATACGTAACGTTCGTTTTGACCCCGGTTTGCTGAATCCGATGCAGGCGGCAGGCGGTGTGCCGTGCGCTTCGCATACCTATTCTTATAATGGGGCAGAAAAGTCGTTGGGTACGGTTTACGGCGGCATGGTGCTGGTGTCTTTCCGGGATGGGCTAGGTAACGAGCAGGCTACAGCTGCTGCGGAGCGCCATGGTTTTGTAGAAGCGCTCGGGCAACCCGTTCAGACAAACTCAGCCCGGCTATACCCGGCCAAACTAGCACCAGGCTTGAGCTGCCAGCAGGTAGAGGCGGCCCTCGCTGAGCTTTCCAAGGATCCGGCGGTTGACTACGCGGCTCCTTATTTTGAATTGGCAGACGGGCAGATGCTGGGGGTGTCGAACGAATTCATTGTGGTAGTAGAGGAGGGCCGTCAGGAAACCGCGAAGGTGCTGATGCGCCTGGCCGAGGCAACCGGAACCGAGCTAGTAAGTACTTTGGGCGAGGGCACCTATGTGCTGCGCGCCAATAAAGAATCGAAAGGCAATGCACTTGAAATGGCTAACTTTTTCAACAAGCATCCGCTTATAAAACATGCTGAGCCAGATTTTATAGTTTCGCTGGCTATGTAAAATACCTGATTGTGATGGTTTTGGGTTAAGAGTGAGAAAGCCCCGCCTCCGGATTTCCGGTGGCGGGGCTTTCGTCTTATATAGCTATAGTGCCGTGAAATTAACCCAGGTATACGACTGCAGCCTTTTCCCTTAGGTTATAGGACGAAGCCATCACCTCGCCGTAAGCACCGGCTGTCCGGATCGCGATCAGGTCGCCACGGTTTGTCTCGGGTAGCACCACCGCCTTGCCGAAGCAATCCGACGATTCGCAGATCGGGCCTACCACATCGTAGCGTTCTTCAGCGCCTTGGCTGGTCAGGTTTTCAATTTTGTGATACGACTGGTACAGGGCAGGGCGGATCAGCTCCGTCATACCGGCATCCAATATGGCAAAGTTCGTCGATACGCCTTTTTTGATGTAAAGCACCTTCGAAATAAGGGTTCCGCACTGGGCAACCAAAGCCCGACCCAATTCAAAATGCACCTGCTGGTTCGGGCGCAGTTCCAGGAACTGGTTGAATAAAGAAAAATAAGCCTCAAAGTCAGGTATAGGTTGCTCGTCCGGGCTGTAATAATCTACCCCCAGACCACCACCTACGTTGATGTGCTCCAGCTGCACCTGCTGCGACTCAAACCAGTCCTGAAACTCGTTCACGCGCGTGCACAGGTTGCGGAAAGCCGACAAATCTGTGATCTGTGAGCCAATGTGGAAGTGCAGACCGATCAGCGACAGGTTAGGCAGTGATTTGAGCAAAGCCAACACATCAGGCAATTCCCAGGCGTTGATGCCGAATTTGTTTTCCTCCAGTCCGGTGGTGATGTACTTGTGCGTATTGGCGTTCACGTTCGGGTTGATGCGCAGCGCAATGCGGGCCGTTTTGCCCTTGGCTTCCGCCAGTTCATTGAGCACCTCCAACTCGTGGCTCGACTCGCAGTTGAAGCAGAAAATGTCCTGGTCCAGCGCATAGTTGATCTCAGTGTCGGACTTGCCCACACCGGCAAACACCACATGTTGAGCCGGAAAGCCGTTTTCGATGGCACATTTTACTTCGTTGCCGCTCACGCAGTCGGCACCGAAACCTACGGCTCGCATCTCCTGCAGGATCGGGCTATTGGTGTTGGCTTTCAGGGCGTAGTGCACCTGAAAGTTATACCTGGCGGCTTCCTGGCTTACCCGTTGCAGGGTTTGGCGCAACAGGTTGAGGTCGTACATATAAAAAGGAGTGGCGTGCTGCTGCAACTCCTGCACAGAAAGATTAAGCATTTTTGTTGTTCCTTTCGAATATGCCCTCATTCAGCTGAATCAGGGATCTTTCTTTATCGGTTGTGTTGATCAATAAGCTGATGTTATTCTTGCTTCCGCCGTACGAAATCATGCGCAGCGGAATGTCTTTTAGCGCCTCAAATATCTTCAGGCCCGAGCCACTGCGTTCGGCAATAAAATCGCCCACCACACAAATAATGCTCTGGTTCTGATCGACTTCCACCTGTCCGTACTCCTGCAGCTCGCGCGTAATCTCGGACAGAAACTTCGGGTTGTCGATGGTCAGCGACACGGCTACCTCTGATGTCGTGATCATGTCGATTGGGGTCTTATACCTTTCGAACACTTCGAACACGCTCCTTAGGAAACCATAGGCTAGCAACATGCGGCCCGACTTGATCTTGATCGCTGTGATACCGTCTTTCGCCGCTACCGCCTTGATGCCGCCTTTTCCGGTCTGCGCTGAAATGGTAGTGCCCTGCGCCTGTGGCTGCATCGTATTGAGCAGACGCACCGGAATGTTCTTCTGCTTGGCCGGCTGTACGCTGGACGGGTGCAGGATCTTGGCGCCAAAATAGGCAAGTTCCGCCGCTTCGTCAAACGAAAGCTCCGCAATCGGGAAAGTGTCTTTCACGATGCGCGGATCGTTGTTGTGCATCCCGTCAATATCAGTCCAGATCTGGATCTCGCTGGCATCGGCCGCTGCCCCGATCAGGGAGGCGGAATAATCTGACCCGCCACGCTTCAGGTTGTCCACCTCGCCAAAGGCGTTGCGGCAGATGTAGCCCTGCGTAATGAACAAGTTGGTATCTGGGTATTTCTCCAGCTCCAGTTTCAGGTTCTTACTGATGTAGGCGGTGTCCGGCTCCTCATTCTCGTCGATCTTCATGAAGTTAAGGGCCGGCAGCAGCACTGAGGCTATACCTTGCTCCTCAAGGAAAAACTGGAACAAAGCTGTCGACAGCAACTCACCCTGCGCCAACACGGCACGCTCTTCATATATCGTGAAGAGGTCGAGCGTGAACGAGCGGATGTGATCGAAATGATGCGAAATCAGTTCGAGTGCCTGTTTTTTCTTTTCATCGGTGAGGTAAAGTGCCTCTACCACCTGTTTATATTTATCGTGCAGCGCGTCGATGAGCGCGTTGGCTTCCTGGTTGGCGTTCTGGTAGAGCGTCTCTGCTATCTGTACCAGTTGGTTCGTAGTACCCGACATGGCCGAGAGTACCACAATTTTGGGTGAACCGTCGTTGATGAGGTCGGCCACCGCTTTCATTCTGTCAGCCGACCCTACAGAGGTGCCGCCGAACTTTAATACTTTCATCTAATTCGTCTGAAATAAAAGGTATAGTCAGAAGATGGTCAGGTATAGCCTTCTGCAAGGTATAGGGTGAGCAAAATCTGGCTGCAAATTTAACAAATTAAGGGCAGATGTGTGATAATCATCTAAAAAAGAAAGGGCAGCCATTTGCGGCTGCCCTTTCCTGAGGTACTATACCTGGATCTTAGTTTTTCATGATACGGGTAGTGGACTCTATACCCTGGCCTACCACCTTCAGGATGTACATGCCCGACTGCAGTTGCTCCAGGTTCAGCTCCAGTCGGTTCACACCCGCGTCAAGCTGCACGTCCTTGTTCACCACACGCCGCCCGTTCATATCGTAAATGGTCATCACGGCTTCCTGCGCCTCTGGGGCCATCAGCGTCACCTTGATCACATCCTGGAACGGATTCGGATAGGCCTGTGTAGCGAGCTCACGCGCCAGGCCCTTGGCGTTCACCGCAATCACATTGCTGTAGGCAAACTGCCCGTCGGTATCCACCTGCTTGAGTCGGTAGTATACCGTGCCCTGCACCGGCGTGCGGTCCGTGAAAGTGTACTTGGTCTCGAGGCTGGTCGTGCCTTTGCCTTTCACCGTGCCTACTTTCTCGAAGCTTCTCGCGTCCAGGCTGCGCTCTACCTCAAAGCGGTCGTTGTCAAGCTCTGAGGCCGTCAGCCACTCCAGGTGCGCCTGGTTGTTGCGAACCGTCGCCGTGAAGTAAACCAGCTCGACTGGAAGCGGGATGATGATGGGAGAATCTTCATTGATCACAATGGTCACCAACAAATCGGTTACGTCTCCAACAGCGTCCACCAGTCTGATGCTTAGTTCATAAATGCCCGTTACAAGCAGATCTGGATTGCTAACCGTGATGTTGCCGGTCGTAGGGGATAGAAAGAAGCCCGGAGGCAACGTACCGCTCAGCAACGTGGCAGCTGCAATTCCTCCATCAGAGTCAACTGTATAGGCCAGGGTGTCACCCCCAGCGTACTCATCCCGGTATTTAGGTGGCAATACCACATAAAATGCTTCACAGTTCACCGTGATTCGTACTATATCCGGTTCTGCCTGGGTTGTTGTGCCGCCGCAAGCAGTTGACACCGACCACTGGAACTCATAAATGCCTGATACCAATCCACTAACAGTGGTGTTCGGGTTGTTTACATTTGCAAAAATCGGATCAGCGCTTCCTGCAGGTTTTGTTGCAATAGACCAGGTACCCACACCAGGTGCAGCTGATAGGGCTGCGAGCACAGCTTCACTGCCACAAACCTCCTGATCCTCGCCTGCATTGGCTGTACCTGGGTCGTTAGTAACTTGCACGGTAACAGTTTGCAATACTCTTCGGGCTGGGCAGGAAGGGCTCGATACTTCCACATAAAAGGTATAGGTTCCAGCTGTGCCTAGCGCTGCTGACGGTACAGTAATGATGTTGCCTGTGCCCTGGATATCTTCTCCTATCTGAGTAACTACGTTCCCAGGACCGACCTGAAATACATCATACAGATAGCCCGCATTGGCTTGGGTAGACACATTGATTATGGCTGGCCCCCCAACGCACACCCTGTCATTGGTGGCAAACACCGGTCTGTCTATCGCCGGTCCGGAAATTACAGCATTGTAGCGGCCTGCATCTGTTAACACACAATCGTTCTCACCATTGGTGATAACCACGCTATAGGTCGCATTGAAATTTATCGGGCCGGTTGATAAAGTGATTTCGTCTCCAGTGCCAGCCATTGGAGAACCTACCAGGTCACCTGTCGCTTCATTCAGCAATTGATAGGTATACCCTTCTGCAGAGGAGCTAAGTTGCAATAAAACAGTAGACCCTGCGCAGACATTGCTTGAGGGCGGCACAACCGTATAATCGGTAGGCGCCTGTGGCAGCACGGATCTCGTGATCGTTTCGTTCAGGATAGCTTCGCAGCTTGCAGGCAGAGCCTCCCCTGTAGCACCCGTGATTCTGCGGGCTCTTACCGAAAGCACGACATCTCTGTTGGCGTCCGTTGTATTGCTGATCGGTCCTGACGTAATAGTAATCGCATCGCCTGTACCCATCACAGAAACGCCGGATTCTACTCCATCAGCCAGCAAGGTATAGATGACTCCAAGTTGTGAATTGGCCAGATCCACGACCACAGGTGTGCTGCCCCCGCAGATGGTTGCCGGTGTGCTGGAAGTGACTGAGAAGGTAGTTATCAGCGGTTCGCATTCCACTATCACGCTTTCAGCAAACTCACTCTCGCATTGACCAGTGGCCGTCACGGTAGCACTTATCTCGGCTCCTGGGAATATTTCTGTACGTGAAAAGCCTGTAATACTCCAAGCTCCATTTTCAGTTATAGAGATCGGAGTGAAAGGGGTGCCGTCAATGTAGAGAGTCAGTTGCGTGCCACCTGGGCCTGTTCCTGAGATCGTAGCAGCGCCTTCAACAATAGGGCTGTTGATGGTCAGACCTTCTGCTGATGTTTGAGGTGTAGCGGTAACAGGTTCGGAATCCGGGCTTTGGGTTCCGCCCGGAGCGGTGGCCCGTGCCGTGAAAGCTGTTCCCTGCGGTATGGAAAGTCCCGTAACAGACCAGAAGCCGTTATCATTAACAGTAGTTGGGGAGCCAACTGCTGTGCCGCCAGCATATACCTGAATCGTGGTGCCAACAGGCTCTGTTGATGTACCAGTAACAGTCGTCGTCACGCCGCAATAGTCCCCTGTGATGACTGGGGCTGTTGTTTCGCAACTTGTTACAGTTATGTTAGCTGACTGACCATAATATGTCGTGGCAGTTCTTGCTCTTGCAAAGAGTGTGTTTCCAGCTGTAAAACCTAAATTACCTGAGAAACTCCAGTTACCGGTTGCATTAGCCTGTACGGTAAAGGCGTTGTCCGCAGTGGTTACCAAGTAGATTGGGCGGTTGTTGAGGAATACCGTCACAAAAGAGTTTGGCGCTGCCGTGCCTGAAACTGTAGAAGAGCTGACACAGACAGGTGAGCTGATAGTAGTGGCAGGGCTGGTGGCAGTAGTAGGTAGGTTAACAAATGGAGCGGATGGATTTGACTGACACCCTGTACCTATTTGTTGTGTTGCAGTAAACACTCCATTACCAATGCAATTATTATTGCCTTCTCCTCCACCTTGCTGACAAACCCTAAAGCTCCAGTTGCCTGTATTAGAAGCTGTCACAAAAGTAGCACCAGTAGAGTTCGATATTAGTATACCATTTCGATAGATTCTGATAATTGCATTTGGTGCTGCAGTACCGTTAAGTACCCTTCTTGGTCCATCTGCTCCAACAATAGCCGGAGTTGGGGTAGCACAAACAGTAACTGTTACAATAACAGCATTAGACACCTGAGAAGCCGGCCTGTTTGGAGCAGTGGCCGTTGCTGTAATGCGGTTGCCTTCTGCCAGTGTCACACCGGCGGGAAGTGTAAATGTCCAGGTTCCTGTAGCTGTTACAGTCGTAGTGCCTAGGGCGGTACCATTTAGTTGCACCTGAATGATAGTGCCGACCGGTTCACGGGAAGTACCTGAGATGGTGGTTGCAGCTGTAGTAATAGGGAAGTTGATGACAGGTGCAAATGTCCTTATCTGAGGAATTTCGTTTGCCACCAGATTATTGAGCGTAACAGGGGGCGTAACGCCAATAACATCCCGCCAGGCTGCCAGTGCATCCTGGTTATAAGCTCTGAAATCGACTCCGGCAACATCTGCCATTAAGCTTAGGTCTGATAGCGCGCTACGTCCAAGGTTGAGGGTGCTAGCCACCATGCGCAAAGGTGTAGTAGATGAAATCTGGTTGCCAAAAGCGGTAATAGGCGTATAGAAGTCATAGAAATAGTCCGGGTCATTTCCACCAGTGGAGGCGGCCTGTGATCGCTGCGAGAACTGTGTGACGGTGCCACTGAATATTGTTTGCGGCGACTCGCCCCGGTGGTCAATAACCCGTACTTCAGAGTTCGAGAAAAGAACCACTTCAAACTCAAAACCAGGATTTGCTCCAGTACCCTCAAATTCGCCGTCTGTATCGATCAGGACACTGTAGCCGCGCGCAGCCGGTGAGATGCCGCCCACCCGAAGCCTGAACATGAGGTTCCTCCCGTCATAGTACACTTGCAGAGGAGAGGGAGGGGCAAAGTCAGTATGGCCGCCAACTGTTCCGTTTTTCACATCCCCCAAAGTTTCCGAAGTAAGCGTAGGCAATGGGCGGTAAGGGATTTCGCTGATGCCTTCGCCGACGTCATTGGTGCCAGAGAAGCCGGTTGAGGTTACTGATATAAATCCATCTCTGTTTGGATCAAGTATGGCGTCACCCCCGTTTTTGGCTGGCTGCAAAATCATGCCGGGTGTTTGCGCAAAAGCGCCTGCAACCGTGACTACGAATAGAATAGCAACCCAGAGGCTGCTTCGCAGTAACGAGACTTGTATATATTTTTTCATAGTTTGGGTAAAAGTTTGTTATAGCTAAATCTGATAAAGTTTCAAGTTGGTTTTTTGCCGCAGAAGAGTTAGATAAATTCAATTTTATTTAACTCTCCCTAAAGGGTATTAGGTTATACGGCGTATTTAATTAAAACTATAGTGTACAATTTTTGGAATATTTGCAGGAAATAGTAGGATGTACATAGGTGAGCTGTATTACTATATATGATGTTATATATGGTTGAAATGCAAGGCCTTTGGAGCGGTGTGTTATCACAACATTGTTTTAGTTATTACAGTTAAAAGGTTACTAATGCCTTGTTATGCAAGAGTTGGTCACTTGGATAAAGTATATTTTAAATTAAAAATATATAATTGATAAACATTAAAAAAGTGCAATAATTTTTGATTTTCAAGTAGGTGTATTTATAACACTGTTTGAGCAATTCAGAACATATTTTAAGCAGGGATAAAATAGATGACGGCAGCCCTTTTGAGGCTGCCGTCAGTGTTACTTTGAATAGGTCGTAACCTAGTTTTTCATGATACGGTTAGTGGACTCCATACCCTGGCCCACCACCTTCAGAATGTACATGCCCGACTGCAGTTGCTCCAGGTTCAGCTCCAGTCGGTTCACACCCGCGTCAAGCTGCACGTCCTTGTTCATTACCCGACGTCCGTTCATATCGTAGATGGTCATCACGGCTTCCTGCGCCTCTGGGGCCATCAGCGTCACCTTGATCACATCCTGGAACGGATTCGGATAGGCCTGTGTAGCGAGCTCACGCGCCAGGCCCTTGGCGTTCACCGCAATCACATTGCTGTAGGCAAACTGCCCGTCGGTATCCACCTGCTTGAGTCGGTAGTATACCGTGCCCTGCACCGGCGTGCGGTCCGTGAAAGTGTACTTGGTCTCGAGGCTGGTCGTGCCTTTGCCTTTCACCGTGCCTACTTTCTCGAAGCTTCTCGCGTCCAGGCTGCGCTCTACCTCAAAGCGGTCGTTGTCAAGCTCTGAGGCCGTCAGCCACTCCAGGTGCGCCTGGTTGTTGCGAACCGTCGCCGTGAAGTAAACCAGCTCGACTGGAAGCGGGACAATAATAGGGGCCTGCCCATAAATCCTTATAGTAAGTGGGCTATCGGTTGTGGAGCCTGTGGCGTCTGTTGTCCTGACCGTAAAACTAAATTCCCCTGGCGTCGGTGGAGTGCCCTGCCGGATAACGATGTTGCCGTTAGACTGCAATTCCGCCCACGTAGGAAGTGTGCCAATTGCGACGGCAGCGCTTCTAATACCCCCGTCGCTATCAGTGGCGGTGGCCAGTATATCTCCGGCTTTATATTCATTTACAAATCGTGGGGGAGTAATAATGTACTCTGCAGGGCAGTTTACTGTAACGCTTACACTGCTTTGTGATGTAACTGGTGTTGACTGTCCGCAGCTTGTCACGATGGTCCAGGTGAAGGTATGAACACCGGATGGTAGTCCGGTCACAGTTGTTCTGGGGTTCATCGGTTCAGTAATGGTGCCTCCTGCCGGGCCGCCAGTCTTCGTCCAGGTGCCCACGCCAGGCGAGGCATTATTGGCGTTAAGCGTAACAAGTCCGCATACCGTTTGATTTGATCCGGCATTGGCTGTAACTGGAGTTGATGATGGTGTAGCTGTCACGGTAGTAGCCAGCCTGACAGGTGAAGAAGCACAGCCTCCTGTCACTTCTACATAAAAATTTCTGCTGCTGGTTATTCCGTTAGGGTAACTAGTAGTTCGCGAAACTATTTCGCCCGTACCGGTAAAGCTTGTGCCTACCTGAATTCCTGCATCATCACGAATGGTATAGGTATAGGTGCTGTTAAATTCTGTGGCGACACTGATGTTCACCTGCTCACCAGCACAGGGTGTCGGTTTGTCAATTGTAACAGCTCTGCGGAGCAGTGGTCCCTGATTTACTGTGACAGTTGTAGTACGGTCGCTTAGGGAAGTGCATTGGTTACCAGAAGGAGTAATAAGTACTCCAAGCTCGGTTGTTGCATAGAGCGTTAGATTCGATGCCAGCGTAATACTGCTTGGTGCACTAGGTCCAACTGTCACGGATGGGCTTAGTGTAGCTCCCGTGTTTCGGTTGATAAGTTGGTAGGTAGTGTTTGCAGAGGGGCCATTTAGTGTAACATTAGTTGTAACTGAAGAGCAACCCGATGGTACGGAAGCAGCTAGCGAAGTAGGTTGTGCTGGTGCTGTCAAAACAGTAACAGATTTATTGCCGCCTATACCTGTAACTGGAGGGCAAGTGCTCCCAGGTACTACAGCTCTTACTGACAAAGTGGAAGAACTTGCACTGAGCGGCCCTGAAGTAAGCGTAAGCGGCCCTCCTGTGCCTAATACAGAGGCGCCAGTAGGCACACCGTTGTTGGTGATCACATATGAGACACCCTTCTCAGAGCCTCCTAACGTAACATTCACTGTGCCATTGTAGCAAATCGAAGAAGCGCTTAAAGTGGTGGTAAATGTAGATGTGAGCGCGCGGCATTGTACCGTGGAAGTGATGGGTGCACTTGGACAAGCGGAAGCTCCATTTGTAAATGTGGCCGTTACCACAGCTCCGGGAAAAATTTCAAGACCGCTTAATCCTCTCAGCTCCCAGGTGCCGGATGCAGTGGTAGCCACAGCTGGGTATAGGGTGCCGTCCACGTTCAGCGATACTTCATAGGTCATTGTACTGGTGCTGGCAGGACCGGTGCCTGTAATATTGACCAGGTCTATGGTGGAGGCCGGGGCTGTGATCGGGTTTATGGTAAATGTAGCGCCAGCAGGTATAGGCAGGGGAAGCGCCCCTGAAACCGAAGCTGAATTTACGCTGCGTACTTTCCTTGGTGCCTTGGCACGAGCCGTTACAGTAGTACCTGCAGGTATGCCTCCACCTGCAGCAGGTGAGAAGTTAGCTACCCAGGTACCCTGTGCCGTAACTGTAGCGGTAATCGGAGTCGTGTTGCCGCTTTGCGTCACCAATGTGCCATTTCTGGCTCCGGCAGTCCCTCCTGTGTAGAACTGAAGAACAGTACCGGCAGGCTCAGCGGACGTGCCAGTCAGCGTCGTGATTCTTCCGCAATCCGGTGCGTTGATGGTAGGAGGTGTAGTTGTGGCCTGTACTGTTAAGAGGTTGGAGGCGCTGGAAAAAGAGTTAGGACAACTGATGTTTCCACCTCCGGTGAGGGTTCTGGTGGTTCTCACATTCACAATGTCGCTAGGCTTCAAGGTTCCAGCCGGAATGGTGATGGACCAGTTAGTAGCAGCTGTGGTTGACGTTGTAATTGCCATTCTCTGGCTCTGTTCCACTGCGTTGATAAAAAGAACGACTGTTGTATTAGTGACTGAGGCTGTAGCGGCCACAGTGCCTGATATTGTAGTCAGGTTTGCCGGTGCCTCAAACCATGTGGCAGAGTTGGTGCTATTAAAGGAAGTATTATCGTAAGTGACACTAGTGATGGACACAGTTTCAGTGTTTACACCAGGGTTCTGCCCGTTTCTAAAACACAACTGATTCGATCGAAGGGATTCACAACCCGACACAGCATTGGTAGTGCTGAGAGGTATAGCAGTTGCATAATAGTTGCTTTCATTTACTGAAAAAGCAGGTGTTGTCCAGCTATAGGTTGGTCCTGCACCGCTTGGGGTAAATTCATGAGTGCCGATAACAGTACCTGAAGTGTTGTAAATTGTGATCCGCTGGCGCTGGTTCAATGTAGTGCTTCCTACAAACTGCCTTGTAGTGTTTCCGGTGCCACCAGTTAAGCCAGTTAGTACAGGTGCAGGTGTAGAAGTGCAAATACCAGCTACTACAGTTACAGGTGCTGAAAGTGCCGAGACTGTTTTATTGCTAGGTGTAACAGTAGCTGTGATGATGTTGCCAGACTGCAGCATGGTGCTTGATAAGCCAGATAGAGTCCAGGTGCCGTTTGCACTTACTGTAGTGGTACCAATGGAAGTGCCGTTCCTAAACACAGTGATTAACGAGCCGGCTGCCTCTGCCGATGTGCCTGAAATAGAAGTGCTATTTGCTTGAATAAGTGAGCTAACTACCGGGGGAGTGGCTGCTATTTTAGGAAATTCACCTGCCCGAAGCTGGTTCAGGCTAGTAGCCGGGAAAGTATTGATTAGAGCGTTCCAGGCAGCCTGTTTGCTGTAATTGTAGGATGCAAAATTTACCCCGCCCACATCAGAAACCGAGCCTGTGATACCGCTCTGGGCGCTCGTTATTGTTATACCTGACATGCGCAAGGGCGTGCTTGCCGTTAGCAGGTCGGGGCCTGTAGTAGGAAAAGCTGACAGAGGCACATAAAAGTCATAAAAGTAGTCCGGGTTGTTGCTGTAGGTAGAGGCAGCAACCGCTCGCTGTGAAAACTGATCGGCTGAGCCTGACCATATCTTTCCACCACCACTCGGCTTGCCCCTGTGATCGTAGATACTCACTTCAAAATTAGAGGCAAGCACCACTTCAAACTCAAATCCTGGATTGGGTGTGGTAGACGGGTTGCCTCCGGCTACCAAGTCTCCAAACTTATTATTGGTGTCGATTAAAACACTATATCCTTTTGAGGCTGTGGAAGCGCCACCAAGCCTGATTCGGAACATCAGGTGAGTTCCATTGAAAAAAGCAGCAATGGGTGAGCCAGTAGAACCTATATCAGCTGCTGAAACAAGATCTGTATGGCCTCCGCTTGATCCGGTTGTTAAATCCCCGGTTGGCTCGTTGACTAAAGCAGGAAAAGGACGATAAGGTATTTCACTGAAGTTCGCACCTTCATCTCGCATATTAACAAATCCCTGTGGCGTTCTCGGAACAGAGACGTATCCGTCTTCATTTGGATCTAACACGTTTCTTCCTGTGCCCGCAGCTGGCTTATAGATAAGCCCAGGAGTTTGGGCAAGAGCATGATGCAAAAACAATGAGAGCAGGAGTATCCCAAAAAGAGAAACAATAGATCGTTTAGAGTAAAATTTTACATGCATATAAGTTAATTCATAAATTGACTTCACACCGGGTTATTGGACTGGATTCTTTAGAACATCTCGATAAGATTGGACTGTTTAAGTGTTAATGACTGTTACGGGTAAGTGTAAATACCAATTCATACAAAATACCGCTAGTTTTTGTTTTTATTTTATTGAATATTTTGTGACAGAACGTAAAATCGAATTGCATTAATTATGAGGATGTGAGTTTGAAATGTTGTCCATTTCAAGGCAAACGAACAAATCTCAGATAGTAGTAGTGATACTATCTGGCTAGCTGATATTCGAGAAGCCACCTACGGATAGAGCTTATCTTTCTTAAAAAACCATAAGTATTTATACCTAGATTTGTAGGTGTCAGAGTTGGTGTATGGGGGTATTAATGGGTGAGTGGTTTTAGTATCCTATAGCTATACTTAACCCTTCGGTTAAAGGGCATCATTCACCGAAACCAGCGGGTAGTTGAGGCCGATTATTCTTGTTCTAAGATGTAAGTGCCTTGATGATGACGGTCGCCGCATTTCCTCCGAATCCTGCTGCATTGATCATGATACGTCGTAGAGGTTCGGTCGAAGGGGCAGGGAGTAGGATAGGGTAATCCGGCCGGATAATTTGCTGAGACCTTAGTAGGTGCATCGCATACTGGAGACTCAGTGCACCAGATGCTCCTAAGGTGTGGCCAATCAGGTGCTTATTAGTTGTTAAAGAAGGCGGGTTTTTGCTAAATACAGTATTGACCGCAGCTACCTCTGCGTGATCCCCAGCTTTGGTTCCCGGCGAATGCGTGATGACCACATCAACTTCCTGCTCGTGAGCAGCTAGTTGAGACAAGGCGTGTCGCATGGATTGCTGAAAATTGAGTCCATCAGCAGAAATTCCCGTTTTACTCTTAATAGGCTCAAAACCGAATCCAACCGCCTCAATGATCACGTCTCCCTTTCGGAGCTGAGAGACCGATGCTTTCTCGAGTGCCAGCACGGCTGCCCCTTCGCCCAGCACAAAAGTGTTGTAGCCGGAGGTGCCGTAAGGTTGGCAAGGGAAGGGCCGGTTATACAAAGGGGAGTAAATTCCGATCGCTTTCATCTGGGCAATCGTGAAATCGGTGAGCGGCGCTTCGGTGCCACCTGCCAGGAAGCGGCTGGCCATACCTGCCCGAAGCCAGGCAACGCCGTTGGCTACGGCCATCAGGGCAGTGCTGCAGGTAATGGAGTGACTGATCTGCGCACCGCCCGCATTGACAGCATGTCCCACCCAACTAGACAGATTTCCCAAGGTTGTGGTAGGGGAGGCGGAGGCAGCAAGACGCTCTTGCTGAAAAGCCTCGTAATGTTGCTCAAATAAGCCGGTGGCTCCTCTGGAGGAGCCGATATTCACAGCCAGGTCGTGTTGTGGTCCTGCGGGAGCGCTCAACCAGCCCGCCTGCTCTGCTGCCTGACGGGCAGCGTAAATGGCCATCAGCACGGAGCGGTCCAGTTGACGATAGATGGGATTCTCTGCCTGAAGTTTTCGTAATGCCGCCTCGCCTGCTGCTGAGAGAGCGGCTACAGGAGTAGCTTGCCCCTGATGTTGTAAAACAGGAAAACCAGGACGGCCAGACAGGTAGGACTCTGCTGTAGACGCCTTATCTATACCTAGCGGCGAGATAGCGCCACAGCCCCTGATCACGATATGTTCTCTTGCGTTTTCCAACCTCAGGCAAAGGTAAAAACAAAGATCGGGGTGACAAACGTGTGCCACCCCGATCTTTGCTCAATGAAGTATGGTAATTAGTGCGATTTGATCAGTTTGGTGGTAGAATTGACGCCGCCGCCCGTCACCCGAAGGAAGTAAACGCCTGTCGCCAGGTTTTGGGTTGAAAGTTCAAGCGTGTTATACCTGCCCTCAGACACAATCGTTTGCTCGATCACCACACGGCCCTGCGCATCTGCCACCGTTACCTGTATTGTACCAGCAATGTCGGAAGCTATACCTACCTGCAGGCTGTGAGAGAAAGGGTTCGGGTAGGCTTTAACCGAAGCGCTTGATTCCTTCATGTGCACTGCTATAGTTTTGCTGTATTCAAAGGCGCCATCATAATCCACTTGGCGCAGACGGTAGTAGTTTATGCCAGTGCCCGGATTCTTGTCTGTGAAGGTATAAGAATTGGTCAGACTGCTGGTGCCTTTGCCTTTTACCTGGCCAATCAGGGTAAACTTGCGTCCGTCCTGGCTTCGTTCCACTTCAAAGCGGTCGTTGTCGCGCTCGGAAGCAGTTGCCCATTGCAATAGCACTTGGTTTTGCTGGGTCACGGCTTTAAATGATACCAGTTCGACCGGAAGCGGCGTGATGCCCTGCAGTTCGATCTTTTGCTCGAGCTCAACAAAGCAGCCAGAGCTGATGTTGCGGGCTGCAGCGGTATAGGTTTTCTTCTCAGTGTTCACCACATCCGAAACAAGCACTACATCACCCCCATTGCCTGCCACCGGCGCTCTGAAATCCGTGCCATTCATACGGAGCTGGTAAAGTACGTTCACTTCCGAATTTCTGATGATCAGGTTCATGGTACCATCCGCATTAAAGGCGCCTTCTATGAACTCGAGCGTCTTAGAGGGCATGGCATTTACCGTGATGGTCACTTCATTGCTCATTTGGGTACCGCAGTAGGTCGGCGCTATACCGGAGGTTGCCTGTACGTAAAAGTTGAAGCTACCCGTTGCATTCAGGACAGGAGTTTCAAGTGTGATCTGTCCGCCCGTGCCAGCCACCGGCGCACCCACAGCGCTGTTGTCCGCTTTCAGCCTGATCTGATAATTCACATTTGTCTGTGAGCTCGATACCGTCAGTATAGCTTTTGTACCAATGCATACCTGTGTGTTATGCGCCGTTACCATAAATGCAGCCGGGTTTGGATTCACCGTGATATTGACCGTGCTATTCAGCTCAGCCGCACCGCAGCCAGGGCTTTCGCCACGTACGACGGCCACTTTTATTCTCTGGGAAGTACTGAGCGGGTAGGAAGTAAGCACAATATCACCACCGTTACCAAGCACCGATGAACTCAGGTCGGCTGTATTGGCATCGTTCCGGAGCGTGTAACTGATGCCGATCTCAGAGTTGCTGATCCTGATCATGGCGCTGCTGTTCTGGCAGATCGCGGAGGCGATGGCAGTTACCGCTTTGGTTCTGTCAGGTATAGCGGTAGAGCACTGTACTTTCACGATGTTCGATACTCCACTTTCGTTGGTGCCTACAGTACCTGAAGTCGCCGTCAGTGATCCGCCCGCATACAACAGCTTTTCGATGTTGCTGCCACCCAGTCCATTTACTGTCCAACTTCCGGTTCCTGAAGAGATAACAGAGCCTAGGAAATAACCATCAATGTACAGGTTAATATTCGTGCTGGCTGGTCCCGTACCAGAAACAGCAGTCGCCCCCTCCATATAAGATCCTGTAATGACAGGTATAGCGGGTGCTGTTGTAGCAGCCTGAACAGTCACGGTATTTGATAAAGCACTGGCGCCTTTGCCTGGAGCGGTGGCAGTCGCGGTAATGGTGTTGCCGCTTGTAAGCGCCGTAGTGGCAAGGCCGCTAAGTGTCCAGTTGCCATAGGCATCCACTACCGGGCAGTTGGTAGAGCAGATGGCCTGTCCGTTTCGGTAGACAGTGATCACGGTGCCGGCAGGCTCTGTTGAGGTTCCGGATATGGTGGTAGCGCCAGCCCGGATTGGACCGTTCACGACCGGAGCAATTGAGGCTTCCGCCATTACAGTTACTGAGGACTCGTTCGACACGCAGATGTTAGGAGACAGCGCACGAGCCGAAACTACCTGACCTGCCTTCAGCACCATGCCTGACATCGTCCATGCTCCTGTGCTGGTCGCTGTGGTGTTGCCGAACAGCTTTCCGTTGATCAGCACGATAACAGTAGCGTAGGCTACAGCCGTACCCGCGATAGCCGTGGTGCTTTGCAGGATCGGACTAGTTTTAATAGTTGGGGTGGCGGTGGTGCCCAGGTTGCCTTTGCCTACGCATACCTCGTTTGATCTGGCAGATGCACATTTGCCGTTTCCTTCTTCCAGTATCGCATAATAGCTGCCGTTACCCAGGGTAACTGTTCCGGACACACACCCTTGTCCTGGGCTACAGTCGGTTGCATTTATACCGTCGCGGCACGTCCAGCCCCAGGTACCATTGGCTCTCACCGGAATATCAGGTATACCCAAAACAGGTCTGTCAGGCTCTCCGAATTTATAGATCCTGATGATGCTGCCTGCAGCTACACCAGCCGGCACTGTCCCGGTAAATCCTTTGTCCGATGCGCATAGGATGGTAGGAGTCGCACTTGGGGTGCAGACAAAGGCCGGCGCTATCACAATAACCTCATTCGATAAATTAGAAACGGACTTACCAGAAGCAGTAGCCGTTGCTGTCAGTTTATCGCTGGCGGCAAGTGAGGTGTTGGCAGGCAAGGTATAGGACCAGGTGCCGCCGGAGCCTACTGTGGTCGTGCCCAGTACTGCACCATTCAGGTATACCGTAATTACTGTGCCTGCGGCTTCAGTGGAGGTGCCGGAGATAAGAATAGGGTTTGCAGTAGTAGAGGTGCCAGCGCTGTAGGTGCCCGAAATGATGGGAGCAACGCTTCGTAAAGCCGGGAAATCAGAAGTGGGCGTTACGTTCAGGGAAGTCGGGATAATGCTTTTAATAATGTTGGTGAACGCTGCCGCATAGTTGCCAGCGTATACCTTGTCATCTATACCTCCTACATCAGAAATAGGCCCGGCCAGTGCACTGTGTTGTGCGCTCATCACCGTGTTGGCCACCATGCGCACCGGCGTGCTGGCATTGAAAGACGGAATGTGTTTGGTGATCTCGGAGAAGGGGATGTAGAAATCGTAAAAATAGTCCGGGCTGCCACCGTTTGTGGTGTAGGCGATTGCTTTCTGGGCATACTGCTCATAAGGCAGGTTCACCAACTGGCTATTTGCAGCAGGAGACGATACACCATCTACATTGTAAAGGCGTACGCCAAAACCGGTGGCCAGCACAATTTCTACTTCAAAACCTGGGTTTGCTACTGTGTAGTTAGGGTCAGCGTCGGGGCCTGTGTTGCCGAACTTGTTGTCGGTATCGATCAGGATGCTGTAGCCTTTTGAGTTCGGCGCTATACCTCCCAGACGGAAGCGGAACATCAGGTTGCCACCAGAAAGGTAGGTATACACCGGGTCCACGTTGCCGTACAGGTACGAGAAATCAGAAAAACCATCGGAAGGGCCACGCAGCAGGTCGCCGATCACCTCGCCTGAAGGGAGCGGCAGGGCGCGGTACGGAATCTCACTTTCCTGCACATCGTTGAATTTAAAACCCAGCGGAGTGGCAGGGCCAGAAACATAGCCATCGCCGTTCGGGTCAAGCACGGTTCTGCCTGCTCCAGTGGCAGGCTTCACAATCATGCCTTTGGTTTGGGCGCGCAAGGCAGGTGTTACGAATAATACAAGCACCAGGCTCAACAAGACAGCCTTGAAGAAGGGTAAAATTTGAATCATATAGGTTAAGAGAATAATGGTGTAAAACTTAACCCTCCGATAGATAATATAGAGATGGCGAATCCTACTTAGCTAAGCCTAGCTGGTTAATGGCTGGTTCGGAAGAAAATCAAATGCCATTTTCTATAGCACTTTTAATTTAGGTATAAATAGTATTATTGTAAGTGTAAGTATTTGATAATCAGTCGTAATTTTTTTGGGTGTGCTGAAGTTTTGGATACTTCCGGACATAGCTAGCGCGGGATGCTGAATAATAATTTCCAAAAGTTGGAAAGTCTCTTCCTAAGAGTGGATTTTTTTGAAAGATTTGGATTTAAAATGAGGGGATATGGTGAAGGTGGGAAGAGTAGCTGTTGAGCGTGAGGTGTTGTCCTGGACTGAATAATTTTTGCAAAATACAACGTAAGTTTCTGTTTAAAAGCTATTTATGTATAGCTTTAGTTAGTGCGACTTCTCTGCGTTATTAGCTCTATAGATAGTTATTCACCATTGTTTATTGCACAATTTACTTCATCTTTCCCAAAATGAATCTGTCATCGTTTCATTAATCGTGCAGCGTCGTGTGGGTAGGCGGCTCAAAGTAACGGTCCCCCGTGATCAGTTGCTGCATACCCCGGATTGTCTGGTATACCTGGTCGAGTTGCTCGTCCGTGATACAATAGGGTGGGATAATGTAAATGATGTTACCGAGCGGACGGAGAATGACTCCTTGCTCCAGCGCAAAGCTGTAGAGGGTATCGCCCATTTTATTGAAATAGGAGGTTCCGTCTGCCTCAAACTCAACAGCCAGTATGGTGCCCCGCTGGCGCACTTCCAGTACCTTCGGTAGCTTCCGGAATTGCTGAGCAAAAACAGCGTGACGCTGGCCGATGCGCTCTATATGCTGCTGGGTCTCCTCTTGCAGCAAAAGGTCCAGGCTGGCCAGTCCGGCGGCACAGGCGACGGGGTTTGCGGTATAGCTATGCCCATGGAAAAGGGTTTTGCGCTTGTCGTCGCTGAGGAAGGCCTCGTAAACTTTCTCGTTGCAGGAGGTTGCGCCCAAGGCCATCGTGCCGCCTGTCAGGCCTTTTGAAAGGGCCACCATATCCGGTTTGCGCTGCAGGTAGTCGCTGGCAAAGATGTGGCCCGTGCGACCGAAGCCCGTCATCACCTCGTCGGCGATGGTCAGGATGTCGTGCTGCTGGCAGACTTCGAGAAGCCGCTCCAGTACTTCCGGGGTATACATCACCATACCGGCCGTACCCAGTACCAAGGGTTCATAAATAAAAGCGGCCACATCGCCTGCCAGGGCATAAGCCTCCAACTGCTTTAAAGTTTCTTCTTCGTTGCCAGCTACAGGTACATCGATAAAGCATACCTCAAATAGGTAGGACCAGAAGGGTGCGGTGAAAGCGCTACGGGCACTCACGGCCATCGCTCCGAAAGTATCGCCATGATAACTGTCGCGGAAGGCGATGATCTTGCGCTTCGGTATACCTGTGTTCTGCCAGTACTGGATGGCCATTTTCAGGGCCACCTCCACGGCGGTAGAACCATTGTCGGAGTAGAAAATACGGCTTTGTCCCTGTGGCAGGATTTGGATCAGGCGTTCGGCAAAGGTCACGGCGGCGGGGTGCGTGAAGCCGGCGAAGATGACGTGCTCCAACGTTTGTAGCTGCTCAGCCACTTTCTGGGCAATGTAAGGATGTGCATGCCCGTGCAGGTTCACCCACCACGAAGCAACGGCATCCACATAGGTCTTACCATCCTCGGCATAGAGCAGCGCACCCTCACCCTTTACAATAGGTATAGCGAGGGCGGCAGTCTTCATTTGCGTGTAGGGGTGCCAAATGACCTGCTGATCGCGGGTGGCAAGATTTGGGGTGGTGGACATGGTACGATGTATGCGCTTTGCTGCGAAAGTAGGCAAGGGGAGGGGATTTACCTACCGTTTCTGGGGAAAAAGCGCTTGAGTATACGTTTGCCTCGGCTGAGCATAGCGGGTGAGCCGTCTTTCATCAGGAACTCGGTCTGGGCCAGTAATTCGTCTTTCACCCAGGGAAATTCGGGCTGCAGGTATACGAGCACGTCCAGGCAGTTGACTTTTACCGCGACGGGTGTCCGTGGGTTGATCAGCCACTCGAACATAGTCTCTACCACGGGTTCACGATCGGGCAGTGCGCGCCATGCCGCTTTATAAAGCGGATTGGCATCCGGGTTGGCGCAGCACATCAGTATTTTGGAATAGTGCCGCTGGCAGCTCTGGTTATGTTGTGCCGGCAGCTTGTCAACAAAAGCGGGCAGGTATGGCAGAAACTGCTTTGGGAAGGTGTAGGCTACATACTCCAGCACCCAGGCAGCGCGAAAGGCCACTGACCGGTCTTTAGGAGAAGAACTAAACACTAAAAGCTGTTGCACCGACAGCTTGCCCGAGTTCGTTTTCGCGGCGAGCTCCTGTATCTGAAGTTTGCCTAAGGGCTGACTTAACTTCTGCAGCAGTTCCTCTTCTTCCATAATCCAGGTATACGTGATGCAGGTATAGCACCTGTTTAAATCTTACCCTGACTCAGCTGTCTGCGAGACAGGCAACTGAACCAGAATGCGTTTTAAAGTACAGTAAGTGTCGTCGTTTTGTAGAGTATTCTCAATAGGCAACTGTGCGGTTTATCCTTTGTTATAGCAGCTTATAAGTGGGGTACGAAATCTTTAGCGTACTGAGCCACAGCCTCCTGGCAGAAATCAGCTTCCTGGCGGATGGATGGTAGACGGCGCAAGCCGGTATACTTCACAATAAAGTCTTCGGACGTCTGGTTTTCTTCGCCATTAAAAATGATGCCCGCCACCGGAACCTTGCGGTAGCGCAATACCTCCGCCGTGAGCAGGGTATGGTTGATCGAGCCCAGGTAGTTTCTGGACACCAGGATCACCTCCAGCCCCAGCTGCTGCACCAGGTCCAGCACCAGGTAGCGCTTGTTCAGGGGCACCATTAGACCACCGGCTCCTTCCACAATCAGGTTGTTCCGCGTCTCCGGCAGTTTCAGCCCGTGCACATCGATCTCGATGCCTTCGGCAGCTGCGGCTTTGTGCGGAGACGCCGCTATCTTGAGACGGTAGGCTTCGGGGTGAAACACAGATTTTTCATTCGAAACCAGACTCTTGACCATGTCTGTGTCGGTGAAGTCCAGGCCTCCTGCCTGCACGGGTTTCCAGTAGTCGGCTTGCAGGGCTTCGGTGAGTATGGCTGCGGCAACTGTTTTGCCAACGTCCGTTCCGATGCCTGTTACAAAATATCTTTTCATGTACCTTTCGCTATGGCCTGCACGAGGCCGTCAATTTCTTCTTCACTATTATAGGTATGCACGATCACGCGGAGCCGCTCTGTGCCGGCGGGCACAGTAGGAGGCAGCACGGGGCGCACATCAAATCCAGCAGTTTGCAGCGCAGCCGCCAGCGCCTTGAGTTGCCGGGACTGTTGCGGGAAAACAGAGAGGATCACGCTGTTTTCCGGGGTGCAGCGTATGCCGCTAAGTTTGTTCAGTTTCTGGTACAGTCGGGTCGCTAACTGCTGCGCGCGCGCGCGCTCAGGCGCCAGATCGGGCAGCAAGGTATAGGCACACTTGAGGGCAACCAGCGCATGTTTTGGCAGACCTGTGGTGTAAATAAATGCTCTACTATAGTTAATCAAAAAGTCGCGCAGCACCTGCGGCCCCACCACGGCCGCCCCATGTGCGCCCATGGCTTTGCCATAGGTGATGACCTGCGCAAATACCTGTTCCTCCAGCCCAAGGGCCACGGTCAGGCCTTCGCCTTTGGGGCCGTACAAACCTACGGCATGGGCTTCGTCTACTATCAGGGCGGCACTGTGCTCGTTACATACCTGCGCCAGTTCCGGCAAAGGCGCCTTGTCGCCATCCATGGAGTAGACCGACTCCACGACCACGTATACCTGCCCGGTCGCGTGCTTCAGCTTCTGCCGCAAATCCTCCACGCTGTTGTGGCGGAAGGCATAGGTCTTGGCAAAGCTCAGGCGCAAACCGTCTTTCATGGAGGCATGGCTGGCCTCGTCATAAAACACAGTGTCGCCACGCTGCGGCAGGGCAGACAACAGGCCTACGTTAGCCGTATAGCCCGAATTGAAAAGCAGCGCCGCCTCCCCCTTGTGGTAGGACGCGATGATACCTTCCAGCTCTTCGAAAAGGCCGTGGTTGCCCGATAGCAGTCGGGAGCCCGTCGCCCCCAATGGTAAATGTCTATAGTGCTCCTCTTCCTTGTGGATGAGCGCCCGCAGTTTCTCGCTGCGAGCAAGGCCGAGGTAGTCGTTGGAGCAGAAGTCAATGAGCCCGGCGGTGGTTTTGAGTGCGCGCAAAGTGTCCTGCGCAGCCCGCTCCGCCAGCTTCTGCTGTAATTTATTTTTCAGGACATCAGACATTGGGAAGAATTCAGCTTTCTGATTTCAATTCTCAAGAGCGATCATCCCCCTGCCCCCTTCAAAGGTGGACTTTTCTCACAATGTGTATTTCAAGGAGAATGTACGCATATTGAGTGTCTCCCTTTGAAGGGGGCAGGGGGTGACAACCGTTTACAAGAAAATAGTCTTTTGTCCTTTGTCAAAAAATCCTTTGTCAGGCCATCGCCATGAACCTAGCAAACGTGCTGAGCCTCTTCTTTGAATGACTTGCGTGGTGTCAGACCTAACAGGTCGAACATGGCTTTGTCTGCGTCGAAATCCGGGTTCGGGGTTGTCAGTAGTTTCTCTCCTGTGAAGATAGAGTTGGCGCCGGCCAGGAAGCAAAGGGCCTGATCGGTGACGCTCATGCGCTCACGGCCAGCCGACAAACGCACCATGGTTTTCGGCATCAGGATACGGGCCGTCGCGATCATGCGCACCATTTCCCAAACGGTCACCAGCGGCTGGTTCTCCAGCGGCGTGCCCTTAACCGGCACCAGTGCATTCACCGGAACAGACTCCGGGTGCTGTACCAGGGTAGACAAGGTATGGAGCATACCGATGCGGTCTTCGTCCGTTTCACCCAGTCCGATAATGCCACCCGAGCAAACGGATATACCTGCCTTACGCACGTTCTCGATCGTGTCGAGGCGGTCGTCGTAGGTACGGGTTGTAATAATATTCGAGTAATTCTCTTCTGACGTGTCGAGGTTGTGGTTATAGGCGTAAAGGCCGGCCTCTTTCAGCTTTTCGGCTTGGTACTCGTTCACCATACCCAGGGTACAGCAAACTTCCAGTCCCATCTCGTTCACGCCCTTCACCATGTCGAGCACCTTGTCGAAGTCGCGGTTGTCGCGCACTTCGCGCCAGGCTGCCCCCATGCAGAAACGGGTGGAGCCGCCGTCTTTGGCACGCTGCGCGGCCGAGAGCACCTGCTCCTGGCTCAGCAGTTTGTGTACATCTACACCCGTGTGGAAACGAGCCGCCTGCGGACAGTAGGCACAGTCTTCCGGGCAGCCGCCAGTTTTGACTGACAACAAGGTACATACCTGCACCTCGCCAGTCGCCTGGTATTGCTTATGTACTTGGGCTGCTTCTACGATCAGTTCCAGCACCGGCTTGTAGTAGATCGCCTTGATCTCTTCCAGTGTCCAGTCGTTACGAATTACTGCGTTCTGTCCGTTTTCCATCATATTCCTCGGGTTTGGATTACGAAGGTAATTTGAAGATTTAGGAATAAAAAATCAAACCTGGTGGTATGTTTGGTGGATAACTTGTTAACTATTTCAGCTGCTGTACTATTCTTGTGGATAAAATGGTTTGTTAATTTGTTGGGAAACAGAATTTGCCGGGTCAGGGTTGGAACACAGGTATAGAGAGCGGGATTTAGGATGGTTGCTTGCTCAGGGTGAAGGTTGGTTTGGGCAGATGTGTGGCAACAGTAGAGGAGATTTTCAGGTATACCTGTATCTGTATATGGTATCGTTCTTTCCTGGCTTGTTCTTCTATGCATCTGACCTCTACTTCTACAGTCATCACACCACTGCTGCTTTCGCCTGAAAAAGTGTTCCGGGGCCTTGTCAGGTTAATTATCGTGCTGCTGCTGGCTGATATTGCCGGGATTATACTGGACAGTGTGCTGCAGTATGAGTCCAGGCTAACGCGAATACTGATGTATTACTTTACCTTCAACGGCGAGAGTAACGTTCCTGCTTTTTTCTCTTCGGTGATGCTGTTGGCCGCCAGCGGACTCCTCTTTCTGATTCACCGTCAGCATAAGCTCTCCGCACCGGAAAGCTATACCCGTCACTGGTTTATTCTGGGGTGCATTTTCCTATTCATGGCCATTGATGAAAACACGCAGGTACACGAGCGGGTGGCCGATTTTGTACGCCCCCGTCTGGCGACCGACCTGTCAGGTATGCTGCACTGGGCCTGGGTGGTGCCCTACAGTGTGCTCACGCTGGCCGTGGTAGCCTATTTTCTGCGTTTCGTGCTCCGCTTGCCCACCTATACCCGCAAGCTGATCCTGCTGTCGGGCGCGCTGTTTGTGACAGGCGCATTGGGGCTGGAGTTTTTCGAAGGCTACCTCTACAAGCGCTACGGCATCGACCACCTGTACAACCGTATCCTTTATTGTTTGGAGGAATTGCTGGAAATGACTGGCGTAGCGCTCTTCATCTATACCTTGCTCGACTACCTAGCCAGGTATGGCACACAAGTGCTGATCACTCCCAAAGACAGCGAAGCATAAATATTCGTACCTTTGCAGGTATACGGCCATACGCCCACTATCTCATACCTGAATCTATGTCATTTTCCTCACTGGGCCTTTCGGCACCGCTCCTCCGTTCCATCCAGGCCCACGGCTATACCGCCCCTTATCCCATACAGGCGCAGGCTATACCTGCCATTCTGAAAGGGAAGGACCTGCTAGGTATAGCGCAAACGGGTTCCGGTAAGACGGCCAGTTTTGCACTACCTATCTTGCAGATGCACCAGCAGAAACAACCCGGCCGCAACCGCTATGTGCGCACGCTGGTGCTGGTGCCTACGCGCGAACTGGCAGTGCAAATTGAAGAGGTGTTCCGTGCTTTCGGAAAGAAACTTGAGCGACCTGTCAAAACGCTGGCAGTGTTTGGTGGCGCATCGATTAACCCGCAGATGATGAAGCTGAGTGGCACCGATGTGCTCGTGGCCACACCCGGCCGCCTGCTGGACCTGATCGAGCACAAGGCGGTGCACCTTTCGGAGGTAGAAACGCTGGTGCTCGACGAGGCCGACAAAATGCTGAACCTGGGATTTCAGGAGGAGGTGAACAAACTGCTTGCCCTGCTTCCTGCCCGTCGACAAAACCTCTTGTTCTCAGCCACGCTGAGCCAGGATGTGGAAGACCTGATCGCAAAGCTCCTGAGAGACCCTGTACGAATCACGGTGCAGGAAGAGGCTACGGTACCCGAGCTGATCAGGCAGGTAGCCTATCAGGTAGATCCTGAAAAGAAGGGCCCTTTGCTGCGCTACCTCATCCGGCAACACGACATGCAGCAGGTGCTCGTGTTCGCCTCATCTATCCGCACAGCCGACAACGTGGTGGGCAAACTGAAGAAGCACGGGATAGAAGCGGCAGCTTTTCACGGCGACAGAAGCCAGGGTGGCAGAACGGAGGCGCTTCGTCAGTTTAAAGCCGGCAAACTGCGGGTGCTGGTCGCTACTGACCTAGCCTCGCGAGGTATAGACATCAAATTTCTGCCCTACGTGATCAATTACGAACTGCCCCGCTCTCCCAAAGACTATGTGCACCGCATTGGCCGTACCGGTCGAGCCGAGGCTTCCGGCGAAGCCATTTCGTTGATCACGCCAGAAGACGCGCATCACTTCAAGATCATCCAGAAAAAGATGGGAGTAAAGGTAGAAGTGTTACCCACTGACACAATTGACCTGCAGGGACAGTAGCCAGGTATAGGGACAGAAGTCGAGCCTCGTACCTATACCTGTATTCCTAACTCTTTTTGAGCAGGTGACTCAGGTCGCCAGCCCGGAACCAGCGGTAGCCGTAGGCATCAAGGGTGATGTAATGCCGGCCTTTCTCGTCGGCTTCGCTGGTATAGTTTACCATCAGGTCTACCAGTTTGTACTCTTTCTCTTCCTTGTCGTTTTTCTGCTGCTTCATGTCCAGGACTACTTCGTGCGCCATCATGTCGAAGTTATGCAGAATGATGAGCGAACTGCCCTGCCAGCTGTAATGTAGGCAAAGCACCGTCTCTTTGTTTGTTTTCAGGATCTGCCAGTCTCCCCAGCCAATTTCGGTACATTCTTGCCGCAGCCGGATCAGCGACATCATCCAGTTTAGCATGGAGTTCGGGTCGCGGCGCTGATTCTCTACATTGATGTGGTGGTAGGAGTAAGGGCCCTTGTCGATGATGGGGTGCACCAGTTTTTCGGCCTTCGAGAACCCACCCTGAAAATCGTCCGTCCACTGCATGGGGGTGCGTACGGCATCGCGCTCTTTCAGGCTCAGGTCATCGCCCATTCCAATCTCGTCGCCGTAACGGATAACGGGAGTGCCGGGCAGCGAGAACATCAGGCTGTAGGCCAGCTCGCTCTGCTGCCGGTTGCCGAGCATGGTGCTCAGGCGGCGGCGAATGCCGCGGTCGTAGAGTTGCATGTCTTCGTCCGGGGCAAAACGGGAGAATACCTCCTCGCGCTCCTCATCCGACAGGCGGCCCAGGTCCAGCTCGTCGTGGTTGCGCAGGAAGTGGGCCCACTGCACCGTGTGGTGGTGCGTGCGGGTGGCCTCCAAAGCTTTTTCGAGGGGCTCGACTTGGCCTGTGGCCAGCGCATAAAAGACGTACTGGTTCACATAGAAATTAAACATCATGTGGATGCCGTCGCCTTTCTCACCGAAGTATTTTTTGTTTTCCTCAGGCATCACATTGGCTTCGCCCAGCAGAATCGCCTCGCCGCGACGCCACTGCACAAATTGGCGCATTTCGCACAAGTAGTCGAAGTTCAGCTCGTGCTTGCTTGTGTTCGGCTCCGGCGACTCGATCATAAAGGGCACGGCATCCACCCGGAAGCCGGCTATACCTAGCTCTAGCCAAAAACCGATGATGCGCTTGATCTCGGCCCGCACGTCGGGGTTGTCCCAGTTCAGATCGGGCTGAAAATAGTGGAAGCGGTGGTAGTACCAGGATTTGGCTTTTTTGTCGTAGCTCCAGGTTGACTCCTGTACCCCCGGAAACACCATGCCTTCATTCCAGTCAGACGGTTTTTCTTTGTTCCAGACGTACCAGTCGCGGTGCTTGGCGCTCTCGCTGCTGCGGGCGTCCTGAAACCAGGGGTGCTGGTCGGAGGTATGGTTCACCACCAGGTCAATGATGACCTTGATGCCGCGCTTGTTGGCCTGGTGCATAAACTCCACGAAGTTGCCGCTGGAGCCATGGCGCGGGTCTACGCCATAGTAGTCAGAAATATCGTAGCCGTTGTCTTTGTTGGGGGTGGGCTGAAAAGGGGCGAGCCAGATGCAGTCGATGCCCATGGCGTTGAGGTAGTCGAGGCGGCGGGCAAGTCCTTCGAAGTCGCCCACGCCGTCGCCGTTCAGGTCCATGAACGTTTCAAGGTCGAGACTGTAGATGATTGCATTTTTATACCAGAGCTCTTCAAGCATAGCGAATCGGTTATGGGGTGGTGAAAAAGTGATTCGTCTATACGGGAGAAAGCGGGCAAAAGTCGGGCCGAGGGATCTGGGAGGTTCACGAAGCAGAGGCTAAGGCAGGTATAGCCTGATCGTTATTGATTGTTTTTAGCTGCTTTCCAGTTTTCGTAGCGCATCTCAAATTTTATCTCGCTGCGTCCGTGTATACCGATCTCTTTCCAACCATGCCTGCGGTAAAATTGCTCGGCTCGCGTGCCTGGGTCGGTGCCCAGCCAGAGGGTATCTTTTGTTTGCCGGAAATACCAGTCGAGCATGATGTGGTGCAGTTGCTTGCCTATACCTTGGCCTTCAAATTCGGGAAGAAGGAACAAGGCCCACACATTATGCTCCTGCAGGTCCACGATCGAGAAGCCCACTATTTTCCCATCCACCTCGCATACCCAGCCTTTGCCGCGCTCGGTCAGGTATAGCGCGCAGAGTTCGTCGGTCACCAGCGTCGGGTCGGAGAGAATATTCTCTTTTACCGAATGGCGGATGATCTGGAGTTGGGGGATGTCGGATGTTGTGGCTTCGCGGTAGCGCATGGCAAAATTAGTTGAATTTCAGTCGGAGATATTGAAAGTCATCTTCAGTGAGGTCACCCTGTTTTTCCCAAAATGTTTCGATGGAGAAAACTTGAAGAATGATGGAAGAAGGTGATTTCCATACAAAATCATCTGGTGCCCAAACCTGCTGGTCAATTTCGATAAATTTGGATATGGCAATGGGGCCTTGCTGATTTTGGTATTCGTGTTCTACTTTCCAAACTTGTATACCATTCGGAACGCCTTCCAGTCCATAAGCCATACTTAGATTGGCCAGCATTTTCTTGTCCGGAGAGATAGTAGGACAGTTCCAGAACGTTGTGATCTGGCCAGTTTCTTTATCGACCGCATAACACTCGAAATGTTCCCAAAAGCTACCGCTAACTAGGTATTTATCTAGTTCTTTGTATTGACCCAGGTACTGGTATTCCCTTATTGCATCATCATCGGTGTCAAGTAGTGTATCAGTGAAAACAACATAAGGATTCCAGCCCCTTTTTGTCTTCAGTCTAATTGCGCTATCTACTTTACGTACCTGCTGGGTGTCTTGCAGAAAGCTATCCTGAAATAGGTTCTTGGCGTCTTGAAAGTCTTCTTTCGTTGCCAGTTCCATCAGAAACAAGCCAAGGGCATTACTTCTTGATTCGGTGACCTTTTTATCAACAGCTTCTTCCCGCACAGATTTTGATTCTGGCGATTCTGGCAAAGAATCAGAACTCTTATTACAGGAAGTGAAAAATAGAAACAGGAATAGAAGTAAGTGTTGGCGCATGTCAGGATTGCTATACCTAAAAGTATAAAATAGTCAGGTGCAAAACATTCATAGCGGAAACAAAAAAAAATCCCCCACTCTCTAGAGCGGGGGATCCTCCTATACCTATCGTGAATCTTACTTTTCTTTCTCCTCCACCACCTCACCGTTGCGGTAAAGCCTGGTCTTGTATACCTTGCCGTCTTCGTTGTGGTACTTCCAAGTACCGGTAGCCCGGTTGTTGCGGTGCTGGCCGAGCACTTCCACTTTGCCGTCTTCGAAGTATTGTTTGTAGGGGCCGAAGCGAAGGCCGTCTTTGTAGCTAGTTTCTGACTTAAGTTTGCCGCTCTCGTAATACTCCTTACTGCTCACGATTTTACCATCGCCTTTGCCGTAGGTATACCTGGCTTTGGCCTGGCCATTTTCATAGTACACCACACGTTCCCCGGTCAGTTTGTCGGCGTTAAAAGTTTCTGCTATTTCTACCTTTTTGCCAGGGGCGTCATAGTAAGTTTTCCAGTTACCGGTGCGCAGTTTATTTTTGTATTGCTCCTCGGTTTTTATGTTGCCAGAAGGGTAGTAAGTCGTGATTTTGCGGTCGTCGCCGTTGTTGCTGTACTGGCCTTCTTCCTTCAGTTTCCCGTCTTCGTAGTAAATCTGTGAAAGGCCCTGCACCTGCCCGTTGCGGTAAGTGATCATGCTGCGTAGGTTACCGTTCTCGAAATAGGCTTTGGATGGGCCGTGCATTTTGCCGGACACAAAGCTGCCCTCGGTGCTGAGTTTGCCACTGCGGTAGTAGCTTTTGAAGGTGCCGTTCCGCTGGCCCGCTACATTGATCACTTCGGTCTCCAGCTGGCCGTTGTCGAAATAGGTTTTGTAAGAGCCTTCCAGCATGCCGTTGCGGTAAGTGCCTTCAGTTTCGAGGTTGCCGTTGTCGAAGTAGGTTTTGGCCGGACCATTCTGCTGGCTGTTTTTGTAGGTAATCTCCGACTTCAACTTGCCATTCGGGTAAAACTCACGCACCAGCCCCTCCGGAAAACCATTCACAAAGTTGGTTTCCTTGCGCACTTTGCCATCGGCATAAAACGTCTTAAATACGTTGCTCTGCTGGTCCTTCTCATAACTGCCCTCCTGCAGCAAGCGGCCGTCCGGATGAAAAGCACGAAACGGACCCTGTTTCTGGTCCTGCACATAAGTTACCTGCATGCGCGGCTGCCCGTTCTGGTAATATTCCGTGAACACGCTGTCTTTCTTACCGGCCACGAATTTGGCAAAAGCCTCGCGTTCACCGGTAGGGTAGTAACGGTTGTAGTAGCCCACAATGGCCGAATCCGGCGTCATGTAGTAGACCTCTTTCACGCTGGTCATGGACTCATCGTGATAGGTGGTCACCTTGCGGAGATTCTGACCGAAGGCTACGGTGCTCAGGAGCAAGGCCACAGGTATAAGCGAAAGCAATTTCGACATGGGTACTAATTTCTGTCTATTTCTAAGGTATAAGGCTATACCTTCTTTTTGGTAATTTCTTTTGCGACCAGCTTCATAAACGGGTCGGTATCGCGCACGTATTTCTGGGCCAGTTCAGCCGCTTTGGTCGGGTTCACTTTGTTCAGACTTAGCAAGGCACGGCGGACCACATATTTATCTTCGCCGTCAATCAATTGCAGCAGCATTTTCTCACGGCCTTCCACTTCCACATGGCCAAGCAACTCCGCCATCTGCCATTTGGCCTGCGGCTGATTCGAGAAAACGGCCTTCCGCACGAAACGCAGCGGGTCTTCTAATTTCTCTTCTACACTTTTGAGCACCACGCCCGCCTCGTTGTCGATGGCCAGGGCATACACCAGCTGTTGTGCCAGGTCATGATTGAACTCATTGTTAAGTAGCTCCAGCGCCTCGTTGGCCGCCTTGTGCAGCGCTTCCCAGCTAGGATAGTCGGCTTCCCACTCACCCAGACCTCTTTGTTCGTTGTAAGTCTCGGGTGTCATCTTGGCCCATTCCCAAAACCTGGCCAGTTCAGTTTCTAATGTCATGTGTGCTCTAAAAGGGATAAACACCAAAAGTATGGCAAACAGTTTAATATTCAGACAAGGTACAAAAAAGAAGCCCTACGAATAACGTAAGGCTTCCTGCAAAAAATATACCTGTTTGGGCAATTACATTTTCTCGATCACAAGAGCAGAGGCACCGCCACCGCCGTTGCAGATACCGGATACACCGATCTTACCGCCTTTCTTGTCGAGCACGTTGCAGAGCGTGGTCACGATGCGCGCACCGGAAGCACCCAGTGGGTGACCCAGTGATACAGCACCACCAAACACGTTCACGTTGCCGCCTTCCAGACCAAGTTTCTGGTTGTTGGCGATCGATACCACCGAGAAGGCTTCGTTGATCTCGTAGAAATCTACTTCCTCAGGCGACACGCCGGCGTTCTTCAGCGCCTTAGGTATAGCCAGTGAAGGCGTGGTGGTGAACCAGATCGGATCCTGCTCTGCATCGGCAAAACCACGTATTTTGGCAATTGGCTTCACGCCCAGCTCCTCTGCTTTCTCTTTGCTCATGAGCAACAGCGCAGCGGCACCGTCGTTCAAAGTAGAGGCGTTGGCGGCCGTTACTGTACCTGCTTTGTCAAACACAGGACGCAGACCAGCCATTTTCTCGAAGTTTACCTTCTTGTATTCTTCGTCTTCTGTTACCACAATCGGGTCTTTGCCACGCTGCGGAATCTCCACCGGCACGATCTCATCCTTCAGCATACCTGCCTCCGTGGCGGCGGCTACTTTTTTGTAAGACTGTGTCGCGTATTCGTCCTGCATTTCGCGGGTGATCTTCATTTCGCGGGCTGTGTTCTCAGCGGCATTGCCCATGTGGAAGTCGTTGTACACATCCCACAGACCGTCTTTCATCAGGCCGTCGATCATCTGACCGTGACCCAATTTGGCGCCGAAACGGGCTTTGTCGAGGTAGTAAGGCACGTTGCTCATGCTCTCCATACCACCCGCCACGATCACGTCTTTGTGACCCAGCATGATCGCCTGCGCCGCATACATGATCGCTTTTGTACCGGATGCGCATACCTTGTTGATGGTCGTACACTCCACGTTATAGCCAAGTCCGGCCTTCACAGCCGCCTGACGGGCAGGGGCCTGACCCACGTTGGCCGACAGCACGTTGCCCATGATCACTTCCTGTACCTGCTCTTTGTCAACACCGGCTTTCTCGAGCGCACCTTTAATAGCGGCAGCGCCCAGTTCCGTGGCAGTCAGGCTGGCCAGCGCGCCGCCAAAGCTACCGATTGGAGTACGCACAGCCGAGATTATATAAACTTCTTTCGTTTGCATAAGATTGTGTCTTATAGTTTTATAGTGTGAAATTATCAGGATTCAAGCGGAAAACCAAACAATCGTTAGGTAAATGGCTTATCAAAGGTTAAATGGTTTAATGGTTAAATTGTTAGTCCTCAGCAAGGTATAGGTTATCACGAAAATGTATTTGCGGAACCAGCTGATTTTAAACCTTCCTTCTGGAGTAACCTCTAAGGGAATAACGCGTGCAGGCGCAAAATAATTTGTACATTTAGAGAACCAATCAGATCCGCTAACCAATAGCCAAGCCTTTTACAATGAAGAAATTCTTATTGTTGATGGCGTTGTTCGGTACCGGCCTTACACAGGCGCAGGCACAGCAGCAAGCCACCAAAAAACCACTCACCCACGACGTATACGACAGTTGGAAAGGAGTGGCCGGGGACAAACTCTCCAACAACGGCCAATACGTATTGTTCAACGTCGATCCGCAGGAAGGCGACGGTACACTCTACATTCGCAACTACGCCAACAAGGCCTGGAAAGAATTTGCGCGTGGCACTAAAGCGGAGTTTACCAACGACAGCCGCTACGCCGTGTTCCAGATCAAGCCGGAATATAACAAGGTGCGTGCGCTCAAGCTGAAGAAGAAAAAAGGCGACGATCTGCCGAAAGACTCGCTGGCTATTGTGGCACTGGAGAACATGAACGTGGTGAAAGTGCCGCGCGTGAAGTCTTACAAGCTGCCGAAAGAGGACAGCAACTGGGTAGCCTACCAACTGGAGAAACCGCTTCCGGCCAAAAAGGAAGCAGCCAAAAAAGAAGACCCGAAAACAGAACCCGCTATACCTGAAACTCCGAAAACAGAGCCTGCCAAAACCGCTGCCGCCAAGCCAGCCCCTAAGCTGAAACAGAAGAAGTCGGAAGGCACGGAACTGGTGGTGCGCAACCTGCAAAGCGGACAGGAGTACCGCTTTAACCGCGTAGTGGATTATGTGTTTTCCGAGAAGGGCAATATGCTCTATTTCGTGAAAGACGAACTCGACTCGCTGCACACGGCCGGGGTATACGCCTTCAGCACGGCTGACCTTAAGGTAATGCCGATCGATACGGGCAAGGTAACTTACACCGGCATCAGCACTGACAAGGCGGGCGAGCAACTGGCCTATGTAGCGACTAAGGACACGGTAGGAGCAGAGCTACGTTACTTCAACCTCTACCACTGGAACAAGAAGGACAACAAAGCTGTGACGCTGGCCGACACCGTGACCAGGGGGATGCCAAAGGCCTGGATGGTGAGCGAGCATGGTAACCTGCGCTTCTCCGAAGACGGCCGTCGTCTGTTCTTCGGTACCTTCCCGCGCCCGACCCGCTTTGAAAAAGATACCACCAAGCTAGAGGAGGAGAAAGTAAACCTGGACATCTGGGGCTACAAAGATCCGCTCATTCAGCCGATGCAGCTCAAGCAATTGAGCCGCGACCAGAAGCGCTCTTTCCTGGCGATGTACGACCTGCGCGGCAAGAAAATGCAGCAGCTGGCCACCCTGGAGATGCCGGACGTATACCTGGACGCCTATGGTCAGTCGGACGTAGCGCTGGGTGTGAGCGACGAGAAGTATAAGCTCACCGTCGGCTACGACACCCCAACCCGCAAAGACGCCTACCTGATCGACCTGAAAAAGGGTACCAGCAAGCAGATATTGAACGAGACAAGAGGTTTTCCGCGCCTGTCGCCACAGGGCAGCTACGTGTACTGGTACGAACCAACTGACAGCAGCTGGCATGCCATGAACACCAAAGGCGGGGCGAACCTCAACCTGACCAAGCGCATCGGTTTGCCATTTTATGAAGAAGACAACGACATTCCTTCCTTGCCAGGGTCTTATGGCGCCGCTGGCTGGGTAGAAAAGGACAATGCGTTTTTGGTATACGACCGCTTCGACATCTGGAAGCTGGACCCGAGCGGCAAAAAAGCCCCTGAAAACCTGACCGACAAGTATGGCCGCACTAACAAAGTGCGCCTGCGCTACGAGCAACTTGACAGTGAAGAGAAGTTTATACCTGAAAACGCGACCCTATACCTGAGCGCCTTCAACACCGTTGACAAGTCGGCCGGTTTCTTCCGCGACCACGTGAGCAAAACCATGCAGCCCGAAAAACTGGTGATGACACCGCACGGCTATACCTCATTTAAGAAAGCCAAGAACAGCGACCGCATTACGTTCCGCCGCGGTTCTTTCCGCGAGTACAACGACCTCTATACTTCCGACCTGAGCTTTGCCAACGCCGAGAAACTGAGCGATGCCAATCCGCAGATGAAGGACTACCTGTGGGGTAATGTGGAACTGGTCAGCTGGAAATCAACGGACGGTATACCTTTGGAAGGACTCCTGTACAAGCCGGAGAATTTTGATCCGAAGAAAAAATACCCGATGATGGTGTACTTCTACGAGCGCTCTTCGGACGGTATCCATAACCACCGCGTGCCCGCGCCGAGCGCCTCTACCATCAATATCCCCTACTTTGTGAGCAACGACTACCTGGTTTTCGTGCCAGACATTGTGTACACCGAAGGCTATCCGGGCGAAAGCGCCATGGACTGTATTATACCGGGTGTGCAGAGCATCGTGGCGCAGGGCTTTGTGGACGACAAGAACATGGCTTTGCAAGGGCAGAGCTGGGGCGGATACCAGATCGCCTACATGGTGACGCGCACCAACATGTTCAAGGCAGCCATGGCCGGTGCGCCTGTGTCGAACATGACGAGTGCGTACGGCGGTATCCGTTGGGGCACAGGTCTGAGTCGTCAGTTTCAGTACGAGCGCACGCAGAGCCGCATCGGCGGCACGCTGTGGGAAAAACCGATGCAGTTTATTGAGAACTCCCCGCTCTTCTTCGCCGACCGTGTGAAGACGCCATTACTCATCATGCACAACGACCAGGACGGTGCCGTGCCGTGGTACCAAGGCATCGAGTTCTTCATGGCGCTGCGCCGTCTGGAGAAGCCGGTTTGGATGCTCGTGTACAACGGCGAGGACCACAACCTGATGCAGCGCAAAAATCGCAAAGACCTGTCGGTACGCATGTCTCAGTTCTTCGACCATTACCTCAAAGGGGCTCCGGCTCCGAAGTGGATGGACCAGGGTGTTCCGACTCTGCTGAAAGGAAAGGACTATGGTTTTGAGCTGATCGAACCGCAGGTATCTTCTGCTCCAAAAGAGTAGTATTCTATACCCGTCTGTACCTGAAAGGCAGCGGCCGTCTCCAAAAGAGGCGGCCGCTGTTCGTTTAAGAAAGCATCAGTTTAATAGCCGAAAAATAGTGTTTCGTATATTATTTAAAAACCGATAAAAACTTGTGTTTGTGAAAGACGTTTCTTAGTTTAAGAACGCTTTTCACCTAACTGAGATAATTTGAAACGTCGTGATTTTATGTACCTGGCAGGTATGGGCGCTGGTGCGCTGATGCTGCCTATCCCCCTAATCGGGAAAGATGTGTCACCGGAGGTGCTGCTGGAGACCATGGATGTAGGGCTCCGGAAAGAGCTGGCTGATGTGGCCCTGAACGCCGCTCGATCCAGTGGCGCGACCTACGCCGATGTCCGGGTAGGCCGCTACCTCAACCAGTTCGTCATCACCCGCGACAATAAAGTGGAGAACACTGTCAACACCGAGTCTTACGGCGCAGGTATACGCGTGATCGCCGACGGCGCCTGGGGTTTTGTGGCAGCTGACAACATCACCAAAGACAACATCGCCAGCATGGCCAAGAAGGCTGTGGCCATTGCCAAAGCCAACGCCAAGCTGCTCGAACAGCCGGTTCAACTGGCACCGCAGCGCGGCTATGGCGAAGTGAGTTGGAAAACACCCATCGAGAAAAATGCACTGGCTATACCTGTTAAAGAGAAAGCCGATCTGCTGCTCGCTGCCAACGATGCCGCTATGAAGAATGGCGCCAACTACATGAACTCGCTGCTCTTTCTGGTGAATGAACAAAAATACTTTGCCTCTACCGACGGCTCTTACATCGACCAGGACGTGCACCGCATCTGGCCAGTCTTCACGGCCACGGCCATCGACCCCGCCACAGGCAAATTCGAGACACGGCAGTCGCTGAGCGCGCCGATGGGCATGGGCTACGAGTACCTGGATGGCCGCAAGGAAAGCAAGACTGCCAGCGTCACCACGCTCTACGGCAAGCATTACGACATGCTGGAGGATGCCGCCGCCGCCGGCAAGCAGGCGGTGGAGAAACTGAAGGCCAAATCCGTTGAAGCAGGCAAGTACGACCTCGTGCTCGACCCGTCGCACCTGTGGCTGACCATACACGAGTCGGTGGGGCACCCGCTGGAGCTCGATCGTGTGCTGGGCTACGAAGCGAACTTCGCGGGCACCTCTTTCGCCACGCTGGACAAATGGAAAACCAAGAATTTTAACTACGGTAGCAAAATCGTTAACCTCTTCGCCGACAAAACGCAGCCGGGCTCGCTTGGAGCGGTAGGTTACGACGATGAAGGCGTGAAGACCAAACAATGGGATCTGGTGAAAGACGGTACCTTGGTGAACTACCAGGCCACCCGCGACCAGGCGCACATCATCGGCGAGAAGGAATCGCATGGCTGCAGCTACGCCGACAGCTGGAGCTCAGTGCAGTTCCAGCGCATGCCGAACGTGTCGCTGGCGGCAGGCAAAACCCCGCTCAGCGTGCAGGACATGATCAAAGACGTGAAGAAGGGCATCTACATCATTGGCGATGGTTCCTTCTCCATCGACCAGCAGCGCTATAATTTCCAGTTCGGCGGACAGCTCTTCTACGAGATAAAGGACGGGCAAATTGCCGGCCAGTTGCGCGATGTGGCCTACCAGAGCAACACACAGGAGTTCTGGAATTCCTGCTCCGCCATCTGCGACGAACGCGACTACCGCCTGGGCGGCTCCTTCTTCGACGGCAAAGGGCAACCGATGCAGGTAAGTGCCGTGTCGCATGGTAGCGCCACCGCCCGCTTCAACGGCGTAAACGTGATCAATACAGCCAGGAAAATCTGATAAGTTTAGGAATTTGAGAGTTAGAGAGTTCAGGAGTTAGAGAAGGAAGAGTAGAGACACTAGCGATGTACTGCCTATATTCTTACTCCTTTCTAACCTCCAAACCTTTTAACTTTCTAACTAGAGAACTCTCAAACTCCTAAACTCCCAAACTCTCTAACTAAAAGAAACTATGCTTTTCACAGAACAACAGGCGCGGGAGATCATGCAGAAGGCCCTTAAGTTTTCCAAGGCCGATGAGTGCGTGGTGAACCTGCAGGGCAGCACAAGTGGCAACATACGCTACGCCAACAATGCCGTGTCGACGAGCGGCGAAAACAGCACTTCCAGTCTGGTCGTGACCTCCGCTTTTGGCAAGAAGACAGGTATCGCCACCATCAACGAGTTTGACGATGCCTCACTCGAAAAAGTGGTGCGCCGTTCTGAGGAACTGGCGCAACTGGCGCCTGAGAACCCAGAGTACATGCCCATACTGGGACCGCAGAAATACCGTAGCTCCAACGCCTACTTCAAAAGCACCGCCGACTTCTCACCACAGCAACGTTCCGATGCGGCAGCAGCCAGCATACTGCCCGCCCGAGAGCGAAAGCTGAAGGCAGCCGGTTACTTGCAGCACAACGCCGGTTTTCAGGCCATGCTCAACTCCAAGGGTTTGTTTGCTTACCACCCCAGCACCGATGTGGAGTTCTCGGTAACAGTGCGCAACGAGGAGGGCACGGGATCGGGCTACGCCTCCCGCGGGTATAACGACATCTCGAAACTCAACACGGCCGCAGCTTCCAAAATAGCGATGGACAAAGCCGAAGGATCGGCCAAAGCCGTGGCCCTGGAGCCAGGCAAGTATACCGTGATACTGGAGCCTGCCGCAGTCGCGGTGCTGCTCGAAAATATGTTCTTCAACATGGATGCCCGCAGCGCCGACGAGGGCCGCAGTTTTATGAGCAAACAAGGCGGCAAGACTAAAATAGGGGAGAAGTTGGTGGATGCGAAAGTGAACATCTACTCAGACCCCACGCATCCCGAACTGCCTGCCGCCACCTGGAGCGGCGACGGTAGGCCCGTGGAGCGCGTGAACTGGATCGAGAGCGGTGTAGTGAAGAACCTGTACGCTTCCCGCTACTGGGCAGAAAACAAAGGAGCCAAGTCGATCCCCATGCCGAACAACGCGATCATGGAAGGTGGCAAGGCCTCCCTGGAGGACATGATCAAGAACACGAAGCGCGGCATCCTAGTGACACGCCTGTGGTACATCCGCTCCGTAGACCCGCAAACGCTCTTGCTTACGGGCCTGACGCGCGACGGTACGTTCCTCATAGAGAACGGAAAAATAAAGCATCCTGTGAAGAACTTCCGCTTCAACGAAAGCCCCATCATCATGCTCAACAACCTGGAGGAAATGGGCCGGCCGGAACGCGTGGTAAGTGGCGAGTCGAATGTCAACTACATTTTGCCGCCACTCAAAGTCCGTGACTTCACTTTCAGCAGTCTATCAGACGCCGTATAGCGCAGCCATTTTTCGAAACATTCTCTCCCCTCAAACCCCAAAGCCTCGCAGGTATAGCCAGCAGCTTTGGGGTTTGTTTTTGCTCTCCCACTTCCCAACTTTCTAACTCCCCCCGTATCCCTCCAGATTTTCCCAAGCCTGCGCCGTGCGCATAAACTGGCCTGTTCCGAAAGCGACTTCCTTGCCCCGTTCGTTGTACAACGTAGCCTCTGCCACAAACAGGTTTTTGCCCACAGAACGCACCATGCCCACGGCTTTCAATATACCTGAATTGACGGGTCGCAGCAGGTTGATCTGAAACGAAGACGTCACAATGAACACATCGGGTACCACAGAGGCGACTGCAAAATAGGCCGCATCGTCAAGCAGTTTGAAGTAGGTGGCCCCGTGTATCGCCTGCGCTCCGTGGAAGTACTTCGGATCGACGGGTAGGGTGATTTCTGATTTGCTGTGCGACACGGTGATGCTGCTGCCACTGAACAGCTGCTGAACGTTGGCGCTCAGGTATAGCTTTTCGAGTTTTCGGTAATGCAGGTCTTGGGTAGTGGTCATGATGTGATTTTTTGCAAGTATACGCAACGCTTCGCGGGCTCTAAACTGAATAAGCGGAAAGAAGGAGCCAAGAGTGCCGGAATGTTAGTATATTGGCGGCATTCAGCAAATAGTGGTGTAATCAGCGCTTCAGTAGAAGCCATGTATGCACATCCATATTTTAGAGTAAATTAATTATGTCAGATGAAATGAAACAGTGCCCGAAGTGTAATTCACCTTACGGGTACGCGATGGGCGAGGAGCTTTACGCCTGTCCGGAGTGCGGCAACGAGTGGAACCCAAGTGAAGTGGAAGAAGAAGCGGGCCTGAAAGTGGTGGATGCCAACGGCAACGTGCTGCAGGATGGCGACACGGTGGTAGTGATAAAAGATTTGCCAGTGAAGGGCGCTCCGAAGCCTGTGAAAGCGGGAACAAAAGTGAAGAACATTCGCCTCGCCGAAGGCGACCATAACATCGACTGCAAGATAGACGGCTTCGGTTCAATGGGACTGAAATCGGAGTTTGTGCGCAAGGCCTAGTTCTATACCTGTTGGCTATACCTTATACAACCAGAGCACGACGTAACGGCCAACTAGCGAGATGAACTACCCCTACGCTCCCGGCATCAACCACATCGAATTCTGGGTGAAAGACCTGGCAGAATCAACCGCGTTTTACCGTGCCCTGTTTCCAATGATCGGCTGGTATGCGCTGAACGAAACCTCTTTTAGCTGCGGTCAGCACGAGATCTATTTCAAGCAAATGCCCGTCGAATTCTGCGACAGCTTGGGTGTGCGACACATCTGTTTCCATGCCATAAGCAGGGAAGTGGTGGATCAGGTAGGAGCGTGGCTGCGAGGCCAGCAGACTAACATTATTCGCGGCCCACAGGAAATGCCGCACTACCATGCGGGTTACTACACCGTCGACTTTCGCGACCCGAATGGCTTCGTGCTGGAGGTTGCTTTCACTCCGGAAGCCAGGCTTTAAGGACAGGTATAGCCAACTAAAAAAACGAAGGCAGCTATTGGGTAGCTGCCTTTTTTCATAGTTATATTTTGTGCTATGAGTTCCTATACTCTTAATCTAAAACTATGTTGTGGCGAGCTCAGAAATTATTGTTGATGCGCATTTCTGCTTAGTCAGCTATACCTAGTTTTAGGGCAGTACCACAGCTGCCATCCGCAGTTCTTTCACGCGATCTTCGAAGTACTCTGCAGGCTTCCCCTCGCCCAGAATTGCGACACTGTCAAACAGTTCGGTAAGCTCCTCGCTGTGCTCCGCTTTCTGCCCTTTGCGGATGTCGATGTAGGCAAAGCGTGTCCAGATCACAGAGATAATGGCGCCTGTTTCGGGGTTAACCATCTGGCCTTCCATCAGCAGATCGGAGCTGCCGTACCAGCGCAGGCAAGTCTTGATCGTCACCGTTTCCATGAACTTCACTTCACGCAGGTAAGCAATCTGGTTAGAGGCGACTACCCAGGCTTTGCCCGTCTGTTTCCCCAGCGCATAAATGTCGAGTCCGTAGTTGTCGCGCAGTTGATCTTCCCGTGCGTTCAGGTAATAGTCGATGTAGCGGCCGTTGTTCAGATGACCGAAAGGATCACAGTCCTCGAAACGAACCAGCGCCTTGCTTTCCAGTATTTTGCTATACTCTTTTTTCATTATTGTTCTTGTTAAAAAAGACCGATTGGTTTATTTTAGTTTAAAAAAAATCAGATTTGTAGTTCAGATTGGAGCATGTGCTCCAGTTGGGAGATAACGGTGTTGAGGTACTTGTTGTCGCCGTAAGCTTTTGAAACCATGATACCGCCTTCGATCATGCTCACAAACAGAACAGAAAACCTGTGCGCGTCTGCCTCCGGCCTGAACTCACCGTTTGCTATACCTTGCAGCACAATATTCGCGACGGCCTTGTGCAAGCGGTTGAGCACCTTGACAACACTGGCTCTCAGCAGCGGGTTGGTATCGTCGGCTTCTACTGAGGTGTTCAGAACAGGACATCCGCCCTGCACAGGAGGTGAAAAGAGGTAGGTTTTGTAAAACTGCAGAATGGCTTTCAGCTTGTCTGAGGCAGTTTCCTTAGCAGCTACTCGCTCCCCGATCATACGGGTGATGATGCCAGCCGAGTGCTCGAATGCAGCCAGCGCAATCTCTTCTTTGCTTTCAAAGTGCCCGTAGATGCCTCCTTTCGTTAAGCCCGAAGCAGCCATGATGTCCTGCATCGACGTGCCGGCATAGCCCTTCTGATTGAAGAGGGGAGCCGATCGTTCAATGATCAACTGGCGCGTGCGTTCTGCTTTAGACAAGGAGGTATCCATCGTACAAGTGATTACGCAAAATAAACCAATCGGTTTTAAATTTCCAAATTGAAAACTACCAGTCCGGTTTGGAAGGGTCGGGTTTGCGGGTGGATTTTTTGGGCAGCTGCTGAATGTACTGCTGCTCTGCGCTGCGCATGGCTTCCAGCATCAGGCGTGCCTTCTCGGGGTTAATGTTGTGTTGCTGCAAGCGGTGGTTTCTGGTCTGCGCCCGCTGCTCGGCATCCGAAAGCGGCTCTGCACTGCGGCTTCGTTCCGGTCGATCAGGATCGAAGTTGCTCTCCGGGTTCAAGCCCTTCGTTTCGCCGGTCTCCTGTCCGCTGGTTTCTGGTTTCTCTGCCTGCCTGCCGTTCTCTTTGCCGGGCTGATCTTCCTGGCCAGCACCCCCTTGTTGCTCATCTTGCCCTTGATCATCCTGCTCAGATTGATCTATTTCCGCCTCCTGATCTCCTTCGTCGTCGGGGTTTTTGCGCGGCTGCTCTACTTGCTCTTTTTCTTCCGGCTCTTGCGGCATCGGCTGCTCCTGTGCCCCCTCTTGATTGGCGGGTAGTTGCTCGTTTTCCTCCTCGGCCTGTGCCAGGTCCGGGCGCTCTTCCAGGAGCTTTTTAATCAACTCGTAGTTATACCTGGCCGCTTCGTTTTCCGGTTCCACGATCAGCACCTGCCGGAAGTAGGTGAGGGCCTGTTTGTATTTCTTGCCTTTCGCAGCGATGGCGCCAAGCTGGAGCAGCGAAACGGCCTTGATGTGACGGGTGGCATGGCTGGCCAGCAAGGTATACTGCTGTTGCGCTTTCTGCAGTTCGCCCAGTCGGAAATAGGCATGCCCCAGATTCAGCCGTACCTGGTCATCCCGAACCTCCAGGTCCTCCAGCAGGTACTCGTACGAAGCAACGGCTTCTGTATAATCTCCCCGCTTATAGGCCGCTGCGGCCAGGTTGGCATGCTCGTTCATGAGCGAGATGGTACGCAGCCCACCCGACAGAAAACCGATAAAGAGCAAGGCCGCTACGATCGCTTTCATATCCTGATCAGCTTAACGGTGATGAGTACATCGAGCAGTATGAGCAGCAGGGCCAGGGCCAGCGGGTAAACGTACTTATTGGCGGTTACGTCGATGGTCTTACTTTCGCGCAGTTCGCCTTCTATGTTGTTGATGGCATTGATGAGGCGACCCACCTCACTGATGCGACCGTTCACTTCAAAGTATTCGCCTTCGGTTGCCTCTGCTAACCGCTCCAGACCCTCGGGGTGCAGGCGCGTGACCACCGGATTACCCTGCTGATCCATTTTGAATGAGCTGCCAACTGGTATCTGGCCGCCGTCTGTGGTGCCGATGCCTAGGGCGAAAACCCGAATGTTCTGCTCACGCAACCTGTCAGCCCAGTCGGAAGTGCGGCCCCCGAAATCCTCCCCATCACTGATGAGCACCAGGATGCGTGCCTTCTGCTCACTCGCTTCCGGTGAGGCCGCCTGTCCGAATTTTTGGGACACGACTTCCAGCACAGGAATAAAACTGGTGCCGCCATGTGGGAGCAGGCCCGTACGCAGGGTTTGGGTATAGAGGGTGAGGGCCTGCTGATCGTAGGTGAGCGGACTCTGAATATAGGCCTCCGAGTCGAACACGATCAGGCCGATGCGGTCGGAGTTGAAGCGGCTGATTAGCCGTATAATATCGCGTTTGGCGCGTTCCAGGCGGGAGGGCTGCACATCGTTGGCATCCATGGAAGCCGAAAGGTCGACCGCGATGTAGATGTCCTTGCCGATGGTTTTGATCTCCTTTTTCATGGCCCCGAAAGAAGGTCCGAGAATGGCGATAATAAGCAGCACCACATAGGCATGGCGCAGCAGAAACTTCACCCAAACTCCGTGGGGACGCTGACCAAAAAAAGCCGATACCTTTTGCACGCGCCACAGATACCCGATGTACAGCCCCATAAAGAGGATGCCGAACAGGATTTCGAGCAGGGTGAGGGTTTGATACCAGGTCATGTTGTGTCTTTTGGGCAATGGCCCGATGACAAATATAAGAAAGGAAAGCCAATGTGCGGGGCTTTTGGGAGGCGTTAAATGCAGTTACAGGTATAGCTTGTGTAGCAGATGCAGTCCCGGGCAGTAAAAAGGTGAGGAAAGGGTAAATAATTTTAAAAAAATATTGCCTTAGAAAGCTGAATAGAATCAAGTAGTTAGTTTTAGGAAAGGGAGTTTAAGGGCATGCCAGGCGTGTTTGTTTGCTAAAATTTTGAGGTATGCTATTGTGTGGGCAAATTTAATGTAGTATGTTTGCAATCTCTTCAGCAGGGAGAGACCCGGAGGGGTGGGTGAGTGGCTTAAACCAGCAGTTTGCTAAACTGCCGTACTGGAAACGGTACCGGGGGTTCGAATCCCCCCTCCTCCGCAAGCGGAAAAATAAATTGAAAATGTTTTGACAATTTAAATTCTTCGCTTACTTTTGCACCGCGTTCAACATTAACAGCGACACAATCGCTGACCGGAGTTGGAAGTACAGTTCGGGGTGTAGCGTAGCCCGGTATCGCGCCACATTTGGGATGTGGAGGTCGTAGGTTCGAATCCTGCCACCCCGACTTAAAAATTTCGGAAGCAATTCCGAAATTTTTTGTTTAAGGGTAGAGCTAACGCTCTCCTAAGGACGCTGGTCTCGTAGCTCAGCTGGATAGAGCAACTGCCTTCTAAGCAGTAGGTCTTTGGTTCGAATCCAAACGGGATCACGGTTTAAGTATGAAAAACCCTCTTAGTTTATCGCTAAGAGGGTTTTTTGTTTTAGAGTATGTTACAAGTAGAACAAAAAGCTCTACACGCTTACCTTCCAGCTTCCCTTTTCACACCAGCCATACCTAATCAGGGTATAAAGTCAGGAAACATAATTCCAAGGTTTTCATAAATTACGGCGTGAGCACAACCGATCACTTTCCCATACTGGGCATCCAGGAGTTTCAGCCGACTCAGCAGCCGGTCCATGGCTTGCAGTACCTGGACGTGCAGGGGGAGCAGCATATCGACAGGCCGCACAAACACGATTTCTTCATGCTGCTTCTGTTCGAGGAGGGTAGCGGTACGCACACCATCGACTTTGAAGAGTATGCCGTGGAGGGAAGCCAGTTGCACCTGCTGCTGCCTGGCCAGGTGCACCGCTGGAGCCTTGGTGAAAACACACGAGCCTACCAACTCATGATCAGCCGACCTGTTTTTGAGACCTTTTCCTCCTCGCTGGAATTGTCTTTCGTGCTGTACCAAAAACACCCCGTCATCAGCCTCGCCCCAGATACTTTCCATAAGCTGCGCTACGAATTTCTCGCCGTACGTGACGAGCTAAACGCAAAGCCTGCTGACTGGACCATCATCAAACTGAGAAGTCAGATCATTGCCCAACTGGCCAGCCACGAAGTAGAAGCTAAGCACGAGCTTCTGTCTGTGTACCGCGCTGCGCCTGCGCTCCTGAAGTACCAACACCTGGTAGATACCTATTTTAGGGAGCAGAAAACAGTGGCATTCTACGCAGAAAAGCTGCATATCTCAGCTAACTACCTGAATATTCTCTGCCGAAAGCACCTGCAAGTTTCGGCGATGTACCTCATTCAGAACCGTATCACGCTGGAAGCCAAACGCCTGTTGCGTGCCTCCGATATGTCGATTAAGGAGATTGCATTCGAACTCGGCTTCAGTGATCTGGCCTATTTCTCCAACTTCTTTAAGGGCCAAACCGGAAGCTCGCCACGTTTATTCAGGAGGCAGTTATAAAATTTACAAGTTCTGGCAGAAATCACACAGCTGTGCCAGGTATAGAAGCACTAACTTTGTTGCTCTAAACTAAAGCAACATGGCCTTACAACGCATTACCCGCAAAGACTTTATCATAAACTCATCTATCCTATTAGCTGGTAGCAACATGCTCTCGTGCAGCAGTTTGTTTGCCGGAAGTGAGTCAGGCAGTGACGAAAATAGCAAGTTTGCCGCTGACGGGGGTGCCCTCAGGCTTAAGAACGTGCGGTTGGAGACAGGTTTCGAGTATGAAGAAGGGGAGGTGATCGCCACGAAAACTGAGCTGTTCCTGCTAGAAATCAGCAACGGGAAAATAAGTGCTATCCGGCCCAACAACCCCAGTGCCAAGGCGATCGATGCGAAGGGGCTGCTGCTGCTCCCTGCCTTCAAGGACATGCACATCCACCTGGACAAGACCTTTTACGGCGGCCCCTGGCAGGCCAGGCGTAAGAAGAACCGGACCGTAGAGGACATGATTGCCTACGAGCAGCAGATCCTCCCGGAAATGCTTAAGACCTCTACCGAGCGGGCAGAGAAAATCATCGAACTGCTGCAGACGCATGGGACTAATTTTGCCAGGAGTCACGTCAACATCGAGCCTACCTCAAAACTTGACTCCCTGAAAAACCTGCAGCGGGCGCTGGAAAACAAGAAATACAGCTTCGCCGCAGAACTGGTTGCTTTTCCGCAGCACGGTATCCTGCGCTCCAATTCACAGCAGCTGATGCGAGAGGCTGCCACCATGGGCATCGATTTTATCGGCGGACTGGACCCACATGCGATTGATGGCGATATGGAGAAGAGCATAGACTTTGTGGTACAGCTGGCCCTGGACCACGGTAAAGGCATCGACATACACCTGCACGAGGGCGGCGAGAGTGGCCTGAGAACGGTGAATTACCTCATCGATCGGGTAAACGAAAACCCTGTGCTGAAAGGCAAAACCTTTATCAGTCATGCTTTTGTGCTGGCCCGGCTCGAGAAACCAAAACAAGAGGAAATAGCCGAGAAGCTAGCACATGCCCGGGTCGGTATCGTCTCTTCTATACCTATCGGAAGCATGATCATGCCCATTCCGACGCTTTACAGGTATGGTGTAGACGTTAGCACCGGCAACGACTCCATTGTGGACCACTGGAACACTTTTGGGACAGGCAGCGTGCTGCAAAAAGCCAACCTGATGGCACAAGTCTACGGCTACTCGACCGAGCTGGAACTTTCCCGTTGCCTGAAACTAGCCACGCACAACATCCTCCCGCTGGATGACAAAGGCAACCGACAATGGCCTCAGGTCGGCGATGCGGCTGATCTCGTGTTGGTGGATGCGAGTTGTTCAGCAGAAGCTGTTTCACGTGTTTCTCCTGTAAAGTCCCTGATGCACAAAGGGAAGATTGTCTATTAAATCCGATGCCGAATGCGTTTCTTATTTCTATTTCATTTTCTTATGTTTTTGACCGCCTGTTACACAGAATCAACTATGAAGACAATTGCTGACCAAAACTCAATTATTAAATCTGTTCTGAAAGGGGAGACACACATGGTAGCATCGGCCCTGAAGCATGGCGCCAATGTAAATGCCACGGATTCTCAGAAAAGGTCTCTACTGCTTTTGGCCACGCAAAACAACGACCTGAAAATGGCGCAATTGCTGATCGAGTTTGGAGCGGATGTGAATCAGCAGGATGTCATTAAGGACAGTCCTTTTCTATATGCAGGTGCAACAGGGCAAACCGAACTGGTAAAATTGTATCTGAAGAACGGCGCCCGCTTCGACGTGTTCAACCGCTACAACGGCAGCGCGCTGATCCCAGCCTGCGAGAAAGGGCACCTGGAGGTGGTCAGGCTGCTGGCCAATACCAAGGGCTTCCCAATTGACCACGTGAACCGCCTGGGCTGGACGGCCCTGATGGAAGCCGTGGTACTGGGTGATGGCAGCGATACGTACGTAGAAGTGGTGCAGATCCTCATAGATGCCGGATGCGACATAAACATTCCGGATAGCGACGGGGTTACTGCACTGCAGCATGCTCGCAACCGTGGCTACACAGGCATCGCAAAGCTACTGGAAGCAGCCGCTGCAAAATAACATCCACCACCAGAAGCAGTAGGTGCAGGAACCTAAGACAGCAAAATAAGTTAGGCAGGGACCAATGTATGGGCTTTTAGGAAATTATATCAAAAGCAGGGCAGGTATAGCAGAAGCGGATTTAGAGCGGATCTATACCTGTTTCAGCCCTGTCAGGACAAAGCGCAACGAGCTGCTGATTGCGAGTGGGGAAGTATGCCAGCATTATTATTTTGTGAACAAAGGCTGCATCAGAATTTATACCATTCATGAAGGAGGGAAGGAGACGAGCAGGTTCTTTGCCTTTGAAGGGGGCTTCGGTACCGCACTGCCCAGCTTCATAGCCCAGGCTCCCGCTTCGGAGTATATGCAAACCATCGAGCGATCCGAACTGCTTAAAATAAACAGGTCAGACTTCCTCCATCTGGTGGAAACCATACCTGCCTTCGGATTCATTTACCGACAGATTCTGGAACAGGGCTTCATCATGGCCCAGAGCAGGATTTACGGGTTTCAGGGATTCGACGCACTTGAAAAAGTGAAATGGGTCATCCGGCATCAGCCTGATTTCCTGCTGCGCGTCTCCAACAAAATGGCCGCCTCCTACCTGGGTATCTCGCCCTCTACACTCAGCCGCACAAAGTCCAGACTCTGAAAACGTTGCGATAGGTCAATGTTTTCGGGCCAGGGTACCGGTACCTTTGTATCAAAAACTACGGTACTATGAAGAAACACCTGATTCTGACATTCCTGTTTTGCATGATGGCTACGATGGCCTTTTCGCAGGCACATACGCACCAGCTTTCCAGCCATATCCTCGATGTTTCCACTGGTCGCCCCGCCGCTGGTGTACCTGTCAGGCTGGAAAAACTGAACGAGAAGAACAGCAAGTGGACAACAGTGGAGGAGAAGGTAACCGACAATAACGGCCGCATCAAGGATTTCCTGGACTATAAGACAACAGAGACAGGCATTTACAGGCTTACCTTTCTGGTAGCCGACTATTTTAAGCAGCAGAACACGGCTTCCTTTTACCCTTTTATTGAAGTAGTGTTCCAGATCAGGGATAAGGAGCACTACCATGTCCCGATCACCCTCTCGCCCTATGGCTACTCAACCTACAGAGGTAATTAAAAGGGAGATCTCCCAGAGCTCCTAAAAATCAATTTAATTCTCGTGTACTACCGCCAGTGGCCTTTATACCCGAATGCCTCACGTACGGCGGGTCACATACTATTTTCCAATTTTAATTCATTCCCCATGTTAGTAAGACAGATTTTCCTCTTTCTTGTACTTTTTGTAGCTGCCTTTTCTGCCTCCTGCCAGGACAGCAAGGATAAAGATGAAAGCGGCCAAAACCCCATCGACAATCGCCTAGTCGGCAAATGGGAAGTACGCTCTAAAACAGACACAGAAGAAGTGGATGGCGCAGTTACAGAAACAGACCGTGATGTGTACCAAACAGGTGAAAAAACCTATGAATTCACCCCTGATGGAAAGCTAATCATCACAGACGGATTTGGAAGTCATCAGACAACGCTGCCTGTGCAAATGATGGAAGGAAAGCTCTACATTGGCCAGTTCCATAAAGACAAAGAACCTTACACGCTGACGTTTACAGCAACGGGGCTTGAGATGGTGAAAAGGGAAGTGGAGCTGAAGAATGGCCAAACCATTACAGAGCAGGAATTGGTCGTGCTGGAACGTCTTTAGAGGGTCTCTACCACAGTTTATGAATTAAGCCGACTTGGCGTTAACAGCAGTGGATCTAATTCACGCGTTGCAAAGTCTTCTCCATTTTACGGTCTACAGAAAGCTGATCGTGATATAGCTATCCGTATTCCGGCCCTGGTCATCGGTACAGGAGATTTTATACCTACCGGCCTTCTGTGGCTCAAAGAACACCTTCTCGTTGGCGGCGGTGGCGCGCAGGAATTTATCGTTGATGTACCAGTATACCTGCTTCACCTCGTTGTGGGTGTTGCTGTGCAGCATCAGTTGCTGGCGCTCCTCCCGCTCCAGGATGTACTCCATGCCAGAAGCCGGAGAAGCGATAACCGGGGCGTGCTCCTTAAAGATGCGGCTACAGGTGGGGTTGTGCGCCGGAATCTGTTGATAAGGTATCCGCTCAGCATCGTAAAACGTGAGCAGCTCCGGGGGGTGGTTGGGGTACAGCTGCTGCACAAAACCTGTCGCCGGCTGGCAACTGGTGCAATAGCTATACTTTTTATCTGCGGAAACGGCAATTCTTTTTAGATGACTACACTTTTGCGTGTAGGAGATGCCGGGTATAAACGTATCGAGGACCTGGTTTTTGCAGAAGCTGTTGGCCGGGCTGCCGCTTTCGGTGCACACCGCTCTTAAACCAATGCCCTTTGGCTGCTGGAACCACCCATCAGAGGAATTATAGTCGATGCTGTTGAAGATGTCGAAGAGCAGGGGCGTGGCTGAGTCGGTGCCGTTGAGTTCGGGGACGCCCTCGCCGGAGAAATTGCCAACCCAGACACCTACTGTATACTTCTTGTTGTAGCCGATGCTCCAGGCGTCCTTTCGGCCATAGGAGGTGCCGGTTTTCCAGGCAATTTTGGGAAGGTTGGGGCTGTTGTGGGCATTGTACGGCAGGTCGGGGCGCGTGAGCTGCGTCAGAATCTGGCTCACCATGTAGGCTGATGCGGGTGAAAGCAGCTGCGTTTCCGTTTGCGTCGTGTCCTGCTGCAGCCAATGGATAGGGCTATACTTTCCCTGGTTGGCCAAGGCAGCGTACAGCAAAGTCAGCTCCTCTAGCTTTACATCACACCCACCCAGAATCAGGGAAAGACCGAGTTGGTGGCCCATCTGCTTCATCTGCGAAAACTCTGCCTGCTTCAGCTTCTGAACAAAGGTATAGACGCCCAGTTGATCGAGCACTTTCACGGCGGGCACGTTGAGCGAAGTGGCCAAGGCGTGTTCTATGGTGACGTTGCCGTTGTAGTTGCCGAAGTAGTTTTGCGGGCGATACCCGGCGTAATCCACGGGCACATCCGTAATTACCATTTTCGGCGTAAGCAGCCCTTTATCGAAAGCGGCGGCATAAAGAAACGGCTTTAGGGTGCTGCCCGGAGAGCGGACCGCCCGCACACCGTCAACCTGCCCGTGGTGTGCGAAATCATTGAAATCGGCAGAGCCCAGGTAGGCTTCTACGGCCCCGGTTTGGTTGTTGAGGACCAGTACCGCCGCGTTGTGAATGTTTTGGTAACGCAGGCGCTGCATGTAGTTGTAGGCCAGTTGCTCCACTTTCTCCTGCACCTGCCGGTTCAAGGTTGTTTTAATGATGGGCTGATTTTTATACTTGCGGTACATGCGGTAGGCAAAGTGCGGCGCTACTTTCGGCGCCTCCTGCCTGCGTGCCTCCAGCGGCTCCAGCAAAGCATCTTCAATCTCCGTAGCTGGGAATGCCTCTTGCTCCTCGTAGTATTTCAACCACTTATTCCGGAAGTTCACAATCCGCTCGTTTTGCTCCCCAATTCGCAGTGAAGAGGGTTTGTTCGGGATAACCGTCAGCGTAACCGCCTGCGCCAAACTCAGCTGCCTCGGCGACTGCTGAAAGTATAAAACGGAGGCTGCCTTTACGCCTTCAATGTTGCCACCAAAGGGCACCAGGTTCAGGTATAGCTGCAGGATTTCGTCTTTGCTGTAATACCACTCCAACTGCAGCGCCCGGAACATCTCGCTCAGCTTATTGGCATACGTGCGTTGCTGCGGGTAAAGCAACCGGGCCACCTGCATAGTAATGGTCGAGGCGCCGGAGGTCTTCTTGTTTTGAAGGATGTTGTTTGAGAAAGCTCTGGCAATGGCAAAGGGGTTGATGCCCGGATGATAGTAAAAATATTTGTCCTCCTTCAGCAGCACCGCCTTCTTGAGAACAGGGCTTGCTTCAACCGGCTCCAGCTGCATCCGCCACTTATCGTCCCGACTCAGAAAAGCATTGATGACGCTACCATCCGAGGCGGTGATGACGGGGGAATAGGAGATGTTTACTTTGAGGGGGTAGAGGTGGTTGAGTATGGTAAAGGAGAGGCAAAACGTCAACGCAAAGTATAAAGTATACCTGAGCCAGGACTTGCTATACCTTAGCAGCCATTGGTTTGGGTTATACTTTGGGTTTTGTATTGGCATGTTGGGAATTAAAAAGAAACTGTTTTTGTCGTGTGACTATCTCTGCTTTTTACCTATGATTTCGCACAATTACTTTGTATACATCCTAACTAACCCGAAGAAAACTACTTTATACATCGGTGTAACAAATGACATTGTCCGTCAGCTGGAAGAACATACTTTAAATGCTGGTAACCCATCTACTTTTGCCGGTAAATACCACTGCCATCTGCTTATGTATTACGAACGCTTCAGCTCTGTTGAACACGCCATAGCACGCGAAAAGGAGTTGAAGAAATGGAGCCGCGAAAAGAAAGAAGCTTTGATAGAAAGCATTAACCCGAATTGGTTACCGCTTAATGCAGAGGTTCAAGATGATTAAACTTCTTTTTTAGCATTTCAAACATTTTTGTCATTTCGAACGCAGTGAGAAATCTGGAGTATTTCATGACCCCAAATATTTCAGATTTCTCACTGCGTTCGAAATGACAGTAGAGGATTACCTCACTCTCACAACGCCTCCCCCCGAATAACTATGATACTCCGCATTATACATGGCGTCCGCCCCGATAGGCCCTAGCTGGAACGTACCTTTCGACACCGCGCGAACTTGGTAGAAGAAGTGCTGCTGCTCTGGTTTGGCTGTCGCGTAGAGGTTGATGCGGTCGTCCCGGATGTCCGTGTAATCCGGTGTGGAGGGTTTTTGAGCCTCCAACCAGCTGAACTCGCGGGCGGTCATAAGGCGCGGGTTTTCTATTTCGAATCCGGCTGGCAACATGTCGGTGATGGCCACGTTGGGTATACTCCTGCCATCCTGCGATTGCAGCTCTACCCGCACGATTACCAAATCATTCTGCTTAAAGGTATTATTTGTGACCTCCTTGCCATTCCTATCGAAGAAAGTTTTGCGCACTTTCAGGTAGTTGTCTTCGCGTTTCACGTCGCCGGTTTGGCTGATGCCTTCCAGTTCCCAGAAATAGTATAGGGTGCCATTGCCCTTGCCGCGGATGCTGATAGGTCCGCTGCCGATGTTGCTCGATAAGGTCAGGTCTTTGCCGGTGAAGGTGCCGATTTGCTTGCCGTTTTGGTATACCTGCGCGGTTTGGTTGCCCTGGTTTCTGCTCGATAGCTTGCCCAAAGCCATCAGCGCAAAGGCCCGTTCCTGGGTGTTGTACCAGCGTTTGGAGCGCAGTTCTTCTGATAAATGCCGGGCCATGGTGCCAACCTGCGGATTATCCGGGTCTGCTTCCATCAAACTGTTCAGCGAGATGGCCATATCGCGAAGCGGAGAGTAGAAACTGCCGCCCAGCGCACGGACCGAGGTTTCGCCGGAGAAGGAGCGGGGCAAAATCTGGTTGAAGCTCTCGCGGCTGCCGTTCAGGGCATAGGTGCTGGCCAGCAGGTAGCGCGCATCCAGCGACAGCAGTTCTGGTTTGGCCTTGTAGTAGTTCATCGTGGACCAATCCACCTGACCGGCAATGCTGAGTACGTACAGCGAGTAAGTCGTTTCGCGGGCGGCGATGTATTTGCTTTGCACCTGACGCTTGGCATCGTAATAGCGGTACTCTTCCAGCGCCTTCCCTTTTACCTTTTGCTGCAGGTAGCGCAGGGCCTTATCCAGCACCTCCTGCGTTACCGGGAAGCCGGCTTTTTTGGCCTCGAGCAAAAAGTGGGTAGCGTAGGTACTGCTCCACCAGTCGGTGTAAGGGGCGCCGGGCCAGTAGGTGAAGCCGCCGTCATACTGCTGCATCAGCTCAATTTTGGTGATGGCCTCCTGCACCAGGTAGTTCGGGTTAAAGGTGCGGCCTTTCTGGTCCTGGTTCAGTGAGCGGGCCAGGTCCGCAAAGTATAAAAGCGGGAAAGCCGTAGAAGTCGTCTGCTCCAGGCAACCGTGCGGGTAGCGCAAGAGGAAGGTGATGTCATCGGTGAACTGCGCCAAGGGCGAGCGGCTTACCACCAGCTTTGCCGACACCGAAGAAGGTATAAAATCGTTGGCCAGTTTGATGTCGGCAGTGGCGGCGTCTTTTATACTTCCGACCTCCGTTACTTTGGTCAGCGACGCAATGGGACGAACGGTGATGTCGGTATTGCTGGCAAATTGCTCGTTCAGCGCATTGACCGCGACCTTTACTGTTGCTTGTCCAATGGCTGGCGTAGCCACCAGCTTGTAAATAACCTGCGCTTCTGCATTCGGATTTATACTTGCTGATTTTTTGGTTTCCCCCACCACGCGCAGTGGACCTGTCACGGATATGGTGCTGGCAGCTGTAGCTTTGGTAGCGGTGGTATTGCTGAGCGTGACCGGCACCAGAATCGTATCGCGTGGACTCACAAAGCGGGGCAGCGCCGTACTAACCACCACCGGGTCCGACACGCGCATCATCTTTTCGGAAGAGCCAAAGGCGTTGTCTTTATACGCCACCGCCATGATGCGGACTGCCCCCGAAAACTCAGGTATACGCACGTTCACGGTGGCCTCGCCGCTACCGTTTGCCTTCAACTGACCGCTCCACAGCGACACCAGCTTGACCCGTTTGTTCGTGAGCGGATTGATGCGCTTGGCCAGGTCGTAGCCGTCACCACCCGTGCTGGAGCGGGAGCCCAATTCCGGGAACAGGAAAGGGTAGAGGTCATAGCCTGTCACTTCCAGCGCGCGCTTCTGGTAGAAAAAGCCGTGCGGGTCGGGTGTCTGGTAATCCTTAATCTGCAGGATGCCTTCGTCTACCACGGCCAGCGTTAGCTCTGCGTTTGGTGCCGTTTTTACCTTCACCTGCTGCACCCGGCTGGAGCGGGAAGCCTCCGGGGCAAGTATGGCGACATCCAGTTTTGTGCTCTTTTTGGTAACCGTCAAAGGCTTAAAGCCTCGGGCAATGGTCAGCGGCATCTGGTTGTCTTTTACCTGGCGCAGCGCGATGGCGGTAATATAGGCCGTCGGCAAATGCTCGTCTTGGATTGGCAAAGTGAGCGAGGCGGCTTTCTTGTCCGTTTTGAGGTAGTGGTAGCTGAGCACGTTGTTCTGCTCCACCGTCACCAGAATCTTACCCGCAAACGGTGATTTGAACAGCACTTTGGCCTCGTCGCCTACTTCATACTTTTCTTTGTCCAGCGAGATGTCCACCTCGCCCTCGGTGTTCACGGCAAAGGAGGTGCTCTCAGTATCGCCCCATCCGTAGGCATAAAATTCCTGCGCCACATAATTATAGGCGCCCGGCCGCATCACCCGTATCTCATACTCACCAGACGAAACAGGTGTGAAATTGAACGTAGCACCAGTGGCAGGTATAGCGATGTTTTGGCTGCTGATAACGTTCTCTTTGCGCTGCGATTTATAGTTGTACTCGTCGCTGTAGCGCTCTATCACCGACTCGTAGGTATAGCGCACGAGTTGCACGCGGGCGGTGGTGGAAACAGGGGAGCCTTTGCGGTCCAGGGCAATAAGTGGAACGTTCATCGCACGGCGGGTGCTCACGTAATCATCAAAATTTTTGATGCCGAAGAAGGCCTGCTGCGTGCTCACGTCGAATTTGCTGAGGCGGTTAACCGGGCGACCGCTCTCATCGAAAACGGTAGTGTAAAGCGAGCCGTCCAGCAGACCAATGTCCTGGAAATTCTCCAGCTCAAACACCTCCTGTCCTTTGCCCTGCGCGTCGGTTTCTCCCTGGCGGGTGCTGGTTTGGATGTTAATAGAGCCGGAGGTATGGATGTCGAAGGTATAGTCGGGGTAACGTTTGGCCTCAAAGGTCTTTTTTTTCAGGCTAAGCTGCGCTTCGTAGTTGCGGTTGGCAGCGGGCGGACCAAACAGATTTTGCGCTGTCAGGTTCAGTACCAGTTTCTCGCCGGCGTTGTAGGTTTCCTTGTTCAGCACAGCCGTCACCTTCAGGCGGTCGGGCATAAACTCTTCCACACCGATTTTCTTTGCGTTCAGCAGCACGTCGTTGCCCGAATATACTTCCAAGGTATAGGTGCCTGTAACCGCAGCAGTGTTAAGTATAAAACTGGTTTCGCTGGCGCCCTGCTTGTTCAGTTTGCCTTTGGTGCTGCGGTATTCCTTGCCGTTGGGCAGCAGCAGCTTTACTTTAATAGGCAATCCGGCCACCGTTTTCCAATCCGGCGTCCGCACTAAGGTGTTGACGTGAATCGTGTCGCCGGGGCGGTAGAGGTCGCGGTCGCCGTAGATGAAGGCGTCGTAGTTCAGGTCGTTCAGGCGCTTGCCACCAACCTCAAAGCGTGAGGTATTCACCTGCGTCTGGCTGTAAGGCATGTAATTAAAATCATCGCCTTTGCGGGCCGTAATCATGCCCACCTTAAAGTCCGGGGCCGCCTGACTGATGTTGCTGAACCGAGCTACGCCGTCTTTATCAGTCGTGGCCTGGTGCACCACCTGATTGTTCGTGCTGATGAAGCGAATCTCCACACCTTCCATGGTGGTCGCTTCTCGAATAGAGTTGGCAAACACCACCACCTCGTCTTTGCCCTGTTTGGCTATCAGGCCGATATCTGAGACCGACACAATTCTGGAATCCTTCAACCAGTTTTTGTCGGTACTGGCTACGGTTATCACATACAAGCCTTTGAACTGGCTGTCGAAGTCGAGGTCGTTCAGGTTGAGGTTGAGCAGGTACGAGCTGCCCTGCTTGCGTAGACTTTCGGTGTTGTACTCGCGCTCAAAAAGTGTGTTGCCGTTGTTCTCGTTCACATCGTAGTAGGAACTGGAATAATATTCCTCGGTCGCCTCGTCGTAGTAGCCGTCATACATTTTGCCCTCGCGGAGGTAGTGCAAAATGTTGTTTTCGTATACTTTGCTGATGCTGACCTTGATGCGCGGCACCTGGTTCAGGTTCAGGGCGAGGTTGCGTGCCCCCTGGCTGCTGAGGTAGATGCTTTTGCCGCTGGCGAAACTGATGCCGGGTTGTGCGCTGGCAAAGGTCACGCTGTGCCGGTAAGGCCGGCCCATCGGTTTGCCTTCCATGCCCATCAGGTCGCCTGAGAGGGTGAGGGTATAGGTGCTGCTCTGGTTGAAATTGCCTTTCAGCACCAGGCCATTCTGCATGCGCTCTACAGTATACTCCCGCCTCGGACTCACCTCAATCAGGTTGCCGATGTTGCTGTTGGTGACGGGCTGAGTGGTGAGGATGTAGATGCGCTCCTGGCCTTCTTCCAGTGCCGTAAGCACTTCTGCTACCATCATGCGCTGGCGGCTCGGCAAAAGGATATCCCGCTGGATGGTGTGGTCAGTCTGGTTGGTGCTGCCGGCCACGCTCAGGCCTTTGGCTATACTTAGACGCAGCGGAATTTCCTTGTCCTGTTGCCCCTCCACATTTTTTACGCGGATGGTGATGTTGTCGCGGTTGCCGCTGGTCAGTTCTACGGGCAGTTCTTTGGCGCCGGCGTATACCTTTAAGTGCTCCCGCAGCTCCTGGAAAAGGATGGGGTAGTTGAAGTCGAGTTGCAGGCTGGCCTCCAGTTGGTTCGGGCTATTCTCGTTGGCCACCCAGTAGCTTTTCACCTGTTGCAACCTGAGGTAGGGCGTATGAAAACTAATGCCCTGTCCGGCTGGGATTTTATACTTGGTAGCGGTATGCATAAGCAGGTTTTCGGTCAGATCGGCTTTGTAATCAGTGGTAGGGGCAAAGGGCTTGTCCGGCGAGAAAACCAGTTCGTTTGGGGCCGTCCATTTATACTTGCCGGCCACCTTCGGCGTGATGGTAAGATAGGGTATGGTATCCCACTGGTTCAGCAGCGAGTCGCCCACCAAATCTTTATCGAAGGTAAACACCAGGTTCTGCTCCCGGGCAATTTCCTGTTCGAAGTTTTTGCTTTGCAGGCGCAGTTCGTCGTTGTTGCTGCGGCAGCTGAAAAGGCTGAGGAAGCACAGCAGCAGGCTGATTCTGAGTAGTGTCAGCAGCGGAGCGGGGTGATGGTGAGTTATGTTCATAGTTCGGGCGAGGAAAGCGATTGACTAGCTGGAAGTAAGAAACCTTGTTTCGTGCTAAGGTGAAGATTGTGTATAGTCCCCAGGCAAGTCTAAACTTGCCTGTTTAACTGACAATATAGCAATTTCCTGTATCACTTATACCTGAAAAGCTGCCATATAATTAAGCTATACCTGACGGTTTGTTTGGGGAGGATGGTAGTTAGTTGGGTATTAAAACTGGTGAGGTAAAGTTAAAATATTAAGCTATTTTGGTATATTGGTTGAAGGGAATATAATAACTGTTGAGGCCGAAACAGGTATAGAATTTAAAGATTTTCACCTTCACACGTATTGCCAATAACCGTATGTTTACGCTTTCGAAGTAGTTGTGAGTTAATAAAATTATGGAAATCAAAATAGGTAATAGTGCGGAATACTTAATCATCAGCTGCACTGAAATCGGTGAAACAAAGGCTGGCGACAATGATTTTTATAAGGTCAAACTTCAGCTGCATATTAATGGAATAACTACTGGCATTAGTGCTTATGTTATGATTGGAGAACTATCGCAGTTTCAAAAAGACCTAAGCAAACTATACGATACATTGAAGCATAGCTTCGTATTCGCAAGCATAGAAGACAATGTAGAGTTACGCTTCACACCTAACGCAACAGGACAGATTGAAATCAAAGGGTTTGTAAGAAATAGCGAATATACTGCATCAGTTGACTTTACAATAGAAACAGACCAGTCATACTTACCTTCTACCATAAAGCAACTTAAAGAAGTACTGACTGCAGTTGAATCTAAAAATTAAGAATATCACCCCACAACAAAGTGCTGCTTTAACCCTTGCAACGGGCTTCGGCTGCACTAGTAACGTCAGTTTGTATGGAAAAGAATAGAATGGATAAAATCTCTTTCATATTAGACGAAACTGACCAACTTCTTTTACTTCATGAGTGGGAAACAGTTTTTCTATTAGAGAAGAGAGATAACTCTGTTCTATGGAAAGAAAAGTACGTTGGAGACCCAACATGCGGACTAATTGACAAGGATAATAAATGGGCGGTCGTTGCTGGGGACCACCTGACAATTTGGAGTCAAGGGAAAGCCTTGAATGTAGCTGGACTGGCAGACATACATTCCATAAGACTAGAAAAGGCAGATACGTTAAAGGTCTTGATTGACCCATGGAGTACCAGATCAGCAGTATGGAAGGTTAATGTAAAGACTCTGGAAAAATCAAAGATTAGAGATTTCTCGGAGTATAGGGATAAACCTTACACAGAAGAAGTGAAGTGGTGAAACTTAGTCGCCAACATGAGTTATACCTTATACCTCGTATAAAAGCTTTGTGCAGAGTAGAAACAAGCCCTTTATGAAAAACACATTATCAATACTTGGCTTATTGTCAGTTGGCCTCTGTAGCGCTACTGTCGTACAAGATGGGAGTATCAGGATTGGTGACTTTATCTACAAAACCAAAAAGTCTAAAGTCTTCTTAAAGGACCACGCATATGACTGCGACTGGTTTTCTCTTTATTCACCCAGTGGTGAACATCAGGCTGGCCTTTTAGTGGAAGCCAGGCGAGATGACACGTTATTTGTGAGCGGTACTTATCAGATTGAATCGAATAGGGTTACTACCAAGAACTACTACCATCACCGGCAACGCCACGAGCCCGATTCAGCAGTAACAGTCTTTGTGCAGAACGCAAGGGGAGAGTTGAAACTAAGCTCGTGCATAGAATATACTGATGGCGAGGCGAAGAAGGTCAGGTAAACTGCTGCCATTCTTAATTTCGGTCTTCCAAAATGCAGCCTTTGCCACCTTAAAGCCGAGTGCGTAAAAGCAACCAAGTTTAAAGTTACAGGTACCTCCACCCAACAAAGTTTCCCCACCTTGCGACCATCTCAACTCGCCAAAAGCTACGACAAAATCGCCCGACAGTGGAATACCGATATGATCGGATCCGAATACGGCATCCCCATGATCGATCGGGCAATACAGTATTGCACTGAGAAAAAGACGGCTTTGGATGTAGGCTGCGGAAGCGGCGGGCGCATCATCAACAGGATTATGGAAAACGGATTCGAGCTCACCGCGATCGATGTGTCGGAAGGGATGCTGGAACTGGCCAGGGAAAACCATCCGCAAGTGAGATTCGAGCAGGCAGATATCATCGAATGGGGAACAACAGAGCGGTTTGATCTGATCGTGGCCTGGGATAGTATTTTCCATTTGCCCCTGGAGCATCAGGAACCAGTGGTTGAGAAGCTCTGCCGTTTCTTAAATCCGCAGGGCATCCTGGTCTATACCTTCGGCGACGCGGAGGGAGCGCATGAAGATACCTGGCTGGGCGAGAAGTTCGGCTACAGCTCCATCGGGATCGACGCGAACCTGAAAATACTGTCCGAAAACGGGTGCCAGTGCAGGCACCTGGAGCTGGACCAGTACCCGCTGAATCACGTATCCGTTATAGCAAGAAATAGCAGGTAAGCACAAATACAGCAAAGGCAATGGAAGAGAACAACAGCAGGACCAAGCCGGAAACGGCCACAGACGATCTGAATGCACAGCCATTCTACCATGGGACCAAGGCTGATCTGAAGCCGGGCGACCTGATCGCCCCGGGCTATAGCTCGAACTACGGCTCGCGCAAAAAAGCCTATTACGTATACCTGACCGCCACCCTCGATGCTGCCACCTGGGGTGCTGAGCTGGCCGTGGGCGAAGGCGCCGGCAGAATTTACGTCGTCGAGCCGACCGGCCCGATAGAGGACGATCCTAACCTGACGGACAAGAAGTTTCCCGGAAATCCCACCAAATCGTACCGTTCCCTGCACCCGCTTAGGGTTATAGGTGAGGTGGCCGAATGGCAGGGACATGCACCGGAACAACTTCAGGCCATGAAAGACCATCTGGCCCGACTAAAGGAGCAGGGCATCGAAGCGATTGAGGACTGACCCGGACTACAATCCTTCCGGCACCTTAATTTAGTTATAGTTTATACCGGCCTGACTTGCTTTTTAAGTATTCGCTTTAATTGGAAGTTTCCTTCCGTTCATTTCTCCTTTATTCCCTATCTTCAACCTTTGCCAGGTATAGCCGGTGCAAACCCGTACCGGTTCGAGGCGCTGGCACAAGGTATAGCCGTTTCGGTAGTGCATAACAATGCCGTTGTTAGCTTACAACAGCGATGTATTCGCGCAGCAACGCGACAACTTTGCTATACCTGACCATCATTTAAATTACAGAACAACTGAAGATTTGACCATGAAGGGCGAGTCCTTACCCATACCGGAAGAGCTACTGCTGAAGCTGAAGGAGATTGTGCCGGCTGCCTTTACGGAAGGCAAGCTGAACGTCGCGCATTTGAAGGAACTGCTCGGCGAGTACGTATACCCGGAGCCGGAGCTATACCAACTAACCTGGACGGGCAAGGCAGAGGCTTACAGAGAAGTCCAGACACCCACGACCGATACGCTTATACCTGACCGGCAGGACTCGATTAACTGGGAAAATACGCAGCATGTTTTTATTGAAGGCGATAACCTGCAGGCGCTGAAAGTGCTGCAGAAAGCCTATCAGGGCAAGGTAAAAGGTATTTACATCGACCCGCCCTACAACACTGGCTCTGATAGCTTCATTTACGCTGACAACTTTGCTGAGAAAACAGGCCGTTCGTTGGCAAGTCGCAAGCAAAGTGGTCATTCCAATTGGCTCAGCATGATGCTGCCAAGGCTGTCCCTGGCCCGCCAGTTGCTTCGCGAAGACGGTGTTATTTTCGTGAGCATCGACGACAACGAACTGGCTAACCTCAAACTGCTCATGGACGAGGTGTTTGGCGAGGAAAACTTCATCGACTATTTCTCCTGGGCCAAGTCCGAAACGCCGGCCAACCTCTCCCGGAAAAGCAAAAAAGTGGTGGAGTATGTGCTCTGCTACCAGAAAAGCAAGAACAGTGAAAAGTTCAAGGGCATCCGGAAGAACAGCACCAGCTCCAATGGCCTCCTGAACCAGACGAACAAACCCAGTGTGCTGACCTTCCCGGCCGGTGTGGTGACTACCCGGCTAGAAGACGGTCCTTTACAAAAAGGCAGCTACGGCACCGACAGGTATGCCATCGAGCTGCTGGCGGACACCGAGGTAAAAGGCGGTCTGTTTGTAAAGCCTGTTTTGCTGAAAGCTAAGTTCAAGTGGTCGCAACCCAAGCTGGACGAGGAGATTAGCAAGGGCACCCGCATCAGTATACCGACCATTAAGCTGAGCCCATCTTATGAAAAGCTGGTGTATGACAAGGAGGTGCCACCGAATCTGATCAACTCCAAAGTGGGTGTGGGCACAAACGAAAATGCCAGCGCTCAGCTCGAGGTCCTGTTTGGAGCCAAGGTGTTTGACTTTCCAAAACCACCGAGTCTGATCAAATACCTGTTGGGTTTCTCCGACGATCCGGATGGCATCTTCCTGGACTTTTTTGCCGGTTCGGGTGCCACTGCCCAGGCCGTGCTTGAAATGAACCAGCAGGACGGCGGCAGCCGGAAGTACATTTGCGTGCAGCTCGACGAGCAGATCGTCCCTGCAACGAGGGCTTACCAGCAGGGCTTTCGGACGATTTCCGAGATCACCAGAAAGCGCCTGCACCTGCTGCATGAAAAGCTACAAGCGCAGGAGGGTGCTCCAGGTATAGACACCGGTTTCAGGCATTTCAAACTCGCTCCTTCCAGCTTTGACCATAAGCGAGAGGGCGACAACCCAAAGGCAGAGCAGCTCACACTCTTTGCGCGGACCCAAACGGATCAGCCGCAGCGGGAGCGTATGCTGTGGGAACTGCTGCTTCGGTTAGGTATACCTTTATCCGCTAAAGTAAACGAGGTGCCCGTTGGTGATGCCGTACTGTATGAAGTAGTGCAGGAAGGACTGCTTTTTGGGCTGGACAGAATCACAGAAGAGATACTGAAAAAAGCCATTGCACTGAAGCCCAAGGCCTTCATTTGTCCAGACTCGCTCTTCCAGCTGAACGAAATAGATAAGACGAATTTAAAACTAACCTTGCAGGACATCGGTATTGACTTTAAATCAATCTGATGAAGTGCGATGCTGGTACAAAACTTCGACTTTGATGCTAACCTGACGTTTGCCCGAAAATGTGCGGCCGACATGGTGCGCAATGGCCTTTACTCTAGGTTCGGACTCACAGAAAAAGAGCGCTTGGAGAAGGCCGTGCTGGGCTGCATGGGTGAATATGCCTTCGAGCATTGGCTCAAGTCTCTTGGCTATACCTACGAGGTGGATCGGGTGGGCTTCGAGAACCGGAATTCCGACGCCTTTGATTTTCTGATAGGCGGCAGCAAAATAGACGTAAAAGTCGCAAAGAAATCAACCGACAGGGCACCGAATGACAACTGGACCTACGGCTACCCGCAGGAGCAAAAACCGGCTTCCAAGGACTTCGTGATTGTGGGTTGGGTGGACTTCGCGCACAAGCGGGTCGGTTTCTACGGTTGGATTTCTGGGCAACGGATCAGCCAGTTTCCGGTGGTGACCAAAAACACCTTTGCCGGGTACAGCTACCGCACGCCCAATCACGAGTTTAAATGGGGCGCCTTGAACAAGAATTTCGAGCGATTTTTCCAAAGCGTTTTAGCAGGCAAAGAAGCTTAGCGGTGACCAAAATTGGGCGTTCAGGTATAGGCAAGAGAAATCCCAGCGCCCGTTTGATACATTTAGAATTGTACTAAATTTGCGTTCCACCCTAACAGACGACATACCTTTTCCGTTAGCGTATACCTGCAAGCAGTGCGCTATCACCCTTAAAACCCGAACAGAACATGACTACCGACACAATTGATAAAGCTACCCTTTTCGCAGAAGTAGAACAGCAACTCAAGCAACAGCATTTCAACATTAGCAACCAGGACCAAACGCGTCCCTGGGGCGGATTTTTTGTGATCGACGAAACGCAGGCGCAGGATTTCGCCAATGCTTACTTCGACAGCATTCCGGTCGATCAGTTGAAGATATCTGGTAAATTGAGCCCGAAAATACTGCTGGTGGCGCCACAAAAGCGCCTGAGCTGGCAGTACCACCATCGCCGCGCCGAAATCTGGAAAGTAGTGAAAGGCACTGTGGGTGTCGTGACCAGCGACACAGATGAGGAAGGCGAAGTGAAAGTGCTTAACCCGGGCGATCTGATCACGCTGCGTCAAGGTGAGCGCCACCGCCTCGTAGGCCTCGACGGCTGGGGCGTGCTGGCCGAGATCTGGCAACACACCGATGCTGCCAACCCTTCAAACGAAGACGACATTGTGCGTGTGCAGGACGACTTCGGAAGATAATCTGATACACAATCCTCCAAGTATAAAAAAGGCGCTGTAGCATAACTACAGCGCCTTTTCTGTTAAATCTGGTTTTTAGTTTAGTGTTCCAACAGGTGCCGGCACTTAAATAGCTGCTTTTCTACCTCCTGTATAGAGAAGCGTGGATTGTTGTTGCCGAAGTTGGTTTGCACATAGTTGAGGATGTTGGTGATCTGACCAGCGTTGAGGTGCTCGAAACCCGGCATGCCCTGGTTGTAGTTCTTGCCATTCACCACAATGTTGCCCGTCTGCCCGTGCTGGATAATGCAGGCCAGGTCATCGCGGTGGTTCTCGAGGTAATCGGCGCCAGCTAGGGGCGGAATCAGGTTGCGGAGGCCGCTGCCGTCGTCCATGTGGCAGTTGGCGCAGTTCTGGGTATAGAGCCGCTCCCCCTCGTTCTGCTTGTCTGAGTAGAAGCAGCGTGTGAGGGTGAGCAGTGCGGCTATACCTGCCAGATACAGCAAGATTTTAGTTTTTATCAGCATCCTTCTTTTTCTTTTTAGGCAACAGAGTAGGTATGTCACGGATCAACCGGTCGACCTGGGCGGGATCGGTGCCGTCATAGATGCCGCGCACGTGGCGGTTCTGGTCCACCAGCACAAAGGCACCGCTGTGCACAAACCCACCGGGCTCTTCCTCGTCTTCCATCGCCGATACCATGTACTGCAGGGCGATGCTGTAGATGCTGTCTTTCTCGCCGGTCACAAAGTGCCACTTGTCGCTGTTCACCTGCAGGCGGTCAGCGTAGTCGCGCAGCACGGCCACTGTGTCGTGTTGCGGGTCGATGGTGTGGGAGAGGAGCATCACCCGGGGATCGTCTTCAAAAGCTTCGTAAATGCGAATCATCTGGCTCTTCATCTTAGGGCAGATGGTCGGGCAGGTAGTGAAGAAGAAGTCGGTTACGTATACTTTGTCCTGCACCGTGAGGCTGGTCACTACCTGGCTGTCCTGGTTAATGAAAGCAAAGTCCGGGATGCGGTGGTAGACCGTGTCGGTTACCTGCTGACCATCGACCTCGCGCTGCACTAGCTGGCGCTCTCCTAGGTAGGGGAGGTCGCTTGTTTCAGCTGTGTTCTGAGAGCAAGCCTGCCAGCTAAGTGCCAAAAGGCCAAGCAGCAGTGCTGATAAGAAGGTGCGTAGGTTATTTCTTTCCATAAGTGGCGTAGGTTTCTTGTGCGTTGGTGATGGTGCTATCCATAAGTGATTTAACACGTTCCATTTTCCGGTGTTCCGTGTTCAGGTATAGCATGGCCTGCTCGTGGGCCAACGTATCAGGAGCTTTATACTGGCGCATCCATTCCATCATGGCTTCATCGGCCTTTTCCAAGTCCTGAATGCGCTGTGTGAGCAGACGGATGGTGGCCGTATCGGCTGGCTGCGCCTGCAGGGTGTCGCGGAGGCTGGTGAGGTTGCGGCGCAGGCGGTAGATCTTGCCCATGTCGGCCATGGCCTCGTCGTGGAGGTCCATCACCTCTGTTTCCAGGGTCTCCTGCTTCTGCTGTGCCTCATTTGCGCCATCGTTGCAGGCAGAGAGGGCAAGTACAACCACCAGGTATAAAAACCAGTTTTTCATAAATAGGTATAGGCGTTCGAAAAATTCGGTGAAACGTTGCTGCTGCAAAGATACAGGTATAGCAGGTGGTAAGCCAGTTAAATTAGCTGCAGACAAAAGTAGAGTGCACCCAAGTCGTATGCTGCTATCTCGTTAGCAACGCTTTGCTTGAAACCGACTTCGTCTGCAGTCCAGTCGTAATCGGCGGGTAGCACCAAAGCAAAACGGACCACCAACGCATAGATTAAATCCAGTGTCACATGCTGGTCAAGGTACAGGCCGTCAAGTAATTGCAGGTAGGCCGTGTTGCCGCCCGGAAGCAACAGACAATCGCCCCATAGTGGACAGTATACCTCATTGCCCTTTCTAAAGTAAAGCGACAGTGACCCAATTGTTTTTCCAGACGAGGAAAGTGCCTCGATGGCAGCCCGGATATCGCGTGGCTTCCAGCATATCTCGTCCGGCCGTATAGGATCGAAATAAGCCCTTTGCAACGATTCCGGATCAAGAAAGCTATACCTTACCATCTACCCTTAATCCTTTTAGCAATTCAACCATCAACCATTTAACAATTCAACTACCACTTCTTAAAAACGAAGAAGACCGCCAGCAGGATGAAGACGAAGCCGACGATGTAGTTCCACTTGACTTCCTCTTTCAGGTATAGCACCGAGAAGCCCACAAACACCACGAGCGTGATCACCTCCTGTATGGTCTTGAGCTGAAAGGCGGTGAACTGTCCGTGGCCGATCCGGTTGGCCGGCACCTGAAACATATACTCGAAAAAAGCGATGAACCAGCTGATCAGGATGACCTTCCAGAGCACCGTGTCTTTGAACTTGAGGTGACCGTACCAGGCAAAGGTCATGAAGATGTTGGAGATAAGGAGGAGGAGGATCGTTTTCATGCCCGAAATTTAACACAAGGCGACCTGATGGCAACGTAAAATTTCGGCAACCTTCACAATGTCCTAGCAGTATGATCGTTTACAACACGATGCAATGCCTGACTGAGCTATGAAAAAAACGGGGTCGGCCTGCGTGCCGCTCCTAAGGGCGAGGAAGAATAGTTGCGGGTGAAAGCTCCGGCACTTTTTTGCCAATATAATTTGCATTCGAAATAAGCAGAAAGACCGTCTCCAGAAGAGGCGGTCTTTTTGTGTTTTTATGGGATAAGTGTTTGTGAAACAGGCACTAATGATGGTATTATTTTGTTTAAAAAGAGGCACCTGTGGCGCGGGCAGGGTACTACTTGGCAAGTGCGCGGCAATTGGCGCAAATACTGCTCCAAAAGCATAGATAAAACGAAATAAATTGGTAATTTTACCTATTCAATCTACCCAATGACACACATGAGTGAAGTAGAAGAAAAAAAATTGCAAAACAATTATTCAGCAGATAGTATTCAGGTACTGGAAGGACTGGAAGCCGTGCGCAAGCGTCCTGCCATGTACATCGGTGACATCGGTATAAAAGGCCTGCACCACCTGGTGTGGGAGGTGGTGGACAACTCCATTGACGAGGCCCTGGCCGGTCATTGCGACACGATCAATGTGACCATCAACACAGACAACTCCATTACGGTTTCGGACAACGGCCGTGGTATACCAACCGACTTTCACCAGAAAGAAGGCCGCTCTGCCTTGGAGGTGGTGATGACCGTGCTGCACGCCGGCGGTAAGTTCGATAAGGACACCTATAAAGTATCCGGTGGTTTGCACGGCGTGGGCGTGTCCTGCGTGAACGCACTCTCTACTGACATGCACGTAACCGTTCACCGCGGTGGAAAGGTGTTTGAGCAGCACTACAACATCGGTATACCAGCCTACCCGGTGCGTGAGATCGGCACAACCGACAAAACCGGTACTACCGTGCAGTTCAAGCCGGACGCCTCGATCTTTACGACCACAGAGTATAAGTACGACACCATTGCCAGCCGTCTGCGCGAGCTCTCTTTCCTGAACAAGGGCATCCACATCAATCTGACGGACCTGCGTGAAACTGGCGAAGACGGACAGCCGCTTTCTGATGCGTTCTATTCAGAGGGTGGTTTGAAAGAATTCGTCGCCTACCTGGATGAGACGCGCGAGAACCTGATTCCGGAGCCGATCTACGTGGAGAGCGAGAAGAACGGTGTGCCTGTGGAGATTGCATTGCAGTACAACACGTCGTATACCGAGAACATCTTCTCGTATGTGAACAACATCAACACCATAGAGGGCGGTACGCACGTGGGTGGTTTCCGCCGTGCCCTTACCCGTACCCTGAAGGCCTATGCCGACAAGTCAGGTATGCTGGACAAGGTGAAGATAGAAATTGCCGGTGATGACTTCCGCGAAGGCCTGACAGCCGTTATTTCGGTGAAAGTGGCTGAGCCGCAGTTCGAGGGCCAGACGAAGACCAAACTGGGTAACTCCGACGTGGGTGGCGCTGTGGACGTGGCCGTGGGCGAAATGCTGAACGAGTTCCTGGAGGAAAACCCGAAGGAAGCCCGCATCATTGTGCAGAAAGTGATCCTGGCCGCCCAAGCCCGTAACGCAGCCCGCAAGGCCCGCGAAATGGTGCAGCGTAAGAACGTGCTCTCTAGCACCAGCTTGCCCGGTAAACTGGCCGACTGCTCTGATAATAACCCGGAAAACTGCGAGATATACCTGGTAGAAGGGGACTCTGCGGGCGGATCTGCCAAGCAGGGCCGTAACCGTATGTTCCAGGCCATCCTGCCGCTTCGAGGAAAGATCCTGAACGTGGAGAAGGCGCAGGAGCACCGCATCTACGAAAGCGACGAGATCAAGAACATGATCACGGCGCTGGGTGTGAGCTTCGGAACTTCAGAAGGCGAAAAGGCGCTGAACCTGGAGAAGCTGCGCTACCACCGCATCATCATCATGACGGACGCCGACGTGGACGGATCGCACATCCGTACCCTGATCCTGACATTCTTCTTCCGCTACATGCGTGAGCTGATCGAGCGAGGCTACATCTACATTGCATTGCCGCCGCTATACCTGGTGAAGAAAGGCAAAGAAGAGCGCTACTGCTGGAGTGAGCAGGACCGTATCGACGCCATTGCTGATCTTGGGAAGGGCAAGGATGAAAGCGTAGGTGTGCAGCGTTACAAAGGTCTGGGTGAAATGAACCCGGAGCAGCTCTGGAACACCACCATGGACCCCGAAACCCGCAGCCTGAAGCAGGTGACGATCGAGTCAGCCGCCGAGGCCGACCACCTGTTCTCGATGCTGATGGGCGACGAGGTAGGCCCTCGCCGCGACTTCATCGAGCGCAACGCCAAGTACGCCCGCGTAGACGTGTAAATTCGAATTGATTAAGTTATACCTGAAAGCGGCTGTTTCTGAAAAGAGACAGTCGCTTTTTTTATGAGCCTATGAAAGGTATAGGAGAATTTGTATATTGATTGGATAAGAGCTGTGAGAGGAATTTGCTTCTGGTAAGGTAGGAGTACTCCACACATAATGCAGATAGTAGGAGTAGGTGCTCCTGCTAGCAGGTAGTTGTGGGTAATTAAAATTATGAATAAAAGGTATGGGATTTGAGAGTAAAATTTACTTCAGCAATAATGCTCAAATTCAAAAAGGGATTCAGCAAATTTTAGAAAATCAAAAGAGCTTCTATAAAAAAGAGATTTGCGACGGCAACTTAAATTTTGAGTTTCGAGAAAATAAAACATCAGAAGGAATGCCTGATATAACGGCTATCATTGAAGAAAATGGACTTTACATTTGCCAATACGTGACTTCAAAAACGTGGGATGGAGTAAATGAAATTACATCTTTCTTAAAAAAGCATGAAATTGATTTTAGATTAGAAGAAATATAAATACCCATAACCACACCTAAACTTTAGCTTCGCCACAGTTTAGCCCAGTACGTTACCTCCGATCTATACATGAAACCTTGTCAACATTTGTAAATGAAAATAGGGCAAAAATTTAATCAGTTGACTTTAGAAGAATATTTCTTCTACATCGACAACCACATAAAATATAAAGACTTCAATACTCTTGGCCTATACCGGTCAATTGTAGAAAATGAGAAATTAGGCCTTCAGGATAAAATTGCAGTGCGTGAATATGCCCATAAAGCATTTAAGAAAACATTCGATTTTCTACAACTGAAAGACCCGAGCGTGTTTGTTAAAGTTTCGACTTTAGGCCTGGAACTGACAAAAGGTGACGAAGCAAAGATTTGGGACGAGGTTCGAAAAAATCAACAGAAGATACTAGCTGACAAAAAAATCAAGCATAGAAATTTTGGCACTTATTCAAAGCATGATTGCGGCTATGACGACTGCGTCTGGAATGGGTTAATGATACGACAAGGCTCTTGGTTTGCTGAAGGGAACATGCACTTTGAGAGCGACAAAAACGAATACCAGCAAAAACTCAAATCTGACAGACGGAAATCAGAAAGAAAAAAGGCAAAGCAAATCATCAGTCAGGAAATTGAAAACGAGTAAGGAGTCAGCAGGTAACAAGGTGTAGCCTCTGTGCTCGGCAACGCCACCCCCATCACTTGCGCAAACCCCAAAGCGGACCTAAACAACACAATCGACAAACCGTCTGACAAACAGAGCAGAAAATTGTATATTTGAACCAATGCCGAAAGCAACAGGATATATCAAACACATGAACCACATCTTACTGATGTCCCTCATGCTGTTTGCATTAAGTCCGTGTGTTGTAAAGGGGGGATGGTTTGGGTCGGTGAATGTGGAATACGCCAAATCACTCAACAAATCAAAGGCCACTACGCAGGCAAATTCCTGTCAATATTCCCGAATAACAGATCAGCTTACGTCGACCGTAAAGCAGGCAAAGATCAACAACCGAAAAGAGCCTGGTGGTTTTTCAGGTGATTGGTCTTTTGTAATTCGCGCCGATAAGGTATACGGCAAGTATTCGAAAACCTCTTCGGGCAGCAGCCCACCGAAATATATTTTATACAAACGTCTGAAACTGGATGTGGCATAATCTCTTTATGTCGATTCACATCAATTTTCACGTTTGATTAAAATATAGAATTCAATGAAACATCATGTTGATGGTTCGGCTCATCATGTGGCCGGACTTTTTACATTACCCTTGCGCTGGGTAATCGGCTGGACCTATTTTTCAGCTTTCTGGAGACGCCTGATTCTAGACAACAAACTTATTCCCGAAGAGGCAGGCTATATCGGAGAAAAATTCAATCACTTCCTTCCCAATGCTCTAGGTATAAAACCCATCATCGAATACCTGGTTTTAAACCCCGAAGCCCTGCAGATCTCCATGGTCACGTTCACAATTGTGGAGGCCATTGTCGGCTTATTCATCATTTTCGGGCTCTTTACACGACTAATGAGTGTAGGGGTGTTTTTCCTCGCCATGGGTATCCTGTTGGGCTCGGGTTGGCTTGGCACCACTTGCTTAGACGAGTGGCAAATCGGTGTGTTAGGAGTAGCAAGCGGATTCGTTTTGTTCCTTACTGGAAGCGGGCCGTACTCCCTGGATAATTATCTGATGAACAAGCAAGCTGCTTTCACCCATAAGAAATGGTTTGCGTTATTGGGTTCAGGGAATCTGCCCCTGAAAAACATGCGCCCCACAGTGCTACTAATGTCGGTATTTATCTTTGGGCTCACGCTATATACCAATCAGTACTTTCACGGCGGCGTGTTTGGCACACTTCATAACAAATCGGTAAGGCCAAAAGTCGAAATTTCAAATATTCATCAGAAGGGTTCCCAACTGACTTTTCAATTGTTCAGAGTGGAAGGGGCCGATGTATATGGCTCTTTTCTGATTGGAATTGAGGTGCTGGACGAAAACAATAAGGTAGTCAAATCCATCGGTCAGAATGAACTAGCTACATTTCAGGCAGAGAACATTAGAAATCACTATGTGGCGAAAATCAAACCGGGAAAACATAGTCTGATTTTACCGCTCGGAGCAAAAGCCGATCTGACCATAGATTTGGAAGATGTTCAGGTGAGGGAAAATTATTCCTTAAGGCTGATCGACATCAGCGGTATAGAATGGACAGCTGAAATATAAGGCTATTAGTTTAACAAGGTGAAGAAACAACGGCATCGGCTGCTTTTTTGAAGATAGCCGATGCCGTTGTTTTATGAGTCTACTATTGGCTGAGCAACACTAGCTGCCAGTGCTATACCTTAGTTCACGGGGCTTTCTGTAGGACTGCCATAAGATCAATAGCAACAATAGTACACCCCAGCAGCCTGCCAGTATCCAGGTACCGGCATCCTCTGAAGTTGAGGTCGTGGTGAAGAGTGCCCGGGTTGATTCGTAGGCGATGTTGGCGCCCCAGTGGATGCCGAAGGCCAGCCAGAGAGATTTGGTGATGAGGACCGCATAGGCGAGCACCAGACCCAATAACATAAGGTAGGAGAGGACTGCAGGACCATCTCCGAGCCGCCAGATGTGGTTCAGCACATAGACCACGGCGGAGAGCAATACCCAGTAAGCTGGCTTCATGTACTTTTGTAGGTGAGCGTAAAGGTAACCGCGCGTTAAAATATCCTCTGCTACAGATGGAACCGCGGTCATGAGCAAGAGCATGGGCAGTTGGCTGGCAAAAGCTACGATGGTTGAATTAGCCGTCATGCTTTCATACCCTAGTAAAACCGAGAGGTAAAATGACAGCACGAAGAATGCCAGCCCAAGCACTAGTCCTATTGTTAGGTGCCCCAGCCAGTTAGACGTGAGCCCCAAACCGTAGCCACCCAATCCACGCCAGCCCTGGGCTCTGGCCAGGAAAAAAGCAGCCACTAAAAAGCCGATCTTGAAGAGGGCCATTATCCAAAATGCAGAGAAAAACTCAGGGAAATGGTAGATGGCAAAAAGAAGGAAAAAGCCTGCAGCGACAGTGAGTGGATGGCGGTTGGGCATAGTTGGTGCTGAGAGCCATTAGGAGCCCTCAGAACGCAATGATAATTTAAAATACAGGCAGTTACAATGCGATCCGGGGCTTATTTTTCTAATTCTGAAATGTGTTTGTGATAAACGTTTCGAACTACTTGCTGCACGGACATACTGAAGCTCTCAATCAACAGAATCTACTCTTGGACTGTCTCGCTCAACTTCTCAAACACTTTTCCCATTTTATCGAGCACGGCCTGCTGCGTACCTAAGTTAAAATCCTGTTGTAGAGCGTTCGGCTGTCTGTAGCCCAAGTATACCTGGCCTTTTTCGTCTTCCCATACCAGCAGCTTGAGTGGCAGGTCCAGGCCTGCGCGCTGGTCGGCCTGCATGAGGTTGGTACCTACCAGCGGATTGCCGAAAATAAGCACATGGGTGGGTCGGAGCACCAGGCCATTGGCTGCGGCGGCTTTGGCATGGTCTACCTCCGCCACCAGGTTGATGCCCATATCTTTCAGGGCAGTTCGCAGCATGGTCAGCGTTTCTTCCATGCCGTAGCGGCTGGGTTTTGTGATCAGTTGATCTGCCTGTGTAGACTGTGCTATACCTGCGCAAGCGGTGCAGAGGAACAGGCAAAAGGCTAAAACGAGGTGCTTCATCTTTTTAAAATCTTAACCCAACGCGGGCGTCCAGAAAGTCAGCGACATGGCGATGCGCCTTCAGGTTGATGCCGTAGAACATGCGTCCGTCGGTATGGTATTCGAGGCCCCAGCGTTGGTACACCGGGTCGCGGGCCTTGTAGGGAGCGTATACGTATACCCCCAGCTGCTGATTAAACCGGAAACGCCCGATGCGCAACTCGTGCCCCACCAGTAGCGCGCCACGTTGAAAATTACGCCCTTCAGCATCATCCTCCAAGTATTTTCGCAAGGTATAGTCTGCTATCCACTCGGCCCCGCCGGTCAGGGCGCTGATGCGCCCGATGGGCTGACTCACATAGGCCGTTATACCTAGCAGCGGCAGTTTGCTCGAAGGCTCGTCGCGACGGTCTTTGCCAGTGCCGAAAAGAGCTACCAGAAAATGTCGCTTCTGCTGCTCCCGCATACCTGCCGAGGCTTGCCTTACTGGGAAGGTGGCGGGCCGTAAGGTATAGCTGAGCCCCAGTGTGGCTGAAGGAAAGTTGATACCCTTGTTCGGCTGTCGCAGGCCTCCATTTGAGATGTGCTTGTAAGTGCCGCCTGCCCGCAGCATCCAGCGCTCGCTCAGCCGGTAGTTGCCCAATAGGTTAATCTCGAGCGGGAAGCTGATGCGGGTGCTGTAAAAAAGATTGTCCGGGTTGGTGTCAGGGTCGTAGATATTGTCCATGTACGCCAGTCCGGCTCCGAAACGGAAGGACAGGCTGAAGCGACGGTGCGCCGACAGGAAAGGCTCTGCATACAAAAGCAAGGTATAGGCACTGCCCAGCACTTCCGGGTTATCGAAATTGTAGTAAGCCAGGGCTGCGCCCAGCCGGGGGTAGCCCTGCAGGTACTGCCAGGCGCGTTCGTTTGTAAAGTGCAGGCTCACATCCGCTTCTATTCCCCAGGGATTGGAGCCGGAAATGTCCCTGATGTCGCGGGAGTGTGGGATGATGAAGCCGGTGTGCCCGGTCAGGCCGATGTTGATGGCAGCCCGTGAAGAATCGCCCTGCCAGACAGCCCTTGCTAACACAGGCTTCCATAACATGGTTAGAACCAAGGCGAGGGCTGTTAAAAGACAGGTACGTAAGCGTTTCCCACAGTGCATCATCTTTCCATTTTGAAGCGCATCCTATTAGCCTCACTTTCCAACAAACTCGTTTGACAGGTGCAAACACTCAAACCAGCTCTTTTCAGGTATAGGATGCTTCTGTACGACTTCTCTCCAGTGCTCATTTTTATACCCGGTGCAGGCAGATTGGTTTGGTATTTCAGCTCTGAGCAGGGTGGAGGAGCGCGTTTTTGGAGTTAGGGGCTGCTTTTAGAAAACATTTGTGCAAGCTTTCGCCAAAACACATGACAAATTCACTTACAAAATTTATATTAGCAGTTGGGCGTTTTTATGGCAAAGTCCGTATACCTGCCTCTGTCCGGAAGTCCCTGCTCTCCGAGTAACCAAGTGGCTTTTTTAACATCTGAAAACATGCTGATCAACAAGGTCTCTGACCAGATAAAACGAAGTAAATACATCAGCCGCGACCTCAGCTGGCTGCGTTTCAACTACCGCGTGCTCGACCAGGCCCGCGACACGAGTCGCACTATTTTTGACCGACTCAAGTTCATGGCCATCACGGCTTCCAACCTCGACGAATTCTTTATGATCCGGGTGGGCAGTTTGTACAACTACATCGACTACGGCAAGGAGCGACTCGACTACTCGGGCCTGCGCGAACTGCCTTTCCGCAAAAAACTGCTCGACTACGCCCACCGCTTCGTCAACGACCAGTACCTCACGTTCAACAACGAACTGGCCGAACTCTTTGACAAAAATGGCTTCGATATCCTGAAAGTAGGCGACCTGACCGAGATTGAGCAGAAGAAGGTAGACAGCTATTTCAAAAACACGATTTACCCGCTGCTCACACCCATGGTGTTTGACAATTACCATGGCTTCCCGCTGCTCATGAACCAGTTGCTCACCTTTGGCGTGGTTACCCGCACCACCGAGGAGCAGAAGGCGCAGGACCGCGTGACGTTCGTGCAGATTCCGCAAAACCTGGCCCGCTTTTACGAGATCAACCGCAAGGACAAGATCATTTTTGTGCCGATCGAGGAAATCATCCGCTGGAAGATCAAAAAGCTTTTCCGCAACGTGGACATCGTTTCCGTCAACCTGTTTCGCATCACGCGCAACGGCGACTTCACGCTGGAGGAGTCGGACGACATTGAGGCAGACTTTGTGCAGGAGATCAAGTCGAAACTGAAGACGCGCAAGAAGGGCCGCGTGGTGCGCCTGGAGATCGAGCGCAACCCGTCTCAGTTTATGATGAAGATCCTGAAAGAGCGCTGGACCATCGACACTGCCAACGTGTTCACCATCACGAGCATGATCGACTTGCGCGGTCTGTGGCAGATCATCAACCACCGGCAGTTTAAGGATAAAGGATTCAAACAGCCTGCACCGGTAATTCCACTCAGTCTGCCAGCCGAGTCGGTGGATATGTTTGAGTATCTGAAGGAGCACGACGTGCTGTTGCACCACCCCTATAACAACATGGAGCCTGTGGTGCAGCTTTTGGAGCGTGCCGCCGAAGACCCTTATGTGCTGGGTATTAAACAGACGATCTACCGCCTGGCCGACCAGTCGCGGGTGACGGCAGCCCTGCTGAAAGCGGCTGAGAATGGCAAGCACGTGTCGGTGCTGTTTGAGGTGAAAGCGCGCTTCGACGAAGAGCGCAACCTGCGCGAAGGCGAGCGTTTAGAAAAGGCTGGTTGCTTTGTGATCTATGGCATCAGTAAATACAAGACGCACACCAAAATGCTCATGATCATCCGGAAGGAGGGGGAGAAGGTGACGCGCTACGTGCACATTGGTAGCGGCAATTACAATGAACAGACCGCCCGTCTCTATACCGACGTGAGCCTGCTGACAACCAACGACGTGTATGCTCACGACGTGTCGGAGTTTTTCAACGTTATCACCGGCCACTCCAGGCCGAACGAATATAAGTACCTGCTCACCTCGCCCAAGGCCATGCGGCAGCAGCTGATCGAATTGATCCGGAACGAGGCGCGCAATGCCAAGAAAGGCCTGAAGAGCGGCATCGTGATCAAGATCAACTCGTTGGAAGACAAGGAGGTGATTGACGAGTTCTATAAGGCATCCAAGGCAGGCGTTCCGATCAAGCTGATTGTGCGCGGCATCTGCTGTCTGCGACCAGGGCGGGAGGATTTGAGTGAGAATATAACGGTGAAGTCGATCGTGGGCGAGTACCTGGAGCACAGCCGCATTTTCTATTTCCACAACAACGGCGACTCGAAGGTATACGGCGGCAGCGCCGACATCATGGTGCGCAGCTTCGACCGCCGCATCGAGGCGCTGTTCCTGATCGTGAACGAAGAACTGAAGAAAGAGGCCATCAACATCCTCTACTACAACCTGCTCGACAATCAGAACTCCTACATCATGCGCGAAGACGGCACCTACGCCCGCAAAAAACCAGCCACAAACGAAGAGATCGTAGACGTGCACAAGCTCTTCTATAGGAAAGTTTTTGAGGAAACAGCCCAGGAAGTAGAGCTGGTGTAACGTTCTTCTGACAGCCCCTCCTGATTGAAGGAGGGGGCTGTTTTTTTGGAGTCTTTAATAAGGAATTGAACTAATCGAATGACGATTGAAAAGACCTCGCAGCGTTAATAGACCTTCAAGTATTCGACAGATCGGTGATGATTCAGCAGGTATAGTTTGTCTGAATCTTTATATAGGGCCCCTACCCCAAGGATTTGCAGGATTTAGGGATTGCCAGAATTCCGGTGCACGATTGACACACCCCTCCCCCGCTCTAGAGGGGAATCTGGTTGTTACCGATTGACAGGTATAAGCTTCGTAGCTTCTGTTTTGCTCTAAATGGTCCAACTACCCCTAACCCCTCCTTATCTAAGGCAGGGAGCTTGGAGTTACTAGATCAGAGGTATAAGCCCTGTAGTTTAAGTATCCCTTTGCACGATTTACACCCCTCTTCGCTCCCCTCAAGGGGAGAATTTGGCCACTACGCCAGGTATAAGCACTGTAATTTTCGGCACTGTCACACATCATTGGCAGGTATAGCAAGACTAACTAGCCCCTGAAGCTATGAAACGTATAGCTTTGCCATGTGCACAAGCGACGATTTTTTGTTTGAGCGGTCAGCGAGTTCAAAATCGTCTTGATTTTTTTGCCTACTTTTTTCATCAAGGAAAAAAGTAGGTGCCCGCCGCACAGGCGAAGCTATAAAACAAATTAGCTTAAAGTTTAAGAAGGCTGAAAATACGCTAGGTATAGGTATAGCTATACCTTCAGTAATACCTATACCTGGGCTAGTCGCTCGGGCCTAGAAAGGCAGCCCGCCGGTAAGGCGAAAACTACCGACTAATCTGACTGATCACAAATCGCTCCTGATGATGCTGCTCATACAAAGCATGGATCATCCCGTCTTTCAAACCGACAGCCGGCACCAGCATACTCTCCAGCTTCGCCCACTTCATGGCAGAGAGGTATATCTCAGCGGCGGGGAGGATGACGTCGGCGCGGTCGGGGTTGAGGAGGAGCTCGGTGATACGCTGCTCCATGGTCATGGCCGCTATACCTTGGGTAATCTCTTCGATCTGCTTCCGGAAAATCGGCTTGCCCACCGCCTTGCCCGACATATCGAAAATCTTGTTGATGTTGCCGCCCGTGCCAATGGCGCGTGTGAGGTGGTACTTCTTGGCATTCTCTTCAATCCACACTCGCATGCTGTTCCAAAGCTCCTGCGAGTCCACGCCGTGCATGTGGCGAATAGAGCCCTGCTCGAACGATTGCGAGGCCATTTTCTCGCGGTTCACATAGATGTTGAATTCCGTGCTGCCGCCACCCACGTCAATGTGCAGGTAATTGCGCTCGTCCAGGAAGTTCACGATGACCTTGTTGATCAGATCGGCTTCCGCTACCCCGTCAATCACCTGGATGTTCATCCCGATGGCCTGGTGCACGCGGTCCAGGATTTCTGGTGCGTTTTCGGATGTTCGCATGGCCGATGTGGCGCACACCATGTAGTGGTCCACGTCGTGTACGTCGAGCAGCAGTTGGAAGGCGTGAAGGAGCTTAATGAATTTCTGAATTTTGTACTCGCTGATAAAGCCGTTGCTGAAAACGTCCTCGCCAAATCGGATGGCGTAGCGGATGTATTCTATTCGTTTAAAAATAACGTTTCCATTCTGATTCAGGACGCTGGAGATCTGGCACCTCACGGCATTCGAACCGATATCAATAGCAGCTAACTTCAAATATAATCTGTTTTAAGAGCGTAGAACATGCTTTTATAAGCCAAATATAGGTATAAATGCTGTACGCATAAATGCTCGGAACCACTAAAATAAGGCAACCTGAAAACAAATTTACTCCGCAGTCTGCACCCACCCGAGTCGGCCGTCCGGCTGGCGCACCAGGTCAAAGGCACCGTCGACGGCTAGCACAGGTATAGCGGCTCCCGCTGGCAGGCTGTCCATTTGCGCGGCATCCGGGTGTGCTGCATCCAGCAGCGGGCATTCCTGTTTTAGTTTTTTAACCGCAATCGGTTTGGCTATACCTTCTACCAGAGAACTGCTGATGAAGGCTTCGGACTGGTCGGGCAAGCGCACACGGAACCAGCTGTCTGCAGCACCCACCACCTGCAGCGGCGTGTTTTTGCTGAGGGAGGTATGCAGTGCGGCTTTAGCCGATGGTTCTACTCGAACATTAGCCATTTTAGACGATACCCTTACCCAGTTGCCGATGTGGGCGGCATTCACTTTTACGGCAGGTATAGGCGCTGCGGACTGATGGACATAGGGGTAGGGATTAGTTGCGCCACGCCCATAGCGATAGATGCCAAAATGCAGGTGCGGCCCCGTGCCTTTCGCGTTCCCGGTGTTACCGACTAATCCCAAAGTATCGCCTACACTCACGCGCTGCCCGGCTGAAACCAGCTGTTGGTCGAGGTGGGCGTAGTACAGGTTCTGGCCGCGGTTGAGGTCCGAAAGCCAGATGACTTTGCCGCCGCGTGGCGTCTCGTTCACGCGCGACACCACCCCGTCGACCGAAGCGATGACGGGCGTGCCACGGGGCGCGAAGATGTCGATACCTTCATGGCTGCGGGCGCCTGCATCGCGCGGGTCGCCCCAGATGCTGGCGATGTGCCGGCTCGATTTGCCAGGTATAGGAAATGCCAGTGTGGGTTGTGCCTGTATGGTGATGGTATAGGTGCCGCCCCGCAATAATTCAGGCTGAATGCGCAGCAGGTGGGCCATGTCCTCGTCCACCACATAGGTCATGGTAGTGGCCGTAGAGTCGGCGGAGGCAATGTGCTTCGGGGCGGCGGCAGGGTCGCTACCCATTTCGAACAGATCCATAAACACCTGCATGGTCTGGCGGGCTTTTAGCTCCAGGCTCACCACCAGCTGCTCCCCGCGTTTGGCCTCTACTTGGTAACCCAGCGCCCGTGGTTTGTCAGCCGGGAAATAGCCTGTTTCCTTAAAAGGGAGCGTGACAGGTATAGGATCTTGCAAAGCCGACTGGCCAGCCGCCATCCAATCCTGCCCCACGGCGGTCTCGTCGAGTTTGGCTGATTTCAGGGAAGAGACATAAGCCTCGTAAGGCGTCTCTTTTTTGAAAACACCACGCAGCGTTTCCCGGCTTCCGCAGCCTGAGAGGAACAGGGTAATCAGTAAAATGTATAAGAAAGGAGAGGGGTTTATCGTCTTCCTGTGCATGCTTGTTTTCGTTTCCGGGTTACAAAGGTGTACTCCTTTCTATACAAATTTGATACCCGGTTTGATTCCTTTCGCTTGGTATAGAATGATTTAGGTGCAGGGTTGGACCTTTAGGCCAAAACAGAACAGTGTAGGTGCGGTCACGTAAAAAACAATTGTACCAATAAGTTGGATTGTGAGAACGAACGTCAGAAAGAAAAGCATCAAGGAACGGTGGCGCTACCGCCGCAAAAAAGTGGGCAAGCGCCTGCTGCCGCTCTTCGCGCCGCTCATCCTATCACCCTCCGCCTCTATGAGTGCCGGCAAGTTTGTATCGATTGACAAAAAAGCGAAAGCTGATGTGACGGCACTCTCCGTCGTGCGCTTCGAGCAGGTCTCCTTTGACTTGTATACCCAGATGAACCTGGGCGCTGAGGGCTTGAGCTACAGTGCGTTCAACAACGCGCTGATGGGCTACTACGGCATGTACAACGAGGGGCGTCTGTCTGACAAAGGCATCCTGACAGTGGTGGATTTCACGAAACCGTCTAACGAAAAAAGACTTTGGGTACTTGACCTCATCAACCGGGAGGTGCTGTACAACACCTACGTGGCGCACGGCCGTAACTCCGGCGAGGTACAGGCGCAGGAGTTCTCCAACGAACACAAATCGTTTATGAGCAGCGTAGGCTTTTATGTGACGGATGACATCTACCACGGCAAGCACGGAAAATCGCTGCGCCTCGATGGCCTGGACGAAGGCTATAATTCCAATGCCCGGGACCGTTCCGTGGTGATGCACGGAGCCGAGTATGCGACGGAAGATTTCATGAACAAATACGGACGACTGGGCCGCAGTCTGGGTTGTCCGGCTGTGCCGCTCGGCGAGCATGAAAGCATCATTGATTCCATCACAGGCAAGACGGCGCTATACATCCACTCCGGCGACGAAGCTTATACCTCGCACTACTTGGATAATGCCAATGCCATGGCCGGTTACTTGGCCAGCACGCAGCCTAATCCACTGCCTCCTGCGGAGTTTTCCATTTAATGCCACAGCCTATACCTGGCTTCTGGTTTGCGGCAACCGGCTGACCGGTCAGCAGGGCATCCAGTGCCTGGCGCAGGTCACGACCAGTTACGGGTACGTCGTTTTTGGGCCGCGCCTCATCAAACTGCCCGTGGTAGGCCAAACGCATGTTCCGGTCAAACACATAGAACTCAGGCGTGCAAACGGCCTGGTAAGTGCGGGCCACCTGCTGGGTCTGGTCGTAGAGGTATGGGAAAGGAAAGCCCATCTCCTCTGCCAGTTCGCGCATCTGCCCCGGTCCGTCCTGCGGGTAATGTGTGGCGTCGTTGGGGCTGATACCGACAAAACCCACACCCAGTTGCTGATATTCCCTTGCCACCTGCACCAGGTCGTCGAGGATGTGCCGCACGTAGGGGCAGTGGTTGCAGAGGAACATGATCACCGTGGCTTTGTTCGAAGCGACATCCTGCAGCGAAACTAGCTGATTGGAGACCGTGTCGAGCAGGGCGAAGTTGGGTGCTACAGTGCCCAGTGGTAATGCAGTGGAAGCTAATGGCATAAGGCAGTAGATTAAGGTGAGAGGATCTTCCGGGCTATACCTGAAAGGTGAATCAATGTAAGATTTTTGTGAGAAATAAAAAAGGAAATCTGCAGCAACATCGTAGCGGCAGATTTCCTTTTTTATCGATCCCTTGAATCCCTGGTAAGGGCAAAGTAGATCACATAGAACCAGCTGAGTATCCCGTGCAGGATAGCCCAGAGGATGGACTGATTGCGCGACCACGAAGCCACTACGGCAATAACGCTGCCCAAACCCACGCCTTTTTCGATAACGGTGGTTTGGTTTACCTCTGTGGTATCACCAATTTGCGCCATCAAGGGGGTAACGCATACCAAAAGAAAAACTAAACTCAGGTAAGTTTTCTATTCATTTTCAAGCGTGGGGTTAGTTCAAGCAATATTGCACTAACAATATACACAGGAAAATGAATAGTTAACTACCTGCCGTACAATTCCACTTTTTGCCGCAGTTTCTTAGCTGCCGCCTTGTTAAACAACCCGGGCTCCAAGCGCCATTGCCAGTTGCCGTTGGCGGTGGAAGGCTTGTTCATGATTGCTTCCTTGCCCAGCCCCAGCACATCCTGTAGAGGCAATACCACCAGCTGCGCCACCGACATATAGGCCAAACGTCCCATTGCTTCATGGGCGTCCTGTTTCGTTAGTGGCTGCCCGCTGTAGTCGGCCAGTCGCTTGCGGTCTTCCTTGCTGGCGTCCGATTCGTACCAGGCCCGCACGGTGCTGTTGTCGTGCGTGCCGGTATACACAATGGAGTGCAGCACATGATGGTGCGGCGCGTACATGCTCTGCGGAAGATCCTCGCCAAAGGCAAAGAGCAGCACCCGCATACCGGGCAGGTCGAACTGGCTCATCAGGTCACGCACCGGCTGGTCGATCTCTCCCAAATCTTCGGCAATGATAGGCATGTCCGGAAACCTCTTTTTGACAACCGTGAGCAGTTCAGCGCCTGGCGTTTTCACCCACTTGCCGTTGATCGCGGTTTTTTCATCTGCCGGCACTTCCCAATAAGCTGAGAAAGCCCGGAAATGGTCGAGGCGCAGCAGACCGAAGAGCTCCAGGTTGTGGGCAATGCGCTGCAGCCACCAGTCAAAATCTTGCTTTTCCAGTGCTTCCCAGTCAAAGACCGGCGTGCCCCAGAGTTGCCCGGTTTCGCTGAAGTAGTCGGGCGGCACACCCGATACGGCGGTCGGCATACCGGCCCGGTCGAGTTTGAAAATATGCGGGTGCGCCCACACGTCGGAGCTGTCGTGGCTTACATAAAAAGGCATGTCGCCGATAAAAGTGATCCCTTTGGAGGTGCAGTAATCTTTGAGTGCCTCCCACTGCCGGTAGAAGAGGAACTGCAGAAAAGCCTCCCGCTCGATTTCGCCGGCCAGCTCAGCGGTCAGCGCTTCCATGGCATGCTGTTGCCGGGTCTTTACTTTTTCGGGCCACTCGTTCCAGGGCTTGCGGTCATAATAGTGTTTAAAAGCCACAAACCAGGTGAAGTCTGGCAACCACGCCTGATGTCTTTCCTGAAAACGAATAAATTCCCCCTTCAGCATACCTGCCTGCCCATCCTTAAAGTTATCGTAAGCCTGCCGCAGGAGCTTCACTTTGTAGTCTGCCACCAGCGGGTAATCCACTTTGGCGTCGTCAAAATCGTGTCCGGGTCTGATGTCCTTTTTCGAGAGCAGCCCGTCCTCCACCAGCTTCTCCAGGCTAATGAGCAAGGGGTTGCCGGCGAAGGCGGAGTGACTGCTGTAGGGGGAGTTGCCCGAGCCGATTTCGGTCGGGTTGAGCGGCAGGATCTGCCAATAGCGCTGCCCGGCCTCGGCCAGCAGGTCGGCAAACTTGTAGGCCTCCGGTCCCAGGTCGCCAATGCCGTAGGCCGATGGGAGGGAGGTGATGTGGAGCAGGATGCCGCTACTTCGTTTGGGTATGATCATCGCTTCGTGGAGGTTAAGAGTGCAACAGGGAAAGAGTGAAAGATTTCGGACAAAGGTATAGCCAGCCCAGCCTGTATGCGCTGGCCGCTAAACGAGTGCTGCCATACCTGTGGGGCTTCGGGAGGAAGGATTACCGTTGTATCGCCCCATACCTGTTCGCCCAGCGGCAACTCGCTTTCCGAAATAAGGCTGGTGAGCAGGCGTGGCACCACAACGAGACACCAGTCGTTTTCGTGGTGCCTTGCAAAGGCCATGGCATTCCGGCTGTGTGCACCTTTCAGCTGGAGCGGAATGTAAGTACCCCTGTCAAACAGCGCTTTTTGTTCCTTGCGCAACCGGAGCACCTGGTGCAACAGGTATAGCTTGACCCGTGCGTCGGTGGGTGATGAGAGCAACTCCTGCAGCAATTCCTCGGACTGTTCTGCCGTTTTTATTTCCTGCAGAAACTGTTGCCTCAACTCGTAGTCCACGGGGCGTCGGTTGTCGGGGTCTACGAGGCTGAAGTCCCAGAGCTCGCAGCCCTGGTACACATCGGGTACGCCCGGGCAAGTGGTTTTAAGGAGCGTCTGGCAAAGCGAGTAAATCCAGCCAAAGTGCGCCGCTTTCCGGAAAAAGGGGAGGAAGGAGGCCATGAATCCCTCGTCTTCCTGCAGCAGTTTTTTCACCAGGTCCTTTGTCGCCGTTTCGTATTCCTCGTTCGGCTCGGACCAGTTGGTGTTCGTCTTGGCTTCGCGGAAGGCCTTCACCAGATACTCCTGTACCCGCTCCACCAGTGTGTCGTCCACCTGCCCATCGATCGGCATCACACCCAGCAGGGTTTGCAGGATAAAGTAAAGGTCATTTGCCGTCGGACTGTTCTGCTGGCTGTGCTGACGGGCCAGTTGCAGCCACTCCTGCGCGTTTTTCTCCCACTCATCCGGCAACTCGCTCAACACCTGCAGGCGCATGCGGGAGCCCTCGCCGCGTTTGGTGTCGTGCGTGGCGGTGGCGTTGATGGAGTGCGGATAGGTCTGCATGCGGTAGGCCATGCGCTCGTGGAAGTCGCGGCGGTCGAGGTTGAACACGTCCGGGCTGTTGCCCACTTCGTTGAGCGCCAGCAGGCGGTTGTAGTTGTAGAAGGTGGTGTCCTCTACGCCCTTGGCGGCCAGCGGCCCCGTGAACTGCTGACTGCGCATCACAAAGTAGAGCTTGTTCCGTTTTTGCTCTTCACTGTCCTGCTGCCCTGACTCAAACAAGGTGCGCAGGTGCTCCAGCTCGGCTTTCACATTAGGTGCTTTTTCATGGGCAATGGCAAAGGCTTTGTCCACCACCTCCAGGGCGGCAGCGGGCAACGGGAAGGTATGGCCGTAGATGCGGTACACCGGGAAAGAGGCCAGCAGTGTGGCCAGTGCATGGTGCCAGTTGTTGCCTTCCGAAGTAGTAGGCAGTAGCTCGCTGTCGCGCAGCAGTCGCAGCAGGTTTTGCAGCTCGCCCTGCATGTAGTTCTGCAGTATGAGCAGCTTCTTCTCGTACACGAGTTTTTCGTAGTCGAGCGGGGCTTCGGGTACGAGGCGGCGGTATACCTGCGTCAGTTTGCGTTCGCCCTCGGCGTCGGTATAGAGGTTGCTCACCCAGGCCAGAAAATCATAGCCGCTGTTGCCCTGTATCGGCCAGTAGTCGGGCATGTTTTCCTCACCTTCCAAAATCTTCTCCACCACCAGGTATACCTGCTCACCGGCCAATTCGCGCAGTTGCGTCAGGTACTTGTCCGGGTCGAAGAGGCCGTCGACGTGGTCCACCCGCAGGCCCTGCACCAGTTGCCGCATGCAGAGCTCTTTGATGAACTGGTGGTAATGCGCAAACACTTCCTCCCGCTCCATGGCCGTGCAGATGAGGTCGTTGACGGTGAAGAATCGGCGGTAATTAATCTGCTTTTCCGTTTCCTGCCAGTGCGTAAGGACATAGTATTGTTGCCCCAGTAGCTCCTTTAATGCAGACTCGTCTTCGTTTATAACTTGCAGCTCGTTGGCTATACCTTGCGTTAATTCAGATTGGGCCTGCGTTGTCTTATAGAGCGCCTGTTTCGCCTGCTCCCACTCGTTCGGGTCGATTCTGTCCTGCGCCATCAGTTGCTCCAGCTTTTGCACCTGCTCTGCCAGCTGCGTTTTGGCACTGCCTGCCGTGAGTTTTTCCGCAACACGCTCCAGCAGGAAGGTATAACTGTTGATGCTGACCGGGTATACATTGTCGAAATAATTGAGCCGGAAGCCATGTTCGTCGAACGTGATGTTGATCTGCCCCTGTTTGAGTACATCCTCCAACGGCTCACCCAGAAAGGGCACCATCAGCTGGCCTTTAAAGTCAGGATGGCTGAAGTTGACGTCGAAGAAGGTATAGTAGCGGGATTTTTGTCCTTTCTCCAGCACGTCCATCAGCCAGGCGTTTTTCGGATGGAAGGCCATGTGGTTGGGCACGATGTCCTGCAGCCAGCCCATGCCGTGCGCTTTCAGTTCGTCGGCAATTTCCTGTAGCTCTTCCATGGTGCCCACCTCAGGGTTAAGCTGGTGCGGGTCCGTGACGTCGTAGCCATGCTCGCTTCCGGGACGGGCCGTAAAAAATGGAGCGGCATAGATCGTGCTGATGCCCAGGTCCCGCAGATAGGGAAGTATGTTTTTGAGATCCCGCAAGGTAAACTTTGGCGAGAGCTGCACTCTGTAGGTAGAGGAAGGTATGTAGACCATGTTGTTTTCTTAGTTTAGCTGTAGAGCGAAAGGTTCTTGTGTCGGCAAGTTAAAGCTTGAGGTTCAGGCTCTCGTACAGGTCTTTGAAATGCCTGCACCAGGCATCATCCTCCGTGCTTTTTCCGTCCTGATTTTTGCATCTGGCTTCGTAGGTGGTCTGGTGCATCCGGTAGGCGATGTTCTGCGACTGCCAGTATTGGGGCTGCAGCTTCGAGCCATTGATGACTGTCAGGAGCTCGGTCAGGTAGAGCATGTGCTCCGTATCGTTAGGGTGCTCCTCCAGGTAGCGCATAGCCTTCTCCACGTGTGCGGTGGCGGCATAATTCACGGCATCTTCGTCCAGTTTCACGCCCATGCGCTCCACCTCTTTCAGCAGTTTGAGCACAGTGTCCACATCCACCCATTCTGCCTTTAGCGCTTCAAGCAGACGACCCGTTACGATGTAGTCCACCGTGATTTGCAGCGGGCGGGGCAGCTTCATGTCGACGCTTTTGATGGCAGCCATGAGCGGATAGTTGTTGTCGTATACCTGTTGGAAGTCATGCTCCAGTGCCCGCAGCGTTTGCCCCATCACCTGGTCCAGTATCTTTTTCTGATCGTCGCGGAACAGATGCCAGAACGAGTAGTTGTGCGATTCGAAGTGCTTGTCGAGCAGCATGATCACCTCGGTGATCTTGCCCTTTTCGAAAGCGGTGCTGAGTTCGTGATGCAGCGCGGCAAAGGCATCGGCACTCACGTATTTGCGCACACCCCCGAACAACTGGTGATCGCCGATGTGCAGCACGGCAAACGACACGTCGGCTTCCTCCCAGGTGATGGTTGAGCGAATGTGGGCTTTGCCGATGGCCAGTCGCTGCCGGCCTGCCTCCAGCAGCTCGTAATACTCCGAATTGGCTTTGTAGCTGTAGAGTGGTAGTTCCTCCGGCGTGTCGGTAAAGAGGGACGACACAGCGTAGTGGGCGCCAACGCGGAGCAGGTCCAGTTGGGTAGGCTGCACAATCTTGTAGTAGGCTTTGGAAGCGTCGCCGTATTCCTTGTTATTGCTTTTGGCCCGTCTCAGGAAGTCCACAAAAGTTGTTTCGTAGTCTTCGCCGCTCAGGTCTTTGGCCAGTTGCAGGGCGCGGGTGGCGTATAGGATGTCCTGCATGGTTTCGATTCCGGTCACTTCGTCGAAAAACCAGCCGCAACTCGTGTACATGAGCATGGCGTGGTACTGCATTTCGAGCAATTTCAGAAACCGGACCTGCTCTTCCTTGCTTAGGTCGCGGTCGCAATGCGCACGTATGAACTCCTGCACATGGGCCTCATTCCGGTCCATGATCACCTCGATGTAGTCGTTTCGGGTTTGCCAGGGATCCGCGCCCAGGTGTAGCATTTCCCGCTCGTAGAGGGGCTCCAGTTGGTCGCGCATCCAATCAAAGGCTTCTCGCACCGGCGCCCGCCAGGCCTGGTTCCAGTCATCGTGACCACCGGTATGGCAACCGCAGTCGCTCCGCCAGCGCTCCACACCGTGCATGCAGCTCCAGGAGGTGTTTTCGATGATCTCAGCTTCGTACTTAGGCGGATATAGTTCCAGGTACTCGCCGTAGATGGTGAGGTTGGCCAAATGTTCCTGCTCGATGTGGTGCAGGGCGTAGGAGAGGGCCATCTCGCCGAAGCGGTGGTGGTGGCCGTAGGTTTCGCCATCGGTGGCGATGTGCATCAGCTGCGGGGCTTCGTTATGCGCGTCGAAGGTGCTGGTGAGCCGGTGCGCGAATTTCTCACCGCTCTCCAACAGACCCTCAAAAGCAATGGCCTGCGACACGGGCGCATCATAAAAAAACAGCGCAATCGTGCGGCCCGAAGGCAGGGTACAGCGGTAAGGTCGTTTCGGATCAATCTTGGCGCCTGTCGCATCGTGCCATTCCCTATCGTCGATCTTGCGGTAGCGTTTGGCCTGATAGGGAGACAGGATTGTGAACTTGATCCCATGCTCGGCCAGCACTTCAAGCGTGGCTGTATTGGCAGCTGTTTCGCCCAGCCACATCCCCTCCGGGTCGCGGCCAAAGCGCTTCCGGAAGTCGTAAATACCCCAGATCACCTGCGTATGTTGGTCGCGCTTACTAGCCAACGGCATGATCATGTGGTTGTATACTTGCGCCAGCGCGGCACCATGCCCTGAGAAACGCCTCTGGCTCTCCTTGTCGGCATCCAGAATGGACTGGTAAATGTCAGGTGCTTTCTTCTCCATCCACTCGAGCAAAGTAGGGCCGAAGTTGAAGCTCATGCGGGCATAGTTATTCATAATGTCCACAATCTGGCCCTTGCCGTTTTGGATGCGGGAGGCCGTGTTGCGGGCGTAGCATTCGTCCGTAATGCGCTCGTTCCAATCGTGGTAGGGGTGCGCAGACTCCTGCAGCTCCACCTCGTTAAGCCAGGGGTTTTCGCGGGGCGGCTGGTAAAAGTGACCGTGAATGCAGATGTACTTGTTCATTTTTTTGACAAAAGACTGTTTGACAAAGGCCGAAAGACGTGAGGTATACCTGTTGGTGCCTTTGCTATACCTGATTCGTCTGGAAACTGCCCTCTTTTTTGCGTTTAAGGTATAGCCACGCAAGCATCACATTATGGTGTTGCTTTGGAATACAGTGACCGAAGCGGCTGGTAATTCTATTTCCTGACCTGCCTGCACTTGCTGAGGCAGTTCCATACCTTCCCCGCCATACCTGCTTTCCACCGAGCTTAACACCAATTCCCAATCAGCGCCAACTTCTTTTACTAGCTGTATTTTTTGAGGTTGATTACTTATGTTAAACAAGGTATACAGATACGGACTTTCACCTGAATGGATCAGATGTAGTACCTGGGTATGGTGGTCGGCGGAAACGTGCAGGCGGGTTTTGTCGGGCCTGGCCAGGGCAGGAGCTGACTTGCGGAGCTTGATAAGTGCTTTGTAGAAGTCGCGCAGTTGGCGGTGCTTTTCGCTGTGCTCATAGCTGCGCTGCAGTTTCGACTTGTTGAACGTCTCTTCGGACTGCGGGTCGGGGGCTTCACCCTGCCACGCAAAAGCCGAGAACTCTTCCTTCCTGCCGTTGCGCACGGCCTCAACCAGGTCTTTGTCGGAGTGGCTCACAAAGTATAAGAAAGGATTTTCCTCACCATACTCCTCGCCCATGAACAACATTGGGGTAAAAGGGGAGAGGAGCACGAGCCCTGCCGCTACTTTGAGCAGGTCATCCGAGACCAGCTGCGTCAGTCGCTCGCCGAGCATGCGGTTGCCCACCTGGTCGTGGTTCTGGGAGCAGACCACAAACTGCCGGGCGGGGTTGGCCGTGGCATCGCTGCCGAAGGTGCGTTTGCGGTGCTCGGAGTAAAGGCCATCGTACACAAAGCCGTGCTGCAGCGCTTTCTGCAACTGCTCCAGCTTCCCGAAATCGCTGTAATAGCCGGAATCCTCACCCGTGAGCAGGGCGTGCACGGCATGGTGAAAATCGTCACTCCATTGTGCCGCCAGTCCGTAGCCCCCTTTTTCCATCGGGTTGATGACGCGCACATCGTTCAGGTCGCTTTCGGCTATCAGAATAAAGTGCCTGCCCAGTTGCTGTTCCAGGTGCTCCACATGCTCCTGCAACTCCTGCAGAAAGTGTTTGGCGCCTGTGTCCAGAATAGCGTGCACGGCGTCGAGGCGAAGGGCGTCGATGTGGTAGTCGCGCAGCCAGAGCAGGGCGTTCTGGATGAAGAAGTTGCGCACGTGGTCGCTGTGGGCGTCATCGAAGTTAAGCGACTTACCCCAGGGCGTGTTATACTTGTCGGTAAAGTAAGGCCCGAAATCGTTGAGGTAGTTGCCTTCCGGACCCAGGTGATTGTAGACCACATCCAGCACCACAGCTATACCTGCGGCGTGGCAGGCATTTACCAGTTCTTTCAGGCCATCCGGACCACCATATGAGTTTTGTACCGCCGAAGGGTATACGCCATCATACCCCCAGTTGCGGCTGCCCGGAAATTGCGCGACTGGCATCAGCTCAATCGCTGTTATACCCAAGTCCACAAGATCAGGCAGCTTATCGATAACGCCCTGAAAGGTGCCTTCTTCCGAGAAAGTGCCCACGTGCAACTCATAGATAATGTACTGCTCCAACGGCAGCGGCTTCCAGCTTTTATCGGTCCACGCAAAAGCAGTATGATCGACCACGGCGGAGGGTTCGTGCACACCGTCGGGCTGGTGCTGCGAGGCGGGATCAGGGCGCTCCGTCTCCCCGTCGAGCCGGAAGGTATAGAGGGCGCCGGGGCCTGTCACTTCGCTCAAACCGGTCCAGTAGCCGAAGGCTTCGCGCTGCAGCGGCATTATCTTATCATTATCTTTTAGCACCACATCTACCTGTTCCGCCGCCGGTGCCCACACCGTGAACAGCGTTCCTTTTTCCGGGCTGTAGTGTGCTCCTATTTCTCTCGTTATGCTCATAAAGTATCCTTTTACGCCTGATTTCTAACTGGCATATACGGCTTTAGGTTGTTCTTTTTTGGCCGATAAAACTTTTCCCGATTCCAAAGTGGTCCTGGAACCGGCTTAACATAGGGTATAGGTATAGCTGCGTATTTTGGGCCGAAACCTATTGCGCGCGCATGCAGTACCTATTAGCTATTCTTCATCAAAATCAGGAAAAATAGCATACATGGAAGCACTGGAAGGAACCAAAAGGGTTGTCATCGAGAACGTGAAGCCGCAGGTAAACTGTGGGCAGTATCCAATCAAACGCATCGTGGGAGAGGAGGTCGAAGTGACGGCAGACGTGTTTGGAGATGGCCATGATGAAGTAAAAGCCGTGCTGCTCTACCGTCATTCCAAAAAGAAAAAATGGAGCGAGGTGCCCATGACTTTTCTGGGCAACGACCACTGGCAGGCCACCTTCACCCCCGACAGCATGGGTACCTTCGAGTACACCCTGCAGGGCTGGATCGACCACTTCTATAGCTGGCAAAAAGGACTAAAGAAAAAGTTTGAAGCAAACCAGGACATTACCGTTGAGTTGCAGATAGGCGCACAACTGCTTGAGGAGTCTGCCAATACCGCCAAGCCGGGCCAGCAGAAGCGTCTGCGCAAATGGGCCGAGCAGCTCAACAGACCGGGCTCCGTTGCCGACGCCGTGACACTGGCCACCAGTCCGGAGGTGTCGGACCTGATGCACGCCTGCTGCGATCGCCAGAATGTGACGAATTACCACAAAATACTGACCGTGGAAGTGGAGCGCCAGAAAGCGCTTTTCAGCACCTGGTATGAGTTCTTCCCGCGCTCCGCCGCGCAGGAGGCAGGCCGCCACGGCACCTTCCAGGACTGCGAGCGGCTGTTGCCCCGCATCGCCGAGATGGGCTTCGACACGATCTACCTGCCGCCCATACACCCCATTGGCCACGCGTTCCGCAAAGGCAAGAACAACTCGGTTACCTCGCAGCCCGGCGAGCCAGGTTCGCCCTGGGCCATTGGTGCCGAAACCGGCGGACATAAAAGCATTTTGCCGGAGCTGGGGACTTTGGACGAATTCCGCCATTTTGTGCAGACGGCCCGCGAGCACGGCATCGAAGTCGCGCTGGACTTTGCCATTCAGTGCTCGCCCGACCACCCCTATGTGAAGGAGCACCCGCAATGGTTTAAGTGGCGACCCGATGGTACGGTGCAATATGCCGAGAACCCACCCAAGAAATACCAGGATGTGCTGCCTGTCAACTTCGAAACCGAGGACTGGCAAAACCTGTGGCTAGAGCTTAAGAGCATCGTCACGCACTGGATTGAGCAGGGCGTGCACATTTTCCGGGTCGATAATCCTCATACCAAGCCATTTGCGTTTTGGGAATGGATGATCCGGGAAGTGCGCCAGCAGTACCCGCAGGTAATCTTCCTGGCAGAGGCCTTTACGCGTCCGCGCGTGATGGAGCGGCTCGGCAAGATCGGCTTCACACAATCCTATACCTACTTCACGTGGCGCAATACAGCCGCCGAGATCAAAGAGTACATGCGCGAGCTCACCAAAACCGAGATGCGCGACTTCTACCGTCCTAACTTCTGGCCCAACACGCCGGATATTTTGCCCTACGAACTGCAGACGGGTGGCGAGGCGGCGCACATTGCCCGCGTGGTGATGGCGGCAACACTGTCTTCTAACTACGGTCTGTACGGTCCAGTTTACGAGTTTGGCATTAACACACCGGTGCAAGGCAAGGAGGAGTACTGGGACTCGGAGAAGTATGAGGTCTACCACTGGGACTGGGGCAAACTGACCAAGATCCGTGAGGTCATCACCAAAATAAACAAGATACGGCAGGTGAACCCCGCGCTGCAAACCACCTGGAACATTGCCTTCGGCGACACCGACAATCCGCAACTGCTGTGCTATGCCAAGTGGGACAGCAGCTACCGCAACAAGATGCTGATGGTGGTGAACCTAGACCCACACAACACGCAGGCCGGCTGGGTGCAGGTGCCACTGCACGCCCTGCACATGGACAGCTCTCAGCAGTACATGGTGCACGACCTGATCACCGAACACAAGTATACTTGGAACAGTGAGTGGAATTACGTGGAGCTCCGGCCGCACGAAATGCCAGTGCACGTGTTCCGCATCGAAACCGCAAACCCCGGCATGGGCCACGACAGCCTGGACGACAACTGGCTGCCCGACGACCACGGCAAACACGAATAAAACCGATAAAACTATATGGCAGAGGAAAACACCCTTCTCGACGACAACATTCACTGGTACAAAGACGCCATCATCTACGAGTTGCACATCAAGGCCTTCATGGATGGCAACGGCGATGGCATCGGTGACTTTAAGGGCCTGATGCAGAAGCTCGACTACCTGGAGGAACTGGGCGTGACCGCGATCTGGCTCCTGCCGTTCTACCCGTCGCCGCTCAAAGACGACGGTTACGACATTGCCGACTACTACAGCATCAATCCGAGCTACGGTACCATGCAGGATTTCAAGCTGTTCGTAAAGGAGGCGCACCGCCGTGGGCTCAAGGTGATTACCGAGCTGGTCATTAACCACAGCTCCGATCAGCACCCCTGGTTTCAGCGGGCACGCCGTGCCAAGAAAGGCTCCAAATACCGCAACTACTACGTCTGGACCGACGATCCGAAGCAGTACAAGGACGTGCGCATCATCTTCACCGACTACGAGCCAAGCAACTGGACCTGGGACCCCGTGGCCGGGCAGTACTACTGGCACCGCTTCTTCCACCACCAGCCCGACCTGAACTTCGACAACCCGGATGTGCAGCAAGAGGTGTTCAAGATGCTCGACTACTGGTTCGACATGGGCGTGGACGGCTTCCGCCTGGATGCCGTACCATACCTGTTTGAGCGTGACGGCACCAATTGCGAAAACCTGCCCGAAACCCACGATTTCCTGAAAAAATTGCGCGCCCACGTGGACAGCAAGTATCAGGGCAAAATGCTGCTGGCCGAGGCGAACATGTGGCCGGAGGATTCGGCCTCGTACTTCGGCAACGGCGACGAGTGCCACATGAACTACCACTTCCCGATCATGCCGCGTCTGTTCATGTCGGTGAAGATGGAGGACCGCTATCCCATCATCGACATCTTCGACCAGACACCCGCCATACCCGAGACCTGCCAGTGGGCTATGTTTCTGCGCAACCACGACGAGTTGACGCTCGAAATGGTGACCGACGAGGAACGCGACTACATGTACAAGGTATACACGCGCGACCCTCTTGCCAAAATCAACCTGGGTATACGCCACCGCCTGGCGCCACTTTTGGGTAACGACCGCGCCAAGATAGAGTTGATGAACGTGCTGCTCTTCTCGATGAAGGGCACACCGGTGGTGTACTACGGCGACGAGATCGGGATGGGCGACAACTATTACCTCGGCGACCGCGATGGCGTGCGCACGCCCATGCAGTGGAACGATAACCGCAATGCCGGTTTTTCCACCGCCAATCCGCAGAAGCTATACCTGCCCATCATCATCGACCCGGAATATAAGTACGAGTCGGTGAACGTGGACACGCAGCAGCACAATGCCAACTCGCTGCTCTGGTGGATGCGTCGCATCATCAACATGCGTAAGCGCTACAAGGCTTTTGGTCGTGGCGAGATTCGCTTCCTGAATCCGGCCAATGCCAAAGTGCTGGCCTTTGTGCGCTCATACCAGGAAGAGAATATCCTCGTCATCGCCAACCTGTCGCGCTTCCCGGAGGCCGTGGAGCTGGACCTGCCGGAGTTCAGAGGCTATGTGCCCGTGGAGGTGTTCAGCAGAAACAAATTCCCGCAGATAAAGGACGACAGCTACGTGCTCACGATTGGTGCCCACGGCTACTACTGGTTTGAGCTGCAGCCGCAGGAGGTGAGCGGACGCGAAGGGCTCGACATGAAAAAGCCCGCCATGCAGTTGCCGCCATTGAACCAAGCTATACCTGCGCGCTCGCTCAAGACACTCGAAAGCAAGGTGCTGGCACCTTACGTGATGAACCGCCGCTGGTTCGGGGGCAAGGCCCGCACGATACAGCGCATGCAGGTAGTGAGTAACATGCCAATGGTGGCAGGCAGCTTCGCCGCCTCGCTTCTCTTTATTGAGGTAAGCTACAACGAAGGGTTGCCGGAACTGTACCAGTTGCCGATCGCTTTCGCTACCGGTGAGCAGGAACAGGAACTGATCGCCAGCCAGCCCAACAGCGTGATTGCCCGCGTAACCATGGAAGGCCAGGAAGGCATCCTCTACGATGCCGTCTACGCGGAGGAGTACCGCCAGCTGTTGCTCAACCTGATGGCCAAACGCAAGAGCATCAAGGGAGATGGTGCCGAACTGGTGGGTACCGGAAGCCGCAGCATTGGTGCCAAAATAAAGGAAATCGGACATCCGCTTTCGTCTAAAATACTGGGGGCGGAGCAGAGCAACACCTCGATCCTGTACGATAACCAGTTCTTCCTGAAAGTATACCGCAAACTCGACCGTACGCTGAATCCGGATGTGGAGATCATCCAAACGCTGACTGATAGGGAATTCGCGAATGTGCCGATGTACCTGGGCTCGGTGGAACACGAGGAAGAGGGCAAGCCGCCGATGGTGCTCGTGATGCTGCAGGAATTGGTGCCGAACCAGGGTGATGCCTGGAACTACATGGAAGATTCGCTGAAGCGTTTCTTCGAGCGACTGCAAACCCACAAAGAGCAGATTGAACAGATCAACCCGAGTGGCACGCTCGCAAACCCGGTACCTTTTGCGGAGGCACCAGAGCACATGCAGATGCAACTGGGGGGCGCTTCGGTAGAGCGCATCGAGCTCTTGGGCCAGCGCACCGCGGAGATGCATCTGGCGCTCGCTTCCATCACCGATTCGAAGGACTTCTCGCCGGAAGACTTTTCGCTCCATTACCAGCGCTCGCTTTATTCCTCGCTCACGTCGCTGGTGCGCAGCAACTTCGACAGCTTGAAAAAGCACCTGCCTAACCTGCCAGACAATGTGCGGGCCGAGGCCGAGGAAGTGTTGCAGATGCGCCAGCAGGTGCTGGAGCGTCTCAAGATGATCTTCCGTCGCAAGATCGACACCATGAAGATTCGGACCCACGGCGACTACCACCTGGGACAGGTGCTGTTCACGGGCCGCGACTTCGTCATCATCGACTTTGAGGGCGAGCCTGCCCGCTCGTTTAGCGAGCGCCGACTCAAGCGCTCTCCTTTGCGCGACGTGGCCGGCATGATCCGCTCGTTCCACTACGCAGCCTACAATGCGCTCTTCCAGCAGGACAGCTTCCGCAAGGAAGACGGCGACTACCTGGAGCAATGGGCCGAACAGTGGTACCACTATGCCAGCGGTTTCTTCATGCATACCTACCTGGGCATTGCCAAGGGCTCGGGTGTGGTGCCAGCAAATGAGGATGACATACAGGTGCTGATGGAGACCTTCCTGCTGGAGAAGGCGATCTACGAACTGGGCTATGAACTGAATAACCGTCCGGATTGGGTGCTCATCCCGATCAGGGGCATCAAGTACATCATGAGGAAATATCAGAATGGCTAAGAAAAAGGAACAGGAGAACACACAGCAGAACCCGCTGTCAGGTATGGAGACCGGAACCGGCGCAGCCATTAACGAAGGGACGGAACCAAACCAAACCAGAGGCAGCAAAAATAGCAGAAAGGCCGAAGGTATAGCGACAGTAGAAGTGCAGTCCGGAGCTGCCGCGGCACCCGCCAAAAGGGGCAGGCCACGCAAAACGGACAGCCCCGAACCAGGCGTCGCAGCCCGGGAAGTGATGGTGAAACCAACGCGGGGACGGGCAGCGAAAGCCACTTCAGCCGAAGCCACGGTTGGGCAAGGCGAAGCCAAACTGAGACGGGGAAGAACGGCCAAGTCGGTAACTCAGCAGCAGGAGGCCCAGGAGGTAGGGTTATCAACCACGCCTTCCCCAGCCACGGAGCAGCCGCAGCAGGAGCAAACCGGGCCGGTCTACTACGACGTCAGCCGGCTGTCGGAGTTCGACGTGTACCTGTTCCGCGAAGGTCGTCACTTCAACCTGTACGAAAAGCTGGGCTCGCACCTGATGGAGCGACAGGGCACCAAAGGCGCATACTTTGCGGTATGGGCTCCGAACGCCGAGCAGGTTTCTGTGATGGGCGACTTTAACGCCTGGAGCCGCGAAAGTCACCAGTTACGGGTTCGAGCCGATGGCTCAGGTATATGGGAAGGCTTTATCCCAGATGTGCAAGCGGGCATGCTGTACAAATACCACATCCGCTCGCGGTACCACATGTACCATGTCGAGAAGAGTGACCCCTTTGCGCTGCGACGCGAAAAGCCGCCTCAGACGGCCTCGGTCGTGCATGAGCTGCACCATACCTGGCAGGACCAGGACTGGCTGGTACAGCGCAAGTCGCGCCACGGACAGCCGCAGCCTTACTCGGTCTACGAACTGCATGTAGGCTCCTGGCGCCGCAAGCCCGAAGACAACAACCGCCCGCTCACTTACCGCGAACTGGCCGAGGAGCTGCCCGCTTATGTCAAGGATCTGGGCTTTACGCATGTAGAGTTCATGCCGGTGATGTTCCACCCTTTTAGTGGTTCCTGGGGCTACCAGATCACGGGCTATTTTGCGGCGGCCAGTCTCTACGGCTCGCCGGAAGACCTCATGTGCCTGATCGATGCGCTGCACCGCGAAGGCATTGGCGTGATCATGGACTGGGTACCCTCGCACTTCCCGTCAGACGAGCACGGCTTGGCTTACTTCGATGGCACACACCTGTTCGAGCACGCCGATCCACGCAAAGGCTATCACCCGGACTGGAACAGCTACATCTTCAACTACGGTCGCAACGAGGTTCGGTCTTTTCTAATCAGCAATGCCCTGTTCTGGCTCGACAAATACCACGTGGACGGGCTGCGGGTAGATGCTGTGGCCTCCATGCTATACCTGGACTACAGCCGTAAGCACGACGAGTGGATCCCGAACGAGTTTGGCGGCCGTGAGAACCTGGAGGCGATCTCTTTCCTGAAAGACTTCAACGAAGCCGTGCACATGCAGTTCCCGGACACGCTCACGATTGCAGAAGAGTCCACGGCCTGGCCTCAGGTGACGGGCAAAGTAGCAGACGGCGGTCTGGGTTTCGACATGAAATGGATGATGGGCTGGATGCACGACACGCTCACTTACTTTTCGAAAGACCCGATCTACCGAAGACACCACCAGGGCGACATCACCTTCAGCATCATCTACGCGTTTAGCGAACGCTTCATGCTGCCGCTCTCGCACGACGAAGTGGTGCACGGCAAAGGCTCCCTGATTCGGAAGATGCCAGGCGATGAGTGGCAGCGATTTGCCAATTTGCGGGCGCTCTATACCTACATGTACGCGCACCCAGGAGCCAAGCTCCTCTTTATGGGGGGCGAGCTGGCGCAAAGCACCGAGTGGAACCACGACAGCAGCCTGGACTGGCACTTGCTACAGTACGGCTACCACGCAGGTGTACAGCATCTGATCCGAGCCCTCAACCACACCTACCAGCAGGAACCGGCCCTTTATGGCAGAGCGTTTGACCCTGCAGGCTTCGAGTGGATTGACTACAACGATGCCCATAACAGCGTGATCAGTTTCCTGCGCAAAGGAGAGCAGCCCGACGAGCAGTTGCTGGTGGTTTGCAATTTCACGCCGGGTGTACATGACAATTACCGGCTAGGCGTACCGACCGGCGGCAACTGGGTGGAGGTGTTCAACAGCGATGACGGCCGCTTTGGAGGCAGTAATTTCCATAACCACGGCACCGTGCAGGCTATACCTGATTCTTTCCACGGGCATGCTTATTCTGTCGTGCTGCGGTTGCCGCCGATGGCAGTGGTGTATTTGAAGTATCAGTCACCGCAGGGGTAAGTTTGATTTTTTATGGCGTATTGCCTTGATAAGGGAGCGTCTGTTCAGGTATGAGCAGACGCTCTTTTTATAAGCTAAGTATGGTGCGAGCGTCGATGCTCGTGTCTGCTATCGTGGAGCCTCTGGTCTAGTGTGAGGTATAGCTACTGTCTTGTTTCATAGCTTGCCTTGGCCAGGCAGGCTGCTGTTTCGCCTGTGCGGCGGGCACTCACTTTTTGTCTTGACACAAATCGAGGGCCCCTACCCCCAAAGTAGGCAAAAAAGTCAAGACCCTCCAAACTCGCTGACCGCTCTTGACAGGGGGACCCCTTCACCCCCAACAGTGGAGTGTCATTTGGTGCACCTGGCACAGTTATTTGTTGCATTGTAAGCGCGCAAGTTAGTCTTGCTATACCTGCCAGTGGTTTGTGCAACCGCAAAAGCAGCGAAGCGATGCCGTTCTGCAGCTGAGAAGAGGCTGCAACAGGCTCCCCTCCTTGGACAAGGAGGGGTAGGGGTGGTTTGACCCGGTATAGCTAAACAACAACTACAAAGCTATACCTGTAGATTAAGTAGTAGCTGCAGAGTCCCCCTTCGAAGGGGGCAGGGGGATGACATTTTTCATCTTTTATACCTTACCTACAGCGCCTATACCTTGAAAAAGGAAACGGCCAAAAATTCCCTCTCGAGGTGGCAGGGGGATGTTAATCGTGCATGAAAATCCTGTCAATCCGGTAATCCTGAAAATCCTGATTCAGACAAAATGCTTAACCACAACCCTACTTCCCCTTCCTCAGCGGCAGAAACTTAGTGAACGTTCTTTTGCGTTCGCCCTCCTCGCTCGGGACGCCTGTATCCGACACCGAGCGCACGTCCTCGATCGAGTAGAAGGCGTTGGGGTTGTAGTCGCGGATGATGTTGATGACTTCTTTCAATTTCTTGCGCTTCACGATCATGAAAAGCAGATTGACTTTGCCTCTTGAGCCTCTCGCATCGAGGGCGGTGAGGCGGTAGCCTCGGTTGGTCAGGCGGCTGATGAGATCCTCGCCCGAATCTACGGTAATCACACGCACCACCACCTGGCCCAGCGCCAGCGTTTGCTCAATGCGCAGGCCCAGGAAATTGCCCGCGGCAAAGCCGCCCGCCCAGGCAAGGTATGAGGCAAAGTTGCTTAGGTTCTGCATCACCTGCGTGATGGCCACGAGCCAGATCAGCACTTCCACAAAGCCCAGCAGCGGGGCAATGGTTTTGTCGCCTTTCGAGATAAAAACGATACGCAGGGTGCCCAGCGTCACGTCCATAATGCGGGCAAAAAAAATAAGGGCAGGTATAATGACCCAGCTGACGATTTCCGGGTCAACTCCTTCGAAATACTCCATGGGGTGATTTGTTCTTTGGCTAATGTGTATGCTGTTACTGCGAACGGTCAGAAATGGTTTCCTGACCGAAACGAGCCCCGGCCTTGCGATTAGCTTGCGGGTGTCGCACTTGTATAAAGGTACTAAGATTTTTGCGGATATGGTACCTTTTCCGCAGGTATGGCCTATGTGCTTCAGTATAAAGGAGGTGGCCTGGCTGCTTGGCAAACGCAGCGGGAAGGAGGCAATTTATTTCATATTAATTTTACTATATAGCCAAAACGTGTGTCTGATTATATCCGTATGCAATAGAGACTACCTGTACACAAATAGGCTTAGAATTTTTTTGAATCCGGACACTGAACGTTGTTGACCCACACCCTGGGCAAGCAGCTGAAGCAGCCAGACATAAGGTGTATTCACATGGCGAAACTGATTATTGTGTCAAACCGACTCCCTGTCAAGTTACAGGAACAAGAGGGGCGGCTTGATTTTAAACCGAGTGAGGGCGGCCTCGCAACGGGATTAGGCTCTATCTACAAGAAAAAGAACAACCTTTGGATTGGCTGGCCCGGCATGGTGGTCGAAGATGAAACGCAGCAACAGCAAGTCATCGACAACCTCAACGGGCAGAACATGCACCCGGTCTTCCTCACCGAAAAAGAGATAAAAGAGTTTTACGAGGGCTTCAGCAACGAAACGCTGTGGCCTACTTTCCACTACTTCAGCCAGTACGCCATCTACGAGCAGCAGCTCTGGGAGACGTACGTTGAGGTAAACCAGAAATACTGCGACGAGTTGGTGAAAGTGGCTGAGCCCGACGACACGATCTGGGTGCACGATTACCAGTTGCTATTGCTACCATCTATGTTGCGCGAGAAGCTGCCGGAAAGTACCATCGGTTTCTTCCAGCACATTCCTTTTCCGTCTTACGAAGTGTTCCGCCTCTTGCCCTGGCGCAAAGAGCTGCTTGAGGGGATGCTGGGGTCCGACCTCATCGGCTTCCATACCTACGACGACATGCGCCACTTCCTCAGCTCGGTCAACCGCCTGGTGGGCCACGGCAGCACGCACGGCTGGATCAACACCGGCAACCGTTCCCTGCTTGTCGACTCCTTCCCGATGGGCATTGACTATGAAAAGTATGAGCAGACGGCTGCCAGTGAGGAGGTGATGAAACGGGAAAAAATGTACCGCAACAACCTGCACTCCAAAAAGATCGTGCTTTCCATCGACCGGCTCGATTATTCCAAAGGTATACCGCAGCGCTTGCAGGCCTTTGAACTGTTTTTGGAGCGCTACCCGGAGTTTCATGAAAAAGTGACCCTGGTGATGCTCGTCGTACCTTCGCGCGACGCGGTGGAGAAGTACAAAGAACTGAAAGAGGAAGTAGACGAACTGGTGGGCCGCATCAACGGCAAGTACAGCCACATGAACTGGAATCCGATCCAGTACTTCTACCGCTCATACCCACTTGAAACCCTGTCGGCCTTTTACCGCATGGCCGATGTGGCGCTCGTAACTCCGATGCGCGACGGCATGAACCTGGTCTGCAAGGAGTATGTGGCCAGCAAGCTCGACCAGACCGGCGTGCTGATCCTGAGCGAGATGGCGGGAGCTTCGAAAGAACTATCGGAGGCGCTGCTGATCAACCCGAACGACATCAACCAGATGGTCGAGACGCTACACGCAGCCCTTACCATGCCCGAAGACATGCAAAAGCAGCACATGCAGCACATGCAGGAGTCGCTGCGCAGGTATAACATTCATCACTGGGTGAGCATGTTCATGGACCGACTTTCTTATGTGAAGATCAAGCAGCTGTCCATGGCCACCACTTACCTCGACGAGGCGACCTACCAGGAACTGAGCAACTCCTACGAAGAGGCCAGTACGCGTCTGTTCTTCCTGGAGTATGACGGCGCCCTGGTGGATTACCACAACCGTCCGCTGATGGCCGCGCCCGACGAAGACCTGCTGGAACTCCTGCAGGTGTTGAGCAGCAATTCCAAGAACCGCGTAGTGGTGATCAGTAGCCGCGAGAAGGACAACATGCAGCGCTGGCTGGGCCACCTGAACATCGACCTGATCGCCGAGCACGGCGTCTGGATAAAGCAGCGCGGCACCGGCTGGCAGACCATGACCAGCCTGATCGACGACTGGAAGAGCGACATCCGCCTGATTCTGGATTTGTACGTGGACCGCACGCCGGGCTCGTTTATCGAAGAGAAAGAGTATTCGCTGGTATGGCACTATCGCCGTGTAGAAACCGGTCTGGGTGAATTGCGTGCCCGCGAGCTGGTGAGCCACCTCAACTTCCTGGCGACCAACAGCAACCTGCAGGTGCTCGACGGACAAATGGCCGTGGAGATCAAGGCGCAGGAGGTGAGCAAGGGCAAAGCGACCGGCTACTGGCTCAACATGTATCCACACGACTTTGTGCTGGCCATCGGCGATGACTGGGGCGATGAAGACATATTCAAAGCCATGCCGCGCGAGGCCTATACCGTGAAGATCGGTAATTCGCACTCGGTGGCCAAATACCACCTGGATAGCTGCGAGGAAACCCGAAAATTGCTTTCAAGATTAGTAGGGCTTAAGCAGAAGAAGCTTCCGAAAGAATTGTTGTAAATAGGTTTTAGTGAAACAGAAAAAGCCCCGGCTGTTGCAGACAGTGCGGGGCTTTTCTATGATAGCTATTTAAGGTATAGTCTCTCTCAGTAAGATCTGTTATACTTCCTATACCTGTAATAAGACAACGACAGGCTTGCCAGAATAAGCACATTGCTGGCCAGCGATAGGTAGACCTTTTGGTTCTGTTGTGAGGCAAGAGCGGCATAGTCTAAGCGAGAGATATTATATATCAGCAGTCCGATGGCCGCTACAATCAGAAAAGGGTATACCTTCTTCATGGCTATACCTACTGGAACAGGGTTCCATTCGCGCCACTGCCTTTCTCAGATTTCGAGGCTGGCTCTTCGCAGTTTTCCTCGTTGAACACCTGGTTTATGGCGTTCTCGGCATGGCGTAGTTTGTCTTTGCAGAACTTGATCAGCAGGGAGGAGCGCTGCACTTTTTGGGTGAGTTCGTCCACGTCCACGGAGTCGCTTTCGATGGCCCGCAGGATTTCCTCGAGTTCCTGGGTGGCCTCGCGGTAGGTCATTTTGCTTATGTCTTTGTTATTCATTTTCGTCTTTGTTTACAACTAAACTGTGCACGCTGCCGTCGTGCAGGCGCGTTTCGATCACGTCTCCCTCTTTGACCTGCCCTATGTGCTTAATGATCTTGCCATTGATCAGGGTCAAGGTATAGCCGCGCAGCAGGAGCTTCTCCGGGTCGTTGGCCTGGATGCGCATTTCGAGCAGGTCGAGCCGGTGACTGTCGGTGCTTAGCTTCTTCTGGGCGCTGTACTGCAGGCGGTCGCTGCATTTCACAAAGCTCAGTTGGCTCCGCTTGTGCTTGTCCTTGGCCTCTGTTTCGATGCAGTGCACAAGCTTGTTCAGGTCCTGCTCCTTCATGTGCAGCCAGCGCTGGCTTATTCCTTCCACACAAACGCTCAGCTCGCTTAGTTCCTTTCCGCGCAGGTGCAGCACATCTTTGGTATTGGCCTGCAGCAGCCTTTCGGCGTTCAGCAACTGACGTTTCTGGTTCTCAAGGAAGTTTTTGGGCTTGAGCAACAGGCTTTTCGAAAAATGCTCCAGCTGCTCCCGGTTCTCCTGCAAGTATGCATTGGTGATGTTCGATATTTTAAGACTCTGCCGCTCCAGTTTATCAGCCGAGAGGCGAAGCTGCTGCCCGGCAAACATGTGAATGCTGTCGAAGAGCCCTTCTATCTCCGTCTCAAAAGCAAGCGCTTTTTCCAATAAGAAGTTGGCCACAGCCGTCGGCGTTTTCTGGCGGGTATGGGCCACGATGTCGGCAGTGCTTTCGTCGCGCTCGTGGCCTATACCTGTTATCACGGGAAGCGGGGAGTTACCGATGGCAGCCGCCACTTTGTAATCGTCAAAGCAACCCAGATCCGTCTGCGAACCACCCCCGCGGATGATCACGATAGCGTCGAACAAATGGCTATACCTGGCGATCAGGTCCATGGCCTTGACGATGGAGGCCGGTGCTTCATTGCCCTGCACGGTGGCCGGAAAGAGACGCGTGTCGAAGGTATAGCCGTAGCTGTTGTTTTCGAGTTGGTGTATAAAATCCTGGTAGCCCGCCGCCGTGGCCGACGACACAATGGCCAGCCGTTGCGGAACCAGTGGCATTTCCAGCTCTTTGTTGGACGTGAGCAGGCCTTCTACCTCCAGTCGCTTCAGGGTTTCCTGCCGTTGCCGGGCCAGGTCGCCGATGGTGTAGTTGGCGTCGATGTTGACAATGTCGAGGCTCAGGCCATAGAGTTCGTGAAATCGCACCTGGGCCTGAAACAGGATCTTGAGTCCGGCCTTGAGCGGCTGCCCGGTCTTCTCCTCAAAATAGCGCCCCAGCATCTGAAAGCGGCTGCTCCAGATCGTAGCCCGGGCCTGCGCCTGTATGGCTCCTCGCGCATCGTTGCCTTTGTCAACCAGGTTGAGGTAGCAGTGCCCTTTACGCCGGTCGGGCGTCACCTGCGAGATTTCGGCCACTACCCAGTAGCTCTCAGGAAACGCCATTTCCAGTTCTTCCCGAATCTGCTGGTGCAGCTCGAAGAGCGAAAGCGGAGCATGAAACTCCTGGGTGACGGAGGTTTGGCTGAAATAAAACTGGGCCATGGGCAGGGTGAGGAATCCAATCCCGAAGATAGGGTTTTTGGAGGAATTATCTGTAAAGCGATTTGGGTTTTTGAGTTTTGTAGCTGTGGGGCTTAATTGAGCGATTGCTTGTTATAGGTATAGTGATAATGGCGAGAGTGGGACTCTGGCCAAGCCTCAGGTATAGCGGCCCTGTTTCCTATACCTATACCTGGCGTAGCTTCAGCCTTTCTTTACCTTAAGCAAATTTGTTGTATAGCTTCGCCTGTGCGGCGGGCACTCACTTTTTGTCTTGACACAAAAAGTAAGCAAAAAGGTCAAGACGCTCCAAACTCGCTGAACGCTCAGACAGTGGAGCGTCGAAAAGCGCACCTTGCACCACTGTTTATTACATAGGTTCCATGCAAGTTAGTCTTTCAATGCGTGCCAGTGTTTGTTTGTGGCATTGTTTACAAGGCTTATACTTTAGGTATAGCTGCTACAAAAAGTCCCCCTTGGGGGTAGGGGCCCTCGACAAAGAAGGGGGTAGGGGGATGACAATCTTGCACAAGACAAAAACCACGAAGCTATACCTGTAAATCAGTAACTACCTGATTCCCCTCTCGGGAGGGGCAGGGGTGGGTATAATCGTGCACCGAAATCCTGAAAATCTTTAAATCCTGTAAATCCTTGGGGTAGGGGCCCTATATAAAGATTCAGACAGTCTTCAACCCCTCCAAGGTCTGCATCACTTTCTCTTGCCACAGCTGTTTCTCCAGAACCACCGGCGGAGCGGCGCGTTCGAGGCAGTCGGGGGCGGGGCAGCGCTCGCAGGTTTCGTTTACGTAGCGGCGCACAATGGACGGGTCGTCGAGGAAGCGGACTTTGCGGCGCAGGTTCTCGTTGAGAAGCAGGCCGATACTGATGGTGCCTGTCAGGCTTTCGGTAGGTTGGGCCAGGGCGAGCACCAGGTACTCGTTGGTGGAGTTGATGTAAGAGGAGCGCTGTATACCTACCAGTGGCTTTTCAAGCTGACCCGCCAGTTTCTGCCTTTCGAGTTCCTCAAAAAGTGTAAGCGAAATCCAGCGGCGACAATAGTGCTCGTTCAGCAAAGAGGCGTGCGGGTTGTGCAATCCGGACAGATGCAGCTCTTTGGTAAGCGAATAGTGGTTGTAGGCTGCATCGTGGTGGAAGCGCAGGAAAAAAAGCTGTTTGATGTTGAAAAAGCGGGGCAGGAGCGAGGTAAGGCGGTGAAGGAGTGTTTCGGGTGAGGTGTTGTAATTCTCCATCAGTTGCAGCAGCAAGTCAGGTCGCCAGACCGGTTGTGCAAAGAAATCCTGCATGTCCTGTACCAGCCGGTCTCGATTGAGCAAAAGGGCACCTGCAAAATAAGAAGCCTTGAAGTTGTTGAGCACCTCTTCAAATGAGCCCACTTTCACCCAGGTGGAGGTATGCGGACGTGGTTTCAACTGTAGCACTTCAAAGCCAATCTCGCGGGCTACCGCAAAAGCACGTTGCTGCTCGGTCAGGTTTGGGTTGAGCATCAGCACGGGTTCTGCGCCGGGCAAATGAATGGAACGAAGCGGTGCTAGCTCCGGATGTTGGTCAAATGTTTCTGTTGTTATTTTTATGTTAAATACATTCTCCAATATGCCAGCCAGCTGCGCAAAAGAAGGGGTTTGCTCCGGGCTGATGCCATTCACCTCCATAAAATGTTCCACTTCAAGTTCCAGGTCCTCGAAGTAGTTATCGTGCAGTTCCTGGTAGGAGCGGAGGGCAGAAAAGTAGAACTGTTCTACGCGCAGGTCAAAAGCACGTGAGATCTCCAGCAGCGTATTTACGAAAGCGCTCAGTTTGGCCGGAGCGGTAGCGAAAAGGTCCAGTAGTCGGCTCACGTCGAGCCCAAAGTGCTCCAGCGGCAGCTCCGACAAGATGTTGGACTGCAGCAATTCCCCCACCGGTTGCAGGCGCTTGCTCAGCTGCAGCGACACCAGGTAGTCGTAGGTCACGCCCAGTTCATCGGCTATCACGGCAATTTTGCTTGGCTTCGGGTGCTTTTTCCCCTTCTCTATTTCATTGAGGTACGACACGGATATACCTGTGCTCGCAGCCAGATCTGTCAGCGAGATGTTCTTTTCTGCTCTTAACTGTTTGATTTTCAGTCCGAGTATAAGCCGGATAACGTCTTCCTGTAGCCTCATGTAAATTATTTTCCCTGGTCTTTCTGCTAATAAACGGTGTTTTGCGACTTTTTCCTAAAAACGTAAAAATAATTTATAGCGAAAATTCGCCAAAAATAAAATTTTCGCGTATAGCTGATAAAATCACAATCAATCACCTCAAATTCATAGATATGTTAGTAACCAGTTCAGCCCAGGTAAAAGGTATGCCAGTAAAAGGCATAGAGCAAATATTAACTCCCGAAGCCCTCGAATTCTTGGAAATGCTGCATGTGCGTTTCGAGGACAGGAGAGAGGAACTGCTGAAAGCAAGGGCAGCACGGCAACTCCGCATCGATGCCGGCGAGCGACCTGATTTTCTGGAAGAAACGAAAGCGATTCGGGAAGGCGATTGGCAAGCGGGCGCTATACCTGTCGACCTGCAGATACGCCGTGTGGAGATTACAGGACCCGTGGATCGTAAAATGGTGATCAACGCGCTGAACTCCGGGGCCGATGTGTTCATGGCTGATTTTGAGGATGCGAACTCACCTACCTGGGAGAACGTGGTGCAGGGGCAGCTCAACCTGTACGATGCCGTGCGCCGCACCATCACCTACCAGAACGGCAAGGTATACCAGCTGAAAGATAAAGTGGCTTTGCTGAACGTACGTCCCCGAGGCTGGCACCTGACGGAAAAGCATTTGATGATTGGTGACAAACCCATCTCAGCAGCTTTGTTCGACTTTGGGCTGTTCTTCTTCCACAACGCCAAAGAGCTGATCGCCCGCGGCACTGGCCCTTACTTCTATTTGCCTAAACTGGAGAGTCACCTGGAAGCCCGCCTGTGGAACGATGTGTTTGTGGCAGCGCAGGAGGCACTGGCTATACCTGTCGGCACGATCAAGGCGACGGTGCTGATCGAGACGATTCTGGCTGCCTTCGAGATGGACGAGATCCTGTACGAATTGCGCGAGCATATTGTGGGCCTGAACGCCGGTCGCTGGGATTACCTTTTCAGTGCCATCAAGAAGTTCCGCAACCAGCCCGATGTCATTTTTCCGGACCGCACCGCCATTACCATGCAGGTGCCTTTCATGAAAGCGTATACCGACCTGCTCGTGCAGGCCTGTCACAAACGCGGCGTGCATGCCATGGGCGGTATGGCGGCCTTCATCCCGAACCGGCACGACCCGGCTGTGAACAAAACGGCCTTTGAGAAAGTGAAAGCCGACAAGGATCACGAGGCCCGAAACGGTTTCGACGGCACTTGGGTAGCCCACCCGGACCTTATACCTGTGGCACGGGAGGCATTTGACAAGGTGCTCGGTGACAAGCCACACCAGAAGGAGGTGCTGCGTGAAGAGGTCAATGTAACAGCTGACGATCTGCTTAATTTCAAAATAGTAGGTGGCCAGATCACCGAGGCCGGCCTTCGACTCAACATCAACGTGAGTATTTTGTACATCGGCCACTGGCTCTGCGGCACCGGTGCGGCCGCCATCCACAACCTGATGGAAGACGCCGCCACTGCCGAAATTTCCCGCGCGCAGGTATGGCAGTGGCTCCACCACCCAGACACCCGCACCGCCGAGGGCGAACCGATCACGGAAGAGCGCGTGCTGCAACTCATCAAAGAAGAAACCGAGAACATCAAAGAGGAAGTCGGCCTGGCCATGTTCAAAAACTGCCACTTCGAGCGCGCCTCCCAACTCTTCTCCGAACTCGTGCTCTCCACCTGCTTCGTCGACTTTCTGACGCTACCGGCTTATAAATATATTGATTAAAGTTTGAGAGTTGGGGAGTTTAGGAGTTTGAGAGTTAAGCTGGTAGAGTTTAGGAAGTAATAAGAGAATATTCGAAAACTTGTTCTTTTCTACATCCTGCGCTACTACACATTCGAAGACTCCCAACGCTCTAATTCTAACTTCCTCAACTCGTTAATCCCCGAACTTATCAACTCTTACTTCTCAAAATCTTAAACTCCTAAACTCCAAACTCTTTAACTCCTATGAACAAGACCGAAAGAATTCAGGCTATCCAGCAAGACTGGCTCGTGAACCCGCGTTGGGCAGGTATAAAAAGACCCTACACTGCCGATGAAGTAGTTAAGCTGCAGGGCTCCGTTGCAATTGAGTATACCCTGGCCCGCAAGGGGGCGGAGAAACTGTGGAGACTGCTGCACACCGAAGAATATGTGGCCGGACTTGGCGCCATGACGGGCAACCAGGCGGTGCAGGAGGTGCAGGCGGGCCTCAATGCCATTTACCTCAGCGGCTGGCAAGTGGCGGCCGACGCCAACCTGGCCGGACAGATGTACCCCGACCAAAGCCTATACCCGGCCGACAGTGTGCCGAATGTGATCAAGAAAATTAACAACGCCCTGCTGCGCGCCGACCAGATCCAAAGCGTGACCGGCGAGGGGGAGGTTGACTGGATGGTACCGATCGTGGCCGATGCGGAGGCGGGTTTCGGCGGTAACCTGAATGCTTTTGAGCTGATGAAGATGATGATCGAAGCCGGAGCGGCCGGCGTGCATTTTGAAGATCAGCTGTCTAGCGCCAAGAAGTGCGGTCACCTGGGTGGCAAGGTACTGGTGCCCACGCAGGAGGCGATCAACAAACTGATGGCTGCCCGACTCGCGGCCGACGTGATGGGCGTGCCAACCCTGCTCGTTGCCCGCACCGATGCTGATGCTGCCAACCTGATTACGAGCGATATCGATCCGCGCGACCATGCCTTCATTATACCTGGTGAGCGCACGAGTGAGGGATTTTACAGAGTTAATTGCGGTCTGGAGCAAGGTATAGCCCGTGGTCTGGCCTACGCTCCCTATGCCGACCTGATCTGGATGGAAACTTCCAAGCCGGATCTGGAGCAGGCCCGCCTGTTTGCAGAAGCCATCCATGCCGAATACCCGGGCAAACTGCTGGCCTACAATTGCTCCCCGTCCTTTAATTGGGCTGCTAAACTAAGCGTGGAGGAGATGGAGACTTTCCGGGAAGAGTTGGCAAAGATGGGCTACAAGTTCCAATTCATAACGCTCGCCGGTTTCCATGCGCTCAACACCAGCATGTTTGAGTTGGCCAAAGCCTACAAAGCACGCGGCATGGCGGGTTACTCCGAGCTGCAGGAACGCGAGTTTGCGCTGGCGAAAGAAGGCTTCAAAGCGGTAAAGCACCAGTCTTTCGTCGGCACCGCCTACTTCGACGCCATCCAGAACACAGTGACGGCAGGAACTGCTTCTACGGCCGCGCTGGTGGGCTCTACCGAAGAAGAGCAGTTCCACTAAGCAAAAAAGGATTGCGAAGGATGGAAACACCCTGCTGTCGAATTGATGGTGGGGTGTTTTTCTTTTTAAAAGAGCGTGTAAGGTATAGAATCAGGATGCGCGTCATAGCCGCCTCAAGCAAATCGGGCTGTAAGATAAAATGAAGGAGATAAGAAGGAGGATCTTAAGAGTTTTTGCCAACTCTATTTCGGAGCCGTCAAAATTTAAGCCTTCATTATACCTGAATTAATGCACCACGCGCAGCACCGGCTCGTCGAGCGGCGTGCGTGTCTCCGGGTCTACCGTAAAATAGCCAACCATGCTCGGGCCATAGCCCAGGTTCAACTCCACAAACTTGTCGCGTTCCGGCAACATACCGATCACTTCCTGTTGCAAATCTTTGTACTTCTGAAGCAGGTCTTTCAGCTTCTGCTCTTTGTCGTTGAGTAAGTTATCAGACTGCTGATCTGTTAGTTGCTGTTCCATCCTCTGCTCCGGGTCGAAGTCGGGGCGCACGCTCTGCAGCGACAACAGTTCTACCTCCAGCAGCCGGATGTCGCGCTCCACATGCAGATACTCTTTCACTTTTTCTTCCAGCGGAACAAGCGATTCATCCAGGTAGTCTATCAGGTTTTCCATTTCTTATCAGGTATATGAGGGTGTATAGCTCCTATACGGCAAATGCCTTATTTATTTGCATACGGGAAGCGCTACGGAGAGGCTACACACAAGCACCAGCTATACCTATACCTGTACCTGGGGTCACAGCCACTTAAACACCTTCCGGATCAGGGACAGCCGGTTACCGTAAGGCGGGTAGCGCAGCGGGAGGTCAATCCAGGTACCGCGGTGCACCACGCTTTTCAGGTTAGAGAAAAGCTCGAAACTGGCCTTCCCGTGATAGCTTCCCACGCCGCTTTCGCCCACACCGCCAAATGGGAGCCTGGGATTGATGAGGTGAGAAATAGTGTCGTTGATGCAGCCGCCGCCAAAGTGTGCTTGTTCCAGCACTTGCTGCTGCTGCCATTTGTCGGACGAGAAAAAGTAAAGCGCCAGTGGTTTTTCCCGGGCGTTCACTTCCTGGATGGCTTCGTTCAGGTGGGTGTAGGTGAGCACCGGCAGAATGGGGCCAAAAATTTCGTCCTGCATGACAGGGTCCTGCCAGTTCACCTGGTCCAATACGGTCGGGGCAATGAAGCGGCTCTCTGCATCGTGCTGACCGCCAATCCGCACCACGCTGTCCTGCAGGTAGCTGATCAGGCGCTCGTAATGCCGGTCGTTGATGATGCGGGCAAAGTCCGGGCTGTGCCGAGGAGAGTCGCCATAAAACTCCTGAATGGCTATACGGAGCTGTTCCAAGAGTTCGTCTTTCACCTGTTCCTGCACCAGTAGGTAGTCGGGAGCCACGCAGGTCTGGCCGGCGTTCATGAACTTGCCCCAGGCAATGCGACGTGCTGCCAGCCCCAGGTCGGCGTCTTCGGATACAATAGCAGGGCTTTTCCCGCCTAGCTCCAGCGTAACAGGGGTCAGGTGCTCGGCGGCGGCCTTCATCACCACGCGCCCAACCTGGGTGCTTCCCGTGAAAAAGATGTAGTCGAAGCGTTGGGCCAGCAAATGCTGTGTGGTAGACACACCTCCTTCCACTACGGCTACCAGGCGCGGATCAAATGTCTGGGCAAGCAGGCGGGCGATGACCGCTGAGGTGGCAGGCGTCAGTTCAGATGGCTTGACGATGGCACAGTTGCCCGCCGCCAGGGCACCGATCAAGGGGTTGAGCACCAGTTGCAGCGGGTAGTTCCAGGGACCGATGATGAGGGCCACACCGTAAGGCTGTGAATAGATGTAGCTGCGGGCCGGAAAGTTGAGCAGTGTTTCTCCGACAGCCTGTGGCTTGGCCCAGCGCACGATATGTTTGAGGACAAGCTGCAGCTCTTTCTCAACAAAGCCGATCTCCGTGGTATAAGTCTCAAAGGCCGGTTTCCGGAAGTCGGCATACATGGCGTCGATCAGCTCCTGCTCGTGGCTGCGTACAGCCTCCAGCAGACGTTGGAGTTGCTCTTTCCGGAAACCAATATCCAGGGTATGGCCTGCGGCAAAAAAGGAACGCTGCTTTTGCAGCAGGTCGAGCATGGCCTGCGGGTCTGCTTCCCGGGTGGTGCTGACCCTGTTTACAAAGGTGTTTGTTGAGTTCATAGCGGGTGAATTAAGTTTGGGTTAGGTCGCGTTGGCCGGCTTTGTAACGGCAGCCGGTCGGCCGGTGAAATCGTTCATGGACAAACCACTGGCCTGCCACCTTATCGAAGACACGGGTGGGCAAAATATCACGCAGGAAAGGGAGTAAGTTCACAATAAAAGGCTTAGGCAGCAGGACCTTGTTCTGCTCCATAGCCTGCAGGATGGCCTCTGTAATCGTCTCGGGCTGCAGGCTTTTGCTGCCCATCAGCTTGCCTATACCTGAGGTTCCCCCTGTTATGAGTACCGTATTTTGCCTGATCTGCGTCATGCAGTTTTTATGGATACTTGTGTATTTTGCAAGCATAATATAGGAGATTATGCCCGTATAAAAAAATAGTAGGACCTAATTCTCAGATCGTAAGGTGCCGTGTTTTTTGATAGGGAATTGCTATACCTGACGGTTCAGGAAATCGCTTTCCTACCTGTTGTAACATCGGTTCATCCTACACCAGCAGGTATAAATTATAACGCCCATTCCAAATGCAAGCATGCGCTTCTTTGTATCTTTGGCAAAACGACCATAACTGCAAACTATGATAAACGATACCATCAAGCTGATCGAATGTCCCCGCGACGCCATGCAGGGACTGCATGATTTTATACCTACGCAGACCAAGATCGACTACATCAACCAGCTACTCAGCGTGGGTTTCGACACCATAGACTTCGGTAGCTTTGTATCGCCTAAGGCCATTCCGCAAATGGCCGACACCGCCGAGGTGCTGGCTGGCCTGGACCTGAGCAACACGCGCTCCAAGCTGCTGGCCATCATTGCCAATGTGCGTGGCGCGGAAGAGGCAGCCACCCACCAGGCGATCGAATACCTCGGTTTCCCGCTTTCCGTATCGGAGACCTTTCAGCAGCGCAACACCAACAAGAGCATCGCCGAAGCCATGACCCAGCTCGCCCAGATGCAGGACATTTGCCAGCGCAATAGCAAAACCCTCGTGACCTACATCTCCATGGGCTTTGGCAATCCTTATGGCGATCCCTGGGATGCGGCTACTGTCATTCGATTCGTGGAGGAACTGGACAAGCTGGGCGTGAAGATCATCTCGCTTTCCGACACCATCGGCGTTTCCAATCCGGAGAACATCACCTACCTGTTCAGCGAGCTGGTGCCCGCTTTCCCGCACATCGAGTTTGGGGCGCACCTGCATACCACGCCTACCACCTGGCACGAAAAGGTGGAAGCTGCTTACGGGGCTGGCTGTCGCCGCTTCGACGGGGCCATGCGCGGGTATGGCGGTTGCCCGATGGCCAAGGATGAACTGGTGGGCAACATGGCGACCGAAAATTTGGTCAGCTACTTCGAAAATAATGGCTTAAATTTGAAGCTCGACAAAGAGGCTTTTGCTGCCGCGCTGGCAGCTTCAGGCTCTGTTTTCTCCTAATTATGGCAAGAAGAACAATCGTAGATATTTTCATACCTTGTTTTGTGGACCAGCTGCACCCCGAAACGGGCCTGAGCATGGTAAAAGTGCTCGAGGGCTTGGGCTGCGAGGTAAACTACAACCCCAACCAGACCTGCTGCGGGCAGCCCGCTTTCAACGCCGGGTTCTTCGACGAAGCCCGCGAAGTGGCCAATAAGTTTCTCGACGATTTCTCGAACGAAACCTCGCACTACATTGTGGCGCCCTCGGCAAGCTGCGTGGGCATGGTGCGCAACGCCTACCAGGACATTTTTGTGAAGTCATCCAAACTGGTGAAGTACCGCGCCATGCAGAAAAAAGTGTTCGAGCTGACTGAGTTTCTGACCGACGTGCTGAAGGTATCGCAAGTGCCCGGCGCCCGTCTCGACGGCAAAGCTACTTATCACGACTCCTGCAGCGCCCTGCGCGAATGCCACATCAAGGATGGGCCACGTGCATTGCTGCAAGGCGTGCACGGACTGGAAATGGTAGAGATGGAAGACACCGAAACCTGCTGTGGCTTCGGCGGCACTTTTGCCGTGAAGTTCGAAGCTATTTCAGTGGCGATGGCCGAACAGAAAGTAGAGAACGCGCTGGCCACGGGTGCTGATTACATCATCTCCACCGACAGCAGCTGCCTGATGCACCTGAACGGCTATATCCAGAAAAACAAGAAGCCAATCAAAACCATGCACATTGCTGATGTGCTAGCCAGTGGTTGGTAAGGTATAAACCATAGGTATACGTATAAAGCAGCGGCCTCACTCTGAAAAGGGTGAGGCCGCTGCTTTTATAAAGGAAATTTATTTTCTGAAGAAATATGTGATTCCAAAATTTAGATGCAGGCTTGAAAAATCTAACTCCACTGTATTCGATATGTAGGCAGATTCGTCGTGCTCCATGTTGTTGTACATGCTGCTTTTATACACTTCCTCGATGTCACGCCGGCTATACCTCAGTGCTCCTAAGTTAGCGGATATACCAACCTTGTCAGAAGGAAAAAAGGTAAGTCCTGGCGATAGTGCAACTGAAAATTCAGAGGCTTTGTCATAAGACTCTCTCGATTGATACACCCTTAGCTGATCACTGTTGGTAAAGAAACTCGTATTTTCAGTGTTACTAAGGCCAGTTGACAATGTTCCATGTACAGCTATTCGTTCTTTCAGGAACTTATATTGTGTTGCATAAATGTTGAAACCCTTTCCATGACCCTTTGCGAAATCCTCACCTCGATAATTCAGGTTAGTACCTATACTTTCAGATTTTCTTCTGGTTAGGTGTACAGAGGCTCCTATCTCTAGATTATCTTTTACAAATAGACCTAAGGCGGGTGCAATGGTATAGGTATAGCTGTCTAAGTTGTAGAAGTCCCTTCCATTGTGCTCATCAGGTTCTGCTTTTTGCTGGGTATAACCAAACTTTCCGGTAAGGGCCACGGTTCCTTTTGTAGTTTGTGCCTGTGCGCCAAGGGTTATCAGCGCTGTTGCACATAATATGGCTATCTTTTTCATAGGTGACTGGCTAGCGTGCAATGAAATACCCTATGCCAATGCTCACGCTACTCGGTGATAAATTAGCAGAGAATGTGTCGTAGGTAGTAGAATAGGTCCGATAAGCATCTTCTTTCGGCTTATGTTTCCGTCTTGAGTAAGAAAGGGAACCGAATGTAGCCGTAATACCCAGCTTCGGTGTGGCAAAATAGGTAAGACCAGGGTAGATGCCGATACCGAGATCAGTGGATGTGCTCGTTACATCGGGTGATGATTCAGGTGAGTTTTTAGAGGTTTGTTTGCCAAGGCCAAAGGAAACGTAGCCTGTACCGTGCAGCTGCAGTTGCTCTGTAATGGCGACATACTTTCGGACGTAAGGAATTAGACTTATGTCGTTGAACCTGGTATAATTTTCCCCATCATCCCATTTGTATTTGCTGGTGCTCCGGTCATAACCTAAGCCCACTCCAAGCTCTAGCCCGTCTTTGAGAAAGTATCCGACTGTAGGTCTCAGATTAACGCTCCGGGAGGAATGCAGTTCTCCATATTCACTGTCAGTTACTTTCCTGTTCTCATTTTTAAAATTTACTGCCCCCTTGACTGAGATAGTACCCTGAGACGTTTGGGCATAAGCCCCGGCACACAGCAATGCCAGCATGGCAGTTGTAAAGATTTTCTTCATGTTTGTTTTTTATGGTTCGCACACATAAGAGACAATTAGCGTGCCAGTATAGGAATATCGGTATATTCTAATTTGATAAATCTGCAAAAGGAGCTAACGCAGGTATGCGGCCCTTTTTAGCTGCGTAAAACACGTAGCTTCGTAAGCTTGGAATACTGAAAATGACTGAATAACAACTTATTAGTGGCTTTTTCGGTTACCTCCCCGAATCATTGGCGTATAAGAAATCAAAACACGGATGAGGCAGTCGGGCGCCTTGGTTTTAGGTTGGTTGAACCATACGCGCTGGCTCGAAAGTGCAGACTGCCGAAACGAACGTTGTTTTTAAGATGATCATGCGCTTGCCGCTATCTGGGGTGCGTTTAGCGGTTTGTGCATGTTTATGGAGGGAGCCGGTATCTGTTATTTCAATGCAGGCGGTTGGAGCCGGCTCCCTTTTTCTCCTGTCTTTTTACTTCCTCCTCTTGCCAAAGCATCAGCCCACGCGCTTCAAACAGATCGCCGCTTAAATGCTACAAATCTCCTGCCTCTGTTTGTGCCTTGCGGTAATATACGACCCAGCTACGTGCAAAACGGTATTTGTGCCAGGTATAGCCTACCTGTCGCATATTGCAGCGTATAAAGCGCAACGGACGCACAGATGCGTCTATAGCCATGAATTCAACTAAAACACACATCCTAGGACTGCTTTTTTTTCTGCTTGGCGCACCCATGCTACCGGCGTATGCACAGCAGGAGCAAGAGGAGCTGAACGCCGACAGGCCCGACAATTCCCAAGGTCCTGGCATTGTCTCCCGTGGCTATGTGCAGCTGGAGGCAGGGTATAACTACCAGAAGTTGAACGACCGCATCAGAACCTACGCTTACCCCACGGCACTGCTGCGCGTCGGCTTGCTGCAAGGGGTCGAGTTGCGTGTGCAGGGCGCTGTGAAGGACTCTGTGATTGAGAACGGGACAAGTCGCCATGTCAAGGGTTGGGGCCCGCTGAGTGTCGGAACCAAGGTACGCCTCTGGGAAGAAAGCGGCTGGCGTCCGGAAGCAGCAATCAACGCCATGCTGGTGCTGCCAGTAGCCCATGAGCTATTCAAACCAGATAATGTGGAGCCGCAGTTTAGTCTGGGCTTTAGCAATGCGCTCTCCGAGACAATGGACCTGAGTTATAACCTGGGTTATGGTTGGACCGACGGGGAACCCCAGCGATCCTATGGCGCCAATATCACGAAGCAGTTCATGGATAAAGTGTCGCTATACCTGGAGGTGTTTGGCAATAAGGGCAAGGGAGAGCCGGCGGAGCACCAGGCCGATTTGGGAATTCTATACCTGCTGTTGCCGAACCTGCAGGTTGACATAGCGGCAGGGAGGCGTCTGAACAAGGCGGCACCACACCATTTCTTCACAACGGGCCTTGCTTTTCGGTTGCCCCGTTAACGTTCAGCGACAGGTATGGCAAGCGACAAAAACATAAGACCCGTCCGGAAATCGCTGCAGGAGTATGCCCGCGGTATAGCGGGGGGGCTGCTGTTCAGTTTCCCGTTGCTCTATACCATGGAGGTATGGTGGGCCGGCTTTATTGCGTCACCCGCTCAGTTGTTGGTAATGGTGGTGGTCACCTACCTGCTGTTGCTGGGGTACAACCGCTACGCAGGCATGCGGCCGGGCGTCTCGTGGCGCAGCGTCTTCATCGACTCGGTGGAGGAAATGGGACTGGGCATTGTGCTGGCCTTCGCGGTACTTTTTGTGCTCAACCGCATCCAGTTCGGCGAGATGTCGATTGATGAGATCATGGGAAAGATCATTGTGGAGGCCATGGCGGTATCGATCGGCGTTTCCATCGGAACGGCGCAGCTTGGTGGCACGGAAGATGAGCCGGAGGAAGAGAATGAAGTGCAGGAAGAAGCAAAGGAAGCCGGCTTTCGCACCGGGCTGCGCAGCAAAATCAGCCTGGTGGTGCTGGCGCTCTGCGGCAGCGTGATCGTAGGCGGCAACGTGGCTCCTACAGAAGAGGTAGTGGTGCTGGCCGCTGGGTCTGGACCGGTGCATATTTTACTGATGGCTGTGCTCTCGCTCGCGCTGAGCATGGTGGTGGTCTACTTCAGCGATTTCAAGGGCACAGGGAATCACCCGCGGGGCAGCCTGGCTTTCGCCATCATACTCGACACTTGCCTGAGTTATCTGACGGCACTGGCGGCTTCGGCTTTTCTGCTCTGGTTTTTTGGTCGCTTCGAGGGAGTCGGTTTTGAAATAGCCTTTGCGCAGTGCATCGTACTGGGTGTGTTGGCCAGCCTGGGCGCCTCGGCAGGTCGTCTGCTGATTAAATAACCGGATAATGGAGAAACAAAAAGATACGGATAAGAAGAAACAATCGAACAGGGCAGGCGACGATGATGATAAAAATGCCCTGGAATGGACCGTATTTGGCATCAGCCTGGTGCTGGTGCTGGGCATACTGGCCTACCTGGGCTACATGGCCTACACTCAAAAACCCTCCTCGCCCGACCTGGCGGTCGAGTATTTTCACGACCCCTCGGCCAATGCGCCCCACCGCTACCGGGTGGCGGTGTATAACAGGGGAGGCGAAACCGCCGAGGAAGTGCAGGTAGAGCTTACCATCGAAAACGGCGGGGAGGAAGTGGAAAGTGCCGAGCTGAGCATTGCCTTCTCACCAAAGAAATCGAAGCGGGAAGGCTGGGTGAATTTCAAAGAAGATCCGTCTAGGGCCGACACCTTGGTGGCCCGGGTTGTGAGTTACAAAAGACCCTAACAGGTATCGCTACACAAAAAAATAAGCACAATGGCGAAAAACAAAGTATCTGATCGACACAAGCATCATAAGGAGTCCCCCATACCCAGGGGCAGCCTGCTGGCCATAGGCGGCAGCGAGAGTAAAGGAGGAAAAGAACTATCAGAAGAACAGGAAAAAAACACGGACTTTAAAGACGAGGAAATCCTGAAATACTTTATCAGTTCCCTCAAGGGCAGCGATCCGATGGTGCTCGTGGTGCCGACCGCTTCTACCGAGCCTGAGGAAAGCGCCAAAGACTATATTGAGGAGTTTCATAAGCTGGGCATCAAGAACGTGGAGGTGCTGGATATCCGGAATCGGATGGATGCGCGCAAGCCTGAGTTTTTGGAGATGGTGGAGCGGGCAGCTGGCATTATGATTACGGGTGGCGATCAGCTGCGGCTTACCTCCATTCTCGGCGGCTCGCCGGTACTGCAACTCATGAAAGAGCGCTATACCTACGACGAGGGCTTTATCATAGCCGGCACCAGCGCCGGAGCCGCCGCCATGTCCACGCCGATGATTTACGAAGGCGAAACGCAGGGAGGCTACATCAAAGGCGACGTTCGCATCACTACCGGGCTGGAGTTTCTCAAAAACGTGGCCATCGACACGCACTTCATTCAGCGCGGACGCATTGTGCGGGTATCGCAGTGCATCGCCACCAACCCGGGCTGTATTGGCATTGGGCTGGAGGAGGACACGGCGATCTGTGTCACGAAGGGCAACGAGGTAAAGGTGCTGGGCTCCGGCCTGGTGACGATTGTGGACGGACTGGGCATTACGGAGACCAACATCTACGAGATCAAAACAGGGGAGCCTTTCTCGGTTCGTGACATGAAAGTGCATTTATTAGCGGCCGGCGACACCTACTCCCTGCCCATCTACGACCAGTTACATATCTAAGCAGTGAACCGACCTGCGCGCATCGCCACCCTCCAGGGCATCTACTGGGCACTCACCGGTATATGGCCGCTTGTGCACATGGCGAGCTTTCTGTGGGTGACCGGACCGAAGGAGGATCTGTGGCTGGTGCGCACGGTGGCCGTGCTGATCACAGTGATCGGGCTGGTACTGCTGGCGGCAGGTATAAAGAAACGGGTGACGCCCGAGATCAGGTGGCTGGGTATAGGAGGTGCTGCCGGGCTTGGGTTTATTGACGTATACTATAGCCTGAATGATGTGATCCGGAACGTATACCTGCTCGATGCCATAGGGGAACTAGTCCTGATTCTGCTCTGGCTTTGGGCCGGGAAGCGCGATCTGATCACTTCTACAAGCGAAAACCAGCGGTAAGGTAAGAGGAATCCTATTGGTTAAAATACACCGTATACGCCTGCAGCGTATCCTGCGTCAGCGCCTGCGCTTTTACCCGGTCGGCTTCCGCTTCCTGCTCCTGACCCAACTTATACCGGGCAGCACCTCGGCCGTAAAGCGCGTCGTAGAAGTAGCTCTCGCCACTGGCAGCAGGTATAACCGCATTGTAATCTTCGAGGGCCGCTTCGTATTTTCCTAACTCCAGTCGCATTTCAGCGCGGTGGTACAGAAAGCCTAGATCATTGGGGTAAACATCCAGCGCGTCGTTCAGGGCTTCCTCGGCCTGGGCGAAGTTCTTGTCGTAGCGATAGCTCCAATACAGGAGGTCATGGGTTTGGCGGTCGCCGTGGCCCTGCTCGATCAGTGCATTGAAGAAATAGCTGGCCTCCTTGAACGCGTTGGGGTTGCCCATGATGCCTTCCTCCAGCTTCGATTCCGCGTTCTTTCGCATTTTTTTGGTGCTCGCGAAAAAGTAAGGGTCGGAGAGCATCAGGACTAGAAAGACGATTGCACCGATGGTCAGGACGATGGTGATGATGCGGGAGACGTTCATAGGGTGGAGGCTGTTGTATGCGAATATAACAAAAACCTTGATAGGTTGGGTTGCAACAACACTGGCTATAGCACCAGGTCGCGGTACAGTTTTTCCAAGGTTTCGGTCGGGTCGAGGCAGAGGCCGGGGTGCACGGCCGAGGTTTGCACAATGGTACTGCGGTTGGCCGTGAGCCAGCGGAAACGGGAGGCCGTGCCCAGCTGACCGATTGGTCCGCCTTCGCGCCGGCCGGAGCATACCTTCTCAAAAGCCTGCAGGCGTGATTGCAGCTCTTCCATGTCCAGCTCGCCGAACGCAGCCCGCAGGCGTGCCTCGTTCAAGGTATAGCGGATCTGCAAAAAGCCACGGGAACTGCAAAGCAGAATGACGCCCACATTCAGAAACTCTTCCCGCTCCACCCGCGGCACCACCCGAATCACGGCGTACTCAAATAAGTGTCTTTCTTGCATCTTGGGCGGCTTTCACAAATATGTCTGATTGGGCTAATCTGATCTCGAAGAAGCGGGAATAGGCCTGGCGGTGCTCCTCGGCTGTCTCAAACGGCGATTCCACACCCGTCAGCCACTCATCCGGAATAAGGTCCAGGATCTCTTGTATGCGGGCAGGTGTAAGCGTATCCAGGCCCGCTTGGTTGGCTTTCTCCAGTTCGCTGGCCTGCGGCAACAGCACGTGGTCTTTGATCATGGCAAAGGGACGGTTGGCCTGCTCTTCCCAGTTGTCCCAGGAGTGATGGAAAAACAGCGAGGCACCGTGGTCTATGAGCCAGAGTTCTTTCTTCCACATGAGCATATTGGTGTTGCGGGCGGTGCGGTCTACGTTGGTCACCAGGGCATCGAGCCACACAATGCGCGAAGCGAGATCGGCGTCGATGGTCGTTACCACCGGGTCGAAGGTGATGGCGCCCTGCAGGTAGTGTGAGCCCAGGTTGAGGCCCTCGCTGGCGCGCAGCAGGTCCTGTATCTCTTCGTCGGGCTCGGTGCGGCCAAAGGCTTCGTCGAGGTGCATGAACACGATCTCGGGAATCTGAAAGCCCAATGCCCGGGCAATTTCCCCCACGATCAGCTCGGCAATCAGCACTTTGATGCCTTGGCCCGCACCCCTGAATTTGAGGACGTACAGAAACTCGTCGTCGGCCTCCACGATGGCAGGCAAGGACCCACCCTCGCGCAAAGGGGTAACGTAACGGACAACGTTGACGGTCCGGATCTCAGGTGATCTGTAATTCATAGCTGCAACTTACGAAATTTCTAAAGTCCCGGCCAGGTATAGCGCCAATTCAGGCGGTTGTGTTTTGTTAGGCAACAACCATACGCCGTGAGAGCACATACCCCGCAAATGCCATGGGCATGTAGGCCACCGCCAGGTCCAGCACCGTGAACCAGACAGGGGAGGGGAGCATGAACACACTTGCTATACCTCCGGCCAGGAAAAAGACCCCGATGGTCATGGCAAACTTAAACTTGTGCGAAGCCGCGATGGTAGCGGCCAGAAAAGCACCTGCGAAAGTCCCCAGCGCGTGGGCCAGAAAAGGAAACAGAAAGTGCTTCGGCTCGAACAAATGCATGGTCGCCTGCAGCCCTTCGGTGGTGGTCACGTCGGCCCCGTTCGGCGGCGGTATAATGGTGCCGCTGACCGAGATCATGGCCATGTTGACGATGCTGCCGACTACGATGCCTGCCACGACGGCCAGGATATTGCGAAGGATGGGGTGCATAGAAGTTTGATTATTTGAGGTATAGAGAAGGTACCAAGTTAGTACATTCTATGGATAATCAAACAACTGACGCCTTAACGCAGGTATACGGCATGGAACACAGCCAGTGGCGCCCGACGGCCCACGTTCAGCATCAGCGTGTCACCGTTCAAGGTATAATTGTCGGCCAACTCAAATACCTTCATGAACTCATTTTCCTTTTCCACACCTGCGCAGTACATCCTGGTCATGGCCATCCCCGAAAAGCGGATCCGGTTGCCTTCTGAGAGAGTGTATGTACCGTTAAAGGCATTGCATCCTCCGTTGCCTCTTACCTTGTTGCCCTCGGTTTGGAGCACAAAATGTGCCTCGGTTTGTTGGTCTTCGGACATGGTAACAGGTTGGCCTTCCAGCACGACCAGTTTCCAGCGTTTTTCGGTAACGGTAGGCGCCTGTTGTTCCACACTTGTGGTAGGAGCTGAGTTGCTGTTGGTAGCCTGGTCCGCATTTTTAGTTGTGCTGCATCCGCTCAGGGTCAGGGCGAAAACAGAGGCGATGATAAGGTATTTCTTCATAGTGTAAATTGTTGTAACGTATTTTTTTGATGAGGCGCATACCTGCAGAAACGACGGGCTATACCTGCCTGGTTCGGCCCAGGATTTTACGCAGCGAGATGTCATGGGCATAAAACGTTATGCCGATGCCGAACAGAAGGATCAGGCCACCGGCAATCATCCGCAGCGTAATTTGCTCGTCCAGGAACAGCCAGGCCAGAAACGAGGCCAGCAGTGCCTGACTGAGTAGACTCAGGGAGACGCGGGTGGCACGCATGTGCTGTGTGGCATAGCTCAGGAGGAGCCAGGCCACCAGTTGGCACAATATTCCCTGCACAAACAGCACCAGCCAGCCCATTTCCGAAAATCCGCTGAACGGCTCGTTTAGTAGGTAGGAGACCACAGCCAGAAAAACAGAGGAGGAGAGCAGGTTGATCGTCATAAACGAAAGAACCGACATGCGCTCCAGCACATGTTTGCTCAGCAGGATGTACACGGCGTAGAAAATACCTGACAGCACCCCAAGCATAAAGGCCAGGTCGAAGCGCAGTTCCAGGAAGAACTCATGCCCCACCAGCACCACCATGCCGATCAGGGCAATCACCGTCCCAATCCAGAAGTTGCGCGACGGCTTGTTTTCCAGAAACAGGTATGAGCCCACACCCACCCAGACCGGGGCCAGGTTGGTGAGCAGCGAGGCCTGCGTCGCGGTTGACTTTTGAATGGCGATGTTCCAAACGGCCACATCCGATGCGAAAAAGATACCCGACAGCATGGCCAGCAACAGGACCGGGGTAGGCGGAATCTGGAGGCGCCTGGTCAATAGCACAAAGGGCAGAAGCAGCGCAGCCGCAATGGCCATTCGGTAGAACGCCGATATCAGGCCCGGCGTCAGGTTTAGCTTTACCAACACCGGGAAGATGGAGATGCAGATAATGCCGATGAGCAGGGCAAAGCGCGGTTTATTCATGTATACAAGCGTGATACTTCGTGCAAAAGTATACAATTACGCCTTGCCTCAGCTAGTCTATACCTAATTCTTGCTAAGGTCACAATGTTTCCATGGCAAGTATAAAGGTTAGACTTAACAGTTACTGTTTTAGCAGCCCCCGAGCTCAATCAGAAAGGGCATATTTCCATTCATCTTTCACCGTTTCATAGAAGGTAGTCAATTCTCCAGCGGCTGTTTGTCGCATAAGCTGCCATTGGCTTGATGAACGTAGACAAAAGAGCCCATAAGCTTATCGCCTACGGGCTCTACTCAGGTATTTTAGCGTTGAGTTCCTATACCTTAAATCTTTCCAGAAAGCTTATTGCATAGCACTAGGCTATACCACTTCGATAGCTTCCTTCGGGATCAGCGCATTGGTTGTGACGCTGAACGCCATACCCAGCACTGTTTCCAGCGAGAAGCCGCCGCCCATACCGGGTGATGCATCCAAGAGTAGCTGGGAGTGCTCATAGTATTGGTGCTGCTCTTCGATCACAGCCCTCCACCTCGCCGATCAGCACATCGCGGGAGCCCGGTTTGTACTCACCTTTCTCGTAGCACATGGGCTGCGAGCCTTCGCAGCAGCCGCCACTTAAGTAAAACATCAGCTCTCCGTAGCGCTCCTTCAACTGACTGATCACTTCTTTTGCTTTTTCGGTTACTATTATCTTTTCCATATTTCTATCAGTTAAAAAAAACACCTGGAGAGGCCCCAGGTGTTTTCAGGTTAATGACAAATTTTAGCTCTTAAAAGAAACCCTGCTTCTTCTTGTCGTAGGATATCAGCATGTTCTTGGTCTGGCGATAATGATCCAGCATCATCTTGTGGTTCTCCCGCCCGTAGCCCGACTGCTTGTAGCCGCCAAACGGAGCGTGCGCCGGGTAGGTATGGTACTGGTTCACCCACACGCGGCCGGCCTGTATAGCCCTCGGCACCTGGTACATTTCGTGTGCGTCACGGGTCCAGACACCAGCTCCCAGTCCGTAGATTGAGTCGTTGGCTATTTCGATGGCTTCTTCGGTTGTTTTAAAGGTGGTCAGTGCCAGCACCGGACCAAAGATCTCTTCCTGGAACACACGCATCTTGTTGTGCCCCTTCAGGATGGTCGGCTGGATGTAGTAGCCATCGGCCAGGTCACCTTCGAGTTTCTGCGGTTCACCACCTACCAGTACCTCGGCTCCTTCTTCCTTACCAATTTTGATGTAGTTGAGGATCTTCTCGTACTGCGGCTTCGATACCTGGGCCCCGATCATCGTCTCGCCATCCAGCGGGTTACCGGCTTTAATGGCCTTCACACGATCGATCACACGCTTCGTAAAGGCGTCGGCTATACTTTCGTGCACCAGCAGTCGGGTTGGAGCGGAACAGATCTCTCCCTGGTTCAGGGCAAAGAATGCAGCTCCTTCCAGCGCTTTGTCGAAGAACTCGTCGTCGGCATCCATCACCGAAGGGAAGAAGATGTTCGGTGATTTACCGCCCAGTTCCATGGTAGAGGGAATAATGTTTTCGGAGGCGTACTGCATGATCAGTTTACCTGTCGCCGTGGATCCGGTAAAGGCAAGCTTGCTGATTCTTGGGGAAGTACCGAGCGCTTTTCCTACCTCGGCTCCGAAGCCGTTCACCACGTTCAGTACGCCTGCTGGTAAGATGTCAGCAATCAGCTCCATCAGGGCCAGAATACTTGTTGGGGTTTGCTCAGCTGGTTTCAACACAATCGTGTTACCAGCGGCCAGGGCCGGGGCAATTTTCCAGGCGGCCATCAGCAGCGGGAAGTTCCAGGGAATAATCTGTCCTACCACACCGATCGGCTCATGCAACACAATGCTGACTGTATTTTCGTCGTGCTCCGAAACACCACCTTCCTCGGCCCTGATCACGCCGGCAAAATAGCGGAAGTGGTCGATCACGAGCGGCAGGTCCGCTGCGCGCGTCTCCCGGATCGGCTTACCATTGTCGATGGTATCGACTGTAGCCAGGTACTCCAGGTTGTCTTCTATAGTTTGCGCTACGCGAAGCAAGGTGTTACTGCGCTCTTTGGCAGAGGTCTTGCTCCAAGTCTTGAAGGCCTCGTGTGCTGCGTCTAACGCGAGCTCCACGTCCTCTTTGGTGGAACGGGCCGCCTGTGCAAAAACTTTTCCGTTGATCGGTGAAAGATTGTCAAAATATTCTCCCTTTACAGGTGGTACAAATCGGCCACCGATGAAGTTGTCGCGTGCCAACTCTTTGCCTTTCAGTTGTGGGAACTTATATAATTTCTTTTCAGCTTTCCCGTTGCTTATCACGGGGTCTAATACGGTTGTGCTCATAATTTTATATCTTTAAATGTCTTTGAATGTATTTGGAAGCAGCATGCTACTGTTCATTGCAACTGTTACAAATTTACCACAATACCAGGCGCGAGGGATAGTACAGAACATCCATTAGGTAGGACAAAAAGGAAATTATGCAAGTTGAGCAAGGTATAGCCTGGGTATTGATGTGATAGAAGGAGCAACCGAATGAAGCGCTGCTAATAAGATTTAACTTAACAAGTGATAGTGGATGAATCCGGAGAATGACCTGTTCTTTATAAGCCCGCTCGATGCCCCGCTGCAGGTATACTTCGATAGCCCCGCCCGCGAAGACTACTTTGAAATTGCCTGGCTGAAGGATGAGGAGCCGCTTCATTTTGTGAAAGAGGAAAACCTCCGTGTCAAAGGGGACTGGCTATACCTGATCCCGGCCAATCGTTCTCCCCGCCCCAGAAAATCAGGCAAGAAAGGGACACTTATCGCCTTTCATAAATCGGTGCTGGACTATGAAGTCAAGGAATTTACGCTGGATGTGATCAGACTTTTTCTCGGCAAAGGCGCTGGCAGTTTCTCCACCATTCTGCTGGATGAAGATATGGTCGTGACGCTGGAAAGCCTCTTCCGGATTATGAAGGATGAGTATGAGGAGCAGCAGAAGAATCTATTGGTGCTCAAAGCGCTGCTAAAAGCTTTTCTGCTGAAACTGATGCAGTACAAAACACTGACTTTAACACGCCAGGGGCTGAACGAGAAGCGAGTGTACCATTTCCTGCTTCTGTTGGAACACCACTTTCAGGAAGAAAAATCAGTGACATTTTACGCCGATAAATTGAACATCACGCCGAAGCGCCTGAACCAAATCCTGAAAGAGAAGACCGGAAGAACGATTACGCAGCTCTTGCAGGAGCGCATTGTGGTGGCGGCCAAGCAGCAGCTGGTCGCCAGCGCGAAGACGATACAGGAGGTCGGGTATAGCCTCGGGTTTGAAGACAGGTCGTATTTCAGCAGGTTCTTCAAAAAGATGACCGGACTGACGCCGGAGCAATTCCAGCAACAGGCTAAGGAAAGGATTTTTCCGGTGTGAGGTATATAGGTGAGGAGTGCAGAAAGAATCAGGAGTTCTATACCTCGTCAGTCCCTGGCAGTTTTACTTTCGGCAGGTTATATACCAGAATTTCAGGGAGGGTTTGTTACCTGTTTGCATGACCGGTTCATCGATCTCTTTGTACTCGATTAGTCCATACCTGCCGAATTCCGTTTCAACAGCAGCTGCATCATAGAAGAATAGCTGAACGCCGTGCCTGGTTTCAAATCGGTCCTTGCTTACTTCTCTGCCACTCCCATACATCGCGTCATTTTTAGAAACGGCCACAAAAACCATGTAGCCGCCCGGCCTTAGTTGTCTGTAGCAGTCGTCAATCAGTTTGGCCCGCTCTTCTTCGTCTAGCAGGTAGATGAGCGCGTAGCAGAAAACTCCATCGTAGGTTTCATCGTCGAACGGCATCGCGCTGACAGGTCCGTGATGTATGGTTATACTATTCCCATAGTGTTGGCGGGCCAGGCGGATGGCGGTTTCTGAGATCTCTACACCCGTTACCTGGAAGCCGGCATCGGCGAAGGGCTTTGCATTTCTGCCATAGCCAAACCCAGGAATCAGAATTTTTTCAAGCTGGTGCTCCTGAAATAATTTCAGGGTGGCAAGCGCCGCATCTGTCGGCTCAAAGCCCCACATCGCGTTTTTGTCCTGAAAACTTGACTCCCAAAATTCTGTCATAGGTTGATTTTTAAAATTGAAACATGGTGTCGTTATTTTAATTGAACTCTTGCTTGTGCTTTTTTACATATTCAATCAATAATTGAGAAATATCTTCTTCGTAAGCGAAAAACTCTTCTTCACATTTTCCCCAAACAGCTTCAGCTTCCCCTTGTATTTGTTCCAACAGCTCTTCTCTTTCTATCTTATTTTTAGGTACAGTCTGTTGGGGCCACTGAGCAATAGCCCTTCTGACTATAACAGCTGTCTTTTTCGCACCTATCACTTCTAGCGCAGCTAACGACTCGTGAGCATAATCACCGCTTGAGTTCCAGAAGAATTGATTGAAGCCGCCATTGTTGACTTCCTTTTCGACGTTTGCTACAAATAGCAATACTTTCTGAGGCTCTGTTAATTTGCTTAAGTCTTCACCGTATTCTGACAGCTCGTTTACACGTGTGTCAAGCTCAATTACGGCTAACTGAGCGTTATCCATTTTCAGGATTTGATCAATTGTCATCTGGTGCTGCTGTTGGTTTTTTATAGCTTTTAGTTCCTGACCACAAGAAGTAGAGGCTATTGAAAGTATTGTTACAAACGTGAGTGTATAGGCTTTGAATCTCATAGAGTAAATTTATCCATCTATCGAAAAGCAACTCTTTTACAGCGCTTCCTCCAGACAATTTTCACAGATGCCTTTTGCAAACAGCCGGACTTCGTCGATTCTGAAATCTGCCTTGATGTTCTCCTGCACTACGATATTTTCCTTACAGGTGGTCTGGCGGCATATTTTGCAGTAGAAGTGCAGATGCCAGTCTCTGTGGGTGTGCTCATCGCAGGCATCGCTGCATAGTTTATACTTCGTGGTGGTGTTTTCCTGAATGCTGTGGATGATGCCCTTTTCCTCAAAGGTTTTTAAGGTCCTGTAGATCGTAATACGGTCTGCAGGAAAAAGCCGTTCTTCGATTTCCGATAAGGACAGGGCCGCTTTCTGGGCAGCCATAAAATCATAGACCAGAATCCGCATACTGGTTGGCCTGGTGTTTTTCTCGGTCAGTTTTACTTCGGTATCCTTTCGCATCCCTGGTTGTTAATGATGATGGTGGTGTGCGGTTGGCTCTGCCGTTGCCACGCATAGGACAGAATTATCGTGCAGATGGGCAGCTGTCTCCAACTGAATCGTCACGTGCTGGATGTTAAAATGCTCCAGTTCGTGCTCTATTTTCCGAAGCATCACCTCACTTTCTCCAATCGTCATTTTTTCATCTACAATGGCGTGGCAGGTGAGTGCGTTCAGGCCGCTCGTAATCGTCCAGATGTGCAGGTCGTGGATACCCTTGACACCTGCTGTATTCAGGATTTTTGCCTTTACCTTTTCGATCTCCACATTCTCCGGCGTGCCCTCCATCAGCACGTGCACAGAGGATTTGGTAACGAGAAATCCACTCCGCAATACCAGTAAGGAAACGATGACACTGGCCAAAGGGTCTGCCCAAACCCAACCGAAAAACATGATGAGTAAAGCCGCCAGGATGGCGCCAACTGACCCGAGCATATCGCTGATGACGTGCAGGTAGGCACCCCGCATGTTCAGGTTATCTTTCACATCGCTGCCCCGCATCATAATCCAGGCCACCAGTGCATTCACCAGCAGACCAATAAAGGCAATCAGGAGCATGCCACTTGATGCAATCTCCGCAGGGTGCTGAAACCTTTCAATGGCTTCGTAAATGATGTACCCTGAAATCAGGATCAGTGTCGCTCCGTTGATAACGGCAGCCAGGATTTCGAATCGCTTATAGCCATAGGTTTTGCTATAATCGGCTACTTTGCTGCTGAATTTAAAAGCCATCAGGGCAATAAACAGCGAGATGGCATCACTCAGCATGTGCCCCGCATCCGCCAGTAGGGCCAGGCTGTTTGTCAGCAATCCGCCGATGACTTCGATCACCATATAGGCCGTAATGATGACCAGGCTGATGGTTAAGGTCTTTTTATTGGCAGTATGCGAGTGGCTATGTCCGTGGTCGTGTCCCATGTTGTTTCATTATCAGTTGATGTCACAAATTTACCCGGGAGGCGCGTGCAATTCTATTGCAAACTTTTCCGTAACAAACGATTCCCGAAGGTACCAGTGGCCGCATTATTTAATTTACAAGAATAATCGGGTAAAGCAAAGCATCGTCAGAGCATCGTCCCGTACTCCTGTCAGTTGTTGTCAATGTTATACCTGCACGGATTTGGTTATTAACCATTACGCGGAATAACCGTGTTGCTTCCGTTTTGCGGGTCAAGGTATAGCCCAGCAAAAAGCCATACCTTATGCAGGTATGGCTTTCCGGTCTTTCAGGTATCAGGTATAGCTGATTAAGCTTCCGGCATCAGGCGCACCACCAGTCCGTTGAGGTCTGGGTTGACGCGCAACTGGCACGATAGACGGCTGGTGGCCGTAGCGTGTGGCAGTGTCTCCAGCATGTAGGCTTCGTCGTCGCCAGGCTCAGGCAGTTCGCCGCTTTCGAGCACCTCCACGTGGCAGGTGGCGCAGATGGCCATACCGCCACAGATCGCAGGCACGTCCAGTTCGTTCGCCTTCATCACTTCCATCACCGAAAGGCCCATGTCGGTAGGTGCCTCCAGCGTCACACGGCTACCGTCGGGCAACTCTACGTGTATGTTAATCAAGTCCTCCATTAGCTCAGCTCCTGTATGCCGTTTACGGTGGTGTACTTCAACACAAACTTCTTGTCCGGGTAAATGATGTTGTAGGCGCTCTGAGCCATCAAAGCCGACTCGTGGAAGCCGCACAGAATCAGCTTGAGCTTGCCCGGATAGGTGTTGATATCACCAATGGCGTATACGCCCGGTATGTTGGTGGAGTAGTCGAAAGTGTTCACCACAATGGCGCCCTTCTCCAGCTCCAGTCCCCAGTTCTCCAGCGGACCCAGCTTTGGCACCAGTCCGAACAATGGGATGAAGTAATCGGTCTCGATCTTGTACTCATCCTTATTGTCGATGAGCACCGTTACGGAGTCAATCTTTCCATTGCCCTGTACATCGGTCACGTTCGACTTCAGCAGCAGTTTGATTTGGCCTTCCTCGGCCATGGTCAGCACTTTCTCCGCCGACTCAGGCGCTCCGCGGAAGGTAGAACCGCGGTGTACGAGCGTGAGTTCTTCGGCCACACCGGCCAGGTAAATGGCCCAGTCCAGGGCAGAGTCGCCACCGCCAGCCAATACCACTTTCTTGCTGCGGAACAGCTCCGGGTCGCGCACCATGTAGGTCACGCCTTTGCCTTCAAAGTTTTCGAGGCTTTCGATGGCCGGCTTGCGTGGCTCAAATGAACCCAGTCCACCCGCAATGGCCACTACTTTACAGGCAATCTCGGTGCCCTCGGAGGTACGTACAATGAACGAGCCGTCTTCTTGCTTGTCGAGTTCTTCCACACGCTCACCCAGGGTAAAGGTTGGGTGGAAAGGCTCGATCTGCTTCATCAGGTTATCAACCAGCTCACCAGCCAGAATCGATGGGAAGCCAGGTATATCGTAGATTGGTTTTTTAGGGTAGATCTCGGCCAGCTGGCCACCCACCACCGGCAGGGCATCTACTACGTGGCAGCGCATTTTCAGCAAACCTGCCTCAAACACTGCGAACAGTCCCACAGGTCCTGCGCCCACAATGCATATATCGGTTGTTATTCTGTCCATTTAAAATTGCTTTTGATCGATCAATTTTCTCCCGTAAAGATACGGCCATGTGTTAAGCTTCCATAGCAATTTCTGTTATAAAACGGGGCGGTTCACAGCTTTTGCCGTAAACCGCCCCGTTTCTGTCGTGCCGGATGAGATTAAATAAGCACTTTGTCCAGCATATCGCCCAGGTCGCTCACGCCGAGCGTGAACATAAACAACACGATGGCCAGTATGATTTTAACCACCACAGGTATAGAGAAGTTCAGATGCCGTTTCAGGTAGGCGTTGGCCGGCGGGAGGTAGACGAGCGAGAGCAACAGGTAGGCTATACCTGGCACAGGGTGCACCAACACCAGGTTCAGGACGCCCACGGCTGCCACTACCAGGCCAAAAAACCAGCCGAGTAGGGGATAGGTTAAGGTATAAGCTTTCATAGTGTTGCTGCTCAACTGCCTGCAAATGGGGTTCCGAATATACCTACTGCCAACTCTGCCCAGATCAGGAAGAAGACCAGCAGAATGAGGCCGATGACAACGAGCCGCGACTCGGTGTTCTTCACTTTCCGGATCACGAACTCTGCCGCGAGCCCCGTTGAGAGCAGCAGAATGCCCATGATCACGAAATCAAACAGTCCCCAGTCTACTTTGCTGGTGAATTGCATGGCGATAAGCGGAATAAGCAGCAGGAAAGCCACTGTGAGCACAATGCCGATAAGTCTTTTGTTTTGCGTTACCATATCTGTTTTTGTTTATAATGAATTGATTTTAAAAGAATTCAAAGGTTAAATATCCAGCAGCATCAGCTCGATCTTGTCATCTAGTTCGGCCACACCAACTGCTGACCAGAGAATGAAGAGCGCTAATACGATCCGGACAGGCAGTGGAATCGTGTAGCCTGTTGTCTCCCGCAAAACAGCCGCCATAGGAGGGAAGTACACATGCGCCAGTATGATCACCAGTAGGCCGTAGCCGCCGTCGTTTCCCCAAAAGGTATTGATAAATCCGATCGCCAGGAAGAGACAACCCGCCAGCCAACTGACTACATTTCCGATTTGCAATGATTTTTCCATGCCGCGTATTTTGATGTAGTTAAAGCGATTATTTAAAGCCAAAGAGCAGGGGAAAGAGAAACACGACTACGATGGTCCAGGCGAAGTACACCGGAATGTAGAGCACAATCGCGCGCCCGACTTCGGTGATGGCGGCCTTACGGGTAGCTGCCTTCCACAACATGACCGACACGATGAGCAGGTGCACCAGGATCAGCACGTTGCCGCCCATCACCGCCACCCGGTTTGGCGTAATACCCCATTCCGAAATCCGGAACGAAATGGCCGACAGCGCAATGCCGTTCACGATTACCGTCACCAGCGAAAGCATGAGCAACACCCATACCGCTGAGCGCTCACCTGACTTGCCGGAGCTCTCCGCCACCGAGAAAAAGATCAGCGCCATCACCCCGATCAGGAGCACGTTGAAGAGCAGCAGGAACTCGCGGTCGTTATAGGGGTCTTTGCCCGAGTAAACGATAGCCCCGAGGTAGATCACCAGCATGACGAGCACCAACGGACTGAAGATGCGGGCAATAATGGGCGATACTTTATCCACCAACTGCGGGTTGTTTTGCGTGAGGTAGGCGGCCACGATGGGCACAGCCGGCAGACCGAAGGCGACGATGTACTCAAAGTAAAACTCCTCTATCCGAAGCCCGATCAGTGCAAACAGGCCGATCGTTATACCTGTCATGATGCCGCCCGCTATCACCAGCATCGCCGACATCACGGCCAGGTCGCCGTTGAAGCGCAGGAAGCTGAGTCGCTTTTGTGATAGGTGCAGGTCGTTGCCGGAGTAGGACACCCCGAGCAGCACCCAGAGCAGCAAAGGCAAATGGATGCAGGCCAGCACCAGGGTATCGCTTTGGTTACCGGGCAGCAGGTTGATGTATAGCGCACAAACGGCCGTGGCGGCGCCGATGAATGCGACCCGGTTTGCCGGCAGCTTGTTTCGCCAGGCGAAGTAGGCCATCAGGGGCAGGAGCACAAAAAAACTGATGTTGCGCGGGTAGTAAAACTCCTCGCTGATCGGGAAAATGGCCGGCAGCTTCACCAGTATGCCTGCCACCAGCGCAGTGATGATCACAAACAGAAACTCCCGGTTGAAGCGCCAGAAAACCTCTTCTGTTTCGTAGTGGAGTCTTGCTTGCCAGAACGAAGCCAAAGGCTTGCCGCTCAGCTGCGGGTATAGGCTGCCGAAGGCCTGTTTAAAGCTGGCCTTGTCGGACCGGTACAGTTTCTCCAACTGCCCGGGGTTGTCCAGTTGCGCTAGTATCTGCTCTTTCATGGGGCTATGCCTTTTCATTTATTTAAAGATCATTGTTGCAAGTCCATCGTACCAGACTAATCCCACAGCGTACCGACCAAACCCAGTACAGAACCCAGCCAAAGCCCTACCACGTAGATCAGCGCACTAAGTACCACTGCGATGCCCTTGTGTATGCCGAGTCTGCGGTGATAGTGAAGCAGCATGTAGTTGATGAAGCCACCCAGCGCACCGGCCATGGTCACGACAAGCAGTGGCCTGATCATCCAGAACTTGCCCCAGGCCGGATCAGGATTTTGTACCCCAGCCAGAAAGAGGGCCATGAGGGCCAGTGCGAAGGCAGCGCCTGTGAGTGTGCGACGGCCTGCCGCGGCAGTTAGCACGTTTTGTTTTTGAAAGTCGTTTTGCTGTACCATGTTAATCTTGCTTTGTAGTGTATACCTATTTTTTTGTTTTTGAATAAAGTACTTTGAAGTTCAAAGTATAGAAATAAAAAAAATATCAGTCGCTCTGTCTGTTGTTTAAAATCAGCTGTTCCAGGGCATCCAGGTGGCTTTTGAAAGCTTCGCGCCCAGCCTCTGTTGCCTGGTAGGTGGTGTTGGGTTTGCGCCCGACAAACTGTTTCTCCACCTGCAGGTATTTGGCCTCTTCCAGCGCCCGCAGGTGACTGGCCAGGTTGCCATCCGTCAGTTGCAGGGTTTCCTTCAGCGTGTTAAAGTCCACCCGGTCGTCCACCAGCAGCACCGACATAATGCCCAGCCGCGCCTTGCTCTCGAAGGCTTTGTTTATATTTTCAAGATACTCTTTCACCGGTTTGCTAGCGTTCGTATTTAAAGTACACCAGCGCGCCATACACAATATGCAGCACCCCAAACCCCAGGGTCCACAGCATCAGGCCATAACCCACAAACACGCAGGCCACCAGCCCGATCACGATCTCGATGATGCCCAGGTAGCGAATATCGCCCAGGGTATACTTGCTGCCGTTGAGCAAGGCCAGGCCATAAAAAACCAGCATGGCAGGCGCCACCAGGTATAGAATGCCGTGGTAGAGCAGGATAGCACAAAACACACCGCCCGTCGCCAAAGGTATGGCCAGGTTCGCCAGCAATCGCTTCGACTGGTTGTCCCAGGTGCGCTGGTTCTTTTTGCGGGCATTGCGCGCCGTAAAGTAAGCAGCCGTGCCAAAGGCCAGCACCAACACCCCAAGCGCCACGGCCAGCAAAAAAAGGACATCTTCCTGGCTAAAGTTACGAGCCTGATCGCTATAGTAATTGATGTTCTGCTGACTGAAATACCATTTCACTACCGCTGCACCCACCAGTGCCGACAAGCCTGCAAACACGCCGGACAAGCCGCTCAGGGAAATAAAGCGGGAAGAGCGATCCATGATGTTACGGATCTCGTGCAGGGCTTCTAACTGGTCTTGCTGCTGGTTCATGGTAAAGTACTTTGAGTTTCAAAGTTAATACGGGTTTACGTAAAGTCAAGTACTGAGGGTAAATAAATTTTTTAAAATTTAATGGGGTGAAATTTCAGTGCAGCGTTTGCAGGATGGGGTGGGAGGCTAGGTCATATTAGTTTGCGATGCTGCTCAGGTAGGTATAGCAAATAGGGGCTTTGGCTAAACAGTAATTTTCCTCGGTATTTCTCAATAAGCGCTCTCACGTTCTACAAATCCAGGACAACGTAAATTTGGTTTGTAGGGAAAGGTCGCGACCTTTCCGGAGCGTGTGTGGGGTAATTTACGCACACAGGATGATATATTTGAACCGTGCATAGAGCGGCTATACCTGTCGTGTTTACTGCTATACCTGCCTGAAAATCTATACCTTGTCCCAAAAGCAAAAGCCCTGACCATACGCCCACAAAGGTATACGGTCAGGACCTAATAGGTATAGCAGCACATCGCTCCGGGCTATTTTTCCATCTCCTTCAGCTTAGCTGGTTTCCTGATCTTTTCAGACTCCCACAGGGCCACAAAAGGTTCTTCATCTGCTGCTTGGTAGCCCCGTTTCATAAAGCCGGTATTAAAGCCGAAGGCTACTTTCCCGGTGTTGTCCATCGACAAAATACCCCGGTCGCCCTGCAGTTTATCGGCATGTAACTCAATCGCCTTGTCGGTGGCTGCCTGCAAGGAGTTGCCGGCATATTTCATCATGGCGTATACCTCATGGGCGAGCACCCCGCGCATAATCGCCTCTCCCTCACCAGTACAACTCACGGCACATGCCTCATTGTTGGCAAAAGTGCCTCCGCCAATGATGGGCGAATCTCCGACGCGGCCTTTGAGCTGATCAGTCAGACCGCCGGTAGAGGTAGCGGCTGCCAGGTTGCCGTTCATGTCCAGGGCTACGGCGCCCACCGTGTCGGACATAGAGCCGGGTTGCCTTTTCTTTACGGCTCTTTCCTGCTGCTTGTCAAGCCAGGCCTCTTTTTTCTCAGGCGTCACAAAGTATTCCGGGGCTTTCAGGGGGAGGTTGTTGGCAAGGGCAAATTCTTCGGCACCGGTACCCACCAGCAGGCAATGGTCGCACTTTTGCAGGACCACTTTCGCCAGACTGATCGGGTGCTGCACATAGCGAACGGCACCCACAGCTCCCACCCGGAGGGTGTTGCCGTCCATGATGGCGGCGTCGAACTCAGTCTCGCCGCGCTGTGTCAGGCTGGCGCCTCGGGCAGCATTGAACACCGGGTTACGCTCCAGGCTGTTGACGGCCGCCTCGACTGCATCCAGGGCGCTGCCGCCTTTTTCCAGTACGTCATACCCTGCTTTCAGCGCGTCCGCCAAACCTCTTCTATACTCTTCTTCCTTCTTCTTGTCAATTTCGCTGGGCTTAATCGTTTCTGCCCCGCCGTGAATCGCAATCGCAAATTTTTTCATGTTTGTTCTAATGCATCGTGGGCCTCCGGAATGCGGAGGCTATTTGTTCTATTATCTGCAGCTCACTTTCCTTTGGACCGGCGTCTAACAATTGTTTTTAGGGAAGGCGCCGGAAGGGAAAGCTGCTCTAGAATGAATCCTTTTCGAGTGAAGAGATACGCCGGTGCTCTATGATGCGGAAACTCTCCACCATCTTCACAGACTCCGGAATGTCTTCGGAGAACAGCGCAATGAAGGAACCCTCAGGCGCGTACTCCATGGCATGGGCCAGGGCGCGGCTCTCCACATTTATCTCTGTCACTTTCATATCAGGCTTTACCGACATGATGCCCTGCTTGAGCAAACCGTTGATCTCCTCTCCGGATCGTCCGCGCAGGTCTTTGTCCTGCCGGATGATGATCTCGTCGAAGGTCTCAGCTGCAATGCGCCCGATCTCAATCGTGTCAGATTCCAGCCGGTCGCCCACACCCGCAATGATGCCGATCTTGTATGTAGCCTGCACATTGTCGACAAAGTCGGCGATGGCCTCCATGCTCGCAATGTTGTGGGCATAGTCGATGAGCACTTCGTAGCGGGGCAGCTTGAAGAGGTTCATGCGGCCCGGCGTGGTTTCGGCCGAAGGTATAAAAGTGCGCAGGGCAGTCCGGATCTCGGCTATCTCAAAATGGCTGATGTATCCGGCCAGCGTAGCCGCCAGCACGTTCTGGATGTTGAAGCGGGCACGGCCCCCGAAAGTAAGCGGAATGTCGGCCACACGGTCCACCCTGATCTTGTAGGTGTTTTTGAAGATGGAGATATACCCGTTCTCGAGCACAGCGGCCAGTCCGCCCTTGCTGATATGCTGCAGGATGCGCGGATTGTCCTCGTCCAGGCTGAAGAAGGCTACTTTGCAGGAAAGGGCGGTTGCCATTTCGTACACCAGGTCATCGTCCGCATTGAGCACGGCATAACCATTCTGGCATACCGTGCGTGGCACCACGGCTTTCACCTCGGCCATTTCCTCTACCGTGTTAATGTCACCCAGCCCCAGGTGGTCGGCCGACACGTTGGTTACGATGCCAATGTCGCACTGCCGGAAGGCCAGGCCCGTGCGCAGCATACCACCCCGCGCGCACTCCAGCACAGCATAGTTCACGGTAGGGTCTTTGAGCACAAACTCGCTGCTATACGAACCGGTGGTGTCGCCTTTGATGATCTTCTTGTCCTGTATGTAAATGCCGTCGGTGGTGGTATAACCTACCTGGTAGCCTTTGAACTTGAGCAGGTGGGCTACCAGGCGGGTGGTGGTGGTTTTGCCGTTGGTGCCCGTGATGGCCACGATTGGAATACGGGTCGGGTGGCCGTGCGGGAAAAGCATGTTGATGATCGGTTCGGCCACGTTGCGGGGCAGGCCCTCGGTAGGGGAGATGTGCATGCGCAGGCCGGGAGCGGCATTCACTTCAATCACGGCACCGCGCGTCTCGGGCAAAGGTATAGCAATGTCGGTGGTCATCACGTCAATGCCGCACACGTCGAGCCCGATGATGCCGGCGATGCGCTCTGCCATCAGCACATTGTAAGGGTGTACGAGGTCCGTTACATCGGTAGCCGTGCCGCCTGTGCTCAGGTTGGCCGTGCTTTTCAGGTATAGCACTTCACCAGCAGGCAACACCGACTGTAGCGTCAGGCCTCTCTCTTTCAGAATGCTGCGGGAATGTCTGTCTATTTTGATGTGCGTGAGCGCCTTTTCGTGGCCTATACCGCGGCGGGGGTCTTTGTTCACTTCCTTCACCAGTTGCTGTATGGTCGAGATGCCGTTGCCGGTGACCATGGCGGGCGTGCGCCTGGCGGCTGCCGTGAACTTGCCATTGATGACAAGCAGGCGGTAATCGTCGCCTGTGATGAACTGCTCCACCATCACCTTTTTAGAGTAACGCTGGGCCTCCGTCAAGGCCCGCAAGGCTTCTTTCCAGGTATGGATGTTAATGGTGGCGCCCTTCCCCTGGTTGCTGTCCAGCGGCTTTACCACCACTGGGTAGCCCAGTTGTTCTATAGCTTCCTCCATCTCATCGGCATCGAGTACAATACTGCCCTGCGGAACAGGTATACCTGCGTCTTCCAGAATGAGCTTGGTGGCGTTCTTGTTGCCTGCATTCTCCACCGCAAAGAAAGAGGTGCGCGACGTCATGGCCGCCTGGATGTGCTTCTGGTGGATGCCGTAGCCCAGCTGGATGAGTCCGCTGCGGTGGTTGTTGATATACGGTATGCCCCTGTTCACGGCTTCCTTCACAATCGCCTCGGTGCTCGGTCCAAAGTACTCGTCCTCCCGGATCTGGTGCAGTTTAACGATGTCCTGCACAATGCTGGGCTTCTTTCCCCGGGCCATCAGCTCGGCAATGCGCACGGCTGCGTGGGCCGCATACTCGCCGGCGCGTTCCTGCTGGTAGGAAAACAGAACATAGTCTACACCGGGCGCGGGGCCGGCGTAGCGCCTTCCGTAGCCGCTGTCCATACCGGCCAGTGTTTGCAGCTCGAGCGCAATGTGCTGCACTACCTTGCTAAACGTGGTACCCTCGCGCACGAGCTTGAAAAAGCCGCCTGGTGTTCCTTTCGAGGAGCGATGCTCATACATGCCCGGGAACAGTTTTTCCAGCCGCTCCGGAAACTGTGGTACCTCGTTGGTGAGAACGTCCTGCAAACCCTCAAGATCGAGCTTCAGAACGATGATTTTAGGATGCTTGATGGACCAGTAGTTAGGTCCGCGCATGATCCTCAGTTCAAGTATTTTCATTTGCTTTCACGCTTCAGTTTTGAGCCTGTCTAAAACAGGTCATGTGCCACGAGGGCTATGCATAAGTTTTGTACGGATTAGGCAGCATTTGGGGGAACGCAAGCACAGCGAATAAGATGTGATTTACTTAAAAATGAGTAGTTTAGACATTGCACACCAAAAGTAGGAAGTGTTTACTACGAGCCTGGCCTCCGTATTAGTACGCCTTTTGGGTGAACGAATACGGGTAACCTGTCAATCCTACAACCTCCCCCTAGCTAAGTCGTTTAATAACTGGGTTTTTGTCTAATCTAATATTAAGTAAGTTCTATAATTATATTAATAAACGAGCTATGGCAAGAGATTATCAGGATGACTTTGGTAAGGGAGGCTACCGCAGTCATGAGCGCTCCCAACATGAGGGCCAGGGTTTTTTCGACCGGATGGGCGATAGAATCAGCAATGCCTGGGAGCGTATGACCGGAGATGAGGAAGACCAAGGTCGCAGAAGCAGTTCGCATCACCCTTATTCAGGCGAACACGACCAGGGAGGATACCGCTCGTCATCTTATGGTTCAGAGGCCTCCGGAAACCGTCAGGAAAGTAGCCCTTACGGACAGTCACAGTTGGGCAGGTATAGCCCGCAAAGTTCGGAAGGCGGCCATCATGGCAGGGCTTCCCAATCCGGACAAGGCTGGGCCAGCAGTGGTTACAGTGGCCGCATGTCGGACTATGGAGCTTCCTCGCAGCAGCGCGACCAGTGGCAGGAAGGCAGCGGCTATGGCCGCAGCGGCTCACTTTACGGAACCGGTTCTGGCGGGGGAGAGTACGGAGCTTCTGGATATTCCGGCTATGGCAGCTCGCAACGCGATTATGGAAGCTCTACCGGCTACGGAGACACACCGGCGGGCTATGGCCGCAGCTCGATGGGCTTTCCGCGGGGCTCTGATTATGGCAGCGGAGGCTCGGGCTCTATGGGAGGTGGCTATTTTGAGAGTGGGGCCGGACCCTGGAGTGGCGGACCATACAGCGAGACAGGCACTGCCGGCTACCGGGCAGACAGCGGTTCGCAACGTGATTTTAGCGGAAGCTCGGGTCAAAGCAACAGGGGCACAGGCAACGCCATGGGAAGCACGGGAGGTTACAGCAACACCGACTACGAGTACTCCCGCCACGAGCAATTGCGCCGCGGACAGCCGGACCAAAACTACGGCAGCGACCGGAACAGCTAGCAACTTCATCTTTGAAACGAAAAAGGGACTACAGGCTGTAGTCCCTTTTTCGTTTATTTGGCAATCAGCTGTCTGGCATCCTCCACAGTTTGCGCTGACTTGATCAGGCGGTCGAGGCCCAGGATCTCAAACACGTTTCGGATCTTCGGCTGCATGTTCACCATCACCAGCTCCATTTCCTTCAGCTTGCAGGCCTGGAAGGCGGCCAGCAGCACACCCAGTCCAGCCGAGGAGATGTAAGTCAGTTCGCCACACTCGATCAGCACAAAGCCCGAAGAAGCGGCAATGGCCTCTTCCAGTGCATTGTCAGCGTATACAGACGAACTGGCGTCGAGTTCTCCCTTGAAGCGTAGCAGCGCCCCTTTTCCGATCGTGTCTGTCGTAACGCTAAAAGTTTTCATCTATCGTTTTTCTCCTTTTATGACCGATAATCGGGCCCGCAGGGCGGTTTGCATCCCGTGTAAAGTTGATCGGTCCAGGTTATTGCCTCTCATACGAAAAAAAGCGCTTCGGGCTGTCCCGCCGCTGAGGCGTATGCCTCTCAAAGGTATAAGAAAAATATTCCTTTCTATGCGCTTCCTCCCATCCTAGGTATACAGATTGTATAATTCCATTTAGATTCGTAGTAAATACGTACACATCATTGCAGAAAATACTGATTTTTTACAAATGCATCGATTTTGACTGGTATGTAAGTCGGCTGTAATTGTACATTCGGTTATTTATGATGAAAATTGTCGGTAGATGGGGCTTTTGCCTGAATTTTGCACAGGCGGGTGGCAGTCCATCTGAACTTCTTGACATAAAACCAGGCTTTTCCCAGATATCCTTACCCTGGAATTGCCGGACGGAGAGGCCGTTTAGGACCTTTGAATCAAACTTAAGACATGATAAACCTTATAATCACTGATGACCACAAAATTGTGCGTGATGGCCTGAAAGCTTTGCTGCAGGACAACGGCGCCATACGGGTGGTAGGTGAAGCTGCCAGTGGCAGCGAATTGATGGACATTTTGCCCGGAATTGACGCCGATATCGTGCTCATGGACATCAGCATGCCAGGAATGGATGGATTTGATGCAGTTGAACAAATCCTCAAAAACTATCCTGAACTTAAGGTGGTAGTGCTCTCGATGCTAAGCCACGAAAAGTACGTGCACCGCATGATGGAGCTCGGCGCTTCAGGCTATATATTGAAAAATGCGGGGAAAGAAGAGTTATGCTGCGCCCTGCAACTGATTGCCCAGGGCTGCCGCTACATCAGCCCGGATGTGACGCTGGAGTTGCTGCGCAAAGTGAGACAGCTGCCTGCTGAGGTGCCTGCAACAAACGGACATGGGGAAGCACACCGCGAGCTTTCCAAGCGCGAACTGGAGGTGCTGTCGCTGATCGGGGAAGGCTATACCAACGCAGAGATTGCTGAAAAACTTTTCACGAGCAAGCGCACTGTTGAAACCCACCGCCAGAACCTGCTCGACAAAACAAAAGCCCGTAATTCGGCGGCGCTGATCAAATACGCCTTGCAACGTGGCCTGATTTTCTGACAAACCGAAGCATACGCTTTGTGCGGGCGCATTTTCAGGGTGTTAGTTCATCCCCCTGTTTTTTCAGGTATAGCAAAATTCCGAAAAGGCGGTATTTTCGTATCCTGATACAGAACCATCGCCCAATACGCCATGCCGCAGAACCGTACCGTCGCAAGACTCCTTTTTGCTGAAGAAATAGACATGGGTGGCCTGCCAATGCGGCAGCCACTGCCCACCCATCAGGTAGAGCAGCACGATCCTTTTCTGCTACTGCATCACCATACCACTACTGTCCTGCCATCCGACTATCCTTATAAGTTGGGGGTAGACCCGCATCCGCACCGGGGTTTTTCGCCGGTTACCTTTGTGTACCAGGGCGGCGTGCACCACCGCGACTCACGCGGCAACGACAGTGTGGTGTATGCCGGAGGCACCCAGTGGATGCATGCCGGCCGGGGAATTGTGCACAGCGAGCGCCCCCCGCTCGACATGCAAGTGCAGGGAGGCGTGCAGGAGATGGTGCAGGTATGGGTGAACACACCGAGGGCGCTTAAAATGGAACAGCCTGCTTATTTTGCCCTGCATGCCGAAGACACCCCCACTATGACGGAAGACGAAGGACGCGTGCAAATCGCGGTGGTAGCAGGAGAGTGCAAGGGCCTTCGAGGACCTGTAGACACGCCGAGCCCCGTCATGGCGCTTCGCCTCACCCTGCAGCCCAGTGGCCAGTGCACCCTACCTATACCCGCTGACCATAACGCCATGCTATACCTGCTCGACGGACAAATCATGCTGGATGGCTATGGCCTGATTGATGGTTTACACCTGGCGCTCCTGAACAAGGATGGCGAAACCTGCACGATCACCGCCCACCAAACCACACGCCTGCTGTTGCTGTCAGGAAAGCCATTGGATGAACCACTGGCCATGCACGGACCCTACGTGATGAACACGCAGACCGAAGTGATGCAGGCCATGCGCGATTACCAGATGGGCAAAATGGGGATGCTGTTTGACTAGCTGTCCTGCGCTGGAACAATACTCGCAAAGATAGAAGGCCTTTCCGGACGGAAGGGCCTTTTTAGTGTGTTTGCCGGTCGCCGTAAAATTAACCGTATCACTTTGCGCCTGATGTGAGTATATTGTACTTGGTCATTTTTTAGGACAGTGGCTGTAGTGGAGCCCATTTTGAATGGAATTGTACAGAAAGGCAGTCTGGTTTGGATTGAAATTAAAATCAGGTATGAGATTTTGATAATTTTTGTACTATCTATATCCGGGTTCTAGCTTTGCAGCTGTCAATACTTAACTAAAATCAAACACTGGCCAGTCGGTGTTCATCATAAAAGTAGCATTTAAATATGAAAGTATACAGCAAGTGGTATCACCCCTACGAGATCAATGAGAAGTATCAGAAACGTGTCGCTTATTTCAGCATGGAGTTCGGCATACACCAGGCGCTCAAGACCTACTCGGGCGGTTTGGGTTTCCTGGCCGGTTCGCACATGCGCAGCGCGCACGACCTTCGTCAGAACATGATCGGTATCGGTATACTCTGGAAATACGGCTACTACGACCAGATCCGCAACGACGACCAGACCATGCGGGTGCAGTTTCAGAAGAAGTACTATACCTACCTGGAGGACTCCGGCATCATGGTGACGGTGAACGTGAACGGTCACCCGGTAAAAGTGAAGGCCCTGGTGCTGCGCCCCGAGGTGTTTGGAACAGTGCCGATGTATTTCCTGACCACCAACATTCCGGAGAACGACCACCTGGCGCGCACCATCACTTTCCACCTGTACGACAAGGAACCTTCGACCCGCATCGCGCAGAGCATTGTGTTAGGTATAGCCGGTGCCAAGGTGGTAGAGGAACTGGGCGGAGCCGATATTTACCACATGAACGAGGGGCACGCCCTGCCACTGGCTTTTTACCTGCACGAGAAATTTGGGAACGCTGACGACATGCGGAAGCGCATCGTATTCACGACCCACACCCCCGAAAAAGCCGGTAACGAGGTACACGACATCCACCTTCTCAACAAGATGTCTTTCTTCAACAATACCTCCCTGGAAGAAGCCCGTCACCTGACGGGGATGCACGGCAATTTCTTCGACTATACCCTGGCAGCCTTACGGATTGCTAAAATTGCCAACGGCGTGTCGCAGTTGCATGGGCAGGTGGCGCGCGACATGTGGTACGAAAACGAAAACGTGTGCGAGATCAAGGCCATCACCAATGCCCAGAACGCTCGTTTCTGGATGGACAACTCGATGCGCCAGGCCCTGGAGCGTGACGATAACCAAGCCCTGATCCAGCGAAAATCCGACATGAAACAGGAGCTGTTCGACATAGTGGCTGACCAAACTGGCAAGCTGTTCCGGAAAGACGTGCTGACCGTGGTGTGGGCTCGCCGCTTTGCCGCCTACAAGCGGGCCGACCTGCTGGTGCATGATATTGAACGCTTCTTCGACATGATTTCGAATGAGTCCCGGCCGGTGCAGGTCATCTGGGCAGGCAAGCCTTATCCTTTTGACGAGGGTGCGGTGAGCGTGTTCAACAGCCTGGTACACTTGTCACATCAGCGCAAAAACTTTGCAGTGCTGACGGGTTATGAGATCGGTTTGTCGCGCAAGCTAAAGCAGGGGGCGGACGTTTGGCTCAACACGCCGCGCCGACCGCGCGAAGCATCCGGCACAAGCGGCATGACGGCTGCGATGAACGGCGCCCTGAACCTGTCGGTGCTGGACGGCTGGCTGCCAGAGTTTGCCCGACACGGCGAGAACAGCTACGTGCTGCCAGTGGTTGACACCAGCCTGCCAGATTCGATGCAGGACGAGATTGACCACAAAAACCTGATGAACATTCTGGAAAACGAGGTCATCCCGACCTACTACAACGACCGCGGCAAGTGGATGAATATCGTGAAGCAGAGCATGCGCGACGTAATGCCTTTCTTCGACTCAGACCGCATGGCGCACCAGTACTACGAGCAGATGTATTGACAGTTTTTAATGAATAATGATGAATGACTAATGAATAATTCACATAAGTAAAGATGATTGACGAATAAAAGGGGAAGCGGAACGAATAATAAATATTCATTCCGCTTCCCCTTTTAGTAACTACTTAATACTACTACAAATTACTCATTCGTCATTACTCATTACTCATTCTTTTTCCAAATCGGCTGCCGAAAAAGTCACCTGGTTTCCAGCTTGGACGCTCGGTTGTGTTGGCTACCTGGTAGCTGATCAGGAAATTCAGTTGCACGTATTTTTTGCCGGCGTCAAAATCGAACGTGCTGGTTACTTCGTCCTGTGGCAGATGATAGTGCACCTTGCGCCACTGTTCTACCTGTTTGTTCAGATTGTTCTGCCCGTCCTTGGTTTTGTTGCCATACTTGATGTGCAGGGCAGGTATACCTTGCATCACGAAGCTGTACTGGTCGCTGCGGATAAAGCGCATCTGTTCTGGCTCCGGGTCTTCCTCCACCGTCATGCCCAGATGTTGTGCGGCGGCGGCTACTTCATTTTCCAGCGTAGAGTGGTTGGCGCCCAGCCCCACCACCGACAGAAGTGGCGCAATGATGGTCGGCATGTCGGTGTTGATGTTGGCCACGATTTGCTCTCTCGGCACTGTTGGGAAGCGAGCAAAGTAGGCTGAGCCCAGCAGACCCATTTCCTCGGCCGTTACCATTACCAAGAGGATCGAACGCTTCGGCTTTTCTTTCAGCCTGGAGTATACCTTTCCGATCTCAAGCACACTGGCCACGCCGGAGGCATTGTCGTGCGCCCCATTATAGATCGAGTCGCCGTTCACGGGACGGCCTATCCCTACGTGGTCGAGGTGGGCGCTGTGCACGACATATTCGTTCTGCAACTGCGGGTCAGAGCCCGTGATTTTGCCGATCACGTTGTGGCTTTCAAAGTCCTTGTAGTTGGAGGTATAGCGCGTGCGCAAGCTATGGGCGAGTGGGGCAGAAGCGGGTTTGCCCTGCTTGAGCTGATCGCCCAGTTTGGCCATTTCTATACCTGTTCCTTTCAGCAGCTGCTCGAAAGTAGCACCGCTGATGCTGGCCAGCACCCGGATCTTGTCCGACACATAGTTGCGCGAAACGGCTACTTTTCCGTTCGGGTCCATCACGCTGTAAGTACCGCGGTCCTGGCTCACAACGCCGGCCTTCGGATTGTCTGATGCCACGATCACGCCTACAGCGCCTTTTTCAGCGGCCGTCTTGAGCACCGTCATCATGTCGCGGCTGTAGGCCGACACAGTAGAGGGGAAGCTGGCAGGGGCGCCACGTAGCACGACCACAATTTTGCCAGTCACGTCTATACCTGCGTAATCGTCATAATCCAAGTCGGGGGCGCTGATGCCGTAGCCGGCAAACACCAGCGGGGCCTCCAGGCTTACTTCAGGCTCCTCGGCGTGTGGGTATACCGAGAAATCTTTGTTGTAAGTCAGCTGTATTTCTGAGCCCATGGAGTCCGCAAGGGTCATGCTGGCCTCTTTGCCCGGGAACGATTGGCGCAGGCGCACGAGCTGCAGGTAAGTGCCATTCTCACCGCCGGGTTCTATACCTGCTTTTTTGTAGTGCTCCACCACATAGTCCACGGCCATCTGGTAACCCTCGGTGCCAGGCTTGCGGCCCAACAGACGGTCATCGGCCAGGTACGTGATGTGGGCCTTTATATCGTTTGGTTTTACTTTTTTAAGCGATTTCTCGACAGGTTTGTCGAGCGCCAGCGACTGGGCAGCGGCACTCCCTTGCAGCAAAAGGCCGCAGGAAAGGGCCAGGAACAAAAAGCGTTTCATTCAGATCAGTTTGGTTTAGTCACCAAATATAAGACAAATGTAGGTATAGCGCCTAACCTATACTTGGTCATCAGGTATAGGTTAGAGCTTTGGAGGCTGTTTCCTACGGGATTTCTTTCGCTCGGCCCACCTCAGGTATAAGGTCAGCACAGCAAGCAAGGTCAGGAAAAGCAGCAGGCTCAGGATTTTCATACCTTCTGTTGGTGGCAATGGATATGCTTTATTCGGCTTTCGCTTCCTCCTGATGCACCAGGTAACCGGTGAGTTTGTCCCACTGCAGTCCCTGGAAACCGGCCCAACCACCTTCCGCGATCAGGGTGTTCAGCACGGAGCGGCTGCCGGACTCTTCGCCCTGGTTGTTGATGTACTCATTTTGCCCTATCTCAGAGGCAATCAGTTTGGTGCCTTGCAGCTCTACCCGAAACGTACTGCTGGCCTCTTTGGTGAAAAAATGCTCGGTCACCGCTTCTTCGTCTGCTGGCGGATTGGGCTTTTCGCTGGGATGTACCGTGAATTCCGCCAGATCGTCCTCCACGCGGATGCTGGAAATGTTCACCCAGTTCTCCACGTTGGAAGCCGGCAGCGTGATCTTCACAAAGTACCCTATTTCCGGTATTTCCGCCATCGACTTCCGCCCCCGGTCGTCGTGCAGCTCAAAAGTGGAGTTGATGCCCTCCAGTTTCGACCAGCCGTTCACGTTAAAAAGCTTCTTCTTCGATTTCTCAAATGCCGCCCGCGCACTGGCTACGTCCGGGTAATCCTGCTCATTCCGGTACAGCTTGTCTTTGGATTCGTCGCCCTTCAGCACGTTGATTTCCTCTTTTACTTTATCGACTATTTTCTTGATGCCCATATGGTGTTGTTTTGGTTTGATAACTGAACTAAGGGTATACGGCATACCTGTGTGGCGGTAGGGCAAGAGAACGCGAAAAATAGGCCAGGTATACCCAGAAAACAGCCCAGCACCATTCGCTAAGAAAATGGTGCTGGGCTGTAGTTGAAGCGTTGCTGAGAATCAGCGCTTAGAGAGTTTTACTTTGTAAGATGCACCTTGCCGATCGGTGCAGTAGAGCATGTAGATGCCCGCGTTCAGCTTGAGCGGCGAAAGGTCAAGCTCCAGCTTACCATCCCCAACGTTCACCGCCGCAGCCGAGCGGTATACCTGCCGGCCTGCCATGTCGAAGATGCGCAGCTCCTGCACTTCCGCCATGCCGGAGGGCAGCAGCAGGGTCAATTCTTCCCTGAAAGGATTAGGGTACACACTGAGCTCTTGACGTAACTGGGAGCCGTTTACAGCCTGCATAGATGTGGCCGCTATACCTGCCGAGGTATAGGGTGAGAGCCTGCTACCCGGTATAGGGCGCTCGAGCGTTCCGTTCGGCAACTGCCAGCCCACCGCCAGGTGATCGGAGCCGCCCCCCTCCAGGTGCACTGCTTCTATGTAGTAGCGCTTGCCTGCTTCCAAGGTAATTTTGGCTGACTGCTGGCTTGGCGATTTAGTCCATTCCCGTTCATAGGTCCAACCGGGCACCGAGGCGATGCGCACTTTTTGGGCCGGACTTTCCGACGTGCTCAGGTATAGCTCGGCCACATCATCGCCTGCAATCCAGAAGGTATACTGGCCAGAGGCGGGAGCCGTCACATAACCCCGAATGCGCTGGCCGTAATTGGTGCCCACGTTAACGGGCGCCTCAAATATGCTCAGCTCTGTGGTGGAGGTAGGGGTGCTGTTGACGGGCACGGCGCTTACGCTCGTACCATACACGCTTGCCCAGTAATCGCGCGTGATCTTGCCGCTAGCAGTTGGAGGTGTGCTGCCAATAGGCGAGAGTCTGTTGCCTGGTATAGGGCGCTCCAAAGTGCTGTTCGGCAACTGCCAGCCTACGGCCAGATGGTCGCCGCCGCCTCCCTCCAGGTGCAGCGCCTCGATGTAGTAGCGCTTGCCCGCCTCGAGCGTGATCTTAACAGATTGCTGACTCGGCGATTTGGTCCACTCGCGCTCGTTGGTCCAGCCCGGTACGGAGGCGATGCGCACTTTCTGGGCTGGGTTGTCGGTTGTGCTCAGCCACAGTTCTGCAAAGTCGTCTGCCGCAATCCAGAAGGTATACTGCCCTGAAGCTGGGGCCGTGATGTAGCCCCGCACCCGCTGACCGTAATTGGTACCCACATGCGAGGGCGCCTCAAAGCTGGTGAGTTCGCTCACGCTGGTAGGCGTACTGCTAACAGGTATGGCCGCTACACTCGTTCCGTGCACGTTGGCCCAGTATTCCCGCGTGATCTTGCCAGTGCCAGGCGTAGTCGTGCCCGTAATGTTGACCGTGATCGGGTTGGAGGTAGAAGTGTGCCCGCCGCTGTCGGTGGCCCGGGCAGTAATGCTGTAGCTACCAGCCGTGGTGGGTCGCCAGGTAAAGTTGAATGGCTGGGTGGTCGAGCTGCCAATCACGGTGGTGCCAGCCAGGTATTCGACTTTCGTCCAGGTGCGGGCCAGGTCCGTGAAGGTCACCTTCAGCTCCACATTGCTGCCGGCGGCAAAAGAGGAGTTGTTGGCAGGCGAAGAAATGGCAACCGGTTTGGTGGTGGCGGTGCCGCAATCGGGGTAGAGGTCCACAAAAGTTGCGGTCGACAAACCAGCAGGGTCGGTCACTTTCAGGTTGATCCGGTAGAAGTAGGTTTCCCCGTCGCAGCCGACTGGCGTGATGGTCGCCGAAGTGGCCGGGTTCGTGTCGATGGCGCCGGGGTGGGTGTGGGTGTTGTGATGCAGCACCGTCTGCCATTCGTATTTCAGCTGGGTTGCCGCGTGCTCCTTGTCCGATACGTTTGCTGCCAGTTTGTACACGGTGTTCTGCGTCATCGGGTATTTGGTGCCGGCAGCCGGGCTGGTGATCTGCACCGTAGGAGGTGTGTTGTTCACTGAAATGGTCAGGTTTGCTGTTGTGCTGAGGCCTCCCGTATCTGTCACTTTAAGCGTTACCTGGTAAGTGGCAAGTCCGGTCGCGTTGAAGGTATGGCTTGGGTTCGCCTCGGTGGACACAGCCGTGCCGTCGCCGAAATTCCACTCGTATTTAAGCGCTTGTCCTTCTGGGTCCGAAGAGCCGGTGCTGCTGAACCGCACGGTAAGTGGGCTGGGACCATAGAGCTTGTCGGCCGAGGCGGAGGCCTTAGGTGGCTGGTTGGTGCCGGCGCCGTAGCTGATCTTGCGGAGCTGGGCGGCATAGTTGATGTAATAAAGGCCTCCTGAAACCGGGTTGGTGGCGATGGCGACCACCGCGGCCCCATTATCGACGAAATTGCTGATCGATTTGGGGTTGTCGGATGCATCAAAGGTTGATGTTTTGATCCAGCCGCCCACATAATCGCCAAAGAAGTACGTGTTCTTATACTGCGCCGGAAAATCATTGCCGGTATACCATACGCCGCCCGTCACCGAGCCGCCCCCAAACTGCGGACCCGTTACCGGGGAACCGGCAGCGCCGATGTTCACCACCGTGGCGTCTTCTCCATTGAAGGTGCCGGTGCGGGAGCCACCGCCCTTCTGCACGTGCAGCCAGTCAAAGGCGGGGCGGGCGTGCACAAACAGCCTGAAAGAGGAGGAAGGTATGGTCACGTTCCAGTTGCAGGGGTTGCCGAAGTAGGGTTGCGTCGTGCGCCGCGGCTGCAGAATAAGCTCCCTATACAGGAAATACTGCTGCGTGCAGCCTCCCTGCCCGTAGAGCGGGTTTTGCGCCGTCTGCGTGTTGTAAACGAGTCGGTGGAAGTGCCACTCCTGCTGCTCCAGCCCTTCGTAAATGGGCCATCCGAAGTTCATACCTGGTCTCGGGGCCACGTTTATTTCTTCATAGTTATACCAACCCACATCGCCAATATAAAGCGTACCCGGATTGCCAGCGCCTCCCGAGCCCGGCTTGATCGTAAACCGGAAGGGGTTGCGGAAGCCCAGCGCCCATACCCTGGAAGCAGGAGCCCGCGGATCAGCTGAGTTATAGAAAGGGTTGGAGGACAGGCCATTGCCAGTGGCGGGATCTATGCGCAAAATTTTTCCGTTGAGCGAGTTGACCTGCTGCGCCCGGTAGGCGCCGATGTTGTCGCGTTCGGTGATGATGCCGTCGCGGATGGCCTGTGGCACATAGGTGTCGTTCGGATTGGCCGGGTCATAGCCGGTGTCCACGTAGCCGGCAGAGCCTGCATCGCCTGTGGAAACCAGCAGCGAGCCGTCTTCCCCGAAAATGAGGGAGCCAACTCCGTGCCCCATGTACAGAATGGGTATTCCTTTGGAGATCGACTCGCCGATCAGGATTTTGCGGGTGCTCAGGTCCGTGGTTTTGCGGTTATCAGATGAGCGGGCGGTATAGCGGGTCAGACGGCCGATGGTAGCGCTGTTAAAGTCGTTTGCCGATGGGCTGTAGCTGCCGGTGCCGTAGTAGAGCAGGTGGTGCCGGTCAACCACATAGAGCAGGTATAAGTAGCCGTTGGAGTCGAAATTGGGGTCCAGTGCGAAGCCCAGCAGACCGTGGTCTACCCAGTTTCCCACCTCCTCGCTGATGTCGATCAGCGGTGTGGGCAGCTTCTGGCCGTTTTCCACGATCCATACCTTGCCGCCTTTTTCCCAGACATAGATCCGGTTTCCGTCTTTTGAGAAGGTGAGGCCTACGGCAGCATCCCAGTTGCTCCCAATCTGCACGTTGGTAAATCCGGAAGGCTGTGCAAGAAGTCCCGTCGAGAAAGGCAACAGGAGAATGAGGTATAGCAATGTGTGTAAAAACCAGGACTTGCGATAAAATTTGCTGTAAGAAGTGCGCATGCACAAGGAGGCACAGCTTCTTTTGAAGCCGCTGAATTTGTACGCTTGGAGCATATAGGAGGATTTAAGCGATTGTAAGTGGAGAGCAGACAAGAGCAAAAGCTGTTCGGGCGGAGAAGCGGAACAGAATTGCCAGTAATATACCTGACTTCCATGCCAGGTGTGGAGTTTGATAGCTTGGACATTACTTCTTAAGGAGAAATAATCCCTGGGCAACAGTATGCTTATATGTAGCTATTTTGTTAAAATAGTTTAATATACTATTTAAATAACACTAATATTTACGATGTTATAAAGCGATAGTTTCAGTTGTGAAGGCTGCTTCTCACGCTTTTATAAATCAGTTTGGAGGGGGAAATAAAAAACAAACCCTCCGCCAAAGGCATGAGGGTTTGCTAAGTAAAGGGTTTAGGTATATCGTTAAAGACTCAAACTGCGGCTGGCAGAATGGTTGAATCTGTTTTAGGAGCGTACTTTTTCTGAAGGGGCGTCCTCTTCCATCAGCATCATCACATCCTCATCCTCTTCCAGCGACCAGCCTGTTTTGAGCCCGATAATGAACCAGGCCAGGGCCAGCACGCCACCCGCGAAGATGGTATCACCCACCACACGCAGCCAGCGCAGGATGTTCATCGTGTCGGTCTGCATAAACTCCATGGAGCGGGCATACCACAGGCCGTGCTCCACACTCGCCCAGGTCTGCATCAGGCCAATCGGCAGCACACTGATCAGTACCATCAAAATCAGGCCAATGTTAATCGACCAGAAGGCGAAGCTGATCACGCTGTCTTTCCAGCGGCGTCGTTTCGACAGGCCTTTGAGCACGAAGAGCATCAGGCCGATCCCCAGCATGCCGTACACTCCGAACAGGGCCGTGTGGGCGTGCACCGGCGTGGTGTTCAGGCCCTGCATGTAGTAGAGCGCGATCGGCGGGTTGATCACAAAACCGAACACACCGGCCCCCACCAGGTTCCAGAAAGCCACTGCCACGAAGGAGTAGATCGGCCATTTGTAAGCTTTGATCCAAAGCGTGAGCTTGCTGATCTGCAAATTATGGTAGGCTTCGAAACCGATCAGCACCAGCGGCACCACTTCCAGCGCACTAAAGGTCGCACCCAGCGCCATCACCGCAGTCGGTGTGCCGCTGAAGTAGAGGTGGTGGAAGGTGCCGATGATTCCGCCAAAGAGGAAGATGATGGTAGAGAACAGCACCGTAGCTGTGGCCATTTTGGTGTCGAGCAGGCCCATGCGCACGAACAGAAAGGCAATCACCACGGTGGCGAATACTTCGAAGAAGCCCTCTACCCACAGGTGCACCACCCACCAGCGCCAGTACTCGGCAATGGCCAGGTTGGTATGTTGCCCCCACATCAGGCCAGAGGCGTAAAAGATGGCGATGGCAGCCGACGAGATCAGGAACATACCCAATAGGTGGCGTCCTTCCACGTCGTTTTTAAAGGCAGGCAGAATGGCACGCACCATCAGGGCCAGCCACAGGAATAAGCCCACTAACAGGAAGATCTGCCAGAAGCGACCCAGGTCGACATACTCATAACCCTGATGCCCGAACCAGAAGTTTTCGGTATAACCCAGCTTCTGCATGATGCCGTACCATTGCCCGGCCAGCGAACCCGCCACAATGATCAGCAGGCAAACGAAGAGGAAGTTCACGCCCAGTTTCTGGAACTTCGGCTCATGGCCCGACACGGCAGGCGCGATGTACAGACCAGTGGCTAGCCAGGAAGTCGCGATCCAGAAAATGGCCAGCTGCACGTGCCAGGTACGGGTGATGGAGTAGGGGAGGTATTCTGCCAATGGGAAGCCGTAGAGCGCCTGTCCTTCCACACCATAGTGCGCTGAAACAACCCCGAGCGTCACCTGCACCAGAATCAACGCCGTCACGATCCAGAAATACTTCAGCGTTGCTTTCATAGACGGTGTGGCTGTCAAGCCGAGGAGTGGGTCCTGCTTGGGCAGTTTGGAGTGGTCGATCTCTTCCTCGCGGTTAGAGGCATAATAGTACGCCAGCATCCCCACACCAGCGATCAGGATGATCACCGAGAAGCCGGTCCAGATGATGAGGTCGGAGCTTGGCTCGTTGGCTACCAGTTTCTCGGCAGGCCAGTTGTTGGTATAAGTGATCTTTTTGCCAGGACGCTCGGTCACACAGGCCCAGGAAGTCCAGAAGAAAAAGCTGTTGAGCTTCGCCATGCGCACCGGGTCTTCCACGGTGTTGTCCTTCATGGCGTAGGCGTCACGGTGCTTGGCCAGCGCCGGGTCGTTCATGAACAAGCCAGTGTAATGTTTGCTCACCTCGGCGATGGCCTCAGCTCGCAGGTCTGAAATGGTCAGCACACCAGTTTCCGGGTCATAGGTATTGGCACGGATCTGCTTCTGCAGGCGGGCCTCCAGCATGGCCTGGGTTTCTTCATCTAACTCGTCATACACGACGCCTTTTTCCTGTTGCGCCCAGTGGTCGAGGAAGTACATGGCTTCTTTGTGTAGCCAGTCGGCGCTCCAGTCGGGGGCGATGTAGGCACCGTGTCCCCATACCGAGCCCAGTTGCTGGCCGCCCGTCGACTGCCATACGTTCTGCCCGTCCTTGATGTCCTCTCCGGTGAAGAGCACTTTTCCGGAAGTGGTGATCACCTTGTCAGGTATAGGTGGTGCTTCTCTGTAGATCTCGATACCGTAGTACCCGAGCACGGCGAAGGAGCCGACAATGACGGCAATGAACCCCAGCCATAGATTTCTATATTTCATAAAGGGGAAGGTTTAAGTGGTTTATGTTGAATTAGTTTGAAATTCAGTGGCTGGAGTTTAAGCCGTGCTCATTAGAACATGTAAGTCAGGTTGATCATGCTGCGGCTATTGCCTTCGGTGTGGTGGTGCGCCTCGGTACTGCTGATTGGTAGTTGCAGCGTGCCGCCCACCGAGATGTTCTTCACATACACGCTCAGGCCCACGTTGGTGAAGAAAGAGTCACCGCCCTTCTGCAGGTTGGGAGCACCTTCGTACTGGTCGCCTTCGGCATGCTCGTAGTACACACCCGCACTTGGCAGCAGAGAAATACCCTTCACATTTTGCCAGTAAAACAGGTTGGAAGAAGCGCTCACGCGGTTGCCGAAGCGGTAACCGTTGCTGTTCTCAGTATTGATGCGGTAGGTGGCATCGTTGCTCAGACCCAGTTGCTTGTAGCGGATGGTATACATCCCGTTCACCAGGTAGTCGGTGGTGCCGGTGCCGGGCTGCATGTTGGGGGCCAGCTGTTCGCCATGCTCCTGTTTGCGGTAGGCGCCTGTGGGGAGTTTCACGCCGCCACCCACCTGCAGCGTGTGCTTCAGGTTGTGGTCCATTTTGTCGCCGGTGTTGATGAGCGAATAGTTGGCCATCAGCGTCACATCCCCAAAGCCCCTGCTTTGGATTGTATGGTGGCCACCGGTCTGTTCATTCAGCATGTAGGGCACGAATGCGAAGACCTGCACATCTTTAACCGGCACGAAGCGGCCCCACAGCTCAGCGGTGGCGAAATGCTCGTCGGTTACCTGCACGTGAGGGCCGTGCGTAGCGGTGGTGGTATAAGAGCGGGTGGTATAGCGTAGGCCCACAAAGTTTTTATGGAATTGAGGCAAAATGCCCATGTAGCTGCCGCCCATGGTGCAGCCTTTGTCGCAGGCCTGGCTGGTAATGTTGATCGATAAAAGGGCAATGAGGGTTAAAAATATCTTTTTCATGACTCGTTCTCTTGAAATTTTAAAATAGAAAGGGTAGTACCGTAGCGGCACCGGGGTCGGGAACTAAGCCAGGAAGCTTGGGGGGTGGAAAATGGAGAAATTCGGGGAGGTATAGGCACCGGCCAGGTATAGGCAGTGCTCGTTTTTCTCTTTTTGAGGTATAGCCGGGGCCGAAGGAAGTGATACCGCCTGGAAAGCGATCATGTCGAAGGCGCCTAGCTGCTGGCGGGGAGACTCCTTTTCACGCTCCGCGTCCTTTTTCAGCTCCTTGCGGAGGTGGCACTTGCCCTGGCAGTCCGATTCAGGTATAAATCTGTTCTCGCAAAGTTCGCTGGCAATGTAGGCCTTGTTGAGTTGATACACGGCCATAATGCCCTGCTTGCTCAGGGGCTGCACCAGTACGCACAGCACACACACTATGATAGCAAGCCGTTTCATGACATCTTCTCTCCGTTCGTTTTTTAACTTCTGCAAAGGTCATGTCGGGGCGCAAGGAGAAAAATGACATAGATCATTAATAAAAGAGATAAAGGTCTTCTATTTGAAAAGGAGTCAGAAATACCTTTGTGCAAGATCAGGGCTATAGATGACGCTATACCTGAAACACGCTTCTAGATAATAAAGACATGAAAGAAACCGACAAGTCACAGCCAGCCGGCACTCCCCGCAACGAGCATATGCACACCACGGACCTGACAGCGCTGGCGCAAGAACTGAAGGGAGAGGAGAACTGGCAGAAAACCGGTCGCGGTTCCAGAACAGTCCTGAAGTCCGAAACCCTGCGCATTGTGCTTAATGTGATGCGGGCGGGCTCCGAGATAAAGCCTCACCAGGCACCGGGTCCCATCAGTGTGCAGGTACTCCAAGGCCGGATCAAGTTCATCACAGGAGCAGGAGCCGTGGAGCTTACCAATGGAAAGTTACTCACGCTGCAGGCGCATATGCGGCACAGTGTGGAGGCGATAGAGGAAAGTACCTTCCTGCTGACCGTGTCTCCGCTACCTTCTAAGGCTTAATTAGGTCATCAGACTTAGAATATTCAAAGCACTGCATATTATAATCACATGCCAGGGCCAAAAGATGACAAAGGTCACTATTAAAAGAGATAAAGGTCTTTTATTAAAAAGCATACTAAAAATACCTTTGTATTGTAAATGAAAGCCAAATAGTACCCAGTAAAGAGGAGATCAGCACCTGGAAAAACAAAGCGACAAACAAGGAACTGAGCCCTCGCATTGCAAAACAGTAAAACCCAAGAATTTCAAAAACAAAAAACAACCAACATGAAATCGATCAAAAACGCTGCTTTACTTTTCCTTGCTGCGCTGGTATTCTACAGCTGCTCTTCTGACAACACCGCCCAAACTGAAACAACACAGGAGTCAGGCCTCGCCCATCAGGCACCTGAAGCACCCGTGGAAGATGACGGAAAAGGTATAGGACCCATCACCTCAGTTGAAGTGGGAGCCGACATAGACGAGGCGCTGGCCACTGAAGGCAAATCCATTTTCGAAGGCAAGTGCTCTGCCTGCCACCAGCTGTCTGACCAGAAGGTTGTAGGACCTGGTCTGGCCGGTGTGACAAATAACAGAAAGCCGGAGTGGATCATGAACATGATCATCAACCCTGAGGAGATGACCAAGAAAGACCCAACCGCCAAAAAGCTGCTGGCTGAGCATCTGACCCAGATGACCAATCAGAACATCAACGAACCTGACGCCAGAGCCCTACTGGAATTCCTGCGCCAGAACGACAAAAATTCATAATTCAAAAAAACAGCTAAAACCATAACCACGATGAAATCAATTTTCACAACCCTCAAAAAAGCGGCTCCTGCCGCCGCCTTCACGCTGGCTATGGCCGGTGGTGCGGCCCTGCAGAGCTGCAGCAGCGGACCTGGCGAAGGTAGTGCCACGGCTGCCGGTGTTGCCTCTGACGCTGCGCAGGCGGTGTACGTAGCACCTGGCAAGCACGACGAGTACTACTCTTTCCTGTCAGGCGGTTTTAACGGACAGATGTCTGTATACGGACTTCCTTCCGGCCGACTGCTGAAGATCATGCCGGTGTTCACGCAACATGCTGAAAACGGCTACGGCTACAGCGAAGAGTCGAAAGCTATGTTGATGACCTCGCACGGTTTCGTGCCATGGGACGACTTGCACCACCCGAAACTTTCCCGCACCAACGGTATGACCGACGGTCGCTGGTTGTTCGCCAACGGTAACAACACACCACGTGTGGCCCGTGTGGACCTGAGCACCTTCGAGACAGTAGAGATCATGGAGATCCCGAACTCGGCCGGTAACCACTGCTCGCCCTACCCAACTGACAACAACGAGTACGTGATCGCGGGTACACGTTTCTCTGTGCCACTCGACATGAAAGGCGGTACAGCTGACGTGAGCATGGATGAGTACAAGGACAAGTTCCGCGGTTCTATCTCCTTCATTAAAGTAGACCCTGAGAAAGGCGACATGGACCTGGATTTCCAGATCCTGGTACCTGGCTTCGACTACGACCTGGCTAACGGTGGCAAAGGCCCATCTTCTGACTGGGTATTCTTCACCACTTATAACACAGAGCGCTCTGGTACGCTGAAAGAGCTGGGTGCTTCCCAGAACGACCGCGACTACCTGGCTGCTGTGAACTGGAAACTGGCTGCCAAGTATGCCGCAGAAGGCAAGGCGAAGGAAATGCCAGCTTACTACTACCACAATAAAATGGACAAGGACTCGCACATTGCCAAGTCTACCATCAAGAAGTCAGTGCGCTACCTGCTTCCTGAAGACTGCCCGGGCATGATGTACCTGATCCCTGCGCCTAAATCTCCGCACGGTATCGACGTAGACCCAAGCGGTGAGCACATGGTAGTAAGCGGTAAACTGGCTGCCACCATCCCGGTGTTCTCTTTCTCTAAGATGCAGGATGCCATCAAGAACAAGGAGTTCGACGGCGAGATTAACGGTATCCCAGTGTTCAAATACGAGTCAGTGCTGAAAGCGGAAGTGAAAGAGCCAGGCCTCGGACCATTGCACACTGAGTTTGACGGCAAAGGCAACGCCTATACCTCTATGTTCGTGTCTTCTGAGATCGTGAAATGGAAACTGAGCGACTTCACTGTAGTAGACAGAATGCCAGTGTACTACTCAGTTGGTCACTTGATGATCCCTGGCGGTGACACCCACACACCAGACGGCAAATACCTAGTAGCGATGAACAAGATCACCAAAGACCGCTACCTGCCAACTGGTCCTGAGCTGTCGCACTCTGCCCAACTCATCGACATCAGCGGCGAGAAAATGCGCATGCTCCTTGACTTCCCGACCGTAGCGGAACCGCACTACGCACAGGCTATCAAAGCTGAGAAAGTAGCACCGAACAGCGTGAAGTTCTACGACCTGGCCAAGAACAAGCACCCACATGCCGTGAAGAAAGAGGCTGACGCCAGCGTGACCCGCGAAGGAAACGTGGTACGCGTGAAGATGACGGCCATCCGAAGCCACATGACACCAGACAACATCGAAGGTGTGCAGGTAGGCGACACCGTACTCTTCCACGTGACCAACTTGGAGCAGGACTGGGACGTACCACACGGCTTCGCAGTGATGGGCGCCAACAACGCCGAGACCCTGATCATGCCGGGTGCCACCCAGACGCTGAAGTGGGTACCGAAAAAAGAAGGTGTGTATCCTTTCTACTGCACAGACTTCTGCTCTGCCCTCCACCAGGAAATGCAAGGATACATCCGGGTATCTCCTAAAGGATCCAAAACTCCGATTGCCTTCTCAACAGGCAAGAAGAAACAAAACATCCCAGGCACAGCATCTGCCAAGTAGTGCTCAAACTGGGTAATCAAGCGGAGGTTGCCCACATGCGACCTCCGCTTAATTTTTAAATTTTCACCTTAAAACAGACAAGGATGAAAGCTTACCACAAAGTGCTGATGATGATAGCCTCGCTGTCTCTCGGATTATTATTCCTCTTCCCGATGTGGAAGATTTACCTGAAAGCCCCACAATACCCCGAAGGACTGGAAATGCACATCTGGGTAAACAAGATAGCCGGTGATACGGAAGGGGCGATCCAGAATTTCAATATCCTCAACCACTACATCGGCATGGAGCCGATCCATGCTGACTCGTTCGCCGAACTCAAAATCATGCCTTATATCGTCATCTTCTTCATGGTGACAGGTATAGTGGTAGCCCTACTGGGCAAACGAAAACTAGTCCTTTCCTGGACCGTGCTGCTGATGATAGGCGGCGCCGTAGGTATAGCCGACTTCTACCTGTGGCTGGTTAAGTTCGGTACTAACCTTGACCCGACTGCCCCGATCAAAGTGCCGGGCATGACCTATGTGCCACCACTGTTTGGGAACAAAACACTGCTCAATTTTGAGGCTTTGTCCCTGCCAGCCTGGGGAAGTTTCGGAATCTTCTTAGCGATCTTACTCGCTGCGCTGGTTTATTTCTTCAGCCGCAACACCGTGCAGGCTAAAGCAACTAAAAAAGTATTGGCATGAAATCATTGAACCTATACCTGAGCTGCCTGGTGCTGGTAGTCATCCTGCTGCTGGCAGGTTGCCGGGTAGAACCTAAGCCCATCGCCTACGGCGAAGTGAACTGCGCCCACTGCCAGATGACCGTGTCGGACAACCGCTACGGCGCTGAGCTGGTCAACGACAAAGGCAAACCCTTCTTCTTCGATTCAGCCGAGTGCCTGGCCCAGTACCTGGACCAGAACCCGGAACAGGCCACGAAAGCCGCTCACGTGCTGGTAACGGACTTCACAAACCCCACTAATCTGATTGAAGCCAGCAGCGCCAATTTTATACAGAGCAAAGAGCTCCCAAGCCCTATGGGCATGTTCCTGACGGCCGTGGCCGACCAGGAAACTGCCAGTAAAATGCACCAGGAGGTAGGCGGCCGCCTACTGAACTGGGAAGAAGCCCTGAAAGCTGTAAAGAACAATGAAAAACCTGAGTAAATACATAATAGTATGGTCAGCATGCGCTTTGGTGTGGCTGCTGGGTAGCCCTCCGGCTCTCGGCGACACGCTAAAGGTGTGCAGGACCTGCGAACACCACTCCGTGAAAGAGGCCGTGCGCAAGGCGAAAGCCGGCGACGTGGTGCTCGTAGACGGAGGCCTATACCTGGAGTCAGGTATAGAGATCACCCAGCCCATCAGTTTGATCGGGCGCAACAACCCGGTGATAGACGGCCGCAACACCGGCCAGATCATCACCATCAAATCCTCTAACGTGAAAGTAGAAGGCTTCACGGTACAAAACGTAGCCGTGAGCTACATGCGCGACGACGCCGCCATCCGGGTGGCCGACCTCGAAAACATCCAGATCCTGAACAACACGGTACTCAACACCTACTTTGGCATCTACCTGCAAAACACCGACAACAGTGTGGTGAAAGGCAATGTGGTGCGGGGGGAGAGCGCTGACAAAATAGAATCGTCGCTGGGTAACGCCATACACGTGTGGCGCAGCGACAATGTGGAGGTGAGCGATAACACCGCTGAAGGTCACCGCGACGGCATTTACTTCGAGTTTGTGACCAACAGTCGGGTACATGACAATCTAAGCGAAGGCAACAACCGCTACGGACTGCACTTCATGTTCTCGGACGGCAACGTGTATACCCGCAACGTTTTCCGAAGCAATGGAGCCGGCGTGGCCGTAATGTATACCCGCAACATCCGGATGGAGCACAACACCTTTGAGGACAACTGGGGCGCGGCTTCCTACGGACTGCTGCTGAAGGATATCTCGCAGAGCGCCATCCTCAACAACACGTTCCGCCGCAACACCACCGGCATCTACATGGAAAGCTCCAGCCAGCTCGACATCACCAGCAACGATTTCGACCGCAACGGCTGGGCGATCCGGCTGCTATCGAGCTGCATCCAGGATACCTTCCGGCTCAACAATTTCACGGGCAACTCCTTTGATGTGAGCACCAACGGCAACCCGACCATGAACCTGTTCGAGAACAACTACTGGGACAAATACAGTGGCTACGACCTCGACAAAGACAGAACAGGGGATGTACCCTACCGGCCGGTCAGTTTGTACTCCATGCTGGTGGAGCGGGTGCCACCCTCGGTCATGTTCATGCGCAGTTTTATGGTAGACCTGATGGATAGTATTGAGCGGGTGCTGCCGAGTTTTATACCTGAAAGTCTGGTCGATAACCGACCTTCAATGAAGAAAATAGATCATGATAGCGATAGAAAACTTGTCCAAAACCTACGGTAAGCTGGCCGTGCTCGATAACCTGAGCGTGCGCTTTGAAGGAGGCCGTGTGGTGTCAATCATAGGTCCGAACGGTGCGGGCAAAACCACCATGAGCAAATGCATTCTGGGCATCGTGCTGCCCGACAGCGGCGACATTAAATTCAAGGGTGAGAGCGTGCTGAAAAAACACGCTTACCGTAGCGAGATCGGCTATATGCCCCAGATCGGGAAGTATCCGGAGAACATGAAGATCCGGCAGGTGATCGAGATGGTCCGCGACATCCGCAAAGACGCCACCAGAATTGACGAAGAACTGATCGGCCTATATGGGCTGCAAAATATGTATGATAAAAGGATGGGCTCTCTGTCGGGCGGCACGAAGCAGAAAGTGAGTGCGGCACTGGCCTTCATGTTCGACCCGCAGGTGCTTATCCTCGATGAACCAACCGCCGGCCTGGACCCGATCTCAGCGGAAATACTCAAGTGTAAGATCTTGAAGGAAAAGAAAAAGGGCAAGCTCATCCTCATCACCTCGCACATCATGAGCGAGATAGAGGAGGTCGCTGACGAGGTGATGTGTCTGATGGACGGCACGGTGAAATTCCACGACACGATCTCTGAGATCAAGCAGAATGCGAACGAGGAGCGCCTGAGCCGCGCTATTGCCAAAATAATGAACGAGGAGGACTAAACCATGAACAAGATCATCAAATACGTGCTCTACGACATTGTGCGCAGCAAAATTGTGGTGGCCTATACCTTGTTTCTCCTGCTGCTCTCCATCGGCCTCTTCAACCTGGGCGGCAGCCCCGACAAGGGCCTGCTGAGCCTGCTGAACCTGGTGCTTTTGACGGTGCCTTTGATCAGCATCGTCTTTGCCACCACCCACTTCTACAACTCCTACGAGTTCATGGAGCTGCTCGTCTCCCAGCCCATCCGCCGCTCGCGCATCTTTTTGAGCGAGTACTGGGGCGTTGCCCTCTCGCTCTCGGCGGCCTTCCTGCTCGGGGTGGGGGTGCCGGTGCTCCTGTTCGCCCCCGGCGCCACGGGTTTGTACCTGGTGCTCACGGGCCTCTTTGTCACCTTCATCTTCGTGGCCCTGGCCTTTTTGGCCTCGGTCATCACGCGCGACAAGGCCAAGGGGATCGGCATCGCCCTGCTGCTCTGGTTCTACTTCGCCCTGATCTACGACGGCATCGTGCTCCTGATCCTCTACTCCTTCGGCGACTACCCGCTCGAGTACGCCACCCTGGCCCTGACGGCCCTCAACCCCGTGGATCTGGGGCGGGTGATGGTGCTTTTGAACCTGGACGTGTCGGCCATGATGGGCTACACCGGCGCCCTCTACAAGAGCATCTTCGGCAGCGCCTGGGGCGTGGGCATCGCCTTCCTCGTGCTCCTGCTCTGGGTGCTCGTACCGCTGCTCACCTCCAGAAGAGCCTTTACCAGGAGGGATCTTTAACCCGAACATCCCCTTGTTTCAATAGAATAGTGTGCGTGCAGGAGCGCAGGTCGAAAGGCCTGCGCTCTTTTGCGTTACAGGATACCGCATTTCACCATTGCTTCTGTCTGGTACTCTATCACCCGGTTTCCGGCTCAGGAGTCAGGAATTGCACAAAATGTTAAGCAGCAGCAAGGTAGCGGTACGCTGCCGTCGCCTCCTGAATCAAACCGAAAGCATTGGCGTGCGTACACAATCGCAGAAATGTTTAATGCTAACTCACCTAAATCATCAAAACTATGACAAATCAGTCCAAACCGTTAAACAAAATACTGCGTGGCCTTCTACAAAATTCCACCAGGTATAGCGTAATGGCGCTTTTTTGTGGCGCTTTGCTAATGAGCTGTTCATCAGGAGACAGTGAAAATAATGCAACTGAATCACAGGAGCAATCCGGACTGGCACATCAGCAGGAGCAGGCTCCTGTAGAGGATGATGGCAAAGGTATAGGACCTGTTTCTTCTATAGAGCTGAGCGCGGACATCGACGATGCTTTGGCTGCTGAGGGGAAGACAATTTTTGAAGGGAAATGCTCTGCCTGCCACCAGCTCACCGACCAGAAAATTGTGGGCCCAGGCCTACTGGGCGTTACCGAGAAGCGCAAGCCGGAGTGGATTATGAACATGGTGATCAACCCCGAGGAGATGACCAAAAAAGACCCCACTGCCAAGAAGCTGCTAGCTGAGCACCTGACGCAAATGACGAATCAGAACATCAATGAAAAGGACGCGAGAGCCATACTGGAGTTCTTAAGATTGAATGACCTCCAGGCACAAGGTAAGTAAATCAAACCCTGAATTATATGGAAGTACTAGGCCACAAAATCAAAACGATAGCACCCAAGCTTGGCGTGATGTGTACGCTGCTGGCTGGTGCGGTACTGCAGGGATGTGGAGGAGGAGAAGGAGGTCAGAAATCAGACACAGTCGACGCTGATGCTGCTTCAGCTATTTATGTACCACCAGGACAACACGATGAGTATTACTCCTTCCTTTCCGGAGGTTTCAACGGGCAGGTGTCTGTTTTCGGTCTTCCTTCGGGCAGGCTGTTGAAGATCATACCTGTCTTTACCCAGTTTGCCGAAAACGGGTATGGCTACAACGAAGAAACGAAAGCCATGTTGATGACCTCGCACGGTTTCGTGCCGTGGGATGACCTGCACCACCCCAAACTATCACGGACCGATGGTATGGCGGATGGCAGATTCCTGTACGTGAACGGCAACAACACGCCACGCGTGGCTAAAGTAGACCTGACTACTTTTGAGACCGTGGAGATCATGGAGATTCCGAACTCGGCCGGTAACCACTGCTCGCCATACCCGACCAACAACAATGAGTACATTCTGGCAGGTACGCGCTTCTCTGTGCCGATAGACACGGATAAAGCAGGTATGGGAGACGCATCCATTGATGAGTATGAAGACAAATTCCGAGGCTCTATCTCTTTCATTAAAACGAATGAAAAGGACGGCCACATGGAGCTCGACTTCCAGGTGCTCGTGCCCGGTTTTGACTACGATCTGGCCAACGGGGGCAAGGGTCCTTCTGAAGACTGGGTGTTCTTCACCACTTACAACACCGAGAAATCCCGCACATTGAAGGAACTAGGGGCTTCGCAGAATGACCGCGACTACCTGGCGGCCATCAACTGGAAACTGGCTGCCAAGTATGCCGCCGAAGGAAAGGCGAAAGAGATGCCGGCCAACTATTACCACAACATCAAGGACCACAACTCGCACATCGCCAAGTCAAACGTGATCAAGAAGGTGCGCTACCTGCTGCCGGAAGAATGTCCGGGCATGATGTACCTGATCCCGGCGCCTAAGTCGCCACACGGCATCGACGTGGATCCGACTGGCGAGTACATGGTGGTGAACGGAAAGCTGGCCGCCACGCTGCCTGTTTTCTCTTTCTCTAAGATGCAGAAAGCGATCGAGAACAAGGACTTTGACGGCGAGGTGAACGGTATACCGGTGTTCAAGTATGAATCCGTGCTGTATGGAGAGGTACAGGAGCCAGGCCTTGGACCGTTGCACACCGAATTTGACGGCAAAGGCAACGCTTACTCGACCATGTTTGTGTCGTCGGAAGTGGTGAAGTGGAATGTAAAAGACCTGAAGGTGCTGGACAGAATGCCGGTTTACTACTCGCCCGGTCACCTGATGATTCCGGGTGGTGACACGAAAGAGCCGGATGGCAAGTATTTGGTGGTGATGAACAAGATCACCAAAGACCGCTACCTGCCTACGGGACCTGAACTGCTGCACTCCGCCCAGTTGATCGATATCAGCGGGGACAAGATGCGCATGCTCCTCGACTTCCCGACCGTGGCGGAACCGCACTACGCACAGGCCATTAAAGCTGACATGGTAGCGCCAAACAGCGTCAAGTTCTACAAACTGGACGAGAACACGCATCCCGAGGCGGTGAAGAAGGAATCTGACGCCAAGGTGACACGGCAGGGCAGAACGGTGAAGATCAACATGACCTCCATCCGAAGCCACTTTACGCCGGACAACATCGAGGGCGTGCAGGTGGGTGACACTGTGATCTTCCACGTGACGAATCTGGAGCAGGACTGGGACGTGCCACACGGCTTTGCGGTGATGGGCGCCAACAACGCCGAAACCCTGATCATGCCGGGCGCTACACAGTCGTTGCGCTGGGTGCCGAAGCAGCCGGGTGTGTATCCGTTCTATTGTACCGACTTCTGTTCTGCCCTCCACCAGGAAATGCAGGGCTACGTGCGGGTATCGCCGAGAGGATCTAACGTGCCGATCAAGTTCTCTACCGGCGAAAAACGGCCGGTACCTCCGGCCCAGGCAAGCGCTAACTAATCATAAAGGATAGTAAAGGACAGCGGAGTTTGTTAAAACCAGGCTTCGCTGTCTTTTTATAGCTTCAAACCAAAAGGAAAAGATGAGCTTATACCTGAGAATACTGATGGTAGTGGCAGCTTTGTCACTTAGTACACTGTTTTTCCTACCGATGTGGAAGATATACCTGGAAGCTCCGCAATACCCGGAGGGGCTGGAGCTGCACATCTGGATAAACAAACTGGGCGGCAGCTCGGAAAGCGTGCTGCAGAATTTTAATATTCTCAACCACTACATCGGTATGGAGCCAATCCACGCCGATTCGTTTGCCGAGTTGAAGTATATGCCTTATATTGTCATTTTCTTCATGGTGACCGGCGTGATCGTGGCGCTGCTTGGAAAACGGAAGCTGGTGCTGTACTGGGTTTTGCTGCTGGCCATTGGAGGTGCTGTCGGCGTCGCCGATTTCTATTACTGGCTGTATAAGTTTGGTACCAACCTGAGCCCCGAGGCTCCCATCAAAGTTCCGGGCATGACGTACATTCCGCCCTTGCTGGGCCACAAAACACTACTCAACTTTAATGCGCTCTCGCTGCCTGCCTGGGGGAGCATCGGCATCTTCCTGGCTATCGTCCTCGGCGGACTCGTATACCTCTTAAGCAGGCGTAAAATCAATTCCACTTAACCCTTAAATCTTCGACATGTTACACAAGACCACCCTTTACACACTGAGCCTCCTTCTCTTGCTAATTGGAGCGGCGGGCTGCTCAGTGGAGCCAAAGCCTGTGCCATATGGAGAGGCCAACTGCACGCATTGCCAGATGACTGTGTCGGACAACCGCTACGGCGCTGAATTGGTGAACGACAAAGGCAAGGCCTTTTATTTTGACGCGGCCGAGTGTCTGGCGGCTTATGTGATAGAGCAACCGGAAATTGGCGACAAGGCGGCCTACCTGCTGGTAACGGACTTCACCAACCCCAATACCCTGATTGAGGTAGAGAAGGCGCATTTTCTGCAGACCACCGAGCTGCCCAGCCCCATGGGCATGTTCCTGTCGGCCGTGGCAGACGAAGTGGCGGCCACTAAACTGCAGGAGGAGTATGGTGGTAGAATCCTGAAATGGGACGGTGTTAAACAAGCGGTAAAGAATAATGAAAGACCCCAGTAAACAGATTAAGGTATGGACAGCCTATACCTTGGTGTTTCTGCTGACGAGCCTGCAGGCGGTTGGCGGCACCCTGAAGGTCTGTTCCACCTGTGCCTATACCTCCGTGAAAGAGGCAGTCAGGCAGGCGAAAGCCGGCGACGTGGTGCTCGTGGATGGAGGCGTGTACCAGGAGTCAGGTATAGAGATTACCCAGCCCATCCGCCTGATCGGGCGCAACAACCCGGTGATAGACGGCAACAATACCGGGCAGATCATCACGGTGTCTTCTGACAATGTCACGATACAGGGCTTCACGCTGCAAAATGTGGCCACCAGCTATACCCGCGACGATGCCGCGATCCGCGTCAGGCAGCAGAATAACATCCAGATTCTCAATAACACCATCCTGAAAACCTACTTTGGGATCTACCTGCAATACTCCGACGGCATTGTCATCAAAGACAACGTGGTGGTGGGCGAGCACCTGGACCGAAGCGAGTCGTCGATCGGCAACGCCATCCACCTGTACTATACAGACAATGTGCAGATCATCGGGAACGAGGTGCAGGGCCACCGGGACGGCATCTACCTGGAGGCGGTGAAAAACAGTAAGGTAGAGCGCAATACCAGCCACGGCAACAAACGCTACGGCATGCACTTCATGTTCTCGGACGGAAACGCCTATAGCCATAACACCTTCCGCAAGAACGGAGCCGGGGTGGCTGTAATGTATACGACGAACGTCCGGATGGAGCATAACACCTTTGAGGACAACTGGGGCGCCGCCTCATATGGGTTACTTCTGAAAGAGATAAACAACAGCTTTATTTACAACAACACGTTCCGGCGCAACACCACCGGTATACACATGGAGAGCTCGAGCCGGCTCGACTTCAAAAACAATGACTTCGAGCGTAACGGCTGGGCGATAAAGCTCATGACCACGTGCATCGATGATACGTTCCGGCTCAACAATTTTACGGGCAACTCCTTTGACATCAGCACGAACGGAAATGCGCAGCACAACTACTTTGAGCACAATTACTGGGACAAATACACTGGCTACGACCTCGACAAAAATGGGGTAGGGGATGTGCCCCACCGCCCGGTCAGTTTGTATGCGATGCTGGTGGAGCGGGTGCCGCCTTCGGTGATGCTGATGCGCAGTTTTATGGTCGACCTGCTCGACAACATGGAAAGAGTTTTGCCGAGTATCATCCCCCAGAACCTAGTGGATGAACGGCCGCTAATGAAGAAAACAGATCATGATAACAATAGAGAATTTGTACAAGTCCTACGGCAAACTGCAAGTGCTCCGTGGCGTGAGCGTTGAGCTTGTGAAAGGTAAAGTGATATCGATTATTGGCCCGAACGGCGCAGGAAAAACCACCATGAGCAAGTGCATTCTGGGTATGGTGCTGCCCGATAGCGGCGACATCCGGATAAATGGTGAGAGTGTGCTGAAGAAGCACGCCTACCGCAGCCAGATCGGCTACATGCCCCAGATTGGCCGCTACCCCGAGAACATGAAGATCCGGCAGGTGATCGAGATGATCCGCGACATCCGCAAAGAGGCCACCGTGGATGATGAACTGATTGGGCTATACCGGCTGGAGGAGATGTATGACAAAAAAATGGGCGCCCTCTCTGGTGGTACGAAGCAGAAAGTGAGTGCGGCACTGGCCTTCCTATTCGACCCGCAGGTGCTTATCCTCGATGAACCAACCGCCGGTCTGGACCCTTTTGCCGCCGAGATCCTGAAAAGCAAAATCCTGAAAGAGAAGAAGAAAGGCAAGCTGATCCTGATCACCTCGCACATCATGAGTGAACTTGAAGAAGTGGCCGACGAGGTCCTTTGCCTGGTAGATGGGGCCATTATGTTCTACGAAACGATTGCCGACCTGAAGGCGCAGACACAGGAAACCCGCCTGAGCCGTGCAGTCGCTAAAATGATGAATGGAGGAGCTGCCCTATGAACAAGATCATCAAATACGTGCTTTACGACATCGTGCGCAGCAAAATTGTGGTGGCCTATACCTTGTTTCTCCTGCTGCTCTCCATCGGCCTCTTCAACCTGGGCGGCAGCCCCGACAAGGGCCTATTGAGCCTGCTGAACCTGGTGCTTTTGACCGTGCCTTTGATCAGCATCGTCTTTGCCACCACCCACTTCTACAACTCCTACGAGTTCATGGAGCTTTTGGTCTCCCAGCCCATCCGCCGCTCGCGCATCTTTTTGAGCGAGTACTGGGGCGTTTCGCTCTCGCTCTCGGCGGCCTTCCTGCTGGGGGTGGGGGTGCCGGTGCTCCTGTTCGCCCCCGGCGCCACGGGCCTGTACCTGGTGCTCACGGGCCTGTTCGTCACCTTCATCTTCGTGGCCCTGGCCTTTTTGGCCTCGGTCATCACGCGCGATAAAGCGAAAGGGATAGGTATAGCGCTGCTGCTCTGGTTCTACTTTGCCCTGATCTACGACGGCATCGTGCTCCTGATCCTCTACTCCTTCGGCGACTACCCGCTCGAGTACGCCACCCTGGCCCTGACGGCCCTCAACCCCGTGGACCTGGGGCGGGTGATGGTGCTTTTGAACCTGGACGTGTCGGCCATGATGGGCTACACCGGCGCTCTCTACAAGAGCATCTTCGGCAGCGCCTGGGGCGTGGGCATCGCCTTCCTAGTGCTCCTGCTCTGGGTGCTCGTGCCCCTGCTCACCTCCAGAAGGGTGTTTCAAAAACGGGATATTTAGCACAGGTATAGGATAGCGCTGATCTGAAATATACTCCATAAAAAATCCCCGTCCTGCGATGGATGGGGATTTTTTATGCTCTTGCCTATTGCTGATTTGATGTGTCCGTAGTTGAGACCGTGTCTACGTCAAAGGCTGCCGAGTCGCCCTCCATATCTAGCTGTGGGCTTATTTCTTCACCAGCTCCAATTTCCACGCTTTCATCCATCGTTTCGGTGTTGCGGTTATCCGCATCCCCGGCCGTGTCGTGTGTGGTATTGTCACTACTGCACGAAAAAAAGAACACACCGGCTAACATGATCAGTATCTTTTTCATAGTCGCATCTATTGGTTTGAACTATCTAAAACGAGTTTAAAACGCCTTCGTTTCAAAGTATGTGGATGAAAACCAGTTAAAACACGATATCGAGTTACAAAAAAACCGTCCTGCTCAGGGGCTTAGGCTCATGAACAGAACGGTTCGGAAAGTTAGATCACTTATTTACACATTATCAGCCGCGTACCACTCCGCAAAGGACTTTTCCGTTTCCCAAAGCTTGAGGCTGTGCAGTTCTGCCTGCTGTGGCAGCAAGGGGTGCAGCCTTTGTTTGAAGTCCAGCAGCATGTTCTCGCAGGTTGGCTGAAAAGGAGTGAGCACCAGTTTGTGGTTCAGGTGCCGCAATGCCTCTACCAGCTCAGACGGCGCATCCTCGCGCAGCAGCAGCGCATGGTCAATCGGGTCGATGATGGTTTCCTGCACGATCTTTTTGAGATCCTTGAAGTCCATCACCATGCCGTCATTCGGGTGCATTTCGTTCACGATTGGAGTGCCGATGATGGTGACTTCCAGCCGGTAAGAATGCCCGTGAATGTTGCGGCAACCACCCTTGTAATTCTGCAGGGCGTGTGCGGCTTCAAACGTGAACAGGCGGGTTAAACGTATTTTGCTCATGTGCTGCTATACCTTTTGATTTGCCACTTGCAGCTGGCCTTCCGCCTCCAGTAGTTCCTCCAGCATCTGCATGCGTTTCTCGAGCTGGTCTTTGAACAGTGTCGGCACCAGCTCTTTGTAGTAGGCTATACCTTGCTGCAGGTTCTGCCAGAAACTCTGCAGGTATTTTTCCTGCTTATCGGTCATGGTTTCCTGCAGCTCGGCCTTTTTGTTCTTCCAGTACTGCACATACATGTTGAGCTCGTTGATGAACACATGCGGGCGGTAGGTATTGTTGAGCACATTCACGCGGCCATAGATGTGGTCGACCATCTCCTGCAGCTTGAAAATATTAGAGAAGTAAGCCAGGTTCGGACCCGGGCAAATAGCGATGGGTCTGGAAGCGACGGCTTTTCTGGCTATACCTAGTTTGACCAGAGCGGTATTGGCCAGCCCTTCGCAAAGGCACTCCTTCTCCAGCACTTTGGCTTCCCTTGTTTTGTATTCCGCTTCCGTCAGGCCTAATCCCTGCAGCTCCACCAACTTGTTGCGCTGGTATTTGCGGGAGGCGGTGCAGATAGGCTCTTTCGTGAAATCAGTGTTAGACACCAGGTGCTTCTTTTCGCACGGGCTGCCCGGCTTTCCTTTTTCGATGCGAGCTAGTGTGAGCGCCTCAGAACTGGTGCCACGGAGGGAGTTGAACGGTACGCCCAGCGGGGAGATCGGGCTCAGGTATAGGTCTTCTTTTTTCGCGCGCGCCAGCTTCTCCATGGTTTCCGCATCCACCGTAGTGGCTTCGGGTACGAGCAAAAAAGGTGTGCCCCAGCCGGCGGCGTCCATACCGTAGTGCTCCAGCAAAAAGCTGTGTTCATCTGCTGTGCCGATGCCGCCCTGCACCGTGATGTGCATGGTGGGCGCCTTGTCAGGTATAACATAGCCTTTGGCTGCAAGGCTGCTGCTGAACAAGGTATAGAGCTCGTCCTGCATGGCCTGGCGGTTCTGCCTGAACTCTTCCAGAATCGGGCCGAGCAGGTAGCCGTCGGTAGCAAAGGCGTGGCCGCCGCAGTTCAGTCCGGACTCGATACGAAACTCCGACACCCAAATGCCTTTTTTTGCCAGTATCTTTCCCTGCACAAAGGCCGAGCGGTAGTCGCTTACTTTAATCACCACTTGCTTTTGCAGGAAGCCGTTTTTATCCGGGAAGAAGCAGGGGAACTGCTCGAGGTAACTGTAGAGGCGCATGTTCATACCTGCCGAAAAGATCACCGAAGCATGCACCGTGCTTTTTGCAAAACCACGCAAGGCCGCCAGGGCGTCGGAATATTCCGAAGGCAGCGGGTTGCCATCTTTGTCGTAATTGGTTTTGTCTAGCTTGGTCATGATGTTCACATCGATGCTTCCCGGTACCACGGCTTTCCTAAGCTCATCCTGCATGATCTTTTTCAGTTCCGGATTGCTGGTCTGCAGCATTTTTCGGTACATAGCCTTCAGCGGAGTATTGTCAGGCAACAGCAGGAAATACTTGGTCAGGCGCGACTCCGAATCAAAGGGCTCTTGTTTCAGCGCCTCTACCTGCAGCTTCACGATGCGGTCGGCCAGGTTCAGGTAAGCCGTGATGCGGCGGGCGCGGTAGTCCTCTTCTTTCGTCGTAATGGGCGTGAACGGCTCCTGGTATACCTGGCTGTAGTACTCGCGCATCTGCTCGATCAGGGTGTCGTCGCTGAGCGAGACAACCGACGAAATACCATACTGCGCCACTTTCATGGGCGAGTCGATGGAAAAGGCCAACCCCATAACCGGGATGTGGAAGGTGTGCGGTGTGTTTTTAATCATGAATGTAAGTGTGGTATCGGTTTGATTTTGTTTTACTTTATGCCCTTTCTGTCATTTCGACTGAAGGGAGAAATCTGGAGCTTTCGCCTCCCTGGTGCCAGGTATAGCATTGTAGTGGCTGTAGCAATTCGCCTGCTATCATTTTCAGGGTCGGGGAGGGGTTAAAGCCCCCTTCGCTTCATCTCCGCCTCCAGCAACCTCAATTCTCTACCCATTTGCCCGGCAATCGATGTATTCTCCTCCGCCCGCCGGATCATGTAGGGCAGGGTGGTGGCCACGTCGCCGTAAGGCAGGTATTTGGACGCGTTGTAGCCTGCACTGGCCAGGTTGTAGGTCAGGTTGTCGCTCATGCCGTAGAGTTGCGAGAAGTGGATACGCTTATGGTGATCGGCTATACCTTGACGGTTGATCTGGTTGACGAGGTAGCGGGTGCTGGCCTCGTTGTGCGTGGCGGCGCAAAGCTCCACACGGTGCAGGTGCTGCAGGCAGATGTCAATGGCACCGTCGAAACTGCGGTCGGTGTCGGCCTTCACAGTAAAGACCGGACAAGGATAACCCTGCGCAGCAGCCCGTTCCTGCTCTTTCTCGATGTAGGCCCCGCGCACGATCTTGATGCCCAGTATCACGTCATAGCCTTCGCTTCTTTTGAGCAAATCAGTGAGGTAGGCGATACGGTCGGTGCGGTACATTTGCAGCGTGTTGAAGATCACGGCACGGCGCTCGTTGTAGCGCAGCATCATCTTCTCGGCCAGCTCGTCCATGGGCTGTTGCAGCCAGCTCTCCTCGGCGTCAAGATATACCGTGATGTTGGCTTCGTAGGCGGCCTTGCAGATTAGGTCCAGGCGATTCTCTGTTCGCTGAAAAGCGGCCTGTTCTTCTGAAGTCAGCGGCGTGCCTTCCTGCAGTTTTTCAAATATCTCACGGGAACCTATACCTGTCAGCTTTACGCTGATGTAAGGGATCTCGCCTGTTACTTTCGCCAGCCGGATGTTGCGCATGATCTCGTCGAGCACGTGGTCGAAACCGGCTTCGTCCTCCTTGGCCTCGGCGGCGTAGTCGAGCACGGTGTATACCCGGGCATTGGCCATACGGCGGATGGCGCGCTGCGCCTGCTGTGCTGTTTCGCCCCCGCAGAAGTGGCTGTAAATGGTGCCCTTTACCAGCCCCTTAATCGGAAGCCCTAATTTGATAGCCCAGATGGAGGCGATGCCGCCCAGCTTGACCAGAGTGGGTTTGCCCATCATCTTGAAAAGGAAGTGGGCGAGTTTGAGCTCTTTGTCCGTCTTGGTGCTAAAGGCGATCTTCAGGTCGTTCGGATCGAAGGTGCTGGTCGGTTTTACAGTGGTCGTATTCATGCGTGTTGCATTTCTTCGGATGGATGTGTTTCTGATTCAGGTATAGCAGATTGTTTAGCCAGTAAAGTGCGGCGCAGCGGTACAGTTAACCGGGCAATGCCCGGCATTGTTTTAGATGAAGAATGGGCGCGTGGGCTCCCATAAATCCGTTGCAGCATGGCACGACAATTTAAGCTTGGATGAAGGCACAAGTTAGGTCCGATCCCACACCGCAGAAATGAGCATCGTTAGTCTAAATAATGACATAGATCATTTTCTATGCTTTTGTTTTTACAGCTGATTTAAGGTGTGTTAAATATTGAAAGCGAGTGACTTAAATCATTTTATGTAGGGTGGGAAAAGGGTAGAATTGCATGAAATTTAATTTAAACCCATGAATACCCCCGATTCACTCACACCTGAACTTATCAATCCGCTGACGTACCAGAGTTACAGGAAGCTGATGGAGGAATATGTAGCCAAAGGACTGACCACAGGACCAGAGCAGACCGAAGAGCGCATCGCTTTTACCAAGCTTAACCTGCAGCGCATGAAGCGCGTGGAGAAGCAATTCAAAATAGATCCGGAGTTGCTGACAGCCCTGCAACAGCCGCGTACGGAGTGGCATTGGATCGTGTTGGTAGAGTCGTGGTGCGGGGACGGTGCGCAGCAGCTGCCGGCGCTGGCCGCCATTGCCGAGGCCGTGCCCACCATCGAGCTGACCATCATTCTACGCGACGAAAACCCGGCCTGGATGGACACCTGCCTCACCAATGGAAGCCGTGCTATACCTAAGTTGATCTGCCTGAACGCCGAAACGAACGAGCGGCTCTTTACCTGGGGGCCGCGGCCGCTGGCCATACTGGAGGAGTTGCTGCAGTTCCGGGAGAAATACCCGAACGCGGCGAAAGAAGACATTCATACCTTGGTGCACACCCTCTATGCCCAGGACCGCAGCCGAGCGCTGCAGCAGAATTTGCTGCGGCTGGTACAGCATACCTTGACTGTGAAAGAAGGGGAGCAGGAGGTTGTGTCTTAGCTTTGCCCGGTGCTTTTAGCAAAGGCCTTTTAAGCAGCGTGTGAATAGACGAAGGAATTTTGACATACAGTCAAAGGACAAAAGATGTGTGATCTGTAGCATCTGGCACCATGCGACTTTTGTCCTTTGTTAAACAGTTAGTAAAACCCTTAAAAAACTTACTATGAAATTGATGATTATGGCCATTTTGCTGGCTAGCCTCACCTCGATGTGTGGCACAGAGCGCGATCTGGAAACAGAGCATACCGAAGTGATTCACGAAGAGCATCCGCAGGAGCTTGCCCTGAACGGCACCGAGCGCTGGAAAGCCGATGAGCCAACCAACCGTCACATGGCCCAGTTACAGGGTATGGTACAGGAGTTCAACGCACAGGCAGAGCATACCTCAGCGGGAGCTTACAACGATCTGGGTCAGGCCATGAAGGCGGAGATGCAACAGCTTTTCAAGGACTGCCGCATGAAGGGACCCGATCACGACATGCTGCACGTATACCTGATGCCGCTGGTGGAGGACGTGAACCTGCTGGCCGGCAATGACGAGCATCAGTCAGAAGAAGCCTTTGCACGGGTGAGTGCACGACTGAAGGAATATAACCAGTACTTTGAATAAACGATGACAGAGGTCAGGGAAAGGCTGCAGCAGCTACCACACATTGAACAGGATACCCTGATGCGGGCGCGGCTTGCGCTGGGGTATTTTGTGCTGGTGGCCATGCTGGGCCTTTTTCTGCGCTGGCTCATGGTGTCGCCCATTGTGGGCATCAACTTTAAATATTTCCTGCACGCGCACTCGCATGTGGCTTTGCTAGGCTGGCTCTACTGCGCCTTTTTTGCGGCGCTGCTTTACATTTTTCCAGCGGTGACGGCTGAGGCTCGAAAGTCCTTCCGACGGCAGTTTTTCCTGACGCAGGTATCGGTGCTGGGCATGCTGTTCACGTTCCCGGTACAGGGCTATGCGCTCTTTTCCATCATCTTCTCGACGATGCACATTCTGCTCAGCTACTGGTTTGCCCGCAGCTACTGGCGCCATGTGCAGCTGAATGTCGACACCGGCACGCACACCACTTCCCTGAAATACATCGGGGCGGCCTTGCTGTTTATGGTGGTGTCTTCCATCGGTCCCTGGGCCATGGGGCCGATTATGGCGAAAGGCATCATTGGCGGCGAACTCTACTACTCGGCCATCTATTTTTACCTGCACTTCCAGTACAACGGCTGGTTTACCTTTGCCGTGCTCGGCTTGCTGTTCTGGTTTCTGGAGCGCCACCACATTGCGTTCAACCGCCGCTGGGCTATGCGGGCTTTCTGGCTCCTGGCGCTGGCCTGTCTGCCTGCCTATTCGCTGTCGGTGCTCTGGACCCAGCCTGCGGACTGGGTATACGCCATCGGGTATGTGTCGGTAGCCATGCAAGTGGCGGGCCTGCTATACCTGGCAAAAGTAGTGTGGCAGGTATGGGTAGAAACCGTGCTGTTGCTCAAGCCCTGGGTGCGGGCCTTGGTAGGTATGGCGCTGTTCTTTTTCGTGCTGAAACTGGCCCTGCAAACCGCCTCCGCTTTCCCGTACATGGCCGACCTGGCCTACAAACTCCGCTACTTCATCATCGGCTACCTGCACCTGTCCCTGCTCGGTTTTGTTTCGCTCTTCGTGCTGGGCTTCCTGTTGCAGCAAGGCCTCTACCGAATGGGCAGGTATGGCGGTATCGGGCTGGCGCTTTTCCTGATGGGCTTTTTCGCTACGGAATTAATACTGTTCGGGCAGGGCACCCTGCTCTGGCTGGGGCTGAGAGCTTTGCTTGATTTCAATTGGCTGATGTTCTGGGCGAGTGTGCCCATGCCGCTGGGGTTGGGGATGTTGTTTTTGGGGCAAAAGGGGTTGAGGGTGAGTGGGGTGGGAAGGATTGTCTGAATCAGGGTTTACGGGATTAATTATGTAAATAAGCTGCAAACTAAATCACAAGTTCGGTCTTAGCGTAACTTGTGACTTAGTTTGCAGCTTAAAAGAGTTCTCGTTATTTAATTGCATTCCATACTTTATTGGAAGAATTAACTATCTGTAACGGATGTGTTCTTAAATTATGCGAGGCGCAACACTTCTTATGTAGCATGTTAAAGATATTATTACCAAAACAGGCTTTTATTTTAGGCTGAACAACATCTTTTATACTTTTTACCACTGCCACATGGACACTTATCATTTCGTCCAGTCTTTTTCTTCTTACTAGGCATAGTTGGGGAATTGAACTTACCGTTAAAGTTTTGGGATGTGGGTAAATCTTTGACAAGCTCATCCATTTCGGCTGAGTGAACCCACTTATAACATAAGTTTATTCCTAATTTTATCTTTGGGGTATTTGGTCCAATACATAAGCCATACCAAGAGTTTGTTTTTTGAGCATATTTTCTAAGTCGGCAGTGGGAATCTAGGCGGGATATTGCAACAGATGGATGGTCATTGTTACAATGAATTATCAAACCAAAGTCAGAATCAATGAATGTTTGCGTAAACGAATGGTTTTGGCCATCTTCTTTACACAACTTAATAATGCGAGATATCCCATCATTTAACATTTCAATAGCTTCACTACTTATTGAAAGCAGCATAAACCCTAAATCTACAACAGATGGATCTTCAAGATTATTAATTTCTTTAATTAATTGGTCAAAAGGGGTGCCCTCATATTTAGTTAAAATACCTTCGGGTGTAGAGATACCCTGTATTCCCTCTCGTCTAGTAAGCATTGCAAGATCAAGCTCAACAGACAAATCATCTTCAAGATGCATCATTGAATACTGATCATCCATCCAAAGATTGTTTTTAAGATGGTGAGATAAGATTGTTAGCTCGTGAGTAGAAAAAATTTTATCACCGTAAGATGTTCTTCTATTGATATAACTTAGTAGATGTAGTGGAGACTGCAACATCTCAGTCATAACGTCAAGCAAAAAGACGTCCATTACAAATGGTGATTTTATTATTTCAGTTGTATTGAACTTTAAAAACTGTCTTGCTTGGAAAGAAAGTGCTGGATAATGCTCAGAGATAATACAGAATGGATAAATTTCTTTGAATTCTCGTTTGATATCTAGTTCGTTTCCTTGGTTATCATAGAGCTTATGATTTTTATCAATCAATAAATCTGAGCATAAAAATGCTTGATCATAAGCATTCTGAACAGCCTTTTTAAAATCATCTTGTAAGACATTGTCATTACCCTTACGTGCCGCGATTGTGAGCTTCTTCGATTTCGCCTGTAATACAATAGCTCTATTAGCAAATACTACTAATACATCAATTTCACCAGCTAACGTCTTTTTAGAAGTATAAATGTTGACATTTAAAAATACTCTATTTGCTCCGAACACAAGTTTTAAGCGCTCCGCAGAAAATGCTTCAGCAAATTCACCGCGGTGCTGCATTGCAGTTTGTCTGTATTCTTTGTCATCGTGTAACCAGAAAAATGGAGTTTCATAAAGTGCCTGCATTAAACTGTATATTTGAAACAGCAAATATTCTTCTCCTGGTAATTTGATTATTGGGTATGCATTTTTAGGGTTGAAGTCATCTAAAGAATTGAATTCATATAAGTCGGTTGACACAAACGATTCAAGTACATTTCTTACAGTACTAATTTCAATATTTGCAACTTTACTTACTTCCTCTGCGGTAAATTTGAAAGCTGAAAGAAAACTCCTCTCATCTGGATGCTTATCCATCAACTGAAGCATTTCAAAATTGAGCTTTACGTTTTGGAGAAGCTGGATAGAAGTTACAACATCAATAGCATGCTGTATTGAGAATCCCTTCTTCACTAGAAACCAGTCATTATCATTGTGATATTTTAAGTATGAAAGATCTCTGTGTTGAAAGTGATATGCAGATTCTCCCCCATAGAATATAGGTTCTCTCAATAAAGCGCCTTTATTAAACGGATTAAAGTCTTTATCTCCTAGCATATCAGGATTAAAGATATCTTCCATAGTGGGCATCATGGATTGATGAAGCTCTTTCAATAAGATATCTGTTGTACTTATTAGGTAGTTTAAGACATCAAGTGGGGGCAATTCTGTATTTAGATTTCCTTTGCAGGCGAGTCCTATTAGAGTTGATATTTCTGTTCTAATTAATTTATCAGAAGAAAGTTTCTCTAAAATATCATTTGCAGTTACTGTATCACCATGCTCTACTGTATTGTCACGAAAACATAAGTATGCAATAGCATGAACATAACCGGGAGAAGCACACAATTTAGCTAAATCAGAGAATACTTCAGATTCTTTTCTTCGTTGTTTTACCATAAGGTATTCTAAATGAAATTGTAGGAAATTTATAAATACTATATCATTTATGCACGTTTATTAATACTACTTAGAGTAGTCTCCAAGACATCAAAATGGTATAAATGCAAAGCTAGTGTTGTGTGTTATCCTTTTTCTGAGTCTCCCTTGTACTTACCATCTGCATTTAAAGAAACTAATATAGCCCTTTTCCTATAATCCCCTATTACCCCCCAAACAAAAAAAACAGGAGCGCCTAGACCCAGACGCTCCTGTTTCATTTCCACTCAACTCTCTCAACTACACCCCAAACTATTCCCACAATTCAGGCACTTGTAGCACGTGCCCGAGCGGATGGTGATGTGGCCGCAGACGTTGCAGATGGGGGCGTCGCCCATCATGTTGGCCAGCACCTGTTGGGTCTGTTCCAGTAGCACAGTGCGGCTCTGCGACACCAGGGTATAGCCATTGGCTTTCACGTCGGTGACGGGCTTGGGCTGGGCCGCTGGCTTTGTGACGGCAGGTATAGCCGCGGCGACGGGCGGGGCAGGGCTTTCTGTTTTCTCACGCGGCACATGCACCAGGTCTTCGCGCTGCAGGTACTCGTAGCCGAGGAGGCGGAAGAGGTAGTCGAAGACCGAGGTGGCCGACTTGATGTTGGGGTGCTCCACACGGCCCGCTGGCTCGAAACGGGTAAAGGTAAAGCGGTTCACAAACTCTTCCAGCGGTACGCCATACTGCAGGCCCAGCGACACCGAAATGGCGAAACAGTTGAGGATGGAGCGGAACGAGGCGCCCTCCTTGTACATGTCGATGAACACTTCGCCGAGCTCGCCGTTCGGGTACTCGCCCGTACGGATGTACACGGTGTGGCCGTCAATCTTGGCTTTCTGGGTGAAACCGCTGCGCTTGTCGGGCAGTTTGCGGCGCTCCACCATGTGGGCCAGCTGCTTGCGGAACGGCTCGCTGGCGGCGTCCTCCAGAATAGCTTTGGCTGCCTGCAATACCTGTTCGGCACTTATGCTGTTGTCGGTCTGCGGCGTTTCCGCATCTGGTGCTTCGTCGATTTCTGCTTTCTTGCTACCCGACGAGAGCGGCTGCGAAAGCTTGCTGCCGTCGCGGTAAATCGAACAGGCTTTCAGGCCCAGCTCCCACGACAGGTAGTAGCAACGGGCCATCTCTTCGCGGGTGGTTTCGTTGGGCAGGTTGATGGTCTTGGAGATGGCCCCCGAAATGAACGGCTGCACCGCCGCCATCATCTGGATGTGGCCCTCGGGCTTGATGAAACGCTTGCCTTTCTGGCCGCACTTGTTGGCGCAGTCAAACACAGGGTAATGCTCGGGGCGCAGGTAGGGAGCGCCCTCGGTGGTCATGGTGCCGCAGATGTAATCGCTGGCTTCTTCTTGCTGGGCATAGGTATAGCCGAGCACTTTCAGCAAATTGAAATCGGGCTGTTGGTACTGCGCAGGTGCAAAGCCGAGTCGCTGCAAGGTAGCCTCGCCCAGGGTATAGATGCTGAACAGCGAGGCCACATCATAGGCCGTCGGCAGGGCCGCTTCCAGTTTCTCCATCTCTGCCTTGGTAAAGCCTTTTTCGAGCAAGGATTTTTCGTTGATGTGCGGAGCGCCCTTGAACGTAGCGTGGCCTTTGGCGTAGTTCACGATGGCCTGCAGCTCGGCTTCGGTATAGCCCAGTTTGCGCAGCGCTGCAGGTATAGACTGGTTAATGATTTTGAAATAGCCACCACCCGCCAGCTTCTTGTACTTCACCAGCGCAAAGTCCGGCTCCACGCCCGTCGTGTCGCAGTCCATCAGCAAACCGATGGTGCCCGTCGGGGCGATGACCGTGGCCTGCGCATTGCGGTAGCCGTGCTTTTCACCCAGCTCCAGGGCCTCGTCCCAGGCCTGGCAGGCGGCCAGGTATAGGTAGTCGGGGCAAAGGGCAGGTTCGAGGGGATGGGCAGGTATAGAAAGTTGGTCGTAGGCTTCGGGTTGGTTGTAAGCGGCGGCGCGGTGGTTTCGGATGACGCGCAGCATGGCTTCTGCGTTGGGTTTATACTTCGGAAAAGCACCCAGTTCGGCGGCCATCTCGGCAGAGGTCGCATAGGAAGTACCCGTCATGATTGCGGTGAGCGCGGCGGCTACTGTGCGGGCTTCGTCGCTGTCGTAGGCGAGTCCCTGCACCATCAGCAAAGCGCCGAGGTTGGCATAACCCAGGCCGATGGTGCGGTAATCGTAAGAGCGCTGCGCCACTTCTTCGGAGGGAAACTGCGCCATTAGCACCGAAATCTCCAGCACTACTGTCCACAGGCGGCAGGCGTGGCGGTAGGCGGCCACATCAAAGGTCTGGGTGGCTTCATCGAAAAAGCGGATCAGGTTGAGCGAGGCCAGGTTGCAGGCCGTGTTGTCGAGGAACATGTACTCTGAGCACGGGTTGGAGGCGCGAATCGGCCCCTCGGCGGGACAGGTATGCCACTCGTTAATAGTGGTGTCGAACTGCAGTCCCGGGTCGGCGCAGGACCAGGCCGCGTCGGCAATCGTGTCCCACAACTCACGGGCAGGTATAGCCTGCATGATTTTGCCGTTGGAGCGGGCGCGGAGGTGCCAGGGCTCGTTGTGTTGCAGGGCCTTGAAAAAGGCGTTCGGCACCCTTACCGAGTTGTTTGAATTCTGTCCCGACACGGTTTGGTAGGCTTCGCCGTTGTAGTCCGAAGAGTAGCCCGCCGCAATCAGGGCCGCCACTTTTTTCTCTTCTTCTTTTTTCCAGTTGATGAAGTCCACCACCTCGGGATGGTCGAGGTCGAGGCACACCATCTTGGCCGCCCGCCGCGTCGTGCCACCCGACTTAATCGCCCCCGCCGCACGGTCGCCAATCTTCAGGAACGACATCAGCCCCGAAGAGGTGCCGCCCCCCGCCAAAGGCTCGTCCTTGCCCCGAATGTTGGAGAAGTTGGTGCCCACGCCCGAGCCATACTTGAAAATGCGCGCCTCCTGCACCCACAGGTCCATGATACCGCCTTTGTTCACGAGGTCGTCGTCCACAGCCAGTATAAAACAGGCATGCGGCTGCGGACGCTCGTAAGCCGAAGTCGACTCGCGCAGTTTGCCCGTGTCGGGGTCTACATAATAGTGTCCCTGCGCCTTGCCCTTTAGTTTATAGGAGTTGTAGAGGCCCGTGTTAAACCACTGCGGCGAGTTGGGCGCGGCATACTGCCCGAGGAGCATGTACACCAGTTCGTCATAGAACGCCTGCGCGTCATCGGTGCTTTTAAAATAGCCATACTTTTCACCCCACGAGCGCCAGCAATCGGCCAGGCGGTGCACCACCTGTTTCACCGATTTCTCGGGGCCTTTGCTGCCGTCGGGCTGCGGCACGCCCGCTTTGCGCAGGTACTTCTGGGCGAGTATGTCGGTGGCAATCTGCGACCACTGGGCAGGCACTTCCACATCCTTGATCTCGGCAACAATGCCCCCGCTTGGGTCACGGATGGTGGAGGACCGTGTTTCGTAGTCGAACAAGGTATAGGGGCTCTCACCTGACGTGGTAAAAAAGCGGGGGACGGGGATTCCTCTGCTTTTTGTTTTCTCTTTTTTCATAAAACGGGTTTAGGGTTAATGGGTTGGTTATTAATCATTTATAATTGATGTATGGCACAAATAAATGGTTTCATAAATATATCAGAAAAATATTTAAGAAAAAAAGACCTTTTTATCTTTTATTTTGTTTTCCTAACGTATACTTTTACATCGGCAATCATTTACAACCATTAATCTACAAAAAAAAACACCATGGAAACCATAGAAAAATTAGACGTAACAGTACTGGAGCCACGCATGAAACACCCGACCATTTTCCAGTGGTTTGACAACCTGAATGGCGGTGAAGCTTTCGTGATTCACAACGACCACGACCCGAAGCCACTCTACTACCAGTTGCTGGGAGAGCGCGGCAATACCTTTAAGTGGGAGTACCTGTTGCAAGGCCCGGAGATCTGGGAAGTGAAGATTTCAAAACTGACACAGGAAGAAGGAGAGACCGTAGGCGAGCTGGTGGCCAAAGACTACCGCAAAGCGCAGGTGTTCAAAAAATACGGCATCGACTTTTGCTGCGGCGGCAAAAAATCGCTGAAGCAGGTGTGCGAAGAAAAAGGCATTAACCCCGATGTAGTAGAAAACGAATTGAACGCTATACCTGAGACAGGCAGCGCCTCTACACGCGGCAACGAATACGAGAAGTGGGACCTGGGCTTCTTGGGCGACTACATCGTGAACATGCACCACAGCTATGTGCGCGAAGCCATACCTACCCTCTACGAATACACCACCAAAGTAGCCCGCGTGCACGGCAGTCGTCACCCGGAGGTGGTGGAAGTAGCCAAGCACTTTGTGAACATCGCCAACGAACTGGAGGCCCACATGCCGAAAGAAGAGCGTGTGCTGTTCCCGTTCATCAAGCAAATGGCAGAAGCCAAGAAAAACGGCGTGAAGATAGACCGTCCCGCTTTCGGCAGCATCCAAAACCCGATCAACATGATGGAGATGGAGCACGAGGCAGCTGGCGACGAACTGGCCGCCATCCGCACCCTTACCAACGACTATACCCTGCCAGCCGACGCCTGCGCCACATATAGAGTCATGTTCTCAAAACTCCAGGAGTTCGAAGAAGACCTGCACCGCCACATCCACCTCGAGAACAACGTGCTCTTCCCGAAAGCGCTGGAGCTGGAGAAAGAGGTGCTGAAGTAACCCCACCCCGGCTCTCCTCTAAAAACAGGGGAGGGAGTTTGAGAACGATTAACCCACCCCTGCCCCTCCCAAGAGGGGAATTATCGTGCAGAGTAGTCCCCCTTGGGGGTAGGGGCCCTCGACAAAGAAGGGGGCAGGAGGATGACAATCGTGCACAGGTATACAATAAGCTACTGCGCTTATGCCTGAAGAATAGTAACAACAGAAAATTCCCCTCTTGGGAGGGGTAGGGGTGGGTTTACAAAGATGAGTAAACTCCCCTTAAAGTAAGAACAAAGAATGACAACTCTTCCCAACTCCCCCTCCTGTTTTAGGGGTAGGGACCCTTGAAAAAAGGAGGGGGTCGGGGGGAGGTAAAACACTACCACTATGACAACTGCAACAAAACCAAAACCACTGAAACGGGACAAGAGCCTGGTACCGCTTTCACGGGAGCACCATTTCGGGCTGCTGTTCTGCTGGAAGCTGAAACAAGGTATAGCCAACGGCGCTCCCTTTGAGCTGATGCGCCAGTACATCCAGTATTTCTGGAGTAACATTCTGAAAGCCCACTGCCAGGAAGAAGAAGTAATCGTGAAACGACTTTTGCATCAGGATGATGTAAACTCGGTCCGACTGCACGAAGAGCACCAACTGATCGAGGCCATCATCGAACTGATCAACGAGCAGAAAAATCTGAATACTTCGCTCATCGCCACACTGCAACAGGATTTGACCGACCACATCCGTTGGGAAGAACGCGAGCTGTTCCCCTACCTGCAAACCGTGGCCGATCCGGAGGACTTGGCTGATGTGGGCAGGCTGTTAGAGCATGACCTGCAGGAGCCGAAAGACGAGTTTTTGCCGGCTTTCTGGGAAAACAAAAAGGTAGCCTAGCCATGGAGCTGTCTGCCACCACACGCATCTCGACCATTCTGCGGGAAAACCCTGCGGCGATAGAGGCCATCGTGTCGATTAACAAGCACTTTGAAAAGCTGCGCAACCCCGTGCTGCGCAAGGTGCTGGCGTCGCGCGTGACCATTGCCGATGCCGCCCGAATTGGCAAGTGCCGGGTGGAGGATTTCTATGAAAAGCTGGAACCGCTGGGCTTCAGCATCGCCTCAAAAACAAGCCACAACAAACGAGCTATATCCATGGAGACCGATGTGCTGGAAAAACCCGCCTTTATGGCGAACCTAAAGCAGGAAAGTGTCCTCGTACTGGACGTGCGCGACACCATTGCCAAAGGCGATGATCCGTTTCTTCGGATCATGGATGCGGTGAACAAGCTGGACACCGAGCAAGTGCTCTGCATCGTGAACACCTTCGAGCCCATTCCTCTGATCGCCATCGTGCGCCCCAAAGGCTTCGATTACTACACCGAAACATTGGGTCCGAACCTGGTGAAAACCTATTTCAAGAGACAAAGTGCAGGAGGACAGGTAGAAGTTAAGGAGGCAGCTACAGCGGAAAACTTTGATGAACTCTTGGCCAGGTATAGCGGCAAGCTGCAGGAAATAGACGTGCGCCAGATGGAGATGCCGCAGCCGATGGTCTCGATCCTGGGAGCGCTTGAAACGCTGCCTCAAGACGAGGCACTGTACGTGCATCACCGCAAAGTGCCGCAGTTCCTGCTGCCGCAACTAACAGAGCGGGGCTTTCAAGTGAGCATCAAAGAGGTGGGACCGAACGAGGTATACCTGTTGATCTATAGATAGACTCCTTTATAGACGAATGCTGTCTTTTCGGGTGACTTTTGTCATTCGAATTGGCTGGAGAAAGCCTGAATTTTACATATAGGAGTTTGGGGAACGATTGTCATCCCCTTGCCCCCTTCAAAGGGGGACAATCGCAGATATAATTTTCTATTGAGTAAAATTTATTTGGATTAAAGATCAAAGAATCGACTACACGAATACCTGCTAATTGGCATTACAAAAAAGTCCCCCTTTAAAGGGGGCAGGGGGATGACAATCGTGCACGAAATCTACCTCTGGTGCAGGGGTGGGTTAATCATTCCCCGAAAAAAATAACTATAAACGACCAAACACATGAGCGCCGCAACTGTATCCAACTCACCCTCCAAATGGCTTGTGCTGCCGCACTATGCCTTTGCGGCGGTGTCCTTTGTGGTGCTGTGCCTGCTGCTGGTTTTCTCAACCGATGCTTTTGGCGGACACTACTTCCATCCGAAGCTACTTACCCTCACACACGTGGCGGCGCTTGGCTGGGCGACCATGATCATTTTCGGGTCGGTGTACCAACTGCTGCCGGTCGTGCTGGAGGTGCGGCTTTATAGCGAAAAACTGGGCACGGCCGCCTTTGCGCTGCTGTCGACAGGTACCGTGCTGCTGACGATCTCCTTCTGGAATTTCTGGGTGGGCACCATCATGCACATAGCGGCTTGTCTGCTTTTTATAGCCTTTGTGCTCTTTGCCACCAACGTGGTGCAGACGGCCCGGCAGGTAAAGAAATGGGGCATAGAGGCGGATTTTATGGTGACCTCCGTGGTCTGGCTGGTGGCGACCGGTTTGGTCGGTGTGTTGATGGTCTTCAACTTTCAGTACCCGTTTCTGCCGCAGGACCATGTGCATTACCTCAAGCTTCACGCGCATATCGGTATGGCAGGCTGGTTTCTGCTGCTGATCGTAGGCGTGGGCTCTAAGCTGATTCCGATGTTCCTGCTCGCTCATCCCGAAGATAACCGGAGCCTGCACTGGAGCTATTACCTGATCAACGGCGGACTGGTGCTTTTCGCGGCCGATCACCTCTTTCTGCACACCGGGCTCTATGCGCTGTATGCGGCCATGGTCGTGTCAGGTATAGCTTGCTTCCTTTACTTCCTGAAACAGGCCAAGGGTATGGGCAAACGCCCGGACCTGGACCTGGGGATGAAGCAAACTTTTGTGGCGCTCACGCTCCTGATTCTACCCATAGTGCTGGTTTTTGTGGTGACGCTGCAGCTGGGCCTCCCGCAACGCTTGTTGTCGGCGCTATACCTGGTATATGGACTGTCGATCTTCTTCGGCTTTGTGTCAGCACTGATACTGGGGCAGACCTTTAAGACCCTTCCCTTCATCGTCTGGATGCACAGCTACGAAGACTATGTGGGCCGTTTCAAGACACCTATGCCAAAAGACCTGTATAGCGTAACACTGCTGCGCTGGCAAAATATCGCTTACCTGGTCGGGCTGGTGGGCCTGCTGGCGGGTGTGTTGCTGGCCGAGCAAAATATCATTTTGCTGGGAGCCGTGCTGTTGAGCGTAGCGTCGGTACTGTATGCGGGCAACGTGTTCAAAGTGCTGCTGCACAAAGTGAAGGACCTGAAGCCATTCGGCTATGAAAAGGCGGCAAAGGGGACGAATTAAATAAGGAAGGACTTAGAAATCGGGACTCAAAAGGCCATAAATTATGAAAACGCAGGAACAGGAGATCGTCAACGAAGCGTATGAGGCGCTCAAATACATCATCGACCCCGAGATCGGTATAAACATTGTGGACCTCGGTCTGGTATATAAAGTTACCCTGAAGGAAGACGAGGAGAAGCTACACATTGAACTGACGCTCACCACGCCGGGCTGCCCCATGAGTGGCACCATCACGACGGCGGCTGAGCAGATGCTGCACAAGCGCTTCCCGAATCTGGATACTAAAGTGGAATTGGTATGGCTTCCGCCGTGGACGCCGGATATGATAAGTGAGGAAGGAATGCGACAATTGGGAAATACCTGATAGATTTGCACCCCCGATTTAAGACAAGGTTATGCTTTCGAAAACAACAGAATACGCCCTGCGGTCTATCGTCTACATTGCGATGGCTGATGCAGAAGGCAAGCGCGTAGGAATAAAAGAGATAGCCAACGAACTGGAGTTGCCCGCCCACTTTATGGGCAAAATCCTGCAAGATATGGTGCGCAAAGGCGTCATCGCCTCCATCAAAGGACCCAATGGCGGATTTTTTCTGCATCGCCCGGCCGACGAGATTAGTATACTGGAAGTGGTGCGCCTGATCGATGGGCTGGAGGCTTTCAAGAAATGTGGCATGGGCATGAAACAGTGCTCCGATAAGCACCCTTGTCCGTTGCACGACGAAATTAAGGTATACCGCGACCATCTGTTGCAGGTGTTCCGCGACAAGACGATACAGAGCCTGGTTGACGACGTAAAAACCGGCAAATATTTCATTAAAAACCAACCCGAAGAAATGCTGAACGGCACAGTCCGCGGCATCGCTTAAAACTTTCTGAAACATAACATGACAGCGACCCTGACACAGGGTGCCTTCTCTGAAAAATTCAGGGCCATGCACCCTTTTGCACAAACCGGAGAGATTGCCGCCCTGCAGGAGGTTGTGGAAGAGATCCGGGAACTGAAGCGTGAGAAGAACGCAGTGATTTTGTCCCACTTTTACATGTCGCCCGAGTTGCAGGTGCACCACCAGGATGGAGGCATCGCCGATTTTGTGGGAGACTCGCTTGGCCTGAGCGTGGCTGCTAAAGGCGTGGAGGCCGACAACATCATTTTTTGCGGTGTGAAGTTCATGGCCGAGACAGCCAAGATCCTGAACCCGGCCAAACAGGTGCTGCTGCCGAGTTTTGAGGCAGGCTGCTCGCTGGCCGAGAGCATCACGGGGGCCGATGTGCGTAAGCTCAAGGCGCAGTACCCGGGCGTGCCGGTGGTAGCCTACATCAACACCTACGCTGAGACCAAAGCCGAAGCCGACATCTGCTGCACCTCCCGCAATGCCCTAGACATCGCCCGTTCCTTCGACTCCGACCGTCTGATCTTCCTGCCCGACCTCTTCATGGGCCGCAACCTGCAGACCCGCATCAAAGCCGAAACGGGCAAAGAACTGATTCTGTGGGAAGGCAAATGCGAGGTGCACGAGCAGTTCACGCCGCAGCGCATCAACGGACTCAAAATGATGTACCCCGAGGCGCAGGTGTTGGTGCACTGGGAGGTGCCCGACGACACAGTAGCCGACGCCCTGACGGGTGCTGGTGGTGTGGTAGGCAGTACATCCGACATTCTTCGTTTTGTAGGCGAGAGCAAATCGCGTCAGTTCATACTGGGCTCGGAGTGCGACCTGGGCGCCACCCTGCGCGGCATGTACCCGGAAAAAGAATTCATCGTGCCCTGCATCAAATGTCCGCACATGAAACAGATCACGATCCAGCGCACCCTGCAGGCCCTACGGGCCATTGGCACCGAATCGGAGCGCCTCTTTAGGGTAGATTTAGAAGAGGACATTCGTGAAAAAGCGCTTTTGCCGATCGAACGGATGCTGACCTTTTCATAGGAAAAGGAAGCTAGTCAGTCAAGCAAGGTGATTGAAGTGATAAGTCTACTTTCAACAAAGCTTCTTTTGTCCTTTGTCAAAATATCCTTTGTCCAATTAAAAAATGAAAGCGCCAGATTTTGATTTCGTGGTGTTGGGTAGCGGTATTGCGGGACTCACCTTTGCCCTGCAGGCCGCTGCCCATGGCCGCGTGCTGGTGCTCTGCAAAGGCAGTCTTTCTGAAACCAACACGGCCTATGCGCAGGGAGGCATCGCCGCTGTGCTCGACCCCACCGACTCTTTCGAAAAGCACGTGCAGGACACGCTCGAGGCAGGGGCTGGGCTATGCGACGAAACGGCTGTGCGCTTCATGGTACAAAACGCGCCTGCCTCTATTCAGTGGCTGCAAGGTATAGCCGTTGGTTTTGACGAAAATGAATCAGGCAATCTGGCACTGGGCCTGGAAGGAGGCCACAGCCATCACCGCATTGTGCATGTAAAAGACCACACGGGGTGCAGCATACAGCAGGCTTTGGAGTCGGCTGTGCGGCGGCACCCGAACATCTCCGTGCAGGAACATCAGATGGGTATAGAACTGCTCACGGATACCAGCAAGTCAGGTACGTTTTGCTATGGCGTACAGGTGCTGGATCTGCACACACAGGAGTTTCGGTCTATACCTGCGCATGCGGTGGTGCTGGCCACCGGCGGCTCCGGACAGGTATACCAATATACCACTAACCCAGGTATAGCCACCGGCGATGGACTGGCCATGGCAGCACGGGCGGGAGCCGAAATCCGAAACATGGAGTTCTTCCAGTTCCATCCAACTGCTTTGTACCAACCAAACGGCGAGGTTTTCCTGATCAGAGAGGCGTTGCGGGGAGCGGGAGCGGAGTTGGTCTTGCCGGACGGCAGTCGGTTTATGTACCGCTACCATCCGCTGGGTTCGCTGGCTCCGCGTGACATTGTGGCCCGCGCCGTGCTCACCGAAATGCAGAATCACAACAGTCCTTGCCTTTACCTGGATGTGCGCCATCTGCCGGCCGGACATGTGCGAAGTAACTTTCCTTTTATTTATCATAAATGTGCCACTATTGGCATTGAGGTTGAAAAGCAGCTTATACCTGTGGTGCCGGCAGCCCACTACCAATGTGGGGGCGTGAAGACCAACCTGCACAGCCAAACTTCCATCGACAGGTTATACGCAATCGGGGAGGTGGCTTGTACCGGTGTGCATGGGGCGAACCGACTGGCCAGCAACTCGCTGCTGGAGGGAGTGGTATTTGCGCAGCTTACAGCAGCGCATGTGGCGAGTTTAGTTTCTGGCCAATTGCCCACTATACCTGAATGTAGCTCAGGTAAAGACAGCACTGGCGCCTGGTGGCTAGGTATGGAGGCAGAGGTGGCACTAAGTCGGGCAGCCTTGCAAAAGCTGCTTTGGGAACAGGCGGGTATTGTGCGATCTACAGTAGGTCTCCAGCACTGCCAGTCCCAAATCGAGAGGCTGCAGCGGAAGGCGCAAGGTATTGCCGAGTTGACAGGTATACAGCAAAAGGTGCAGGAGCTCCATAACCTGCTCACTGTAGCTGAGTTGATCACGCGAGCCGCGCTGGCCCGACGGGAAAGTGTAGGTGGGCATTACGTGGCAGCGGCAACTCCGGCCGAGAGCCAGGATCCCTACAAAACACTTACTGTAGATGCTCCTGAAACAGGTATACCGGCACTTTTTTGAGAATAGTGCCGTACTGCTTATATTTAGGAAATTAAACACACTTGGAAGCGTACGAGAATTCAGCTAATCAGCAAACAGACAGCGCGTCGCGACTGAAGGCCATCATCGAAACGGCGATCGACGGCATCATCACCATCGACCGCAGAGGCATTGTGGAGTCGGTTAACCCGGCAGCTGCGAACATTTTCGGCTATCAGCCCGAAGAGATCATCGGCAACAACGTGAGCATGCTCATGCCGGAGCCCGACCATAGTTTGCACGATAAGTACCTGGACAATTATCACCGCACGGGGGTAGGGCAGATCATCGGCAAAGGACGCGAAGTGCTGGGCAAAAAGAAAAACGGTACCGTATTCCCCTTCCTGCTCAGCATCAGTGAGGTGCACCTGCGCGACAAACAGATCTTTACGGGCATTATCCACGACATCACCGAACTCAAAAAAACGGAGGCCGCCCTGCGCGAAAGCGAGAGCCGCATCAATTCCATCATCCAGACGGCTGTAGACGGCATCATTACCATCGACACGCAGGGAGTTGTCGAGATGATCAACCCCTCGGCTTGCAAAATGTTTGGCTACGACGACTCTGAGGTGATCGGCCGCAAGATCAACATGCTGATGCCGGAGCCCGATAAGAGTTTGCACGACAACTACATGCACCACTACCACGAGACCGGCGAGAAACGCATCATCGGTATAGGCCGTGAAGTGACAGGACTTAAGAAAGACGGCACTATTTTTCCACTATACCTGAGCATCAGCGAAGTGAAGCTGGCCGACCGCAAGGTATACACTGGTTTCATACACGACATCACCCGCCAGAAAATAACAGAAGAGCGCCTGCGCCGCTATGCCGCAGAACTGGAGCGAAGCAACCGCGAGCTGCAGGATTTTGCCTACGTATCATCGCACGACTTGCAGGAGCCGCTGCGCAAAATTCAGGCGTTCGGCGACCGGCTCAAGATAAAAGAATACGAGAACCTGAGCGAGCAAGGCAAGGACTACGTGGACCGCATGCTGAACGCGGCCAGCCGGATGCAGAACCTGATAAACGACCTGCTCACTTTCTCCCGCGTTACTTCTAAGTCCAAGCCGTTTGTGGCGACGGACCTCAACCAGATTGCCCGGGAGGTGGTCTCAGACTTGGAAATTGCCATCGAAAATGCGCACGCCAAGGTGGAGATTGGGGAGCTGCCGGTAATTCAGGCGGAGCCGACTCAGTTGCGCCAATTGCTGCAGAACCTGATCAGCAATGCCATTAAGTTCCGCAAAGACGATGTGGCCCCAGTGGTGAAGGTATATGCCAAGGAGCTGCAGCTGAAAGCCCACATGACCTCCACGCCGGGCGATGAGCTGGTGGAGCTGCATGTGGAGGACAACGGCATCGGATTCGAGGAGAAGTACCTGGACCGGATCTTCAACATCTTCCAGCGACTGGAAGGGCAGAAGTACGAAGGATCAGGTATAGGACTTGCCATCTGCCGTAAAATTGCGATCCGCCACGGGGGCGATATTACTGCCAAAAGCAAACCGGGCGAGGGTACGCATTTTATTGTTACTTTAGCGAAAACTCACTTGAAGGAAGAATCAAAATGAAATCGAACAGACCTATCGTGATCCTCATTGCCGATGACGACGCCGAAGACCGCATGCTCATCAAAGAGGCCCTGGACGAGAACCGGTTGAGCAACGCCATCCAGTTTGTAGAAAATGGCGAGGAGCTGATGGACTACCTGCACAACCGCGGCAAGTTCACCGACAAGGAAAAATACCAGACGCCCGGCCTGATCCTGCTCGACCTGAACATGCCGAAAAAAGACGGCCGCGAGGCGCTGAAAGAAATAAAAGCCGATGAGCACCTGCGCGTGCTGCCGGTGGTGGTGCTCACCACCTCCAAGGCCGAAGAAGACATCTTGCGCACCTACGACCTGGGCGTGAGCTCTTTTATCACCAAGCCGGTTACCTTCAGCTCGCTCGTGGACGTGATGCGCACCCTGAGCAAGTACTGGTTCGAAATTGTAGAACTGCCGAAACCTTAGCAAGTTTAGGAATTGGGGAGTTTGAGAGTTGAGGAGTTACTGAAAAAGTAAAGCGCTTTCATTCAGCTAAGACTAACCAGTATCATGAGCTTGTTAGCCTAACTCTAACCTTTTAAACTCACAAACTCCTAAACTCTCTAACTCCCAAACTCAAAATATGCCTGACAGAATTCGTGTTTTGCTGGTGGATGATGATGAGGATGACTTCATCATTGCGCGGGATATTATGGACGATATACCGGGGCGCAACTACGTGCTCGATTGGGCGCCATCTTTCAAAGAGGCGATCGACATTATCCGGGAGCAGCGGCACCATGTATACCTGGTCGATTTCAGGCTGGGTGCGCATGACGGGTTGGAACTAATCACGCAGGCGGTGAACGAAGGTATAGCCGCCCCGTTCATTCTGCTCACAGGCCAGAGCGACCGCGAAACCGACGAGAAAGCCATGCGGGCAGGGGCTCAGGACTACCTGGTGAAGGGCACCTTCAATCCTTATGACCTGGAGCGCTCGATCCGGTATAGCATAGAGCACGCCAAGAGTCTGGCCGAGATTCAGAAGCTGAACACCGAGCTGGAACAACGGGTGGAGGAGCGCACACAGGAACTGGCCGCGGCCATACAGAACCTGGAGAAGGCGAACCGCACGTTAAAAAAAGCACAGACCGAAATTTACAAGGCACTGCAGAAAGAGAAGGAGCTGCACGAACTTAAATCGCGCTTCGTGACCATCGCTTCGCACGAGTTCCGGACACCTTTGAGTACCGTGCTGTCGTCAGCATCACTGATCACCAAATACAAGACCGCCGAAGACGACGAAAAGCGCCTGAAGCACGTGGGCCGCATCAAGTCGGCGGTGCACAACCTGACCAACATCCTGAACGATTTCCTGTCGATCAGCCGCATGGAGGAGGGGAAAATACACAACGTACCGAGTAGCTTCGATCTGCAGAGTTTTGCGGCAGAAGTGGTCGATGAAATGCAGGGCTTCCTGAAAGAGGGACAGCGCATCGACTACCGGCACGAAGGCGACCAGCAGACCGTATACCTGGACAAGCAGCTGATGCGCAACGTGATCATCAACCTGCTCTCCAACGGCAGCAAATACTCAGGAGAGAATGACACCATCTGGTTCAAGACAGCCATCGAAGAGAATGTGGTCACACTGGACGTGCGCGACGAGGGGATCGGTATACCTGACGAAGACAAGACACACCTGTTCACGCCTTTTTTCAGGGCGCAGAACGTGACCAACATACAGGGAACCGGACTAGGGCTGAACATTGTAAAAAAATATGTAGAGATTATGGGTGGCGAGTTGCGCTATGAAAGCCAGCTGGGCCACGGCACCACATTCACCATCACTTTGCCATATACCGCACAGATATGAAAAAGATATTGCTGATTGAAGACAACCAGGAAATACGCGAGAACACTGCCGAGATCCTGTCATTGGCTAACTACCAGGTACTCGAAGCGCCGAATGGCAAACTTGGAGTAGACCTGGCCAAAAAAGAACACCCTGACCTGATCATATGCGACATCATGATGCCCCAGCTCGACGGCTACGGTGTGTTGCACATGCTCAGCAAATTCCCCGAAACGGCCAGTATTCCCTTCGTTTTCCTGACGGTTAAATCAGAAAAAGACGACTTCCGCAAAGGCATGAACCTGGGCGCCGACGACTACCTGACCAAGCCCTTCGACGATGTGGAGCTGCTGGACGTGGTGGAGATGCGCCTGAAGAAAAACGAGATCATGAAAGCCGAGTTTCAGCGCAATGTGCAGGGACTCGACAACTTCATTCAGGAGGCGAAAGGCTACGAGGAGCTCAACAAGCTGATCTCGGAGAACCGTCGTGTTACCATTTTCCGCAAAAAGCAGCACTTGTTCTCGGAAGGCAACTACCCGAGCAACCTCTACTTCCTCAACAAAGGCAAGATCAAGACTTACAAGGCGAACGAAGAAGGCCGCGAGTATATTACGAGTCTCTATAAGGACGGAGACTTCATCGGTTATCTCGACCTGCTTGAAGAGAAAGCTTACCGCGAGTCGGCGATGGCGCTGGAGGATTCGGAGGTATACATCATCCCGCGTGAGGACTTCTATACCTTACTCTACCAGAACCGCGATGTGGCCGGCAAGTTCATCAAAATACTCTCCGACAACCTGGCTGACCGGGAGGAGCGCCTGCTAAAGCTGGCCTACAACTCCGTGCGCAAGCGTGTGGCGGAGGCATTGTTGTTTGTGGAAAAGCAGTACAAAGAAGACCCGAACTACAAGTCAGAGGTATCGATCACGCGCGAGGACCTGGCCAGCATCGTGGGCGCCTCCAAAGAGACCGTGATCCGCACCCTGGCCGATTTCAAGGACGAAAACCTGATCGACACCCGCGGTAGCAAGATCACGATCCTGAATTCTCAGAAGCTGGAGCGGATGCGGAATTAGAACCGATCTATTCTGCGGCAGGCTGGAGGAGCACATAACTTGTGCTTCTTCCGCCTGCCGCTTCTTTTCTCAAAATACCTTTCGTAATCAGATCCTGAATATCGCGGCCAGCAGTGTCTTGCGAGCATTTGGCTATTTTGGCCCATTTAGAGGTTGTAAGCTTCCCTTCAAATCCTTCCTGAAGTTTGTTTATTAGAAGACGCTGCCGCTGGTTCAATGGAGTCTCCGCATGCACATCCCAAAACCTGACGCGCAGCAGCACTGTCCCAAGTTTTTCATGCGATACCTTCAATGCATTGTACAGGCAATCCAAAAACCATTGTAACCACGGTGTAATATCCAGCGCACCTTTTTGAGTTTTCTCTAATATGCTGTAGTAAGCATTTCGCTCCAATCTAATCTGAGCGGACATGCTATAATATCGCTGAGCGCTTTGCTCAGCTCTGGCTAACTGCATGTCTGTGATGGCACGCGCAATGCGCCCGTTGCCGTCGTCGAAGGGATGTAGGGTTACAAACCACAGATGGGCTATACCTGCCTTCAGGACAGGATCGAGGTTTTGCTGCTGGTTAAACCAATCCAGGAACAAGTTCATTTCATAAGGCAAATTGTCTGCATGGGGAGCCTGGAAATGTACTCGTTCACGACCAAGCGGTCCGGATACTACCTGCATGGGTCCTTTTTCGTTGTCCCGCCATTCACCTACGAGAATTTGGTGCATACCACTGCGGCCTGTCGGGAACAGACAGGCTTGCCATGCTTTCAGACGATCTTGGGTGAGAGCCTGCTCAAAGTGCTGCGTTGCATCCAACATCATCTCTACCACGCCCTCCACGTGCCTGTCTGACGGCACCAGACCAGCTATTTCTATACCTAAGCGTCGGGCTATGGATGAACGCACTTGTTCTGTGTCGAGGGACTCGCCTTCGATCTCGGTTGATTTGGTCACATCTTGTGTCAGTGTCTGCAGAACAGCTTCTGAGCGGGCCGTAAAGCCCAACGACTCCATCCGCCCGGCCATCAATCCTTGTAAGTAACGCACCTCGGCTAGCTTGTCCGTGAGTGCTTCAGCGTCCCATTTAAAGTTAGGCCAGTCCGGGTGATGGTATATATAGTAGCTCATCTAATAGTAAATGCGGAGAATAATCGCTCCAATCTCCGCATATTTGCGGAGATTGACAAGGCTATTCTCCGCAACTTCAAAACATCCTATTCCAAACATTGACATTTCTCCTACCCAAAAATGACAAAAGTCATACTTTCCAATACAGGGTTTTGAGAAATTTGCAGAGTATTTGAGAGAAAGACATGCAAAATCAGTTTAAGGCCCTGACATTATCTTACAAGCAAGCACCCATCGCCATTCGTGAAGCCGTATCGCTGAACGAGATCGGTTGCCGTAACCTGCTCGATAAGATAAGCGAGTTTACCGATGCGCAGGATGTGATGGTGCTTTCTACCTGCAACCGCACCGAGGTATATTACTCGGCTACGCAGGACCTTTCCCGCGAAATCATCAAGCTGATTGCCATTGAGAAGGGCTTTATCGCGACGAAAGAGATTACGTCTTATTTTCAGCATATTACGGACCACGAGCAGGCTGTGCAGCACTTGTTTTATGTGTCGCTCGGACTGGAGTCGCAGGTGGTGGGCGATATGCAGATACTCAACCAGGTGAAAAAAGCTTACCAGTGGGCGGCTGATGCTGGCATGGCCGGCACGTTCCTGCACAGGCTGATGCACACTATATTCTATACCAACAAGCAGGTGTTCAATCAGACGGCCTTCTTTGATGGTGCCGCCTCGGTATCTTACGCCACGGTGGAGCTTGTAGAGGAGCTGACTAGAGGCATGACCGATCCGCGCGTGCTGATGATCGGGGTAGGGGAGATTGGCGCCAATGTGTGCGATAATTTTGGCAAGTCGAAAATCAACAATATCACCATCGCGAACCGCACCCACCACAAGGCGCTGGAGCTGGCCCAGCAAACCAATGCCCGTGCTATTTACTGGGAAAACGTGTGGGAAGAGATGTCGAACGCCGATGTGGTGATTTCTTCTGTGCCCGGCGATTGCTTCTTCATCGGGCAGGCGGATGTCGCAAAAATGGGTGAGAACGCACCGCAGTTTTTCGTGGACCTTTCCATGCCGCGCAGCATCGACGCCGCGATCGGCAATCTGCCAAACGCGAAGGTATACAACGTCGACAACATCCGTAACAGAGCCACCGAGGCGCTGACCATGCGCATGGCGGCTATTCCACAGGTGAAGGAGATCATTGCAGAGGCGCTGGCTGAATTTGCTGCCTGGACCCGCGAGATGGCCATGTCGCCAGCCTTGCAGCAGTTTAAGAGCCGACTGGAAGAGATTCGTCAGCAGGAGCTGGCCCGCTATACCAAAAAGCTGGGTGACGAGCAGAAAGAACTCGTGGAGGCGATCACCAAAAACATCCTCAACAAGATCGTAAAACTGCCTGCCCTGGAGTTGAAAGCAGCCTGCCAGCGTGGCGAGTCAGAGGCCTTGCTGGAAGGACTGAGCGCCCTCTTCAACCTCGAGAAGCAGGAAGCCTAGGCTATACCTGGCAAATTGACTTTAGCGTATCGGAATAGAGAAAATCTTCAGAATATCGGGTACCCTGTAACGTGACTCCTGCTGGTTTTGCAGTATTTTCTGCCCGTACCGGAAATTGGCCTCCGCATCCATGGCTGGCATTTTTGTGATCGATTTGTAGACAACAGGTGGAGGAATAACGGGTAGCTTGTCTTTGGGCTCCTCGGGGAGTTTGGTGCGCAACACGGCCAGACGAAGGTCATATTCCGTCGCCCATGGCATCACATCCACCGTAGGCAGCTTGTTTTCTTTTCTTTCCAGCACAATTTTACGCGCCAGGTAATTTTCTGTGGTCTCCGAAGGCACGATCAGGTATAGCTTTTCGTAACCCAGGGCACCGAATACTACCGTGTCACCGGACAGCACGGGCATCGAAAAATAGCCGCTTTTGCGCGTGTGCGTCCCCCTTGTGGTGCCCGGCACATAAACGGCAACATCCTCCAACGCTGTCAGGCTGTCGCTGGCGTATACCATTCCCGAAAACTGAATGACCCTTTTGTCGACAGGCAAGGTGTGCTGCGCCTGCACTGCCAGGCTGGTAATTAGTACGAGCAAGAAGGTAGCGGCGAAGTAATACAGGCTTTGTTTCATGCAGAGCAGCTGAGAACTGGTTTGTTACTGCCTTACCGTGACATAAGCCGCCAGCCGGCCGCCAATTCCTTTTTCCCAGGCACCCAGACTAGCCTTTCTGGAATAAAAGCTCCCGCCTAATGCAGCGCCGTAAATGAAAATATACTTTTCGTGATTACTGTACTCGGGCAGGTATTCTATACCCAGAAAAAAATCTTCGTTCACCACCAGGCCATAGGCCTCCAGCGGAACCGTAACCCAGCCCTGTGTGAGCGGAAGCCGTCGGATGATGCTTTTCTCCACGAGGCGCTCACCGGGCAACCCGCTCTCGTTCTTGTAAAGATTGATGCGGAAAGTGGCGGAGTCGCGCTTGATGCTGCGCAGGTATACCGTGGCAGACAGGATCTCAGAAGTTTTGTTGTTGAGGTCGATGAATTTGCCCAGCTCGGAAATATCCTCTGACTGCGTCGTTTCGGCTGAGCCGTAAAGGAAAGGATTACGCGAGGTAGTGCCGAATTTTTTGACTTTCGCCGCTTTGCTGTTGACGACAACTTCTCGCAGGGCTGTGGTTTTTTCTGTGAGTTCAAAGGAAGTCAAACCACCAAGGAGGATTCTTTCAACAGGTATAGCTAACTCCTTATACCCGATGGCGGAGAAAGTGAGGGTATCCTGCAGGTTCTCTTCTTTCAGACTTATCCGGAAGCTACCGTCTGGCCTGGTGGCTGTCCCGACGTTCTTCTTTTTGATGCCGATGTTGACGTAAGGTATAGCCTCGTGCTGCGCGGCATTTCTGACCGTGCCACTAATCTGTAAGCCTTGTCCGAGAGCGAAGTTGGCAGTAAGAAAATAGAAAAAGGTGATGAGCAGTTGGCGCAGTTTGTGTTTCGGCATCAGAAGAGTCTCTTGAAAGTATGGGAGCTATACCCGCTTTAGGTATAGGAACTATCAAGAAGATTCAATTTCCGTAACATGGGTTGCAAGCGGCGGAGTAATTTTCGTAAACTCACCTGCCGGAACTCGCTTTTCTGTCTTTTTTAATTTGGGAGCTAATTCTGAAGAGAACGACTGCTGCGGTAACGGCGATGATGATTTTGCCATTGTTCTCATGGTATAACAAGGCACTTCCAATCACCCATAAACAGATATAAAGCACACTCACGAGGATGGTATTTTTCGATATTTTATTCATGACGAAGATCTTAGGTATAGCTTGGAATGGTTGATCATCTAAAAAATGAACTTGCTCCGTTAGTACTGCGCTCTTTTTTAGGCCGAAGCTCTAGCAAATATGCCGCAGTGACTGTGATGTTGGTATTGGTGGCGGAGATAAGTCGTTGTCTCTTGGTCATGATACTGTTCAGACTCTGGGTAAGTCTTGCCTCCAATTGAAAAGTGCCAAATGCAGTAGAACGCTGCACACCTACTCCTAAGGCGAGGCCCGCAAGCCAGGGTTTTTCAATTTCGTTTTGATAATAACCATTATGCTTCGTGTCTAAGATCGCATCTATGCTGTCGCGGTTCGAGAGAAGGTAGCTAATGGACGGGCCGAAGTTGGCTATTATTTTGGTGTTTTTATGCCCCCACATGGCATGCGTCATAAAAGGCAATTCGAGGTAATGGAGTTTTCGGGTATACGTAGTGGTGGAATCAATATGATCTGTCCAGCCGCGCTGCACCCAATTTAACTCTACCTGTACCCCCATCATGGGCTCATTCTCGTTCACCCGTACCGCATGCTTAAGCACTAGCCCCGCTGTGTATCCGGTTGCCCAGCCTTGGCCTTGAGATGGGTTGAAGTTGAATGATGAGAAACTGGAGCCGCCCTTGAGCCCAGCACCTGTGTAGGCAGTAGGATTTGGTCTGATCTGGGCGGTACAAAAGCTGGTGATTACTATAACAAAGGTTAGAGACAGTAAAAATATTTTCATGAGATATGGGCTAATTCAACTTCCAATCCAGTTCCCCCCAGCACTTCCAGTTCCTGGCCTTTTTCAGGTCTGCCGGCAAGCAGCGGCATGGCTTGGGAAATCAGTTCTCTCACGCCGGGTACCTGAAGAGAATTGTCGTGGTCTTCTTTGCTGTCCCATACCTCCGTCACCCACACGGCATCTGGATTGCTGCTGTCCTGACTGACCAGGTATAGCCGGCAGCCTATTGCCGTCGAAACCAACTTGGAGGCCTCTAACAATATCTGAGCAAGGTACGCGCCTTTCCCGGCAGTAGCCTGTAGTTTTCCGTGTAGACCGTATTTGTTCATAAAACAGGTATAGAAGTAAAGGGTATGTTGCTTTGTAACTATACCTGTAATTAAAACTGGGCGGTATAGAGATTAAATATAGCAAAAAAGATATGCAATTACTCAGTTGAACTGCACCTTCTTAACAAAAAAGCAGCAACCGACCCACCCCGATCAGCTGCTGCTTTTCAATTACTGTAGTCAGAAAATTTAATTCACTCTTAAACTCCCAAACTCTCTAATTCTTAGACTCTACTGGTCCCACCAAAGCGGCTCCGACAGCACAGGCGAATCTGGCGTGTTCGGGTTTTTGCTGCTTTCTCCTTGTGGGTAGGCGACCCTGCGGATGAAGGTAGGCAGGGCAGCGTTGACTGGTAGCGTGAAGTCAGCGTACTGGTAATTGTAACGACGGGCATCGTTCCAGGCTTCCGGATTGAGGTAGGTCACCACATACTTCTCCTTAAAGATCAGGTCGAGGGTCAGGTTGGCAGCTCCTACACTTACTGCGGTGTTATTCAGGTAAGCATCGCGCTCGGCAACCGGCACTTCGAGCTTGTCCATATGGGCGCGTATACCTTCCAGATAGGCGGTATAGGCACGCTGACTGTCACCGGCACGGAAAGCCGCTTCCGCTTCAACGAACTTCATTTCAGCATAGGATACAATCGTAATTGGAGACGCCTCGCCAGTGAGCGGTGAGTTACGCGAGATGTAAACCTCGTCCTTCACCGTGTTGTTGGCCGGGCCCACGTTGCCCACGCCGTTCGGTGTGCCCACGTAAGTGCCAGTCACCGTAGGGTCCGTAATACGAGATATTCGGGGATCCACGACGCCATAGGTGGTGCCGTTGAGTTGATTAACGAGCTGCTCCGAAAGCCAACCACCCAGTATGAGCGAGGCATTGCTTCGCGCTACCTCAGCCCAGGGGTTGCGCAGTGCGAACACGGCCATCTCGGCATCATCAGCATTGGACTCGTAGGAATTATCTACCGCGCTCAGCACAGCAGCCGGGTCGTAGGACGGTTTCTTACTCACTTTGTTGAGCAGCCTGGCTTTTAAGGCGTAGGCCGTCTTAATCCAGCTATCTTTATCCCCACCATGGATCAGATCGTTGTCATCGTCGAGTACAACCTTCGAGTCGGTCTTCTGAAGCTCGGCTATACCTTCGTCGAGTAGGCGCAGCGCCTCGGCATACAGTTCCTCCTCTGTGTTGAAAGCAGGGGTGAGGGTACTATTATTGAAGGCCTCCGTGTAAGGTGCATCGCCCCACAGGTCAGTCACCAAGCTCAGGTGGTAGGACATCAGGATATTGGCCACGCCTACATAGTCCGAGGCGCCTTCCTCTATACCTTTCTGCCGCATGTCGTAGATGTCGGCCATAGCCAGGTATAGCGCATCCCAGGTGCCGGTATAGTCGGTTACCTGGTAAGTGTCGGTGCCGCTGCCTGCCGTGGGGCTGGCCACATACTGCACAAAGAATGAAGTGGTAGCCGCTACCCGCTGGCTGTTCAGGCCAGTCTTGTGCGTAGTGGTGGAGAGCAGCGCACTGAGCGGTGCCTCTGGAACCAAGTTCGGGTTGTCATTCAGATCGAAGTAATCTTCACAGCTTTGTAAACCCATCGCTGCCCCTAGCATGGTAAGGGCGAGTGCGTATCTTACTATCTTTTTCATAATGTTTCTCGCTTTTTAGAACCCAAGGTTCAGGGTGAACAGATAGCTCCTTACAGCCGGATAAGTGAAACCGGCAAACCCGTCCACGTTGCTGCCGCTCGGGTTGGAGCTGTTTTCCGGGTCAAATCCTGAGTAGTCGGTGGACAGCCACAGGTTGTTGCCGGTCAGGGAGACGGAGGCGTTGCGGAGGAAGATGTTCTCAAACCACTGACCCGGCAGGGAGTAGCTGAGCGTGAGCGAGCGCAGGCGTACCCACGAGGCGTCTTCCACAAACTCCTCTGACACGCCCCGGTGGAAGCGGCGGTAGTAGCCATCTCCGTAGTTGACGCCATCCGGACCTATACCCTGACCGAGCCATACCTGCTTGGTGTTGGGTGTACCGTCGGCCAACACGCCCTCAAACACCTTGAACTCGTTGCGGTTCTCGGTGTACTCGGCAATGCCGAAGGCGGAGAAGAAGTTACCCATCTGATTGTACTTCTCGTGTCCCACGCGGGCATCCAGCAGGGCGGTCAGGCTCAGGCCTTTGTATGTGAAGGTGTTGGTAAAGCCACCAATCCAGTCAGGCTGTGAGTTGCCCAGTATCTTCTGCTTGGAGAGTGGCGCCCGAACCGGAAAACCATCCGGCCCGATCAGCAAGGGTCTGTCCTCGTCGATGAACAGTGGATCTTCCTCTTCGCCGGGGCCATAGTAGCGCTGCCAACTGGAACCGTAAATGTTACCGTAGGGCTGTCCTGGTATAAGCTTCATGGTCACAGTAGAGCTCAGGTAACCAAACTGGGAGGCATACGGAATCTCCTCGAGGCCTTCACGAATGCTCAGGATCTTGTTTCGGTTAGCAGAGAAGATCACCTTGGTGTCCCAGCTGAAGTCTTCTGATCTGACAGGAGTCGCGTTCAGCACGATTTCCACCCCTTTGTTGCGCATCTTACCGGAGTTTACAGCGGCCCGGATAAAGCCAGTAGAGGCCGCCACATCGATCGGCAGAATCTGGTCTTTGCTCAGGGAGTAGTAATAGGTGAAATCGAAGCCCAGTCGGTTATTCAGGAAGGCCATCTCCAGGCCCGCCTCGAAGGTGTTGGTGAACTCGGGCTTGAGTTCGGGGTTGCCGAGTAGGGCGCTACGGGTATAGCCGGTGAAGCCCGTCGGGAAACCCGTGTAGGGTGAGAAACCGGACGAGGTGGAGTAGCGGGGCGCATCCTTGCCTATCTGGGCGTAGGATAGTCGCAGCTTACTCTGGTTGATGAAAGACGGCAGCCCCAGGTGTTCTGAAAACACGTAGCTCAGAGAGGCAGAAGGATAGAAGAATGAGTTGTTGGACTTGCTAAGCGTGGAGGTGATGTCGTTTCGGCCTGTCAGCGTCAGGAAGAGGAAGTCGCGGTAGTCGAAAGAGGCCTCCCCGAAAACTCCCATCAGCCGGTACTCCGACTGGTCATCCCGGGGTGTGAGCGCGCGCGCATTGCGCAGGTCGAAAAAGTCAAACACGGTCAGTTCATTGCCTTCCACGCCAAAGCTTCTCACCTGCTCGTCATAAAGTTCGTGCCCCAGGCGGAATGTAGCGTTGAAGTTCTCTCCGAAGGTTGTTGTAGCGGTGGCGATGAAGTTGGAGTTGATGGACCGGAATTTGGTGGTATACTCATACACGAATCCCAGTCCATTGTCTTCCAGTACCCGTTCGTCAGGAAAACCGCGTTCGCCCGGTGCGGTGCGGGTGCGGTCGTCGGTATAGCTATCCAACCCGATCCGGTAGCTCAGGTCCAGCCATTTGAGCGGGGCATAGCCTAGGTGCACGCTGCCGATAAACCGGTTCACGTCGTCCTCCATCTTGTTGGTGGCGGCTGCATATATGGCGTTGTCGTTGCCATAGCTCTGCATGGTGCCGTCTGGTTTTATATAATCCTCCACGTCCCAGCGCGGCGACCAGTAGCTGAGCATCTCGTTGAAGCGGTCGGCGTTGTAGCGCATGCCTCCAGATTTAGAGAAGCTGAAGTTGGCGCCTGTCCGCACTTTGTCGCTCAGTTTTACATCGGTGTTGAGTCGGGCAGAGAAGCTTTCGAAATCGGTGAATGGCAGCACGCCCTCGTGCTTCAGGTGGGAGAGGGAGGAGAGGTACGTGATGGTTTCGTTACCGCCTGAGAAGGACAGCGAGTTCCGGAACTGATGCCCTTTCTCGTAGGCGTCCTCAAAGTGATTGTAGAGTTTCTCAGGGTGTGTCGGGTCCAGTTTTCTTGCCTCCTCCACAGTAGGACCCCAGGAAGGCCAGAAGCTGGCCGGGTCGTACACACCGGTATAGCCTTGGGTATAGGTATCCTGTGTCTTCGGGAACTTGTTCACTTCCTCTATGCCGGCTGTGCTGGTCAGGCTCACCCGCAGGGCGCCTGCTTCGCCTCTTTTGGTGGTGATCACCACAACCCCATTTGCTCCGCGCAGGCCATAGAGCGCTGTGGCCGCGCCGCCCTTTAGCACGTTGATGCTTGCAATGTCGTCCGGGTTGATGTCTGCCAAACGGTTGCTCATACCCCGTAGCTCGGCGCCTTCCCCAAAGGTTGAGGTTGAGTTGTCCATCAGCACGCCGTCGATGACGAAAAGCGGCTGGCTGGGACGGGTTGGGTCGATGGAGTTGATGCCCCGGATCTGGATGTTGGTACCCTGCCCGGGAGCACCGCCTGTGCTGGAGATAACAGCGCCGGCCACCTTGCCCTGCATGGCGTTGAGCACGTTGGGCTGCCGGTGCTGCGTCAGCTCCTGCGACTCTACCGACTGGGCGGCGTAGCCCAGGGCTTTCTTTTCACGGGTGATACCCAGGGCCGTCACCATTACTTCGCCGAGCTCCTGCGCATCGGCGTTCAGCACTACGTCGACCGTTGATTGGCTACCCACTGGGACTTCTCTTACTTCGTAGCCCAGGAAGCGAAAGACAAGGACCGCATTGTTGTCAGGTACCTCAATCTGATAACGGCCTTCGGCGTCGGTTGGCGTGCCGGTGGTAGTGCCTTTCAGGGTCACGCTAACCCCGGGCAGTCCCTGGCCTGTGTCAGAGGCAGTCACGCGTCCGCTGACTTGCCGCTGCTGCGCCCAGGCACCTGTGGCGCCAAGCACAAAGAGCATGCATAAAATAAGTGTAAAGGTGTTCTTCATGATGATCTCATTTAGTGAATCATAGAATTTATTTAAAGCGCAATGTTATTCTGAGTTACAGCACAAAGGGTAGCCTGTTGCTAAGGCCAACCATGGTGTTTATCTGCTGTTGTCTTCACTAGGTATACCTGCCTTCAGATATATGAATTTTAGCAAGTATGAATATGACTAATCAAAAAAAAACTTGTCTTATATACGATGAATATGCAGAAACGGGAATCTATTGTGTATAAAATGTGCTGCTCGATGCATTATTTCAGTCCAAACCGATGAATTTTGGCAAATACAGAGCGTTTGGTGCTCTGACTCTGCTGTTTAGAGCACATATTTGTATAGTACCAGATTTTAAAACCGGATGGCAGGTATAGAAAATGGGAGGGAGGAAACGCGCTTTAGCACTGGGAACAGATTGGATAAATGCCCCCTATTCGTTTTATTATAATGCGCGCATTAGTTTAGACAGGCAGCTACAAAACAAACCATACAATTTGTTGAGTTGCTATACCTGATTTAATGTAGCGAGGGATATATAGGATTAAGCTGCCTAATGCGCGGATTTTACGTATAGAAAGGCATGGAGATCATCATTATCATATCGGTTCTTGTCCTTTACGCTGTCGGTTACTTTGTGTACTACATGTATGGCAGGGATAAGAAATCGAAGCGCAGAAAGAAGTTCTACGACCACCTCTGGCCATAAAAAAACAGGCCGCCCTTGATCAGGACAGCCTGTTTTGTGTAAATGTAATGGCAGGGCGCTTTTACGCGTGTGCTTTCTTTTGCAGGGCAGCTACCTGATCGTTCAGTTCTGCCACCAGGTTCATTTCCGTCTGCAGTTCACGCTTGATCTTGATCTCGCGCTCGCGGGCGTTTTTCTTGAATTCAGCGAACTCACGGTCGATGTCCTCAAACTCTTTTTTCTTCTGGTCGGTCACCTTCTTGCTACTCTTGAACTGCGTGTACACCACACCAAGGGCAATAAGCAACAGGGCGATAATGGCTGTGTTGATGATCACGTATACCTGTTTGTGAATCGGAATGCCCAGCACATGCAGGTTGTTCACGGCATCTTCGCTTTGCTGCACAGCAGCTTCTTTTTGTGCGTTGTCCAGCTTCAGGGCCTCGATTTCTTTTTCTTGCTCCGTAATGCGTGCCTTCGCCGTCTCCAGATCCTTGCGGGTAGCGTTCAGGTCGTTGATCTGCTTTTGCTCCACATCTTTGATGGTGGCCTGCACGCTTTGCCAGAATGAATTCAGCAGGCTCACATTCACTACCTTATACTCTCTGTTGCCTTCCATGTAGGAATTAGACTTGCTTTTGAGATCGTTGAACTGCCCGGTCAGGCCGGTGGCAGTCTTGGTCTCATTTTTAGCCGTTCCCTGCGCCTGCACTGCTGGTGCCGCTACGGTCAGCACAATCAATAAGGAAAGAAAGAATGCTTTCATGTTTTTTGGAATATTGGTAAAAGTTGAATTGCGGTAAATATAAAAATAATATTTTTTGGGGAAAGTCGAATAGCTGAATTTATGCTGTTTATCCAAAAACCTTTTTACACTAACTTAAAAAGTTTATTTTTTATTGCCAATGTGGGCCTAAAATGAACAACCCATCGCACCTCCACTTAGGCGGCCGCATGAGCTATTCATTCACGGTCAACAAACGCTGACTGGTTAAAGTTCTGAGTGTTAGCACTAAGTGATTTTGGAGTCGACTGTGAAGCCGGGTGTAAAGCAGTCGACTTAACATTTTTGCAGCGTTGAATCCTCGCAGGAATGAGATCAATCTCCATCTATTGGCAGTTGCAAATGAAAGCGAATCAGAAGCTAAATGGCCTATTAATGGAGATAATTTTTTTGCACGGCGCTACTGTATACTTTAACTTTTAATTTCTAAGACCCCCAAGTGTTAATCGGTAACGGAAGGCGAATAAGGATAGAGAAGGAGGGGAGAACAAGGTATAGCCGGAATCACCATAACAGGTATAGTCTGTGCGTTTCCGACTGGAGAGGTCTTAAAGAGGTTGGTCTGACTCAGTTTTTCTAGGTTGCCAGGGAAAGCGGCCTTCGAGCTCTACCTGTAGCGAGAGACTCAGGAAAGTTCTGATCAGCACGATCAGGCCGAGCGTGAGCACCCGATCCATGGATGGTTCTGTAACCACGGTGGCGATGATGTCGGCGGCGACCAGTACCTCCAGGCCCAGCAGAATTGCCTTGCCGAGTTCGTGTCGGAGCACCCTGTAGGAGCGGCGGGCGTTTGGGCCCAATGGGAAAATGAAGTGAAGGAGTGCAACGGCCGCCCCGACCGCAATGATCAGGACGCCGATCGCTTCTATGGCACGGGAAATATATTCGATGTACAGCTTAAAATCCTCCATGCCGTTTGGGTCGTCTACTTCTTGCTCGCCTCTGGATACCAGTTGCGCAGGCGCACCTCAATGTTTTGATCTCCTTCGTTTACCTTTCGCTTAAAAGCCTCCACATCGCTCAAGCCCTCCTGGCCACGGTAATGGTAAGGGTATACGATGGCAGGCTTAAATTCGAGCACCGCCGAAGCCGCCTGGTCGATGTCCATGGTATAAGGCAGGTTCATGCAAACAAAGGCCACATCGACGTTGCGCAGGGCGCGCATTTCGGGTATGTCCTCGGTGTCGCCAGACAGATATACGGTTTTGTCGGCAAACTTTAGCACATAGCCATTGCCCCGGCCTTTGGGGTGGCGGGAGTCCTCAGTTTCGGGCAGGTTGTACATGGGCAATGCCGCAATGGAAATGCCCTGCTGCTCTATATGGTCGTTGTTGCCGAGCACTACTACCCGCTTCTTCAGGTTTTCGGGCATTTTATCGGCCACAGCCTGCGGCACCACAAAAGTGGCTTTGTCGGTTTTGATGCCCTCCAGCGTTTTCAGGTCGAGGTGATCTGGGTGGATGTCGGTGATCAGGATCAGATCCGGGGCGGCTATACCTTTAAAGACCTCAGCACCACCGTAGGGGTCCACGTAAATCGTTTTCCCATTCCAGGTAAAAGCCAGCGTGCCGTGCAGCACCGGCTGTATGGTCAGCGGCCCTTTCTGGGTTTCAATCCGGTCGATGTTGTTCTTTTGCTGTGCCTGAGCTGTCAGCACCAATAGCAGACCTGCCAGCATGAGGATGGATGTCAATTTCATAGGTTTACAATTAAAGTGTTTTGCTTCTTTTTAAGGTATAGCATTCCTAACAGGAGAAAGGGCTTTTGGTTATGGCCCTCCTGCCTATTTTGCCTTCTCCATTTTCTTCAGTCCCTGTTTGATATAGGCTTCCGGCAGGTAGGTATGGCCGATCACTATACCTGCTATACGCTGGGTTTGCGAGACATCCTTGAGTGGGTTGCCGTGGAGCAGTAACAAATCCGCCGCTGCTCCCACCTTCAAGACGCCTATGTCCGGTCGATTAAAGTACTTGCCTACATTGACGGTGCCTGTCCGGAGGGCTTCGTAAGGGCTGAGTCCGGCTGCTACCAGGTATTCGAGTTCCTGGTGCGTCGAGATGCCGGGCACGTTGAACACCTGCGGCGCGTCGCAGCCGAGCAGCAGTCCCACCTGGTTGTCGTTGCAGGCTTTGATTAGTTTTCGGCGGAGGTTCACATACCGGTTAATCGCATCGGCCTCGTAGCGCGGATCGTCCATGAGCTTTTGTTTGGCAGCCATCCAGTTCTGTACGGTTTTGGGGTTCATGTACCGCATCTCGGGTTTGCTGCCCAGCACTTGCGGCGACTCAGCCGGCGACATCCAACGCTCAGCCAGCGCCTGCGTGGGCACGATCCAGATGTTCTTTTCGCGCAACCCCGACATCAGTTTAGGTATACGGGTGGTATCTGCCTGGTCGGCAATGAACATGGCAAAGAGCCCGGCCTCCTGCTCAGGTATAGCCTCCAGCCCCGGCACCAGACTTTCGACGAAGCCATCCATGTGATCGATGGAGGCGTAACCCGCCTCAATGGCACGCCACACACCCACTTGGTAAGACACATGGCCGGCAAAGGGCATCTTGAGCTGATTAGCTGTGCTGGCAATGGCGTCAAATTTTTCGTTGCTGAGCCCCGGATGGAGTTTCAGGAAATCGTAGCCGGCTTCTTTCTGCTGTCTGACCATAGCGGCCCCAGCCTCCGGGCTTTTCACGCTATTGCCGTTCAGCGACGGTCCGGAGGTATAGAAGCGCGGTCCAATCAACTCACCTGACTGCAGTTTGCTGCGGAGTTCCAGGTGGCGCGGGTGGCCCAGCATGCCCCGGATGGTGGTGATGCCGTGCAGGGTGAACAACTGCAGCACTTCTTGCATCGGCTCCAGGTCATCGACAGGCGGCACATGGGCATGCATTTCGGCCAGACCAGGCATTAGGTATTTTCCTTTAGCATCTACAACCAGCGCATTTTTGCCATACTTCACCTTCCCAGCGCTGCCAATGGCGGTGATTTTTCCGTCTTTTACCACCACGGTTTGGTTCTCCAACACCTGCTCTTTGTCCATCGGAATCAGGTTGACGGAGCGAAACACCACCTCCCGCTCACGAGAACTAACAGGTTGCTGCGCCATGGCCGGGTATAGACCGACCGTTAGCAGCATGAAGATAAAGAACACTTTCATAGCAGTATTTTAGCTGAGCTGTTTCTCTTTCGTTATAATTTAAAAAGGATAAATTCTATGGCATGTAAGCTTTAACGTAAATTTCGTAGGAAGGTAAATCCTTCAGGTATAGGTATAGTTGAAAAAGCAAAAGCCACCAGGTTGTTCCTGATGGCTTTTATACCTGAAGGTATGAGGTATGGCTATACCGTAAAGTAGGCTTCCAAGGCCTGCAGGGTGCCTTCGGTCGTTTGCATGTCCTGCACGATTTTGCCTTTTTCCAGAATAACGATGCGATCGCATACCTCGGTGACGTGGCTGAGATCGTGGCTGGAAATAAGCATGGTCATGCCGAACTGCTCGTGCAGGCTACGCAGCAGGTTCTTTAGCCTGATCTGTGAGCTGGGGTCGAGGTTGGCAAAGGGTTCGTCCAGGATCAGGAGTTCGGGGTGCGAGAGCGCAGCGGCGGCTATACCTACTTTCTTCTGGTTTCCCTTCGAAAAGTCGCGGATGTACTTGCGCTGCCGCAGGATCTCACCGTTGAACAGATCATGAAACGGTTGCAGACGCTCCTGTATGTCGCCGGCGGACAGGCCGTGCAGGTCACCGATGAATTTAAAATACTCTTCCGGCGTGAGGTAATCTATCAGGAAGCCCTCGTCGAGGTGCGAGCCGGTGTAGTGTTTCCAGGCGTCGGTGTGTGCCACCGGTATATCTTTGGAGGTCACGACTCCTGTGGTAGGGCGCACCAGGTCCAACAGCATCCGGAACAGGGTGGTTTTGCCCGCTCCGTTGTTGCCTACCAGTCCAACTGTTTCGCCGGGTGCCACGTGCAGCGCTCTGATGTCCACCACCGTAGCGTCGCTGTAAGCTTTTACGAGATCTTTTACTTCAATCATATTCATTTCTTTCAGGTATAGCTGATGTTCTTTGTCTTAATATAATGGGCTGCCTAGTGTTGTCTGAAACCAGCGGCCAGGGTATACTTTCTGTCTTCGAGCCGTTTGGCCAACATTTGGAGCAGCTGGCGATGGAAGGCGATGCCCAGAGCACCAGTGAAAGCGATGGCAAAAATGCCCCACTGCGGAATGTCCATGATCGAAAAAGGCAGGAAGATAGCAACCGGTCCCAGCACCATCGGCAGCATCATCACGAACTTGGAGGCTCCCACGCCCTGCCAGTTAAAGGCAGAGCCATTGCTTAGGTCGAGCCGTTCTTTGTTGAGCGCTGCAAAGTAAAGGACCACCAGGCTGTTCACGCCAATGTTGAACACGCAGCTGGCCAGGTTGATGAGGAGTACCTTCGTGCCAAAAAACGCATAGGGGAGTGTGAGAAAGGTTACAAGCAGGATGGAGGGCACAAACATCAAATACTTCGCTTTCACATATTGGTTCATCGAGATCGGCCGGGTGAGGAGCGCATCAAAGTGGGCACTTTGCCAGGCAGGCACAAACTGACCGTAGTTGAACATCGGTGAGCCTGTCACGAAGATGCCTACGAAAATGAGCATACCCCAGCCCTCGAGGTATACCTTGTTGGTATAGAAAATAAGGCCGTAAAACAGTAGGAAGGCCGAGATCATTACCATCGACTTTGGGCGTTTATGACGCCAGATCAGCTTTAACTCCAGCGCGATCAGCTTGCCGGTATCGCCGAACTTGTTGAGGAAAGCCATGTCGCTGCCTTCCACCGCAGACACTTTTTTGATGTAGATTTCTTCCGGATAGAGGTGGTTTATGAGAAACCGGTAGTTGAGCAGGTATACGCCTACCATGCCCAGCAAAGGCACCAGTACAAGCCAAGGCTGCTGCAGCAGGGCACCAAAAGCCACGGTAGAGGCTTGGCGCAGCGATAGCAACTGCAGGTAATCGAGCAGCATGAGGCCCCCAACCAACAGTGCCAGCAATAGCGTGAGCTTCGGGTTAGAGGTGAGTTGCCGCTTGAAGTAGATCAGGATGAAATTGTTGATGAAGGTGAGCAGCAGGAGGGAGGCCAGCCACACCAGCGCTATACCTATGCCGTGTACCGGCACCACCGACCGAATCATAAACGGCACAAACACCAGCAGCATGAGCAAGTTAAACACACTGGGTATGGAACGCAGCAGCACAAAGTGCACCAGTTTGTTGCGCTTCAGGGGCAAATGCAGAAAAGGCTGAATGGCCAGCACCGGCAGATCCTGCAGCATAAAGCGCGAAACCAGGTCGATCAGAAAGTAAAAGAGCAGGAAGCTGTTAAACGAGACAACGGGGCTCTGGTCGGGGTAAAACTCAGCCAGTATTTTATCGCCAAAAACACCCAGCGCAATAAAGATGAGCGCAAAATAGACGATGAAAAAACCAAGTATGATGTTTACCACCAGACTTTTCTGATAAGCCGGCGAGCGGCGGGCCTGCTTTGCTTGCAGGCTCAGGAGTGTTCCAAACATAAGACACAAGATATATAGCTTTCTAAATATTCAAAAAAAATCCCTGAAAAGCCAATAGCCATGGTCCTATTGCAGAATAAATTATTGTGTGGTGATAATGCTCACATTCATCTCGTCGATGGCGTTCTTGTCTTCTTCGTCGTAGATGATCTTGTCAATTACAATGCTGTTGCCCTCTTCGGCGCTTAGCAGGATGTCAATGAACTCGCTTACGCCGAAGCTCCCTAGAGGCGCGTTGTGCATGCGGGCGTAGATGATGGCGTCCGGGGAGAAGTATTTTTTGATGGGTGTTCGCCAGCGGTCGCGTACCTGCAGCGGTATCTCCTCGTTGAGCAGGCCATTCAGAAAGCCCTCTAAATTAGTGGGTTGCGGGTAAGTAGGCTGAGCAGGTCGCGATGGAGCGGGCCGGGTAGGAGCAGGTTTAGAAGTTTGTGGTGCTTGCCTCACCTGTTCAGAAGCTTTTGGCTGCTGCACGGGCGGTTTGCTGACCGGTGTGTCAGGTATAGCTACATCAGAACTATCACTCGCTTCTGCTGTATTAGGTATAGCAGGTATAACCGGGGTGCTTTTTGTTACTTCGGTGTCAGCTGCCAAATCATCGTTCTGTGTCCTCCAGACAAAAAAGTAATAAGCGGCTCCCAGTCCAGCCAAAAGCAGCACAAAAAGTAACGTCGGCCACAACCAAGACCTGCGTTTGTAAACGATAGACTCTGCCGTGACATGGCCAAAAGCACCGTAGGATTTCCATTTACCGTGTTCGAGAAAATAGTTGGCTTCCTCCACAAGTACACGTGCCGTCGGTCGCTTCTCCGGATTGGGGTGCAGGCAGGCGCGCACCAGGTTGCTCCATATTCTGGAGTAGGGCTCCGGCACGATCGGAATTTCCGCCCCTTGATTCAGGCTCAACCCGCCGTTGCCTAGCCAGGGCGTTTCGCCGGTACACAGCTCGTACAAACAAACGCCCAGGGCAAATATATCGCTCGCTCCTGAGTGCTTTGGATGGGGACCAAACAGTTCTGGCGCGGCATAAGCCGTGCCTTCCGCCAACGGTGTGCCGGTTGCGCGGTGCAAGAGCGTACGCAGCTGGTTGCTCAATGCCGGAACAGCCAGCAGGTAATTGCCCTGTGCATCTACTATAATATTGCCGGGGTTGATTTGCCGATGGGGCAGAGGAGGTTTCTGTAGGTGCAGGTACTCCAAAGCGCTGCCCACCTGCGAGATCAGTCGGGCCAGTTCTCTTTCCGGCAACGTCGCAGACTGCGCCAGGGTATGTTGCGACTGCAGCGGCGCGACTTCAAACGGGATGCCCTCGTAAACACCGAAATTTGAAGGTGTCAGTAGATGGGGGTGCTGCAGCGAAGCCCGCTGTTCCTGCTCCCGTTGCAGCAGTTCCAGGCTGTGGTGGTCAAGCCGGATGTGGGGGGCATAGAGCCTCAATGTCACCGGAGCGCCTTCTGCCGTCCAGTCCTCTGCCTTCCAGACCTCTTCTACTCTCCCCGAACTAAGCTGCTCCTTCAGTAAGTAATTCGTCGCAAAAATGCCGTTTGTTTCCGGTATGCTCATAGAACCCATGTATTCACATGGGGTAATACGGGAATAAACGGAAGAAAGTATATAATTGGGTGTTTTAGCCAGTTCAACGCTCGTGGACTAGTTTTAAAGTCCTCACTTTATTGATGGTTTCTAACTTCAGAATATACAGCCCCCTTGCTAGAGAGGAAGCATCAATAGTATATTTATTGATCTTTCCTGATACTGCTGCCGAATTATGTATCCGTGATATTCTAGCACCATTAACATCATAAAGCGTTAATGTGTATGGTTCGCTCTCAGGCAAACTGAAATGGACAGTGGTTTCGGACATAAAAGGATTAGGTATGGCCGTAAAATTCACTCCCTTTTCTTCTACCAAGCAATCCGAAGTAAGGGGAACTCTTAAAGTTGGATCATCGGAGACCAATACACCAACCACTTGATTTTCATTAGAGGCTAAAATTACAGTTTCTGAACTGTAACTACCTTTAATGCTTGATGCATAAGTATTATTGCCTTTAATTAAAGTATGAGTTTCACAGAAGGAAATATTTTTGGTTGAAGACTCCTTGTATAGTATATCTCCACCATAAGTTGCGGAAGTATATACAACCTTAAGTAAATTCTGCTCTTCATTAAGCAAGACTATTGGTAGCGTGCCGGTTTGAGAAACTTCATAAAGCTCATCCCAAACTCCAGAAGGTCGCCTAACAAGTAAAGCGATAAGTGGATACCCTATTTTATCATAACCGGTTTTTATAGCGGCGTAGAGTGTTCCATCTGACGCCACCTTAATATTAATGTGGTCATCAGCAATACCTGTTCCCTGACTCAAGGCAGAGTTTGAAGCAGGAACCTCGTCCTTGGACCAGCGAGTTGTTTCGTCGCCAGTTGTATGTGTTTTAAAACCCCATCTTTTGGTCTTTTGATTCGACCAGAGTACGCCAATCTGGTTAAACATAGGAAGAGAGATGACGGCACATATATCATCGGCATGGACACCTCGCTCTAATGTAATAGGCGCACTCCATTTTGTATAGGGCGCTTCACTCCAGCGTACATTTACATTACCATTATCTCCATTTGATGCTATCCATAGCCTTCCATTTTTATCTACATCTATAGAGGCTACCTCCACATCTTTTTCTAGATTAATGTCGACTGTCGATTTGTTTCTATTCCATTGCTTAAACTGCTGCTTATCCCTATCATATTCAATTGATACAAACTGAGACGATGAGCCAGAATACAGAAGGATATGTACTGTATTGTCGATTATAACATAGTCAGCTCTAGAATTTTTTGTTACCAACTGCCTTTCAAAACTCCAGGAATTGTTATTTAGACTCCAAAGGTGGGTACCTGTACTGTTAGCAAGTATAGCCCAGTACTTGCCGTCCATCTGAAAGACCTTAGATTGATGTTTTTCTTTTGTAGCAAAATCTCTTGCTGCTAAGGGTGCAAGATTGGAAATAGTGGTGAATTGTGCATTAGAATGAGAAGCAATAGTGATCGCGTAGATGAACACCATAATAGAAGTAAAAGATTTATGCATATTTCGCAGGGTTAAGCGTAACACATATGATTAGGAGTAATAGTGGACAGTGCAGAACACTCAGGTTATTGTTGTACAGTTAAATTATTTCAATAATGTTATATGGTAAATTTTAATAATACAATATGAAGATAATCAAGTATTATTACGAATATTATTTAAAACAGATCTGATTTTGTTATTAAATATAAAAATTTAAAATTTGAATCGATTAATACAATAATTGGGTGGTTTTACCAAGATGAGATCCTACGTGTTGGAGAGAAGATAGAGGCTAGGTTCGTGAGCTGTTAAATTCACAGCTATAAAGGACCAATAAATTTTATTAAGTAGGCCATCTGATAAAAAGCTAACCTAGCCATTTATGGAATGGAAAAGAAAAATCCTTAGCTCTATTAACAAGAGCTAAGGATTAAATTATTTTCAAGTGAGATTATTTCTGTACTATAAGTTTTACTGCCAGGTTGCTTCTCTGTGTAGTTTGCAATCTAATGAAATAGAGACCTTTAGATAATTTTGATCCATCAATTATCAGCTCACCGACTTCACCTTCTTGTGCCACTCCCGATTTCATAATTACTTGGGATGTGCCTTTACTATCATAAAGTAGAATAGAGTACTCCCCTTTGTCAGGTATAAAATATTTGAGTTTAGCCTGTGAAGTAAGTGGGTTAGGGTATATGAGGAGATTTTTCACTTTATCTAAACCAGCATCGTTATCAACCACATTTGTCTCCAAAATCCCAATTTGCTGAGTTTGCGCATTGGCATTTAAGCTAAATTGCGAGCTACCAACACTGGCTAAATCGGCCACTTCTGTTCCATTCAATACCTTATTATAAAGTCGAAGATCATCTATACCACCATACCATCGTTCAAAAGACTCTAAAGCACCAATAACTAAGTTTGAATTATTGGTTCCTATTTTAACTTCTAAGGGGAATGAAACCGACCGATCTTCTTTTCCATTAATGTACATTTTGACCACGCGACCATCATAAGTGGCGGCTATGTGTACCCATGTTTTACCATCATTAGGCAAAGTCCCGTTTGACTCGAATCTATACTGCTTCTGGTGAGAATCACTATTAAACCAAAATAATGCTTTAGCAGAACCCGTAACACCTAACATAAAACCATTATTATTTACTTTTGAAATAATGGTTTTATTCTTTGTTGTATTTGGACGCACCCAAACTGCAATCGTAATGGCGTCGGAAATGTTTAACGATGGGTTTGAAGGGGCATTAGCAAAACGTCCTGTTGTGCCAGGCATGTCAACAGCTAACCCTTGTATACCTTGTATCCACTTAACGCTGTGTGCTGTAACAAGTGTTGCATGGTTTCCATTTCCTGAGTTATCAAGAAATCTGTTACCTGAACCTTCATCTAGTTGCCAGTGCCCAACTAGTGAATTTGCTGGAATATTTATCTCCTCTGTAGTGAATCTCCATGAGCCTGACCAAGCACTCTCGCCAGTTTGGTTGACTGCCCGTACTCTCCAATGATAAGTAGTGGTATTTGCCAGATTATTCAAAGATAATGAGGCTTCATTAACTCCTGACTGGTTTACAGTAAGCGAAGAAAAATCGGGCGAAGTAGAAACCTGTACATGGTAAGAAGATGCATTCTCAGAAGCTTGCCATTGCAATTTTGGGGAAGTAGAAATCCCATTTGCGTTATCGGTAGGCGAGACTAGGGTAGGGGAGCTAGGTACACTTAAAGGTGGGGCCTCCGTCATAAAACTCCATGAAGTTGACCAGGCACTGTTACCACCTGTGTTGACAGACCTAACGCGCCAATAATAATTGGTACTATAAGCAAGCCCGTCTAATGATAATGTTGTAGTCTGTACGCCACTCTGGTTAATGAGAGTTGAAGAAAAATCCGGAGAAGTTGCTACTTGTACCTGATATGATTCGGCTCTGTCGGCATTACTCCACTCCAACACTGAATTAATTAGTACATTGGTAGCCCCATTAATTGGTGAATTCAGGGTAGGCGCTTGTGGTGGAGTTGTAGGGGTTGATGTTCCACCGTCTGTTGCAGTTACTCCTATTGCTATACCGTCAACTGTACTTGATGCCAATATGAAAGTTTCATTACTATAATTCTGCTTGGTACTTGATTGGTCTCTGTAAGAAGTTCCGCTCAAAAGTATGTGCTGGTTGCCAAAAGATATATTAGAAGTTAAAGACTCTTTATATACAATGTCTTTCCCATAAGTTTGCGAAGTATATAAAACCTTCACCTTCCCCTGCGCCTCGTTTAAGATTACTGTTGGGGTGGTTCCTGTGGTAGAAACCTCATACAAATCATCCCAGATTCCATTCGGTCTCCTTACTAAAAGGCCAATGAGAGGGTAACCTGATTTATTATAGCTAGTCTTAATGGCACAATACAAATTACCATTATTATCTGTAGTCATATTAAAATGATCATCTGCCATACCTCCACCTACGTTAACTGCAGACTGTGAAGCAGGAGATTCATCATTAGTCCAGGATATGGGGGAGGTGCCATCCAAGTGAGTCTTAAACCCAAATAACCTGGTATTCTGATTTGACCAGAAGACTCCCAACTTACCTGGCATTGCGATTATTGCACATTTGTCATTGGAAGTAATGCCAGAAGCTAAAGTAATAGGGGAACTCCATTGTGAGTAGGGGGGATCACTCCATCGAACATTAACTGTGCTTGAGCCATCTGACGCAAGCCACATTCGGCCAGTACCGTCAACATCGATCATAGCCGTTTCAACTCCTGAGTCTAAACCAATACTTACAATCGCCGGCCGTTGACTCCATAACTTAAAAGTAGAGAGTTCTGGAACATACTCTAGTGAGACTAATTGGGAATTAGTGCCTTGGAACATAAAAACATGCACTATGTTGCCCACGACTTTACAATCAGCTCTTGAACCAGTTTTAGTTGAAAGCCTTAAAATATGTGTCCAGGTATTATTGTCGATTCGCCACAAATGTGTACCACTTGAATTAGGTAGAACAGCCCAGAACTTTCCACTATGAGCGAATACCTTGGATTGTGTCTTATCCTGTGTATTTGAGGTTATTGGAAGCGCATTCGTTTTTACTATAGAGCTAAACTGTGCTGATACCTGTAGACATAGTACTAAGTTAATGGCCATGATTAATAAAAATCTCTGCATGTTTTTTTAAGCTAAGACTGTTAACCTTTATTTTTCTTATTTCCAAATGTCACTACCGATGCATCACAATTTTAGGAGGGTTAACCTAAATTATGTTTTCTGGCGATGGACTGGCTAAGCTATGACTGCTACAATATATTGTGTCTTTACCAGATATTCTATATTTGAATGTATAGGTGATTTCTTTAAAAAAGTTACATATTTTATTTTTATTTTTATAAAAAATATAATTAATATAATATATAATTATTTTGGTTTTTAACCTCTATCTTACTCTATTAACTAAAAAAGATCTCTACATAAGATGTATAAAAAGTGTAGGGTATGCTGAGACTTAGAAGAAATTAGGATGTGCTAAGTCAATTTATGCTGGTTAAACCACTGGATTATAAAAATACATTAGTACCTGCCAATTCACACATTTTTAGTAATAGATAACTCCTATCTATCAAAAGCCAAATTTACCAGCATGTCTTAGCCTTCGGTTTAGTTATAATGAATAATAAACTTATACTATCATTCTCACCTTTTGGAGCATATTGCCAAATAAGTGCAATTAGGTGGCTCTGCTTAAATGCTAAATCTTTGTTCAGATATATTAATTTATATGAATAACAAGTATTCTTTATATATAAATCAGTGCTTATCTACAAGGCCTCTAATAATATACAAACTTGCTAATACGATTTTAGTTGAAAAAGTAAATCATAATAATTCAATTTTTAAAAATTGTGGTAGCACGGTTAATTTAGAAAGGTTACAACAAATGATACTTATTAATTGAATTTAAATTATAATTTATAAGGAATAACATTTAAATGACCTTTTGAAGCATGGTATCATTTTGAAATCAGGTTTTTACTCCATTACATTTGCAACAGACACTTGGATGAAATGTACAATTATACGGCTGAGTTCGTGCCTATTTTTTGAAACGTCTAAGTCTTGAATTTTAACCATATACGCGGGCTTATGATTAAACTTTTAATTGTTAGACTTTATTAAAAGTCATAGTTGCAAGCAACCTGAATCACATATTATATGATCCACATTGATACTATCAGGTGGGATCATTCTTTAAAAGAATACAAATTCAATTTTTAGCCAAACATTTTCAACTTTTTAGCCAAACAAAAGATGAACCTTAGACTTCGTTATCTATTAACACCCGTGCTCCTTGGAGCCATAACAGTATCCTGCGACCAGAAGGAGAGCGACGCGATCGCCCCGGACGGCTTCACGGCCGAGTCATCTGGCCTTGCCACGTCGGCCAACCTGCTATACGAGGAGACCTTCGAGGGGAGCAACCCCTTCTCCACGGCCCACAGCGTAGAGGTGGGCTCCTGGGCCCACGCCCTGCAGTACACGAGCCCTGCCTTCCAGGGGGCCAAGGCCGCCCGCTTCGAGCTGCGCGAGTCCGACCCGCTGGTCAAGAACGGCACGCGGGCCGAGGTGACCATCGTCAAGGGCTCGGAGGGCCACATCACCAAGAACGCCTGGTACTCGTTTGCCGCCTACTTCCCGGCCGACGGCTTTGTCAAGGAGGAGGACACGGACCTGATCAACCAGTGGCACCAGGACGGCGACCCCTCGGCCTCGATCCGCATCAAGAACGACCGCTTCCAGTTCCGGGTGGGCAGCACCAAGGACAACCGGCAGACCATCGACCTGGGGCAGGTGACCAAGGACACCTGGCACGAGTTCGTGCTGCACTTCGTCCACTCGCCCGGCTCGGACGGGCTGGTGGAGATCTGGCACAACGGCAAGAAGATCTACACCCACAACGGGGGCAACATGTACGACAACGGCATCCTGCCTAAGTGGAAGATCGGCATCTACAAGGACACCTGGAACGAGGAGGCGACGACCACGCCGAAGCGCGTGCTCTACTACGACAACGTGCGGGTGGGCGGCGCCAACGCCACCCTGGCCGACATGACCTCGGGCGGGGCAACGGCGCCGACGACTTTCATTGACCGAAAGTATTAGAGGATATTGTGCTTAAAAAGCGATGGTAACAACGTACATAAGCTCCGAGCCTATAATAGTTTTATGTTCGGAATATTTTAGCAATTGATCCCATAGATCTACCTATTGTTAGTTCACTGACAACTACTGTTTCAAAACCGCCTATGGATTTAAGTTTTAGAAATTTAAGCTCTTGGTTATTAGCTGAAGCTTTGATTGCACTTGGATATGTGAGAAGAGCCAGATTAAAATACCTGAATGGAGATTATATTCTCTCTTTGTATTTTCATAACCCATCTAAAAAAGAGTTTGAGGCATGTGTAAAATGGCTTATCAAACATAAGTTTACATTTATATCTGTTAAAGACTTAGAATCTATTAATAATGGTGAAAGGCCATTTCCAAAGGGCGGGGTGTTGCTCACAGTTGATGACGGTTGGGCCTCAAATGAAACTAACATTGTAGAAGTTATTGCGAAATATGAAATCCCTGTAGCCATCTTTATTTCCACTCATCCTGTAGAAGAGGGTTCCTATTGGTGGTCTTATCTAGGTTTTAGAAAGTCGAAGAATAATGACAAACGCATCGAATTTTTAAAAAAAGTATCAAATAGTGAAAGATTAGCTGTTGTAGACACATTTAAAAAGCAATTCACTTTGTCAAGAGAGGCGATGACAATTGAGCAGATACATAAAATATCGAAATCTTTTCTCGTTACGATAGGAGGACATACCCATTCCCATCCTATTCTTCCTAATTGTGACTATTTGCAACTATACGATGAGTTAAATACTTCCAAGCAAAAACTTGAATCTTGGATAAACAAGGAGATAGCCTTTTTTGCTTATCCAAACGGAGACTATACTATTAGGGAAATACAAGTTCTTAAAGATTGTGGTTATCGTCTAGCCTTCTCGAATGTGCCACATTATATATCAAGGCAACATTTACAGAATCATTTCGAGTTGCCACGCATAGGGTTATTGGAAGGAGCTTCTCTAGCAGAGAATATCTGTCGTATGGTTGGGGTATGGCACCCAACAATAAAAAATATTAAGGCAATGTTTAACTGGGATACTTCTATTGCTGATAAAACTGTAAACTATAAGGTGAAAAAGGCTGATCTGGCAGTAGTGAAGAAGTAGATTTGAGTTAATGATTATTAATATTATTTAACAATTGTCAAAATAAAACTCTGTGTTCTTGATATTTGTGGTATCAAGAACACAGAGTTTTATAATAATGAGTGTTAATCAATAAATTCTCTGAACCATAGTTCTAGATGAATCCATTTCCAGATTTCTTTAGCGACATTCACTTTCCTGTCAAGATGATCTCTATATGTGCTGAGCGCTGAGTCTGGATTTATGATGCCTCTTTTGCGGAAAGAATCGCTTTGTAAAAGTTCAACGATAAATCTTTGCCACGCGGGCTCTCTAAACCATTCATCTTGTGGTGTTCCAAAGCCCATTTTGTCCTGGCGCGTACGGATTTTTTCTGGTAATGTACCTTTCATGGCTTCTCTAAGTATGTATTTGGTGATGCCATCCCGAATCGACCAATTATCAGAACTCGCGAGTGTTTTTTCAACTAAACGGTAGTCAAGAAATGGTACCCTTGCTTCCAAAGAGAAGCGCATTGAGTTAATATCTTCCCATTTAAGCAAGTGCTCCAGTTTATTTTCGAAGTGATCTAATAAAGCGTCTTTCAGAGTATTTGAGCCGTACAGTTGTCCAGCAATTCCATTTGAATTGCTGTATCTTTCCACAAATGCAGTTTCTAAATAGCCCTTTTCCTCTACTCGAAGAGAAGTTCTGGAGTTTTCTGGAAGCATAAAGTAGATGAATGCTTTTAAACCATATAAACTGCGGTGCTTTGCCAGGTAATGGTATACTTCCCCGCTCAGTCTACCCAGTCGTGCTGAACGTAGTAGGTCCTTAAAGAAGAACCCAAAGAAGTAATGATATCCGGCAAGTTTTTCATCAGCCCCTTGCCCATCCAGTGTTACAACAACACTATCTTTTGCTAATTCCATCACTTTGTATTGGGCATAGGGTGAGGTAGAAGGCAGAGGCTCAGCATGCGCTCTGACAAAATGGTACAGGTCGTTCTGAAGCGTGGCTGCACTTGGAGAGGTGTAGTGCATGTTCTTTAATGAACTACTGTATTCGTTTATGAATCGCTTTTCGTCGCCAAATTGGCCATCTTCGTAAATGGCCGAGAAAGTGTTGAGATCAGTTTCGTTGTAGTCCTTAAGCAAAACTGACACAATACTGGATGAATCGAGGCCACCGCTCAGGCAGACCCCGACAGGCACATCACTCCGGAGGCGCAGCTTAATAGCTGACGACAACAGTGCCCTATACTCTTCCGGATTCTGGAAAACCTCGGTTCTTGCCACTCTTTCTTTCAGGTTATACCATTTGCTTATTTTTGCATCGCCATTGGTAATAATGACCTTGCAACCATGCTGCAGTTTCTTTACCTCGTTGAAAAATGTGTTTTCGTTTTGATCTGTACGGCTAAAGGCCAAGTAGTCAAATATGCTCTGATTGTCTGGTGTTGGTTTACTAGTTAGCAAGGTGAGAAGGGGCGGAATTTCAGAGCAAAAGGCAAAAAAAGTATCGGTGTGCAGGTAGTAAAATGGCTTGACGCCATACCTGTCCCGCGAGGCAAATACTGATTTGCTTACCCGATCATATATGGCAAATGCCCACATGCCGTTAAAGCGGTGCATGCACGACTGACCCCAGTAGAGGTAAGACTTTAATAGTACTTCAGTATCAGTTTTCGTTTTAAACGAAACGCCGTATTTGCTCAGCTCTTCGCGAAGCTCTACGTAGTTAAATATTTCACCATTAAACAACAGGACATACCTGCCGTCGTCCGACACCATCGGCTGATGACCATCTGGTGATAGGTCTATAATGCTTAAGCGCACAAAACCGAAACCCACCTTATCTTCTATAAATACACCATCATCATCGGGACCTCTGTGCTTCATCATCTGCATCATGTTGCGCAGCACTTGTTCCTGGGGTTGCTTGTTTTCAAAATGAATGATTCCTGCTATTCCACACATGGCTTATAAGGTATAAGGGTTAATGGCTAGTTAAACTAGTGTTGACTTGTGCTCTGTAGGCTGAAAGGACAGTTGCTGATTTGCGAGTTAGCTCAGCAGAAATTATTTTAGAATATAAGGTAGCCCCGTCTTCGTTCAGGTGTGTAGGATCAACAAACAGTGAGCGGTTGCTAAGAAAAATTGGATCCTGGTTGAAGTCAAGCATGAATACGCCCTCTTTGTCACAAATGGCTTGGGCAATCTGAGTGCTGCGAGTTTGTTGCTGGTACTTCCGGTATGTCGGTGATATGATGATGTATACCTCACAGTTTGCCTTTTTAGCCTCCTCTATAAACTGCCCGAACAGTCTTACCTCTGTGCTGTCTATGTGTTCTTCCTGTGCAAAATCTTTCAGCTTCTCTTTCCATACCTGACCAGGTATAGGCTCATATCCTTTTTCAGTGTCATCACCTGAAGTACCCAGATTGTGCATAAGAATTGTCAGAAGTTGTGAGTTGTAGCGATATAGGTAAGAATGTGCTTTGAATTTTTCAAATGGCCCCTTTAGTGTGACAATTTCTTGCACAACCTTATTGGTATGGTAATAGGGCAATAGTTCGGTTAACCTGTCATAGTCTGCCTGGGTAGAGTGAAATTCGTTTGGATTGAGATCAAGCAAGATAATGCGTGGCTTCGGAGATCTCTCTAAAATGCTTTTGAGTACTACATACGAATATAAAATGCCTTGACCGTCTTTTCCGGTATTGTAAAATGTTTTGTGCAAACTACTTTCAAAGGGAGTGGGGTCGTAGTGATGTTGTGCTCGAGAAGAACCAAAGACGATGACATCTTCATCAGCTTCGTTGAGTGCATAGGTAGTAAAATAAGCTGGAGCAGACGGATTGATACGAAAATAAAAATACTCCAAAAGATTGCCAATCGTAAAGTCAGTAGCGTAAAGTATTAAACCCAAGATTGCAAGCTTCTTTAGGAAGCGTAGGAGTTGACGATTCATACCTTATACCTTTAGAATTGAAAATAAATAAACTGACCTCCGTCAAATACACCGAATAGCATGATAATGATTGCCATGGCCGTATAAGATATATAGCGCACCTGCACGCTTTCATTATCCAAGAGTGTCAGGTTTGGATAATACTCCCGTATATACTCAACAGTAAAGAGCAGCACAATGGACATAAGCGCGTACATCATATAAGACCTGCTATCGCCTAGGAAAGGAACTCCTGCTGTTGTAAATATTTTGCTAATTATTAGAAAAGCATCTGAAACATTATTTGCCCGAAATAATATCCAGGTAAAGGCAACAAGTATAATTGTGGTGATGATTTGAAAGCCTTGATATAAACTGCTATTGTTCGATAACCTCTGCCAATAGTCCTGCCGGAAAATATACTTTTTAGTAATGTTGCTAAAGATTAGGAAAAGCCCGTGTAAGGTACCCCATATAACAAATGTCCAATTAGCACCATGCCATATACCACTTACCAGGAAAGTGATCAGGAGATTTAACTGCCAGCGGTGAAAAGATACCCGGTTTCCACCTAGTGAGATATAAACATAATCTCTAAACCACGTAGAAAGCGAGATATGCCAGCGACTCCAAAACTCAGCTATGGATTTGGAGAAATAAGGTTGATTAAAGTTCATCATCAGGTTAAAACCCATGATTCGAGCGCTGCCAATGGAAATATAAGAGTAACCAGCAAAATCTCCGTAAATTTGAACTGTGAAGAAAAGAGTGGCAATTATTAGTGAGAGACCATCGTGTTTGTCTGCATTGTTATACACTGCATCTACATAAATCGCAAGCCTGTCAGCCACCACCAGTTTCATGAAAAATCCCCAAAGCATGAGCTTTAGGCCCTGTACAACGCGTGTATAATCGAAATCAAACTTTTGGCGAAACTGTGGGAGCAGATTGGTAGCTCTCTCAATAGGTCCTGCAACAAGTTGTGGGAAATAGGAAACAAAAAGCGCATAAATACCTAAGTGCTTCTCAGGTTTTAACTCTCCACGATATACATCGATGGAATATCCCACCGCTTGAAAGGTATAGAAAGAAATACCCACAGGAAGTAGAATTTTAAGATTTGGTACCTCCCAGCGCAAGTTGAACTGTGTAAGCAACTCAAAAACCGAGGTATTGATGAAGTTGAAATATTTAAAAAAGAAAAGAATACTAAAGTTCGAAACTAGACTAAAGATCAGGTATGCTTTTTTCTTAGACTGATCTTCCGAATTACTTATCAGCAATGCACAAACATAGGTGATAAGGGTAGAGAGAAAGAGTAATAAGGCATAAACTGGAATCCAGTTCATGTAAAAGTAGTAACTGCCAACCAATAGTAATATCCACCTATACCTATAAGGAAGCAGGAAATAGAGCACGCAGATACTAGGAAAAAACAACAAAAACAAGAAAGAGTTGAACAGCATAAAGTTGGGGAGTTAAAAGCTTAATAAAAAGTATTGTTGATACAGTTAAAATTATTTATATTTTAATACTATTTTATGCTTGGTTTATTATACGTGAACTCTTAGATGTAGTTTGTTTTACCAATATTAATTTAAACTTATTTAAGTTTATAGTAGAGTATTGATTCTGTATTCATTTTAATGATGGCATCCAGAATACTATAGCGTACTCTATCAATTTGATTTGCCACACTAGGGTGCAAGTAAAGTCTATCTAAAATGAAATCTTTTGGTGGCGGACTCATTAAGATTGGATTTTTTGTCGACGATATCCAGGCGCAAGCTAAAAGTAAGTCATTTTCAAGCCAGGTATAGCATTGTTGACCTGCTTCAAATCTTTTCATCGCATCTCCTAAAAATTCCCATCGAGTTTGTAGTGTGCCCTTTGGGTTATAGTGTAACAGGTCTGATAAACTGTTTACCTCAAAATGGACAAGATCAAGTGATGAATGGGCCTTTAGATTAATTATATTCAGAGGTTCGGCGTAATTTGAGAAGTGATTTTTTATTGATCCTAATCTATAATTGGGAATTGTATAATGCTTTAGGAGTCCAACCTTCTGTTTATATATTTGAACGCGCTTAGTTAGATTTTTGAGAGCAAAAGCGGATACACCTATTCTCTTCAAACAGCGTTGAATAGAAGACTTAGCCTGTCTTTTAAATTTGTTCAGGAGGAGATTGGGAAGAGTATGAAAATTGACCTCATGGACTACATTATAGTCTGTTGCTATTGTTTCCTTATATCCATCAGTACCTGGTGTTAAGTCAAATACCTCAAATTTTTCCTCAGAGAGAAAGAGCCCTAACATTAAGAAATGTAATATACCCGGTGAATACTTTGCATGTGTAGGAGAGTGCGTGTTAATACCTTGTAGGTGTAACCACTTTTTACCGAATATCCCCACATTTGAAGCAATTATAGCATCATTTAGTTTTAGGGTGGTGACATGCAACAAATTTAGTCTAAATAGGGAAGATAGAAATTCTATTCTGGCTGTAGAGTTGATAAACAGGCAACTATCAAACATAGCACCTTTCCTGAAATCGCTTTGTATGACAAGTTCATTTAATATGGAATCGAATTCTGTAGAGTCAGTAACCTTAATGAATTGTAATTCCCCTAATCTCTTTAACCGGTTTACTTTCTCTTTTCTATTCTTTTTTTTTAATTCCTTTACTAGACTATCATAGTTAATTCTGAGTAATGGTTGCCTATGAGTTATTATTTCACAGCGGTTTTTAAAAGCAAACTTTCGCTCTATCCAATGCAAAGGTGCGCCCCTAGGTATAAACTTAAAAGGAATAGTCTTGCCAGGATATAAGTTGTTGATTTCTAAGATCGCCTGTTCTATGAATTCGTCCTCATATATAGGATTTGTAAGCCAAACCTGATATTCTGCTAAATCAGCTCCCGCATAAACAATCTTACCTTTAGCGTCTATAGCTAAAGGCAATAATCCTGCTAGTTTGTTATTCCGAGTTTGTATGACGAGAATCGGGCTATAGGCCTTCTTAAAGAGCTTGTACCAAGTGGATATGAAATCGTAACTCTGAAAAGGCGTAGACCAAGGGCATTGCTCATACAAAGTATCCCAATCTGTTGAAAAATTAGTCTTGGTTAAATACGTGTAAACCTGCTCTCCAACAATCGTTTCTAGACCATTAGCAGCCACCTCTTTTAATGATTTTGTATACCGAAATGTGCTATAGAGAAGATTCTGCATACAAGTTTATTCAATATTTGATAGTTGTAACACGTATTGCTAGGACATCTATTGACCAATCTTAACATGTAGTGTCGCGGTTGATTTGCTTATTATCTTGCTTCGCTTAGCTACTGGAGAGGAAACGACGGCATAGATATCTGCTTGATGATTTATTTTGCGCGCTTCCGACCTCACGCCATTTAAGAATAAGTCTAATCTTTCGTTAGCTTGCGGGTGACAATAGATGCCATGTATAATTGCGCCGCCCTCCGGTAGTATAAAAGGACGTCTATCCTTTATAGATCTAATTGGGCCTAGAAACCAAGCACAAGCGAGAAGCTTTCCTCCTTCTACCCATGTAAAGGACTGCTCTCCTAACTCAAACCTCTTCATAGCATCCCTCAGAAACCCTTGCCGACTTATGAAGCCTTGAGTTTGATCATAAGATAGTAAATCTAACAAGCTGCACCTTTTTATTATTGCAGTACAATCCGAATTGTCAGGTTCTTGATTTGTTTTAAAATCATATAATTGTTGCTTCCTATTATTTAATTTGTGCATAGAATAGGGCAATATACCTTGGTTCCTAACGACTTCAAATTCTTGCTTGGCTTGTGAAAAATATGTTTTATACTGGTTAAACAGTCCTTTGAATTGTGGTTTAAGAAGCTTAAGTAAACTGTCTTGCAAAATCTCCTTAGCTACTGATCTCGATTTGTCAGACACAATCAGCTCATAAACCTGATCATATCCGTTTGCTAGTCTCCTTTTGTAGGCCTGATTACCAGTGGTTAAGTCCAATGTATCATATCCCTCATGAGCGAGCATTTGTATAAATTTTACAAAGCAAACAAATCCTGGTGAGTGGCTGGCATAGAAAGGGGAGTGGCTGTTGAGGCCTACTCCATGTATCCAGTTGTTTTTACCTAAGGTTGCAACTAAAGAAGCAATAATTTCATCGTTTGATTTAAGCAGAGTTACGTGCAATAGATTTTGCTTAAACATCTCGATCAACAGCTGTTTTCTCAGAGGATTTTTTAAAAACGGTGTCCAATTTATGGTTGCGCCCTGACGAAAATCATACTGATAAGTAAGTACATCTAAAACATCACAAAAGTATTGAAGATCATAAATCCTCTCATAAGTTAAGTTACCAATACGTTTAAGCCGGTTGCAGCTTGCTTTGAAATCCTTTATTCTCAACAGCTTTTCAACACTTTTATCTTTTAAGACCACCAATGGGCGAGATACTTTCTTAATAGTGCAAATTTTTTTTAAATCTGAGTCATCCTCTACCCAATCTATCGGAGTATGCGGCGGTAACTGAACAAATGAAATGGTATGGCCGGGAAAAAGTAATCGTAACTTTCTAATTGATGTTTTAATAAAAAAATTGCTTTGATCCAAAGTGAGCCAAGTTTGGTAATAGGCAATGTCGCCACCGGCACCTTTAATTTTATTGTCGCTACTACTATGCGCCAAGAAAATTAAACCTGTGAGTTCACCGCTTTGCCAATAGCAAACTATAACAGGTTGAAAGCGGCTGCTATACAACTCATACCATGTTTTTACAAATGGGAGTGATTGAAATGTTGTTGCCCAAGGACACGATTTGTACAAAGCATCCCACTTATTAATAAATGTTTGATCCTGAATAAGCCGAAATGCTTCTTCACCAGTTGCCATTTCAACTTTATCTTGCAGAGTTATCGCTGATTCAGTAATTGTTAACATCGGTTTGAGCTTGCATATTGTGACTAAGGATGGATTTACTAAAATTTAAAGCTTTGGATATTTTCTGTCAATTCGAGAGCTTTGCATATTTGTTTTTCAGTAGCCTTGATTACATAGGGAAGATAAGCTTTATGGTATATTGCAGCTACAGTTTCGCTTTTTGCGAGAAACTCCCGAAGATGTTCTCGTACCTCTGGATGACAATAATTTATCTCAAAGCATGCGTACTTATGTTGGCTCTCTGTAGTATATAACCAGGCACAGCATAACAGTCGTCCCCCTTCTGCCCAGGTATAGGTGTGTTGCCCGTTTTCGAATCGACGCATAGCATCTTCCAAAAACTCCCATCTACTGACATGGGTGCCGCCTGTTTCAAAATTCAACAAGTCTTTTAAACTGTTAATGCTGATCGGAATTTTCGAAGAAAGAAGTGGTGGTATTTTATAAAGGTAATGACTAGCATCAGCTTTCTTGTAACGATAAAAGTTACCATGACTTATCGCCTTAAATTGGTGTCGCAGTGTGTATAACTTTTTTTTTAAGTTTAGTTCGACGCTCATAGGTCTATGACCTGACTTTATAAGCCGATCATATATAAGCTTTCTTGCGCGACGTTTTAATCTGTAAGGTATATTGTCTGTGACCACAAGGCTATATACTTGATCATAAGCAGTTGCAAACCTTTCCTTATAACCATCACCACCTGGTGTCAGATCGAAAATATTGTAGCCTTCATTAGAAAGGCAACGTCCTAGCATAAAGAAATGTAACATGCCAGGGGAGTTTTTAGCATGGAATGGCGAGTGTGTATTAAGTCCCTGAAGATGAACCCAATTTTTGCCTTGTACAGCTACCATGGCCGCAATAATTTCATTGTTCAACCTCATTATCGTAACATGTAAAATCCCGTTTCTGAAAAGCTGGATAAGAAAATCTTTCTTAAAAGGGTTTTCCCGAAACTGATTCATATTAAACATTACCCCTTGTCTGAAATCATACTGCTCAGCCAAATCATTTAGTACAGTGGTAAACTGTTCTGAATCTGTGATCTTTTCGAATACTAAGTTGCCAGTTCGTTTAAGTCGATTGTATTTTGTTTTATGCTGTCTAGTTATTTGCAGGTGTTGTGCAACAGAAGCAGACTGCAACTCAAGAAGCGGCCTTTTGAATTCCTGGATTACGCAGCAGCTCTGCCATATTTTTTCGGTTTTTGTCCAGCCAATTGGAGTTTGGGCGGGTAGGAAGCGAAATAATATATCACTTTTTGGGAAGCGCTCTTTAAGTAAAAAAAGTGCCTCTTTTATAAAGAATTCACCAACCCCTTCCTCTGCCAACCATACCTGATACTCAGCCTCATAGGCACCAGCTCCAATAATCTGGATTCTACTGAGGCCTAACTGATCAATAGAAGCTCCTGAATTTGGAAGTGCCATTGTCAGAAGACCACATAACTCACCATTGATATGGCTAGTTACAACGACTGGCAGGTATTCTTTAGCAAATACCTGATACCATGGCATAACAAATTCTCTACTTTGAAAAGCAGTAGCCCAAGAACAGTTTCGATACAAGGAGTCCCAATTCTTTTGAAAATTATTATCTGCGTATAACTCCCAGAATTCTTTGCCAATTAATAAGCTTGTTGAGCTAATACCTGTGTCAACCCTATACTGATCCTTATGCTTGTGAATGACTAACTCTTGCATAAAATAAGTGTTTTGAGTACTCTTTTACTTTCAGTGTGTATTGGCTAATGAATGAGAGGATGGTACACTACCATCAGCGTTTCCAATCTTGCGAATTCTAAAACCACTTTCTCTCAAGGCTTTCAAGAGTCTATTATCATTTATTCTGATTATTGCTTGGTTAGGGAGTTTAAGCGCTGGGGCATTTACTAGCGCGTAGGCGTTAGTAAGCAATGATGGGAGCATTCCAGTCACTGCTGGGTGACAATAGGTTACTTCCAGGAGTGGCACTTGTATATATATGCTTTGTTTATTAGACTTCTCTTTATCTTTTTCTTTAATCCAAGTGCAAAATAGTAACTGTTTGTTCTCGGTGTAGGTATAGGCATCCTCCCCATTCTCGAAACGTGTCATAGCTTCCTCAAGGAATTCCCATTTGGTAGTTTGCGTTCCTATCTGTTCAAAGCAGAGCAGATCTTTAAGGCTATTGGTGCTCAGGTTCAACAACTCAGTTGTATAATCAGATTGGTATTGGATTTCAGATCGACCATAACCTGAATTACTGAACCATAATCGGTGATGTAAGCCCTTCAAGCGAGCATTTAATAAGTAGGCCTTCTTCGTTAGTATAAGCTCCATACTAATCGGTCGATACCCTGATTTGATTAATTGGTCATGAAGAAACTTTCGAATGCGACGCTTTAGATTATAGAAGTAACTTGAAGAGATAAGTAACTCATACACATAATCGTGGCTCGTAGCCATGCGCTCTTTATAGGCATCACCACCCGGAGTAAGGTCAAAAATGGTGACAGAGTTCTCATTTGTCAGAAGTTGGCCCAGTAAAATGAAATGCACGAAGCCAGGTGAATGAGCAGCGTAAAAGGGGGAGTGGGTATTAATGCCTCCCAAATGTACCCAGTTTTTATCCTGTACCCCTACTATTGATGCAATAGGTTCATTGTTAAGCGTTAGTACGGTCACATGTAATAAATTACAATCAAAGAGCTTCAATAGTAATTCAGAAGCCTGTGAATTGCCTTTGAAATGTATTTTATTAAACATCGCCCCTTGGCGGAAGTCATATTGGTCCTTAAGTTGTTGATATATAATTTTGAATTGATCAGGGTCTGAAATATGTGTAAACTTTATATCTCCCAAACGCTTTAATCGGTTTAGCTTAAGATTAAAACCTCGCTTGCGAAACAACTTTGCTGTTTCTGGTTTGTTCATTTCCATCAGTGGTCTACTGATAGTTTGTAAAACGCAAAATTTTTCCCAATTCGGGCTATAAGCCAAGTTCTTTACAGATGTTCCAGCTGGTATAAATCTGAAATATATGTCATGTTTGGGAAAGGTCTTTATTAAAATGGATAATGCTTCGTTAATGAAGTTATGCTCAAAACTTATACTGGTAAGCCAGGTTTGATATTCGGCTTCATAATTACCAGCACTTACAAGGCGAGATCTCTTATTACGTAAAGTAGATTTAGATTTACTATCTTTAAGAATGGCCATGGTTAGCAGTCCATTTAATTTGCCATTCTGTTCTCCAGTGACAATAACTGGAGTATATTCATACTCATTTAAACTATACCAAATAGAAACAAAATCGCGACTTTGAAAAGCTGTAGCCCATTTGCATTCTTCATAAAGGCGATCCCATTGAAGTTGAAAATCAGTATCCGCTAGTAATCTTTTAGCATCTTGTCCAACAGCTATGCATACCGGCATTGCTTCACTGTTTAGATCAGCTGTTGAAATTTTTAGATTACTAGTAGACAGTTGCATAGAACTTATAGCTATAAAATTTGTTTGAGGATAAATCAGGAAAAATAGTTAATGCTTACCTGTTAATTTGGCTATTGGAAAAACTATCATCTGTCAGATAAAGTCTGAGAAATTCCAAGGAATCAGAACTAGTATTAAGGTTGATGGAATGCTCGCAGTATAATCTTGAATTTATGACAAATTTAATATCAATGGCAGCAGTGTAGAGTAGCCCTGGCATCATGTTCCACCCATTAGCAGTATACCTCCCATAATATTTTTATTATAAACATTGAGTCATTGCTATTTGCAGAGGTGTATGATGGGCTATAATATTTATATAGTAGAAATAACCAAACAAGTTTAACATCCCTCGAAACGCAATTATGTCTCTTATACGATATTACCGAAAAATATATTCACATAATTAAAAAAAATATTGGCATAATTAATATTGCTATATAATGGTTGCGCACAGCTGATTCAAGTCCATTAACCATCCTTGGCTAATTATTGCGATTTTCTTTAATTAATTTGTCTTCTCTATAAGCTAAACTATTTAATAATACTGAAACCTTGAAGTTTGTAAGGTATTTTATGCTTTTACGTAGTTCTTAATGAAACTATTTTACTAATCATAATGGAGTAAATTCCTACAATAAAATATTTTGCAAAAAGTACCAATATAGTAAATCCAATTTTTAATAAATACGTTACAAGATTACATGATATAGTTATAAAAATCTTAGGTTTAATTTTATTATTGAATAACTATTACCGCTAAGCTATAGATAGCTAGCTATATGTATAACCTATGTTGGAATTTGTATTTTTCTTAAATGATTAAATTATGCTTTAAACTTTACCTATAATGTCTTAGCAGTAATCAAGAAAGTATGGTGTAAAGATGAGCCTATCCTATAAATGCTATTATTTTAAATATTATGGAGAAGGTTATGATTAAGTCAAGACAGATAATCAATTCTGTTTATTTTGGTCGGGATATTTTTGTATTATTTTTGTCTTTCTTAATTTCTGTATACCTCTTTAGTGATAAAAAATATGTTGAACTGGAATGGATTTTATTTGGAACCCTTATATTCTTATGGTTCTTACTAGGGTATTGGAAAAATCTTTATAATGCTAGTTCAGTTGATAGTAGTAATTCAAGAGTTTTTAAGTATGCTCAGACCTATATCATACTCGTTGGATTTACTTTCTTATTTTTCTGGGTTTTCGATTCGCTAGCACCTAGCAGGAATGTGTTGATTGCATTCACCTTAGGTATACCTGTCATAGGTATACCCCTGAATTTTCTCCTCTCACGGTTTGTGGAAACTATAGTTGATGCTCAGACCAAAAACACTTTGATAGCAGGTATTGGTAGCTCTGCAAATAATGTAGTAAGTCAGCTCCAGACTAATCGTAATTCTTCTCACAGCATCAAAGGATTCATTAAGTGCAAGGAAGAGGATTGTTTTGTTGAGCAAAACAAAATAATAGGTGACCTGGATGGAATCAATCAGTATCTAATGAGTAATAGAGTTGATGAGATTATTGTTGCCCTGCCTATAAAGGTTCCTAAAAAAGTAAAACGCTTAATTAATGCTGCTGATTATCATGGTATAAGAGTTAAATACGTGCCAGATTTCCAAGGCGTATTCGGACAATCTTATAAGTTGAGACGCTATGGGAGTCTGGATGCCATCAATGTGAGACATGTACCTCTTGATAATCAACTAGCATCTGTAGCTAAATTCATTTTTGATAAAATCTTCTCTTCATCAGCACTCATACTTCTTTTTCCTGTCTTGGCATTAATTGCAGTATTAATCAAGTTGGAGTCTTCAGGCCCGGTGTTCTACTGCCCCATCAGAGTCGGGAAAGGAGGCCGACCCTTTAGACTGTACAAGTTTAGAAGCATGAGCGTTTGTGACTCAACTTCAGGTGGGAAACTCTCAACGAAAGCAGGTGACGAGCGCATTACTAGGTTTGGCCGGTTGCTGCGAAAATACAGTTTGGACGAACTACCTCAGTTCATAAATGTAATGTTAGGCGACATGAGCGTAGTGGGACCAAGGCCACACAGAAGCTACTTAAACCATCAATTTCAGGCAAGTGAGGATAAGTATATGATTCGACATTACTGTAAGCCTGGTATTACAGGATGGGCACAAGTTAACGGTTGGAGAGGACCTACTGAAACTAAGGAACAAAAGAGCCAGCGTACTAAACACGATTTGTGGTATGTTGAAAATTGGTCTCTTCTATTAGATTTTAAAATAATCTATTTGACCGTCTTTGGTAAAAAAACACATAATAGTGTATTTTGATAGTATTTGGATAATCTTAAGTAACCCGATCACATCAACATTTCTCTATATAATAAAGCCAGAATAGATGTGGAGGCATTTGTGCTTAACAGCCTCTTTGCAATTTACTTAAGCTAGCAAAATATGAAACTTTAATAGTAAAGCTGCTATGACGACTTTATTGAATGATCTGTTTTCAATTTTTTTGAAAGTAAAGGCTAGCAATTATTCACTTCAAATTCTTAAAAATAGGAACCCCTATAGTGTATGACAAATATGAGAGAAGAAATTTATACAAAGGAAAACAGTGATTATTTCCTGAAAAATCCAACTTGGCATGTCGAAGATTCCCCCTGGAAAGCAGTCCAGATTTTTAAAATGCTGCAACGACACAAGCTCAATATTAAGACTATAGCAGAAATAGGCTGCGGTGCTGGTGAGATACTTAATCAGTTGCACTTATTAATGGGTAGAGAAGTGGCTTTTACTGGATATGACATCTCCGCAGATGCAATAAAATTAGCAAAGCCAAGAGAGAAAGAAAGACTCAAGTTCGAACATGAAAATTTGCTTACTGTTCACTCAAAATTTGACTTGCTATTAATGATGGATGTATTCGAACATGTAGATGATTATTTAAACTTTCTAAAGCAATGTAAAGGAAAAGCAGAATACAGTATCTTTCACATTCCATTAGATATTTCCGCTCAAAGCGTGCTTAGAAATAAGTTAATGCATTGGAGAAACTCACTTGGCCATTTACATTTTTTTACGAAGGAGACAGCTATTGCAACTTTACAAGATGCTGGTTATGATATTATTGACTTCTTTTATACTGCAGGTTCCGTAGAATTAGCAGATAACAGCATTAAATCTAAGTTTGCATCAGCATTACGCAGCACACTATTTAAGATAAATCAAGATATTACAGTTAAGTCATTAGGAGGGTACTCATTACTAGTTCTTGCTAAGTAAAAGTTATATTCATACCTATACTATGTGATTTAACTGTATGTTAATACTTCATCAACCATAAATTGGGTTGTGTCCACGCTTTCCCTTATAATCTCTTCTCTCGCTTTTCTAAACTTTGCAGCGCTATTGGTATCCATTAATATTTCTTCGGCTTTACAAATGGCTCTTTCTTGGTCTTCTAGACTTTCGGTGAAGTTGAATACAATACCATATTTATTCTCTTCTTCATCCGTATATCCTCTACCGTCATTGTCAATGAAAATAGACGGGGTGCCGAGCATTGCAGCTTCGGATGCCATTGTAGCACTCTCTCCAAATAATAAGCTACAATAATATAATGCATCGTGCATTTTATTAAATGGGATATTAATGCGGTATCGCTCTAGTTCTAGTGGCAGATCACCCTCTGATGTAATAAAGACTCTTGCATGTTCTGATATGCGTTGAACGGCCTTGATTTTATTTTCGAGTAACATGCCAGTATGCCCAAAGTCGTGTGCTGCTGCCCAAGAGACAAACCTGATAATTACATAACGCTCATGCTCCTGGACACCAAGCAATTCTAGTATTGTAGGGTTTGGGGTAAAGTAATTAGGGTGTAGGTATGCCAGTTCCATGTAACCATTAAATCGCACTTGTTTACTACCCAAGTCCAACCTGTAACACTTAGGAGTATAGATTTTTGTAGCGAATGGGACGGTAAGTTTATGATGCAGACTTGCATGTTCAGTGTCGCTGAATACAAGTGAAGCCTTGCCTAATATGCTGGCAACCTGTGACGGGTATGGATGAAGGAAATTGAGATATAGATCGGGCTTGAGCTTTCTAGATAGTTTGAGCAGTAAAAAGTCAGCATATAATAAATATATGAACTTACCAACTTTACCATCCCTTCCTTTTCCTCTGTTAATGTAAGGAATATCGTAAAGCTCGAGTAATCGCTGGGCCATTTCTTTGTTTCTAGACACAATAAAAACATCATGCCCTTTTTCTATCATTATTTTATAAAAATTTTTAAAATAATGTACGTGGGCTGGGTGGTTGATATCAATTAAAATCTTCATGGGCTAACTCAGTACTTCTTGATAGATATGGAATAGTTTGCCAGAAATGATATCGTTGTCAAACTTTGCGATAACAGGCTCTCTATTTTGAATTCTAGGATCTTTATCAGATAATAGTCGCAAGGCTTTTACAAAGGAATCAACTTCTTTGTCTACTATGAAACAGTTATCAACACCTTCACAGATCTGCTTAACATCCCCTACGTCATTTGCCACTATTGGCAGCGAGTTCAAAATGGACTCCTTGATGACCTGTGGACTTCCTTCCCTTAAGCTACATAGTAAAAGTGCATCTGCAGCTTGCATTAGGGCAGTAAGTTGTTCACGTCCGTACCCTTTTAATTCTAAAAATCTTACATGACGAGAAGTAAGCTCACTGAATCTTTTTATTACATCGAAAGCAAATGCTGGGTCTTTCTCTTTTCGATCGAAGCTAGATGAGAAAAGTATAACAAAGTCTTGACGAGACCAACCCATTTCTATCCTTGTCTTAGCTCTATATTTCAGCTCTATTTTTGTGTCTATACCACAAGGAACAATTGAATGATGCCCATGGAAATGTTGAGTCATTCTTTCAGAAACCAGTATGTTGTGAGAGGAAAGCTTAGCAGCTATAAGCGAAAATTTCCTCTCTGAATTTTTATTTAGGTCACATCCGTGGAAGGTGGTAATAATCTTGTGTTGGCGAAGAAATAGCCATTTACTAAGTCCGGCTACGAGGGCAGAAAGGCCATAATGCACATGTACTAAGTCTGGTTTTGTTTTCTTAATATAATGGTGCAGCCCAAAAATAGACCGCATGTACCCCTTGAATCCACCTTTCAAAATGAAATAATGATCAATAATAACGTTGTGATTCCTAAAAAGCGCATCAGCCTGCTCTTTGACAAAGGGAGTTGGTTCTCCAGATGAAGACCTACTTACAAATAGCACTTTCATTGCTTTATAGCCTCCCTATCTATTGTATCGATCAGGGTATCACGTAAAACATCTAGATTGTTTGAGAGAGCATATTGGTATACCTGCTCAAAAGACTTTCCCATTCTTTCAACAGAAAAATTCTCGAAAATCATTTTCCGGTTTACTTCCCCAAATGCATTCCGCTTTTCTACGTTATCAATTAGTTCAGTAACATAAGAGGCAATCGTTTCAACTTCATCATAGTCTTGAACCAAATATCCCCCTCTACCATGCTCTATAATCTCAGGTGTTCCTCCTTTATTGCTCGCAATAACGGGTTTACCCAGTGCCATATATTCTAATATTGCGTTTGATATGCCTTCACCATTTGGAGAGAGTAACATACCTATATCACATGCATTTACAAGAGATTCGACATCATTAATATCTCCTTTAAAAATGATATTAGGATTATCTTCAGTTGCTTCTAATATAAAGTGGTAAGTTGGATCATTTTTAAAATAAGCTCCTGCTGCTATAAAAGTAATATCGCTGCGTACAGCCGTGACATGGCGGGCAATGCGCAAAAACATATTATAGTCCTTATGTGGCGATACAGAAGCAACCATAACCACAGAATATGGTGTACTTATTCCATATCTTTTTTTTGTCTCCCATACGTTTGCCAAGCCTTTAAAACGTTTAAAGTTTAAGCCATTATAAATCACTTTGCTCTTATGCATTGGAGGGCTAAATACTTTTAGGCCTGCCTTGGAATTAGACAGAATAACGGTTGATATTTTGAAAATGAGACGATCTAATACATATGAAATCGAAAAGATATTGATCTTAGGAGGAGCGGATGTAATTTGGCTATTGATAAGGGGAATACCTTCGAGTGCAATAGTAGGTAGTGTATAGAAAGACTGCATCTGCCCCCATGAGTGCACTAGATCTGGCTTGAATGCTTTACAGTATTTATAAAATTGGTATACAACAGTCGGATCGTTCCGCTTCCACATTTTTGGTAGAACCTGGCAGTTGATGCCTAAAGAATGAAAGCTTTCGTAATGAATGTAATTTGAAGTAAGTAAAATCAGTATATCATAGCATCCTTTCTCTTGCAAATAAGTTAACAGTTCAACTAAGCGTCTCTCCTTTCCTCCCGCACGTAAGCTTCCAATGAAAAATAACAAACGCATCTTATTTTGAATGACTTTCATTTTATGCATTCTTATATTGTTTACTCTTACAAATCCATATATTAGAATTAGTTATAGTAGTAACTTATTATCCTAATACTTAGAAGGCTATGTTACAACCAAATTTTTGCTCTTAACTGATTTGTGACTATTCAAGAATTTCATTAGCTCCTGTGTTAGGATTTTGTAATCATGTTTTGAGGAGAGATATTCAACTACATTTGTTGATAATGACTTGTAGTTCTCTAACTGTAACTCTTTCAGCTTCTCCACTAAATCAGATGCATCATTGTAAACTATACCAAGATCATATTCTGAGATAATAGCATCCGGGTTTACTTTTGTGCTTGTTAAAATAGGAGTTCCAACGGCCATTGCTTCGAGAAAAGTATTGCTAAAGCCCTCATAATGAGACGTATTTAGTAAAAACTTGGCCTTTGCGAGGAAAGGTAGAACTTGGTCTCGTTTTATAAAGCCATAGAATTGAACATTATGCAGTTCCTTTAATTTGCCAAGATAATAAATAGTATCAGGGTCTATTTCGGATGACTCTTTGCCTGCAATCAGGAAGTTCTCTTGTGGCAGTTTTGTGGCTATTTCGTATAAGAGCTTCAAGTTCTTTTGATATTGAAACAGACCTAGCCATGCAATATACTCTCTATGGGTTACATCCATAATTTCGTTGGATCTTAAACATATGGGATTACATAACTTTTTTATTGATTTTTTGGGGAACTGTGAATGTATGATTTTAAACTGATAGTCATTTTGACATAAAATGTAATCTGAAAGCCTCATTCCCATATTCTGAAATGCCCAATGAACTTTTGAGTAACTATTAAAAAAACGTTTATCGATTAGGAAGTCATTTGAAATACGCTGTATAAAGTTAATGTCCAAATGATAACAAATTATCCCGATTAAAAAGGAATGCCAACTAGGTATACCTTTGTATAAATAATCTGGCTTTACTCGCTTTAACTCACGATATAAGTATGGCATACGGTAATAAAGCCACCTAAACCAGCGTATACCTTTCTGATAGTTAAAAGAGGGAATTAGTTTTATGTCTCGGCACTCGTCTTTTAAAGTGCCCACTCTACTTAAATCAGTAATTATATAGACCTCGTGACCATACTCTAAAAGCCCTTTAATCCATCCATAAGCCTGTACTGAGGCACCACCAGATGGTCGCTCCTCAGTTAGAAGGATATTAATAATCTGGTCATCGTAAAATACAATTTTTGACATAAATTTTAAGTTAATAAATGATAATAGCCTTCCTGTACAAGCCGATTGTTTTGCTTGTAGAAAAAGTAAGCTTTAGAATAGCTGGTAACGATTAAGCCGTAATTGCTTGTTTAAGCAGAGGTTTTAAGTAGGTTTACGTCTTTTTTTAGTGCAGGTTTATCGTTTTTTAGTGAAATATATAGTTCTTCGAATCCGGAAGTTTTAGAAAGAGGTAACATAACTAAAAGGACGATAAACCAGATATTTTCAATAGTTGTATAACGTCCTGTTGTGGTATAAACTATGAATACAATGACACAATAAAATAGAAGGAGCTTATCTGATCGGGTAGCCGATGCCTTATAACTTTTCCAGAAGCAAGTATGCATCAAAAGTATATAGAGTAAGACACCTAATATACCTGTTGAGTGTGCCATATTAGTAAGGTCTGAGTGCAAGGTTCGCTGCTCAAATATTCCCTTACCGTAGTTGCCTGCACTATTAAATAAACCATAGCCGAACCACGGACTATAATCTTCAAATATGAACATATCTTCATATAGAACCTGGTACTCTAAGAAGCGCTTTTCTTCTTCTAATTCTCGTTCTGCTAAGTTTCTATGTTCATAACGCTCTATAAGCACAGTCATAAAACCTGTATTAGCTACTACGAAAAAACCTATTATTGTTGCCAATCCGCAGAATATAGCAACTTTGATAATACTTCGCTGTGTAATTAGTAGTAAAACAGCTACGGCTACACCAAGTGCAGCCAAACCCATGACTGATCTTCTTAGCGAGAGGGTGATGAAGGCGAATGATATGATAAAAAGCAGAAAGTAAATAATGCTTTTTTTGTTGACTGCTCTTAGCAGAACTACAAAAGTGGCAAGGGAAAGCACATTGAAATCAGTTGCATATAGATTGCCATAAAGAATACCGGTCGTGATGCCATACATAGCATTAGGTGCATACCCTGTGTAGGTAGATATGATGACGTTAAGCACAAATACTATCAGGAGTATAAATGCTGCTTGTGATAATTCTTTAAGGAGTTCATCTCTGGTAAATTTCCTATAAATAGCAGCTGTAAGAGGTATAGCTAAGAAAAGCCAGGTTACTGAAAATAAGGAGCCTCGAATGCTTTCTATATCTGGAGATTGTGCTAAAAGTATGCCGTAGTATAGCAGTGAAATGAAGGAGAATACATTTTCACGCAGAAAGGAGGTATTGAAATAAACAAAATATAGTATGAAGAGTGAGAAAATGATATAATACGTCATTGCCGGTAGTACCGGAGTAATAACTGTCTGGGCAAACAGAAGCGTAGGTATGTAAATGATTGACAGCTCTTTCTTAGAAAGGAATAGATAGATGCTAAATCCTATGATGAAAATTTCTATAACTAAGAAGAATATCTCTATCATAACTTGACTATTAAATACTGTTTAAATACTGTCTGGCCAAAGCCACATTCTCCCTTACAGGTCTGCTAGCGTCTAAATGGTATACCTGTACTCCATTCTGTTCTAGTGCCGCAACAGAGGTGAGTAGCAGCTGGCGCCATTTTTTTGTCTCACTAGTCAATAGTTCAGCATCTGCATTCATGTGGGATGCGATTACTTTCTTCCTTAGTATTAATCTTTCTACAATAATATCTACTTCTGATGTGTCAATGAGTAAAATAGCACTTGGGACTGGAATGAGTGATAAATAAGTTTGTAAAGTGCTTTTGATAGTTTGTGGACTTTCATGAAGAAGGAATGACTTCTGTAGGAACCCTTCCTGTAAAAGGCATGGAACCCCATTAATCCGTTCAAGTATAGCTTGATAGCGGCAAAAATCGTTAAACAGAAAATATGACGACCGAAAGCGGTTGCCTGCTTGTCGATTCAACGGCATGTCAGAGTCTGTTAGATATTCCCAGCAAAAGTTTGCTAGTTCTTTATAAGAGTTCGAAAAACGAAGGCCATATTCTACAGGAATACTTTTTACCTTTGGCTTAGCCATTATCTTTCTAAGATTATACTCTAACCAAGCAGATAATTGGGTTATGGATGGCTTAGGTCGAGCTAGCAACTCCTCCTGATATATCCAGGCACAGGAAGGTGTCCAGGTAGCGCACAGGGCTTCGTAAATGGTAGATTTACCAACACCTGGCGGGCCGATTACTTCTATTATCTTCGACTTCATTTAGCTTTACAACACTATAATCGCTTCCAGATCTCCTGCTTGACACGTAGCAACACTTGCTCATAAGGCTGGTCAGCGTCAATTTCTATTACTTCAGAGTTACCAAATGATATTTTTGAAATGTTTTCACATTTTAGCTTGATCATTTTCACATTGTGCTCCGGTTTTCGGGTGCAGGCGACTTCAGGGCTAACCAGTAGTCTAAATACCAAGTCAGCTTCATAGTTGCGCACTTTTATGAATTGCTTCATTTCCAGATCAGCGCACCAAGAATTAGGTAAAAGGGCTGGCCCATCGTTCATACCTTTAACATCCAGTTGAGGAAAGCGGTCGCATATTACAACACTACCTGTAAGGCTCATTTTTTTGGCATGCTCCAGCATCTCCACCTTTCGGCTGATTAGAATTGGATAATAAGAGTTGCCAATTAGTTTTTTTAAAATTTGAGAAAGTTTATCATGCTTAAAGAGCAGATCCGTTTTGGAAATTATTTGTTTGTTATAGCTGAAGATGAAAGGATTCTTTCCAAAATAGAAATAATGGGCATCTAATTTATAAGTCAACCAATTTAGAATGTCCCGGGTGAGCGTACTTTTACCCGAACCATCGCTCCCAACAAACGCGATCACTTTGCCACCCTTTTCCAAAGTTTTGCCAAACCTGAAGGGTCCAGAAAACCTAGCTGATACTTGTGAAGATTTAATGCGGAGTTTATATAGATGTGATTTAAGGAGTGAGACGGACCAGGGCGTACGATAATATGGTTTAAGTTGGTCATAAAAATAGGTAGACACGTTTAGTATATCTTCTGATTTTTGGCTGACTAAAATACTACTAAAGGTATAATTGAAATCACTCGGAACTTTGAGTTGTAACTCTTTGCACAACTGGCTTATCTCCACTGGACTTGTTTTTGATAGTAGAGAAACCAATTCATCTTTAAGGTAATAAGGTATAGTAGGATCGCTTTTTATCCGCTCATAAGGAGGCATTTTTGCCCATATCCTAATGAAGAGTATGATTGACTCTAGTGCGGGCTTGGGGATAGGCCAACCAGTTGCAGCATCGTAAACAATGTGCTGAAAGAATTGCTCCAACCATGGCAAGTAGAGGTGCTTTACATGTTGTATACCTGTTACAAGCGCGTAATGTGTATGTATATGCAGTAGGTTACCCGTTTGCTCATCAAAGCCCAGCCAGTCTTCTACTAATGGGTAAGAGCTCCAAGCTTGGCTAATTATTTTTTTATAACCCAGTCCGGTTAGGCATACTTCAAATTTAGGACGATCATCAGGGTGAATAAGCAAGTCCAGGTCAGTCTTGCCTTCCAAAGATTTGAGAAGGTGTCCATTGCTTTTCCAATGCGCAAAACGGATTTGCTTTCCGAAGAGCTCGTGGAGCAGCCTTTCTGATTCTTTTGTTACTACATATTCTGTCATAGGGCCTTAATTGTCGTCGCGTTTGAATAATTCAATTTTTGAAGTAAGCTCCTTCACTATTTCACGTTCTTCCCTTCTCAATCCGACTAACCAGAATATTATGCCAACGGCAGGTACAGATAGCACGCCGATAGCAATGAGTGATACCCAATTTGTGATCAGAATAGACTGACCGATGTGTGTTGCGAGGGCAAATAGTAAAGCTGTAATTAGTATAGGTTGAAATTGCTTCCACTCTGTGAAATTGACCTGCATATGCATGACCCTCCCAAGAAGCAACGGATAACCAACTGATAGCACCAGGCGACCCACCAATATGCTGATGCACAATCCAATAATTTGATAATGCTCAATTAAGAAGAAAGACATAGAAATCGTAATAGCGGAGGCTAACACCGAGATGTAAACTTTCATTTTCAAATCTAGGCTGACGTTAATAATCAAACTGTCAATTTGAAAAAAAATGGCTTGTACAGCTATTAAAAGAATTAGGAGGTTCTCAGTGTTTCCTGCATAGTGTTCTTCGCCTACCCACAAGGATATGAAGGATCTATTGTAAAGCAAGATAGCCACTCCCAATGAAGCTGTAAGAACCCAGTTCAATATCATTATCATCTTACGCGCCCGTTGCACTTTGTTGTATTCTCCTTTGCCGAACAGGCCGCCCATACCTGGTATAACTCCATTTACTACCGCGGTGATAAGACCTTGAAGTGCGTAGGAAGTAAAGAGGGTAATGGCATATTTTGTTACGAAGACTGGGCCAGCCAGATAACCTAGCAGTAGTTTGTCACTGCTGAGCAGGAACATTTTAGAACCAGTGGAGGCCATGAACCAACCACTTAAGCGACTGTATGATATAATCTTACTGGTATTTGTCTTGGCGAAACCGAACCAAGGAATGTTCTTTTTTACGATGTAGTAGAACGTAGTACCAATTAATAGAGCCGTAAAAAATTCTACGGTTGAGAGCCCTATAAGCCCATACCCTTGAGTAATTGCAAAGACTTTAAGCCCTCCAGCCAAAAATATGATACCTGCCCGAAACCCCATGCGCTTATAGCCCATGTTCATGCCACGTATCACTGATTCAAAAAGGTCGAAGACTTTACTTGTAATTAAAGTTAAGAGGAGAAGTGAGCATGCGATCCGAATAATGTTGTGATACTCTGGAGCAGCATGCGTAATGTTTGGAGCGTACCATATAATAACGCTACCTATTATTAGAATAATTGGTAGAATGAAGGTTGTAACCACGAGTGCGGTTGTAAGATCGCTTTTTAGCTCTTGGTCAGAAGCAAGGTCTCTTTTTTGGGCTATAGACCATTTAAGCACTTGTGTGGCGCGGGTATCAGCAATATTGGCGAAGCCCGTCATTTGTGAGAGCATTTGCCACATACCGTACATAGAACTGCCTAGCCCCCCAACAATAAAAGGACTTACAATAAAACCCACAATCTGGCCTCCAACATAATCAATAAAACTGGTAAGAGAATTAAGATAAGCCCTCTGCCTTAAATTCTCTTTCTGTTTAGACGGTGGTGTAGTAAGCTTAGTATTCAAGGGTGGTTATAAAATTAGATTTAGGAGGGAGTGATATATACTTGGATCAGTAAAATTCTTCTGACAAGCTGGTCTTACTCCAAAGAGGTAATGGGCGTAAGCATTACTTTGGAAATTAATTGCTCAAGGCAAACTTGCTGTCTCCGGTTGTAACTCGGTTTCTTCCTGAGCATAATAAAAATTAGTATACCAGTCTGTGAATTTTTTTAGCCCACATGTTATAGTTGTGTCTGGTTTATAATTGAAATTTGCTATTAACTCATCCACATTAGCCCATGTAGCGGTTACATCCCCTGGTTGTTTCCCGAGCATTTCGAGGAGTGCAGTTTTACCCATGCACTTTTGTAATTCACTAATAAACGCCATTAGTTGCACTGGCTTATTATTACCGATATTATAGATTCTATAAGGAGCAGTTGAGCAGGATGGATCAGGATTTTCACAGTCCCAATTTGGTTGAGGCTCAGCAGGTCTATCCATCACGCTTGTTATTCCCTCGGTTACGTCATCAATGTAGGTGAAGTCACGCTGCATCTCACCGTTATTGAATACTTGTATGTGCTTATTATTCTGGATGGCCTCGGCAAACAAAAAATACGCCATATCCGGTCGACCCCAAGGTCCATAAACAGTGAAGAAACGTAAGCCGGTCGTGGGAATTCTGTATAAATGACTGTATGTATGGGCCATCAGCTCATTTGCTTTTTTGCTGGCCGCATACAAAGACACAGGATGATCTACATTATGCTTCTCTGAGGATGGCATTATGCCGTTCAAGCCGTAAACGCTGGAAGAGCTGGCGTAGACTAAATGTTTTATATTAAGGTAACGACTTGCTTCCAGAATGTTCAAGAAGCTGATTAAATTTGACTGTGCATATGCATCGGGATTAGTGATAGAATAGCGCACGCCGGCTTGGGCTGCCAAGTGCACAATTACATCAAATTGCTCGCGCTCGCAAAGTGAGAATAAGTTTGCCTTATCCTCTAAATTCATTCTATAGAAACTATAAAGTGGATATTTATAACTGCGTACTTCTGTGTTCCACTCTATAAGTTCTTTACAAATACCACTTTCATTCAACCGGGCGAATTTTAGTCTTGTGTCATAATAATCGTTGATATTATCTACACCTACTACTCTGTCACCTCTTTGGAGCAGTTTTTCGGCTAAATGAAAACCTACAAATCCAGCCGTTCCCGTAACTAAAATTTTCATACCTGGCCATTATTATGAATGAATAAATTGTATTTGCAGTAGCTATAGTCAAGCATTTGCCTTAGCACTTCTGTTTCGGTATGTTTTATCGTCATACTTATGCTCGTACCCATAACCGTACCCGTAGCCATATTGCCCTCTGACAAACCCTCGTGGTTTCACACCATTAAATACTATTGCAACATTGTTAAGCGATTGTATCTTGTTGTCATGGGCAAGACGCTGCACAAGTGATTTTGGAGTATAGGCATGGCGCATCACGAGTAATGTAATGTCGCAGTATTCGGAAAGTAAATAGGCATCAGACACTAAATCTACTGGGGGGGTATCTATAATCAGATAATCATAAGTTAGCTCAAGGAATGAGAAAAGATTTTCTAGTCTCTCGCTCAGCAAAAGTTCTGTGTGGTCACCTACATTTGAACCTGCGGGCAAGATGAAAAGGTTTGGAAACTCCGTTTTAACTACAATCTCAATAGGGTTTATTCCCTCATCTGATAGATACTCTATAATGCCTGTCGTATTATAGAGATTGAAAAGAGTAGATGTGTTTGGGTTACGTAGGTCTAGATCGAGGAGGGCGACCTTCTTGCCAGATGATGCTAGGCTGACTGCAAGATTAGTACTTACATAGCTCTTCCCTTCGCCAGGTATGCTTGATGTAACCATAATCTTTCTTTTTGTAAAAGTCCTGCCATACAACCCAAGTGTTACCCTGAGCTGTCTGAACTGTTCTATAACTGATACCTCAGTCGGCGCCGTGAATCCACCTCTTAGTTGGTTTTTTATAAAACTGAGCTCGGCCACTATCGGTGCTTGGGTATAGAGTGCAATCTCGGTTCTGAAAAGAATCTTTGTGTTTAAGAATTCCTTGACAGCGATTAAGAATAAACCCATAATACACGCTGCCATAACAGACATCATATAGATATAAAGTGGTTTAGGGCTAACAGGGAAAGGAGACGTACCCGCTCTATCAATGACTTTACTATCCTCAGCAGTAGGCGCATGTGATAGAACCGTCTCTTCCCGTTTTTGAAGTAAGAAGTTATACGCGTTGTTTTTCACCATCTGCTGGCGGGTAAGCTCCATCAGTTCTCTTTCTTTTTGCGGGATGGTCTGCAAAGATGTGTTGTAACCATTATTAGTGGAGGCTAAATTTCCCCGGCTTGCCTGCAGGTTTACTCTCTGGTTACGAATATTTTCAATAATTCTTGGACGGATATTAGCTATCTCGTTGGTTATAGAAACTAATATAGGGTTATTCTCAGCGGTCGTATTTCTAAGTTTCTGATATTGTATTTCAGAATCATAAAGCTTTTGTAGGAGCTGGTTGAGAGAAGGATCATTAACGCCTAATGTGGAAGGGACAAAACTGCCAGATGTGTTCTCAGACAGTACATAACGTTCAACTTTTTCGAGTACGGCTAGTTGTGTGTTGATTTCTGAAATCTTTCTGTCATTGTCACGAACATTTTCAAGGTATAACTTACCCTGTTCGCTAAGGTTCACACCTCCTTGGGTCGCTTTGAATTCTACTACCTTATTTTCCAATGCTTCTAGTTCTTCCATAGCAAGTTTAATGCGATCCTCGATAAAGGCAAGGGTATTGGAGGCTAAGTTGTTTCTTTCTAGCACAGCCATCTCTTTATATGATGCTATCAGTATGTTCAAGATATCCTCACCTCGCTGAGGTACAGAGTCTTTTAAATAAAGATTCACGACAGCAGACATCTTGCTGAGAGCCTGTATTCTTACCTTAGCCATAAGTTCGTCCGTCACTTTGCTAGGGTGGATCAAAGTAAAATAAAGTGGGTTAGAAGAAGGTTCTACTAGATTAATATTCCTTTTAAATTTCATAGTGCCGTAAGGAGTTCTCACCCATTCGTCAATAGGATATTCCTTTTTTTCTATCCTAACCGTTTCGACTTTCTCGTCCACAGAAAAATATGTCTTGGGCACAGCTTTTATTTCTGAAGGATTTTTATACTCAATTACAATGGGAGAAGAGGTGTAAGCTGAGATAGCTTTGAACTGTGTATCCTCATAAATAGGGGCGTACAGACTAAGATCATTTACCACCTTGCTTATAAGAGACCGGGAGTGAATAATGTTAATTTCATTTTCAACCACTTTGTTTGTCGTGAAGTTGTCCATAGATTCTGTGATGCGTGAGCCACTAACACCTTTGTTTTCATCCTTAATGATGAGAGATGCACTAACTTCGTAGGACGGAATGGCCAAAAAATTAAGATAGGCCCACCCACCAGCTATAGAAATAATCAATAGTGCAGCAAACATGGGCCAGTATGGTAGATACTTATATGCTAAAGAAGCAATAAAATTATCTTCAGTATTAGGAGTATTTTTTGTCATATTGTTTACTGTTTAATTATCTGCTTAATCGATCTGCAGCTATGACTATCACGGTTAATCCACTAAACACCACTGGCAGCCACTGCCGCACGTTACTGGCACTTTGTATCTTGGTCTTGTTAGGTTCCACATAGATGATATCATTTGACTTGAGGTAGTAGTAAGGAGATGAGAACAACTCTTTTGTTGTCAGATCAATTCTGATGAGCTTCTTATTGCCTTCTTCTTCTCGAATTAAAAGCACATTATTCCGGCTAGCATATATTGTCAGATCACCCGCTAAGCCGAGCGCTTCAAGAAGTGTAATCTTTTCGTTAGGCACCGTTAAAACTGATGGTCGGGCTACCTCACCTAGAACAGATATCTTGTAGTTGAGGTATCGGATGTCAACTACAGGCTCAATAAGCAGTTTTCTTTGAATTAATTGGTTTCTTATTCCTTCTTGAAAGTCTTTCTTTGTCAAACCAGCTGCTTTCGTCTTTCCTAATAAGGGGAGCTGTACATTTCCATCTTGGTCTACCAAATAGCCAATCACAGGTGATACCGTGTTGGTTGCAGTAGCATTTGCTATTCTCGAGGAATTAGCGGTAGATACGTTAAATACTTCCGATGCAGCGGGGTTCAGGCTACTAATTGAAATGCTTAATAGGTCATTGGGCTGAATAACTGGCTCTAAACTCTCCGTTTTGCCCGATATTTCTGTATTCCCAATGTTATTAAAATAAACCGCATCTTTAGTACTGACACATGCCGTTGAACAAAGACACCAAAAGAATATAAACATTAAGTAAACTAATCGTGACGAATCCATATACATAAGGGTTGTTTGTATAAGTTTGTAAACTTTAGAACATTTAGACTAGCCTTTCGATTAAAATAGTCTAAGATTTAAGTTTTTTTATACAATACGATATGTACTGAAGTAAGTTTTTATATGAAATAAAAAGGTGATAAATTAAATAGATAATAAATGTGAAATAATTTCAGCAAAAGGAATTAGAGATCAAATTTGAGGTAAAGTAGGTTTTATCAAGCTTATAATTAGATCTTACAGTAGTTTAGAGGGGGTAATATTAGATAATTATTGGGAGTGTAATTTGAACTGTGTCATTTCCTCATTTTAATTTACTGGCCCTTTTGCTGTTCTGGCTACGTCCTTGCTGCAAAAGGGCAAAAGTTTTTAAAGTGCAACTCTCTTCAAGTACAGCTGTATCCTGTCCTCAAACCAGATCGATAGCTATTGTGCCGTCTGACTCCATTTGGCGAGTGGCATGACCCATTTTTTGCTGATGTTCTAATGCGATAAGTAGGTCAGCTTCATCAGGGCCATGTTCGATAGAAAGGCACCCTTGGTCTTGGTCGCCTTCCGCACCTAGCGGTGAAAGCCCTCAATCGTGTTAGTGGTGTAAATCAGGTGGCGGATAGGCTCGGTTTATTTAAAGTACGTGCTCAGCATCTCCCTGTTCTGCTACCAGCTCTCGAGCACCTTGGGGTACTTTCTACCCCACATCTCCTCCAGCTCCAGCAGCCTGAGCTCAGCCAGTTCTTTTGTCTCAGCCCTGTACACCGGCTTAAGGGCCCGCATGAACTTCTTCTGATCCTTGGAGCCCATGAACTTGATACTGTTAAGTATCTGATACACAATGCAGCGTTGCGCCTCGGTCCGGGGAAACACACTGCCTATGGCCGCCTAGGTGAAGCCCTTGCGGTTATAGATGCAGGAGATGAGCATGTCTTGCAGGCCCCGCTGCTGCAGGTCGGTGAACACTTAAAGCAGAAGGTGACTGCCTCGCTTTCCGACACGTACACGTCCAGCAGCTCTTTGTGGCCGTGGCGGTCAATACCCAGATGTTGTAGACGGCCTTTGAGATGGTGCACCCTTCCGGCCGTACTTTGTATTGCATGACGTCCAGCTAGACAACGCAGTAGGGCCTGCCCAGCGGGCGAGCCTGCCACTTCGTGACTTGGACCATGATCTTCTCAGTGAGGTTGGCGAGCGTATCGTGGGAAATGTCCATGTCGTAGAGCTCCATCAGGTGCGAGGAGATGTCGCGCAGGTTCATGCCCAGCCCGTACAAGCTCAGGATGCGGGGCTCGAGGTTCTCTGCCAGCACGATTTCCTGCTTGCGGATGATCTGGGGCTCAAAACCTGCCAAGCGGTCGGGGGATGTTATCACCTCGATCACGCCATCCAAGGTGCGCAACTGCTTTGTAACTTTGCCGTTGTGCCGGTTGCCCTTCGCCGTCGCTCGGCAACCAAATGCACCTCCATCTCCTCGTCCAAGGCGGCCTCTAAGAAGTGTTTTATCAAAGGGCCACTCCGTTTTTGCAAAAGGTGGGTTTGCCGCTCCTAAACTCCTCCAGAAACTGGCGCTTGATCCTCTCCAGATCCAGCTCATGTTTCTCTTCCATGGTGACTGTGTTAAAGGTAATACTGCTAATCCTTGGACACAGTTTATTTTACAGCCTCAGTCTTGATATCGTAAGAAGATGCTTTTAACTAATTAGAATTAAGAATTTATAGCACTATTGAATACCAGTATTTTTAATTAGGAACACTCTCATATACAGTATATTAGTTTGATTACTTTATTAACATAAAGCCCGCGCCTTTGGTGTTAACTTCCTTATCCTCCCTTACCACAGCCCCATTCACCAAAACATACCTAAACCCACTAGCCTCCTGATGCGGATTCTCATAAGTAGCATTTTCCCTTACTTCTTCAGGCTTGAATAACAGCAAATCAGCCTTATACCCTTCCTTTACAAGGCCGCGGTTCAGAAGGCCAATCGTTTCGGCAGACAATCCTGTCATTTTATGAACAGCTTCCTCTAGAGTCAGTAGGCGCTTTTTTACGACATAAGTTTCCAGCACTTTGGCGAACGTACCATAGCTTCTAGGGTGGCGCATCGAAGGGCTGCCGTCGCTGCAGACCATGACGTGCTTATCTTTCAAGAATGTTTCCTGTAGGGTTTCGTCCATGATGAAATAAGCACCGTCGGCTCCGTAAGGACCAATATCTTCCATCAGGGCCAGTTCAAATGGCTTGTTTAGCTCCTTGGCCACCTGCCCAAGGGTTTTGCCTTTGTAGGGGCCAGAACCTATCAGTGTTGCTTCGGGGCCATTTCGTAGCGTGATCTTGTTGCGCAGGAAAGTCGCCAACTCCTGACGACGGGTCTTTAGCACCTCCTGGTAATCATAGGGCTTCTTAGCCCAATCCGGGAACAGGATGGCGATCCCAGTATAACTGGCGGTATACGGGTAGAAATCAGCTGTTACTTCTATACCTTGCTGACGGGCGGAGTCCAGGAGTTGCAGGATACGATTGGCGCGTGACTCGCCTTTGCCATACACTACTTTAATATGCGACACATGCACCGGACAGTATTTCCCTTGCTCTAGTAGCTCTCGAATCGAAGCTTCAACGTAAGCATCGTCTTCGTTGCGCATGTGGCTCATGATGATGCCTCCTTTTTCACCTACTATTTTTGCCAGCCTGTTTAATTCTTCAGGACGAGCATAATAACCCGGATTGTATTCCAGGCCTGTAGTCAGACCGAAGCAGCCGGCATCAAGCGCATCGGTGAGGAGCTGTTCCATTTTGGCCATACCTTTATCAGAAGGGATGGAATCGTATGCTATACCTGACAACATTCGGAGCGTGTTGTGCCCGGCAAACATGGCTACATTTACGCCGAGCTCCTTGCTGCTCACTTCCTGCATCCAATCTTTTAAGTTTTCACGCTCCGGGCTAAAGCCGTCCTGGCCGAGGCAAATGGTAGTCACACCCATTGAAAGGAAATTGGAAAAATCAGGTGTTTCGAGCGGGTCGCCGTGGGCATGGGTGTCAATAAAGCCCGGTGTCAGGTATAGGCCGGAGGCGTTGATGGTGCGGTTGGCAGCATAGGTATTGGTCGTATCAGTATCAATCAGCGCAATGGAGTCACCGTTAATCAGGACATGGGCAGGAAAAGCAGCCTTCCCTGTGCCGTCTACTAGCATGGCATTCCGGATCAGCAGCTCGTATTGAGTTTGATCGGAAGTAACTTGCTGGCAGGAGGTACACACAAGTAGAGCAATTAGAATCCGGGTAAGAAGAGCGGCGCGACGATACAGTTTTTCCATCTCTAAAGATAATTTATTCGCCCTAAAAAGCAATGCATACCTGGTTTAGCTTGCACTTTATACCTGGTAAAAGCAGTTGTCAGATAATTTTTTTTTTACGCTTGAATAAAAATTTATTAACAAATGGTACATGGGTTTTATTCGTCTATAAATCAAATAGTTATATGATATTTCTGCTTTGCTTTCTTTACTTTTGGAGTATTGTTTTGGAGCCTAGATAGCTGACTTTTTATTGCACTGGCACGCAACTTGTAAATACCCTGTCAACAGAGTTTAATGTTTCTAACAAAACTGAAAGAGTTATGAAAAAGGTAAGCTATATCATGAGCCTGGCACTGATGGCATCAGTAGCTTTTGGCGGATCAGCAGAGGCGCAACAACAGAGAACTGGTTGGAGCCCACAGGCAAAAGGTGCCGTGATCGGTGCCGGTACAGGTGCCGCAGCTGGTGCCATTATACATAAGCGTAACCGTGTTGTAGGTGGTGTTGTAGGTGGTGTAGCCGGTGGCGCCGTAGGTTACGGGGTAGGCAAGGTGATCGATAATAAGCGGAAGCGCGAGGCGGAAGAGGCTCGTATAGCAGCTGCCGAGAGAGCGGCCGCAGCCCAACGCGTAGCAGCTGCAGAACGAGCAGCGGCTGCCAACAGAGCAACAGTAGCCAAAAATACACCGGCTCCTGCCAAAAAAGCTCCAGCTGCGCAGACAAGTCTGGTGGCGGCCACGCCTGCCGAGACAGCAGCAGCTAACTCTCTGGCTATGATGTATGCTTCAGAGGAGGGACCAACTCCACAGATGGTATACGCCAACTTCCTGCCTAACCCGGATTATGGTGACCGCAGCAAGCCATACTCTACGTCTGAGGTTCGCAGAAAGAGTTGGTAACACATTTACCCTTTATCTTCTCCTGGCCCGGCGCCGGGAGAAGGTATAAACCCTCCGACGCGGATTTCACGTATTGCGTCGAGGTTCACTCACTTAAATTCTAGAAATCATGAAAAACATACTTTACACCTTCCTAGCCTTGTTCCTGTTGGCTTCCTGTGCGAAGTCGGAGGGCGAGTCAGTGGATGTACGCGGACTCAACCAGGAGTTTATCAGTGCCTGGAATGCGCGGGACTCTGACAAAGTGATCTCGATGATGGCCGAGGATGTGCAGTTTCTGCAAGGCGAGGTAATCTACAGAGGCAAATCCGAGGTATCGGACAAGTGGGTGCGCGAAACCATGGGCACCATTGCCGACCTTAAAACATACCCGGTAAGCTCCGGATCAGACACACAAATCGCCTACGAGGCCGGAACATTCTCAGTAGATGTGCTGCCGGCTAGTCCCGGCGAGCCACGCGGACTTGGCGAAGGCAACTTTGTACTCCTTTGGAAAAAAGGGGAGGACGGTAACTGGAAACTGAGCTACGCGCAGTTGGAAGGTCACCCGGTTGTGGTCCGAAACTAAAGCGGTAAAAATCTTATAAACAAAAAGCGGCTGATCTCAACAGATCAGCCGCTTTTATTATGGATATACCTCAGCAAACCTAGTGGAAGAACAGATAAGCCATGAAGATGGCGGCGATGATACCGGCCAGGTCAGCGATCAGGCCGCAGGTAAGGGCATAGCGGGTGCGCTTGATGCCCACCGAGCCAAAGTATACTGCCAGTATGTAAAAAGTCGTCTCGGTAGACCCCTGGAACACGGAAGCCATGCGGCCTACAAAAGAATCAACGCCGTACGTGGTCATGGCTTCTACCATCAAACCCCGGGCGCCGCTGCCACTCAACGGCTTCATAATGGCCACCGGAAGGGCTGGCGCAAAGTCGGTGTTCAACCCTGTCAGGGCGATCAGGTAGCCCATACCATCTACGAGCAGATCAAGGGCACCTGAGGTACGGAAGACGCCGATCGCTACCAGAATGGCAACCAGGTATGGAATGATCGTGATCGCAACTGAAAAACCCTCCTTCGCACCCTCAATAAACGCCTCGTACACATTCACCTTCCGGATCAGGGCTAGCCCCACAAAAGAAATGATAATCGAGAAGAGGATAACATTACTTGCCACCTGCGAGATTACGCTTACCTGTTCCTGTGGAATGGTGTTGAAATAATAGATCAACCCCGCGATCAACAGCAGCAGGGTGCCGATATAGGCCATGATCACCGGTTGGAAAAGGTTGATGCGCTGGTAGAGCGCCACGGCAATGAGGCCCACTATCGTGGAGAAAAAGGTGGCCAGCAGAATCGGGATGAAGATATCGGAGGGATCGGCGGCACCCAGTTGTGCCCGGAACACCATGATGCTGATCGGGATAATGGTAAGACCAGACGTGTTGAGCACCAGGAACATGATCTGGGCGTTAGAAGCCCGGTCTTTGATTGGGTTGAGTTCCTGCATTTCCTTCATCGCCTTGAGCCCGAGCGGGGTAGCCGCGTTGTCGAGTCCCAGCATGTTGGCCGAGAAGTTCATCAGGATGGAGCCGAACACCGGGTGGTTTTTCGGAATTTCAGGAAAGAGGCGATTAAAGAACGGCCCCACCAGCCGGGAGAAAATGGCAATGATGCCACCCTGCTCACCTACTTTCATCAGGCCCAGCCACAGGGTCATCACGCCGGTCAAGCCAAGGGAAATCTCGAAGCCGAGCTTGGCGTTGTCGAAAGTGCTGGCCACGAGTTTTTGAAATATCTCCACATCGCGGAACACGATGAGCTGGAACAAAGCAATAGCAAAGGCGATCAGAAAAAAGGCCGCCCACAGATAGTTTAATACCATGAAGCAAAAGGTTGGTCTGGAATCAGTCTGTAAGTTACAAACTGATTCCAAAAAGGGTAGGGTTTGGCTGACAAATTTATCGGAGTCTGGACTTAGTGCTGCAGGCCATGGCAAAGCGCCGGTCGCTCTCCCTGCAGGTTGTAGAGGAAACCGTTCAGGATGGCATACCTTGCCTGGCCACTAGCATCCTTCAGTATGAAGTTGGCGGGTTCGTCGAGCGCCAGTTGGTGGTTAACAGCATCTGTTATACCTGTCACGTTTAGCGGAAGCGAGGTGGGGTCGGGCAAGACGCCGGGCAGATGGCGCACCCGCACGGTGCTAAAGCCTTGCCGGAGCAATTCGGCCCCCAGCTCAACTGTCAGCTCATCCAGGCTTTCGATGGGCTGTTCGTATACCTGGCCGGGCGCCAGCGTAAGACCGGTGGCATCCAGCTCCTCATACCCATGAAACACGCTCATGTCTCCGATCTCTTCCACGGCGCTGCTATGGTAGAAGCCGAGGTGGTTGGGAGCATCCACTTCGAGTCGGTTAATACCAATGTCCAGCATGGTGTCGCGGTTGTTTTCGGTATAGCGGACGTGGCGTAGCAACAGGTCATAAAGGTGGCGTTGGTTCTCAGGTATACGGTCATAGCTCGCCAGCTCAAAAGCCTTGTAGCCTTCCTCCGCGATCAGGTATAGCCCTGAGAGGATGGCCGTGAAATTCAGCTGGCGGATGTGTTGCTTCTCCGGATCGCCATGCTGCCCGCCCGATTCCACCAAAATCACGCTAGTGCCCCATTTCTGGATGTTGTCGCCAAAGGCCCGGGGCTCGTGCTCGTCGTTGAACTTGGCCACCTGACCAGGTATAAACTGCTGTAGCACATGGTCCATACCGGCAATGGTGAGCATAGCCCTTTCACGCACTGTGTTGATGTTGCGTGCGTAGTCGTAGGCCGGGGCCAGAAAAGAGATCGTAGCCGGGCAGGAGGTATAGCCGGCGGTATAGTAACGACTCTGGTCGTGCAGGTTAAAGCCAAAGGCGGGCTCCAGTTCGTCGCGTAGCTTTTTCAGCAACACCGACTCCGGACTCTGCAAACGCAGGGCATCGCGGTTCATGTCTATACCTAGCGCATTGCGGCGGTTGTACAGCTCAGCACCGTCGGGGTTGAGCATCGGGACGATGTAAAGGGTCAGGTGCTGGAGAATGTGCTGGCGTACTGGATCCAGTTCGTCCGTCTGGCTGAGAAAGTGCAGCAGGTCGAAGAGGGCCATCGTAGCGGTGGGCTCGTCGCCATGCATCTGCGACCAGAGCAGCACGTTGGTTTTGCCGGTTCCGGCTTTGATCAGGTAGATCGAGCGGCCCTGCACCGAGTGACCGGCCACCTGCACATCGAATACAGCCTGCTCCTGCAACTGCTCGATCAATGGCACTATGTCGCGGTGGCGGAAGCGACGGTGACGTAAGGCAGGCTCTTTATACCGGTGGTGGCTCTCGTAAAGCTGGCGGCCCAGTTCCTTTAAGGCCGCTGGTATGTTTTGGTTTGAAGGTGTCGTATTCATTGTTCCGTTATGAAAGGCTCTCAAAAAAAGCGCCTCCCGCTCCAGGGCTATACCTGAAAGGGGAGGCGCTGCCCGGTGGGGCTATACCTGATATTGGCTTAGTTGCCTGGCCATGCAGCCCACGGAATACGTGCCAACACCAGAATCAGGGCGATGGTGTAGAAGATGGCGATGCTGCTGAAACGCTTCTTATCGTCCTGCAGACGCTTGGAGCGGGCGTATCCCACTGTTATCAGCACCACGGCGATGATCATGGTTAGCGGGTGCTCCAGCACATAAAGACGTGAATTAGAGTCTTTCATGAATCCTTCAGTGGCCATGTTGATGCCCAATGGCGAAACAAAATAAAGAATCACGCCGATCACCCACTGCAAGTGTGCAGGAATCAGGCCCAACAGACCTCTTTTTCTGTCTTTGTCCGTGAATGGCTTGTTGCCGGACATGCCCATAAAGGCAAAAATGATGCTGACGATAAGGCCTAACAGCACGAGGTAGGCCATAAATGAGTGAAGATGTTGTAATCCAGTATACATTTCAGAGAGTAGATTTAGTGTCGGCGGTAAATATAGGAATTTTATAATCAAATCAGCTGTCCGACGGCTATTTTAGCAGATAGCAGGCCGGGCAAAACAAAGCCCCGCACATAAAGGTATGAACGGGGCTTTGCTACAGGTATAGCTGGGCTTATTTGCCTTTACCGGCTTTCTTGTTATCCGGAACGGTCCACAGATAGATGGTAGAACCGTCGATCACCTGGGTTTCTTCCGGCTCCCAGTCGCCCATGTCAAAAGCGTGGGACACGATGCGGGTGCCTGGCTTCAATTGCTCGAGCAGCACCGGGCGAAGCTTCATGTTCACGTTTGGCAGCAGGTATAGCGTCACCACAGAAGCCGGTTTGTAGTCTACCTTAAACAGGTCCTGCTCCACAAATTTCACCTTGTTCGTCACGCCGGCTTCCTTTGCGTTTTCGTTCGCTTCTTTAATGCGCTCCGGGTTTATGTCGAAGCCAGTGCCGGTGGCGCCGTGTTCCTTGGCAGCCGTAATCACGATACGCCCGTCGCCGCAGCCCAGGTCATATACCACATCGCCCTCCTGCACATTGGCCAGTTTCAGCATGGCGTCCACCACCTTCTGCGGAGTAGGCACATAGGGCACGTCCAGCTTGGGAGCGGTAGCCGTAGTTTGGGCGAATGCCGCCGCGGCAAATAGGGTCAGCACGAGTGTGCAAAGCGAATGTCTGATTGCTCTCATCTTGTTTTCATTAAGTTAGTGATCCATTTAAGAATAAAATCAGGTATAAGGTGAGCGTATTTCTGGGAGATGGCGCTTTTGATCACGCACAGGCTGTATTTACGTACCCTTGCGGTTAGTAGTTCTTTGTTATGGCATTTAATCTATATTTTAATAGGATTCATCTGGGTGAATCTGCTCTATGCGGTCTGTTCCTTCTGTTTCTGCATTCGCGGAATGGCCAGCAGCACCAGCACCCCCACAACCAAAACGCCTATACCTACCAAAGCCCCCAGACCAGTGTACATCAGACTGGAGTAGAATAGATAAGCGCTCGTAAAGCAGAAGATGAGCGGAGTAAGCGGGTATAGCGGCACCCTGAATGGCCTTGGTTTATTAGGCTCTTTGCGGCGCAGCACGAACAGTGCTATACCTACCAGCAACAAAAAGAACCAGAAAACCGGAGCCGTATACTCCACCATGGTCTCGAAACCGTTGCGGGTAAAAAGAGCCAGCCCAACCAGTGCCAATGACACAATCCCCTGCACGATATAGGCATTTACAGGTGCAGATGCTTTGGTGTTCCACTGCCCCAGGTAACTGAAAACCGGGAAGTCACGGCCAAGCGCGTAGTTGGTGCGGGCGCCGGTCAGGATGGTGGCATTGGCCGAGGTGAGGGCAGCCAGCACCACAATAATACCGATCAGCACCATGCCTGCGTCACCGATGGCCACCTGCGCCAGGTCAGCGGCAATTGCGTTGGATGAGGCCATGCCTTCCATCCCCAGCACGTGCAGGTAGGCCAGGTTGATGAGCAAGTAGATCAGCGTGATGATGGCGATGCTGGCGATCAGGGCGGTGGCCATTCCGCGGCGTCCGGTCTTAAGCTCTGCTGAGATATAGGCCGCCTCGTTCCAGCCGCCAAAGGTGAGCAGCACAAAGACCATGGCCAGCCCCATTGCCGTACCGTTTCCAGTTGCGGCATTGCTCGCTGCTGCTGCCGTTTCGGTTGGTGTGAAAAGAAAAGCTGCGACCAGCACAATCCCGATGCCCAACACCTCGAGCAGGAGCAGAAAACGTTGGGCGCCTGCCCCGAGGCTGACTCCCACAATGTTGATGGCCGTGAGCACCACCACAACCAGCGCGGCATACAGCACCGAAGAAAACTCCCCGAAACTGTAAATCTGTGCCATATAATCGCCGATGATGAAGGAGAGCAATGCAATGGAGCCGGTTTGGATGACACTCATGCGGGCCCAGGCAAACAAAAAAGCCAGTCGCTTTCCAAAAGCCCTCGTTAGGAAATGGTAGTCGCCCCCGGCATGCGGAAAGGTGGTGGTAAGCTCGGCGTAGCAAAGCGCCCCGATAAGCGAAACCAGACCGCCCAGCAGCCAGGTGCTCAGGAACATGGTGCCACTCTCGACATTGGCCGCCACCAGCGAGGGTGTCCTAAATATGCCGGCCCCTACCACAATGCCCACGATCACGGCAATGGCGTCGATCATACTGAGGGCGGGTCTGGGCTCGGCTTTGGGTTTTTCTTCGGTGAGGGTCGTGGACGGTGTGCTGGCCAGCGTTGCGTCTGAGGTAGGGTACTCTTCGTTCAGGTTGGACATAGTTTTACGGCTAGGTATGGGCTTCTTTCTCTCTGACCCAACTGTTTACGGACAGCATCGTCATTAAAGTTATAAACAGTGTGCTTTTTTAAAGAGTACATCGTATGAAGGGCGGATGCCGGGTCCAATTCAGGTATAGCCCTGGTCACCAATTCATTCAGCTACTTAATCAGACATTATGAACTCAGATCTGCCTTTGAGCCAACCTAGCCGTACGATAATCGGTAAAGCAAGTGGTAAAACGTCGAATTTTATGGGAAAAGCTGTCGGCACCTTTCTAATCGCCATCCTGTCTGCTGTGCTCGCCATTGTGGGGTACAAATTCTTCGAAGGCGATACTGCCCAAAACGGAAACTTCAACACAAACAATAGCGCTGCTGCTTTGCCGGTGGCTTCTTCGGCAGGCAACCCGGACTTTGTGCCGGCGGCGGCCAATGTAACACCTGCCGTGGTGCACATCAAGACGGAGTACAGCGCCGGGCAGGTGAGCCGCAACCCCATTTACGAGATGTTCGGCATACCGCAGCAATCCACGCCGGCGCGCGGTTCGGGGTCCGGCGTGCTCATTTCGAATGACGGCTACATCGTTACCAACAACCACGTCATCGACCGGGCTTCAGGGATAGAGGTGGTATTGCCCGACCGCCGCACGTTTCAGGTCAAGCTGATCGGCACGGACCCCAGCACCGACCTGGCCCTGCTGAAGGTGGAAGGAAAGAACCTGCCGGTGGTGCCGCTCGGTGACTCCGACAAGGTGCAGGTAGGGGAGTGGGTGCTGGCTGTGGGCTATCCGCTCACGCTCAACTCTACGGTTACGGCTGGTATTGTCAGCGCGAAGGGCAGAAGCATCGGTATCCTGAACCAGCCGGAGCGGGGAGGCTACGTGGATCCGGCGCAGGTGGCCAACACCGCCATTGAGTCGTTCATTCAAACGGACGCGGCCATCAACCCGGGAAACTCGGGCGGTGCGCTCGTGAACACCTCCGGGCAGCTGATCGGCATCAACACGGCCATTGCCTCCCAAACGGGCAGCTACGCCGGTTACGGCTTTGCTATACCTGTCAACCTGATGCAGAAAGTGGTGGGCGATATTCGGGAGTTTGGCAAGGTGCGTCGCGGCTTCCTGGGTGTGAACTTCCCGGTACCTGCCGTGGAAAGCCAGTTGCTGCGCTCCCGCGGCATCGATCCGGGTAAGGTAAGTGGCGTGTACATCATGGGCGTGCAGCCAGGTAGCGGGGCCGAGAAGGCAGGTATAAGAGAAGGAGACATTATTCAAGGTATAGATGGTGTTGAGGTGAATACCTCGGCGGAGCTCTCAGAGCGTATCGCCCGTCACTACCCCGGTGACAAAGTGGAACTGGCCCTGCTACGGGATGGCAAACAACGTAAAGTTAACGTAAGGCTGCAGGGCGAGGAAGAGGAGACCGTCAGCGACATCGCCGCCAAAGGACTGGAGGCCCGGCTGGGTGCCAGTTTCGCTCCGCTCACCGACCGCATGAAACAGCAGTACCGACTGAATGGGGGTGTGTACGTCACGAAGGTAGAATCCGGTGGCTTCTTCGACTCGGCAGGTATACCGGAGGGCACCGTGATCGCGCGCGTTAACGGGCAGTCGGTTAATAGCCTGGCCGACATCAGCAAGGCACTGGCCGCCTCGCGCAGCGGCATGGTGCGGCTGGATGGCATCACGCCGGACGGAACGGCCTTTGTGTTTAACTTCCCGCTGGGTGCGTAAGGAGGGGGCATGACGGACCTGAGCAAGCTGTATGTGGGTACTTCCGGCTGGAACTACCGCTGGCGGGAAGTGCTCTATCCGCCCGAACTCAAGTCGGCGGACTTCCTGAGCCACTACGCCACCCGCTTCAACTGCACTGAGATCAACAGCAGCTTTTACCATTTCACGATGGCCAAAACCATCGAAAAGTGGCTTGCCCAGACGCCTGCGCACTTCAGGTTCGCGCCAAAACTCAACCAGGAGATCACGCACAAGCGCAAGTTCCAGGAGATAGAGGAGCCGCTGCAGAAGTTTATGTCGCGCTACCAACTGATAGGCGCGCGGCTGGGGCCGGTGCTGGTGCAGATCGCCGGCAGCTTCCGCTTCGACAAAGGTATAGCCGGTGACTTTTACCATACCTTGCGCGAGCTATACCCGGAGCAACCCTTTGCACTGGAGGCCCGGCATGTGTCGTGGTTCACCGATGAGAGTTTTGAGCTGATGCGGGATTTCAACATCACCACCGTCATTGCCAGCGCAGGTAAGCGCTTTCCAGGCACCGAAGTCACCACCACCGACATCGCCTACCTGCGGCTGCACGGCGACGAGAAAATGTATGCCTCTTCCTACTCCGACGAAAAACTGGAACGCTACGCCTACATGGTGAAAGACTGGCTCGAAGACGGCAAGGAGGTATGGGTTTTCTTCAACAACACCATCCTGGGCAACGCCGTACTCAACGCCGATAGACTACGTCAGTTTGTGACGGAGCTTTAAGTATTTTTTGCTTCATGACTTTGTTAAGCGTTTAAACATCAAACACTTGTGCTTGTTCTTAAGTCGTTGAGAATGTTGCGACTAAAAATATATAGTGTCTTTAAAACATTTCGGGGAGATTTGGGTAATACCTGCGATGTAATTTAGACCTTTAGCCATGCGCTTCTTTTTATTCCTCTTCGTCTTCTTACCAGCACTCAGCTTTGCACAAACGGGTGTGATAACGGGCACCGTGCGCGATGCCAATACCAAAGAAGCCCTGATCGGGGTTTCGGTGCAGGTAGTGGGCGCGCAACTCGGGACTGTCACCAACGAGAACGGGGCCTACCGGATCGACAACATTCCGCTGGGCAGCTATACCTTGCAGAGCTCCTACATTGGCTACCAGCAGCTTAGCAAATTCAACGTGAACGTGACCTCAGGCAATGCCCAGATCATCAACTTCGAGCTGGTGCCAGCGGCCAGCCAATTGGGAGAGGTGGAAGTAGTGGCCCGGCGCCGGCAGAGCGCAGCCATCGCCGATATCGTGACGCCGCTGTCGGTGCAGAGCCTGAGCACCGAGGAGATTCGCAGCAACCCGGGTGGTAATTTTGACATTTCGAAAGTAGTGCAGGTGCTGCCGGGCGTGGCAACCAACGGGGCGAACGGCGGTGGGCGCAACGACCTGATCATAAGGGGTGGTGCGCCGAACGAAAACGTATATTACCTCGATGGCATCGAGATTCCGCTCATCAACCACTTCACCACGCAGGGCAGTGCCGGTGGCGCCACGGGTATCATCAACGTGTCCTTTATCGAAGACCTGAAAGTGAGCTCTTCGGCTTTTGATGCTCGTTATGACAATGCGCTGGCCTCGGTATTCGAATTCCGGCAGCGTTATGGCAACCCGGAGCGCTTTTCGGGGAACGTGCGCCTGAGCGGTTCGGAGTTCGCAACTACGCTGGAAGGGCCGCTTTCCCCGAAAACCACCTACCTGGTATCGGCCCGCCGCAGCTACCTGCAGTTTCTGTTCAAACTAATCGACTTACCGATCCGGCCCAACTATTGGGATTTTCAGTACAAAGTAGACCACAAGATCGACAACAAAACCTCGCTTTCCTTTATTGGGGTGGGGGCTATTGACGAGTTTGCCTTCGGCGTACCACGCAAAAGCACGCCCGAGAGCGAGTACATCCTGCGCTCTATACCTTCCAACAACCAATGGAATTACACGACTGGGGTAGCCCTGAAGCGACTCGTGAATGATGGCTATGTGAACGTGGCCCTGAGCCGAAACGCTTTTAATATTGACCTGGAAAAATCGGAGGCTGCGCAGGAGGGAGGCCCCTCGCAACTCACGCTCAAGTCCACTTCACGTGAAACGGAGAACAAGCTGAGGCTGGATGTGAACAAATATAAGAACGGCTTCAAATACGCTTACGGTGTGTCCGGCCAGTACGTGCAGTTTACCAACGACATTTTCAGCCTGATCCGCAACGAAGTACGCGATGAAAGCGGCAACCTGGTACAGCCTGCCATAACCGTAGACTATGACACGAATCTCGACTTTTTCCGGTATGGCGCCTTCGGGCAGGTGTCGCGCTCGGTGCTCAACAACCGGCTGGGGCTGTCTTTCGGCCTGCGATCCGACATGAATTCTTTTACCGACGAAGGTCGCAACCCGCTCAAGACACTATCGCCGCGCCTCTCGGCCTCATACCTGCTCACCGACAAGTGGACGATCAACGGCTCGTGGGGCACCTATTACAAGCTGCCGACCTATACTGTGCTCGGCTATCAGGAAAACAATAATTTCCTCAACCGCTCCGCTGATTACATCCGCTCAATCCACTATGTGCTAGGCACTGAGTTTCTGCCACGCGAGGACCTGCGCTTCACCGTAGAGGGTTTTTACAAAGACTACAGCAACTACCCGGTATCGCTGCGCGACGGCATTTCGCTGGCAAATCAGGGCGGTGATTTTGGCTCAATTGGCAACGAGGCCGTAAGCACGACCGGCAAGGGCAGGGCATACGGAGCGGAGTTTTATGTACAGAAGAAATTGACCGGCACGGTATTCGGCGTGCTTTCCTATACCTATGTGATCAGCGAGTTTGCCGGTACCGACGGCCGCTACGTGTCCAGCGCCTGGGATTACCGCCACCTGGCTTCGGGCTTGCTTGGCAAGAAGTTGCCGCGCAACTGGGAGTTTGGTGCCAAGTACCGCTATGCGGGTGGTGCGCCTACCACGCCTTTTGACCTAGAGGCTTCGCAGCGCAACTATGCCTCGCTGGGCGTAGGTATACTCGACTACGCCCGTCTCAACACCGATCGCCTCCGGCCGTTTAGCCAACTGGATGTGCGCATCGACAAAAAGTGGAACTTTAACCGCATCACTCTCGACCTGTTCCTGGACATCGCCAACGTACTAGGCAGCAACACACCGGGCTATGACCGCTATACCTTCCAGCGCAACGAGGACAACACCGGCTTTGCCACCACCGACGGCAACCCGCTGCGCCTCGACGGCAGCAATGCCATACCTGTCATCCTTAAAAATGACGACGGCAACTTGGTACCCACACTTGGCTTTATCGTGGAGTTCTAGCGTTGGAAATTTGGCTTGCGGGCGTACTTTTTCCCTAAAACCCGTACCTTTGAAATGTAGGTTGCCACGTCAGAAAAAGAACCAGTATGAGCCAGAGAAGATCCGCTTTATACAGTATTTTATTTAACCGCTGCCCGCGCTGCCGGGAGGGTAAAATGTTTACAGGTGGACTTTACACCACCCGCTTTGCGGATATGCACCGGAACTGCCCCTGCTGCGGGCAGGCTTTTGAGCCGGAGCCCGGTTTTTACTATGGCGCCATGTACGTGAGCTTTGCCTTTAACGTGGCCATCTTCATCGTCTCACTCTTCATCCTGTCTCAGTTCGTGGAGAAGATCACCCTGGCGATGATGATCGGTGTGGTGGCAGTTGTGGTGGTGGGTTTGTTGCCCGTCATCTTTAGGTGGTCACGCTCGCTCTACATCCATATCTTTGTGCGCTACGAAGGCCCCTGCAGCGAAATACCCAAAAAAATGCATTCTTAGCACTACCCGTTAGCAGGTACCTGCTATACCTATACCTTTAAACGAGCGCGAGCACCCCGGTAGGCCAGGGTGCTCGCGCGCATGATGGGGCAGCCAGGTTTAATTCACCGAGAAACCCTGCATGGTATACAGAATGCCCAAACCCAGTGACTGGTTGTACTGCACGTCGCTGTCCTGGTCATAGTCGTAGATGAAGTTGGCCATGATGTTGACGTTGATGTAGCGATTCACTTTGGCCGTCAGTGTCGAGTTGAGCAGGTGGTCGATGCGCTTGCCGGACAGCTCTTTGTAATTGATATAAGACATGTAGTTGAGCCGCAGGTTGATGTTGGTGAAGATGTCGCGGTTGTAGCTGGCCTGTACCATGGCGGCCAGCCATTCGGTGCGCACACTTTTGCCCTCTGGCACGCCGTAGCGCTCGTTTTCGGCCACCGCATCATCTGCCAGAAACGTAAAGCGGGGCGCAAAAGGGCTCAGGCGGAGCGAGAAGTAAGGATTGGGCTTGTACTCCGCCCCCAACGCAAACGTCAGGAAACCCGGCGACAGAAAGTTGGAGATCAGGCGGTCGTTGCCGTCAGCGTCCACATCATACTCGTAGCCTCGCGTGAACTGTGACAGGAAGTTGGCCGACACGAACGTATTCCAGTCAGATGAGATCGCATAGCCATACTTGGAATCCAGAAAGATGCGGTCGATGCTTTTACGGTGCTCTTCGCCCTTGTTTTTGAGCAGGCCATACTGCAGCTGCACAGCATTGTCCCAGGAGGTTTTGCCCAGTTTGTAGTCGGCGCGCCCGTCTACGTGTGTGTTGAAGGCAATGGAGCTGATGCCACCCCCTTTCCAGTTGTCGCTGAAGGCCGCTTGGTTGAGATTGATGCCCGCCGAGAAAGTTCTGCGCCAGGTAGTGTCGGGCTCGACCTGTGCCTTGGCGGCGATGAGGGTCGTCAGCATGATCAGGAGGGTGAGTAGAGTTTTCTGCATGTGTAAGCTTTGATGTACGAAACGAATTTGAATGGCAATATCAATTGACATAGGTTTAGTGCTATGCTTTTAAGTCGCTATATAGCGCTTACGCAATTTTGCAGGTATAGGTATTATTTTTTCTGATCAAGCCGGTTTCAAGGAAAGGTTAATTGCTTTCCGGACAGGGAAGAGTTACTGCTGGCCTTCTCTTGTGAAGGGTACAAAAACTACTGGCATTAAGTTGCGGGTGACGGCTTTGCCGCGTTTCTTTTCGATCAGTTTGAGGGTCTGGGTCCTGTAGACCGGCCCGACAGGTATGACCATGCGGCCACCTTCTTTGAGCTGCGCAAACAGGGGAGGAGGCACAGACTCGGCTCCGGCGGTCACCACAATGGCATCGAAGGGGGCGTGTTCTTCCCAACCCGCATAGCCATCGCCGATTTTCACCTCCACGTTATTATAGCCCAGTTGCTTGAGCCGCGCCGCCGCCGCTTTCCCGTGCTCCGGAATGATCTCGATGGTGTATACCTGCTTCACAATCTCAGCCAGCACAGCCGCCTGGTAGCCCGATCCGGTGCCGATCTCCAGCACTTTCATGCCGGGTGTGGGTTCGATCACCTGGGTCATGTAGGCCACCATGTAGGGCTGGGAGATGGTTTGCTTGTGCCCGATGGGCAGGGCGCCGTCAGAGTAGGCTTCTGGGGCGATGGCAGTTGGAACAAAAAGATGACGTTTGACCGTGCGCATGGCATTCAGCACGGCTTTGTCGCTTATACCTCGTCTTTTCAACTGCTGCTCCACCATTTGCTCTCGCTGGGCTTTGTAAGCATCTTCCTGCACCGGAGCGGTTAGCAGCAGCAAAACAAAAATAAATATGTAAACCGGAGAACCCATCGCACCTATACCTGTCACATCTATCCACTTTTTTATACTTCAGGTAAACGAATAAGTTATCATCCCTTTTGTCAAGAAAAATGCCCCGACTCGAGATGAGTCGGGGCATTTAAGATGGTCGTTACAACGCTACGGCTTATCGTTTCAGAATCAGCTTAAAGGTTTTAGAACCAGAGTCACTAACCAGTCGGGCGAAATACATCCCCTCTTTCAAGTCTCTGCCGTTCACCTCAACGCGTGTCATTTCGCCAGCTCTGGAGGTGCCTTCATGCACCTTTTTCACCAGCATGCCCTGCGCGTCGTAGAGGTTGATGCTGTAGTTTTCTGTCTCGCGTACAATAAACTCTACAGTTGTCTGATCGCTGAAAGCGGTCGGATAGGCCATCGCATGGGTAAGATTTGCCGCCTCTGTAATGCACGGACTGCTGGTAGCTCTCTCTGTGTGAAACTTGATGTTGTCGATGGCGGCCGAACCGCTGTACTCATCCATGTCGTTTCTGCCATCGAGCACGACCTTCATCATCATCACGCCTTTGGTGTTGCCCAGATGTACCAGTTGTTTACTATTTATACCCAGCGGCTTAAGGTATACCTTGTTCAACTCTTTGCCATCCACATCATACAGGTATACCCACGACATCTGTTCGTATGTGTCCATGCCTACTACATTTAATGATTCCATGGTTACCGGGCCAATAGCTGAGAAATCCAGAATCAGCTCGCCTCCCCATCGGGTAGCATCCGGCAAATCGTTCCAGTATTCGTTAATGATAAGGGCATTACCCCAGTCAGTAGTGTACAGATTGGTGTCATCGCCTGTCGGGTCTTGCGTGTCGAAGATGGCTGCGTAGTTTTCTGGTGCATAGCTGCCATCCCCGTTACGCTTTCTGCCAGTCAGCGCCACGGGTCCTGCTTCCGTGTCAATGCTTGTGATCAGGCCTCGCTTCTCGCTGTTGAAATCAATCGTGTGTTGTGTGATTTCCGCTTGGGTTGAGCTAGGTGTTACTACAACGCTGGTAGAGGCAGTGCAGCTACCGGCCGGGTCAGCAACGGTCAAGGTATAGGTTCCCGCTACTTTCACCACCGGATTTTGCTCTGCTGAGGTATAGCCATTTGGACCCGTCCAGCTATAGGTTGCCCCTTCGGCTGAGGATGAGCCCGTAAGTTGTACAGTTCCGGTGGCGCAATCCAGCTGGCCGCCTGTGGCGCTCACCGTCAGTTCCTCGTCCCAGATAACTTTCACCACATCTTCAACTTGGCAGCCGCTTTCTGCATTAGTGACTACCATTGTGTAAATGCCTGGGGCGTCTACAATGGGGGTGAAAGTCTTTTCGCCCGACACAATGTTACCCCCATGACTTGCAAACCATGCCACCTGGCCTGTACCTGAGCCTTCCAGGGTGACAGTGTGATTCTGGCAAGTCAGCTTTTTGTCTGGACCGGCGCTGCCCTCAGGCTTAGCCTTTTGAGAAATATACAGTGTCGCGGTTGAAGTTAGTCCGGTAGCCATGTGTGTTACCACAATTGTATAATCGCCAGGCTCTGTAATGGTTGTCCACAACCCTTCCGCCGTGAAATCGTTCGGGCCGGACCAGCTGTAGGTAAGGCCTTCAGATATGACTCTTTCATTCAGTGTCACGTAAGGAGATAAGGTAATAGGCGTGCTATCACAATCAAATTGTACTGCATGCCCAATACCGAGATATACAGCTAATTTATTTTCTTCTTCACGGGTAACTTTCACCGTGTCTTCAAAAGTGCAAGAGGTACGGGTGTTAGTAACTCTCATAGTTTAAGTTCCCGGGGCGTCCACCACTGGATTGAACGTTCGTTCTCCTGATACAATGTTGCCCCCGTCGCTCGCAAACCATACAACAGCTTGATCACTTCCTGAACCCTCGAGGGTGACGGTGCTGTTTTGGCTAGTCAGAACTTTGTCCGGCCCCGCGCTGCCCGTCGGTTGCATAGGAGGGCTTATAACAAGTGAGGCGGATGCAGTAAGATTTCGGATTGTATCTGTCACCACTATTGTATATTCTCCTGGTTCGGTAACTCCAACCCTTTTGTTATTGGAAGAAAATCCATTCGGTCCACTCCATTGGTAAGTGATTCCTTCACTTACATACTCTTCATTGAATATGGCGTAACCATCCAGAGTAGCATGGTTGGGCCCTGGACAAGTAAATCGGAGGGGAGAACTAAAAATACGGGCTGTAAATGTGTTTTCTTCTCTCGTAACCACTGCCTCGTCCTGCATGGTGCAGCCACTGGAATGGGTCAATGTGAGTGTGTAAGTGCCCGCCGCATCTACTACAGGCGTTAGGGTATTTGCCCCTGAAACGATGTTGCCGCCATTACTTGCCGTCCACATCGGTGTAACGTCACCTCTCATGTGACCCTCTAATGTGACAGTGGCATCCCCGGGGAACAGCTTTTTATCCTGACCGGCAAATCAGTTAGGGAAGTTAATACCTTCCACCACAAATTCACTTGAAGCGGAGCAAGAAAGATCAGTAAGGGGAGAGCAGTCCTTCGTATTCCTTACGGAAAGTGTATACCTGCCTGGCTCGGTAACTACGAGATCTTTTTCAGTGGATATAACTTTAAAAAAATCTTTAATTGTATTTCTCCATTCATAGGTAATTCCTTCTTCCGTGTACATGTCGTTTACTCTAACATATGATCTTATCATCACTGAGGTATTATTGCAATCCAGAAAGGCTTCTGGTGTCGAAGCAAAAAGGCTTACGGTTATATATTTTCTAGTATCGGCTGCTTGAGCAGTGCCGCCATTTGCCAGTAGGCTATTATTGAGGCCAACAGCATAGAAAAATAAAAAACAGAGAAGTAACTGCCGTAGCATAAATGTTCTTCGCCCATGCGGGAAATTTTAATGAATTGTGCAAGTAAAATTTTTTTTCATAGTGGTAATGTGTTTGTAATCAGAAATTGAATTTGAAACATGGTGGGAAATTATAAGCAAGGCGCTGCCACGCAGGGACTTTTTCATGTCTCGCTCTGTTTGCAGGTGCCTGCTTATTAATTAGGATTGCTTATGTAAGCAGCGGATCAGCTTCCTAACTTGGCGTAGGGGAATGAAAGCAAAGTTGATAAAGTGGTAAGATTTTTTTCATAGCAAGTGGATGTAGAGTATTTAAATATGATTATATCTATATATTGATTCTAAAAGCTGTCATCTTAATCGATGGAAATATTGCCATTTTAGAATGTCCTTAACTGGCAATACGTTATAGTATTAATTTTATTTACATAATTTTTTAAAATATTCTCTTTCTTATCTAAATCGGGTGAAAAAACGATTTTATTTAGTATATATAAAATTAATTAAAGTTAAAAAGGCGCATTAATTTAAAAGTCTATTGGTGGAAATTGTACTGGTAATAGGTTGATGCTTATTTAATTAAGCAATGAAAGTGCCCGGTTGCCACTGGTTTTATTTACTAGCAGTGCAAATCGCGACGGCTATGGCACTTAAGTGGTATAGGATTTACCTGCTGATTGGGTTGATATAATTCTTCCTGAACCCGCTTTCTGCAGGCTTCATGTGTTGTGTTTTTAACGGACAGACCTCTTTTGCTAATTTGTAAAAATTCATTTCTTATATATCAGAAACTTCCTTTATATTTAAAGCTCATTTTCCTTGTTGGTATTTTCAGGTATGGCATTCAGTAACTTTCAGTCGCTCTTAATCCGAGGCGCAGCGGCGTGTGCTTTGATCTTGTCTTTCAGTGCTTGCTCTCAAAGTGAAGAGCTTATTGTAGAGGAGGATTGCGAACTTCATGTAGAGGCACCTGAAACCTTTACGCCCACCGTTGCCACCAAACTCGGCAAGCAGGTCGACTCCCTTTTCACACAGTTGCACAAAAGAAGGGGCTTCAACGGCACCGTGCTTGTCACCAAGTATGACCAGATCATTTACCGGGGCGCTTTTGGCTATGCCGATTTCAAGACAAAAGACACCCTGAGCACCCAAACCGTGTTTCAGCTGGCCTCCGTGTCGAAGCAATTCACAGCAGTGGCCGTCATGATGCTGAAAGAGCAGGGCAAGCTCAACTACGAGGACAGCCTGCAGGTATACATCCCGGATTTCCCTTACAAAGGCATCACCATCAAACAGCTGCTCACGCACCGCTCCGGCCTGCCCAACTATACCTATTTCAGCGACGAACTGTGGCCCGACCGCAAAGTGGACCTCAGCAACGATGATGTGCTGAGCATGATGGCCGTTCACAAACCAAACATCTATTACCAGCCGGATCGTACTTTCAGTTACAGTAACACAGGCTATGCGTTGCTTGCTTCTGTCGTAGAAAAAGCCTCAGGACAGCCTTTTGCTGAGTTCATGCACGAACACATTTTCGAGCCGCTCAAAATGAACAGCACCTATACCTTTAACCACGAACTGGTTGCCCAGACTGGTAAGGTGGCTTCGGGGCACATAGGCGGTCGCCGCAAACGCCTGCCCGACTACCAGGACACGGTGCTGGGCGACAAAGGCATGTACTCTACTGTAGAGGACCTGTATAAGTGGGATCAGGCGCTCTATACCCAAAAACTGGTGCGTCGTGAAACGCTGGAGGAGGCTTTCTCACCGACTGGGAAGTTCAATAGGAAAGATGAGTCTTATGGGTACGGCTGGCGCATCAAGCAGCTGGAGAGCGGCGATACCGTTGTATACCACGGCGGTCTGTGGCACGGCTTCAACACCTATTTCCTGCGCAACCCCAACGACCACAGTTCCATCATCGTGCTCAGTAACCTGACTAACGGAAGCCTGAACTACATGAAGGACGTGCGAAACTTTATGTATCCGGCCCGCCCGAAAAATGCACAAAGACCAGTGCAGGTAGCAAGCGCCCGATAATATGACGCTATGAACCCGATGAAGCAACAGCAATTTCCAGCCGATTTTATCGAATACCTGCGCTCTTATACCCTTGTAGGTGTGAAAGGAGGCACAGCGCGCGAAACCTTTCTTAATATCTGGATGGTGGAAGTGGCGGGAAGAGTTTTTGCCCGCAGCTGGGCCAAAAGCAACAAAAGCTGGTTTACGGCTTTTCTGGAAGAAGGCGCCGGGCAGCTGCAGTATGGTCAGCGTGTACTGAATGTACGAGGCGTGCAAACGCATGACGCCGAGCTGAATTTGCTTATTGACGATGCTTACAAAGCTAAGTACACGCAGGAACACAACCTGCCCTATGTGGCCGGCATCACCCAACCAGAGTACCACTACTATACGATGGAGTTTATTTTTGATGGCCTTCCTGCTTAGCTCCTGATCAGCGGGTTGTATATCCGGAGTCACATGGTCTGATTTTTATTTTGTGAAGCGGCTAGAGCACTTCTTAATTGATTGGCGCTCGTACAAGCAGAGACAGGCCTGTGTTTTCTGCAATCAGGCTATACAAAATTTACAGGTATGGAAATTTCCCGAATCAAGGCCTTCATGGCTGAAATGGACAGCGCTATCGATCAACTGCTTCCTGAGTTGGAGGAGATCTACAAAGACCTTCACCAGAACCCCGAGTTGTCGATGGAGGAATTCCGGACGGCCAAAATCGCAGCAGATTACCTGACCCAGTACCAGTTCGAGGTTTCGACAGGCATAGGCGTGACCGGTGTGGTCGGAGTTTTGAGGAATGGTGAAGGACCGGTCGTGATGCTGCGGGCAGATATGGATGCACTCCCCGTCACGGAAGCCGCTGGCCTGCCCTATGCCAGTACCAAGATAGCCCGCGACGAAAATGGGGTAGAGGTAGGAGTGTCGCACATGTGTGGCCACGACCTGCACGTGACCTGGCTGATGGGCATCGCCAGGCTGTTCTCGGAGCGCCGCGACCTATGGAAAGGCACCATACTGGCTGTCTTTCAGCCCGGCGAAGAAGTTGGCCGGGGTGCCCAAAGCATGGTAGACGATGGCATGATGGATCGCTTCCCGAAACCGGATATTATTCTGGGGCAGCATGTCATGGTAGGTGAGGCAGGTACGGTCGGGTATCGAAGCGGCGCTATCCTGGCGGCAGGCAACAGTCTGCAGGTAAAGTTATTTGGTCGTGGTGGGCATGGCTCCCAGCCGCAAACCACCGTTGATCCTGTGGTGCTGGCGGCTGCTACCACCCTGCGCCTGCAAACCATTATTTCCCGTGAAGTAGCCCCGATAGAGAATGCCGTGCTGACCATAGGTGCCCTGCAGGCCGGTACCAAAGAAAACATCATCCCAGAAGATGCCACCCTCAAACTAAACATCCGCACTTTTAAAGAAGAAGTGAAGGACCAGATCCTAACCGCAGTCAAGCGCATCTGCTGTGCCGAGTGTGCCGCTTCCAACGCGCCCAGAGACCCCGAGTTTACGGAACTGTCCAGCTACCCGATAACCGAGAACGATACCGAAGCCACAGCGAAAGTGGGCAGCGCTTTTGCCGCGCAGTTTGGTGACAGATCGCACGAGACCAAACCCGCTTCTGGAAGCGAGGATTTCAGTGTTTTCGGTAGGAGTTGGGGGGTACCCTACGTTTTTTGGTTTGTCGGTGGAACAGATCCTGCACTGTACCTGGAAGCGAAAAGAAACAATCAACTGAAAGCTATACCTAGCAACCACTCACAAAAGTTTGCGCCGGTCATACACCCAACCCTCAAGACAGGATTGCAGGCGATGATGACAGCGGCCGCAGCCTGGCTCGACTAACATCCGCTGCCCACTTTCAAACCAGATCTGTTTTTTCGCTACAGCGCCTGCTGCCGGATCGCCTCTACCTCGGCCAGTGCCCGCTCCAGTGGCTCTCCCAGGATGCGGCTGCCGGTTTCGGTGATCAGCAGGTCGTCTTCAATGCGGACGCCGCCGAAATCACGGTAGGTATCCAGCTTTTCAAAGTTGATGAACTGCTGGGCTACTTTGTCGTTTCGGCGCATGTCGATCAGTTCGGGAATGATGTAGATGCCTGGCTCCACCGTCAGCACAAAGCCCGGCTCCAGCGCACGTCCCAGGCGCAACGACTTCAGCCCGAATTCAGTGCTCTTGCGCAGTTCCGGGGTATAGCCCACGTACTGTTCGCCCAGGTTTTCCATGTCGTGCACGTCCATGCCCATCATGTGGCCCAGGCCGCACTGGAAGAACATGGTATGGGCACCTGCCTGCACCGCTTCTTCGGTGTCGCCGCGCATCAGGCCTACCTGTTTCAACCCGTCTGTGAGTTTGCGGCAGGCCAGCAGGTGCACGTCTTTGTAGAGCATGCCCGGTTTCAGGGCAGCCATGGCCGCTTCGTGTGTCTCCAGCACGACCTGGTAGAGTTCGCGCTGCCGCTCCGTAAAGGTAGGGCCAACCGGGAAGGTACGGGTCATGTCGCCGGCGTAGCCTGCTGCAGTTTGGATGCCGCCGTCAAAGAGGAGCATATCGCCGTCACGCAGGGTGTTGCCGCGGTAGTGGTTGTGCAGGATCTGGCCCTGCGTAGTGCAAATCACCGGGAAGGAGAGGAGGTTGCCGGTTGCTTCTGCGTAGCGAAGCGCTTCAGAGGCCACTTCGTGCTCTTTCATGCCTTCGCGAGCAAACTGCATCACGCTGCGGTGCATACGCGCGGTATAGGTAACGGCCTTCTCGATCTCCTGTATTTCTGCATCGGACTTGATAGTGCGTTGCGCCACCACGGCCTGAATCAGGGATAGGCTCGGCTCCAGGGCAGTTTTTCCGGTCCAGTTTTGTAGTTTCAGCTGGTGCTCCGGGCGGTAAGGCGGCAGGTAATGGATGTTTTTAGCCCCGGCCAGGTAGTTGGCTACCTTCTCAGTTGGCATTACCTTGTGCACGCCCACCTGTACGGCCAGCGAGGCCAAGCTGGGCAGCGCACCGGTCCACACCACATCATCTAAACTTTGCTCCGGCCCGAAAAGGATCACCTCGTCGCCGTCTACATCAATAATGCCTGTCAGGCCGGCCAGGTCGAGCCCGAAGTAGTAGCGGAAGGTGCTGTCCTGATAAAAAGGGTACCAGTTGTCCTGGTAGTTCATGCCTGCTTCCTCGTTGCCCAGGAGCAGGATCAGGTCTCCGCCGAGTTGTTGTTTCAGTTGCAGGCGGCGTTGGGTATAGGTGTTTGCATCAAACATATAAGATGAATCAAATTAGGTTTATACTTTGGTTACACTTGCCTGACGGCGGAATTCGCGCGGGGTGATGCCGATGGTCTTGATGAAGACGCGGTTAAAGTGCGACAGGTTGGCAAAGCCGCAGGTGAAGGCGATGCTGGCGATGGTCTGGTCGGAGTGCAACAGGGCCTGGCAGGCGTTACTTAAACGCAATTCATTCAGAAATGTGACCAGCGTTTTGCGGGTACGTTCTTTAAAGAAACGGCAAAAGGCTTCACGGCTCATGTTGGCGACCGAGGCCACTTCCTCCAGGGTGAGCTGCCGGTGACTTTCTTCCACCAGAAACTCGAGCACCTGCTCCATGCGCTTGCCTTCGCGTTCGCTCAGGTTGTGCATCTGATCGGCCAGGTTCAGGCGCTGCAGCGTCGCCTGGTGCATGAGCATGTCGACCAGTTGCAGGGCACTCACCACTTTCTCGAGCTTGCTTTTATGTTGCAGCTGCCGTACCTGTTCCACGAAGTGTTCCTGCGCTTCTAGGCTTACCCGGTAGCAACCATTCTGCTGCTCAAAAAACTCCTTTACTTCCTGCATTTCCTCGGAGGCCCAAAAGGCCTCGCCAAAAGCGCGCAGGTCAAAAAACAGGATGATGCTGTGGCACTGCCTGGCTTCTTCCGGCTGGTAATACACGTCGTCGCTGCGGAACACATGGGGCACGTTCTGGCCCAGCAGGAAAATATCGCCGGGCCCGAAGCGGCCGATGTAGTCGCCCACGATCAGTTTGCCTTCGCCCTCCAGGATGCAGCTCAGCTGGATTTCGGGGTGCTGGTGCAGCTTGTCGTAGAAGTATGGCTGGCGGTCCACCTGGTAGCGGATCAGCTCTTTGCTCGGCTTCGGTATTTTAAACGGGATGACCTTCATGCTGGTACCATGTTAACTAATATCCGCATCACTTGCAAAATACAAGTCAATATTCTATTAGTTCTTATTAATCGAGTACAGGATTTTGCCTGTTTTATACCATACCTTTGAAATAGAACCAAAACAATTCTGATCATGATTAACTGGAACGGAGTATTCCCCGCACTTACCACGAAATTTCATGCTGACGGCAGCCTTGACTTTGATACCTTCTTCAAGAACGTAGACGCCCAGCTGGAAGCGGGTGTGGACGGCATTATCCTGGGCGGTACCCTGGGAGAAGCCAGCGTACTGCGCACCGAGGAGAAACAGGAGCTCACCCGTAGAGCGATTGCCTATGTGGCAGGCAGGGTGCCGGTTGTGATGAACATCGCCGAAGGTGCCACGCAGGAAGCTATTTTACGTGCCCGCGAGGCAGAAGAGATGGGTGCAGACGGTTTGATGCTGCTCCCGCCCATGCGCTACTACTCCGATCACCGCGAGACGGTCGCTTTCTTCAAAGCCGTAGCTGAAAGCACTTCGCTTCCCATCATGATCTACAACAACCCCGTAGACTATAAGCGAAGTATCACCCTGGAAATGTTCGATGAGCTGATCGTGCACGAGAACATCCAGGCCGTAAAAGAATCGACCCGCGATCTGACCAACGTAACACGTATGCTCAACCGCTACGGCGACCGCATCAAAATCCTATGCGGGGTAGATACGCTGGCCTTGGAGAGCCTGTTCATGGGCGCGCACGGCTGGGTAGCCGGTCTGGTGTGTGCTTTCCCGAAAGAGTCGATGGCGATGTTCAAACTGGCCAAAGCAGGCAGAGCACAGGAAGCGCTGGAGATCTACCGCTGGTTTATGCCGCTGCTGGAGCTGGATATTCACCCGAAGCTAGTGCAGTACATCAAGCTGGCTGAGCAGATGGAAGGCATCGGGACGGAGCATGTACGTGCCCCGCGTCTGCCATTGATCGGCGAAGAGCGTGAGGCCGTGATTGCTACCATTAAAAAGGGAATCGAAACAAGGCCGCAGCTGTCTGATTTTAAAGAAGAAGCCTATGCTGTATAACGAAGCTTTAACGAACGCCGAGCAGACGTTTGAATCATACAAGAAAACCTCCCCGGCACAGCGAGCACAGCTATTGCGAGGTATAGCGGAAGCCATTGAGGCGCTGGGGGATGAACTGTTGGAAACGGCCAGCCGGGAGAGTAATCTCCCACTGGCCCGCCTGACGGGCGAGCGCGGGCGCACCTGCAACCAGTTGCGCCTGTTCGCTGACCTGGTGGAAGAGGGCTCCTGGGTGGAGGCGACCATCGACACCGCCTTGCCTGACCGTCAGCCTTTGCCGCGCCCCGACCTGCGCCGCATGCTGGTGCCGCTCGGGCCTGTGGTGGTGTTCGGGGCAAGTAACTTTCCGCTCGCCTTCTCCACTGCCGGCGGCGACACGGCTTCCGCACTGGCGGCGGGCTGTACCGTGGTCTACAAAGAACATCCGGGCCATCCGCAAACCTCGCAACTGGTCCACAAAGCCATCACCGAGGCCCTGCAAAAGCACGGACTTCCGGAAGGCGTGTTCCAGCATGTGAGCGGCGGCGTGGAAGTGGGACAGGAGCTGGTGAAGCATCCTGCGACAAAGGCTGTGGCTTTTACCGGATCGTACAAGGGTGGCAAAGCTATTTTCGACCTGGCCATGCAGCGTGAAGTGCCCATACCGGTATACGCCGAGATGGGCAGTACTAACCCTATATTTATTCTTCCGGAAAAACTAATGGAGAATACTGCTGAGCTGGCGCATCAGGCGGCGGCATCGGTATTGTTAGGATCTGGGCAATTCTGTACCTGTCCGGGCTTGCTATTTGTGCCGGAGACGGCGGTAACAAATGCGTTTATGGAAACGCTGGAAGCTGAGCTTGCCACGGCGAGTCCTGCTAAAATGCTGCACGACGGTATCGCCGGCAACTATTACAAGGGACTCGAAAAGCTCCTGCAAGCAGAAGGCGTGCAGGCCCTGGTGCAGCAGGAAGCTGATGTGCTGGAAGGACGTGCCGCCCTGGCCAGTACCAGCGCCGCGCAGTGGCTGCAGAATCCGGACCTGCAAGAGGAGATTTTCGGGCCCTTTACCCTCGTGGTCAGGTATAGCAATGCTCAGGAACTGATTGCAGCCGCCAAAGCACTGGAGGGCCAGCTGACTTGTACACTCTGGGGCATCGACCAGGAACGTGAGTTGCAGCAAGCGCTAACCGATGTGCTGCGCGACAAGTGCGGTCGCCTGTTGTACTCCGGCGTACCAACCGGCGTGGAAGTCAGTTATGCCATGACGCACGGCGGGCCTTTCCCGGCCACGACCGATAGCCGTAGCACTTCTGTGGGCACCTACGCCATCAATCGTTTTGCCCGGCCGGTTACGTTTCAGTCGGCTCCGCAGGCACTCTTGCCAACAGAGCTGCAGGACGAGAACCGCAGCGGCCTCTGGCGCACCATCAACGGAAAACTTTCCCAAAGCAGCCTATAAGGATACCTATGGCCAGAAAAACATTCTTTTGCATCGATGCCCATACCTGCGGCAACCCGGTGCGCCTGGTGGCAAGCGGCGGCCCTGTGCTGCAGGGCCACAACATGAGCGAAAAGCGCCTACACTTTCTCCGGGAGTACGACTGGATCCGGAAAGGATTGATGTTTGAGCCTCGCGGCCACGACATGATGTCGGGCAGCATCCTGTATCCGCCGCACGAACCCGAAAATGATGTGGCCGTGCTCTACATCGAAACCAGCGGCTGCCTGCCCATGTGCGGGCACGGCACCATCGGCACTGTTACGATCGCGCTGGAGGAAGGCCTGATCACCCCTAAAGTACCCGGCCAGCTGCGTCTTGAAACACCAGCCGGCCTGGTGCGGGTGCAGTATACCCAGGAAGGAGACAAAGTGAAATCGGTGAAGCTGACCAACGTGCCGGCCTACCTGGATTCAGAAAACCTGACGGTAGAGTGCCCGGAACTGGGGACGCTGAAAGTGGATGTGGCCTATGGTGGTAATTTCTACGCTATTGTGGACCCGCAGGAGAACTTCCAGGGTATAGAAAACCATACCGCCGACAAGCTCATCTCTTGGAGCCGCGTGCTGCGCCAGCGTCTGAACGAGCAGTATACCTTCGTGCACCCCGATAATCCGGCGATCAAAGGCCTTTCGCACATCCTCTGGACCGGCAAGCCATTGGCGACTACTTCCACGGCCCGTAATGCGGTTTTCTACGGGGACAAGGCCATTGACCGCTCCCCCTGCGGCACCGGCACCTCGGCCCGCATGGCGCAGTGGTATGCCAAGGGCAAGCTGAAACCGGGACAGAAGTTCATCCACGAAAGTATCATTGGCTCTATCTTCACCGGCACCATCGAGGAGGAGACGACCGTGGCGGGTAAACCGGCGATTTACCCCGGCATCGAAGGCTGGGCGATCATCACCGGACACAACACCATCTTTTTTGATGACGAGGATCCCTATGTTCACGGTTTCCAGGTAATCTGATATGAGCAACGTAACGATAATCGGAGGGGGCATCGTGGGCCTGTTTACGGCCTACTACCTCTCAGAAGAGGGCTTCGAGGTGACCCTCCTCGACCAGGGCGACATGCAGCAGGGTTGCTCCACAGGCAATGCCGGCATGATCGTGCCGAGCCATATTGTACCGCTGGCTTCGCCGGGTATGATCAGCAAAGGACTGAAGTGGATGTTCTCCGCTACCAGTCCTTTTTACATTCACCCCCGTTTGGACAGGCGTCTGCTGCAATGGTGCCTGCACTTCTACCGTGCCTCCAATAAAAAGCATGTGGAGCACAGCATCCCCTACCTGAAAAACCTGAGCCTGCTGAGCAAGCGGCTATACCTGAATTTTGCGCTGCAGCACCCCGAGTCGCAGATCGGCCTGGAAGAGAAAGGCCTCTTGATGCTGTACAGGACACCTGAAATGGAGCGGGAAGAAATCGAAATGGCCCACCTGGCTAACCAGCACGGCTTGGAGGCAACCGTGCTGTCGCGGGAGGAAGCGCAGCAACTCGAACCAAACGTGGAACTGGACGTGCGCGGGGCGGTGCATTTCACAGGCGATGCGCACCTGGACCCTGCCCGGCTGCATTGCTTTCTCAAAGACTATCTAACAGCTAAAGGCGTCAAGCTGGTGTCGCAGGCGCAAGTGCTGAAGTTCGAACACAAAGGCGACCGGATACGCGCTATCGTCACGACCAAAGGCGATTTTAATTGCGATCAATTGATCGTTTGCGCCGGGGCCTGGTCCGGGCAACTGGCCAGCAAACTGGGCATTTACCTGCCCATGCTTTCGGGCAAGGGATATAGCTTCATGCAGCAAAACCAGCCGGCCTTGCAGGTGCCTGCTATATTGTGTGAGCGAAAAGTAGCCGTGACTCCTTTTGGCGAGCAGGTGCGTTTCGGCGGCACGATGGAGATTACGGGCACTGACCACAGCATCAACCAACAGCGCGTGCGTGGCATTTTCGACTCCATCTCAAACTACTATACCAGCTTCCAGCCTACCTTTCCGGAGCCGGGCAAGGTATGGAGCGGCCTGCGGCCCTGCTCACCGGATGGCTTGCCGTACATCGGCGCTACGCAGCGCTGGAGCAATGTGCTGTTTGGCACCGGCCACAGCATGATGGGCCTGAGTCTGGCACCGGCAACCGGCAAAGTGCTCGCCGAACAGCTGCTACAAAGAAAAGCGCAGCTGCTCACGGATGCCTTCTCGCCGGACAGGTATAACTAAGGCTTTTTGGGAGGAATTTCTGGCTAAACCTTGAAGTCTCTTTTTTTGACGGTGCTTCCGCTGCATATGTTGTCAATAACAGCTGTTTCGGACATGCTTGCCCGGAACCAGGTCTACTGCGGACTTCCGAGTACGCGTTCTGCAGCAACACAGTGACAAGGATGTCCCCAGCAGAGGGCTTTTGGACATGGTTGTCTGAAAGAGCAGGTACTAAAATGATAGGTACTATTTCAGTTCTGTAGCTTATTAATAATTATAGGGCTTCAAATAATTCTGTATATTTCCTTATGGCTTTCTAACATGAAAGCTGATCTTCTATAGGTATTCTGCAGAAGATATTATCCCACATTGCATCATTATTCAACATAACGACTCAGGTATGCATCACTTCAAACTCCGAACCCTCTTGCTGCAGCTGTTGCTGCTTGTTGTTACTATAACCGCTTCCTTCGCCCAAGGCAACCAGTCGCGCCAGTGGCTAAAAGCCGGAAACTCCTATGTGCAGGCTGAGGAGGGGCAGTTGGTGAGGTATACGTTGCCGGACGGGACTACCAGCGCTTTCCTGGAAAAGGCAGCCCTTATACCTGCTGGCAAAACCGAGCCACTAAAAATTCGGAACTTTGCTTTATCTGCCGACGAACAGAAAGTACTGCTCTATACCAATACCCAGAAGGTGTGGCGCTACGATACCCGGGGCGACTACTGGGTGTATGACCTACAGACAAAACAGCTGCGTCAACTCGGAGCCGGAAGACCAGAGTCGTCGCTGATGTTTGCCAAATTCTCGCCCGATGGAGGCAAAGTGGCTTACGTGAGCGAAAACAACATCTATGTAGAAGACCTGCAGAGCGGGCAGCAAACGCAACTGACGAAAGACGGCACCCGCAAGCTCATCAACGGCACCTTCGACTGGGCCTATGAAGAAGAATTTTCTGCCCGCGACGGCTTCCGTTGGAGCCCCGACAGCAAATCGATTGCCTACTGGCAGCTGGATGCAAGGCAGGTGAAGGACTACATTATGTTCGACATGCTGGATGGTGTCTATGCCAAAGTGATTCCGGTGGAGTATCCGGTGGCCGGGGAAACACCCTCGCCCTACAAAATCGGTGTGGTAGACATCAACAGCGCTGCAACCCGCTGGATGGAAATCCCCGGTGACCCGAGCAACACCTACCTGCCTCGCATGGAATGGGCCACTTCTGCCGACGAACTGATCGTGCAGCAGCTGAGCCGTAAGCAAAACGAAAGCACGCTATACCTTTGCAATACCACAACCGGCAAAGCCAGGCAGATCTACAAGGAGCAGGACGAAGCCTGGATCGATATCCAGCCGAACTGGGACAGGTCCTACGGCAATGGCGGCTGGGACTGGCTCAATGGCGGCAAAGAGTTTCTGTGGGCGAGCGAGAAAGACGGCTGGCGTCACCTTTATCGGGTGAGCCGCGATGGAAAAAAAGAAACATTGATCACCAAGGGCGATTACGATGTGATGGAGATTGCCGGCATTGACGAGAAGGGAAGCTACGTTTACTTCATGGCCTCGCCTGAGAACGCCACCCAGAAGTACCTGTACCGCACCCGCCTGAATGGCAAAGGCAAGGCAGAACGCCTGTCGCCGGCATCGCAGCCGGGCACCCATACCTATACCCTGTCGCCCAATGCCGGGTATGCGCAGCACCGCTTTTCCAACTACTATACCCGGCCTGCAAGTGAGTGGGTGTCGCTGCCCGATCACAAAGCCTTAGGCGGTGAAAGTGCTGTACAAAAGGCCCTCGCCAATGCCGATAAAGCGGCCAGTGGCGTAGAATTCCTCAAAATCAAAACAGCTGATGGCGTGGAAATGGATGCCTGGATGGCGAAGCCCGCCAACTTCGATCCGAAGAAAAAGTACCCCATCGTTTTCTATGTGTACTCTGAACCAGCCAGCCAAACCGTGACAGACACCTATGGCGCAGGCCGTAACTACCTTTACAAAGGCAACATGGCCGAGGATGGCTACATTTATGTGTCGGTCGACAACCGCGGCACGCCCGGTCCAAAGGGAAGAAACTGGCGCAAGAGCATTTACCGGAAAGTAGGCCAGCTGAACATCGCTGACCAGGCAGCGGCGGCACGTGAGTTGCTCAAGCTGCCTTATGTTGATTCAGAAAGGGTGGCCGTATGGGGCTGGAGCGGCGGCGGATCCGCCACGCTCAACCTGCTTTTCCAGCATCCCGACATTTACAAAACAGGCATCTCGGTGGCTGCTGTAGCCAATCAGCTCACCTACGACAACATTTACCAGGAGCGCTACATGGGCCTGCCGCAGGAAAACCGCGAAGACTTTGTACAAGGCTCACCGCTTACCCACTCCAAAAACCTGCAGGGTAATTTGCTTTACATCCACGGCACCGGCGACGACAACGTGCACTACAACAATGCCGAGCAGCTGGTAAACGAGCTTATCAAGCATAACAAGCAGTTCCAGTTCATGCCATACCCGAACCGCTCGCACAGCATTTCGGAAGGGGAGGGGACAGGAGAGCATCTATCGACCTTATTCACCAATTTCCTGAAGCAGCACTGCCCGCCGGGAGGCAGATAGTAGAAAGCTAGGCTATTAAAGAGGCCCGGCAGGTAGAACGAAACGCTACCTGCTGGGCCTCTCTTGTTTAAGAGCGAATTTGGCAGCCGCTGGTATAATGTCCTTACCATTATGGCGGAAAGCGCTCTTACGCCTCCCTAGCCTTTTTGATGTGGATTGGTAAACGGAATTGAAATACCATTCCTGTAAGGCAGCAAGCCAGGTATAAGCGTATAATTTAGAATATGAAGCATGGGTAAGTATTAGGGCAAAGTGCTTAGTAAACAGGCTGTCAAGTACAGAATTGAATCAGTTATTAAGAAACTCAAAAAACTTAAGCTATGAAAAGACTAGAAAACAAAGTAGCGATTATCACAGGTGGCGCCGGCAGCATCGGACAAATCACGGCCAGGCTGTTTTTAGAGGAAGGAGCCAAAGTGATGCTGGTCGATTTGAAAGAAGACGCACTGCAAAAAGCGGCTGATGAATTGGGCGGCCAAAATGTGCAGTACTGCGCCGCCGATGTGACCAAATCAGAAGATGTGCAGCGCTATGTGAATGACACAGTTAAGGCCTTCGGTAAGGTTGATGTCTTCTTTAACAACGCAGGTATAGAAGGCGTGGTGAAACCGATAACCGATTACCCGGAGGAGATGTTTGACAGGGTGATCGCGGTCAATGTGAAAGGTGCCTGGTTGGGCGTGAAATACGTGCTGCCGCAAATGAACGACAGGGGCAGCATCATCAATACTTCATCCGTGGCGGGGATCAACGGCAGCCCCAATGTAAGCGCCTACATCACCAGCAAACACGCGGTGGTAGGCATCATGCGGGCCGTGGCCGTAGAGGCGGCTCCTCGAAAGATACGCGTGAACTCCGTGCATCCTTCCCCAGTCGATAACCGGATGATGCGCTCGCTGGAAGAAGGCTTCGCGCCAGGCCATGCCGAAGCGGCCAAAAAGGAACTGGAGAAAACGATTCCACTGGGCAGGTATGCCGAACCCGAGGAGATCGCGCAACTCGTGCTGTTTCTGGCCAGCGACGACAGCCGCTTCATAACCGGTACCACCCAAGTGATTGACGGCGGACTCAGCGTTATGTAAGGAGTGTGCAAAAACAAGGTATAGAGCTCTTGAAAGACCTGCAGCAAATCCTCTGATTTCTGAGGATAATTTCAGGGGCTCTGTGCCTCGTTTATTAAGCTCCTCAGCAAATTCTCAGTTCTTATTTATGAGTAGCTCTGAACTGTTCGGGTGTGAGACCCAGGTGTTTTTTGAAAAAGCGGAAGAAATACGTGTTGTCAAAGTACCCGAGCTCGTGGGCTATTTGGGAACTGGTTAAATCAGAATGCACTAAAAGGCGTTGTGCCTCCAGTATGATCCGGTATTGCAGGAGCTCTTTGGTAGTTTTGCCAATGGCCTGTTTGCAGATTTCGTTCAGTTGCTTTGTAGTGACATGCAAATGATCTGCGTAGAAGGCCACTGTTTTATGCTCCCTGTAGTGTAGGTTGATGAGTCGTTCCAGGTTTTGGAGTAGCGTCTGCTCTTTACCGACCGGTGCTGTGGTGCTGCCATCTGGCAGGAATATCCGGGTGAGCTTCAACAGCAATATATCCAGGTATCTGCTCAGGATGATGTTCCGCATCGGAGCGTCCAGCTCATATTCCAGTCGTAGCATTTGCAGTACTGGCGTTAGCGTGGCTTCATCGTTTTCTGAAAGGTGTATGACCGGACTATAGAGGAGTGCATTAAAGAAAGGAAAATCGGAGAGTAGTTGATCGGGGTATGCTCTGGTATAAAACTCCTGCGTGAAGAAAACGACGAATCCGTCGGCATCATTGGAGAGCGTCCAGCTGTGCACCTGCCCGGGCGTCAGCAGGAACACGGTTCCCGGTTTCACATCGTAGGTCCTGAAATCGATGGTATGCACCCCTGTTCCCTGTGTGACCAAGAGGATAATGTAAAAGTCGTGCTTATGGGGCTCACGGATAAACAGATGCTCTTTTAAGTGTGTTGCGAAAGAACTGAAGTAGAAATACCGGTCTTTGTTGGCAAGAGCCTCGAAGTCCTGAATCTGGTAAATGGGCAAATGTTCTTTTTGCATGAGCGCTTGTTCGTTGCTGAAGAATCGATGGCAGGGTGAGCCTGGTCCCCGTGGTAAGCCGGGCTTAGGCGTAAAAGTACAGCATTTAGTCCTTTTTTTGCCGTCAGAACCGAAAGTGGTTTGTGTATTTTTGTACTGTAGCATACAACAGCAGTACAAGAACATGAAAAATTCATTATTATACAGTATAGCCAACGCTAAATGCCCGCGATGCCGCGAAGGAAACATGTTTCCGGAGGGCACGCTTTATACAACCAATTTCGCCACCATGCACAAGTCCTGCCCTTGCTGCGGACAGGTCTTTGAGCCGGAGGTTGGCTATTATTACGGCGCCATGTACGTGAGTTTCGCTTTCAACGTGGCCATTTTCCTGGTATCGCTCTTTATTCTTTATCAGTTTGTGGAAGAGGTGACCATGGCCATGATGATCGGGGTAGTGGCTGTTACCGTGATTGGATTTTTGCCAGTCATTTTCCGTTTGTCAAGGGCTATCTGGATTAGTATTTTTGTAAGGTATGAGGGGCCAGGTAGCCAGATTCCAAAGAAATAAACAGCCTAGCCTTAAGATGAGAGATTGTTGCAAGACCGGGGATCAAGAGCCTCCCGCAAACTGGAGAAAATGGACCAGGTGGCTCGCTTATGCTGCTGTCTCCGTCTCTTTAGCCACTGTGCTCCTACAACAGCTAGCACAATAATGATGAAGAGGTGAATATTCAAGATATGAAAAAAGCAATCGTTTATTTTATAGCTCCTGCCATGCTGCTGATGACCTCCTGCAGCAGCGAGGAGGGACAAAGTGCGCAGACGCAGGCAACACCTGTGGAGGCAAGTGTACCGCAAGAGAGTGCTGCCAGTCAAATGCATGCTACTCATGTAGTAGCTAATCAGGCAACAATTACGAGTCTGCCAGCCATGGCTGAGGGAGGCCTGCCAAAAGAACTGGTTTGCATGGTGAACAACGCCTACATGGGCAAAGACCAGTTCCTGGTTGAGTTTGAAGGCAAGCAGTATTATGGCTGCTGTGAAATGTGCGTGAAGACAATTCAGAATCAAAAACAGGTACGCGTCGCGCTGGATCCCTTTACCGGAAAAGAGGTAGATAAAGCTGCCGCCTTTATAGCCCTGAAGCCTGGCAGCAACAGCGATGTGCTATACTTTGAGTCGGAAGAGAACTACAGGAAATTTATTAATTAAAGCAATACAGTAACTTCGGTTGCCAGCAAACAGATGAAAAGCCGCTTCGGGTATACCTGAAGCGGCTTTTGTTATTTATCTCGTCAACTCACGTAAGACAGAAGGAAACACCAGGCTCATTATGAGAAAAATCAGGTATAGGTAGGGAAAATAAGAATAGCTGCCTTTCAGAAAATGCACTTAGTAACTGCACTGGCCGCAAGGCGTTGATAGTATAGTACTTCACTTTATTTTTTGGCTGATGAGAAGGAGGATGGTATTCGGTTTCAGGTTCAGTCTGATACTTATACTCTTTATACTCCCTGCTTTTAGATGTGATGCGCAGGTTCTATCAGGGGAAGTATTTGCGGGTACAGCCTGGAATTTACCCACAAACTTAAAAATAAAGCAGCCCGGCGAAAACGACATTGTTTTTAAAGCCCGCTACCGCACAAGGCCCTTCGTAGGCTCACCGTACTATGCCTACCGGGTTGGTTTCCAGCAATGGTCGCTGGAGCTGGTTCACCACAAACTATACCTTCAGAATCCGCCTCCGGAGATTGAGCACTTTGAGGTTTCGCACGGGTATAACATGGTCATGCTGAGCAGAGCGCTGTCCTATATGCAAAACCCATCTCTTTTCAGGCTTGGCTTCGGTATAGTAGTTGGCCATCCGGAGGGGAGCATAAGAGGGAGGAAAATCAATCCGGTGAAAAGTTTGCTTGGAGGCGGCTATCATCTTTCAGGTATAAGTTTTCAAGCCTCCATTGGCCCACAACTGAAAATCACGGATCATTGGTTTTTCCGGCCCGAAGCTAAGCTGACTGCCGCCTGGGCACGGTTTCCTTTAGTGGGAGGTGGATCTGCACGTGTACCTAATATTGCCTTTCATACCTTGGTGGGGGTGGGTTACCAGGGGAGCTATAAAGGAGCTGCCAGGTAGGATTTCGTATCGACCTAAGACATGGGTAATTTGCTGCACGTTCACACAGCCTTGCTTACATAGAATAAAGTGTTCACTCAAAGCCGCCGAAAAGCTACCTTTCGTTTTTTTTCGGATGCCCGAAATAGCATAAGAATCGTAAAAATATCTGTTGCGCACGTTAAAGTGCGTTTCAGAAACTGTCCTCCTGTATCCGCAGACTGCTTCAATCAGTTTACAACACCCTGTTCTTCAACAGCTGTAACCGTCTTATAACGATACAGCCGCAACGAAGAGATTATACCCTACGCCCCCTGGATAGCAATTTACTTATCAATCGCATGTGAGAGCCACTTTGCTTCTTACCTTGATGCCCGAACCTTCCAGTTGAAAAATGAAATAACCTAGGGTATGATAAAAGTATCCTTTCTGCTTTACCTGCTTTGCGCCGGTTTACTTTTTACGACGGGTTCCTGCGGAAACCGTAAATCGCAGGACGAAAACGAAGTCAAAACTGATACTGACTCCGAGGTATCTACTGGCCGCAACAGGCCGAACATCCTCCTGATCGTGGTGGACGACCTGGGTTATTCGGACCTGTCGCCTTTTGGCGGTGAGATCCGCACGCCCAATGTGCAGCGCTTGGCCGATAATGGGTTGATTGTGCAGCATTGCTATACCACACCGCTCTGCGCGCCCTCACGGGCCATGTTCATGTCCGGTATGGACAACCACATCAGCGGTGTAGGTGCTATGCCTCCCTTTCAGGCAGCCAGCCAATACATGCAGCCCGGTTACGAAGGGTACCTGAACGACCGGGTGATGACCCTGCCTGAAGTACTGCGGGAAAATGGCTACCATACCTACATGAGCGGCAAGTGGCACCTGGGGCACGAGGAGGGCAGGCGGCCGTTTGAAGAAGGCTTTGAACGCAGCTTCTCTTTCCTGGGCGGAGGGGTGAGCCACTTCAACAACATGTTCCCCTTGGGCCCGGAGGAAGTGATACACACCGTGTACTACGAAGACAGCGTGCAGGTGGAAAAACTGCCGGATGATTTTTATTCATCCGACTACTACGCCGATAAAATGATCCAGTACATCACCGAGCAAAAAGACGAGGCGCCTTTCTTCGGTTACCTGGCTTTTACCGCCCCCCACGACCCGCTGCATGTGCCCGACGACTGGATGGACAAGTATAAAGGCGCTTACGACAAAGGCTACGATGCCATTCGCCAAGTACGGATGGACAACATGAAAAAGCTGGGCCTTATTCCTAAAGACCTTCCAATGAACCAGGGCTCAGGTGATTTTAAAAAGTGGAATCAGCTCTCAGCGCAGGAGAAAAAGCTGCAAGCCCGCCGCATGGAACTTTACGCCGCTATGCTGGAGATCATGGACCTGAACATCGGCCGCGTGCTGGATGCCCTGCAAAAGGCAGGCAAACTGGAAAACACGCTGGTCCTGCTGATCGGTGACAACGGGGCCAACCCCAAAGACCCTTCTTTCTACAAAACCAACATGAAGCCCTTTAATAACAGTCTGGAGAACCTGGGGAAACCAAACTCTTTTGTTTCCTTGGAAGGTGGATGGGCAGAGGTGACCGCTACGCCCTATTCATACTTCAAAACCACCACGGGTGAGGGTGGCGTTCGGGTCCCATTCATCATCTCCGGGCCAGGTGTAACCAGAAGCGGAATAGACCCCACCAACCAGATTCTCGGAACGGACATCATGCCAACCCTGCTGGAGATCACAGGCATCAAGCGACCAGATACCTACAAAAACAACAAGCTGGCGGAGATGACGGGCAAATCTTTTGCGGGTATGATGGATGATGGGAATAGTGAAGTACGTGACGGGAAAACCGGTTTTGGGATTGAAAGCCTCGAAAATAAAGCCTATATCAAAGGGGATTGGAAGATCCGGCTCATCATGCCGCCCTTCGGAGACGGAAACACCTGGCAGCTCTTCAATTTGCAGGACGATCCGAGGGAACAGCGCGACCTTGCGGAGCAAAACCAGGACAAACTGAATGAACTGCTCGGTGACTGGAGCACTTACACCCAGGCGGTAGGCTATATTCGGTACAATGGGGGCAGGGCGTACGAAGTGCTGGGGCCAAAGAACTTCTTTAAATCTGAGCTGGATTCTGCGAACCGTGAACTGCTTGAGAAAGCAAAAATGAATATGGTTCGAGGGGGAGAGTAGCTTTAGGGATAACTTCCAAAAGCTCTTTTACAAAAATTGGACTTCGCACATGTTGATTTCTGCAACACGAGTCTTACATATTTTCTGCAGCATGTTTTGCCTAGCGGTCTCTTGCCGGCAGGGAAGCCTGCAAGAAGAGAAGACTGTTTCGGCGACTGGGGAACCGACCTCCTGCCATGAAAATCTGCCATCCCGGTTTGCAACAACCGGCCAGTTGGTGCCTGCTAAAGCTGGCGAGGTTTCGCACGAAAGGATGGTATGGGTTGAAGGAGGGACCTTCTACATGGGCGCTGCCGACGCGGAAGGAAGGCAGGATGAATACCCGCTACACCCAGTGACAGTGGAAGGCTTCTGGATGGACGCCACCGAAGTGACCAACGCGCAGTTTGCCCGCTTTGTAGAAGCCACCGGCTACGTGACTACGGCCGAACGGGCGCCGGATTGGGAGAAACTCAAAAAGCAGCTGCCAACGGGCACCCCGAAACCTGCCGATAGCCTGCTCGTCGCAGCCTCGCTGGTCTTTACGCCACCCGACCATGCTGTTGGTCTACAGGACGCACGGCAATGGTGGTCCTGGAAAAAAGGGGCTGACTGGCGGCACCCGCAGGGGCCAGGGAGCAGTATAGCAGGCAAAGAAAATCTGCCGGTGGTGCAGGTGTCGTGGGAGGATGCGGTGGCTTATGCCACCTGGGCCGGCAAGCGCCTGCCCACGGAGGCAGAATGGGAATTTGCGGCACGGGGAGGAGCCAAAAACCAGCCATACCCTTGGGGAGCGGAGCCGCCAGAGAAAGGCAAGCCGAAGACCAATACCTGGCAGGGGAAGTTTCCAATTCAAAACAGCGGTTGGGATCAGTATACCGGCTTAGCTCCGGTCAGTTCATTTGCTCCCAATGCCTTTGGCTTATACGATATGGCCGGGAATGTATGGGAGTGGTGTGCCGACTGGTACGATCCAACCTATTACAGCAACTCTCCAGTCAAACCCATGGCAAACCCGAAAGGACCAGTCGTTAGTTTCGACCCCATGGAGTCCTCTGTTCCTAAAAAAGTGATGCGAGGCGGTTCTTTTATGTGCAATGCTTCGTATTGCCTGGGCTACAGAGTATCGGCCCGGATGAAATCCTCACCTGATACCGGGCTCGAGAATACGGGTTTCCGGTGCGTTTCTTCGCAGTGAGCAGTAGCAATCACCGCTCGGCTTCAACATTTCATTCTCCCAATCAAAGACCAGATACCATGTGTACAACTGACTCCTGAGCAGAAGGCACGCACTGAATCCAAGTTTCTGAAAGAGGTCGGATACCTACTGGCTATACCTCCCACCTAGAGGGCAATCGAACTGATATTGGCAAACCCACACAAAGTATAACCGACACTGGCCAAGAGTTAGCCAATGCATCACACCTCTTACTTAATCGACACGGGTTGATAAACATTTATTTAAACCAAATGCATTGGCATTCGCTACTTTATTAAGTAGTATTACTCTGTCTAAACCAACAAATTAAAACTTATGGAACTTATCAAAAAGCTTTTGAAGGAAATCGAGGAAGAAGGGCAGAAAACCCGCAAAATGCTAACTATCATACCAGACGATAAATATGATTGGCGGCCTCATCCCAAAAGCATGCCTGTAAAAGACCTCGCACTGCACATTGCTGATCTGCCCACCTGGGTAACCTTAGCTGTTACAACTGATGAGCTCGACTTCGCTGCCAATCCTTACAACCCTGGGAATGTAAATAACACCGAGGAGCTCTTAACGCTGTTTGAGAAAAACCTGACAAAGGCCAAAGCAGATATGGAGCAGGCAACAGAAGCGCAACTGGAAGGGCCCTGGACGTTGCGTAACGGTTCTGTTGTGTACATGACCCTATCGAAGTATGAAACCATACGCCATGCGCTGGCGCAAACCATCCACCACAGGGCGCAGCTTGGCTTATACCTGCGCTTGCTGAACATTCCAATCCCGGGTAGCTACGGACCAAGTGCCGACGAGCAGGGCCTGTAGACAACCACCTTGGCCGTTTTGACAAGTGAGTTTCGTCTCCGGATGTCGGACTGATTAATTTCTCCGCCTTGAAATAGGTTGACTAAGCGTCCTTAATCGTATTGACTTCTGGTGGTCCGGCAGTAGTGAAGTCTCTATTTCGGCAACTGGATAGTATTCGAAATAAAATAAAAAAGCCTCTCAGTGTTAACTGAGAGGCTTTTGTGTAGGCCAAAGGATGGAATTATCGAACCATTTCTACCATGATATAACCTTATTGGATAGAATTATCGCGATATCGCGATTTAAATCCTTGAGATACTATTTATGGTAAAGCTCATTTTGAATTTTAATTGCAAGAGTTACAACTATAGGGCCAACAGGTTGAACAGACTTTGCTTGTTGTTCAGGTAAACAAAGGTGTAGCCATTGCGCAACATCTTTTTCTCTACCAGTTCAAAGTGCTCTTTTTCTTTTACCTCAATGGCTATCACAACAGCACCTGTTTCGCGGCTATGTTTTTTTACATACTGAAAATAAGTAATGTCGTCTGTCGGGCTCAAGGTATTATCTAGAAATTCGCGTAAGGCACCGGCGCGTTGCGGGAAGTTCACCACAAAGTAATGCTTTAGGCCCTCATACAACATACTGCGCTCTTTAATCTCTTCCATCCGGGTAATGTCGTTATTGCTGCCGCTTACTACGCACACCACGTTTTTATCTTTTAACGCAGAGGCATAAATTTCCAGGGCTGCAATCGTAAGGGCTCCGGCGGGTTCCACTACCATCGCTTCTTCGTTATACAAACGCAACATGGTGGTGCACACTTGGCCCTCGGGCACCGGCACTACTTCATGCAACCTGGTTTTACAGATCTCAAAAGGAAGATCACCCACACGTTTTACGGCCGCACCATCTACAAACTTATCAATTTCCTGTAAAGTAGTGTTCTCACCGTTCCGGATAGAAGTCAGCATCGAAAGTGCACCCTGTGGCTCCACGCCAATTATCCTGGTTTCCGGGCTTAGTTCGCTGAATACCGCGCATATACCCGCCGCCAAACCGCCCCCGCCAATAGGTACAAACAAATAATCGATGGGTGCTGTAGCATCAGCCAGAATTTCGAGGCCAATAGTGCCCTGGCCTGCAATAACCAGTTCGTCGTCAAAAGGGTGGATAAAGGTCATCTGGTTTTCTTCGCAGTACTGGCGTGCCGTATCAGAAGCATCATTAAACGTGTCACCTATCAGCACCACTTCTACATTGTCTTTTCCAAACAATCTTACCTGTTTCACTTTCTGGAATGGGGTAGTCTGGGGCATAAAAATTACTGCCGAAATATTTAATTTCCGGCAGGCATACGCTACACCCTGCGCATGATTTCCAGCACTGGCACATACCACACCCCGGCTTCGGTCTGCGTCAGAAAGTGAGGCTATTTTGTTGTAAGCGCCCCGTAGTTTATAAGAGCGTACAGGCTGCAGGTCTTCTCTTTTCAGGTACACCTGAGCTGCAAATTCCTCGCTCAGGTTTGTGTTTCTGGTCAGGGGCGTGTGCAGGGCTATCCCTTTCAATGTTTCCCTGGCCTCGTAAATTGTATGTAGCTGCATGTTACGTTCGATACTAAATGGTGCCAGGCGCTTCATCCCTGATGAGGCACCTGGCAATGGTCCTTATTTTTTTGGTCTGAGTTGGCGCACCTGGGCTCCCGTCTGCCATAGTTCGCTGTTGCGTAGTTCGGCAAGTTCAGTTTCCAGTTTCTCGCGGTAGTCTGGCTGGCTGTTAGTGCTGATCACGATCTCGGCTTCTTTTCCGGTTGCTACGCTGTCGTATAGTTCGGTAAACAAGGGTTCGGTAGCCTCCCGGAAGCGGCCCTTCCAATCCAAAGCGCCGCGCTGGGCAGTAGTAGAGCAATTGGCATACATCCAGTCCATGCCGTTTTCGGCTACCAGAGGCATCAGGCTTTGGGTAAGTTCTTCTACTGTTTCGTTAAACGCTTCGCTGGGGCTATGTCCTTTTTTGCGAAGCACATTGTACTGCGCTTCAAACAGGCCGGCAATGGCTCCCATCAACACACCACGCTCCCCGGTCAGGTCGCTGTATACTTCTTTCTTAAAATCTGTCTCAAACAGGTAACCGCTCCCTATGGCTATGCCCAATGCCAAAGCCCGCTCTTCGGCTCTGCCGCTGACGTTCTGGTACACAGCATAGCTCGAGTTCAATCCCTGTCCCTCAAGAAAAAGTGTGCGTAAAGAAGTACCCGAGCCTTTAGGCGCCACCAGAAAGACATCCACATTAGCGGGCGGAACGATCCCGGTTTTTTCATGAAAAGTAACGCCAAATCCGTGCGAGAAGTACAGCGCTTTCCCTTCCGTCAGGTGTTTTGATACAACCGGCCAGGCGGCAATTTGCCCGGCATCTGAAAGTAAGTTCAGTAGTATAGTTCCTCGTTGGCAGGCTTCCTCCAGTGCAAAAAGGGTTTCGCCTTCCACCCATCCGTCTTTTAAAGCTTTTTGCCACGATGCTGAATCTTTACGCTGGCCTACGATCACATTGATCCCGTTATCGCGCAGGTTTAATGCCTGTCCCGGGCCCTGCACGCCATAGCCGAGCACGGCTATAGTTTCGTTCTTCAACACTTCCTGCGCTTTTGCAAGCGGAAATTCATCGCGGGTGACTACATTTTCCAGTTCTCCGCCAAAATTTATCTGTGCCATTTTCTGAGTTGTTTTTAATGTTTTTTTGATTGTTTTAGTCTTCGATTTGGTTTCTAGATCACCCTCGCTCGCCGGAGGCAAGTGTGTGCAACTTGCGGACTCCGGCCACTTTAAACTATAGTTTAGTTGAAGATCGAATCATTAAGCTGTGGCAGGACGCCACAGGTAGCTCAGCAAGCCACAACTATAGCAAGTCACGCGCATGGACGTTCGGGCCATGAACTATAATTTGCTTTCTGCCTTCAGCTTTGCATCGGCCACTTCAATAATCCGTTTTAGTTGTGGGATAACCTTTAGTGCCAGTTCCGGGCTGATGTCAGCTGATACACAGATCAGGCTTAGGTCCTTCAGGGCATTGGCACGTAAGTTCAAAGTCGTGATGTTGACTCTGTTACGGGTGAATACTGTGGTTACTTTTTCCAGCACGCCTATCTTGTTTTCGGTGTAAATTTTTAGGGTTTGCATAGGTTCAGATTTATTCGAGTAACATGCCATCAACTGCCGCACCGGTAGGCATCATCGGGAATACATTTTCTTCGTTCTCGACCAGCACATTCAGCAAAAAAGGCTTTTCGCTATGTAGCATTTGCTGTATGGCTCCGGGCAGTTCTTCACGTTTCTCAACACGTAGCGCGTTTATCCCAAACGCTCTGCTGATCTCGGCAAAGTCCGGGTTTTCCATTTTCACGAAAGAGTAGCGGCCATCAAAGAACATATTCTGCCACTGGCGCACCATCCCCAGGAAATTATTATTCAGTACCACCACCTTCACGGGTACTTTATATTGGGCTATAGTTGCCAATTCCTGTATCGTCATCTGGAAACACCCGTCGCCGATAACAGCTACAACTTCGCGGTCCGGGGCGCCAGTTTTTGCACCTAAAGCTGCCGGCAAGGCAAATCCCATAGTGCCCAGGCCCCCGGAGGTAAAGTAGCTTTTGTGTTTCTGGAAAGGGTAGTAGCGCGCGGCCATCATCTGGTGCTGCCCCACATCGGCAATCACCATCGCTTCGCCGTTCGTCTGCTCGCCCAGCACCCGGATCACCTCGGGCATCGTTAGTTTTACTTTGGCAGGATACAGCGCCTTCCGGCGTACTTTTTCTTCTTCCTGTGCATCCAGTTTTGCAAACTCTACCAGCCATTCAGTATGGGAATAGGTGTGCAGTAAAGGAGTGAGTTGCTCAAGTATCGTGAGGGCATCACCCAGCAAAGGCACATCCGCTTTTACAACCTTGTTCAGCTCCGAAGGGTCTATTTCGATGTGGATGACCTTGGCCTGCTTCGCATAAAAGTTCAGGTTTCCGGTTACACGGTCGTCGAAGCGCATGCCTATGGCCAGCAACACATCGGCTTGGTTGGTGAGCAGATTGGGCGCATAATTGCCATGCATACCCAGCATACCAACATACAGCGGGTGACTGGTAGCGATACATGACAAACCATGCAGGGTGCAGGCCACAGGGGTTCCGGTCTTTTCTGCCAATGCCAATAACGCTGCTTCGGCTCCAGCTATACCTACTCCGTTTCCGGCCAGTATCAGCGGGCGCTGCGCTTGGTTCAGCAAGGTAGCAGCCTGCTGCAGCTTCTTCCGGGTAAAGCCGGGTTCTTTTTTATAGTAAGGCAGCTCGATTACAGGCGTATAGTTAAATGACTTTTTGAGTTCGGCAAACTGGGCATCTTTTGTCACCTCTATCACCACCGGACCGGGTTTGCCACTTCGGGCTATAAAAAAAGCTTTTGCCATCGCGTCGGCCACTTCATCGGCATCCGTTACCTGGTAGTTCCATTTGGTTACTGCCGCGCAAACGCTCATGATATTGGCTTCCTGAAAAGCATCCGTTCCCAACAACCCCGAACTTACCTGGCCCACCACACATACCATCGGTACACTGTCCATCAGGGCATCGGCGAGGCCGGTTATAAGGTTGGTAGCACCGGGGCCGGAGGTGGCAAACACCACCCCGACCTTTCCGCTTGCACGGGCATAGCCTTCGGCGGCATGGGTGGCTCCCTGCTCATGGCGCACCAGGATGTGGTTTACTTTGTGGTTGAAATCATAGAGCGCATCATAGATCGGCATGATCGCGCCACCCGGATAACCAAAGATGGTATCTACGCCTTCGGCTACCAGGCTGCGCATCACGGCTTCGGCGCCGGTACAGGTGCTTTTAGCGGTCGGTGAGGCAGCCTTCTGAGGCGCAGCCAACTTGCCTGGCATATTTGTATAAGATTCCATTTTTAACTTTTAAAGGTGGCTGATTCCAGTTCTGTTTTCTGTTTTCGAGGGTTTGGTCATCTACCAGCAGGTTAATTTTCCGGTTCAGGATGTCGAGCTCGATGGTATCTCCGTTTTGCACCAGTGCCAGCGGCCCGCCATCGTAGGCTTCAGGTGAAATATGCCCCACCACAAATCCATGCGTGCCCCCGCTGAACCTTCCATCAGTGATCAGGGCTACTTTATCGCCCAGGCCGGCGCCCATAATGGCGGAAGTAGGTTTGAGCATTTCTGGCATGCCGGGACCACCTTTTGGACCCACATACCGGATCACAACTACACTGCCAGGCAAGATTCCTTTGCGGGAAAGGCTGTGCATTAGGTCGGCTTCGCTGTCGAATACCTGGGCTGTTCCTTTAAAGTATAAGCCTTCTTTACCGCTTATCTTTGCCACACAACCCTTGGGGCTCAGGTTGCCATACAACACCTGCAGGTGGCCCGTTTCCTTCAGGACCTGAGCCAAGGGCTTCACCACATCCTGGTCTTCAAAATTCAGATCCGGAACATCCTGTAAATTATGAGCTATAGTTTGGCCGGTAACTGTCAGGCAACCGCCGTGTAAAAAGCCTTGCTGCAACAGATATTTCATTACGGCAGGTACGCCACCTACCCGGCACAAATGCTCCATCAGGTATTTTCCGCTTGGTTTTAAATCGGCCAGCACCGGGGTTTTGTCGCTGATATGCTGTACATCTGCTTGGGTTAGTTCCACGCCTGCAGTGGCGGCGATGGCCAGTAAGTGCAGCACGGCGTTGGTGCTTCCACCCAGTGTTACTACTACTGTCAGCGCATTTTCCAGCGATCTTCGGGTGATGATGTCGGATGGTCTGAGGTTCAGTTCGAGCAGGTGCAGCATGGCTTTCCCCACGTTCTGGCATTCGTCTTTTTTACCTTCGCTCAGGGCAGGAAGCGAAGAGGAATAAGGCAGACTCATACCCAGCGCTTCGATAGCCGCTGCCATCGTATTGGCTGTGTACATACCGCCGCAGGCACCAGGCCCGGGGCAAGCATTTTCGATCACGCCGCAGTAATCTTCCTTCGTTATTTTACCAGAAAGCTTTTCACCCAATGCCTCGAATGCCGATACAATATTTAACTCTTTGCCTTTATAGTTGCCGGGCGCTATAGTGCCACCATAGATCATCAGAGAAGGGCGGTTAAGGCGTGCCATGGCCATCACGGCACCAGGCATGTTTTTATCACAGCCGGCTACAGTTACAAGGCCATCGTAATAATGGGCGGCACAAACTGCTTCTATCGAGTCGGCTATCACTTCGCGGCTTACGAGCGAGTAGCGCATCCCTTCGGTTCCGTTAGTAATTCCATCACTGATGCCGATGGTGTTAAAGATAAGCCCTACCTGTTGTTGTGCGTTCACCCCGGTTTTTACCAGCGCGGCCAACCCGTTCAGGTGCATGTTGCAGGTGTTGCCGTCGTAGCCCATGCTAGCGATGCCTACCAACGGTTTCTGAAAGTCGGTTTTGGTAAGGCCAACTCCATGCAACATCGCCTGTGCGGCAGGAAGGGTATCGTCCTGGGTAAGCGTTGCACTGTATTTGTTTAATTGACTCATGTTGGTTTTGATTCCCGCTTTAGAATGATTACTGTTCGTTTGATACTAATTCTGGCTGAGGTTGCCGTACCAGTTTGGAGTAGTGTTCCTGTAGTTTTTTGCCAAGCGATTCCGACCAATCCAGCGGGAATCTATAGTTGTCTAACTGTGCAATGCCTATGATCTCGGCTGCCGTTCCGCAGTAAAAGGCGCTGTCGGCTGTTTTCAATTCTTCGGGGGTAAACTGTTTTTCTTCGCAACGCAGGCCAAGTTCGGCGCACATTTCCAACACGGTGGCGCGCGTAATGCCGGGTAATATGTTGCCCAGCGCAGGCGTAAACAGTTTGCCGTCTTTTTCCATAAACAGGTTGGCTCCGGGCCCTTCCGCTACAAAACCTGCCGCATCCAGCAGCAGTGCTTCGTCGTAGCCGTTTTCTTTGGCGTGCACTGTGGCCAGTATAGAATTGATATAGTGGCCGGTAACTTTGGCTTCCACATGCACCGATTTCGGGTTAGGGCGCTGGTAGGGAGAAGTGCACAGGTTCAGCATTTTGTCGCCCAGGTAAGCGCCCCATTCCCAGGCTGTGATCAGCAGGTTTACACCGGTCGGTTTGCTCAGGCTCATGTTCGGGTCCAGGTACACCACGGGGCGCAGGTAAGCATCCTGCAGGTTGTTCTGGGCCAGCACCTTGTACGAGGCCTCCACCAGTTCTTCCACCGAATAATCAAGCTGGATGTGGATCAGGTCACATGATTTTTTCAGGCGTTCGTAATGCTCTTTTGCTTTAAAGATGCTGGGGCCATGTTCGGTTGCGTAGGAGCGTATGCCTTCGAATACCCCATAGCCATACTGAAGGGTCTGGCTGTAGAGGTTCCCGTTAGCTTCTGTGGCCTTTACCATTTTCCGGTTCAGGTAAACTACTGTGTCGTGGTTATAATACATGGTACTTGGGTTTAAAATAGTTGATGAAAAGTGAGTTTCGGATTTGGAGTGGGCTAAAACAAAAGCGCCATCCTTGTTGGGGATGGCGCTCAGCTGCTTTCTATAGTTCAGTTTCAGCAATACATCCCCCGCACGATTGGAATAATCGCGATAATAATAATGCTGATAATGATTATGGTGCTGTGCAGGTGGTTCATTGGGGTATGGTTGCTTGTGGTTTTATGGTTGTTGCTATAGTTGCGTTAAATAAAAAAGGCCGCCCTGGTGGGGCGGCCTCTGTGCTATCTTCAGTTTTATACTTCCAATTATATGCACATATATCCGCCCATGACCGGTGAAATAATCACGGCGATAATAATAGAGCGAATAATAATTTGTGCAGCTGTGTTTTTCATGATGGCACAAAGGTAAAATTATTTTTTCCTGAGAATCAAGTAAAAATTAACTTAAAATTTAAATTCCATGAATATTACAATTAATTTACTGTGCATTAGGGGACATATAATATTAGTTACTGGAGCTTACTTTAGTGAGTAAGTGGAAATATTCTTGACATAGACATCAGATGATATAGCAATGAAAGGACTAATAAGAAAGAGTAGCAACGCTAAAAGGGTTTCTTCTTCTCTGGAAACAAAAAAGCCGCTCCACATGACGTGAGGAGGCTTTTTTATTGTAGTAGTCCGTAGGGGAATCGAACCCCTGTTGCCAGAATGAAAATCTGGAGTCCTAACCCCTAGACGAACGGACCGTGCTACTGTATTGCGGGTGCAAATATACAAGCCTATTCTTAGGAAGCAAAGATATTTTTAAAAAAATGAGGGCTGGCGTTTTTTATACCTTAGTAGTACGCTCGCACAGCTGACGATAAAGGTTGACCTGATCATTTTTGTAAACTTCGTCTTATCTTGTGCCGTTATACCTTCATTCAGTGAAAAATTTAAATACTATGTCAAAAAGAGCATTTTATACTGGTGTAACGCCAGAAGCATACAACGAACTCAAGAGCAAACTACAGACCTACGGTATGAATTTGCAGGGGAACAGCGGGCGCATAAACGAGAAAGGCGTCAATGCCAACTTCAATTACGACCCCAATGCCGGGTCGCTCGAGATCAGCGATCTGTCAGTCGGCTTCCCGGCCAGCATGATGATCAACGCCGACAGCCTGATGCAGCGCATGGACGAGATGATTTCTAAGTATGGGGGCCGCGCTGAGGTATAAGCCATATCCTGACGCAGATAATGCCGTATAAGAAAACCACTTGAACTTAATACCTAAACGAAACCGAAAATAACTATGGAAAACGATAACAAGAGCAACCAGAATGCCGGCGAAAGCAAACAAAGCCAGGGCAAGAAGGAACCAAGCGCTCTCAAACTTCTGCAGCCACACGATATGTCTAAAACAGTGGAGTCGGCTATGCACGTATTTCAGGGTAAGCACGACAAACTGCCCGAATTGCTGCACGACGTAGGGAAACTGGTGCTGCAGGGCGCCCGCCGCATGAGCACCACACAGCTTATTCTGACTGCAGGCGCTGTAACGCTCGGTGCGGTGCTGGTTGCCAAGTATGTGGCCGAACAGGACTTCGACTTTGAGGATTAGCAGTTTATATAAATCTGACAGAAACCCTTCACCAAATAGTGAAGGGTTTTTTTGTGCCTGCCCATTTCTGGTACGTCCTTTGCAATTGGAACCTATATAGCAAGCGTCTATATTTACCGCATTGTTTCTAACCCTTTTTCAACAGAATTATGAAAAAAGCATCTTTTATTGCCTTGGTATTTTTGCTGGCGGCCATGTTCCCTGCTCTGGCCCAACAACAAATACTGCCTCCCCTTATCAGCGTGAACGGAATAGGGGAGGTGAAGCTCGAACCGAACGAAGTAGTGGTCACCCTGGGAGTGGAAACACGCGAGAAGACCCTGGACCAGGCACGCAAACAAACTGATAAGCAGGCAGCCGCCATCATCGCCTATCTGCGAAAGCAGGGGGTGGATGCCAAAGACATCCAGACTTCTTTCGTTAACCTGCAGCCCATTTATGCAGGTAACGAATTTGGGAAAGCCCAGCCCGAGTTTTATATGGCGCAGAAGACGATGACCATTGTGATCAAAAAAATCAATAAGTTCGACGAGCTGCTTTCCGGGCTGTACGACAATGGCGTGAACCGCATCGATAACATCTATTTCAGGGTGTCAGACATTGAAAAGCACCGTGCTGAGGCCCGTAAGAAAGCAGTAGCCGACGCCAAGCAAAAAGCCAATGCTCTGACAGCTGAACTAGGAGCCAAGGTAGGCAAGGTATACTCCATCAATGAGCACACCTCCAATGGTTCGCCACGCATGGGTTATGCGAAAATGGCAATGGACATGGAGATGGCACAGAGTGGTGGCCCTTCCATTGCTGGTGGCGAAGTGATCGTAACATCAACCGTCAACGTGAGCTTTGTGATAGAGCAATAGCCCATACAGATATACAGCATTAAAAAGAGCTCTCTGGTTTGTCAGAGAGCTCTTTTTGGTTTGATGTCAGGTATAGGACAGGGTTGATTAGCCCTGCTTCTGAAAGCGTTCGATCGGCCTGAAGTTGTTCACATCATCGAGCAGAAAACTGATCGGCTTGCCGGGGTCTGCCAATATTTCTTTTTCGCGGATATCCCAGGGCTTGAGCATCTCCTCGAGCATGTGTGCGTAGGCGGTCATCTCCCAGGGGTTGAAGATTTCGTTCGTCACATCGTCGATGATGGTGTCAAGCGTGATGTGCGTGTCACTGGGCTGGAGGGGCCGTTCGAAATACTCTGGTATCACATTGAAAATGTAGGCCGCATAGAACACCCGCGCCTTGAACTCCGCCACCTGAACCGGATGCAGCTGCTGCCCCTGTGTGAGGCGGTAAAGTTTGCCCAGTGCCCTGCCGATGATGCCATTGTCGAGGAGCGTGCAGACTAGCACAACCGGACCCAGCTTGATACTGAAAGCCATGGTTGTCAGCTCATCCTGATACTCAAATGGCAGATCGTCTTCCGTAGGGCTCACCTCCAGCATAAAGAGGGAGCAGGGCAGAAAATCAGCGAACTCCACGGGCACCCGCATCGATTGCAGCACTTTGAAGAACTCCCGGAACTTGCCCAGCATCTTCGGGTTCTCACTCACCGGATTTTGGGGCATAATCAGCGGGTCAGCCTCTTTGATCAGTTCGGTGATCAGGGTACCGTAATACATCTTGCCAATCCACTGAAACAGCTTTTTAGGGTCCAGCGCCTGCAAGCCTGCTATACCTTGTTCAGTAGCCACCGCTATTTCCTCTTCAAGCGGAATGACATGCTGGGTATGGCAGTGGTCGCAGCAGGGAATGGTCAGTTCACCGTATGTTGTAATGCTCTTATCGAGCAGCAGCAGTTCCTTGTCGCGCAGTTGGTATTTGTCCTGCAGCCAAGTCGCAAAAACCGGCGTTCGATTCTCAGGTTCGGTATGAGCCCCGCACAGAAAGCAGTGCTTGTCGCTGAACTGCATGTTCGGAAACGGGTCGTATAGTTTCAATTCCGTCATGGTCGTGTCGTTTGGAGGTGCAAAGATACGAAGAAGTGCTTGTCGGTATCAGGATTTTCAGATTTAAGAGCGATCCTACCCCCAGGGATTAGCTGGATTACGGTGCACGATTGACACACCCCTGCCCATCTCGAGAGGGGAATTTCTGCTATTGCAAATCCTAAAGTAGAAGCTTCATAGATTTTGTGACCGTACATACCACTGGCAGGTATAGCAAGGCTAACTTGCACGCTCACGATGAAACAGATAGCGGTGCCAGGTGCGTTTTTCGACGCTCCACTGTTGGGGGTGAAGGGGTCCCCCTGTCAAGAGCGTTCAGCGAGTTTGGAGCGTCTTGACTTTTTGCTTACTGGGGGTAGGGGCCCTCGATTTTTGTGTCAAGACAAAAAGTGAGTGCCCGCCGCACAGGCGAAACAGAAGCCCTCATGGCTAAGGCAAGCTATGAAACAAGACCGGTTGCTATACCTGCAACTACACCAGATACAAGTATACAGGTACTATGCACCAGCGGCCAGAGTCCGCCTGCTAGCTCACACTCGCGGGACGCGAGCGAGGGCATAGAAGTAGCTATGCTTATACCTATACCTGGCCAGAGGCCCCACGTTAGCAGACACGAGCGTGGATGCTCGTGCCATAACCGGTATTTACAGGATCATCCTATGGAAAATTCAGAAATGATCAGAAAAAGAGAAGTGAGAAAAAAAGTTTAACAGCAAGCCTGTAAGCCGGGTTCTGTCGCTGGGCCGAATCCCAACGTCTTATCATTTATCTAGGCCTGCACTCGCGCGCAGGCTCCATCGACCTACCCACTGACATCGGACGAGCAGCCCTTAGCCCCGCCGAAGCGAGGCGCTGTCAGCCTATTTGGTCTTTCAACTCCTAAGGTTTACCCAGCCGGACTGGTCACCCAGCCGCTGGTGCGCTCTTACCGCACCTTTTCACCCTTACCGGACTAATGACTAATGATGAATGAATAATTATTAATTACTCATTACTGATTAATCATTAAATAGCCCGGCGGTAATTTTCTGTGGCACTGGCTGTAGCCTTCCCGTCTCCCGGAGGGCCCCTTCCCGTTAGGAAGTAGGATGCTCTGCGTTGCCCGGACTTTCCTCTCCTCCCAAGCGGGAGCAGCGATAAGACGGCTTGCTGTTAAGCTTTCTATACCTGCAAAGGTATAATTAATTGTTGATGGTTAAATTGTTAAATTGTTGTAAGAAGGGAATGGTTCCAATTCCTATGTTGCTTTACTGACGCTGGTTGATGGTCACCTGATCCTAAATCTTTGGTTATAAAGAATCATGGAGGAAACAACAATTTAACCATCAACAATTTAACAACTCACTCGCTAAATCACTCAGTCACTCAATTATCTGAGCCTCACCAGCGTGGCCCCATACCCGAACTTCTCTTTCTTGGCGTCTTCGAAGAAGCGGATGCCGGGGGTGCGGCTCAGGATTTTCTGGATCTCTTTGCGGAGCACGCCGTTGCCGGATCCGTGTATGAAGATGATCTCGTGCATGTTGGCGGCCATGGCGCGGTCCAGTGCGTCCTGAAACCGCTCGAGCTGTAGCTTGAGCATGGCGCTGTTGCTCATGCTGCTGTGGTCCTCCACCAGTTTTTCGATGTGCAGGTCTACTTCGTGCTCAGGAGCCTGTACCTTGATTTGCTCCTGCGAGCCGGGTTTTTCAGAAAGCTGCTCTTTGATCTTGTCAGTGTCAACGGCTACCGGTTTGGTGTCGAGCTGGAAGAGGTAGGCCTCTTTGTTGAGCACCGGCGCGGTTCTCTTGCTCTTGTAAAAGGAGTTGGCGCGGAACTGCACTTTCTTGGTCACCGGCTCAAACAGGCTCGGAGCACCATTTCGGTGCTGCAAAAACTGCACGATCAGCGTCGGCCATTTCTCGAAATCCTTCATGTGGTAGTGGCTCACCACGCGGCTCGCCTTTGGGGCCAGCTTGTCGTTCTGCAGTCCGCGGTACTGGTTGTTGCGCTCCTCACCAGAGGTAAAAAGCACATCGTAATCGGTGTTGTTCACCACCGTGGCGGCCAGCAGCTCGTCTGACTGGTGTACCATGGCCAGGTAGATTCCCTTTTCGGCCAGCACAGGGGCGGGTGGTTCTTTGCGGGCCGATGGTTTTGCTGCTTCAGGCTCGGCATTGCGGAAAGCCCTGGCTTCTTCCGGCGCAATCAGCACGATTTCCCGGCGCGAAACAGGTATCGTAAAGTCATTGTCGATGGCAACTTCCACAATGTTGTTGTTCAGTATGCGGGTAATGATGCCCTCTTCACGGCCCGACATCAGGCGCACGCGATCTCCTACGTTCATAGTCTTTTATGTTTATGGCCAGGGTATAAGCTGTTGCTGGCTATACCTTGGTGTGTACATGCAAATAGATTTTACGCAAAGATACGATTTGTGCGGCGGAATAAACGACCTGATTTAGAAGTATACCGGATGGAAACGCAGGCCGTCCGTGCGGTTATACTCCAGGGCGGGAGCCGGGATTTTGATGATGTTGAGCACGTAGAGCGTGGTGTTAAGCACCTTGCTGCGCCCTTTGAAGTGCATCAGGTTTAGGTCAGGGCTCAGGTAAAACTGTCGTCGGTCGTTAAAACCACGGGCTTCGTTCAGTTCCGGATCGTTGTAGACCATACCCTCCGCACCGTAGCCAACCGCTATACTCAGCCATTTGGGGTATTTGCTTTCCTCTTTCAGAAAATCCCCCACATTCACAGAGAGCCAGTACGTTTGCCCGTTGTAATCTTTGAGTACCTGCTCGGGCATTGTATGGCCCAGCACATTGGGTCGTTCCGCAGCGTAGTGGGTAGTCTGGAAAGAGAACTTTGGCATGATGCGCACCTCCCGCCAGGCCAGTTCCTGCGCTACCACGGCCGCCGAGCCGACCGTGTTGGCAATGGCATCACCAACCGAGGCACCATAATCCGCCTGAAAGCCGTCGAAAACTTCGATGGGCGTCTGGAGCAGGATACCCGTCAGGCCGCCGTACAGGATGGCTTTTTTATCCGGTACGCCGGCCCAGCGCAGCAGGTCTATACCTGCCCGGCTCTCGTGGAAGGCGCCCCAGAAGTGCCCCGCTTTGTCCATTTGCTTCCACTGGCGGTTGTCGTTAAAGAAGTGAAAGCCTGTGCGCTCCTGCTCTTTGTACCAAGCCTTGTTTAGTGAAACCAGCATAGCCGTATACCCCACCGCAAAGCCGGAGCCAAGCACCAGCAGCCGGTCCTTATTTACCTGCGCGGCCGTAGAGTCAGAAACAGCGGCCATACCCTGGAGGGGTTGGAGCAGCAGCAGTATACAAAGCCAGAAAAGAAGCAGGTAGCGGTACATCGGGCCAAAGATACACAACACCTGCCTATTGTGCGCTGCTTAAGTGCCGCCGCTTTCTTTAAAATCAAGGATTCGATTTCCTTTCTATCTGGAGGCTATACCTTGGGCAGCAGCCGGGCTAATTCGTGAAAAGCGGGTATCATATTGATTCAAAAGAGATGAGATGAATATTCTGGTTGTTGAGGACGAGCCAAATGTGTTCGCCTTTATTAAAAAGGCCTGCAGGAACAATCCTATGATGTGGATGTTGCCTATGACGGACAGACTTAAGTCTTGCCCTGCAAAAAGATTATGCGTTGATCGTGCTGGACGTGATTCTGCCCAATTGCAACGGCATACAGGTATGCAGCGAGATCCGAAAGCACAACCTGCATGTGCCCATCCTGATGCTCACCGCGCTGGGAACCACCGAGGACGTGGTGAAGGGCCTGGATGCGGGGGCCGACTACTACCTCACAAAACCCTTCAAATTCAAGGAATTGTTGGTACGGGTAAGGGCGCTCACAAAGAGAGCAATCTGATGCAGTCAAACGGGAAGCTGGTAATCGCTGACCTGGAGGTAGACCTGGACACCAAAGCCGTCACACGAGGCGGCGAAGAGATCATCCTGACTGCAAAGGAGTTGTCCTTGCTCGAATACTTTATCCGCAACAAGGGCAAGGTACTATCGCGCCTCGACCTGCTCGAAAGCGTGTAGGATCTGAATTTTGACCTGAGCTCCAATGTGGTGGATGTTTACGTGAACTACCTGCGGAATAAAATCGAAAGAGGCTTTGATACAAAGTTGATCCACACGGTGATCGGCATGGGATATGTGCTCAAAGCGTAAACGGAATTGGCATGACTTTCAGAACCAGACTGGCCCTTTATTTCATCCTGCTGTTCGCTGCGATCAGCTTACATTCAGTTGTATCTGGTCAGGCTTGTGTCTGGTGTTATACGCACGTATGATGGTGTGGGCCGGAAATAAGGTATAAGGAATTTAGGATTATAACCTTCTGAAGAAAAAACCTGTACTAACAGAAGTTTTTGAAGAACAGCCTCCTTAAATTATACCTGTTCACAGACAGCTTTTTCTTTACCTTATAACTCATACCAGCCATAGCGGCACGCGCATGCTGTATTCTGCTTGTATCGAAACCTATGTAATAGCTATACTTACATCTCACCTTATATGAAAATCAAAAAAGTACTTGTCGCTAACCGCGGCGAAATCGCGATTCGTGTGCTCAGGGCCTGTACGGAGCTCAACATCCAGACGGTGGCCATCTATACCTACGAGGACCGCTACTCGCTCCACCGCTACAAAGCCGACGAGGCCTACCAGATCGGCAAAGACAACCAGCCGCTGCAGCCCTACCTCGACATCGAAGGCATCATCCGCATTGCCAAAGAAAACGGCGTGGACGCGATTCACCCAGGCTACGGCTTCCTGTCCGAAAACCAGCATTTCTCCCGCAAGTGCGCCGAAAACGGCATCATCTTCATCGGTCCGCGTCCGGAGGTGATGGGATCGCTCGGCGATAAGGTATCGGCGAAGAAAGTGGCCGTGAGCTGCGACGTGCCGATTATCCAGAGCAACGACCTCGACCTGAACACCTACGAAACAGCCCGCGAGGAGGCACACCGCATTGGCTACCCGCTCATGCTGAAAGCAGCGGCAGGCGGTGGCGGACGTGGCATGCGCGTGATCCGCAACGACGAGCAGTTGGAGAAAGGCTTTTTTGAAGCGAAGAACGAGGCCCTGAAAGCCTTCGGTGACGACACGCTTTTCCTGGAAAAGTATGTGGAGAACCCGAAGCACATCGAAGTACAGATCGTGGCCGACAGCTATGGCAACATTACCCACCTGTTTGAGCGCGACTGCTCGGTGCAGCGCCGTTTCCAGAAAGTGGTGGAGGTGGCCCCGGCCATCAGCCTGAACGAAGAAACCCGCCAGCAGCTCTACGACTACGCCATTCGTATTTGCAAGGCGGTGAACTATAATAACGTGGGCACGGTGGAGTTCCTGGTGGAACCGCAGACAAACAACATCTACTTCATCGAAGTGAACCCACGCATCCAGGTGGAGCATACCGTGACGGAGATGATCACCGGCATTGACCTGATCAAAACGCAGATTTTCATCGCCGACGGCTATACCTTGGATCACGAAGAGGTACAGCTCGGACCGCAGCATACCGTGCGTGCCAACGGCGTGGCCATCCAGTGCCGCATCACCACCGAAGACCCGGAGAATGATTTTAAACCAGACTACGGCACCATCATCGCCTACCGCAGCGCCGGTGGTTTCGGCATCCGCCTCGACCAGGGCAGCGTGTACCAGGGCGCCAAGATTAGTCCGTTTTTCGACTCGCTGCTGGTAAAAGTATCGGCGCAGGCACCGACTTTGCGCCACGCCGCCATGAAGATGTCGCGTACCTTGGACGAGTTCCGAATCCGGGGGGTGAAGCAGAACATCCAGTTTTTGCAGAACATCATCACGCACCCGACCTTTATCTCCGGCGACGCCACGGTGGATTTTGTGAAGAACCACTCCGAGCTGTTTATCTTTAAGAAAAGCAAAGACCGGGCAACCAAAATGCTCTCTTTCCTGGCCGATGTAATTGTGAACGGAAACCCGGATGTGAAGAAGGTAGACCCGAACAAGGTGCTGACCAAGCCTGACTTTCACGGTTTCAACCTGAACAAACCCTATGAGCCGGGCACTAAGGACCTGCTCACACAACTCGGGCCGGACGAGTTCTCGAAGTGGCTGCGCAACGAAAAGCAGATTCACTACACCGACACCACCTTCCGCGATGCACACCAGTCCCTGCTGGCGACCCGCATGCGCTCGTTCGATATGCTCAAAGTGGCTGAGGCCTACGCCAAGGATCATCCGCAGACCTTCTCGATGGAGGTATGGGGCGGTGCTACCTTCGACGTATGCCTGCGCTTCCTGCACGAAGACCCGTGGCGCCGATTGGCCGAATTGCGTGAGGCTATACCGAATATCCTGCTGCAGATGCTGATCCGCGGTTCGAACGGGGTAGGGTATAAGGCTTACCCGGATAACCTCATTGAGTCCTTTGTGGAAAAATCGTGGGAGACGGGGGTGGACGTTTTCCGCATCTTCGACTCGCTCAACTGGATGAAGAGCATGGAGCCTTGCATCAACTTTGTGCGCAAGCGCACGGGCGGTCTGGCCGAAGGCGCCATCTGCTATACCGGTGACATCCTCAACCCGAGCAAGACCAAGTATAACTTAGACTACTACCTGCAGCTGGCCAAGCAGCTGGAAGATGCCGGGGCGCACATCCTGGCTATCAAAGACATGGCCGGTCTGCTCAAGCCCTACGCGGCGCAGGTGCTGGTAGAGGCGCTGCGCGACACGGTGAAGCTACCGATCCACCTGCATACCCACGATACCTCTTCTGTGCAATCAGCCTCCTACCTAAAGGCCATCGAAGCGGGCGTAAATGTGATTGACGTGGCGCTGGGCTCTATGTCAGGTTTGACGTCGCAGCCAAACTTTAACTCGATGGTAGAAGCCATGCGCTTCCAGGAGCGGCATCGCGAGTTCGACCAGAAAAGCCTCAACCGCCACTCTAATTACTGGGAAACGGTGCGGGAGTACTATTATCCGTTCGAGTCAGGTCTGAAAGCCGGCACCGCTGAGGTATACCACCACGAGATTCCGGGAGGACAGTACTCTAACCTGCGTCCGCAAGCCAATGCGCTGGGGCTGGGCGACAAGTGGGAGCTGATCAAGGAGACGTTTGCGGAAGTAAACCAGCTGTTCGGCGACCTGGTGAAGGTAACGCCAAGCTCCAAAGTAGTAGGCGACATGGCGCTATACCTGGTGTCGAATGGCCTAACGACGGTAGACGTGCTGGAACGCGGCGACCAGATCTCGTTCCCGGAATCGGTGCGTTCGCTCTTCCGTGGCGACCTGGGGCAACCGGTTGGCGGCTTCCCGAAAAAGCTGCAGGCGATTGTGCTCCGGGACGAACAGCCTTACGAAAACAGGCCAAACGAGCACATGGAGCCGATCGATCTGGAAGAGGAGTTCAAGGCATTTCAGGAGAAATTTGGCGAGAACACGAAGTACACCGATTTCCTCTCGCACCAGCTTTACCCGAAGGTATACGAGGATTTCCACAAGCACCTCGAGCAGTACGGCAACGTCTCCAAAATCCCGACGCGCTTGTTTTTCTACGGCATGCAGCCCGGCGAGGAGGCCATCATCGACATCGCCCGTGGCAAGTCCATCGTGATCATGTACCAGTCGCTGGGCCACGTGGACGAGGACGGCATGCGCACCGTGTTCTTCAAACTCAACGGCCAGACGCGTAACATCGAAGTGCGTGACAAGTCGGTGAAAGTGGAGCGGGTGCAGCACCAGAAAGTGGACAAAGGCAATCCGAAGCACATCGGGGCGCCGCTGCAGGGACTCCTTTCGAAGATACTGGTGGAGAAAGACCAGGAGGTGAAGAAAAACACGCCGCTCTTCGTAATTGAGGCCATGAAGATGGAAACGACCATTACCGCCTCGGAGGCTACCAAAATCGCCGATCTGCACTTGCCGGAGGGCTCGCTGGTAAATACTGACGATTTAGTAGTGAGTCTTTCCTAAAGTTATGTGATATTTAAACCTTGAAGCCACCGCACTGGTAACAGCGGTGGCTTTGTTTATTCCGACACGCTACCTTTCTTTATGCTCAATTACCAGAATCACCAGGTTGACCTTTCCAACTGCGACAACGAACCCATCCATTACATCGGCCGCATACAGGCCCACGGATTTCTACTGATACTCCATGCGGAGTCCTTTGAGATTGAACAGGCTAGCGATAATTTACCTTCCTTTTTAAACGTAGCAACTCCCGACAAAAGCACAGGTATACGGTGGCAGGATTTTGCGGACGATTTCACCCGAGCGCAACTTCTCCCATACCTGACGAGTGATTTGAAAGAGCCGAGTATGTTCCTGTTAGAGCTGCAAAGCCAACGGTTTCTCTGTTTTCTGCATCGGGCCCAGGATAAATTGGTGCTGGAGCTTGAACGCTATGTGCCGATTACGGACGAGCAACTGCACTTGAGCACCTCGCACCGTTTGCTCCGTTTTTCAAGCGAGTTGGAGCAGCTGCCTACCTTGCCCGAAAAAGCAGACCTGACTGTTCGCTTCGTGCGGCAGCTGCTGGACTACGACCATAGCATGCTCTACCGTTTCGATGAGGACTGGCACGGCGAGGTGATAGGGGAGGAGACCCAATCGGGCGATCAGGTATACCTGCACCATCATTTTCCGGCGACCGATATACCTGCCCAAGCGCGCCAACTGCTCGTCGAGAAGCCGATTCGCCAGATTGCCAATGTGGGGGCACAGGCCGTTAACATTCGCCCCTACCTCAACCCCGATACGGGGCAGCCTGCATTTCTCTTCAGGTCGGAGCTGCGCAACCCTTCTGAGATTCACCTCGAGTATCTGCGCAACATGGGCGTGCAGGCCTCGCTGTCGGTGTCGCTGGTGGTGCAGGGTAAGCTCTGGGGGATCATTGCCTGCCACCACAAAAGCCCGCTGCTCGTCAACTACTGGAAACGCCAGGCCTGTTTGCACATTGCCCAGATTTTCAGCAGCAGCATACTGGCCCTGCAGGAGCAGCGCGATTTGCAGGAGATGGCGGCGCTTCGCAAAAAGGAAAAAAAGCTGGTCAAACACCTCAACAACAGCGATGATCTACAGAAGGAACTGCAGCGCCAAAGCGACGCGCTGCTGCACCTGACCGGAGCAAGCGGTATGGCGCTAAAATTAGGAGGCAAGCTATACCTGGCAGGCACAACACCCACGCAAGAGCAGGTCGAGGGCTTAATGGACTGGTTGAGCCGGAACATCAAGCAGCCACAGTTCCAAACCCGCGAGCTCGCCAAGGTCTACCCGGAGGCAGCGGCCATACGCGAAACGGCCAGCGGTTTGCTGGTGACCGAAATCGCCCGGCACGACCAGGAATACCTCCTCTACTTTAAACCCGAAATCTCTGAAAAGCGCATCTGGGCGGGCAACCCCGAAAAGCCCATGACGCAAGGGCAACTACACATTCATCCGCGTGAGTCGTTTGAGCAGTGGTCGGAGCTGATACGGGGCAAATCGCACCCCTGGACGCTGAACGAGCAGGAGATAGCCCAGACGGCCGTGAAATCGCTTATCTCGGCGGTGCTCAGGCAACAAAAAAGTCATTTGCAAGACTTGAATCAGGAGCTGCAGCATACCTCCGAACTGCTGCAGTCCAAAAACGACCGACTCGAAGACTTCACCCAGATCATCGCCCACAACCTGCGCTCACCGCTCTCGAACATGAAGGGGCTGGCGCAGATGTATGCCGACGAACCCGAGATGGGTGCAGAACTGATGGGGATGATGAGCAACGTGATCCAGAACATGAACACCACGCTGAACGAGCTGAACGTGATTCTGGAGTCGGAGTTGAAGCTGCCTGTGAGCGAGCCCGTATACCTGCCCGCGGTAGTGGAGCGGGAACTGCAGAACCTGCAGGCGGTACTGATCGAAAGCGGTGCGCAAGTGGAGCTTGACCTGGAGGTGGAAACGCTGAAAGCGCCCCGCGTATACCTGGAGAGTATCGCCCACAACCTGATATCCAACGCCTTGAAATACCGCTCGTCACAGCGTCAGCCCCAGATTAAGATCCGGTCATGGCAATCGGAGAAAGGTGTCTGCTTTTCGGTGACAGATAACGGTTTAGGCCTCGACATTGCTAAGTACGGCGACAAGCTGTTCAACCTCTACAAGACGTTTCATGGCAACAAAGACGCCAAGGGCCTCGGGCTATACCTGACCAGGATACAAGCCGAGGCCCTTGGAGGCTATGTGGAGGTAGAGAGCACCCCCAACCATGCTACCACGTTTATGGTGTGCCTGGGAAAAAACACGCTGCAAACAAAGCAATAGCGCAACTGTTAAAATACGGAACAGGTATACTTGCAAATGTGATGCATGCATACTATTTTTGAGACGGTACCACTTTAACGATTAGCAGACGGTTAATCGTCTTCATAGTCAAGCCCCATAAACTTGTTGTAAGCCTGTTGCAGCTCGGCGAACGCGTGCATGTTGCCTTCCTGGCGGCTCACGAGCATCCCTTTCTTATAAGTTTGCTCGGCTATATCGTTTTGTCCAAGTTCTGCGTACAGACTGGCAGCGTGGTAATACGTACCCACGTAGCGCTCATGTTCGTTGAGCAGTTTCTCGTAGAAATCCATGGCTTTTTGCGGCTCAGAACCACGTAGTTCTGTCGCGATAGCGTACAGCGTGAACGGATCATTCGGGTCTTCTTCCAGAAACTTATAGAGCTGTTCTAATCTAGTTTGAGACATTTCTATTTGGCTATATTTTAACTAACTTCGCATCAAATTTAACTTTTAAAGCTAACTATTTTATCATATGAAAATATTAGTTTGCATCAGTAACGTTCCGGATACGACCTCCAAGATCAACTTTACTGGCGATAATAAGAACTTCGATAAGAACGGTGTGCAGTACGTGATCAACCCCTGGGATGAATACGCGCTGACCCGCGCCATAGAGCTGAAAGAGGCCAAAGGCGGCAGCGTAACCGTGCTGAACGTGGGCGAAGCAGACGCTGAGCCAAACATTCGCAAGGCGCTGGCCATCGGTGCCGACGACGCGATCCGCGTGAACGCACACCCGAAAGACGCTTACTTTGTGGCGCAGCAGATCACTGCCGTGGCTAAGGAAGGCGGCTACGATATGATCCTGATGGGCAAGGAGTCCATCGACTACAACGGCTTCCAGGTGCACAACATGGTAGGCGAGATGATGGGCATTCCGTCTGTAACGCCAGCCTTCAAACTGGACATGGTGGACGACAGCACCGCCCGTCTGGAGCGTGAGATCGAAGGTGGCAAGGAAGTGGTGGAAGTGAAGCTGCCTTTCGTAGCCAGCGCGCAGCAGCCCATGTGCGAGCCGCGAATCCCGAACATGCGTGGTATCATGACGGCCCGTACCAAGCCATTGAAAGTAGTGGAGCCAACAGGCGCTGAAGCTAAGTCGGAGTACGTGAACTACAGCAAGCCTGAGAAAAAGAGCGGCGTGAAAATGATTGACGCAGAGAACGCTGGCGAAGTGATTAAACTATTGAGAAACGAAGCTAAAGTACTGTAATATGTCTGTATTAGTATTTGTAGAAGGTCTGAACGGAGAGATCAAAAAGTCCTCGCTGGAAGCAGCGACGTATGGCAGCCAGGTGGCACAGGCCATGGGCACCTCCGCAACAGCCGTAGCCATCGGCGACGTAAACGAAGACGCTTTGTCCAGACTGGGCGAGCAGGGCATCAGCAAAGTATTGTACGACGCCGATGACCGTCTGAAGCAGTTTGTAGCCGACGCCTACGTGAAAGTGATTGCCAAAGCGGCGCAGCAGGAAAACGCCAAAGTGCTGGTGTTCTCCAATTCCAACATTGGTGCAGCGGTAGGTTCCAAACTGGCCGTTCGTCTGAATGGCTCCCTGGCTACCAACGTAACCGAACTTCCTAAAATCGACGGCGGTAATTTCACCGTAACCCGTGGCGTGTTCTCTGGCAAAGCATTTGCCGACGTGAACCTGACTTCTGATGTGAAGATTATCGCGGTGAAGAAAAACAGCACCGACATCATCAGCAACGCCGGCAGCACCGCTACAGTAGAGAAGCTTTCGGCTGATCTGGCGGACGCTGACTTTGCATCCGCTCCGAAAGAGACCGTGATGCAGGACACTTCCGGTGGCGTACTGCTGCAGGAGGCTGAGATTGTAGTGTCTGGCGGACGTGGTATGAAGGGCCCTGAGAACTGGCACCTGATCGAAGAACTAGCTAAAGAACTGGGTGCTGCAACGGCCTGCTCCAAGCCTGTTTCGGACATCGGCTGGCGTCCGCACCACGAGCACGTAGGCCAGACGGGTATCACCGTAAGCCCTAACCTGTACATTGCGGCGGGCATCTCCGGTGCCATCCAGCACCTGGCCGGGGTTAACTCTTCTAAAGTGATTGTCGTTATTAATAAGGATCCGGAAGCGCCGTTCTTCAAAGCCGCTGATTATGGCATAGTTGGCGATGCGCTCGAGGTACTTCCTAAATTAATAGAAGCTGCCAAAGCTTTAGACAAATAGAATAGAAGAATTAAACTGTGAAAAAAATACAGCTAGAGATACTCGGGCTCTCCTCCAGCCAATCGCAGACGGGATCGTTTGCACTGGTGTTGGGCGAGCGTGATGGAAACCGCAGACTGCCGATCATCATTGGCATGTTCGAGGCGCAGTCCATTGCCATACAGATAGAGAAAATTAACCCCAACCGTCCGCTCACGCACGATCTGTTCAAGACCTTTGCTGAGCAGATGAGCGTGAACATCACTGAGATTCTGATCTCCGACCTGAAGGAAGGCGTGTTCTATTCCAAGATCATGTGCACCGACGGCGAGAAGGAGTTTGAACTCGATGCGCGTCCGTCCGACGCCATCGCGATCGGTTTGCGATTTGGGGTGCCAATCTATACCGTGGAAAGTGTACTGTCGGAGGCCGGCATTATTCTGAGTGATCTGGAAGAGGAGGAGGACGAAAGCGAAGAGATGGCCGTGAAAAGCACTTCTTCATCTACTTCGAGCACTAAAGAGCCGCTTAACCAGACATCGGTTGATGATCTGAACAAGATGCTCAGCGAGGCCCTTGAGAAAGAGGACTACGAACGCGCCGCCAAAATCCGCGACGAGTTGAACAAGCGAAACTAGCATAACATACGCTATACTTTGAAAGTCCTGCCCCTAATCGGGGTGGGACTTTTTGATTTAAAAGATATTCGCCTTACTTTTGGCCAAATTTTTTCAGCCTGTATGTTTGATATTTTTCGGGGTGGGATAGGACTACTGGTTCTGTTATCCATCGGCTTTTTGTTTTCCAGAGACAGAAAATCAATTGACTGGAAGCTGGTAGCCTACGGTGTGTTTCTCCAGTTGCTGTTTGGCGTGCTGGTGACACAGGTGCCATTGGTAGCCGATGCGTTTGCTTTTGTGAGCAAGGCCTTCGTCAAGCTTTTGAGCTTTTCAAACGATGGCGCCAGATTCCTGTTCGGTAACTTGGCTGACCCTTCTCAGAACGCTGGTATGGGCTTTATCTTTGCCTTTAATGTATTGCCAACCATCATTTTCTTCTCAGCGGTATCATCGGGGCTCTATTACCTGGGCGTGCTTCAAAAGATTGTATTTGGTATAGCCTGGGTCATGTCGAAGGGCATGCGTTTGTCAGGTGCGGAGAGCCTCTCTGCTGCTGGCAATATTTTTATGGGCCAGACAGAAGCGCCGCTGTTGGTACGCCCGTTCATTAGCCGCATGACGCGCTCTGAGCTGATGTGCTTGATGACGGGAGGTATGGCGACGCTGGCCGGCGGTGTGTTGGCGGCCTACGTGTCCTTTCTGGGAGGAAGCGACCCAGCGCAACAGGCCATATTTGCCGCGCACCTGCTCACAGCCTCTATCATGAACGCCCCGGCAGGTATTGTGATGGCCAAGATGCTCGTTCCCGAAACCGAGAAGGATCAGGTAAATACCCGCCTTGAAGTAAACGAAGAGCAACTGGGCGTAAACCTCATTGATGCCGTTTCCAAGGGTGCTGCAGATGGCCTGCGACTGGCTGCCAATGTGGGCGGTATGCTGCTTGCCTTTATCGCTGTCATTGCCCTGCTCAACTATGTACTGCTTAAGATGGGAAGCGTTACCGGACTTAACGACTTTGTAGTGGCCAGCACCAACGGCAGCTTCAACGGCTTCTCTTTCCAATACATTCTGGGGCAGATCTTCCGGATCTTTGCCTTCATCATGGGCGTGCCGTGGGAAGATACCTTGCAGGTGGGTAGTTTGTTGGGCCAAAAAACGGCCGTTAACGAATTTGTAGCTTATCTGGACCTTGCCAATATGAAGGAAGCAGGCACTCTTTCCAGCAAATCGATCGTGATGGCGACCTACGCACTCTGCGGCTTCTCTAACTTCAGCTCCATTGCCATTCAGGTGGGCGGTATAGGCGGTATGGCACCAAATCAGCAGGCCAATATCTCGAGATTAGGGCTTCTGTCGCTGGTTGGAGCGTCTGTGGCCTGTATGATGTCTGCGACGGTGGCTGGTATGCTGTTCAGCTTCTAAGCATTTAAATAATCCTCATTTAAAAAGCCTCCCTTTTAAGCAGAAAGGGAGGCTTTTTTGTGATGAGTCAGGTATAGCCGAGATAGTGTTTATACCTATACATATACCTATACCTATACCTGGCAAAGGAGGCTATAACTTATTATTGCCGGATTGGGTGGTGGCGGAAGGTCCTTCCGGATTTTCCGGCTGTGACTTGGCCTGCGTTTCGATTGTTTCTTCCGAGGGCGCTTTTTCATTGCTTTGTGCGGCAGGCTCGTGGTGGTGCTGGCGCTCTTCCTCTTCTTCGCGCTCCTCTTCCTCTACCTTTTTGGCGTCCCGCATCAGGCGGTTGGCAAAAATAAAGTCGTTGAGCTCTCTGATGTCGGTGTCCATGATCTCGTCGCGGGTGCCTTCCCATAGCTTTTTGCCCTCGTACAGGAAAAAGATCTTGTCCCCGATCTCGATCACCGAGTTCATGTCGTGCGTTACGATGATGGTGGTGATGTTGTATTCCTCGGTAATCTCCTTGATCAGCTCGTCTATTTTAAGAGCCGTTTGCGGGTCCAGGCCCGAGTTGGGCTCGTCGCAGAAAAGGTAGGTACAGTGCGGGGCAATGGCGCGGGCTATACCTACGCGCTTCTTCATACCACCGCTTATTTCAGAGGGCATCTTCTTGTGCGCCCCTTCCAACCCGACGCGCTGCAGACAGAAGTCCACACGCTCCCGACGCTCCTCGCGGCTCATGTCGGTGAGCATCTTGAGCGGGAATTCCACATTCTGCTCTACCGTCATGGAGTCGAAGAGGGCAGAACCCTGGAAGAGCATGCCGATCTTGCGACGGATCTCCTGCCGGATGTCGAGCTTGTTGTTGGTGAAGTAGGTGCCGTCGAACGTCACGCTGCCGAGGTCGGGTTTGATGAGGCCCACGATGCACTTGAGCAGCACGCTTTTGCCTGTGCCGCTGGCGCCGAGCAGGAGGTTGGTTTTCCCGGTCTCAAAGACACCGCTCACGCCATCGAGCACTTTCTTGTCGCCGAAGGTTTTGTGTATGTTGTGTATTTCAATCATGTGTTTTCAAAAATAATAAGGCAGACCTAAAGCAGGACGTAGGCCAAAACGAAGTCGCCGATCAGGATGGCGATCACGCTGCTGGTTACGGCAGCCGTACTGGCAGCCCCTACCTCCAGCGCTCCACCTTGTGTGTTGTAGCCTCTGAACGAAGAGATAGAAGAAATCAGAAAGGCAAACACCACCGATTTGATCAGGGCGAAGGTAATGTTGTAAGGAATGAACTGGTCGCGTATACCGGTAATGTATTCCTGCGGCGTGAGTTCACCTGAAAGCGTTCCGGCCAGGTAGCCGCCCAAAATTGAGAGGAACATGGACAAAATCACCAGCATCGGGAAGACCAGAATGGCAGCCACAACTTTCGGCAGCACCAGGTATGAGGCTGAGTTGATGCCCATCACCTCCAACGCGTCCACTTGTTCGGTTATTTGCATCGTGCCCAGCCCGCCCGCAATGCTCGAGCCGACCTTGCCTGCCAGCACGATAGAGGTAATAGTGGGGGCCAGTTCCAGGATGGTCATTTCACGCACCATGAAGCCGATGGTGGAGCGGGGGATGAACGCGTTGTCGAGGTTGTAGGCCACCTGCACACAGGTAACGGCACCGATGAAGGTGGAAACGATGGCAACGATGGCGATAGAGTTAATGCCGATCAGAATAGCCTCGTCGATGGTGCGGCCGAACAGAATTCGGGTCGACTCTTTGCGGGTGAAAAGGCTTTGCATGAACAGCAAGTATTTCCCAAAGGATTGTAGCATACAAGCGATACGTGTTAAACAAGGTTTTAAACGTGTTTCTAAACAAAAATACTGTTTAAATGCCTATATTACGGTTAAATTTCGAAATCGTATTACCTTATACCTATATAGAGCACATGCAGCAGTATATTTTGGTGACAGGCGGCACAAAGGGCATTGGCAGAGCTGTAATTGAGCAATTTGCCAAGGCGGGCTTCCACATCATCACCTGCTCCCGAAACGAGGGCGACCTGAAAAAGCTGAAGCTGGAGATTGAAGAGCGCTATACCTTCTCAAAGGTATTTTACCAGGAGGCCGACCTGAGCGACATGAACTCTCTCAAAAACTTCATCAATTATGTGAAAGGCCTGAAGGTAAAGCTCGAGGTGATCGTCAACAACAGTGGGCTGTTTATACCTGGCAAAGTGCACGAAGAGGACGATGCGGCGCTGCCAATGATGATCAACACCAATCTGTACAGTGCTTACTACATCACCAAAGCCTTTGTGCTGGACATGAAAAGGCGCCGCAGCGGCCATATCTTCAACATGTGCTCCACGGCCAGCATCACACCCTATACCAACGGCGGCTCCTACTGCATCTCAAAATATGCATTGCTAGGTATGTCGAAAGTGCTGCGCGAAGAGATGAAGGAGCACGGCGTGCGCGTAACGGCCATTCTGCCAGGTGCTACGCTTACAGCCAGCTGGGAAGGCGTGGACCTGCCACCGGAACGCTTCATGCGGGCCGACGACGTAGCCATGGCCATCTATGGGGCCTATACCATGTCACCGAACAGTGTGGTGGAGGAGATCTTGATCCGACCGCAGTTAGGAGACATTTAAGTTAGAAAGTTAGAAAGTTTGGGAGTTAGGAGGTTGAGGAGGTAAATTTATTAAGAATTCTGAGTCGCGCGAATGACGTTTTGTAGGGACAGGTCGCGACCTGTCCGAATCGTGCACAGAAAATTATTTAACAGATTCTCCTTTATTGAGATGCAGGTAAACAATCATCAATTCAACAATTTAGCAATCACTCAATCACCCAATCACTCATTCACTCATTCACTCAATCAAAATAACTATGAAACTGGAAAATAAGATAGCAGTTGTAACCGGTGTAAGCCGGGGTATAGGACTGGCCACCGTGCAAACGCTGCTGGACAAAGGTATGAAAGTGGCAGGCTGGGGTAGAACAGCTCCGGAGGTGCAGCATCAAAACTTTGAGTTTGTGGAATGCGACGTACGCCGTATTGACTCAGTACAAATGGCTTACAAGCATACTGTGGAGCATTTCGGTGGGCAGATCAGCGTGCTGGTGAACAATGCCGGACTAGGGCGTTCCGCTGCACTTGAAGACCAGGATCTGGATGAGTGGCACCTGATGTTCGACACCAATGTGCACGGGCTCTTTTACTGCACCAAACTTGTGGTGCCGGGCATGAAGGAAATGGGAGAGGGTCACATCATCAACATCTCATCCATAGCAGGCACCACAGGTATAGAGCAGATGTCGGCTTATTGCGCTACCAAGCACGCGGTGCGCGGCATCTCACACTCCCTCTACAAAGAGGTGCGCGACTACGGCGTGAAAGTGACCTGCATCTACCCTGGCTCCGTGCAAACCAACTTCTTCGACAACATCGACAGCGTGACGGTGAACGATAACATGATGCGCCCCGAGGACATCGCCTCCACCATTCTGCACTGCCTGGAGTCGCACGCCAATTACCACCACGTCGACATAGAGGTGCGCCCCCTAATGCCGAAGGGCAGAAAGAAGGTATAGCAGATATTTAAAACAGCTTTTGTAGCTTTGCAGGACTTAATTAATGACTAATGACTAATGAATAATGAGGAATTATGAATGACTAATGAATAACAATAATTACTTATTCTCTGCTATCCATTCATTATTGCTGATTGCTACTCTCACACGCTTCATTACTCATTACTCATTATTCATTCTGAAAAATGTCAGTTGAAGTAAAGAACCTTACCAAAATATTCGGATCGCAGCGGGCCGTGGACGATATTTCGTTCAGCGTGGGGCAGGGACAGATCCTGGGTTTCCTGGGGCCGAACGGTGCCGGAAAGTCCACGACCATGAAGATCGCGACCTGCTACCTACCGCCTACCACCGGTACCGTGCTCGTGAACGGCTACGATGCCGTGCAGGACTCCATCGCCGTGCGCCGAAGCGTAGGTTACCTGCCGGAGCACAACCCGCTATACCTGGACATGTACGTGCATGAGTACCTGCAATTCGTGGCCTCCGTCTACGGCCTGAAAGGCAGACAGGCAAAGGAGCGGGTACAGGAAATGGTGGAGCTGTGTGGCCTCACGCTGGAGCAGGGCAAGAAGATCGGAGCACTTTCCAAAGGCTATCGCCAACGGGTGGGCCTGGCACAGGCGCTGGTGCACGACCCACAGGTGCTGATTCTGGATGAACCTACTACTGGCCTCGACCCGAACCAGATCGTGGAGATACGCTCCCTGATCAAGCGCATCGGGCAGGACAAAACTGTGATCTTCTCTACCCACATCATGCAGGAGGTAACCGCCATTTGCGACCGGGTCGTGATCATCAACCGTGGCAAGCTGGTGGCCGATAGCGATGTGGCCAGTCTGCAGGCCGGCGCCCGCAACGAAAAGACAACCCTGGTAGAATTTGAGCAGCCTATCCCTTTGGAGGCCCTGGAGCAGGTACCGGGTGTGCTGAGTGCGACCCTCGCAGAGGGCACGACTTACCGGGTGGTTTCGCGCAAGGACACCGATATCCGGGCTACTATTTTCCGGGTAGCCGCCGAGCGCCAATGGCCACTGGTAGGCCTGCGGCACGAAGAAAACTCCCTCGAAAAGATATTCCAACAACTGACGAAGTGAGTAATAATGAGAAATGAATAATGAGTAATGAATTATGAATAATGATTAATGAAGAATGATTAATGAAGAATGGAATTCAATAGTTAAATTATTAAAGCTAGAGCCAGTATAAGGTGCAAGCTGGAGTACGGTTAATAACGAGTGGCATAATGTTCATTTTCTTCCACTCACCCTTCCATACCCATTTTCATTAGTGATAATACTTCTACCAATACCCATTATTCATTATTCTTAATTACTCATTCGTCATTACTCACTAGTCATTAATAATTCGTCATTAGTCATTAACATTAATGCTCGCTATACTTAAGAAAGAATTCAACGGTTTCCTGAACACCCTGATCGCCTACATTGTGATCACGGTGTTTTTGGTGGCGATCGGCATGTTCATGTGGGTGTTCCCCGAAAGCAACGTGCTTGATTACGGCTTTGCCGATATGCAGACGCTCTTTAACATGGCGCCTTGGCTGTTTCTGTTTCTGATCCCGGCCATCACCATGCGGACCTTTGCCGAAGAGAAGCGCGAAGGCACCATCGAACTCCTGCTCACCAAACCGATCTCGGACTTGCAGCTGATCCTGGGCAAATACTTCGCGGCACTTCTGCTGGCGCTGTTTGCGCTTATACCTACCCTGATCTACTACTATACTGTGTACGAACTCGGCAACCCGCAAGGCAACGTAGACTCTGCTGCGGTGGTAGGCTCATACCTGGGGCTGGTATTCCTGGCGGGCGTGTTTGCGGCCATCGGCGTGTTTGCCTCCTCCGTTTCCGACAATCAGATCATCTCCTTTGTGATTGCCATTTTCCTGTGCTACATCTTCTATGCCGGCTTCGAACTGATCGCTTCTATACCTGTGTGGGGCGGAAGCGGCTACTTCATCAGTCAGTTAGGTATAGAGTACCACTATGCGGCCATCAGCAAAGGCCTGATCGACTCCCGTGACGTGCTGTACTTCCTGAGTGTGATCGCGATCATGATTCTTTCCACCAAACTTGTATTGAGCAGCCGAAAATGGTAACAGAGCAGGCAACGATCCCTAAAAACAAGCGCAGCCGCGACCTGACCCGCTTTCTAATCGCGCTGGCGGCCATTGTGCTGCTCAACGTGCTGGCATCCAACTTCTTTTTCCGCCTCGACCTGACCGAGGACAAGCGCTTTACCATCTCGCCGGTCACCAAACAAATGCTAGGTGAGCTACCCGAGCAGGTGTTTGTGGAGGTATACCTGGAGGGCGAGTTTCCGGCCGGTTTCAAGCGCCTGCAGCAGTCAGTGCGCGAGACGCTGGACGAGTTCCGCATTTACTCAGGCGGCAACGTGCGCTACGAGTTCATCGATCCGAACGACATCACGGACGAGCAGGAGCGGGCGGCGTTTTTCCAGAAACTGGCACAGGCAGGTATACAGCCGACGAACCTGCGTGCCAATGAAGGCGGCAAGCAGGTGGAGCGCTTAGTGTTTCCAGGTGCCCGCGTGATGTACAAAGGCAAAGAAACCGGCGTGATGCTGCTGAAAGGCAACCTGGCGGCTTCGCCTGATGAGCGCCTGAACCAGTCGGTGGAAGGCGTGGAGTACGAACTGGCCACAGCGATCCGCAAAATGGCTTTTCAGGGAAACAAGACCATCGGTTACATCAGCGGCCAGGGGCAGTTAGAGACGCAGTATGTAACGGATCTGCTGGGCTCGCTGCAGGAGTTTTACCGGGTGGCCCGCGGCGAACTCCGCGACATTCCTTCGCTCGAGGGACTGGACCTGATCATCATCGCCAAACCGACGGAAGCCTTCACTGAGGCTGATAAGTATAAGATCGACCAGTTCATCATGAACGGGGGCAAGGCCATCTTCTTTGTGGATGCCCTCAATGCCAACATGGACAGCGTTGGGGCTGGCGGCATGTTTGCCATGCCGTATAACCTGAACCTCGACGACATGCTTTTCCGCTACGGCGTGCGCCTGAACCCGACCATGATCATGGACCTGAATTCCGGTTTTATTCCGATCGTAACGGGGTATATGGGCGAACGGCCGCAGACAGAGATGATCAACTGGCGCTTTTACCCGCTACTCAATACCTTCAGCAAGCACCCGATCACGCGCAATATCGACGCGGTCTATTCCAAATTTATTGGAACGATGGACACCGTGCGGGCCGACGGCATCCGCAAAACGCCGCTCGTCTATACCTCGGTTTATTCCCGCGTGATGCAGGCGCCGGTGCCGCTTACGCTTGAGGAAGCCCGTATGGAAGTGAAGCCGGAACAATACCAGGCCGGTCAGCAGGCGGTGGGTTATCTGCTGGAAGGCGCCTTTACCTCGCTCTTCCGTAACAGGAGGGCACCTGAAGGAGCGGCCAACCCGCAGGTGCGGGAGCAGGGCGCGCCGACCAAAATAGCAGTTTTCTCGGATGGTGACCTGGTGCGCAACGAGGTGAACCCACGCACCGGACAGGCCTACGAACTGGGCTTCGACCGGTATAACAACGTGACTTTTGCCAACCGCGAGCTGGCCATGAACACCATCCACTACCTGTTGGACGCTGAGGGCTTGATCAACGTACGCAGCAAAGAAATCCAGCTGCGGCCGCTGGACAGGGTGCGGGTGAAGGAAGAGCGTACGTACTGGCAACTGCTCAACCTGGTGGCCCCGATCGTGCTGCTGGGCCTGTTTGGCGTGGTTCGCTATTACCTGCGCAAGCGTCGCTACGAACGCTTCTGATTTTTTTGCCTTGTATGTAAAGAAATTGTGAAATGCCGCCCCGTGTCAGGTAGTTTAAATGCGAAATATTTTTAACTTTGTCCAAATAACATTATAGCTATACATAATGAAATTTATCGTCTCTTCTTCTGCTCTTTTGAAGCAGCTAGCCAGCATAAACGGGGTAGTAACCAACAACCCGGTGGTTCCAATCCTCGAAAACTTCCTGTTCGAGATCAACAACAGCACCCTTACTATCACAGCCAGTGACCTGGAGACTTCCATGATTACCGAACTGCAGGTAGAGGCGAAGGAGAGCGGCCGCATTGCTGCACCTGCCAAGATCCTGATCGAGACCCTGAAGAACCTGCCGGACCAGCCGGTGACCTTCACCATCGACGAAGAGACCTATACCATCGAAATCAGTTCCTCAAACGGCCGCTACAAGCTATCTGGTGAGAATGCAACTGATTTCCCGCGTGTACCTGTGCTGAAAGGCGGTAGTGCCATTGAGATTCCGTCCAATGTGCTTTCTCGCGCCATCAACAAGACCATTTTCGCAGTTAGCAACGACGAGCTTCGCCCAGCCATGACGGGTATTTTCGTACAGCTGCGCTCTGATAACGTGACATTCGTAGCTACAGACGGCCACCGTCTGCTGCGCTTCCGCCGTACCGACATCGCCACTGCCCAGGAAGCATCGCTCATCATACCACGCAAAGCCTTTACGCTGCTGAAGTCTACGCTGCCTTCTGAGGCAACTGCCGTACGCATGGAGTTCAACCAGTCAAACGCCTTCTTCAGCTTCGATAACATCCGCATGATCTGCCGTCTGATCGACGAGCGCTACCCGGATTACGAGAATGTGATTCCTGTACAGAACCCGAACAAACTGGTGATTGACCGTGCCGCTTTGTTGAGTTCTGTACGTCGTATCTCCATTTACTCAAACAAAACCACGCACCAGATCCGTCTGAAGCTGTCAGGCTCTGAGTTGCAGGTGTCTGCTGAAGACCTCGACTTCTCAAACGAGGCAAACGAGCGCCTGACCTGCCAGTACGATGGCGAGGACATGGAAATCGGCTTCAACGCGAAGTTTTTGATCGAGATGCTCAACAACATCGACGCCGATGAAATCTCCTTCGAGCTGTCCACACCGAACCGTGCTGGCCTGCTCATGCCGCTTGCAAATGAAGATAATGAAAATGTTCTGATGCTGGTGATGCCTGTAATGCTGAACAATTACGTATAAGAAGATAATTTCTCCTAATGCAGAAAGGCGGGCCATTTGGTCCGCCTTTCCTGTTTTTAAAAGATACCTCTTCCGTGCCGTTTCCGCGCCTCTAGCTTACTTCGCCTGCTGCAGTTTGATGTACACCGGGAAGTGATCGCTATACCCTCCCAGGTATAAGGTATGCGACCAGGTCTGTCGCGGGGTGTCCTTATACCTGCCGAAGGTGAACTTGGCAAATTCCGGGTCGTGGATTTGGGCCGAGCCGTGAACATAATGCAAGCCTGACTGGGTATTCATCAGTGACTTGGAGACCATGATCTGGTCACGCATTTTGTTGTCGTTTCGGGTATGGAAGCTGCCCTTTCCCTGCACAAACCACAGGTAGAAGGTATTGAAAAGCTCATTCTGATAAGCCGGATTCGGCCGGCCTGTGGCCTTCAGTACCTTTTCTACGCTTGCAGCATTGGGTTCGTCCGCAAAGTCGCCCAGCACGATGATTTTCGCGTTCTTGTCTGCTTTCTGCTGCGCATCCACTTGCCGACGCAGTTCTGCCGCCGCATCGCGTCTGCGGGTAGCGCCTAGGGTGGCGCTGCCCCGATCTTCCGGCCAATGGTTCACATACACCGTTACGGGCTCACCAGCCAGCGTTCCTTTCACTTGCAGGATGCCGCGCGAAGCGAAGCCCTTCTCAGAGAACCGGATGGGCAGGTTGTTATGTGAAGTTGGCTTGAACACTCTTGGATTATAGAGCAGCGCCACGTCGAGTCCTTCAGGATCTGGTGAGTCGTGGTGGATAATGCCGTAGCGGCGTTTTCGAAGTGGGGAAGATTTCACCAGGTCATCCAGCACCTGGCGGTTTTCCACTTCACTTAGCCCAACCAGATCAGCCCCGTTCTTGCCCCCGATGGTTTGGATCACTTGTGCTACATGGCGTATTTTGGTCTTGTACCTGTCCTGGTCCCACTGCATGACCCCGCCCGGAGTAAAGCCGTCGTCGTCTGTTTTAGGGTCGTTCTGTGTATCGTATAGCTTCTCTGTATTATAAAAAGCGACAGTATGGAGTTTAGGTTTTTTGATGGAAGAGGTTAAGCTGGCGCATCCCGAGAGGATGGTCAGGCTAAAAAGCAATAAGAAGGTTTTTATTCCGTGGCGCATCGCGTAACTTTGTACTTGGTTTTAGTTTTCAAGCATAGTACGAGATATATATAGCCCAAAGTTTAAAAAGAAAAGAAAATGAAGAAGTCTGAGATATACTTTAGCATAGCGCTTGACGAGCAGCGCATACCGGAAGCCATCAGTTGGAGAGCCACTGACGCAGGCGAGAAGATTCATTTTGCCAAGGCCATCAACATCTCTTTGTGGGACCGTGACGAGGCAGGTACGATGAAGATTGACCTGTGGACGAAGGACATGCCGATCGACGAAATGAAGTACTTTTACATTGATACGATCGGTGCCATGGCGCAAAGCATTGCCACAGCTACCAGCGACAAGGTAATGGCCGATAAGATGCGCGCCCTTTGCGAGGACCTGATGAACCACGTGGAAGAAGAGCGCAAAAAGGAAAACAACTAGCCTATAAATAATGAAAGCCACCCTAAGAGGTGGCTTTTATGCTTTTAAGAAGTCTGATTGGGTCTAGTTTACGTTAGAGGCGAGCGCGTTTTTTTCAGCTTTCTGGTCAGAGGCCAGATCCTGTGAGCCTGTCTGGTCGAGGCTCGCTACAAACTCACGGTCTACTTTAGAGTACATTTTGCGGTCGCCAAAGTAGTCGTTGTACTGTACAGTGCTCAGGATATCTTCAAACTGCAGGTCACGGGCAGCCAGTACGCCTTTGCACTCCTCTGCAATCAGCTGCTCGTTTCCAGCGTTCTTTTGCTCGATGGCAGTGATTTTAGCTGCTACGTCCAAATTGATCTCTCTAACTTTGTTAGCCTGGTAGTTATTCAGACGAAGCTCACGAATCATCTGCTCAGAAAGGTGGTTGGCACGCTTCTCAGCAACAACAGTTATGTTGTTACCTGTAGCGAATACGCCGAATACGGTTCCGAATACCATCAATGTTGTTACCAGTAGCTTTTTCATAATTGTAGTGTTTTTGGTGTTGTCAGTGCTTTTTCAGATTCTTTTCTGGGGCAGCACAGTTTTAAAACGTGGCTTGTCTGTAAATGATTCCGGCCTTTTAGAATTTTTTTTGTGCTGAATCCCCAGTGTTGAATACAGACTAAATAGTGCAGAAATAATGCCAAAGAGGCCAAATGGATGCCCATTTGACCTCTTTTTTTGATTTTATTTTGGATTTTACCACTCGTTCCGCCACATCATCGACTCGACGGGCTTGGTCGTGCGGTTGTTGTATTTGGCGTTAGATTTACTGTTGTAGTAGTTCTCAATACCGCCTTTTACTTCAAAATAGATCAGCTGTCCGATCGGCATGCCATGGTACACGCGCACCTGCTGGGTCACCGAAATCTCCAGGGTCCAGGTATTGCAGAAGCCCACGTCGCCCTTGCCGGCCGTAGCATGAATGTCAATGCCCAAACGGCCCACACTCGATTTGCCCTCTAGGAAAGGCACGTGCGCGTGCGTTTCGGTGTACTCCAGGGTCACACCCAGGTATAGCGTGTTGGGCTGCAGGACGAAACCTTCTTCCGGAATCTCAAAAACATCAATCTCGTTGTGCTGGCGGGCATCCAGCACTTCGTTGCGGTAAGTGGCCAGGTAGCGGCCCAGGTGTACGTCGTAAGAGTTGGTGCCCAGGCTGGAACGCTTAAACGGCTCGATCAGAATGGTGCCTTTCTCAATCTCTTCTAAAATCTGCTTATCTGTAAGTATCATGGGGGTGCAATGTTATGACCGTAAAAGTAAGCAAAATGGGTGAATTGTTGATTGTTAATTGTTGATTGTTGGTCCACAAGGAGGTGCAATAATAACGGTGTCAGAGACTTTGTCTCATTAGTATCTCTCCAACTACGAAGCTGTACCTATACCTATACCTATACCTATACCTATACCTATACCTATACCTATACCTATACCTATACCTGGTGAGCTACCAGGATCTAGCGTTGAGAAGCATACTAGCAGCTCCTTGCTATACCTAATCAAAAAAACGGCAGCCCTTCGTAGAGCTGCCGTTCCCAAATATCCAATGGATAGCTTATCGCAGTAATGCCTCTTTTAACGCCTCGCCGTTAGCTTTGATGTACTCTTGCACCAACTCGTCGGTAATGGCGGTAGACACGAACAGCGACTCGTACTGCGACGGGGCCAGGTATACGCCGCGCTGCAGCATGCTGTTGAAGTAACGACCGAACATAGCCGTATCGGAAGTTTTGGCGCTCTCGAAGTCCGTTACAGCTTGTGAGGTGAAGAAGATGCTGAACATGGAGCCTACGTGGTTGATCGTAAAGTTCAGGCCAAGTTCCTGCATGTTTTGATTCATGCCGTTCACCATATTAGTAGTAGTCTGCTCCAGTGTGGTGTATACCTCCGGATGGCTTTGCAGGTACTGTAGCATCGCCATACCTGCCGACATGGCAATCGGGTTGCCGGAGAGCGTGCCTGCCTGGTAGACAGGGCCGGCTGGCGCCACAAAGTTCATGATCTCTTTCTTGCCACCGTAAGCACCTACGGGCATACCTCCGCCGATGATCTTACCGAGTGTGGTCATATCCGGCGTCACGCCGAACAATTGCTGCGCGCCACCCGGAGCCAGACGGAAGCCCGTCATCACTTCGTCAAATATCAGCACAATGCCTTCTTTGGTGCAGAGGTCACGCAGACCCTGCAGGAAGCCTGGCGCTGGCAGCACCAAGCCCATGTTGCCGGCCACTGGCTCCAGAATGATGGCTGCTACCTGATCTTTGTTAGCTTCTACCAGTGTCTTTACTGCTTCCAAATCATTGAACGGAGCGGTGAGCGTATCGGCGGCTACGCCCTGCGTCACGCCCGGGCTATCCGGAACGCCAAGCGTAATGGCGCCACTACCGGCAGCGATCAGGAAAGAGTCGCCGTGACCGTGGTAGCAGCCCTCGAACTTGATCATTTTGTTGCGGCCGGTATAGCCTCTGGCCACACGCACAGCCGACATAGTGGCTTCCGTACCGGAGTTCACCATGCGCACTTTCTCAATCGAAGGCACCATGTCCACGATCAGCTCCGCGATCTCAATTTCCTTGCGGGTAGGAGCACCAAACGAGAGGGAATTAGGTATAGCCTGCTGCACAGCTTCCTGCACCACCTCAGCGGCATGACCCAGGATCATCGGCCCCCAGGAGTTGATGAACTCCATGTAACGGTTGCCGTCCTCGTCATACATATAAGGACCCTTAGCCGAAACCATAAAGCGCGGATTGCCGCCCACAGCCCGGAAGGCACGGACAGGCGAGTTTACACCGCCCGGTATGGAGTTTTGCGCACGCTGGAAAAGTTCTTCGCTGATTGGAGCTATTTTCATGATATCGATATGCTTGTGTTTTGTTAAAGATACGAAGCAAATCCCACACCTTAAAGTAACCCGGCTTTCCTGGTGGAACCCTGAGAGTTTAAGGTGAAGGTATACTGCTTGCTAAATGTTACGAGATTCGGAGAATTAAAAAACCGGATTCACCACCGTAAGCTGCAGGTTCTCCAGCTTGGTGATCGGGATGTACTGATTGTCGTGGTGCACCTGGTTTTGGGCGGAGCGATCGGTATAGCCTATGCCCTTGTAGAAAACACCCGGTCTGAGCCCCTCTGAGCCCAGCGCCAGATTAAAGCGCGGACCATAACTCTGGAGTAAGGTTCCGAAATAATAAAGCATCTCAAAACCCGCATAGGCATAGGGCGATGGCGGCATGTTATACCTGGCCGCGTATTTTTTGCGGAAATGACGCACCGCCGGGCTCATCTGATCAATGTATTTCGGGTTCACGAAGTAGATCTCCAAATCATCGAGCTGGCGTAGCGTCAGCTGACCTATGCCCAGCCAACTCTCGAAGGTAACGAGTGGGAGCGTGGCTGCCCTGGACTGTAGGGTGCTGACGGTGTTGGCAGCAGCCGTCATCTGGTCTGAGAAGACAGCCAGATGGCCCACATTCTCCAGTTTCAGCTCTTTGAAAACAGCGGCAGTGGCAGCACTCTGCGTAGAGGTTATCTTTTTGAAAGCCGCTACCTTACCCCCCAGTTTCAGGAAATGGTCACGGTAATGTTGGCTGAACGCGATATCATCCTTGCTGTTTTCATACAGAATGACAGCTGTTTTCGGCTCAAAAGTATGGTAGGCGTATGTCGCCGCCTGGCGTGCCTGTGTCGCTACCGAAGACTCGAACAGAAATACGTTCGGGTTCTCGCCAGCTACTTCCAGGTCCTGCGAAAGGGGGTTGATCGTATTCACGTTGTTCTGCGCTGCGAAGCGGCCTGCAATTTTGGCCGCCGACCTGTAAACGGGCCCGATGACCAGGTCCATACCTTTCAGTTCCGGGGTTTCCAGTAGACGCTTTACGGCTGTGGTGTCGGTGCCTGCATCGTATGCATACAGATTGATGTTGATGCCTTGTCGTTTAAGGGAGTCCTGCGCCATTTTCATGCCGGCGTAGAGGTCGGTGGCAAACTGGTTTTTGCGGGCAGCCTGACCTGGGTCCTGATCCAGTTGAAAGGGTAGGAGCGTGGCCACACTGTAGGCCTGCTTGCGCATGGCGTTGGCACTCAGGTAGCGGTTGCGGTCCAGGCGGTGCTTCGTTACAATGTCCTCCAGCGTGGACCTGTCTTCCGGGCGGTACCAGCCAGCCAGCAGCTTGTCAGCGAAGGTCTGGGCTACGGCTTTGTCATCCGGGTAGCGCTGTAGTAGCTGCTCGAAGGTGGCGCGTTCGGTGATGCGCATCAGGTAGTGGCGCTTCAGCTTTTCAACATCGCCCTGCAGTTTGGTGGAGCGGAGGCTGTTCAGTTCGGCCAGCGCCTGCTCGTATTCACCCTGCTCAAAGAGTACGTTGCCGAGCAGATAACTCGCTTCGGCCTGGTTAGGCCAGTTGGGGTGCTGCCCCTGCAGCTGTTGCAGCATGCGGCGTGCCTCCGGAAGTTTGTTGGCCTTAAGCGCCGCTACGGAATAAAGGTAGGAAGCCTCAGGAGCATACTGATTTTTAGGTCCAGCCTGTGTGATTGGCAAAAGCTCGGCCATGGCCTTATCGTACTGCTCACGCTCGATCAGGACCTTGCCATTGCTATAAGTCGTGCTGTAATCCTGCTGGGCCTGTGCTGGCAGCGCAAGCGCAGCCATTAGCAGCAAACCTGCCGCATGCTTCAAAAAGCTTCCTTTCATGTTTTATTCTATTTAGCGATTGAGTGAGTTAGCGATTGAGTGATTATTGCTTTGGTGAGTGATTAATTCGATCAAATTAAACCTAAACACTTGATAATAGCCGTTTTATTAAAGCTTAATCAACAATTCAGCCATTTAACAATTAAACCATTCACTCATTCACTAACTCACTCAATAAATTATTCCCACTCGATGGTAGCCGGTGGTTTCGAGCTGATGTCGTATACCACGCGGTTTACGCCTTTTACCTTGTTGATGATCTCGTTCGATACATCGGCCAGGAACTCATACGGTAAACGGCTCCAGTCTGCCGTCATACCGTCGATGGAGGTCACGGCGCGGAGGGCCACCACATTCTCGTAGGTACGCTCATCGCCCATCACACCTACTGATTGCAGCGGAGTCAGGATAGCGCCTGCCTGCCATACCTCGTCATACAGACCGGTTTTCTTCAGGTTGCTGATAAAGATGTGATCAACCTGCTGCAGGATGTGTACCTTTTCCGGTGTGATATCGCCCAGAATACGGATAGCCAGACCCGGACCAGGGAAAGGATGGCGGCCGAGAATGTTTTCGTCAATCTTCAGGGTTCTGCCTACTAAACGCACTTCGTCTTTGAAAAGCGTCTTGAGAGGCTCCACCACTTTCAGTTTCATAAAATCAGGAAGGCCGCCCACGTTGTGGTGCGACTTGATGGTAGCAGAAGGACCTTTCACGCTCAGTGACTCGATTACGTCCGGGTAGATCGTACCTTGGCCGAGCCATTTCACACCTTCTATCTTGTGCGCTTCATCATCGAACACCTCAATGAACACGCGGCCGATCGCTTTACGCTTGCCTTCGGGGTCAGAGATACCGGCGAGTGCGGAGTAGAAACGGTCTTTGGCATCCACACCTTTCACGTTCAGACCCATGTGCTTGTAAGAATCGAGCACTGATTCGAACTCGTCTTTGCGCAGCAGTCCGTTGTCTACGAAAATGCAGTACAGGTTCTCGCCAATGGCTTGGTGAATCAGCATGGCAGCTACGCTTGAGTCCACACCGCCAGAAAGGCCAAGCACGACCTTATCGTTGCCTAATTGCTCTTTCAGTTCAGCCACGGTAGCGTCCACAAACTGCTCGGAGGTCCAGTCCTGCTGGCAACCGCAGATGTGCACCACAAAATTGCGAAGCAGGGTTTTGCCCTCGTCAGAGTGCGTTACTTCCGGGTGGAACTGAATACCGTAAGTTTCCTGATCGCGCAGCTTGTAAGCGGCTACGCGCACGGTTTCTGTACTGGCTATTACTTCAAAATTGTCTGGAATTTCCTTGATGGTATCGCCATGCGACATCCAAACCACTGAACCCGGTGTGAGTTCTTTCATCAGGCGATTGGCGGTGTGCAGTTCAGAGAGTCTGGCGCGGCCGTATTCGCGGATAGTGGAGGGAGTCACTTCGCCCTGGTGCTCGAAGGCGATCAATTGTGCGCCGTAGCACACGCCCAGCAGGGGCAGTTTGCCCATAAACTGGTTCAGGTCGATGGTGGGGTGTTCGTGGTCGCGCACCGAGCAGGGGCTACCCGATAGAATAACGCCTTTCACATCTTCCGTTAGTTCCGGAACATTATTGTAAGGGTAAATCTCACAATACACATTTAGCTCGCGCACCCGTCTGGCGATCAACTGGGTGTACTGGGAGCCGAAATCGAGAATCAGTATTTTTTCTGGCATGCGCAAAGGTAAGGCACTTTAGGCTTTTTTGCCAAAAATAGGGGAGATATGTTTTGAAGTAGGGATTTTGCGCCTGACCGGCGGGGTATGGCGCGAGTGTCCTCGCTCGTGACTAATATAGTGGGGTCTCTGGCCCAGTGTCAGGTATACCTTTACCTATACCTATACCTATACCTGGCGTAGCTTCGGTCATTCTATACCTTAAGCTGTATTGCTTTGTAGCTTCGCCTGTGCGGCGGGCACTCACTTTTTGTCTTGACACAAAAAGTGAGCAAAAAAATCAAGACCCTCCAAATCGAGGGCCCCTACCCCCACTCGCTGAACGCTCAAACAGTGGAGTGTCGTTTGGTGCACCTGGCACTGCTATCCACTTTGTAGTGAGCGTGCAAGTTATTCTTGCTATACCTACTCGTAACTGTCATTTCGACCAGCGGGAGAAATCTGGATTATTGAGACTGGGCGGCGGATTTCTCACTGGCGCTCGAAATGACAGAATCATGCCTGAATATAGCACTATACTATAGAGCTTATACCTAATTAAATGGCAACACAAGGTTCCTCGCCTTAGACAAGGAGGGGTTAGGGGTGGTTGGATCCGGTGTAGCAAAACAGAAGCTACAGAGTCTATACAATAGGTATAGCAGCTACAGAAAAGTCCCCTCTCGAGAGGGGTAGGGGTGTGTCAATCGTGCACGAAAATCCCGTAAATCCTTGAGGCAGGGGCCCTGTGTATAGATTCAGCCAAGCTGCAGACCTCGCGGTGTGCGCAGCTCCCGCGAGCGTCTAACTATACCTGTCTCTGCTCATTTACCGCTGTTCTGTTAGACGCTCGCAAGTCTAAACACACTGCGAGGTCCGCTATCCTTAACATCGATATCAATCCTGTCAATCCTCTAATCCGGTAAATCCTGATTCAGACGTGCCATTCACGAGACATCAAATACCTTCATCCAAAACTAAACAACCTGATTAGTAGCATGAACGCCTCCAAACGGCAATTCTAACAGATAAATCTTTAAAAGATGCTTGCACTGAAAGATATTCTTCGTACTTTTGTAACGGCAAATCGGCACGGCCAGCTCCCGTCGAACTCCCCCAGGGCCGGAAGGCAGCAAGGGTAGACGGTCGATGCGGCGCGATGTTGGTTTGCCACTTTTTTTTGCCCCTACTTTTCTGACCGGCCCGCTGCCGGTCTTTCTTGTTAAGCCAAACAGCGCTCGCTCTCCTTCACTATACCATGTCCTGTAGTCGGTTAACCCGCGATAAAGGCCTTATACCTTATTTGTCCCGCATCTTTTGTGCAATGTCTTTTGACTTAGGGCATATTGCGTTAGATTTGTAGGAAAATCTACATCCTCAGCATTATGAAATTCTTTGTTGATACTGCAAACCTGCAGGAAATTCAGGAAGCGCACGACCTCGGTGTGCTCGACGGTGTTACCACCAACCCATCGCTGATGGCCAAAGAAGGCATCTTCGGACACGACAACGTGATGGCGCACTACAAGCAGATTTGCGAAATCGTGGATGGCGACATCAGCGCGGAAGTAATCGCGACAGATTATGAAGGCATGGTGCGTGAAGGCGAACTGCTGGCCGAGCTGCACCCGAACATTGTGGTGAAAGTGCCCATGATTCGCGACGGCGTGAAGGCGATCCGTCACTTCAGCGAGCGTGGCATTAAGACCAACTGTACGCTGGTGTTCTCTGCCGGTCAGGCTATTCTGGCTGCCAAGGCAGGTGCTACATATGTGTCTCCTTTCGTAGGTCGTCTGGATGACGTGTCAACAGACGGATTGCAGCTGATCGAGCAGATCGTGCACATTTATGGCAACTACGGTTACCAGACACAGGTGCTGGCTGCCTCTGTGCGTCACGTGATGCACTTGGTGCAGTGCGCTGAGCTGGGTGCCGATGTGGTAACCTGCCCGCTTTCTGTGATCACGGGCCTGCTGAACCACCCACTGACTGACATCGGTCTGCAGAAGTTCCTGGCCGACCACGCCAAAGGAAATAAGTAATAATGAATGACTAATGAGTAATGGTTAATGAAGTATAGTGAATAAGGTATAATACTTAAACATTCTGCTTCATTAATCATTATCCATTCTATATCAGATCAATTATTCATTAGTCACTACTCATTATTCATTCAAAAAAGATGTACATCATCAAAGTAAAGGGCAAGGCCAAAATTCCGGATTACATTCAGCTGCGCGACGATAACTTCGTGCTGATCGCCTACTTTAGGGCAGACCGCCCGCTCAAGAACCTCGACCGCTATGGTCTGGAGGGCAAGGAGGAGGAATTGGCGGCACTGATCGAGTCCCTTGAGTTTGGTAAACTGCAGCAACTAGACATTTAATTTTCTTATGAGCTTTTCTTCTTCCAACCCTGTAGTGTCGCTACGCGACGTGGCTATTTACCAGGATGTGAACACTGTGCTGAGCAATGTCAACTTCGACATTGACAAGGGCGAGTTCGTATACCTGGTGGGGCGCACAGGTAGCGGTAAAAGCTCGCTGCTCAAAACCCTCTACGGCGATCTGCCTCTCCAGACTGGCGTGGGTCATATTGCCGATTTCAAGCTGAGCAAATTGCCGCGCAAGCAGGTGCCTTACCTGCGCCGCAAGATCGGCATTGTGTTTCAGGACTTTCAGCTTCTTTTCGACCGCACGGTGGCCGAGAACCTGGCTTTTGTGCTGAAAGCCACGGGCTGGAAAGACAAATCGAAGCGCAAGCAGCGCATCACAGAAGTACTCATGCGGGTGGGACTCGCTGCCGCTGCCACCAAACTGCCGCACCAACTCTCAGGAGGCGAGCAACAGCGCATTGTGGTTGCCCGCGCGCTCCTCAACGAGCCGGTTATCCTGCTGGCCGACGAACCTACCGGTAACCTCGACCCGATCGTGGCCGACGGCATCATGCAACTCTTCAACGAGATCAACAACAGCGGCACAGCCGTACTGATGGCAACCCACAACTACGAGATCATTCACCGCTACCCGCACCGCGTACTCAAATGCGAGAACGGCAAAGTGCTCGACTCCAAGGTGGAAGACTTTAACCTGACGACCGGGTATTAGTTTTTTGACTATTTGACAAAAGACTTTTCGAAAGGTGGCTTGGTAATTAGCTTTGGCACGAGCCATTAGGAGAGCTTAACTCCACTTGAGTCTGTTGCTCCGCATTCTTAGCTTTCATGCCAAAGGAAGTGTGGAGGAGCCGCACGCACGTTTCTGTAATCATCTCTTCTTACTCAAAAAAGTCCATGTCCTTTGTCAAAGAATTTCTTTGTCAAGAGACCTTTACACTTTTCTGCGCACGTAATTCAGCAGCCATTCGTTCATAGCGGGGTATACCCGCAGGCCCAGCATCAGCCCCATGTAAATGGACGTGATAAGCAGGGAGCGCACCAGTATGTCCAGGTATAGGTTACCGAGGAAGGGGAGCAGGTATGAGGCGCCCAAGGCCAGCGCTGCAATGGCTGTCACGCCCACCGAGCTCCAGGCGAAAGGCTGCATTTTGTAAAGCCACTGCACAAAGAACAGGCGCAGCAGGTTGATCGTCACATAAGAGATCATGGAGGCAAAGGCTGCCCCGTCGATGCCGTAGCGCGGAATGAAAATTAGATTCGTCCAGATCGTAAGGCCAGCCAGCACCGCGTTAAAGAGCAAATCCCAACGATATTTTTCGGAAGTAGCCAGAATGATGCCGTTTATACCCGTGGCCAGGTCGATGATGCGGGCCACGGACAGGAACAGCACCACATACTGGCCTGCCCGGTAGGTCTCCGGCATAAACGAGAAAAGATTGTCGATATTGGCCCAGATACCGATAAACAGCAGCAGGCCGATGATCAGGTTGATGAGCGTGATCTGCTTGTATAGGCTCGCCATACCCGTCATATTCTTATCCTTCCAATACTCCGCCACTTGCGGAAAAGCAATTTTGAAGATAGAGCGGGCCGGCACCATAATGGCGCTGGTCATAAAGAAAGCCGTGGTGTAAATACCATTGTCGCCCAGGCTGTAAGAGCTGATCATGATCTGGTCGACGGTGGTAATGATGGTAACCGAGATATTGCCCAGGAAGGTGAAAAAACCATAGTAGAGCATCTCGCGCAGGGGCACAATGCTGAGAGCGGCCAGGCGTGGGCGCAAAAACAACTGCTTCAGCCAAAGCGCATACACCACCAGCGTGAGCGTGATGGTGGCATTGATGACGATGTAAAGCAACACGAACTGCCTGAAGTCAATCCAGTCAATCGCGTAGAGCCCGATGAGCGCCGTGGTCAGGATGCGCAATAGGAAATCCTGGGCGAAAGACGAGATAATGGTCTTGAACAGGGAGCGCAGGTAGGCCGTGAGCAGGTTGAAGAGCAGCGTGAAAAAGGCCAGCGGGATGACGAAGTAATAGTAATCGAGCAGGAGAGGGGAATTCTCGATGTAATAGTCCACTACCACTGGCTTGAACAGCAGGAAGAGCCCCGTGATAGCGCCAAAGCCCAGCACAGGTATAGCCAGCAATAGAAACAGGAAACCGTGGTGCTCTTTGCTTTTGTCCCGGAAATAGGGGAAGTAGCGGACACTCATGTTCACGAAGCCGAGTGCTGAGAACTGCGCAAACATCACCGAAATCTGAATCAACAGGCGGGTGAGGCCCACTTCCTCCTCCTCCAGATAGTTCGGGAAAAGCAGGATGGTGTTCACATAGCCGATCACAATACCGGCGTATGAGATAATGGTGTTCCAGATGCCTTCTCGCTGGAGGTGTTTGCTCATGTTTCTGATTCAGCCCACAAAGGTAAAGGATTCTTGTAATTAGGCACGCTGCGTCAGAATCGCCTTCACAAAATCAGCTGCCAGCACACTGCTTTTGCCATCGTAGTCCGTTCCCACAGTTGCATTATAATATTTAGCCCGCAGGTATACCTCCGGTTTGTGCACTATACCTTGCGCGAGCATCGGTTTCAGGGTAGCATAGGAAGTCGCCTCTTCTACAAGGCCCTGTCTCACATAACCATAATAGTCGTGCAGTTCTTCTTTCGGATTGAAGTTAAAATAAACAGACCACACATTCAGCAGCACAGCCTCCAGGTGGATGCCGGAGTTGCCACTCACCAGCATGTCTATACCTTGCAGGTACTCAAAAACGGACTCTTGCCTTGGGTTGGTCAGGATAACATTCGGGCTGATGCCGGTGGCAAAGGTATAGCTGCGTTTGTCGCGGGGGTGGGCGCGTAACAGGATACGGAGCTGTGGAAAATCACGGCTGATCTGGCGGATCAATTGCTCCACTTCCTCCACCCGGTCCATCAGGTTGCAGGCAATGCCCAGCGTTTGCACTTGCTGGCTCCTGTTACGAAGCGGCACGAACCTATCGGCTTTCGGCATCCCGATAAACTCCACCCGGCCTTGTACCGGCCCGCACTGTTTGTACTTATCCAGCGAATCCTGCCCCTCGAGCAGGTTCAGGTCAAAAGCCAGGGGCGGGAATAAGTTGCTCACGCTCGAGTGCTGCACATAAACAGTAGGTATACCTAGTTCTTTTGCTGCCAGCAGCATGGCCCGGGCGTCGGCGTTGTGGTCGTTGGCAAACACAATCGCCTGCGGACGGTAGTTCCGGAGCTTCTGCAGGTATACCTCATAAAAGCCGACGGCATCGTAGAGCAGGTCCACAAAGCGGAGCGTACTTTGTCTGCGATGTGACAAAAACTGGAAGAACAGGGGTAGAAATTTATAGTAGTAGAGCAGCTTTTTGCGGAGAGAGAGACGCGCGACCTGCTGGTTATACCTGCCAATGGCCTTGCTCTGACCCGCCACCAGCACGGCATCAGGTATAGCCGCCTCCAGAAAGTGCAGACTGTCGTAATTGTTCTGACTCACCACATACAGCCATACCTTGCCCTGCAGTCGTTCCGGCTGTTCCACGGACTTAAACAGGTTGCCCAGCAGCCGCACCAAGGTATAGCCGGCCATGCGCAGCAGTCGCATCCCCGGATTACTGGGTGAGGCGGCGTTTTTGGCGCTTTCCGGCAGTCGGTAAAAACCCTCGGAAAAGTGCAGGTATAGGATGTTGCTGTAGCGCGTATACCAGTCTTTCATGTGTTATACCATGTCCCAGCTCAGTGGCGTGCCCGCTTTGATGTCCTGCGCGGCGCTTTTGCCCAGCAGGCTTTCATAGTGCTTCGGCGGCAGCCCCAGGCCCGGCCTGATCACCCGGATGTTCTCTTTGGTGAGTGCTTCCCCTGCCTTGATGTCTTTGGAGGCATAAACGGAGCGCTTGAAGAGCCGGCTCTTTTCCTCGGCTCGCTGCACACCGTACTGCACGTGCCCCAGCGCCAGCCAGGCCCTTTCCGACTCCACCACCAGCGACCGCAACTCGGCAGGCTCCAGCGAGAAGGCTGAGTCCACCCCGCCGTCGGCGCGGCTAAGCGTAAAGTGCTTTTCGATGACAGTGGCACCTAGGGCCACAGCAGCCACGGAAGCACCCACCCCCATAGTGTGGTCCGACAGGCCGACCTGCAGATCGTAGAGCGCGTGAAGGTGCGGGATGGTGCGCAGGTTGGTGTTCTCTGGGGTGGCCGGGTAGGTGGAGGTGCACTTGAGCAGGATCAGCTCCAGGCAGCCCTCCTCGCGCAACACCTGCACCGCCTCGGCCACTTCTTGCACAGTGGCAGCGCCGGTGCTCATGATCACGGGTTTGCCGGTGGCGGCTACTTTGCGCAGCAGCGGGTGGTCGGTGTTCTCAAACGAGGCGATCTTGTAGGCCGGCGCTCCCAGGCTCTCCAGAAAATCCACCGCCGACTCGTCGAAAGGGGAGGAGAAGGCGATGATGCCGCGCTCCCGTGCCCGCTCAAAGATCGGCTGGTGCCACTCCCAAGGGGTATAGGCTTCCTTGTAAAGGTCATACAGCTCACGGCCTTTCCACAGGGAACCCTCGTCCTCAATGGTGAGGGCGCCAGGCAGCGTCATGGTGTCGGCCGTATAGGTCTGCAGCTTGATGGCGTCGGCTCCGGCATCCGCGGCGGCGTCTACGATGGCCAGCGCCCGCTCCAGCGACTGGTTGTGGTTGCCCGACATTTCGGCGATGATAAAGGGCTTGTGCGATGGCCCGACCAGGCGGCCGGCAATGCTGATATCGTTAATCATGGTTTCTGTTTCTAAACTATTCGCTGGCCTTTGGCTGCCAGATAAAACGGAAAGCTTTCGGATGTGCCGGATCAGGTTCGCCGTAAGCAAAACCGGCTTTTTCAAATGACCGAACTGAGGCTGTGTTCTGCTGCTCCACCAAACCCACCACCGACTTTACATCCGGTCTATTTTGCAGCAGTTGGTATATACCTTTGAGCAATACCGTGTGCCCGAGTCCTTTGCCCCGGAAGTCTGCCCCGATCAGGTAGCTGATGGTGGCTATACCTTGATTCAGGTCAAAGCGGATGTGGGCGGCTGGCTTTCCGTCTGCCTCGGCAAGATAGAGCATGGCATCGGGGTTGTCAAGTTTGGTCTGAAACCAGCGGGTGTGGTCCTCCAGCAAAATAGGTTCCGGGTTGAAGGAGTGCCGGCGCACTTCCGGATCATTGGCCCATTCAAAGAGCAGTTGCAGGTCCTCAGATATAACTTTCCGCAGTTTCAGACTGGTTGCCAGCCCTAGCTTTCGGAATACCTCTAGTAGTCGCTCCGGGCTTTTGCCGTCGAAGTACTGACGCTGGGTAGCAACCTGAGATTCAAACTCCTGCTGACTTATACCTTGCTGCAGAACTTGCGAAAGGCTGTTATAATATCGCGCTATACCTGTTGAGGTTAAGAATTGGTACATCCCTGCCTGGTTATCCACGGTCTGCTTCACAAAAAGAGCGCCTCCTACGGCAGCATATTCATAAGAAATGCCGCTGGCGGAAGTGACGGCCGCATGGCAATTCGTCATCAAACGGCGCAAGTTTTCGGCAGACAAGTCACGGTGCAGTTTGGTCTGTGTATAGTTTTTTAGTTGCTGTTTCAGCTCGTGCAGGTAGGTATAAGCGCTGCCAACTACCACTTCGATATGCTTCACGGTAGGTATAGCCAATAGCGTTTCCAGCGCTTGTAAGGTATGGTTGTCCGGGTCGGCGCCTCCCATGCAGACCAACACCCGCAACTCGCCCTCCGGTAAGGGGCGGCTGGCTTTAGCTGATCTTAAAAAGGCAGGACGGAGTAGCGCATAATGTGGCCCCAGTAGCAGCCGGGTATAGGGGGCAGTATCATAGCGTTCAGGCGACACACCGCCGGCCTGGTTGATGACCGCATCGGCTACAAAAGGATAGGCATGGATGTCATCGATGCAGACTAGCGCAGCACCGCGTGATTTTAAGTTCTGTTGGTAAGCCGTGCCAAAGGTATAGCCGTCCAGCACCACGATCTCTTCTTCAGAAACGTAAGCGTCCAGCTCGTGAACAAAGCGGTCCGCATCCGGTTCGGCGGGCGGGAGCACGATGATGCCGTCGCAGACCTCCCGGATCCGCTCCTGCAGCGCCTGGTCAGGCGACTGGATGGCGAACACGCATTCAAACTCCCGGCGCAGCATGTGCACCAGCGCCAACGAGCGCGTCACGTGGCCCAACCCGATGCGGCTGTTCCCGTCTGCTCTGAAAATGATGCGTGTCTTCTTGTTCATGCTATTGTATTGTTAGCAGCCGACTAGAGCTTCCGCAGTGCCCGCGTAAATCCCCCGGCCTGCAGCAGCATTTTGGCAGCGGCCATTTCCTCTTCTTCGGAGTTGAAAACCTGCCGCTGCGAATTAGCCGCGTTGAGTTCCTGCAACCAGGGCTGCTCCTGCAGCAAGGCGGCAATCTGCTCGTTTGTCACCGGCTGACCCGGTTTCCAAAGCCGCTCCATGATCAGGGAGGCCAGAGCGTAGTCCGTAGGGTAGTCTACGGTCAGGCGCAGCGCTTCGATGGGAGAGGGGAACGGAAATGCTTGCTTCTTGAACCCGGCTGTTCTTCTGATATAAGGTGTCACATGTTCCCGGTCGGCAGCTTCAGTGGCTTCGGCGGCGGCTGCTTCCAGGGCCTGTCGCGTGAACACCTCCACATTAGTGCCGAGCGGCAGGCCGGTGGTGATGATATAATCTGATCCTGTTTCCAATAATCGGTTCACCGCCTGGTCAATCGTCTCGGACATCACAAAAGGGTTATCTCCCGTGAGACGCACGATCACATCCAGCTTATAGGTATAGGCCGCTTGCCGGAAGCGCTCCAGCACGTCGTCGGCCGGTCCGCGCATACAGGTTATGGCTTTTTCCTCACAAAAAGCCTCGATGGCATCGTCAGCACTACTCGTTGTAGTAGCAACAATTGTCTGTTGCAATGTGCTTGCTGCTTGCGCATGCGTCACCACATGTTCCAGCAGACTTGTGTTACCGCTGAATGGGAGTGGCAGCAGCGCCTTGCCCGGCAGTCGCTCCGAGCACAGGCGCACTTGTATGATCGAGCCGACCTTTACCATGCCGTCCAGCCTCCGTCCAGCACCAGGTTCTGCCCCGTCATGAAGGCCGACGCGTCCGAAGCCAGGTATACGAAGGCCCCCTTCAGGTCGTTTGGCTGCCCGATGCGGCCCAATGGATTCTTCTTTTTCAGTTGATTTACAAACCCTTCATTCTGCTGCACCTGCTCGCTCGGGAACGGTCCCGGCGTAACGGCATTGACGGTAATACCCTCCTTGCCCAGGTAACAAGCGAAATAGCGCGTAAGCTGCAGCACGCCAGCCTTGGCGGCTCCGTAGTGCGGCGGATTCAGAAAAGCCGGACTTTCGTCGTAAATGCTGAAATCCGGCGAAACCATGCCGTACATGGAGGACACGTTGATGATGCGGCCGCCGTTTTGCTTCAAGTATGGAATCACCTCCCGGATGCAGCGGTACACACTGTTGAGGTTGCCGTCGATGCCGTAAGCCCACTCCTCGTCTGTAAGTTGCTCCGGATGCTGTCCTTTGGAGTAAAAGGCGTTGTTCACCAGCACGTCAATGCGCCCTGCTGCCTGCTGCATCTGTTTGAACGCTGCAGCTACAGTGGCCGTATCTGATATGTCGCAGTAGACGAAGGAGATTTTCAGATCGGGCTGCTGTCCGAAAGCGTCCTGGAATTTATCCTCGCTCCGGCCCAGCACATAGACAGTGGCCCCGGCCTCGGCCAGTCCTAGGCTGATGGCGGTGCCCAGGTGACCGTAGCCACCCGTGACGAGGGCCACTTTGCCAGTCAGGGAAAATAAGTCGGTCAGTTTGCTACTCATCGTGCGGGCCAGTTGTAGGGTAAGAGTATGTGCTCGTTTTCTTCTTTCAGTTCTAAAAGTGCGGTATAGAGCTCAGCAGGGAGTTCTACGCTGCTGTAGCGGATATTCTCCTGCAGGGTCTGCAGGCTCTCCACCCCAACCACCACCTGTGAAATATAGGAATTTGCCAGCGCAAAAGCCAGACAAACTGCTCCGATCGGGAGTTGATAGCTTTCGGCCATTTTTTGGAGCTGCTCCAGCTTGGGTGCCACTTCCTGCAGGTATAGCGGCAACTTGCCCGGCTGCATAAAGTAGAGCCCCTGCAGGTATACCGAGCGGATGTGTGTTTCAATGCCACGGTTGCGCAGCTCGGGCAGCAGTTCCTCGAATCGCCTGTCGAATACGCTGTAGGGGAACTGCAACAGGTCGATCAGCGCCTCCCTTTTCAGTAACTCCTCAGCCTCAGACGGATGGTAAAGAGAGATGCCCACTTTTTCGACCAAGCCTGACGCTTTCAGTTCCAGAAGCTCATCTAGTATACCTGGCCTGCTGCTGTAACTGGCGTAGCTATGCAGCAGATAGCCGTAAAGCCTGTCAACGTGTAGGCGCTCCAGCGATTCCTGGAAGGCCTGCCGGATGCTTTTGTCGGGTTGGTTGGGCGGGTATTTGGAAATGATGCGGTATGAGTTTGGCAACGCGGGTAGGACATTGCTCAGGCACGCTTCGCTGCTGCCGTAAGCTGCGGCTGTGTCCAGGGTGCCTATACCTGCCTTCGCCGCCTCTTCCAGAATGGCGCTTACTTCGGTCTGAGGAATCTGACCGCGCTGGTTGCTGATACCATAGGCAAGTCCGAACTGCGCCGTGCCCAGGACCAGCCGCTGTCCCGTTGATGTTGTGTCCGGACTCAAGCCTTGCAAAACGCTTTTACTTTCTCGATCACGTATTGCTGCTCCTCGTCCGTCAGGCTCGGGTACATGGGCAGGCTCAGGCAGGCCTCGTAGTAGCCTTCAGCCTCTGGAAAGTCGCCCTTTTTATAGCCCACACCGCGGTAGTAGGGCATGGTGTGGGCCGGGATGTAGTGCACCTGCGCAAAGATGTTGTGCTCGCGCAGGAAGTCGTACAGCCCCTTGCGGTCCTGTACCTGAATCACATAAAGGTGGTAGGCGTGGCCTGTCTCGCCGTCTGCTGTCAGCGCTGCTGGGTTGGTGCCCAATACGTCTATACCTGTCGCGCCTGCGAAGGCTTCGTCGTATACCCGGGCGATCTGCTTCCGCCGGGCCATGCCCTCGTCGGCTCTGGCCAGTTGGGTGATGCCCAGGGCGCAGAGCATGTCGGGGATGCGGTAGTTGTAGCCCAGCTCCTGCATCTCCATATACCAGCCGCCGTGGTTCTCCTGCAGCAGCTCCGGATCACGGGTGATGCCGTGGGTGCGGTATAATAAAAGTTTCTTGTAGAGTTCCTCGTCGTTGGTCGTGATCATGCCGCCTTCGCTGGTGGCGATGTGCTTGACGGGGTGAAACGAGAAAATGGCCATGTCGGCATAGCGACCGTTGCCGCAGAACTGCTTTTTACCCTGGCTGTCGACAAAGAAGCCACCCGGCGCGTGTGCCGCGTCCTCCACGATCCACAGACCGTGCTCGTCTGCCAGCTCGCGCAGTTGTTCCAGGTTGACAGGGTTGCCGGCGAAGTCCACCGGAATGACGCCACTGTAGTAGCCTTTTGGCTTGCTCTCCACCATTTGACGTACCTTGGCAATGTCGATCAGAGCCGTGGCCGGGTCGATGTCGGCAAACTCGACCGTGCCGCCGCAGTAGCGCACGCAGTTGGCCGAGGCCACGAAGGTGATGGGCGTGGTGATCACGCGCGAGGTCTCGTTCACGCCCAACGCCATGGCGCACAGGTGCAGGGCGGCCGTCCCGTTGCTCACCGCCACAGCATATTTAGCGCCCACATACCTGGCGAAGGCCTGCTCAAACTCGGCCACCTTCGGCCCCTGTGTCAGGAAATCCGACTGCAATGTTTCCACCACCGCCTGTATGTCGGCCTCGGTGATGTGCTGGCGTCCGTAGGGGATTGGCTTCATGGTTTTAATTCGTAATGAATAATGAATAGTGAGTAATGGTGAACGAATAATGAGTAATAATTAATGTGGACTGCTACACCAAAGAGCAAATCATTATTCATTACTCATTATTAATTAAACACTAAAGCTCGCGTCCACGTGCTGACGGATCTGCTCGCGGAGCTGCTCCACGCTGAGCCAGTCGTTGTTAGTGCCGGAGTTGTACTTGAAGCCCAGTTCTACCATCTTGCCGTTGTGGGCCTTCATGAAGTCCTCCACTTTCCAGAGTGGGGTTGAAGGAACGATCACGTAGTATTTTTCGAGCTCCACGGTGTTGAGGGAGTCGGTTTCGGTGATCATCTCTTCGTGCAGTTTCTCGCCCGGGCGTATACCTACCACTTCCTGCTTGCAGGTAGGACCAATGGCCTCGGCCAGGTCAGTAATTACGTAAGATGGTATCTTCGGCACAAAGATCTCACCGCCCCAATGGTGCTCCAGCGCATGGAAAACCAGTTCCACGCCTTCTTCCAGCGAAATATTGAAGCGCGTCATTTCCGGGTGGGTGATCGGCAGTACGCCTTCTTCCCGCTTCTTCAAAAAGAAAGGAACCACCGAACCACGGGAGCCGATCACGTTGCCGTAGCGCACCACCGAAAACTTGATGTCGCGCTTGCCTTTCATGTTATTGGCGGCCACAAAAAGTTTGTCGGAGCACAGTTTGGTGGCGCCATACAGGTTGATCGGAGCGGCGGCTTTGTCGGTAGAGAGCGCCACCACGTGCTTCACGCCTGTGTCGAGGGCAGCGTTGATAACGTTCTCAGCACCTAGCACGTTTGTCTTGATGCATTCCATCGGGTTGTACTCAGCGGCTGGCACCTGCTTCATGGCGGCAGCGTGCACAATAATGTCGATGCCCTCACACGCACGTTTAAAACGGTCGCCGTCGCGCACGTCCCCAATAAAGTAGCGGACAGAATTATACTTGCTGTGTGGGAACACCTGCGACATCTCGAACTGCTTCAGCTCGTCGCGGGAGTAAATCACCACGCGCTTCACATCCGGAAAGCGCGCATATACCATCTCCACGAACTTCTTCCCAAACGAGCCGGTGCCGCCTGTAATCAAAATAGACTTATTGTTAAGGTCTAATGCCATGTTTCTTTTTTACTTAATAAGCGGGCCAGTTAATCGTAACCCACGCCGAGGTGCAAGTTAAATATTTAATTGCTGATTGGTAATTGTTAAATTGTTGAATGGATAAATTGTTGGGTGCAGGTTGGTAGTTGCCCGTGGAAATTGTTAATTGCTCGTTGTTGGCCGTTTAGATTGCTGAGTTGTTAACTCTCTGAATATATACAAAGGGGCCTTACCCCAGGATTTAGAGGATTTTAAAATTTTCAGGATTGGTACACAAGCATAATTGATGTTGAGAATCCTGTTAATCCTTTAAATTCTGATTCAGACAAATGACTTGTGCTAGAATCGGACAGGTCGCGACCTGTCCCTACGAAGAACGCTGTTTCAATGTAGGGACTTTTTAACTCTTAAACTCCCAAACTCCACCTATTTCATGTTAAAAAAAGCATTCTTCAGTTTGCTGCATACTCTGGGTTACTACTCCCGCTATACCTCCGTATTGCATCACCCTGGCAAACAATTGCTTAGCCAAACTTGCGTGCTAGATTTCAATGCAGATGAGAAAGCTTTTCTTGAAGATTCGGCGAGCAGCTTTAACTACGCCATCGACTATAGCTTGGGCTACCGGCAAAAGGAGCAGTACCTGGTCCGGCTGCAGGATGTGGAATTGCTAGGCAACTCCGGTGCTTTGGTGCTGGACGGCAATGTGGTGGTGGAGTCGGTGGGGGAGGTGAGCCGTCTGGCTAAGTCCGATGCCTTTAAGGAGGTGTCTTTGCTGCTGCCCAAGCGAAAAGCCGGTCGCTATACCTCGGTGCTTTTCCTGCCCTGGGCTGATAACAACAATTATCACTGGTTTTTTGACTGTCTGCCGCGGCTATACCTGGTGCTGGAGCACACGCAGGAACCGATCAAGGTGATTATGCGCCGTGACATGGCCCCTTACCAGCTGGAAACATTTGCTTTCGTGCTGAAAGATTATCCCCAGGCCGAACTGGTCTTCATTGATAAACATGAGAAATGGCGATTAGATGAATTTGTTTTACCTTCTTTCATAACCAATGCCCAAAGCGGTTACCTGCCCCACGAAGTGGCCGAGTGGCTGCGGCACAAGGTATGGAAAGGCTATGCAGTGGAGCAAAGCGGTCGCAGAAGACGCATCTACATCAGCCGAGCCAAGGCCAAAACCCGCCGGGTGCTGAACGAGCAGGAGCTACTACCGCTTCTTGAAAGGTATGGCTTTGAGATGGTGCGGGCCGAGGAACTGACCTACCAGCAGCAAGTGCAGCTCTTCTTTGAAGCCGAACTCGTCATTGCTCCCCATGGCGCCGGGCTCACCAATTTGCTATTCTCGGAGCAGTGCCAGGTGCTCGAGTTTCACCCGGCCAATCTCATCAAAACCCACTACTTTCTGCTCTGTAAAGCGCTTGGTTTCCGGTACAGCGCCCTGGTTGGAACGACAGGGGACAGGCTGGAGAATTATACCGTATCGGTTGAGGAGGTAGAAGCCTGGATGAAAGGTATAGGAGTTTAGGTATATTTAGTTAAATTTAAGTTGTAGGGTGGGGCAGGTTTAGGCTTTATCCAGCTATAGTATGGATAGTGGGAGTAGGTACTTCTGCCAGCAAGTAGTTGGCGTACATTGGAAATATGAATAGACAACAAGACATTGAACAACTGTTTTCAATGTTTCACGACTTTGAGTTGAAGGGTGTGAGCAAAGACGGGGAAGCTTTGACTTTGGAGTTTGTGATTCCTTGGGGGCAGGTATGGAATCCTGTCGTTTTGGAATACCAAATAATAGTTGAGCTGTCAGGGTGTAGGGATTTACTTTGCGAATTCTTTGTGTTTAAAGACTATGAAGCTAACAAGTCAAAGCCTCTTGCACTCCAAGAAACAGAAAAAAGAATAACAAACGACCCACAGACCTTGGCGAAACTGGGGCTTGAAGTTCAAAGCTATACCTATACTACACCTGACATTTACGTGCTTCATTGCAATAGTTCTAAAGAAATTGCTGGTGGTGAATTGACTTTTACTGTAACAGATTACCAAATCTTCAATGATAACGGTGAACCTTTGACACTTGGCAAACTGAAGCAGTGGGCTAGTCAATGGTGGGATAGTATACAGGAGATGTGGGACGAGCAGAAAAAATAAAAACAACGAAGCGCCAACAAAGCACATGTGTAAAGCAGAGTATACGCCTTGCTCACCTCATGTCTCAGCTGTTAGTATTCACCAACCCACCACATGAAACAACTTTACCTCGCCCTGTTCATCACTCTCGTCATTCTCTCCAGCTGCTCCACTTCATCCCCCAACTTCCAAAGCATCTACCTCAGCGATCTGGAGCATGATCAGGCCAGGTATCTTGCAAACTTCAAGGAAATCCACGCTATTGTGGAAAGCAAGCATCCGTACCTGAAAACGAAAGGTATACAGCCAGACTCTCTTTATGCGAAATACGCTACCCTAGTCGCAAAGGCAGAAGACAATGCAGCTTATGGCAAGCTGATGCTTCAATATTTTGGTGACCTACAGAATGGACATTCCAATGTGTATTTCCGCAGGGGTGTCATCAACTGCAGTGCTGTTTTGGTAGAGGACAGGGTGTTTATCAGCAACGTGTGGGACGATCGCTTTGCTGCAGCAGGTATAAAGGGGCGGGACGAGATCCTGGAGATCGACGGTATACCGGTGCTGGATTGGTTGGAGCGTGAGAAAACTTATGTGTCTGCTTCCACAACGCAGGGTAGAACCGCTTTGGTACTTAGCAATAACCTTTTTACCAGTTATTTCAAGGATACCCGGCGCTACCTCATCCAGACTGCCGATAGTCTGAAGGAGATTGCTATCACCTTCGATGATCAGGCTTCTTCGCAAGCGCCAGGCTATACCTTGGCTACCGGGAAAAGCAATTCTGAAGAGGTCGGTTATATCGCCATCAATGGGATGCGCGGCGATGTGGTGGAGCAGTTTGTGCAGCATTACCAGAGGCTTAAACACAAGCCATACCTGATCATTGACCTCCGAAACAACGGTGGCGGAAATTCTGCTCTGGGTGAGAAAATGGCTGCCTACCTGATCAAAAGGAAATACAAGGCGAGTGTTTCACGCAAGTCGCTCATCCCAGGCGCGGACAATTACCAAGGTAACTTACTTGTGCAGACGAGCGGCTATACCTTCTCGTCTGCCGAGAGCTTTGCCATAGACCTTTGGGAGGGTGCGGATGCCGTGCTGATCGGCACGCCCACCCACGGCGATACCGGCAATGGCGCCACCCTGTTTGCGACTAGTCAGGGCCTGACTTTCCGTATACCTACCCGCGAGCCCAGAGTTTCTGTCGGAGGCTTTCCGATGGAAGGCAAATCCATACCAACCGCCCACCTGGTAGCACCCACCGCAGCGGATTTCCTGAAAGGAGAGGATACGGTGCTGAGCTATACCCTGAACTTAATCAATCAAGGTATAGCAAGTAAAGCAGAAAAACAGTAGATTTAATTTTCACCGATCCTTCCAAAGCCAAAGAAATCAACACATGAAATTTCTCAAGATCCTATACCTGGTATTTGCTGCTGCCATGCTGGTAGATTTGGTAAGCTCCTTCTATACCTCAGAAGAAGTTTACCGGGTGTTCTTCTGGGAGACAAACGTCTGGTGGTACCGGATTTATAAGCTTTCTTTCCTGCTGCTATTTATCTCTGCCTTCTGGGAGCAACAGAAGCGTGAGAAATTAGATGGTTAGCAGGTGGCTTACATCTTAAATATAATTCTATTATTTATGCTTTTACTGAAATCATGGAACAGTAATTGCTTGTATAGAATATTAAGAATACCTTGTATTTAGCGTCCCACCTTTAACAAAACTTAAATCATGAAGAAACTTTACAGATCCTCGCTAGTTCTTGCCAGCCTTTCACTCCTGCTATACAGCTGTGACTCCAGCAAAGAAGATGAAACAGTACTGCCTACACAGGAAGAAGTAGAATATGTCGTAGTAGATGCCAACACCACTGATGTACCTGTCAAAGCTAGCAAATACGATGAAGTGGATGGGATTTTCATGTACACGGAGAATCATATCTTTACATCTGGCCCACCTTCTCAATTCACGATTGATAAAGGGTACTTCAAGGCCTCGTATCTCGGGAAGGATACAAATGGTCCCCATGTCCCGCTTCAAAGCAGCAAAATAAACGGGCAGACCATGTGCACCGAGACCTATATTAATAATATCTGTGACTCTTCGAAACCCTCTACATCCTGGAACTTATACGGGAACCAGCACGAGGTGAGAAATTTGAAATGGGAGTACTTAAATAGTGATAAGAGCAAGGGGTACAGGGTGGAGATGACTGATGTTCCGAAAGCTGCTAAATGGCATGCAGTACCTTCGCGTATTTCATTTGATGAAGAAATTAACTTTCAATTCGAAAGAAATTCTGTAAAAGACAGCATTATAGTCGGTCTGTTGATTGTCCCTAAAGAAGGCATAGGTAAAGTCCTTTCATCGCCCACTATTAATCGGACTCGACAAGTCGGCTATTTAGTTAAACCTGGCGAAACATCTTTCACTATAACGAAAGAAAGGCTTGCAAACCTCTCACAATCAGCTTTAGGCACTCCCACAGCTGCTGACTCCATTTTTCTTAATTTAAGAACAACCCGCCACGTCATCAAGGTTATTGATAACAGAGAAATATTAATTTCCTATATAGTAGATGAATTCAGACCCGTTACGGTAGACTGGAAAATTGACTAAACCTTAGCCTTCCCCACCAACCGCTTCACCACCTTGGCCAGCTTCTCTGTCAACTCACGTCTCGAAAACTGGGCGTGATTGAGGTAGGGCAGGTCAAGGTTCGGGTTGATTGTCCAGGCCTTGCTCATCAGCATCATGTGGTCGAGCATAAGCTCGTGAGCCGTATAGTGGAATAAACGACCGGCACCGCATTCGTCTATGATCCGGTCGGTGTCGGAGTGCACCGGGCCGAGGCAAATGATTGGCTTGTTCGACGCCAGGTACTCAAACAGCTTGCCTGGCACGTTGGAGTACACAGCCGGCACATCGGCGATGGCCATCAGCAGCATGGTGCTTTCCATCAGGTACTTAATGGCCTCGGTGTGCGGCACATGCGGCACAAACTCCGTTATACCTTCCAGACCCGCCTTTCTGATGCGCTCCTTTACACCCTCTGATACCTTCCCTACAAAACGCAGTTTGTAACGGATGTCGCTGTTTACGGACCGCAGCTGCGAGATCACTTTGAGGAACACATCGATGTTGTAATTCTCGGTGATCGTACCGGTATAGGTGATCAGAAATTCGTCCTGCGGCGGTGTGGAAGGGTAGATGAAATCATCCTCGTCGTACCCGTTCGGGATCACATGGATCTTGTCGGGGTTGACGCGCACGGGCTTGTTCATGAACAGGCGTTTGGTGTCTTCGCTCGTCACGATCACGGCATCGGCCCGCTCCAGCACCTGCAGTTCGTACTTCCGGTCGATGCGTTTGGCAATGGGGGTGTGGTAGAGCTGATCGTAGTAGTGTATGTTCGTCCAGGGGTCGCGCAGGTCCGCGATCCAGGGCAGGCCGTACTTTTCCTTTAGCTTCAGGCCGATCAGTTGGGTAGAGTGGGGCGGACTGGTCGTCAGGATTGCCTGGATCTGGCCCCCCTTTAGTAACTCATCAGCCTTTTTGAGGACATGCTTGTTCCAGCCAACACGGGCGTCAGGTATAAACAGGTTGCCGCGCACAAACTTGAACACTTTGTCCAGAAAGCCGGTTTTGGCCTCTTCGTTGGCAAAGCCGCTATAAGGAATTTCTTTCTTGCCGGAGAGCTTCTTGTAATACTCGAAGGGCTCGGAGGTAGCAGTACGGTATACGGCTATACCTTCGGGCACTTCGCTTGCAAAGGTATGGTCTAGCACCGGATAGGAAGCTTGTTTTTCGTCAACCGTGAGCACGCTCGGCTGCACACCCGACTGTGGCAGGTATTTACAGAACTTCAGCCCACGCTGCACGCCCGGCCCACCCGATGGGGGCCAGTAGTAGGAGATGTATAGTAATTTGATCTGGTCTGTTTTTTCCAAAGCGATCAGCAGAGTATCTTCTTTCCCAAAGATAGCAAATGAAGTTTAATGAGTAATGACGAATGAAAAATGATTAATGCGTCATGAATAAGAAATAATTGCTGATTAATGGGAATGACTTGTGGCCATACCTAATCATGGCTGTATTCGGTAAAGCCAGGGAATAGGTTGGCTTGCAGATCAAAGCTGAAGCAAATAACAACATTCCTCAGCTTGTCAACTCTATCTGTCTACCCATTTATTATTCATTTCACGCTATACCTATCAATTCTTCATACTTGATTACTCATTATTCATTAGTCATTACTCATTAGTCATTACTCATTATTCATTCCCCTTTCCTCATTCCTATAGCAACTATTCCTGATATTCCTTAGTTTTGTAGGTAAATCCAGAACTAGAGAGATGTTTGATAATTTAAGTAACAAACTAGACCGCGCCTTTAAAACCCTTAAGGGCCAGGGAAGCATCACCGAGATCAACGTGGCCGCCACTATCAAAGAGGTACGCCGTGCCCTGGTAGACGCCGACGTTAATTATAAAGTAGCCAAAACGGTAACCGACAAGATCAAAGACGAGGCCATGGGCCGCGACGTACTCATCGCCGTGTCGCCGGGGCAGCTGATGGTGAAGATCGTGTACGAGGAGCTGACCCAGCTGATGGGCGGCGAAAAGCAAGACATCAACCTGAAAGGCGAGCCGGCCATCATCCTGATCGCGGGTCTGCAGGGTTCTGGTAAAACCACTTTCACGGGCAAGCTGGCCAATCACCTTAAGAGGCAGGGCCGCAGCGTCATGGTGGCTGCCTGCGACGTGTACCGTCCGGCCGCGATCAACCAGCTGCAGGTGCTGGCCGAGCAGGTAGGCGTAGAGGCCTATACCGAGCTGGAAAACAAGAACCCGGTTCAGATCGCCCTCAACGCCGTTGCCCACGCTAAAAAGACTAACAAGAAAGTAGTCATCATCGACACCGCCGGTCGTCTGGCCGTGGACGAGGCGATGATGAAAGAGATAGCCGAGATCAAGGCGGCCATTAAACCGACCGAGACGCTGTTCGTGGTGGACTCCATGACGGGCCAGGATGCGGTGAACACAGCCAAGACCTTCAACGAGCGTATCAACTTCGACGGTGTGGTGCTGACCAAGCTCGACGGTGACTCGCGCGGTGGTGCGGCCCTCTCTATCCGTTCTGTGGTAGAGAAGCCGATCAAGTTCATCTCTACGGGTGAGAAAATGGAGGCTCTCGACCTGTTCTATCCAGATCGTATGGCCCAGCGTATACTCGGCATGGGTGACGTGATCTCCCTCGTAGAGCGTGCCCAGCAGGCTTTCGACGAGGACGAGGCGAAGCGCATCAACAAGAAGATCCGCAAAAACCAGTTCAACTTCGACGACTTCCTGACCCAGCTCGAGCAGATCAAGAAAATGGGTGACATCAAGGACCTAGTAGGCATGATCCCGGGTGTTGGCAAAGCGCTGAAAGATGTGGAGATTGACGAGAACGCGTTCAAGCCGATCGAAGCGATCATCAAGTCGATGACGCCACAGGAGCGCGAAAACCCGGATATGATCAGCGGCAGCCGCCGTGCCCGTATCGCCAAGGGTTCCGGCACCGACATCACGCAGGTGAACAACCTGATGAAGCAGTTCAACGACATGCGCAAGATGATGCGCTCCATGAACAAAATGGCCGGCACCAAAGGCGGTATGGCCAACCTTGCCAAAATGATGGGCGGTCGTCGCTAGGAGGTTTCCAGATATAAGCAAAAAGGCTGAGCAGGTATAAGCTCAGCCTTTTTCATTTTTAGCAAGTTGTGCCTGCTGCTATACCTGCCAGGATCATGCCTATACCTCCGCGGTGTCAATTATACTTGCCTATACCTGCACTAACCAGTTAAAGCTATACCTGTTTATACCCAAGCCTATACCTTCCTAAGCCCAAAGCTTTACCTGAAAATTCTTAAGCCTACAATTTAGCAAAGGTATAGCGCTAATATACCTGCTTGTCTTCTTTCTTCGCCCACTTTTCGAAGGCTTCCTGTGCTTCTTCTCGCAGCATCTGCACCATGGGTATGGACCTTTCGGGCGCGTCTTTGTCGATCTCGTCGTAGATGAACTGATCATCGAAACCGGCATCAGCGGCATCAGTTTTGGAGTTGGCGTAGTATACTTTGCGTGGACGGGCCCAATAGATGGCGCCCAGGCACATGGGGCAGGGTTCGCAGCTGGTATAAAGCTCACAGTCCGTCAGCTGAAAGGTGCCTAGCGCCTGACAGGCCTTGCGAATGGCGTCTACCTCGGCATGGGCAGTCGGGTCGTTCGTAGCGAGCACATTGTTATACCCACGAGCGATGATTTCGCCGTCCCGCACGACCACTGCACCGAAAGGCCCGCCAAAACCAGCCTCCATTTTCTCGACGGATAGCCTGATGGCCTCCCGCATAAAGTTTTTCTGTTCTTCTGTCATAGGATATGCCTTACGCTGCAGCATACGTTATACCGGCAGAAATCGATGTATGATGCCGCTTTGTGATCGTGCTCCTCGTCGTCGTGAAAAAGCTGTAATTGTTAGTCATAAACCTATCCAAAACTGGCTGAGACAAGTATATAAAATAGCAATAGCTTACACTACACTTGTGCCTTTTAACGCATACTCGTAGTGCAAGCTATTCTAGCTAATGCTGCTCCTCAAAAGTGGGCAGCCCGTACCTTACTCAAATGAAATATCTAGTTTTGGAAGTATAGAGTTTATAATTTGGACTATAGCAATCTTTCTTAATTTATTACGCACCAATTATAGCATTGGTTTTGAATACAGAAAATACGTAGGTATATTTTATTGAACCAATGCCTGAAAATGGAAATATCTGATAACTAATGATTCATATGCTTATGACTGCCAAATTTCAACTGTCGGTTACAGATCTTATTTTAAAGATGAAGCACCAAGTGCGTTGGTGTGCTTTTGTACTTTTTAGCACGCTTTTGCTAAGCGCCTGCACCACCACGCGAGAGCAGGAGATTGAAGGGGACGTAAACGAGTTTCGCTCCTGGGTGAATGCCCAGACAAACAAACTGGAGGAGCGAACCGAGGAGGACTGGAAAAAAACAAAAGAAGACTTTAGAACTCGCACCGAGGAGCTCGACCGCAAGCAGGAGCGCTTCTCCGAAAAGCTGCGTGCTGACTATCAGCAGATCAAAGAAGATTTTAAGGCCCGTGAGCGGGAACGAGACAGCCTGGCGAACAACGAGGCCGAGTTATCGAAATGGGAGCGCGACCTGCTGGGACAGTACGCCAATGGCACCGCTTTGAGTGAAGGAAATGTGGAGCAGGCCTACCAGAACTTCATGAGCAACGTGCGTGCCCGAAGCAAAAACTGGAAACAGCAGGATTGGGACATGGCGGCCGCCGTGCTCGAGGAGCTGAACCAGCGCAAAGAAGCCTTCGATGAACTGCCCGACGAAACCGAGGTACGTATAAAGACCCTTCAGATGGAATTTGCCGCGCTAAAGGACAGCGAGACAACGAACTAAAAAGATACCCTAATAACAGCTACACCCTATGACCAATACAGAGACCCTTACACCTGAGTTATACCTGGTCAAAGCATTTACAGAACAGCCAAACGGAGGGAACACCGCCGGCGTCGTCCTCTTTGCCGACAAGCTCTCTCGTGAACGTCGCCAGAAAATAGCCGCCGTGCTGGGGCTTTCCGAAACGGCTTTTGTGTCCGCCTCCGATGTGGGAGATGTGAAAGTAGAGTTTTACACCCCGCTCAAGCAAATTCCGCACTGCGGTCATGCCACGGTCGCTGCCTTTAGTTTGCTCTGGCAAAAGGGACTACTGCTGGACGGAAGCGCTGTGAAAGAATCTATAGAGGGACCACGCCAGATCAGTTACGAGGAAGGCAAGGTATACCAGGCGCAGCTGCCACCGCAGTACACAACGCTGGGAGCGGCCGGCATTGATCCGAACGTGATTTCTACATCGCTCGGCTTGCCGGAGGGATTTGTCCTTCCACAAGCGCCTGTAGTCGCCAGCACCGGGGTTCCTTTTTTACTGGTGCCTATACCTGACGAGCGCACGCTCCACCACCTGCAGCCTGACCAGGAGCTGATCAGGGCCGTGTCGGACAAAGCAGGTTTGGTGGGCTTCTATGCCTTTACGACAAATACGGAAGTAGCCGATGCGAGCGCCCGCATGTTTGCACCGAGCTATGGTATAGCCGAAGAATCGGCCACAGGCATGGCGGCCGGCCCACTTGCCTGCTACCTGCACGATCATCTGCAGTATCACAAAGCGAATTTCCTCATTCACCAGGGCTACCTCATGCGCCATCCGTCGCCAAGCCAGATCGAAGTGATGCTGCAGCTCGACGGGGAGGGTCACATTGTGGGGTTACGTGCCGGAGGACGTGGACTGGTGATCAGGAAAATGGAGTTAGGGGACTTTTAAGTGCGGCTACTGGAGCCACTGCTGCCGCAGGCGGGCGATCTGCCGGGCATGGTGGGTAAAGTGGTCCTGTAAAAAATCGAGCGTCTGGCTGATGGAAAGCATACCCGCGTAAGGGTGACGGAAGAGGCACTTGCCTAACTGCTGCGGAGGCAGTTCGGTGAGGGTGTCTTCGAGTTGGTAACGGGCCGCGTCCCACTGAATGCGCAGTGAGTTCAGGCTGGCATAGGCCGGCACCTTCGCCACAGCGGCAGGGGCCTTGAACTTCATACCCGAATGCAGCGCCACACGAAGCAAGATAGACCTGATGCTGTGTGCCAGCGAGGCTGATTCCAGTTCCTTTTCCTGCACTTTGCGCTGTATGTAGCTGTTGGTCAGTTGCTCCACCTGAATCAGGTGAGCCACGATCTGGTTGATGGACCACTTGCCAGTTGCGGCAGGGCGGTTCAGCAGTTCCTCGTCCAGCCCCTCCAGCTCTCCGATCAGTCGGTTCCGCGACTCTTCCAGTTTCAGGTATTGGCTTTCCAACGAAGGATTCATCAATTGAATGTGACTATAGGTGGTTGTGCTCATAGGTAAACGCAGGTTGAGGTCGATTATTGATTGCCAATCTACATAAATTTCTGATTAGTGCAACGGAAGATGCTGTTTTTTTGAGCCTAAATGACTGATAATAAGGCTTGTGATCTAATATGGAGTAAAATATATAATTGGATAAGTTCAAATCTGATGAAACAAAGGCGAATGTTCCTTTTCTTTGCAGAAAAAATACACACAGCATGGAAATGACCAACGACCCGGTAGGGGCTGCTATACAGGATTTTATGGCCGGAAACCGCAAGGCGCGGATCGTGGTGGAAAGCAACCTGACTGAAGACGACGAAATAGAAGTAGCCTACCTTTTCCGGACGCCCGAAGAAATGCCCGAGCTGGAGCTGCTGGCACTGGATGAGTGCCGGGGACGGGTGCTGGACGTGGGCGCAGGAGCCGGCTGCCATAGCCTTGCCCTGCAGTACCTTGGAGTCGATGTGACAGCCCTGGATGTGTCGGCTGGGGCGGTGCAGGCCATGCGACAGCAAGGTATACGGCAGGTACTTGAGCAGGATATTTTCAAACTGAGTGGCCAGCGCTACGACACGCTGCTACTGCTCATGAACGGGATAGGTATAGCCGGCGATCTGGAAGGGCTGGAGCGCTTCCTGGAGCATACCAAAACACTGCTGAACCTTGGCGGTCAGATTCTGCTCGAGTCATCGGATATCCTGTATATGTTTGAAGAAGAAGACGGCTCTGTGCTGCTCGACCTGAACGCGGGCTACTACGGGGAGGTAGTGTACAACATGCGCTACAAAGAGCATCAGACCGGCAAGTTCAAATGGCTCTTCATCGACCCGGCCATTCTGGAAGACTATGCTACCAGCCACGGCTATACCTTCGAGCTGCTCTACGAAGGGGAGGCCGGTAATTACCTGGCCCGGCTGGCACTCGCGCAGGCATAGAACCGCCCTCGCGCGGTGGCTATACCTTAAGCGACCGCTTTGCCGTATGCCTGTAGGTATAGCAAAATGGCAAACCTCATGCGAAAAAGGCTTACAACCACCTGGGAACTGACCAAACAGACTTTCAAGAAGTTCGTCGATGACAACCCCCTGGACTATGCGGCCATCATCGGGTTCTACACTATTTTCTCGCTGCCGGCCGTGCTTATCATCACGATCCGCATTGCAGGCTCCGCTTTTGGGGAGGAGGCTGTGCGCGGCGAGGTGGTGAAGCAGGTGGGCGGTATTGTGGGGCGCAACAGCGCCACGCAGGTACAGAGCATCATCGAGAATGCCAGCCAGTCCGAGGCCAGCACCATCGGCACGGTGATTGGCGTGCTCGTCATGGCCTTCAGTGCTACGACGGTATTTGTGGCGCTACAGGATTCGCTCAACGCCATCTGGAAGGTGAAGGCCAAAGTAGAAAAGGGCTTCATGAAGCTGGTGATCGGCCGTCTTCTGTCGCTGGCCCTGGTGGTGAGCTTTGGCTTTCTGCTGCTCGTTTCGCTTTCGGTGGATGTGGTGCTGGGGCTTTTTTACGACTACCTGCGGCAGGAGCTCTCCGGCATAGCCGTATACCTGGTTACGATCGGCAACATCCTGGTATCCATTGCCATTGCCACGGTTATTTTCGCTGCCATCTTCAAAGTGCTGCCTGATGCCCGCATTCGTTGGGCCAATGTGTGGGTCGGCGCTGTCGTTACCGCCATTCTGTTCACCCTGGGTAAGTACGTCCTCAACATCTACTTCCAGCACGACCCGCTAGCCGACACCTATGGAGCGGCTGGCTCGCTTGTACTGATTCTGGTGTGGGTATACTATACCTCCGTTATCTTTTTGCTGGGAGCTGAGTTCACGCAGGTATATTCCGAAGATCATGACCGCGGCGTTGAGCCCACCGATACCGCCGTGAAAGTAGAAAAGCAGGAAATAGAGAAAGACGAGGACACCGGCACCGTCGAAGTGAAACGCAAGTCAGGTCTCAACTAACGGGTTGTGCTCTCCTTATTAAAATGATAGGTATAGCGTAAGGAAACCGCCCCTTCACCTTTCCGAAAGATCAAGCTTTGAAATGAAATATTTGATTGATGCTTAATCATGTTAAGTTTTAGATACTTAATGCATTATATCACGTAGTTGCATAGCATCAGAGACAGAGATTATTAACTAAAACCTATACCTATGAAAAATCTGAAATCCTGGCTGGCCATGTTTGCCATGCTCACCGTGTTTATGTATGGCTGCGATAGCGGCGGCACCGATGTAGTGGAGTCGGGCACGTACCAGGGCAGTGTGAAAAAAGCTGTGCCTGAGAAGACTGAGATTTACGTGCAGACTGATGACAACAAAACGCTGGAACTATACTTCACAGATGCCACTACGCTGACCCACAATGGTGAGACGGTTCCTTTTGACCATCTGAAGGAAGGGACCCGGGTGGAAGTGCAGGTAGAGAAAGTAGGCCAACGCCTGGACCCCGTAGCCGTGCGCATTCTGGAATAACCCCATGGAGGAACTGCTGAGCTGGCGCACCGAGGCCTGGCATCCGCTCACGGTGCATTTCCCGGTGGCGCTGCTGCTCTTCGCCACGCTGGCCAAACTGCTGGCTGTTTTGCTGAAGCCGCAGCCGGCTGCTTTCTGGCACCGCATGGGTGCTTACCTGCTCTCTGCGGGCACGGCAGGCGCCTGGCTGAGCATCTATACCGGCGACCTGGCCGATGGCATTGTCTCGCGGCAGTTGTGCGACCCCACGGTGCTGAAAAGCCACGAACTGGCCGCCTACAACCTGGCCTACCTGTTTACAGCAGCTTCGGTGCTCGACCTGAGTATTATGGTGGACTGGGTACAAAGGTATAAGCGGCCGTTATCAGCTGTAATGGTAGTGCTCATGCTGGTTGGCAGTGGTTACCTGGCCTATACCGGGCATCTCGGCGCCAAGCTCGTCTACGAACAGGCCGGCGGCGTGCAGGTGCCTCTGTCTGACTGTGCCGGTTTCTAAAGCAAAACGGCCCCTGGTTCCAAAAACCAGGGGCCGTTTTTTATACAATCAGTCCAGCTTAAGCTTTCTGATAAGTCACTTCTTTCACCGCCTCAATCGTACGCGCTACGTTTGGAAGCGATGCCTCGATCAGGGTAGGAGCATATGGAAGTGGCACGTCGCGGCAAGTTACGCGCTTCACCGGGGCATCCATGTAATCAAATGCATTACTCTGGATGTGGTAGGCCAGTTCAGCAGAGATAGAGGCCAGAGGCCATGCTTCTTCTACCACCACCATGCGGTTGGTTTTCTTTACAGACTCGATCAAAGTTTTGTAGTCGATCGGACGAACAGTGCGCAGGTCGATCACCTCAGCATTGATGCCGTCTTTGGCCAGTTCCTCGGCAGCAGCCAGGGCTACTTTCATCATCTTGCCAAACGATACGATGGTTACGTCCGTACCTTCGCGCTTGATGTCAGCCACACCGATCGGAATCAGGTATTCTTCTTCAGGCACCTCGCCTTTGTCGCCGTACATTTGCTCTGATTCCATGAAAACAACCGGGTCGTTGTCGCGGATGGCAGACTTCATCAGGCCTTTGGCATCATATGGGTTAGAAGGAACCACCACTTTCAAACCTGGGGTGTTGGCATACCAGTTCTCGAAGTTCTGAGAGTGCTGCGAAGACAGCATGCCGGCACTACCGGTAGGTCCGCGGAACACAATAGGGCAGGAGTACTGACCACCTGACATCGACATCATTTTGGCGGCAGAGTTGATCACCTGGTCAATGGCCACCAGCGAGAAGTTGAAGGTCATGAACTCAATGATCGGACGCAGGCCGTTCATGGAGGCACCCACGCCAATACCGGCAAAGCCAAGCTCGGCAATAGGAGTGTCAATTACGCGCTCCGGACCAAACTCGTCCAGCATGCCCTGGCTCACCTTGTAGGCGCCATTGTATTCGGCTACTTCTTCACCCATCAGGAAAACGCTCTTATCGCGGCGCATCTCTTCAGACATGGCTTCACGAAGGGCTTCTCTAAACTGTATACTTCGCATAGTAATGTTAAAATCTCTGTTCAGCTGGTAAAATTAAGATAACTCTTTCAATTTGCAATGTATAAGCGGGAACTTATCGTATCATCCCCTCCCGGAAGGCTTGTTTCCCATGATAAGCGGCGAATTCCGGGTCGTCGAAGGCCCGTTCCATATAGCTGCGATCGCGCTGAATGGCCCTTCGCAGGTGAATGCGCACCATGCCCTCGTTCTGCATGCGCGCGCCCAATACGGCCAGCGAGTAGTGCGCCAGCGGATCTTCCTCTTTCAGCTCCAAAGCCTTTTCGTAGTACTGGCGGGCACCTTCGTAATTTTCTTTCAGCATATAACTTAAACCCAGGTTCATGTTCGTCTGGTAGTCGTCGCCGGAGTAGGTCAGGCTGCGGATAGCTTCGTCGTAGAGGCCCATCTCCATTTCCAGCGCGGCTTTGTCGGTGAAGATGCGGTGCAGGAGCTCCTGCTCGCCACCCAGTTTGATGGCGTAGTCGTAGATCTGCAGTGCTTTTTCGCGCTCGCCACGCAGGTGGTAGGCACTGGCCAAGGCATAATTTACTTCGGCAGTCGGGTTGCGGAAGCCGGCGAAGTTCAGGTTGTGGATGGCTTTGTCCAGTAGGGCTTCTTTTGCCTTCGGACGGTACTCTTTGCGGGCCATTTCGGTATACACCACACCCAGGTTGTAGTAGGCGGGCCACAAGTCGGTGGTTTTCACGGCCGCCTCGTAGAGTTTGCGGCGCTCGGCCAATAGTGGTGTCAGCGTCGCGGCGTACTGCAGTTCTTCGGCCGTGAGGGCTTGCGCGCTCAGGCTGTCTTCGGCAATGCGGCGGGCTAGCAGGTATAGCTCATAGTCCGATTTGCGGGCGCGGTTATAGTCCACCTCCACGCGGGCAAAACGCATGGTCGGGTAAATGTACTTGCGGATGTACTCGAAGGCTGCACTCTGCTGCAGGGCGTCCGTTTTCTGCTTGTCAGAACCGGTGCCTTGCAGCATGGTGGCAACTTCCTGCTTCTGTGCCTTAGGCAACGCTGATTTATTCACGCGCTCCAACAGGGCTGCCCAGTCGGTCGGTTCCGTTTCGGTACTGATCTCTATTTTCTTGCCGGAGTAGTCGAGCAAACCAACTTTGGTTCTATAGTAGTCGGCCAGGGCCTTGGCGCGCTTCTGGGCCAGGTCGGTGCCTTTTTCATTGGGTGCCTGACTGCCGATCACCTTGATGGTCTGCTGCTTCACCGTGTCCATGGCGTACTGGTCCAGCACGGGCAGGTTTTCGCCCAGGTAGTTTTTGGTGGCGAACTGGTTCTCGTCGAAGTAGAACAGGATGGTGGCAGGACCCTCGGCGATGGTTTTGTAGTTATCGGGCACATAGGTATAGTCGTTACTGCGCACCATCAGCAGGGCGGTGGTGTTCAGGCCGGTGGCTACCTGCTCCTCCGGGGTATAGGCCACGCGGTCGCGCTTGCGTTTGTCAATGACGGTGCCCTGCACCAGCAGCTTACCCTTGTTCTTGTGCGGTGCGTAGGGGAAGGTGAACTCCTGTGTGATGGTCGGGCGATTGTTTTCGTACAGGTAATTGCCCAGGTCGAAGTTGAGGGCGCCCAATTGCTCGCGCTGCTGACCGGCAGCTTCGTATACCACATCAATCTTGTAGCGGTAGTCCTGGTTTTTGCGAAGCATTTTCTCGGGCAAGGTGGCCTTCATTTCAAATACCACCTCCTGTCCATTTGCTACGAGGGGATTGGGCGTCACTTCAATTTCCTGCTTTTTGGCCTGTTTTACCATGCGCTGCAGGGTGCAACCTGTGTTGGCAGAGAGCATCACCACGGCAAGCGGCAGAAACAAAGCGACGTTTTTTTTGTTGTGTTTCATATCAGATTGAGGTAACCAACGTAAGATATAGCTGGTACAGCCGTTGTTTAGCTGCCGTACCTTGATTTTTGTCGATAATCTTTGACGAAAATCTATAAATTTCCTACTTTTAATTTTAAATCAAACGAAAGTGAAAAGGCTACAATACTTTATCGAATCTCAGGCTTTTGGTGTCTGCGCCATGTTGGGAGAGAAGCTTGGAATAGCCTCTAGCAGCATTCGCCTGTCCTTCATCTACATTTCGTTTTTCACACTGGGCTCACCTATCATCCTGTACTTCATCATGGCTTTCTGGATGAACGTGAGCAAGCACCTGCGTCGCGAGCGCAGCACCGTCTGGGATTTATAGGTCCCGCGCTGTGCGTCGCTGGCGCACAAAGTACTGCCACACAATACTCCCCCTGTAAACGCCCGTCATAGTTGGAAAAGTGCCTTTCAGCTGCTGTGCTTTTCTGCGCTGCCGCCAGTACTTGCTGTTTCGCAGCAGGTCGGTATGCGCACGCAGCACCGCTTTGGCATCGGCCGACTGTCCTGCCATCAGCATGCGCAGGGCCGCCAGCCAGTCCAGCAGAATCCGGATAACAACAGTTGAAAACAGCTCGCCGCCGGGCAGGTTTTTGTACAGCAGGGCCAGTCCATTCCGGAAATTCAGGTATGTTTTGCGCGGGTTTGACTTGTGCAGCGTGCCGCCTCCCACGTGGTATACCTGGCTGTGGCCGTTATACATCACCTTATAGCCCACGTTCTTGGCGCGCCAGCAGAAGTCGATCTCCTCCATGTGCGCAAAAAAAGCTGGCTCCAAGCCGCCTAGCCCGTGAAAAACATTGGAACGCACGAACATGCAGGCGCCCGTTGCCCAGAACACCTCCGCCACATCGTTGTACTGCCCTTTGTCTTCCTCCAGCGTCTCGAACAAACGCCCGCGGCAATACGGGTAGCCGAGCGCATCCAGCAGGCCACCGCCCGCGCCAGCGTATTCAAAAAAGTCAGGGTGCTGCTGCGCGACGATCTTGGGCTGGCAAACGGCGATGTTCTCGTCCGACTCCATCAGTTGAATAATCGGCTCCGTCCAGGCTGGCGGCACGTGCACGTCGGAGTTGAGCAGCACGTAGTATTTAGCCTCTACCTGTCGCAGGGCAATGTTGTATCCTTCGCAGAAACCGTAGTTGTCGTCGTTTTGGATGATGCGCACCTGCGGGAAGTGCTCCTGTAAGAAGGGGATGGAGCCATCGGTAGAGGCATTGTCGGCCACGATCACTTCGCAGCCTGCACTGTTTTCCACTACCGACGGCAAAAACTCCTGCAGATAGCGGAGCCCGTTCCAGTTAAGTATGACAATAGCCGTGAGGCTGGGATTAGAGGCCAAAGTTTCCTAGATCTAAACCGGGGATGTTAGGTAAAAGGCCCTCTGTGCTTTTCTTCATTTCTTCGGCTGCACGCTCGCTTGCAGTTAGCATGGCGTTGTTTACGGCGGCCACCACCAGGTCGTTCACCATGTCGCGGTCGTTGGCGTTCAGGATGGAGTCGTCGATTTCGATCTTGAGGAGCTTACGCTGCCCGTTCACGGTGGCCTTCACCAAGCCCGCGCCCGACTCGGCGCTTACCGTGATATGCTGCAGGTTGTCCTGCGCTTGTTTCATTTTGGCCTGGACTTCTTTCATCTTGCCCATCATGCCCATCATATCAAACATAGTCTATCTTCTTTTTGGTGTATTGTTGGTGTTATGTACAGGTATAAACGTCCATCTATTACGAGGGGGTATACAAATATACAAGCATATCTTAAATTAAAGGAATAATGGTGCTGTTAAGGAGAATGGTTGCTATATTCTCTATTGATTCAGTCCAATTCTGGCTAGGTGTTTTTTGCACTCCTCCTTAAAAAAATAGTTATCCTAAAAGGCGAAACCTCCGTATTGGAATAATGCATATAATAAATTACTTTACGCAGGCCACTTTTTTGCTGCCTGTCGTGTAGTTGCTCTCTACCTGCCTCTTTCACCCTTTTTATCTTTTTCTCGGTCATCTCATGCCTGCTTTCACTTGCTAACAGTTCTATATGGTCCAATAAATTTTACCCGTATTGCTATGTCACATTTTCTAAGCTTGCCCAATCGGGGCTTCGGATTTTTACTTGTAGTATCTCTGTTGCTGCACCTAACAAACCTACCGGCTACGGCGCAGCAAGTGACACAGGAATGGGAGCTACGCTACGACAGCGCCATCCCCACGTTTGAGTCAGGTGCCCTCAGTGCTGTCGATGCCGCAGGCAATGCCTATGTGGCGGGCAATAGCAGAATCAACCCACAGGGCTCTCCCAACAGTTATGATGGTTATGTCATAGCAAAATTCAACCCCTCTGGCGAGGTACTTTGGCAGCACCGTTTTCCTTTCTTCCAGTATCCACATGCCGTGAAGAATGTCGCCCTTGATGAAACGGGTTTTTATGTGGTAACTTCCACAGTGGACATGGGCTCCAGAACCATGGTGGACGTGATAAAATACGCCCTGGCAGATGGAAAACAGGTATGGCGGCAAAGTGAGACGCCCTTTAGTACGATGACAGGTATACAGGTGCTGGCCGATAATAGGGGAGGGGTGATCCTGGTAGGCTCCGGACACTTTACGATGCCTGGCGATTTTACGCAGTTGTTTAAGTACAATGCCACCACCGGGCAAAGGGCATGGCGACAATCCTTATCCGGAAGTGTAGCCCCTAACGTGTTCCAGCAGATGGCAGATATAGCCCTCGACAGCCAGGGAGACATCTACCTGACAGGTAGCACAGGCATAGACCAGAATGCCAGCCAGATGCTGACCACGAAGCGCAGTGGTGCAGATGGTTCTTTGGTTTGGCAAATGCAGTACGACACTAATCTGCAGGACCGCGCCGCGCAGCTTGCCGTAGACGAAGCAGGGGGAGTTTATGCCTGGAGCATCCACTATGCCTCCGACCCTGATCAGCCATCGACCAACACGCTGCTTAAGTACGATGCGGCCACTGGCAGGCAGGTATGGCTCCATAGTATGGCCGGAAGCGCTATACCTGAGCAGCTGTTGGCAGACGAAGCGGGTGGGCTGTACCTGCGGAGTAGTTCGCAAGGCCAGAACCGACTGGCTCGCCACAGCGCCTCCACGGGCTCGCAAAGCTGGTCTTCCACCTTTGCAGGTAGGAGCATCGATATGGTGGCAGACGAAGCTGGAAACCTATACCTGGGCAGCCGGCAGGACAGTGCCGCCTACACCGTGCGCAGGTATGACGCCAGCCGTGGGAACGTAGCTTGGACCTATACCTCTCCTGCAGACAGTACCTATTTATTGCAGGGAATGGCCCTATCCGAGGCAGGCACTTTACACCTGACCGGCACAACTGGTACCGATGAAACACACCTTTTCGCCGCAAGCCTCCAGACAACGACAGGAGCGCTCGTTTATAACCTCACCTTCCTGCAAACTTTTTCAGGTATAGACCTGCCAACCAATATGGTGACGGACGATGCAGGGAATATTTACATGACGGTATCGACTGGTACTGATGATGCTGGCAACAGAAATCTGCACACCGTTTTACTCAAGTACTCAGCAGCGGGTGATTTGCTCTGGTCGCGGCAGTTCGACAATAGCTCGACAGGTGTCGATACCAGGCATTTGGCTGTGGATCCCACGGGTACGGCGTACGTCATGGTGCAGGCTTCAAGAGGTAATGCTCAGCCCGACATTATGCTGTATAAAGTAGATGGGGCCACAGGTGAGGCGCTATGGGAAACGACCCACGGGCCGACCGAAGCCAATGTAGGCAGGGAAATAAGACTGGACCTGCAAGGCAACATTTACCTGATGGGTACCACCCGTTTGCAACCCGATGTGGCGACAGAGGACTTCCTCCTGAAAATAAACCCGGACACAGGAGCGAGCATCTGGACGAAACGATATGGTAGGTTCGACCCGAATAACGTGCTGAATGAACTGGTGGCTTTTGCGCTGGATGAAGCAGGGGAGGTATACGTGACGGGCACTGCACCAGGGCCGGGCATTGTGAACAACCTGGTGCTGATCAAATACGCGTCAGGTGACGGCAGAGAGCTATGGCAGGAAATCTACAACAGCGGCAACAGACAAACCCTGCATAGGGTTTCGGGGCTGGCAGTAGACAATACGGGGGGCGTATACCTGGCCGCCTTCGACGACCTGGACACAGGCGAGCGTGTGTCCTATTTGTTGAAATTTGCTGCCTCCAACGGAGCCTTGGTTTGGCGTCAGCCCATGACTGACCAGGGGACAACACCTACCTCTTTAGAGAACCTGATGGTGGACAATGCCGGAGGAGCTTACGTGACATGCTTCATCAATGGCAAGGCTCATGTGGTCAAATTCAGCACGGAAGCGCCGGGCGTGGTGTGGGCATCACCGTACGATGGTGTCCTGTCTGAACTGGTACTTGACCAGCAGGGCGGAATTTACGTGACTGGCTGGAACACGGACGGCGTACAGCAGGTCCTACGCACCGTGAAATTGCTGACCTCCGATGGCTCCAAGGTATGGGAGGAAATGAAGCCAGTGCATTCGGGTGATGGGTTGCTGGCTGTGGATGCGGACCGGAATGTGATCGTTGCCCGCATTGTGTATGACCCCGACACCAAGCAAGACGTGCTGCTAGTAAAATACACCCAGTCTACAGAAGAACCGTGCGCCATACCTGTGAACGTGCAGCTATACCTGGCGCCTTATGCCATACGGGCAGGCTGGGAGGCCCGCACCACCGCCGACTTTTCACCTCATATCCTCAACGAAGACACCGGCCTGAGTTGGACCTGGGGCGACGGCTCGGAGCCAACGATGTCGTATACCGCTTTCGGCACCTCGCGCATCACAGGCAAGCATACCTATACCCAGGCGGGCATCTATCAAGTCGGGCTCGACTTCTCGGAGAGTTGCCTGAAGGCAGCTAACAACGACTACAACCAGTGGCACGTCATCTACGATCCGGAGGCAGGCCATGTGAAAGGCTCTGGCAGTATTGCTTTAGCCGATTTTGGATTGGGTGGCAACAACCAGAAGCTGGAAGCGGAGTTCTCGTTCTTTGTTAGGTACCAGAACAAGCACGCTACTAGGCCACAGGGTACCGTGCAGCTTACCGTGAACAAGCAGAAATTCTCCCAAAGCGGCGCCCTCGACTGGCTCGTGATCACCGGAAACCAGGCTATCTGGAAAGGCACCGCACGGTTGCAGGGCATCGGACGTTTTGGCTACATCGTGTCGGTTCGTGATGCGGGCGGCAAGGGCAAAAACGACCCCAACGACCAGCTTCGCATCCGCATCTGGGACATGGACCGCGGCAATGACCTGGTATTCGACAACTTTGAGGCAGGCGGTGACATCTACTACCTCAGCCAAGAAACCGGGCCACGTATCGGGCGGGGAAACATCGAGATCAACGGCAGAAAAGACAACCGCGACCTGCTGGCCACCAATGGGAAAGGTATACAAGGTATAGCATCTGCCGAACTGCTTGCTTATCCGAACCCAGCCCATGCGCTCACCACGATTCGCTTTACAGCGGATGTGGAAAGTGCTTACGAAGTTCAGTTGTTCGATTTGAAAGGGGCACGGGTGCAACAGGCAAGGCAGGGCCTGGCAAAGGCCGGGGAAGTGACGGAGGTACAGCTGGATGTTTCTGGTCTGAAAGATGGCATGTACCTGGCGCGCATTACGAGTGGAGGCAAAGTGAAGTCCGTTAAAATAATGGTGAAAAGATAATGGAGATCGCCGTGTCGGCCATCCTAGCGCAGCAGCGTGACGGTGCCGGTACGGCGTTTTGTTTCTCCGCTCTGGCTCACAATGTTCACCTCGTAGGCATAGGCACCGGCTGGCTGTGGCTTGCCCTGGTAAGTGCCGTCCCAGTAGGTGTTGCGGTCATCCGCCGAAAATACGACCTGACCAGCGCTGTTGTATACCTTGACGCTGAAGGAACTGATAAAGCGGCCTTTTACTTCGAGCACATCGTTTAGCCCGTCGCCATTGGGGGTGAAAGCGTTCGGAATATGCACTTGTAGCGGCTGTTGGATGACCACTGTGTTGGAATATGAAGTGGCGCCGCCATTGCCTGAAGTCACCCGGATGCGGTAGCGGAGTTCCTGCATTTCATCGCTTGGGTTGCGTTCCAGGTAGGTGTTGCCCGAAACTGGCAAACTGCTGACAACCATGTTGTTGGCGTCCAGCAACTCCAGGGTGTAGCCGCCCACCCCATCCGGAAAACCCACATAACCCGTCCAACCCAGCGAAATAGCCAGAGAGTTTTCCTGAGAGATTGCGACCAAGTATATGGGGCAGGTGGTGTTGCTGAGCGTAGAGCTGCGGTCGCAAGGGTTGGTATAGCTGGCGCGGTAGCACACTGGATTGAGGGGTTGCAGTGCGTCTGTGTAGGTTGTCTGTCCGTCGGTGGGCAGATCGGCAAAGGGCACGCCGTCGATGCTGCGCAGGTAGCGTACCTGCCGGACTGTCTGCCCCTGCGGGAGGGTCAAGGTAAGCTGTACCTGGTTGTTTTCGTCGTAGGTGCTGTAGAGGTAGCCGGCCGGTGGCGTAGCGGTGGAAGTGGCCTGTATGCAGTGGGCGGCAGAGATCGAGCGGCTCTGCCCGTTATGCAGGATGCTGTGAACCTGGTAGCAGTAGTTTTGACCGCAACTCAAGTTAAGGTCGGTATAAGTGGTTGTGGTACTGCCGAGTTCCCCAATCCGGTTGCCGTCTCGGAATACAGTATAGCCCTGGACACCCCCTGCTATAGCTGCCCAACGAAGATTTGCAAGTTCATTGCCCGTCTGCACGCCCAATACCAGGCTGCTGACAGGGGCCGAAAAGATGGGGAATTCATTGCCGCAGTTATCGGCCGGGCGGATCCGGAACTGGATGGGCTGTCGGGTGTCTACATTTCCGACCCTGAAGTTTGCCAGCCTGTTTTGAGTCAGAGGAGTACCTGTATAGATGGCTACAAAGTTACCGGTCGCAGTGGTCCGCTGCTCCAGCACGTAGCGGTAGCCGGGCTGCAGGTTTTCGAACGTGAACAGGAGCTCGCCGTCTGCCGCTTCCCGCACTACCTCCAGTTGAGCGATAACCGGGGCAGGGGGAATTGGCAATAGCGTAACCGTGCTGGTGGAGCTGCTCTCGCATGAGCTGCATGTATACCTGCCGCTTACCCGGATGGTGTAGGAGGAAGCAGTGCCCGAATAGGTATAACGTGGCTGCTCCCCGGCTGCCACGCCCCGCACTGTGGTATTGTCGCCATAATCGATGTCGTACAGGTCGTAGCCTGTGTCGGGTATGGTTACTTGAACCGATCGGCTGGCGCAGGCTTGTACTGAGAAAGCAGGAGCAGGAGTAGCCACCACTTCAAACTCCATGGGCTCGATGGTGGTGCTTTGGCCGCCTCCCCGGTTGATGATCTGGGTGATAATGTACTTGCCCGGCGCTGTGTAGGTATACTGAAAGCGGCCGTCAGCGCCGCGACTCACTAACTCGCTCTCGTTGAAATTCTTAGGGTCAAATGCCTTCGGACCGGGGTCGTAAAAAGTAGTGTACTGCGTATTCTGGTCGGAGCTGCAATCCTCGAAAAAAACAGGTACGCCGACGCAAATCACCTTCACCTCCTGCCCATTCTGTATAGCCCGAAAACAGCCGTCCTGTCCCAAAACAGGTATAGCAGTCAATAAAAGCGATATGAAAAGCAGGAATCTCAAGCAGTAGGTATAGGGTGTGCTACGAATATAGCTAAGCAAGGTATAGGAGAAAAGCCTATACCTAAATTTTAGGTATAGGAGCACAGCGATTCAGCTTAATTTGTGAGAAGTCGACTTCAATAACAGCTTTTGTGTATTGGATTTCCAGTGCCGTTGGTCCTTTATCCGATGCATGAAGGTGGCGCTTTTAAGTCAGGACAACAAGCACAGGTATAGGATCATCAGATGCTGTGAGGGGCTCCCACATTGGTCTATCAGCAGCATTTAGGACTGAACTTACACCCCTATAATCCCCTTAATGGGTTAGTCGTACTACTTCTAATAGGCATAAAAAAGAAATCCGCAACGGTTTTCAGTCCGTTGCGGATTTCCAGAAATAGGAAGTGCTTTCTAAGCCAGAGCAGCCGGCAAATGGCAGGTTCTGAGGAAAGACACGCTACGTTCCATGTCCGGGTGCATCACGCGATCGGTGCTCACGAACGGAATCTGCTCCCGGAATTCGGCCAGTAATTGTTCGAGTGGCGCCGAAGTGCGTTGTGGTCGTCTGAATTCCATCGCCTGTGCCGCGTTCATCAACTCAATAGCCAGCACGCGTTCCACATTCTGCACTACATTATAGAGTTTGGTAGCAGCATTCGACCCCATGCTCACGTGGTCCTCCTGTCCGTTGGACGAAGGAATGGTGTCGATGGAAGCTGGTGTGCAGAGTTGTTTGGTCTGGCTCACGATAGAGGCAGCCGTGTACTGTGTGATCATGAAGCCGGAGTTCAGGCCTGGCTCCGCGACCAGGAAATCCGGTAAACCGCGGCTACCCGAGATGAGCTGGTAAGTACGGCGCTCCGATATACTGCCCAGCTCCGCCAAAGCAATTGCCAGGAAATCCAGCGCCAAAGCCAGCGGCTGCCCATGGAAGTTGCCGCCTGAAATGATCTCGTCCTCGTCCGGGAAGATGTTCGGGTTATCGGTCACCGCATTGATCTCAGTCAGAATCACGCCCTCAGTGTAATGGATAGCGTCTTTCGAGGCCCCGTGTACCTGCGGAATGCAGCGGAAGGAGTAAGGGTCCTGTACATGCTGCTTGAACTGGCCGATCAGCTCGCTGCCCTGCAGCAGCTCTCGGAAAGTAGCGGCAGTCTCAATTTGCCCTCGGTGAGGACGCGCCTGGTGAATCAGGTGGTTGAACGGCTCGATGCGTCCATCAAAGGCATCCAGCGACAGCGCACCCACCACGTCGGCTGTGCGCGACAAGCGCAGGCTCTGCAGCAAGCAGTGCACCCCATAGGCACTCATAAATTGCGTACCGTTGAGCAAAGCCAGGCCTTCTTTGGCCTGCAGGGCAATCGGCTCCCAACTGAACATCTCCAGCACATGGCGACTCTCCAGTCGGTAGCCCTGGTAGTATACCTCACCCAAACCGATCAGCGGCAGGCAGAGGTGGGCCAGCGGTGCGAGGTCGCCGCTGGCACCGAGCGAGCCCTGCTGGTACACGATCGGGTAAATGTCGCGGTTATAGAAGTCGATCAAGCGCTTTACGGTCTGCAGCTGCACCCCGCTGTTGCCATAAGCCAGCGACTGAATCTTGAGCAAGAGCATCAGTTTCACCACCTCAGCCGGCACCTCGTCGCCCATCCCGCAGGCGTGCGACATCATCAGGTTGCGCTGTAATTGCTCGAGGTTGTCGTGCGATATCTGCTTTTTGTACAGCGATCCAAAGCCTGTGTTGATGCCATAAATGCTCTTGTCGGTGCTGGCGATCTTGCGGTGCAGGTAGTTGTAGCAGTGCAGAATGCGCTCCTCCGCTTCCTGCGAAAGGGCCAGGCTATACCTGCGGCTGATGATTTCCTCGATGCGCTCCAGGCTCAGGTGCTGACTGGAGATATGGTGAACGTCGCTCATAGTTTGGTTTAGTTCGCTTCAGATTTCAGTTGGGAGATGATGTCGTCGATGTAGAGTTCGTCCTGTTCGCCTGTCTGCATGTCGCGCAGCTTCAGCTTGCCGGATGCCATTTCCTCAGACCCCACTAGCAGCACAAACGGTATCTTTTTCTGGTCGGCATAGCCCATCTGCTTTTTCAGCTTGGCGGGTTCCGGGTATAACTCAGAGGCTATACCTGCGTTGCGCAGTTTCTGTAGCAACGGCAGGGCGTAGCGCTCGGATTCCTTATCGAATTGCACGATTAGAACCTTCGTACCCACCTCGCTGCTGGCCGGGAAAAGCTGCAGTTCTTCGAGTACATCGTAAATGCGGTCCACGCCAAACGAGAAGCCCACACCGGACACGCCCGGCATACCGAACATACCCGTTAGGTTGTCGTAACGGCCACCGCCGCTGATGCTACCCATGTTGGCATTGTTCACCTTTACCTCAAAGATGCAGCCGGTGTAGTAGGAGAGGCCACGCGCCAGTGTTACGTCCAGTTGCAGGCGTGGCTGACCGGACGGGTTTTGTGTCGTGAGGGCGTCACTGCCTAGGTTATCTAAATATTCCCATACCTCCTGCAGGTCTTTCAGGCCACGCTGGCCTTCCTCGGTGTTACCCAGCAGGGTTTGCAGTTGGGCCAGTATTTCTTGGTTAGAGCCTTTGAGGTCATAGAGTGGCTCCAGCTTATCAACAGCTGGTTCGGCTATACCTCGCTCCAGCAACTCCTTGCGCACACCTTCCGCCCCGATCTTGTCGAGCTTGTCGATGGCCACGCAGATGTCGCCCTCGCGGCCTTTCTCGCCGATGGCCTCGGCTATACCTGCCAGAACGCCGCGGTGGTTGATCTTGATTGTAAAGTCCGTCATGCCCAGTGTGCTCAGCACCTCGTCGATCATCTGCACGATCTCGGCCTCGCAGAGCAGGGAATTGGTACCCACCACGTCGGCGTCGCACTGATAAAACTCGCGGTAGCGGCCCCGCTGCGGACGGTCGGCACGCCAAACTGGTTGTATTTGGTAACGTTTAAAAGGGAAGCTGATCTCGTTTCGGTTCATCACTACGAAGCGGGCAAAAGGCACCGTTAGGTCGTAGCGGAGCGCTTTTTCGGAGATCTTGCGGGTCAGGTGTTTGGAGCCCTGCTCGATATCGGCAGCCGTGGTTTTGCTTAGGAAGTCGCCGGAGTTCAGCACTTTAAAGATCAGCTGATCGCCCTCGTCGCCGTACTTGCCCGTGAGTACCGAGAGTTGCTCCATGGCGGGCGTTTCGAGTGGCAAATAGCCGAATTTCTCGAAAGTGCGCTTGATCACGCCGAATATATAGTTGCGCTTGACCACCACGGCGGGGCCAAAGTCGCGTGTTCCTTTCGGTATAGAGGGTTTTTCCTTGCTCATGTTTTCAACTTTGCAGGCGAAGTTACTAAAACAGGAGCAAATCGTGCAGACTGATTTTTAAAATGCGTTGTCCTCGCCGCGCAGCATGTTGTACACGGTATAGAACACGATTTTAAGGTCGAGGAAGAAAGACCAGTTTTCGAGGTAGAAGATGTCGAGTTTCACGCGGCCGCGGATCTGGTAATCGGAGCTGGTGTCGCCGCGGTAGCCACGCACTTGCGATAAGCCTGTTATACCTGGCTTGATGAAATGGCGTACCATGTACTTCTCGGCCACCATGGCGTATTCTTCGTTCACCTTGAGCATATGGGGACGGGGACCCACAATCGACATCTGCCCCATGAACACATTAAAAAACTGCGGCAGCTCGTCCAAACTAGTTTTGCGTAGGAATGCCCCTACACGCGTAATCCGGGAGTCGCCACGCCGGGCCAGCAGCGAATTCGCTTCGTTGTTGACATACATAGAGCGGAGCTTCCAACAGCGAAATGTTTTATAATTTATACCCGAGCGCTCCTGGCCAAAGAAAATCGGTCCTCGTGAGTCAATCTTGATAAGCAGTGCCAGTAGTGGAATCAACCAGGAGAGAACCAGGATAATCACGACGGAGGAAAAGAGGATATCAAAGGCGCGTTTGATGACCTTGTTGAAGGTATCATCGAGCGGGATGGAGCGGAAAACCAGCACAGGAAGCATGTCATGAAAGTCCAGCTTCATGCGGGTATGGTGAAAGGTGCCTGGCTCTGGCAAGAACTTCATCCGGATAAGGCGATCGTCTGCATCGTTCATCAGACGGATGATTTGGTTACGCGGCAGCTCGAAAGGAGAGCAGTAGATCTCGTCGATATGGTTTTCCTCCAAGTAGGCCGTAATATCTTCTATCGACCCAAGTACGTCCGGTCCACCAACGGCTTTATCATCAAAGAAGCCCATAAAGTGGTAGCCGTACTCCGGGTGCTGCTCAAAAAAACGACGCAACTCCTTGCCAGCCTCTCCCATCCCCACAATTACAACAAAACGTTTGTTATAGCCTTTTCTTCGGAAATGACGCAGCAAAAGGAGCACCACAAAGCGGTAAAAGAGTACAAAACACGTCAGGAAGCCATAGTGGAGAAACTGGAGCTGACGGGATACGGCCTCTAGATCGAACAATTGAATGATAACCTCAAACAAAAGCACATAGAGCAGGATAACCTGCAGCGCATTTAGCAAGAGCCTGTTGATCGAAACCGCACGATAGATTTTGTAGGTCCCTAGTAGAAGTGAACAGGTATACCAGGCAAAGAGCGCATATAGCAAAAGTTGCGTGTAACCTGATAAAGTCAGAGTTGCAGTCTCACCAGGTGCAATTTGGTGAGCCAATGCAAAAGAAAGCGCGATGGAAACAGCGTCGCCGGCCGCATGCAGCGGTCTGATGTATTTGTTATATAAGCCAGGCATAGAAAGATCGCTGCAAATATATCAAAAGAAAAATTTATACTCTATTTATGTTTTTTGTACTTATGATTGCTGACTGTAAATAGAAAATCGATACGGGCATCTCAGTTGGGGACCAGGTGTGGAAGCACTGGTATGCAATGAAGCGCCAAACAGTCAGCATTTACCCAACTCGTAGAGGAAAACTACTGCGGCAAGTTGGCAGCACGTTCCTTTCGTGATTTATCAGGTACAGAGGCCCCCAGCAGGACGAACAAAGAGAAACAAATGAAGATAACCCCTTGTGCGCTTGATAACACAGACTCCGTAATCGAACAGGCGATAATCAAAATGGCAAAGCTTCCTAACAGCCAATTTTTTTGTTTGATGGCTAGGTAGAGAGGGAGCAAGTAGCAGCACATTAGCACAATCAAGCCCGGAATACCAATTGCCACAGTTGTGTCGAGGAACTGGTTATGGGGGTCGAAACGGTTCTCAGCGGCGTAAGTAAAGTTTCTGTTCCGGTAGGCTTCAACCAATTCGTCTTTCACATCACCGGTGCCTACTCCAAGCGGGTTTTGCCTGATCACATCTATCGCGCACACCCATTTGGCTAGCCGCATGTTTAGCCCGTTCCATTTGGCCTCGCTGTCCTCCCCAGAAAAGTGATAGATGTCCTGTGTGTTGGAAAAATCGAAACTGATGTTGCGCAGGCTCTTGAAACGCGATACGGTCTGTGGGAATACCACAGAAAGTCCCACAATAAATGCCAGAAGGGCCGCAACCATCAGCAGTGTATACCTGAGTTTGCCATACCTGACGCCAACCCCTACCAGACTAATGATCAGGATGAGCAGCAGAATGCCGAGGGAGGTTCTGGAGGCTAACAGGAAAAGAAAGAGGAGCAAAAATAGGATAGCTACCAGGAACACAGTTTTCCTGCCCCATCCTATACCTGAAAACCGCTGCCAAAGGTCTTGGATGAGGATCAGGATCGAAAAAGCTACATAAATGGAATAGTAAGCCGCCTGTTTCCCCATAATGGAAACAAGTCCGTCGCTGAAAAAATAATTGAAGTCATTCTTCTCCAGTACAACAAAGGTTTGGTAAACCAGTGCTACTGCGCTGAGGACCACGCAGGTAAAGGCAAATGTGAGCAAGGTCTTGCGCAGGTAGTCTTGCCGGATGATGGCTGAGCCGATTAGCAGCGGAAAAATCAGCAGGGAGGATTTGGTCTCCAACCGCTTGAAGCCGGCTCCCAGATTGTCTGTGTAAAATGCGCCGGTCAGGTATAGGAAGAAAAGCAGCATAAACGAAACGGCTACCCAATTCGCTGCCAGTCTCTGGTACTTTGCTTTAAAATCACCCTCCAGCAGCCAGACCAGCGCCAGCAGCATGATAGCGATGTTCGTCAATGCCTGCTTTGGGGAAAACAGCGACACTGCCACCAAGATTAGGCTAAATAGATAGCCTCTCTGAAAGAGCGTAGCTTTATCGAATGACTGGTAAACTGTCTTCATTTAAGGAGTATGGCCTTGGCTTTGGATACAAGGCTGTAGGGCAACGCGCGTAAGACAAGATTTCGGAACAGGCCGGCCACAAAGTAGGGGGAGGCTGTTCTATTATCCATCAGGATTCTTATTTTGCTTTTTAGTTGAATGTTCCGTTTCGTATGCGAAATGCCCGCAGGATTAATCTCGCAGTAGGTGAGTACTTCCGGTATGATGTGTGTCTTATACCTTTGGACAAACCTGAAAAAGAATGCGTAATCCTCAGCAGCTTTATAATTAACAGGATATGGGCCGATTTCTTTTAGAGCGGCTGCGCGGAACATGACAGACGGATGTATAAAACTGCACTTGAGGTACATGTTTTTCACAATGTCCTTGTGGTCGGCAGGGGCTTTGTAAGTATAGACCTTCTTCCCCTGTTCGTCAACAAACTCCACCCAGGAGCCAATGAGGTATACATCCGGGTGGGCGTCCAGGTACTGCTTCTGTTTGACAAACCGGGAAGGAGCACATGTGTCACCACAGTCGAGCCGGGCAATATACTGACAAGGTAACTGTTCCTGTATATACCTGAGTCCGTTGTTGAGCGTTCTTTCTATCCCTTCGTTTACCCTTTTATAAAGGAAACTGATGCTGAGCCTGTCCTCAAACAACTTTCGGAGCCGCTGCTCATCAGGTTTCGTGTGGCTACCGTCATCCACTACCAGCACATGGATCGGGGTAGGAAAGGCTACTGAATTTAATGAGCTCTCCAATCCAGCAGGATTGTTGTAATGTGGAATCAGTATGACGATATCGTTACGCATTGGCGGCCAGTTTTGCTTTGTTTGACTCTATCTTCAGGAACAGGCCTATAAACAGCCAGATCAGCGCATCCGTGCCTCTAAACTGAATTAGAGAAGCTATAAAGTATACCATAATGACAATCGCGATAGGATTGCTCAAACTGGATCTAAATGCCTTGATACTGACATTGTAAACCACGATCAGGTATAAGAGCAAGCCTATGATTCCAAACTCGATCAGGAGCTGCATGTACAGGTTGTGCAGGTTGTCTTCCTCGTAGTCGATCCCCGAAATTGCTTCTATGGCATAAATGCCATTACCGGCGCCGTAGCCAAGCATTTTGCTGTCCCATAGTGCTGTGCCGTAGTAACGCCACATGGCAAACCTGCCGCCCATCCCTTTGTCCGTGCTGCTGCCGAACTCTGTGAATCGCTGCAGAGCGTATACCTTTTCGGCCAGGTTGTCCAGGTCTATGAACAGTACAAAAGCCAGCACGGCAAGCATACCGAGCGCAACGATAGCGCGTCTTTCCTGTTTTGAGGTAGAGGCTGATATGAACTTAAAGCCTGCCACCAGAAAGGCTATGACAACTCCTACCCTGGAAGCGTAGATAATGCTAACTACCAGGGTTATAGTAAGAAACAAGTAAAAGAGCCTTTTCCTGTTGATAAAAAGAGCCGTGTTCAACCCCATCCAGGTCGCCTCCAAGTTGGTTCCGCCGCCATACAAGGTATAAATGTCAGGGTGTCCGTCGGGGGCTTTCATAAAACGCTGTATCTCCGGAAGATGAAAGAACAGCTTGCCAACAATGATGGCGAAGACAAGCAGTGCCGCTTTCTGCAACACATTGTATACCTGCTCCGGTGTTACTGTGCCTGCCACATAATAGCCGATGACAAAAGCATAAAAGGCGAACAGGTGGTTTACCAGTAGTCTGTTGACCGGGTATACCAGAAAGAGCAGAAGGGATATAACTATAACACCCGCAAAATAATGAAAGATAAAGCGCGGTATTTTGGGCAGACCCTCTTTTGGTTTAATGAACAAGAGTGGTATAAAAAAGAGCGAGAAAAAATGGTAAAACTTGACAGCTGATTCCTCATAGAGTATCCATCCTGTTAAACCTAGGTTTTGCAGGTTGAGGAACAGGAAAAAGAGGAATAGAAATAAACTAAAGCTGTTTACCGTGAGTCGCATCTTAGTTAATAGGGTTCAGCGCTATTGCTGCAAAGGAGCTTAGGGCACCGATAAAATGTAAAATTAGGAAAATAATGCTCCCAAAAACTAATATTGCTTCTTTATTGGGGAGATGCGGGTCCGATAGAAACGAGTGATGAAAGACAGGGGCGAGTTATCCAGTGTCTGCGACACCCTGTACCGCAGCATGGTCCAATAGTAGTATATCTGATGGCTAAGCTTGCTGCCAAATACCTCGTTTTTTGCCCGGAGCACTTCACGGTAACACCCCTCTATGTTGGCAGACACGCCTCCCAGCCTCATGTTGGTGATGATGCGGTCCACATGGATGAACTTTACGCCAGCACTATAGAGGCGTAATAGCAGATGGTAATCCATGGCCAATTTATAGTTGAGGTCAAATTTGCCATACTTATCATAAAGGCTTTTGCTGACAAAGACAGTCGGGTGGTTCAGGCTCATTTCCAAAGGCAAGATTTCCAGATTCGGTTTCGCCTGGTGAGCCCTGCTGCCGTCCTGGTTCCAATATTGCTTATTGCCATGTAGCACACATTCCGGCTCGTATTTGTTGACAATGTTAGCGACTGCATCTGACTCATACCAGTCATCGGCATTGAGTATACCTACCAAATCCCCTGTAACCAGTGCGATTCCCTTGTTGAAGGCGTCGCTTATACCTTTGTCCGGCTCGCTCTTCCAGTAAGCCAGCTGACTTTCGTATTTCCTGATGATGTCCAGGGTGCCATCCGTAGACCCACCATCCACAATGATGTATTCTAAGTTCTTATAAGTTTGTGAAAGAACACTTTGGATGGTCTGCTCCAAATACTTTTCACCGTTATAAACTATAGTGATCACCGAGACCAATACACCCGATCTTGATTCGGGTTGAAGTTTGTTTATGCGGTATCCTCCTTCCAACGCGTGGGCCATGGTATGCTAAATTTTTGAAGAAAGGGCCTTTTGAGCACTCAATTTGTGGTCTGTGCCTGCTATCTGGCTATAAAGCTGCTGGTATTGGCGGGAGACAATACGGATATCGTATTCCTGCTCGCTCCACTCGCGGGAGTTCTTCTCCATCTGGCGTATCGCCTCCGGATTTTGCATGAACCACTGTATTCTGCTGATGGCTTCTTCCGCTGTCAGAAATCGGAATCCATTATAGCCGTCCTTCACCAGGTCTTTGTTGCCAACACAGTCTGTGAGCAGCAGGCATTTCCCCAGGCTCAGGGCCTCCAGTACTGAAAATGGCAGGCCCTCCCATAAAGATGTAGACAGGTATAGATCAGCGGCTCTTACATTGCTTTCTACCTCAGATTTAGCAAGCCAGCCAGTTATATTTACATTTTTAGCGCTTAAAATAGCCCGCTGTTCTTTTTCACCTTCCCCTATCCAGACGAATCGAACGTCATGCCGCTGGACAAAAGCAGCTGCTATCTCATTGAAGAGTGTTGGGTTTTTCTGCTCCGTAATCCGTCCGCAGGTGACAATGGTGAAAGGCCGGTCTGTTTCAATCGATTGAGGGTCTGTGGTCTCCTCAGGTAGAATGGTTCCGTTGTTGATGTAAGTCGTGCTAATTCCAATTTCTTCGTAGCTCTGGGCCTCGGAAGGGGAGCAGCACACGACCCGGCCGGAAAGCTTATCGGCAACTTTCTCCAGCATCACGTAAAGTGTTTTCTTTTTAGGAGAAACGTCGGCACGGGCAAAGGGAGCACCATTCGGAGTATAAATAACCTGTTTTATACCTAAATAGAAACAGGCGGCCCTGCCCAGGAAACCTGCTTTGGAAGAGTGCAGGTGAATAACATCAATTCCTTCAATGCCTTTCAGAATTTTGATCAGTTCTTTTAATGCCTTGAGGTCCTGACCAGGTCTGATCTCGCGCTGTGCACTTTTCCAATGGATGAAGCTAACGCCTTTGGGGAATTTCGCTTTTACTGCTTCCGCACTGGTTTCTTCCACCCGTTCCCCATGAATGACGACATGTTCGCAGGAAGTGTACTGAGTCAGCAGGTTTATAAAATGTGCCGTACCGGCTGCAAAACACTCAACTACATGGACTATTTTCATGAAAAGGGGTAGGCAATTAGATTAAACGGCTACAAAGTTAAAGATTGTAAATGAAAGAGCCATCGGTTAAGTTGACAAAGCCCGATAGGCAGGCCTGACTAATAAAGTTATGGTGATTTCTTTGGCGCAAACACGCAGCCTAAACCATTCTGAATATGCTAAGAATCAGAGTTTAGTATTTTTCGGTAGGTATCCAGGTATGCCTCAATCACCACACTTACATCAAAGGCATGGATCGCCTTTTTGCGGGCAGAACGGCAAAGAGTTTCATAATCTGAATTGGAAAGGACCCAATCTATACCCTTGGCCAGGTCAGTGGTGCTGTATGGCTCAGCAAGATAGCCTGTGATTTTATGGTCAACTATGTCAAGCAGCCCAGTGGTTCCAAACGCGACCACTGGTGTGGCGCAACTCATGGATTCCGTGGCGGCCTGTCCGAACGCCTCCTGATAACTGGGTATAACACTGACATCAGCCGCACTGTAGATAATCCGGAGTGTTATGTTATCATGTACTGTACCGAGGTAGTGGGTCTTAATACTTACGTCAGGAGGCGAAGCGGGCTTGCTGCTTCCAATAACCAGAAGCTCCACATCTTGTGTCTCAATTTTGCCTAAACTATCTATCAAAAGAGAGAATCCCTTATTGTGATCGCCTAATGCATTTTTTGCACCAAACAGAATAATGCGCTTGTCCTCAGGAAGATTCAGTAATTTTTTTGCCAGTTTTTTATCGATCGGAGAAAAGGAGCTGGTTTCCAGCGGGATAGGTATGGTTGTAACCACTCTGTTGCCAAGCAGCTTACTTTCAGCAGCTGAGCTAGACAGCCAATTGCTAGGAGCTGTGATACGTAAATGCCCGATTTTAGCATATGCTTTCTCTTTGCGCTTAAATACCCGGCTGCTTAAATCACTCTTCCGCTCAGAGCCCAAAACAGGACATGCCTCACAACCTTCAAAATATTTTTTGCAATCGAAGCGAACGTGACAGCCGCCTGTAAATGCCCAACTGTCGTGCAGAGTCCAAACGATAGGGGATTTGATTTGGGCGATCTCCTCTATGCGCATCATCCCTTCGCCTATCCAATGCAAATGTACGATATCAGGCTTCAGAGCATTTATTCTGTTGGCAATACCACTCCACGGAACCCAGGCAGCAGAGAATTGAGCTTTGGTGCTATTCTTATAAAATAGCTTAGGCAACTGGTCTAGAAATGGCCGGGCCAAGGCAGCAGCTTTTTGCATGCGGGTACTGGGACCTGTGACCGTAAAGTCATCAGACTCTTTTGACTGTACGAGCATATGGCTGTCAATGCCGATGTCCAAAAGGCCCTTGTGTATTCTGGACGCAGCACGGGCGGCCCCCCCCTGCGATTCCGAGGTATTGACGTGAACTACTCTCATGCCTCTATTTCCTCAGTACCAGTCTGTACAGTTTGTTGTAGGCCCGTGTTGTTATAGACTTGCGGTTGAAGGCATGCGCGCACAGCCACTGGTCATAGCCATTGTCAACCAGTCCATCCAGGTCTACTTCAACTTCATGGGCAGGTAACGCACTGTATGTTGGATCGAAGGTTACCAAATGAGTTGAGTCCTCGCCAAAACCTATGTTTGATACCAGATTTGTATTAGGCGAAATGAACTTGGCGTTGTTCATCAGCATTTGGTAGGAGAGTTGGTAGTCCCATGTGTTTATTTCCCCAATGGCTGTTTTGTGAAAGGCTCGCTGGAAATATCGCTTAGTATCCTCAGGCGCATCTTTTAATGCCGGGATGTCATCAATACTGCCAGACCAGTTCTTCATCTCTCTGTCATACTTTTCCCAGACGCGTCTCCAACTTGCCCATCCCCAGATTAATGGAAAGCTTATCAGAGAGGTTTTGTTAGCAATAGCCGGGTTGACAGGAGCCCGGTAATCGCCAGTGATACCGTAAATGTTTTCCTGATCTTTATACTTGGCAAGTGCTTTTTCAGCATACCTAAAAAAACTCTGACTCGGCAAGCAGTCGTCTTCCAGAATAATTCCGCTCTCCTCGTGCTCAAAAAACCAGGAAATTGCGCCACTTACCGCTCTGCCACACCCCAGGTTTTTGTCCTGAAATCGGGTCTTGACCTCGCAGTCCCAGTCCACATGTTCTTTTATATAGGCTCGGACTGCCTGCACTTTCTCCATCTCGCCCTCTACAGTTTCTCTGGGTCCGTCAGATGCGATGTATAACCTGGACGGCCTGATTTGGCGTATGGCCTCGAAAACTTTCCGAGTGGTTTCCTGTCGGTTGAATACGATGAATAAAATTGCTGTTTTCAGTAGCTCGCCAGTATTCATGTTTTGGGTACTTTCCATCTTAAAATAAGAAGCACAAGATATGTTTTAAATTTATGGTGATTTGTGCTTTGTTATGTATTCTGTAAAGCTGCAACTAGTTCTTAACTGCTTTGGCGTTCAATTGGGTATCCCGATACATTACGGTATTAGGTGTTTTGCAGTAAATCCCATAGTTTTTTTCAGCCAGGAACTTATGTACTGCTGACTCATAGATGTCTTCCATCGTCGAGTGGAGTATTTCAATGAGTATAACAGCAGGTCTGTACTTAGTCCAGTTGTTTGATTCCAGTACCTCCAGGTCCAGTCCCTCTACATCAATGGACATGAAGGAAATATTGACTGCAGGAGGGAGGTGGGTGTCAAGCAGTTCGCTGAGGGGGAGTGTCTGAATGTCTTTTTTGCCTATTATCTTATAGCCAGTCGTATTGTGCCGCTCCTCCGACAGCTTTCCGTCAAAGCTGTTGAGCGCAGGCTCATCAAACATGTGATAGGTTAATATTTGCTTTGTCTTCGAAATACCGAGCTCCAGATTGATATCATGTGGGCGGACTTCCTTAAAGCGCTGCATGCTGTTTGGCATGGCATCTACATTAATGCCACGCCACCCTCTTTTATAAAATATGTAAGTATTGGAGAACCTTTTAGGGTGGTGGGCGCCTACATCTACATAAAATCCGGAGGGAGCATATTCAAATATTCTGTCCAGCAAAAGATCTTCACCTTCCTGGGAATAGGAAACTCTCCCGAACCTCAGATCAACGATCTTGTTAATGTAACGCGTAACTCTTTTTAACATACTAAGCGTTGTTTCTTCCTTTGACAGATAATATAGCCTTTAAATATAAAAGGTTAATGGATCTTGTGCTTTTGAAAATAAAATTACTCAAAAAGGAAGAGATTGCATAAGAGATTAGTGTAGCCGTGGCAACTCCATTGATTCCATAAGCAGGGATAAGGATAATATTCAGAATTATGTTTGAAGTAAGGCCCAGTATGGTTCTGTACAGCGTTTCTTTTGATTTACCTTCTATTACCAACTGCTGACTGCTGGCGACACCCAAAAAAATAAAAACGGTGGACCAGACATGGATGCGTAAGACAGGTATAGCGTCCTGGTACTGCTGCCCATATAGCAAAGAAATGATAATGGGGCTGAGTACCGTTGTCACGATAGCCAAGGCAAAGCTGCTATAGATCAGGATGCTGTAAAGCTTAGCTAATCTACTATGGTATAAAAGGGTGTCTTTGCTTGCGTTCACCAATGATGGGAACATGGAGTTTGTAATCACGACCGGCAGAATCGAGAATAGCTCCGTAATACGAACCGCAGCGGAATAATTTCCGACAGAAACCGATCCCAGCATATTTTTTATCATCAACTGGTCGATGCGCATATAGGCTATAACAGTAAGGGCAGAGATAACCAGTGGCCAGCTGGACTGCATGAGTGATCTGGCAATAGCGGTATCCCATTTCCAGGTGGCTATTTTTATTGCCAGGCCTTTATAGGCGTACCCTAATAAAAACAGTGCAGCCAGTCCTATATCTAACAAAATTGCGAAGGCAAAGTAGCTTACCGGATAATCATTAAGGAGAAGGTATACTTTAAATAAGGAAGATAAAACTAAAGCCGAGTTTTTAAGAATGACCGAAATTTTTGATTTCAGGTGGGCTTGTAAATACAAATCCACGACATCGACTGACTGAAAGACCAGACTGAAGCCAAGAATAACAATTATTGTGAAAGATTGTGGGTCTGCTTCGTAATCTAAGGCAAAGGATGAAGCAATAACAACTGCAAGTGCAACGATTGCTCCAGTGAGCCTCAGTAAAAAGCCAGTGCCAAGAAGCTTGTGTTTTTCATGCTCCCCGCTTACAATTTCCTTCACTAAGGTCGTATCGAGTCCTAGGCTGACAAAGGCAGAAAATATGGCGATAAACGCTTGGCCATAATTCAGTTTACCGAACTGTTCTGGCCCAAGGTACCTCGCTATCCAAATGCCAATGATCAGGCCGGAACCCATTCTCAGCCCCTTGTCAAAAAGTAACCAAAGAATATTGGTTGCTATTTTACTGGATCTCAGCTCTAAAACTTTATTTACAATGGTAGTCATCAGACACCTCAGCCATTGTACTACCTACATGGCGAGTAGTATAGTATGTGGCCTGCTAAAATTATGGTTATAACACACTAATTTAGAGTAACCCATTTATGCTAGCTACCACTGGGACTGGATAAGCAAATAATCTGTTAATCTCTTTAGAAGGCTGATTTGCAGTTCCTGGCACCCGACTAGCAATTTTGATCACTACTGCGCGTGTGCTTGAAAGCAGTGAAAAAATCCTTTTTCAAACGGAATGCAAAGCTATTAAAAATATTTGCCTTTTAATATGGTAAATATTGCATCTGAAATTTTAGCAGTATATTTGGCAAATTTCGATGTTATGCAACAATTAAAAGAGCGCGAGCAAATGTCTAAGGCAAATGATGAGGTAGATCTAATTGTTTTAATTGATTTAATAAGGAAGTTCTTTAATAAAATCGGCAGAGGCATTGCTTTCACTTTCAAAGCTGCTAAGAATAACATTGGCTTACTTCTGATTTTCATATTGTTAGGGAGCGGAATTGGCTACGGGTTGTCTCTGATAACCAAAGCTTATTATACCTCTTCCATGACCCTGATGCTGGCTAACATCCGAAATGAATTCATTGAAGACCAATTGAATAAGCTATCGTTAATGGTGGCTGAAGAGAACTACGAAGCTGTGGCAGAGAGGCTGGACATCGACACCGAGGCTGCCCGACAGATTAAAAAGATGAGCTTCTCTAATCTGGACCAGGATAGAATCGAAAAGGATAGCGTTCTGACCGGTTCACCTTTCCGGATCGAGCTGTCTTTATACGATAGATCCCTTTTTGAAACAATGGAGCCTGCCCTGACCAGCTACCTGGAAAACAACCGGTATTTTGCCAGACAGAAACGAATAAAGCAGCGCCAGGTAGAGAGCATGGTTTCCAAGCTGAAGGGCGAAATCTCCTCTATTGACAGCATGAAAACAAATGTAGGAGAACCCAGAGGCCCGGTAAACGGATTTGTATATGGACAGCCGATTGACCCGACCAATTTATACCGAGAAAGTATCACCATGTACAAGGAGCAGGTGAAGCTGGAGGCTGATCTGGAGAAGCTTGACAACGTGGAAATTGTAACAGGATTTGTTCCTCGCCTGCGACCAACAGGACCAAAGGTGCTGAATCACATCGCTATCGGTGCCCTTGTGTCATTGTTGATTGGCTGCATCGTAGCAGTAAACCGTGAATCCAATAAGCAGGCAACTGTTTAAAACTTTCATATTAATAAATGCAAAATCCCCGCCTCTATTTAAGAGGCGGGGATTTTGCGTTAACAGCGGGATGTACTTACTCCTCCTGCCTCACAACCCAGCTCAGATTATACAAATCCTTTCTACGGTCTTTCAGGTTTCTAACACTTCCGGCTGTATTCAGGTCCTTAAGCAGGTCCAGGTCCAGGTCGGCGATCAGGGTCATCTCGGTGTTTGGAGTGGCTTCTGCTACTACCGCGTCGTGTGGGAAAGCGAAGTCGGAAGGGGAGAAGACGGCTGACTGGGAATACTGGATGTCCATGTTCTCTACCTTCGGCAGGTTGCCCACGCTGCCCGTAATTGCCACATAGCACTCGTTCTCGATGGCGCGGGCCTGGGCACAGAGGCGCACCCGCAGGTAGGCATTTTTGGTGTCCGTCCAGAAAGGCACGAAGAGTATCTTCATGTCCATGTCGGAGAGCATACGGGCTAGCTCCGGGAACTCCACGTCGTAGCAGATCAAGATGCCAATCTTGCCAATGTCCGTGTCGAAAATCTTCAGTTTGTGGCCGCCGCGCATACCCCAGTAGTGCGACTCATCCGGTGTGACGTGCAGTTTGTACTGCTTGTCGTAGGTGCCGTCGCGGCGACAGAGGTAGCTCACGTTGTAGAGCTTGTTGTCGTAATACTCCGGCATGCTGCCTGCAATGATATTGATGTTGTAGGAGAGGGCCATGTGGATCATGCGCTCCCGAATCTCATCCGTGTACTCGGCCATACTTCGGATCGCTTCTGAAGGCGACTCCTCGTTGGTAAGGGCCATCAGCGGGGCGTTGAAAAACTCCGGGAACACCACCATGTCGGACTTGTAGGAGCTTACGGTGTCGACAAAGAACTCCACCTGCTGCATGAAATCGTCGATGTCTTTCACCGCACGCATCTGCCACTGCACAATACCGATCCGGACAACCTTCTTCTTGCCGCCCAGCACTTCCTCCTTCTCCTCGTAGTACACGTTGATCCACTCCAGCAAGGTGGCATAGGCGCGTGACTCGGTATCGTCCGGCAGGTAGCCTTTCAGGATCTTACGGACGTGAAAATCGTTGCTGAGCTGAAAGGACAGCACCGGGTCAGACAGCTCCTTGTTACGGACCATCTCGATGTACTTGGCCGGTGTTAGTTTATCAGCATAGTCCTTGTAGCCAGGTATACGGCCACCAGCGATGATGCCGCGCAGGTTCAGGTTTTCGCATATTTCTTTGCGGGCATCGTAAAGGCGGCGGCCCAGGCGCAGGTTGCGGTAGTCCGGGTGCACAAACACGTCGATGCCGTACAGGGTTTCGCCCTCCGGGTCGTGGGACTTAAATGTGCCCTTGTCGATGATCTGGTCATAGGTATGCTTGTCGCCATACACGCTGTAGTCCACAATCAGGCTGAGTGCCACGGCCACTACCTTGCCTTTGTCTTCGATACAGATCTGCCCTTCGGGGAATTTTTTGAGGAGATTCGAAAACTCTTTGCGGGTCCAGGCACCGTCTATGTTAGAATAGACCATGTCCATGATCTCCTTTACTTCTTTGTAATCTTTGAGCTCCAGCTGGCGCAATAACAGCCTGTGCTCAGAGTTCGCTTCTATTTTTTCACTCATATGTCAGGTATGGGGTTGCTTGCTACGGGTATACGTGAAGCAAGTATCGTTTTGATATGATATTTTAATATAAAGCGGTTATTCCCGCTTTCAGGCAAATTTAAAAAGAAAAAGCGCAGCTTTGACACTGCGCTTTTGTTAGCATAGGTATAGCTATTCTAGAGCTGCACTTCCGGAATCTCTCCTTCCACGATCAGGCGTCCTTCGGTAGCCTTCTGAATTTCTTCCACTGTTACGCCGGGTGCGCGTTCCAGCAGCTTAAATCCATCTCCCGTTACTTCGATCACGGCCAGGTCCGTTACGATTTTCTTGATGCACTTAAGGCCTGTGATGGGCAGGGTACACTCCTTCAGCAGTTTGGAGGAACCGTCGCGTGCCGTGTGCTGCATGGCCACAATGATGTTTTTGGCAGAGGCCACCAGGTCCATGGCACCGCCCATCCCTTTCACCATCTTGCCTGGTATCTTCCAGTTGGCGATGTCGCCCTGTTCCGATACCTCCATGGCGCCCAGGATGGTCAGGTCTACGTGCTCGCCCCGGATCATGCCAAAGCTCTCGGCAGAGCTGAAAATAGAGGAGCCAGGCAGCGTCGTGATTGTCTGCTTACCCGCATTGATCAGGTCGGCGTCCACTTTGTCCTCGGTAGGGAAGGGGCCCATGCCCAGCAGTCCGTTTTCCGACTGCAGCACCACTTCCACACCCTCCGGAATGTAGTTGGCCACCAGCGTAGGTATACCAATGCCCAAGTTCACATACATCCCATTCTTTACTTCTTTTGCGATTCGCTTCGCTATCTGATTTTTATCTAAAGCCATGTTAATGTGCTGATTAGTTAATGTGAAAATGTGCTAATTTTGATCTAACAAGTTTTATGGCAAACATTAATTCTTCTTGGAGGTCGAGATAATCCTTGATAAGAGCTTTTGAATCTCGAGGAGTTTATCAAGCTTATCCGAAGTATCCGGCAGGCCTTTACTGTATTTGCAGAGAAGAAGCCAATATTCTGTTTCCTTCGCCTCCTTGGCAGATATTTTGAGCTTATGAATAAAATCCGCCTTACTTTCGGCATGCTGAGACTCCCACACATTAGCTCCGATGGAGGTGCCGCTCTTCAGTAACTGATTGGCAATTACAAATTTTCTGCTGCTCTCAAGTGTATCCGTGTATTTGATAATATCAAGTGCAAACAAGAAAGACTTATTTACAATAGGATTATTACTTATCGAGATCTCAGTCATTGCAGGATTATTTAAGAATTAATCAATTACCACATCAGCCAATTAGCACATTAAACAGTTCTAACTGTACGCTGTTCAATGCGTTTCTCATACTTCTCGCCTTGGAAAATGCGCTGCACGTAGATGCCGGGGGTGTGGATCATGTTCGGGTCCAGTTCGCCGGCAGGTACCAGCTCTTCTACTTCTGCCACGGTTATCTTGCCAGCAGCGGCCATCATCGGGTTGAAGTTACGGGCTGTGCCTTTGTAGATCAGGTTGCCGGCCGTGTCGCCCTTCCAGGCTTTTACAAACGCGAAGTCCGCCTTCAGCCAGGTTTCCATCAGGTACATCTTGCCGTTGAACTCCCGGCTCTCTTTGCCTTCGCCCACCTCAGTGCCGTAACCGGCAGGGGTGAAGAAAGCAGGTATACCGGCACCGCCCGCACGAATGCGCTCTGCCAGTGTACCCTGAGGTATAAGCTCCACCTCCAGTTCGCCGCTCAGCAACTGCCGCTCGAATTCCGCATTCTCGCCCACGTAGCTGGCAATCATCTTCTTTACCTGGCGCTTCTGCAACAACAGACCAATGCCAAAATCGTCAACGCCGGCATTGTTCGAAATACAGGTCACGTCTTTTACCCCCAGGCGAAGCAGCTCTTGTATGGTATTCTCAGGTATACCGCACAGACCAAAGCCGCCCAGCATGAAGGTCATGCCGTCCTGTACACCCTGCAGGGCCTCCTGCGCGTTCTTTACAGTTTTATTGATCATAGTTTATGATGTGTTTACGTTCCGACAGGTATAGCTATACCTGCAGTTGCAACGGTTAAACGATAGATTCTATAGAAAAGGTAATATAGATAGAAAAAAAGCCATATACAACGTATGGCTTTTCGATTCGGGGTGAAATCGGTTTTAGAAGAGGTGAAATACCTTAAACGTCCAAGGCACGTATGGACGCTTCCTTGTCTTTCGCCAGTTGTGCCTTCAAGGCATCCAGTCCGGCGAACTTCTGCTCCTGGCGGAGCATTTTCACAAATTCCACGGTCAGGGTTTGCCCATAGAGGTCGCCCTCGAAGTTGATCAGGTGTGCTTCCAGGGTAAGGTGAGTACCGTCTACCGTTGGACGGATGCCGATGTTCATCATACCGGGCTGGCGCTGACCAGCATGCCTTACCCAGACGGCGTACACGCCATAGGCAGGTATAAGCTTGTGGGGCGACGGCAGCGCCAGGTTGGCGGTCGGGTAACCGATGGTGCGACCCAGTTTGTTGCCTTCCACCACCGTAGAGGTTAGGCTGTAGGTATGGCCCAAGTAGCGGTTGGCGGTCGGTATATCACCAGACTCGATGGCCTTGCGTATTTTGGTGGAGCTCACGCCGACGTCGTCCACATCCTGGCGCGGAATCTCTTCCACCTCAAAGCCGTACTGCGCGGAGCGGGCTTTCAGGTGCTCGAAGCTGCCTTCGCGGTTTTTACCGAAACGGTGGTCGTAGCCAATAACAAGTACCTTGGTATGAATTGCCTTCACCAGCACTTCTTCAATAAAGGTACGGGAACTCAAACGCGAAAATTCTTTGGTGAAGGGGATGATCAGCAAGTAATCGATGCCGAAACTGCGCAACTGCTCAATGCGCTCCTCAATGGTAGAGAGCAGCCTCAGGTCATTGTCTTCCGGGAAGAGCACCAGCCGTGGGTGTGGCCAGTAGGTGATGACCACGCTTTGTCCATTGGACAGGCGGGCGCGTTCTTTCACGCGCTGCAGGATCTTCTGGTGGCCTACATGCACGCCATCAAACGTGCCGCTGGTCACCACCGGGAAACTCAGTTTGGGAAAATCAGCTATATCACGAATTACTTCCATTCGCTTCGAGTTGAGCTCTTCTGATCTGCTGTATGTCTTCTATAGTGAGGGCGTCCTCCAGTTTATACTCCCCAATGCGGGTGCGCACGAGCGCAGACAAGTGGGCTCCAACACCTAGCTTCTGTCCTAAGTCATGCGCCAGGCTGCGGATGTAGGTACCTTTGCTGCAGATCACTTTAAAGGAGATGATTGCACCTTCAATGTTGGTAATCTCAAATGCCTTGATGGTGATGGTACGCGGTTTAAGCTCAGCCTCTTTGCCTTTGCGGGCCAGGTCATATGCTCTTTTGCCGTCGATCATCACAGCAGAGTAGATGGGAGGGATTTGCTCAATGGTGCCTACAAAGCTATCCGCAGCTGCCTGAATGTCGGCTGGGCTGAGATGGCTGATATCTTTGCTTTCGCTCACAGGCGTTTCCAGGTCGTAGGAGGGAGTAGTCTGGCCGAGCGTAATGGTGCCGGTATATTCCTTTTCCTGAGCCTGTATCTCGTCAATACGCTTGGTGAATTTGCCGGTGCACAGAATCAGCAGACCCGAAGCCAGTGGATCGAGCGTGCCGGCATGGCCGATTTTTTTGACGCGGAGGGTGTTGCGCACCTTCTTCACCACGTCAAACGAGGTCCAGGTAAGCGGTTTGTCGAGCAACAGGATCTCGCCTGCTTCAAAGTTGTAGTCCATGTTATACCCTTAAGTCAACACCCATAGCCAGCAGCGCCAGCAGTACTATACCTAACGCAATGCGATAGTATCCGAACATCTTGAAGCCATACTTGGTCAGGAAGTTGATGAAGAACCTAATGGCGATCATGGCCACGATAAAGGCCACGATGTTGCCGATTAACAGCAGCCTGAGGTCATCGCCTGTGATCACGTCAAAGCTGTTCCTGATTTTTACGAGGTCGAAGGTGATGATGTCTGAGATATCCAGTTTGAGCAGGTCTTTCACCAGTTTGTACGAAGCAGCAGCCAACATAGTGGGCACTGCCAGGAAAAAGGAGAACTCCGCTGCCGCCTTCCGGTTTATACCTTGCGTCAGTCCCCCAATAATAGAGGCAGCTGAGCGCGACACGCCCGGAATCATGGCGATGCACTGGAAAAAGCCGATCACCAGCGCATTCTTGTAGGTAATCTTGCTTTCCTGGGCATGGGCAAACCACTTGTCCACAAACAAAAGCACAACACCTCCTGCTACCAGCATTAGCGCTGTAATGAGCACGCTCTCCAACATGGCGTCCACTATGTCGTTGAGCAGAAAACCAATGACTGCCGCCGGGATAAAGGCGAAAATCAGTTTTTGGTAGAACGCAAAACTGTTGATAAAGCGCTTCCAATACAGCACTACCACCGACAGGATGGCGCCAAACTGTATGTTCACGGCAAATATTTTGGTGATCGGGAGCTCGTTGATGCCCATCAGGGCCGAAGCGATGATCATGTGGCCTGTAGAAGATACAGGCAAAAATTCGGTAAGTCCTTCAACTATGGCTAAGATAATAGCCTGCCATTCACTCATCTAATTACTCCTGTGTGTTTTCGTGTGTTCTGTCTTTTACCATGATCGCAAACAGCTCGATCACAAAGCCGGCCATGACCACAATCGGGCCTAGCGTAATGCCCATAAAGCCCAGGCCATACTGTTTGTTATCAAGCGTCATGATGATAAAACCAACGATCAGCACAACAATGCCGACCAGCATCAGGATGTAGTTTTTTCTGCCAAAGGCAAGCTTGCTCTTATTTTCCATATTAATATAGTTCGTCAAGTGAAAGACGCAGGTACTTGCGTACGGCGCGGTATGAGCTCAGAAAGCCAATCACAGCACCTAGCACGATCAGCGCGATCATGAGCATGTAGAGCTGCTCTTCGTCTTTGAGCAGGCTCAGCTCCGTTATTTCGCGGTAGGCGTACTGCATCAGTGCAAACAGCAGCACAGAGGCAATAATGCCACTGATGATGCCCTGAAAAGCCGCCCGATTGAGGAATGGACGCTGAATGAAGAACGAGGTGGCGCCCACCAGCTGCATACTCCGGATGAGAAAACGCTGCGAGTATAACGCCAGCTTGATCGTGTTGTTGATCAGAATAATAACCACCAGCACCAGTATACCTGCAAAACCAAGTAGCAAAATGCTGATTTTCTGGATGTTGCTGTTGATGGATTCGATCAGGCTTTCGACATATTGCACCTCATACACGCCTTCAATTCCCTCGATGTCGTTTTTTATACCTTTGAGCTGGGCTGAGCTGGAGTTTTCAGCGTTGATGCGAACCACATAGGTGTCGCGAAGCGGGTTGTCTCCCAGGAAGGCCATAAAATCCTCGCCAGTTTCTTCTAAGAATGCCTTGGCGCCTTCTTCTTTCGACAGGAAACGCACCTGGGCTGTATCGCCTTTGTAGGCTACGTATTCTTTGGCGGAGAGTGTTTTTTGCAGGCGGTCCAGCTGCACCTGTGTCAGGTTGCGGTCCAGGTATACCTGCATCTCAATGCTTTCCTTCACGATGTCCGACAATTTGCCGGCATGGATGAGCAGCGTGCCAAACAGGCCGATCACAAACAAAGCCAGGGAGATGGAGAACACCACCATTGCATGCGGGTAATTGCCGAGCTTCTTCTTCTTAACAGTCCTGGGTGTAGTTGTTGCCATACGATACGCTTCCGTGCAAAAATAGAAATATTATTTAAATATGAGGAGCTTCCGGCCAGCTAATGCAAAAAGCCCGGCTGGTGCTCCGGGCTTTAGAGGTTCATGCGTGGGTCAGAGTCGAGGATAATGGGCGTTCGCTGCTCCTCCCGGCGCCGCTCGCGACGGCCTTCCCGGTCCCGGCCAAAAAGCTCCCGCAGGTTGTCGAAGTGCTTGGTGTGCAGCAAGCTAAGGCGCTGGGTGTTGGTGATTCGCCCATACGTGGTCGGCAGGGTGTTGTACTCGAGACGTGCGCGCAACTCGCCGCTTTTCGTGATGTAGTATTCCACCGACCAGCTGCCCTGATAGGTATTGCGGTTGGTACCGCCTGCCTGTCCGGCCTGTGTGGTCGTATTCGACCCCAAACCAGTCTGACTGCTGACCCGTAAGCGCCCCTGAAAGAACGAATAGCTCAGTCGCAGTTGCAGGGCAGAGAGATCATCCTGGCTGATGTCGCCCAAGCCGATGTCTATATCCAAGTTACTGTCAATGGAGTTTAGGAAACCGCTGAGTTGCCCGGTAAGCAGGCTGCCCAAACTGCCGCCGACTGCGGCAGCTCCTGAGTTCTCGCCGAAGAAGGTGCCGGGCGGAGCCAGCCTGCGAAGCACCAGCAGGCTGAATACCTGTCGGTTGAGCTCGTTCTCATCGTTTCTTATACCTAGCAGGATCGGCTCCAGGAGCAGCCGCACGCTGGCCGGCAGGTTCTCAAAATCCAGGTCCAGCCGGATGTCCGGTGTCAGAATAGGTCCCTTCAGGTCAACGATGGCTGTTACCGGGTAGGTGCCCTGTATGTTGCTAAGTTGACTGGTTCCCTGCGAAGTACTGTTCCCTTGAGAGTTCTGAAGATTGTCCAACCGGGTGTTCTGCACGTAGGTGGCCCTGATGTCCATGACCCCGTCGAGTGGGTCACCGTTCCAGGAGAGCGTGCCGCCAGGCGTCACCCGGAACTCCCGCGATACCACACCCTCCAGCAAATTGAGGTTATAGGCACCATTGGCGATCACAAAATTGCCAAACATATTAAACTCACCCCGGGTGTCGATGGTCATCTGAATTTGTCCGCTGCCCGAGCCCCGGATCACGTCACCTGTTTGCCGGTCGATGATGATCTCGAAATAGGCATCATCCGTCACATCAAGGTCAAAATTCATGTTGATTCCCGACAGATCCAGTTTTTGTTCTTCTACGGCTACGGCTACACCTGTTGAGTCGCTTATATTACGGTTCACGAAACGGATGAAGTCCTTGCGGGCCAGGTCCGTCTGGTTGTCGAGCGGCACTACGATGCGGGTGTTGGCGTTGCTCCGGGCATTCACGTCTATCTTCAGGTTGTCGACCGGGCCTAGCACCGTGGCGGTACCTGTGGCGAAGGCGGTACCGTAGTATAGCTCGTTCTGCTCGTAGGTGGTGTTCAGGATCATCAGGTTCCGGAAGCGGGCGCTCAGGTCGAGTACCATGTCCTGGAAGCCGTCGTGGGCGATGCCACCGGTCACGTAGCCCACGTTGCCATAGAGATCGCGCAGTTGGGCGTTGCGGAAGCTGATGCTATTGGCCCCAAAGTATACGCGGTCGGAGAAGCGGTAGGTAGTGCCAAGGTAATCGAAGCGGAACTGCCCGCCGGTCACCATCACCGATCCGGTCAGTACCGGCGCCGACAGCCTGCCCAGCACCCGGATGCGGCCTTCCATGGTGCCTTCCATTTCCGACATAATCGGTTTGAGGATCGGCTCCACGATTTTGAGCTGGGTCTCATCCAGCACGGCCAGCATGTCCAGCTGCTCTTCTTCTGCACGCGGGTAGTAGTTGCCGGCTAGGGTGAGTACTTTCTTATTATTCCGGTCGATGTCGACATCCACCACCATCTGCTGCTGGGCGTTGATCCAGTCCCCCTTACCCTGGATGTTGCCGATCAGTACATTGTCCAGGTAAAATGAGTCGACCCGCATGCCGGCGTTCAGGATGGCATTATTATAAATGTCCTGCGCTGTGAGCTCGGCATTAAGGGTGCCCCGGATTTGCTCGGGCATAAGCGGGTTGAGGTTGCGTAGGTCGAAGTTTTTGATGCTGGCCACCAGTGTGCTACCTGGATCCTGGCCAATGGCACCATCCACCCGGATGATCTGATTCTGGTTGGAAAGGATCATTTCTTCGAAATCCAGCCGCTTGCCGCCCTCGCTGATGTAGATCATGCTTCCGGGTTGGAAGGCCCAGGGGGTTTCGCGCAGGGTGATATTGGATCGGCCGAAGATGACCTGGAGCCGGTCCTGCAGGAAGTTCACATCTCCTACCACGGTTGCCTGGTTATTATAGGCAGGCTGCAGCAGGTTGGTGTAAAACCCGATGGTGCGCTCGCTCCAGATCGCCTCCAGCAGCAGGCGTTCTGTCTCGCCCACAGATGGGAGCAGCTGCTTCTCCGAGGTAAACTGGGCACTGGCCAGCACGTCCGGGCTGTTCTGCAGTTTGGATGTGCTCAGTTCAATGTCGTTGTGGTAAAGGGTGGCGCCGTCATACAATATGGTATCCACCTCCGCGTAGGATGTCAGGATAACGGTGTTGCCATGCCGGAAGGTGCCTTCCAACCTGGAGAAGTCTGAAATGGTGAGCTCCGGGACAAACAGCTGAATCAGCGGGTTGACCCGCCGCAGGTATACGTCATAGTCCAGGCTGTACTCGGGACGGGTAGACGGGCGCTTCTTCCTGTAATAGGCAGCTGTGGCGGTCTCATTGCTTTCAAAGTTGAGCTTGTACTCATCCACCAGCTGCTTCAGGTCGGCGATCAGCTCGGAGTACTGGAAGTCGCCGCTCACACGCAAAGCCAGCGGTGTAGAGCGAAGTGTCAGGCTGCGGATGCCGCTACCGATAAAGGACTGCACCCGGATGGTGTCCAGTGCGATGCGCTGGCCTTCGTAGGAGACAGAGGCGCTGTCAAAAAAGGCGGTGCCCTCAAAGTCGTCCAGGCGCAGGCCCCGGAAGTTGAGGTCGGCTTTAGCCCGCACAACAACAGCCTTGTCGGAGATGCGCAGGGCTTTCAGGTCGGCTTTGCCCAGATCAGCCTTCAGGTTAAAGGCCTGGTTGTTGTTGGCCAGGTTTACCTCCCCGTTGGCCGTAAAGGCCAGATTTGGGTCAGCAATAGAAAAGCGACCTTCGAAGCGCTGACCGCGGAAGGTACCATCGGTGCGGATGTTGCGGTAGTTGTAGTCGAGCAGGTGGAGCTGGGCAATGTCGGCGTTAATTTGCAAGCGGGCATCCTCGAGCGTAAAGCCAGAGCCGACAACGCGCCCATCCATGGTGATCGTTTTAATGACGTCGGCTTGACCGATCAGGTGGCCGATATGGAAGTTCTGGGTTTTGAGGCGGCCGCGGTATGAAGACGATTTGGTGTTGCGGTCGATCTTCATGTTGATGTCCGACTGCACATTGCCCAGCGCGGTGGCAAAGCTGCCGTTGGCCACGAAGTCGTTGTAGAAACCAAGAAAGCGCCCGTCAATCTTCACGGTACCCAGCCGGGAGGCGATGGTATAGGCCTCGGCAGGCAGAAACTGCTTGATGTCCTCTGCATTCAGCGTCGAGGGCTGCAGGCGGATATTGGCAAAGGTCTCGCCCCAGTTCGGCAGGCCGTCCACGTTCATGGTGCCTACTATATGCGTGTTCTTCCCATACCTGACATCCAGGTTGCTCGCCATAAACTCGGCCACCCGGCCCTCCACTTCGGCAGAAGCGATGTAGGCATTTTCGTCATAGTCCTTTAAAGGAGGGGCAAACAGGGCGATGTCGCGGGAGTATACCTTGGAGTCTTTGATCCGGCCTGTGACTGTTACGCTGTCGATGAAGTCGGAGAAGTTGCCGAAACGTTTGTAGTCGAAACGCACAAAGTCCTGCACGTTGCTGTCGTTCACGCGCAGGTCGAGCTCATCCCATTCCCAGAAAGTGGAGGCATAGGTCATCAGTACGTCGAGGTTGTGCAGGCGTATACCTGAGGGGCGCTCGTGTGCGGTCAGGTCTGTCACCCGCACCTTCAGCGTGTCGCCTGGCTCGAACTCGGTGAAGCGGCCCGAGATGCTGTCGATGGCCAAATGGAAGTAGTCGATGCCGTAGTCGGTGGGAGGGCGGTTGAAGTTGTCGTAGCTGAAGTGGCCGTTTTTGATCACCAACTCATCAATCGAAAACTCAAAAGGCTGGCTCGCCTTGGTGGTATCTTTGGTGATCAGCTCACCAAGGGAAGTAATGAAGGTGGTCAGGTTGAGGGTGTCGCTGCCTTCGTATTGGATCAGGTGCGCCTTCGGCTCCTGCAGTTCCAGGGTGGCTATACCTAGCGTGTTCGGCTGGAAAATGGAAAACAGGCTGATATCGGCTTCGGCCCGGCCTACGTAAAAGAGCTCTTCGCCCTTGTAATCGAGTACCCGCACCTTTTCCAGGATCACGTTGCTGAAGAACTCAATGTCCACCCGGCCGATCGTCACTTCGTGGTCGATGGTGCGGGAGATGTAGTCGGCGGCTTTCTGGGCAACCCTGGTCTGTACGCCCGGGTAGCGAATGGCTACAAAAACAACCGCAAATGCCACCAAAAGCAACAGGATTAGCGCCAAAACTATTTTTAGAATGGCTTTTCCTATAACTTTGAAGTAATTTATGGACTGTTCTTTTTCCAATAGATGACCGAACCTACAATTTTAGCGATAGAATCCTCCTGCGACGAGACCTCGGCTGCCGTTATTCGCGGCGGCAAAGTCTTGTCGAATATCATTGCTACTCAGGCCGTTCATGAAAAATATGGCGGCGTTGTGCCCGAACTTGCTTCGAGAGCACACCAACAGAACATCATTCCGGTGGTGGCACAGGCCTTGAGTGTAGCAAATGTAAACAAAACTGACTTAAATGCAGTGGCTTTTACCCGCGGCCCCGGCTTGCTGGGCGCCTTGCTGGTTGGCAGCTCTTTTGCCAAGTCCTTTGCGCTGGGCCTCAACATCCCGCTCATCGACGTCAACCACATGCAGGCGCACATCCTGGCCCACTTCATCGACGACCCGAAGCCAAACTTTCCATTCTTGTGCCTGACCGTAAGCGGTGGCCATACCCAGATCGTGCTCGTGAAAGACCATCTGGACATGGAGATCATTGGGCAGACCACGGACGATGCCGTAGGAGAGGCCTTCGACAAGACGGCCAAAATGCTGGGCCTCCCCTACCCGGGCGGACCGATGCTCGACAAGACGGCGGCACAGGGCAACCCGAAAGCTTTTCCGTTTCCGGTTGGCAACATGCCTAACTACGACTTTTCGTTCAGTGGCATCAAGACCTCGGTGCTCTATTTCCTGAAAGATAAAACGAAAGAGAACCCGAACTTCGTACAGGAAAACCTGGCCGATATTTGCGCCAGTGTGCAGCATACCCTCATCAAGACCTTGCTCAAAAAAGTGGTGCAGGCGGCTAAGGATCTAGGTATTAAGGAAGTGGCCATCGCCGGCGGCGTATCAGCCAACTCCGGCCTCCGGCAGGCACTGCAGGACTATGCCAAAAAGTACGATTGGAACGTCTACATACCTGCCTTTCAGTATTGCACCGATAATGCAGGTATGATCGCTATAACGGCTCATTACCAATACCTTAAAGGTGACTTCGCTGACCAATATGTGAGTCCGGAACCGAGGATGAAATTTTGATAGAGTGATTTAGTGAATGTGTGGTTGAGTGATTTGGTAGAGAGTTCTTTTTTGTAGGGACAGGTTGCGACCTGTCCGAATCGTGCACAGGTGTATTTTGTCTGAATCAGGATTTACAGGATTAATGGATTAACAAGATTCTCAATATCGATTATTCTTTTATATCAATCCTGAAAATCCTAAAATCCTGTAAATCCTGATTCAGACCATCAGCAATCAACAATTCAACCATTTAACAATTTAGCCATCTAACAATTCACTCAATCACTAACTCACTCAATCAAAAATGAAATACCCCTTCCAGATCGGCGACACCAAGCTATACCGCAAAGCAGTAACAGCCGCGGACTTTGCCCGTTTTGATGATGGGTTGGTGCATGCGGTTTGCTCTACCTTTTCGTTGGCGCAGGCGGCTGAATGGGCGGGCCGATTGTTTGTGCTGGAGATGAAAGAAAAAGATGAAGAGGGGATAGGTACTTTTCTGACTATCAATCATAAGGGGCCTGCATTTGAGGGGGACGTGATCGAGATAACCGCTTCTCTGAGATCACTGGAAGGGAATAATGTTATTTGTAGCTTTGATGCCCGGGTGGGAGACAGGTTGGTGGCAGATGGTGAGACCGGGCAGAAGATTTTAAAGAAAGACAAACTGGCCAGGGTGCTGGCTCCAACAAAATAGCATGACGAAAGCAAAAGATAAAGACAGAATCAAGAAGCACGTCAACATCCAGAACCGCAGGGCTTCCTTCGAGTACCAGTTCCTGGACAAGTACACGGCCGGCATTATGCTCATGGGCACGGAGATCAAATCGATCCGGGAGGGGAAGGTGAACCTGCAGGACGGTTACTGTGTGCTGCACAACGGCGAGCTATACCTGCACAACGTGCATATCTCTACCTATACTGAGGGGACGCACTACAACCACGAGCCCATGCGCACCCGCAAACTGCTCGTAAACAAAAGCGAACTGAGAAAACTCGAGAAAGGCGTGCAGGAGCAGGGCGTGACAATTATACCTACCCGTATGTTCATCAGCGAGCGCGGCTTTGCTAAAGTAGAGATTGCACTGGCGCGTGGTAAGAAGCTGCATGACAAGCGGGAAGACATCAAAGCAAAGGACATAAAACGCGAACTGGACAGAAGCGGGTTTTAATGTATTGAGTGAGTAAGTGATTGAGTGGATGAGTGATTGGTTAAATTGTTGATGGTTGTTCAGGAACGATTCAATCAGGTATAGCTTGCTGAACGTGAACAGGTATAGGTCATACACGATTCGGATATATGCCTACCTAAAAACTTGGTGCATCCCTAAATCTCCAAATTATCAAATCACTAACTCATTCAACTACTAACTCAATAAATCACTCATTCACTCCATCGCTCAATCAAAAATTAAAAAATGGACTACGGAATATGCATGCTAAGTCTGGTGCCGATGCGCGCTGAGCCTTCGGACAAGGCGGAAATGGTCACGCAGGTGCTGTTTGGCGAGTGCCTGGAAGTGCTCAGCAAGCAGGGCAACTGGGTGAAGGTACAGCTAGCCTCTGACGAGTATACCGGCTGGATCGACTATAAGCAGTATGTGCCTGTGTCGGCGGGGTATTACCAGGAGTGGAAAGTAGCGAAGCACCCACGGGCGCTGGATATTGTGCAGGTGGTCAGCAATGCCGATATGCGCATTCCGGTAGGTATAGGCGCTTATTTGCCCTTTTTCGACGGTATGAGCCTGCGCATCGATGGCCAAACATATCAATATAGCGGCCGTGCTACGAACCCTGCCGTGCCGGTGACGTCTGCTCAGCTTATTAAACTGGCCCTGGGCTTCCTGAAAGCGCCATACCTGTGGGGTGGCAAGTCCATGTTTGGAATCGACTGTTCGGGTTTTACGCAGCAGGTATACGGCCTTTGCGGCTTTCAATTGACCCGCGATGCGAGTCAGCAGGTGGCGGTGGGAGAGGAGGTGCACTTTGCCACCCAGACCCAGCCCGGCGACCTGGCCTATTTCGCCAACGACGAAGGGCGTATTACGCACGTAGGCATTATGCTGGAGGGGCAGCAGATCATGCATGCCCACGGCGAGGTCCGCATCGACACTTTGGACCACAATGGCATCTATAATGCCGAACGCAAGCGTTATTCCCACAATCTCCGCATCATCAAGCGCATTTTTTCCTGATTCTCAGCGTTTTTCTTTGAACATAGGCTATAACGAGTCGGTTAATTCTCGTAGAAGCTATAGCATTCGTTCAAAGCAAGGCCATGAGAGACAAAGTGCTGATATTGAACCAGGACTTCAGCGCGATCGCCGTTTGCACGGTGACCAAGGCCTTTTTGCTCGTATACCTCGAGAAAGCAGAGCTCATCTCCAAGGCTAATGGCTCTGTGCTGCGTACCGTCAGCACTACTTACCCGGTTCCCTCCGTCATCCGCTTGCAGCGCTACGTCAAGGTGCCCTACTACGGTATAGCGCTTAGCCGGCACAACGTGCTGCGCCGCGACAACTTCCTTTGCCAATATTGTGGCACGAACCGCAACCTCACGCTCGACCACCTGCTGCCCCGTTCCAGGGGAGGGGAGACCAGCTGGTATAACATCGTGACGGCCTGCTCCAGGTGTAACACCCGCAAAGGCGACCGCACCCCCGAAGAAGCCGGTCTGAAGCTGCACCGAAGTCCTTCCCGGCCCTCCCTCTATACCTTCCTGCAACAGCACCTGAATGACGCCAACGAGGACTGGCAGATCTACCTGAAAGTAGCTAAAAAGTAGGAATATATAGTTGCTATTATATTTAGCATGTGTTATGTAATAGTTTGGTAATCAGGTTTCGGTGGTGAGTAAGATGCAGTAAAGGTTGTATAGCAGTTATTGACTTGACGCTGCTGATGACTTTGGGTGTTTAGTGGGATGGTAGGCGGTTCAGGATACCTCTAGTTTAGAGTTTACTTTGGGTCTATACCTGTACCTGGCGGCGCCCCGGTCTTGCTATACATTAGCTAAACTGTTTCATAGCTTCGCCTGTGCGGCGGGCACCTTCTTTTTGTATTGACACAAAAAGAAGGCAAAAAAGTCAAGACCCTCCAAACTCGCTGACCGCTCGAACAGTGGAGTGTCATTTGGTGCACCTGGCCCTGCTATTTGTTTCATAGTTTCTGTGCAAGTTAGTCTTGCTATACCTGTCAGGGGTTTGTGTGACAATACCGATAACGACAGGGCTTATACCTGTGAATTGGCAGAAAAGTCCCCCTTTGAAGGGGGCAGGGGGATGTTAATCGTGTATCAAGATCTCGCTAATTTGTGGGTGCTCTTTCTTTTTAGGAAAGAAGTAGTTACCAGTCGAACAATCTAACTTATACAGCTAATCAGTATGCTTATACCTATACCTGGGCCAGAGACCGCACTATAGTAGACACGAGCGAGGACGCTCGCGCCATTAGAGCTATACCTGCAAGAGCTGCAGCTGCAAGGCACATCCTATAGAATATATTTAGTGATGAGCGCTTTTAAGGCGTTTTCACAGAAAAGGCAATACAGCGCAATGTTAATCCTCTCTAACACAGCAACTTGATAACAGCCAATCCTCTTGGAACTTATCTTATAAATATTAGCTTGTTTTCTAAGTATTTCTTACTTTTGCCCCTTCATTCGAGTGAATGGCCCTTGGCATAGCGCCACGGGAAATGTAAAACCAAACCAAACCGGCCCATTGCTCTAAGCCGGTGGCTTCTCCAGAGCAGTAAAACATTATGAGTAATTCTCCAGACAATTTCGATTGGGACAAGTTTGAGACCCAAGGTTTCGGTGGCGGCTACAGCAAAGACGAGCGCGCTGAAATGGAAAAAATGTATGACGACACCCTGACTACCGTACAGGAGCAGGAGGTTGTTAAAGGAATCGTGGTAGGCATCACTGATCGTGACGTGATCCTGAACATCGGTTTCAAGTCTGACGGCCTGGTGCCGGTTTCTGAATTCAGAGACCTGCCTGAGCTGAAAGTTGGCGACGAGGTAGAGGTGTTCATCGAAGACCAGGAAGACCCGAACGGCCAGCTGATCCTTTCCCGCAAGAAAGCGAAAATCGTTTCTGCATGGGCTCGTATCTACGACGCACTGGAGAACGACAACGTGCTGGAAGGTGTAGTGAAGAGAAGAACCAAAGGTGGTCTGATCATGGACCTCTACGGTGTTGAGGCCTTCTTGCCAGGTTCTCAGATCGACGTGAAGCCGATCCGTGACTTTGACGTGTTTGTAGGCAAGAAGATGGAAGTGAAAGTTGTGAAAATCAACGCCGCTTTCGACAACGTGGTAGTTTCTCACAAAGTATTGATCGAGAAAGACCTGGAGCAGCAGCGTGCCGCCATCCTGAACAACCTCGAGAAGGGTCAGGTACTGGAAGGCGTTATCAAGAACATGACAAACTTCGGTGTGTTCATCGACCTTGGTGGCGTAGACGGTCTGCTTCACATCACAGATATCTCTTGGGGACGTATCAACCACCCAGAGGAAGTATTGCAGCTTGACCAGAAGGTGAACGTGGTAGTGCTTGACTTCGACGATGACAAGAAGCGTATCTCTCTTGGCATGAAGCAGCTTACTCCGCACCCATGGGATGCTCTTCCAGCTGAAATCGAAGTTGGTTCAAGAGTTAAGGGTAAGATCGTTAACGTGGCTGACTACGGCGCATTCCTTGAGCTGATGCCAGGCGTTGAAGGTCTGATCCACGTTTCTGAAATGTCATGGTCACAGCACCTGCGCAACCCACAAGACTTCATCAAGCAAGGCGACGAGGTTGAGGCAGTAGTTCTGACACTGGACCGCGAAGAGCGCAAAATGTCTCTGGGCATTAAGCAGCTTACTGAAGATCCATGGACGAAAGAAGACGTTATCACGAAATATGCAGTTGGCACTAAGCACACTGGCGTAGTTCGTAACCTGACAAACTTCGGTCTGTTCCTGGAGCTGGAAGAAGGTGTTGACGGTCTGGTACACGTATCTGACCTGTCTTGGACTAAGAAGATCAAGCACCCATCTGAGTTCGTGAAAGTTGGTGAAAACCTTGACGTAGTTGTTCTGGAGCTGGACGTAGCTAACAGAAGACTTGCCCTGGGCCACAAGCAACTGGAGGAGAACCCTTGGGATACATTCGAGTCTGTATTCAACATCGGTTCTGTGCACAAAGCTACAGTACTTGAGAAGTCAGACAGAGGCGCTACACTGGAGCTGCCATACGGCATCGAAGGTTTCTCATTCCCGAAAGGTCTTGCCAAAGAAGACGGTTCTCAGGTTGAAGCGGGTGAAAGCCTTGACTTCCGTGTAACTGAGTTCTCTAAAGACGATCGTAAGATCATCCTTTCGCACACGGCTACTTACTCTGAGGCTGACAACGCTCGTATCGCGAAAGCGACGAAGAAAGCTGCCCCAGCTGCTGGTGAGAAGAAAGAGAAAGCTCCAAAAGTTCAGAAAGAAGCTGAGAACAAGTCTACCCTAGGTGACCTGGACGCCCTTTCTGCCCTGAAAGAGCAGATGCTGGAGAACGAGAAAGAAGCTGGCGTGAAGAAATTGGAAGCTGCTGCCGCTAAAAAGGCAAAAGATTCTGACGAAGCGTCTGCTGAAGAAGAGAACAACGCTTAGTACTAAGCTTGTCCTATAATGAAAGGCCCCGGAGCAATCCGGGGCCTTTTTTTGTTGTGCTATACCATCTGCACAGGTTTTTCCGGTTCCAATCAAGGTCTTAAGCCAAATGCCACTTAATGCAACGCTATGTGGTAATGGTCAGGGAATACCCAAGTGTCCTGTTTTCTCGTTTCAGAATTGATCATTTTAATTTTTTTGTTGTCCTATTTCAAAATCTATTGGTGATGCAGAACAAGTCCGTTGATACCAGTGCAGTAGAAATCTACCGGATCGGAAAAGAGGACCTGAACAAATTTATCGAGCTCATCCGGCTATTTGAGGATGTGTTTGAGATGAAGAACTTTTCACTTCCTCAACCCGATTACCTGCAAAAGCTGCTGCACAAACACGATTTTTATGTTTTTGTAGCTTTGTTGGGCGATCGTGTAGTAGGCGGTTTAACGACCTATGTGCTTGAGCAGTATTTCTCCGAAAAACCGCTTGCCTACATCATGGACCTTGCCGTTGCCACAGAGCACCAACGGCAAGGTATAGGGAAGAAATTGATAGAGGCAACCATCCGTTTCTATACCGATAAGGGTTTCGAAGAGGTGTTTGTGCAGGCCGATAAAGTAGATGATTATGCGATCGATTTCTATCGTTTAACGAAACCATCAGCAGAAGAACAAGTCGTGCATTTCTACTATCTTTTGAACAAGGAAGGTTAAAACGGCAGATAAGATTTTCTTATTACTGATCTCCAAATCGAGAACCTGTCTATAAACATGCGAAAAGTAATCCTGGATCTGGCCGTAACCCTGGACGGCTACATAGAAGGATCCAATGGCGAAGTGGACTGGTGCATCCCGGACGACGACATGGACTTCCCAGGTTTTCTGGCAGGTATAGACACCATACTCTATGGCCGCGTGAGCTACGAGATGTGGGGCAATTTTCAACCCGATGCCAGCGCAGGTGAAACTGAGAAAGCGATCTGGGCAGCTGTTCACACAAAAAAGAAGATGGTCTTCTCCAGTCAGGAGTGGCAGGATAGCAAAGCCACTTTTATTTCCTCAGCTATACCTGAAAAGATTACCCAACTGAAACAGCAGGATGGCAAGGACATTTGGCTATACGGCGGGGCAAAACTGATTACAACTTTTATACAGAATGGGTTAATCGATGTGTACCGGATATCGGTGCATCCAACTGTCTTAGGAGCGGGAAAACCGCTGTTTCAGGACCTGAAGGAGCGAATAAACCTTCATTTGACAGAAGTGAACCGATTTAAGTCTGGCGTGGTCCAGCTAATTTACGAGCGGAAGGTCTAAGCCAGGGTCGCGTAAAATAGGTATACCTAAAGGAACTGCCATCACTTTGTTCGCTGACTTGAGATAAGTTTAGGTAATTTAGCTGGACAAATCAGCCGACCCCAAAAGCAAGCTAAAGAGCAAATGAACCCATACCTGGAAATCCACCCGGAAGTACAGCAAGCCCTCGCCGACGGCAAGCCGGTCGTGGCGCTGGAGTCGACCATCATTGCGCACGGCATGCCGTACCCGCAAAACGTGCAGACGGCCTTGGAGGTGGAAGCCGTGGTGCGGGGCGCCGGTGCTATACCTGCCACTATTGCGATCCTGAATGGCAAATGCTGTGTTGGGCTTTCACAGCAGCAGATTGAGCACCTGGGCCAGGCAAAGAACGTCTGGAAGGTGAGTCTGGTCGATATGCCCTATGTGATCAGTCAGCAACTGGACGGGGCGACGACTGTGGCAGCTACCATGCGGATTGCCGCTCTGGCAGGTATACGAGTGTTTGTGACGGGCGGAATCGGCGGGGTGCACCGGGGCGCGGAGACCACCATGGACATCTCGGCGGACCTGACCGAAATGGGGCAGACCTCGGTGGCGGTGGTGTCGGCAGGGGTGAAGTCGATTCTGGACATTGGGCTGACGCTGGAGTATCTCGAAACTAAAGGTATACCAGTCGTTACGTTCGGGCAGGACGCCTTCCCGAGCTTTTACTCCCGCCAAAGTGGTTTTGCCTCGCCCTTGCGACTGGATAGTCCGAAGGAAATCACCAGGCTCCTGCGTGCCAAGTGGGAGTTGGGCCTGAACGGGGCCGTACTGGTAGCCAATCCTATACCGGAAAAGTTCGAAGTGCCTGCACCGCAGATGGAGTGGTACATCACGCAGGCTCTGCACGCCGCCTCGCAGCAGCACATCAAAGGCAAAGCCGTTACGCCTTTTCTACTGAAGTACATTGCCGAGCACAGCCATGGCGAAAGCCTCGAAGCCAACATAGCCTTGATCAAACACAACGCCCGGTTGGGAGCAGAACTGGCCGTTGCTTACACCCGGGTATAAATTTTAGGAGCAGCTATACCGATTCAGTAGGTACAGTTTCCGGCTTGGCGAATCCGCTGACAGGCACTTTTTTCTCCTGTGGCAGGGCATGGCCTGAACGCTGCTTGTACCAGGTCTTCAGCCGATTCACGGCAGGCTTCTCGATATAGGTCGTGATCAGCCAGGCGGCCGTGAGCGAAATAACCAGCGGCGGCACAATCACCAGCAAACTGTCACCGAAGAGGTGTTGAGTTTCCCTGATGATCACGTAGCCGACGAACTGGTGGATCAGATAGAGCGCATAGGAGATACCCCCCAGAAAAAGCAGCGCCTTGTTCACCAGGAACTCCATTTTGTCCTTCAGCCCGAGGTAAATGATGCCGAAGAAAGAGATGACTACCAAGGTATGTGGCAAGCCTTCGGGCAGGTACAAGGCTACGATGCAGGCGATGCAGAACAGCAGGTGCGCGAAGAAGACGTTTTGCTTTTCAGGCTGCTTCATGAGCAGGTAGAAGAGAATGCCCGCATAAAAGAACACGCCGTGGTAGAGGTTCAGGATCGCACCCACCGGGCCGAAACTAAACGCATATTTGTGTACCAGGCTGAGCAGCACCCAAACCGGACCCACCCACAAAATGCGCTTCAGGTTGTTGGTCATAAACAGGCCGAGCATCATCAGGTAAAACATCCATTCTGAGAACAGCGACCAGTACACCCCATCGACATCCGGCACGCGGGCCAGTTTCTGGAACATGGTCAGGTTCACCAGCATGTCGGTAAAGGTAGTCTCAAAGCCGGGCAGTCCGAAGGTCTGCACCACCAGGAAGGTCGTGATCATGCTAAACCAATACGTGGGGTATAGTCGGATGCCCCTGTTAAAGAGGAATTCGCTCCCGCTCTTGATCCGGTCGAAGCTGAAGAAGATCACAAAGCCGGAGATCATGAAGAAAAGCTCCACCCCGAACAAGCCGTAATCGAAGTCGAAGGCAGGGGAGAAGCGGTGGCCGTACAGGCTGCGGTACACGGAGGTATAGTGGAAGAGGGCCACGGAGAGTGCGGCAATGCCCCTTAATGCATCAAGGAATAGAAGTCTGTTCATAAAGGTAAACGTTACGGGCTCTGAAGGTAGAAGGCCGTGGCCCCCTCCTCTGCACCGTTCACCAACCCATAGGGCCAGGATGTATAATGTGTTATTGTAAAGGGTAACGGTTCGGCACACGTGGGTACGTCAACCTGGCCGTGACAGTTTCGGACAACGCCGCATGCGCGCAGCAGTTTTCTGAATATACCCTGAAAGGAGCGATAAAGTTATGACAGGCTATAAGAGTTTTTAAGCAAGCTGGAGTAACTGTCTGTCGGAAGGATTTTGGTTTTGCGGCACCTTTTTGGTAGCTTGTCGGTTCTAACAAGAGCGCCCGGGCACTGCCAAAAGAATGGCAGGCGCAGATGGCTGCACACATTCTAAATCATTGCATGAAAACTACCGTTAACGTACTGCTGGCCGCTGCCCTGATTGGTTTCAGCGCTTGCTCAGAAGACAATAAGACAACCAGCACAGCTGCTAGCCAGTCTACCACTGCGCCAGCAACCAGCAACAGCGCTGCAGCCACTGCGGCCCCAGCAGGCGAAGTAGCCCTGAATCCGGCTCACGGCCAGCCAGGTCACCGCTGCGACATCGAAGTGGGCGCACCACTCAATTCGCCAGCCCAGCCAAAGCTGACGGCACCACAGCCTGTTTTCCAGCCACAAGTTTCAGGTTCGGTAGCAGCCGGCACCAACCCTCCGCACGGTCAGCCAGGTCACGATTGCGCTGTGCCAGTAGGAGCACCGCTTCCTAAATAAGCAGGCACTATCCATTTTAAAAAATAAGGGGCTTATTCTTAGCGCTATACCTGTTAGCGCTTAAAAAATATGGCCTGATTGTTTGATAAGCATACATCTCTGCTTATATTTGCACTCCAATCAGGGTAACGTGGCCGAGTGGCTAGGCTCAGCTCTGCAAAAGCTGCTACAGCGGTTCGAATCCGCTCGTTACCTCTTCTTCATCGCCCGGTCGGTACTCCTGACCGGGCGATTTTTTTGCTCTCTCCAATCAAAGTTCCTTATCAGGTATAGGGGCAGCCTATGGCGCGAGCGTCCTCGCTCGTGTCTGCTATCGTGGGGCCTCTGGTCCCTGTGCCCCAAGTAGAGCACCTTCTGGCAATGCTTATGCCTGGAGTTGCTCTCGTTGCAGGTATAGCAACTTGCTTGTTTCATTGCTTCGCCTGTGCGGCGGGCACTCACTTTTTTCCTTGATGAAAAAAGTAAGCAAAAAAATCAAGACGCTCCAAACTCGCTGACCGCTCGAACAGTGGAGCGTCGAAAAGTGCACCGGGCACCGTTACTTCTTTTATAGCAGGCGTGCGAGTTAGTATTTCAATGCGTGCCAGTGGTTCGTGCTACAGCGCTTATACTTGGCAGTGGGAATAGCAGAAGTTCCCCTCTCGGGAGGGGTAGGGGTGGGTACAATCCTGCGCAGGTATACAGAACCTACAGCGCCATATCTCACAAATGGCCGATCCATGTTCACCGCCTTAGACTTTTTAGTGGGCCCCTTCCCCCAGGAGGAGTTAAGGGTGGTTGGACCCGGTACAGCAAAACATAAACTACAGCGCTTATACCTTGGGTATAGCAACTTCACAAGAGACCACCTTCGAAGGGGGTAGGGGCCCTCGACAAAGAAGGGGGCAGGGAAATGACAATCGCTCACCAAAACCACTATCCAGCCCTAACCAACTAACCACTAATTACTTCTATTCGCCCGCCCTATTTTTTGCAGTGGCCCTATATCCTTTGTCGGCTTAAAACGTATTGCAAGCAGGCAATTTTTAGGTTGCCCTTTCTTCAACACCTACAACTTTTCTGACAGGCAACACAAGCTGCTTACCCACTCCCATGAAGATTACAGACTTGCGCATCATGCGCGGACCAAACTACTGGTCTGTTGAACACCCCAAGATTATCGTACTGAAGCTGGATCTGGAAGAGCTGGCGGATACCCTTACCCACGAAGTACCCGGCTTTGCCGCCCGACTGCAGCGTATGTTCCCCGGAATGTACGAGCACCGCGCAACAGAAGGCGTGGCAGGAGGTTTTTTTAAGTCGGTGGAGGAAGGCACTACCTTTGCGCACGTGCTGCAGCACATCGCCCTGGAATTGCAGACGCTGGCAGGTATGGAGTCCGGCTACGGACGCTGCTACATGGCCCACGAACAGGGCACGCACTTCGTCATTTTCTCTTACCAGGAGGAGCGCGCCGGTGAATACGCTGCCCACGCTGCCTTGCGCATCACGCAGGCCCTCATCAAAGGAGAGAAGTACAAACTCGACGAAGACATCGACCGCTTGCACCAGATCCGGGAAGACGAATACTTTGGGCCAAGCACTTACTCCATTGTATCCGAGGCGCAGAGCCGCGGTATACCTTACATCCGCCTCAACCGCCACTCGCTCATACAGTTGGGCTACGGCGTCAACCAGAAGCGCATTCAGGCGACCATGACCTGCGGCACCGCCTGCTTTGCCGTGGAAATTGCCGGTGACAAGAACGCCACCAAAGAACTGCTCGACGAAGCAGGTATACCTGTTCCCAAAGGCACCACTGTGTACGATCAGGAAGAACTGAAGCGCGCGGTAGACCGGCTGGGCTACCCGCTCGTGCTCAAGCCGCTTGACGGCAACCACGGCAAGGGTGCCTCTATCAACATCACCAACTGGAAAGATGCCCTCAAAGGATTGGCTGCCGCGCAACATTACTCGGAAGCGGTCATGGTAGAGCGCTACATCGAGGGTTTTGACTTCCGCCTGCTGGTCATCAACAAAAAGTTTGTGGCAGCCGCCAAGCGCACACCGGCCATGGTAACCGGCGATGGCATTTCCACGATCAAGCAACTGGTTGACCAGGCCAATAAAGACCCGCGAAGAGGGGTGGGCCACGAGAAAGCTCTGACGCGAATAAAAATAGATCAGCACACCAAAAATATTTTAAAGGCCAAAGAGCTTACTACTCAATCGGTTCTGCCCGAAGGGGAGGTGCTATACCTAAAAAGTACCGCGAACATAAGTACTGGAGGCACGGCAACCGACGTTACTGACTTAGTAGATCCTTACAACATCCTGATGGCCGAGCGAATTGCCGGCCTGGTGGGGTTGGATATCTGCGGCATTGACGTGATGACGACCGACATTGCCATTCCGCTGAACGAAGCGGGCGGGGCCGTGCTGGAGGTGAATGCGGCGCCTGGTTTCCGGATGCACATTTCGCCGACCTACGGCCTGCCGCGCAACGTGGCAGAGCCGGTGATCGACATGCTGTTCCCGCACGCAAAGCCGGCCCGTATCCCGATTGTGGCGGTGTCGGGTACGAACGGCAAGACCACCACCACGCGCCTGATCGCGCACATGGTCAAGAGCAAGGGCTACCGGGTAGGGTATACGACCACCGAAGGCATTTACATACAGGACAAGCTGCTCGAGAAGGGCGATACCACAGGAGCTTACAGTGCGCAGTTCGTGCTCAAGGACCCAACCGTGGACTTTGCCGTGTTGGAGTGTGCCCGTGGTGGCCTGCTGCGCTCGGGGCTGGGCTTCGATCAGTGCGACATCGGCATTGTGACCAACGTGAGTTCCGACCACCTCGGTCTTCGTGACATCCATACTTTGGAGGACCTGGCCAATGTGAAGTCGGTGATCCCGAAAAGCGTGAGCAAAGATGGATACGCCATCCTGAACGCCGATGATGACCTGGTGTATGCCATGGCCGAGGACCTGAAGTGCAAAGTGGCTTTTTTCAGCATGGACGAGAACAACCCGCGCATTCTGAAGCACATTGCCAAAGGCGGGCTGGCAGCAGTTTTCGAGAACGGGTATATCTCGATCTTCAAGAACAGCTACAAGATCCGCATCGACCGGGTAGGGGACGTGCCGCTGACCTTTGGAGGAAGAGCAAAATTTAACATTGAGAACATACTGGCCGCCGCGCTGGCCGGCTACGTGTCGCACTTTGACATTGAAGACATCAAGCGTGCCCTGCGCACCTTTATACCTTCGCCGGACAAAACACCGGGCCGCATGAACCTGTTCCAGTTCCCGAACTTTGAGGTGCTGGTGGACTACGCGCACAATGTGGGTGGTCTGAAGGCCATTGGCGGTTTTATGGAGGACCTGGACGTGTCGCGCAAGGTTGGCATCATTGCCGGCGTCGGCGACCGGAGAACGCAGGATTTCTACGAGATGGGTCGCGTGGCAGGCGAGATCTTCGACGAGATCATCATCCGCCTCGACAACGACCTGCGCGGAAAGACGCCCGAAGAGATTACACTGCCGATGCTGCAAGGTATAGAGGACGTGGCACCGCACAAGCAGGTAAAAGTGATACCGGAAGAAATGCGTGCCATCGCTTATGCGCTGGAGAATGCCGAGCCGGATTCATTCGTGGCCATCTTCACGGAAGACGTGCACGAGTCGGTGAAGATGGTGGAGAGCTTTAAAGTTATACAACACCGCAGCAGTATGCTGGTGGAATAAAGATTTCTTGTTGATTAAATTCTAACGCCTGCGTTAGAGAATTTCATGTGAACGATGGACTAAAACCCTTTCCTCAGGATAGGGTTTTTTTTATGGGTTAAATTGTTGGTTATACCTTAGAGCTATGGTTGCTATACCTGCTCTAAAGTTGAATGGTTAAGTTAGTGGATGGGTTCCTAGGGACAGATCGTGACCCAATGCTGTCAATTTAAGAAAAACAGTGCCCAACCTGTCATCTCGAACTGGGTTAGGGGCTCTCTTTTAGTGAGAGATCTGGGCTATTTGAGCATTTTCGCAATATTTCAGTTTTCTCCCAAAGGTCGAAATGACAATAAACGCTTAAATTGACGGTATTGGGTCGCGACCTGTCCGAATCGCGCACCAGCAATTCTTCTCAAAACGACACTTTTAACTCTATAAAAAAAGCCCCGATCTAACAGACCGGGGCTTTCAGACTTTAGGGTTTACAATATTATTTCAGCACAAAGCTGGTTGTTCCGATCAGGAAGCCATCGGCATATAGCTCGATGGTATGCTGGCCTTTTTTGTATTCGGCGTTCTTGTCGTATACAAAGCTTACTTGCTGCTGCGTGTTGTCGAATACGATATCGCGTTTGGCAGTGTAGTACATGTCCTCACCGTCGATCTGGAAAGAGCCAGAACCGGTAGACAAGTTGTACAGCGCTGCGCCATCCGGCTCGATCAGACGCATGTAGATCGTCTTCGGCTCACGCGGTGCCACATCGTTTTTGCCCAGGTTAAAGGCCACGCGGATCTTCTCCACATTCTTCACTCTGAACTCGTTGTTCTTGTCATCCAGTTCTTTGCCACGCTTGTTTACCACCTGCACGTTCATGCGTTGCGCTTCAAGTCTGGAAGCCACCTTTACCTTTTCGGCCAGGTTCTCGTTCGTCGACTTCATGGTAGTAAGGCTGTCGCTCAGGCGGTTCTGGGTAGTTTTGAGCGAGGTGTTCTCCGTGAAGAGCACTTCGTTGTCCTGCTTCAGGGTGGCAATTTCCTGGTCCTTCTGCTTCAGTTGCTGCTCAAATGCCTGGGCGCGGTCACGGAAACGACGCTGGTCGGCCAGGCTGTAGCTGCTCTTGCGGAAACCGCGCAGTTCGTTCAAGTCAGACGAGATCGAGGCAATCTGGGCTTCCAGCGAGTCGTTTTCAAGGCCCATGGCCTGCAGTTCCTGGCTCTGACGCTCGAAATCGGCTTTCAGGGCTTCGTACACTTTAATTTGGTTCTCCAGTTCCTTATCTTTCACACGGATCACCTCGGCCTGCTCCTCATTTTTCTCTTTTTTCTGATAATTCATGTAAAGCAGGATGCCGTTAATGCTGATCAGGATGACAAGGAGACCGCTGATCAGGAGTTTGCGGTTGCTTCTTTTTTCAGAAGGGTTCATGGGCTGATGTTCGTTTTGGGTGTCTTTTTGTTCCAGCGTACTCATAAGTAAGAATTTATTGTCTGGAGTGGTGCGTACGCAAGTTTCAAATTTAAGACTTTTGCCGTATTATCATACAAGATGAAACAAGAATTTAATGCCGACTACTGGCAAAACCGCTACCATCTGGGCCAAACGGGTTGGGATGTTGGGGCTATAACGCCGCCGCTCCGGGAATATTTTGATCAGATGCCTAACATTGGCCAGCGCATACTGGTTCCGGGCTGTGGAAACGCCTACGAGGCGGAGTACCTTTACCGTAAAGGCTTTGTGCATACCTATGTAGCCGATGTTGCCGAGGCGCCCTTGCAGCGTTTCTCCGAGCGTGTGCCGGACTTCCCCAAGGACCAATTGCTGCTGCAGAATTTCTTTCAGCTGGACAGCAAGTTCGACCTGATCGTGGAGCAGACCTTCTTCTGCGCCATCGACCCTAGCCTCCGGCCCAATTACGCCCGCAAATGTGCAGAGCTACTCACAACAGGGGGAAAACTCGTCGGCCTCCTCTTCGACACCACTTTTGAGCAGGCCGGTCCTCCTTTTGGCGGCAGTAGCGAAGAATACCGCACCTATTTCGAACCCTACTTCAAGTTCTTGCATTTTGAAACCGCCTACAATTCCATTCCGCCGCGGCAGGGTAGGGAGCTGTTTATGGAGTTGAGGAAGTTGGGAAGTTAGAAAGTTAGGAAGTTAAAAAGTTAGAAAGCAGCGATTTTATGCCTTATCGTCGTGGCGCTGCACGAAATGATGGTGATTGTAGGGACGGGTCGCGACCTGTCCGAATCGTGCATCTCATGTATTACCCCAGCCTGTCATCTCTGCGATAGGAGAGATCTGAATCCATTCTATGTCTGCACAATACTTCAGATTTCTCCCTAAGGTCGAAATGATAAATAGAAGCTTGGGATGGTGAAGTTAAGCATCGGCCCTCCAGACATCAAAAAAACAATTTAGCCATTTAGCAATCACTAATTCACTCAACCACTCATTCACTAAATCACAATATCACTCAATTTTTCCCGTAACTTTGCAGGCCGAAAGGCTTAAACTTAGATACTGAACATGTTCGAAATACCAAAACTGAAACACACTGGTTCCGGCAACTTTTTTCTGATGGCTGGTCCCTGCGCTATTGAAGGCGAGGAAATGGCCCTGCAGATCGCTGAGCGACTCGTTTCTATCACCGATAAACTCGAGATTCCGCTGATCTTTAAAGGCTCTTACCGCAAGGCCAACCGCTCGCGCCTAGACTCTTTTACAGGTATAGGCGACGAGAAAGCGCTGCGCATCCTGCAGAAGGTGAGCCAGACATTTGACATACCGACCGTTACCGACATCCACGAAAGCGCCGAAGCGGCTATGGCAGCAGCGTATGTGGACGTGCTGCAAATCCCGGCTTTCCTGTGCCGCCAGACCGATCTGCTGGTAGCTGCTGCCCAAACAGGCAAGGTGGTAAACATTAAAAAAGGCCAGTTTCTCTCCGGCGAGGCCATGCGCTTTGCGGTGGACAAAGTACGCGAGTCGGGCAACGACAAAGTGATTCTGACCGACCGTGGCAACAGCTTTGGTTACTCTGACCTGGTGGTGGACTTCCGTAACCTGCCCGAAATGCAGACGACTGGTGCGCCAGTGGTGATGGACGTAACGCACTCGCTTCAGCAGCCGAACCAAAGCTCCGGTGTTACCGGCGGCAAGCCGGCCCTGATTGAGACGATCGCCAAAGCGGCCATTGCGGTAGGAGCCGACGGTCTGTTCATCGAGACACACCCGCAGCCATCTGTTGCTAAGTCAGACGGTGCCAACATGCTGCCGCTCGACCAGCTCGAAGGCCTGCTTACCAAACTGATCCGTATCCGCCAGGCTGTTCGCTAAGCGATTCATTCACGTATGAAAGGAGAGCATTGACTGCGGTTGATGCTCTCTTATTTCTTTCAGATTATACCTATGACCATACCTGCCCATACCCCCGAGTGGGAAGTTTATTTCTGCGACATCAACGAGCGCCCGGCCTGCGTGAGCGTCGATCTGGCCTACGAGCACGAGGCTCCTATACCTGAAAAAGACCGTGCCTTTGAACTGGTGGTAGCCTTGCAGCAAGCTGATGCTGATGGTTTCCCGGCCGATGAAGCTGAGTGGGAACAGTTGGAGGCTATAGAAGAAGCACTGGTGGATGAGTTTCAGAATTCGCTGCAGGCAGCATTTGTGGGCAAGCTGCTGCACGACGGCAAGCGCAGCTTCTACTTCTACAGTGCACAGGAGGCTTTGCCGGAGGTGATCGCCGCCAACATCATGCAGCAATTCCCGGCCTATACCTACTCCACCAATACCCTCCACGATCCCGACTGGGGCCTATACCTGGATTTTCTTTTTCCCGAGCCTGTGGATATGCAGAGCATCAAGAACAGCCGCATCCTGCGCATGATGGAGGAGCAGGGAGACGAACACCACATTCCACGGTCGGTATCGCACTTCATCAGCTTCGCAACGGAGGACAAACGCGCAGACTTTAAGCGCGCAGCAGAAGCAGCCGGCTATACCTTGGTTCAGGAGGGCAAGAACCAAAATGAATCAGACGTTCCTTATAGCATCGTGCTTTCGAAGGTGCAGGCTGTAACGGAAGAGGATATTCATAATGTGACCCTGGAGCTTTGGCAAATGGCGGAAGAGTTTGAAGGCGCGTATGGCGGCTGGCAGGCGCAGGTTGTGCGGGAGAATGATTAGTAGAGCAACGTAAAATGCTCTTTCGGCTGTGTTTTACGGAAGAACACCAGGCCGATATAAAACAAATCGACCGTCTGGCATACCTGCGGGTGCCGCTTGATTTCCTGCCAGGCACGTTTCATTTCCGCTGACCAATACAGATCATCCACCACAAACACGCTGTGCTCGTGATGCTTACCGAGGCAGGCCTCAAAATAACGCATGGTCGGCTCGTAGCGGTGGTTGCCGTCGAAGAACACGAAATCGAGCTGCTCCACCAACTGCAGTTGCTGCGGCAGCGTATCATCGAGGTTTCCGATCACTTGCTGCACATTTGGCAAACCTAATTTCTCAAAATTCGATTTCGCCTCTGCGGCGATGGACGGGCAACCCTCGAAGGTATAGACCTTGGCCTGCTTGTTCGCTTTGGCTAGGTATGAGGTAGTGATGCCGAGCGAAGTGCCCAGGTCGAAGATGGTGGCGGGTTGGAAATGGGCTACCAGCCGGAAAAGCAGTTGTGCATACTTGGCGGGTTTGGCCGAGGTCCGGGCAATGTAGCTAATCTTCCGGTTATTCTTTAGGCCGGCTTTAGGCCCTGCGCCAAAATCCGTGACAGGTATAGCACGATCTTCCGTCAGAAGCGAAGACCGCAAATCCTCTATAAGACTGTAGGCATAGTAGTCGCCCTCATGCAGGATCACGTTTTGGTACAGCTCAAATACAAAAGGGGAGTGGACGCCGTGCAGCTTAAATGCCCTGAGGCGGTAGAGCAGGTAATTGGCCGCAAGGTGGAGCATTTTTTAATTGTTAAATTGTTGATGGTTAAATTGTTTTTCTCCTCACCAAAGAGAGCATAAAACAGCTTAAACCATCATTTTTCAAAAATTAAAGGTATAACCCTTTCAACAATTTAGCAATCAATAATAGATGAAGGTATTGCTGAATCAAACAATCAGCAATTAACAATCAGCAATTTTACAGGTATAGCGAAAATAACAATTTAGTTAAGCTTATACGGCACGATGAGCGAGAACTCCGGTATGGTGACATGGAACTGCTTGCCGTCGACCAGGCGCTCCATCAGGTAGGTGCCGCGCATCTTGCCCATACCTGTCTTTAAGTTGCAGCCCGACACGTACTCATGCGACTCGCCAGGCTCCAGCACGGGCTGCTGGCCCACTACGCCTTCGCCTTCTACCTCGCGCATGGTGCCGGTGGCGTCGTGTATGTACCAATGGCGGCGCAATAGCTTCACCGTGAACTCGCTGTTATTCTCGATACTGATCTTATAGGCAAAAACGAAGTGCTGCTGTACCGGACTGGAGTAATCGGGCAGGTAATTGGTCGTGACCGTTACTTTTACTCCTTCTGTAGTTTTTGTATCCATGTTACAGAGTTTTTTGTATAATTAGCATCTGTTTCAGGTATAGCCATTCCAGGCCTGTTACCTGTGTCCAGGCAAACCCATACCCCTACAGACGCTCATGAATGTAAAGATAGAAGAAAGCTGGCAAAAAATCCTGCAAGAAGAGTTTGAAAAGCCCTATTTCAAAAACCTCGTGTCTTTTGTTAAAGACGAGTACACCTCCCAAAAAGTTTACCCACCCGGAAACCAGATTTTCAACGCTTTCGAGCACTGCCCCTTCGACAAGGTAAAAGTAGTTATTCTGGGTCAAGACCCTTACCATGGTCCTAATCAGGCTAACGGATTGGCTTTTTCGGTGAAGGATGGCGTGCGTATACCTCCCTCGCTGATCAATATTTTCAAGGAGATCAAAAACGATCTCGGCAAAGACCTGCCCGCCACCGGCAACCTGGAGCGCTGGGCCGACCAGGGCGTTCTGTTACTCAACGCCACCCTTACCGTGCGTGCCGGCGATGCGGGTTCTCACCAGAAAAAGGGCTGGGAGGAGTTTACCGATGCCGTGGTGCGCAAAGTGAATGACCTGAAGGAGGGCGTGGTGTTTATGCTTTGGGGAGCCTATGCCCAGAAAAAGGGCGCTTTCATTGACGAGCGCAAACATTTGGTGCTCAAAGCCGCCCATCCGTCTCCCTTCGCTGCCGACCGCGGCTTCTTTGGCACGCACCACTTCAGCAAAGCCAACGAATATTTGAAGCAGCAGGGCAAAGAGCCGATTGATTGGTAGACCATACCTTGTCATTAAACAACCGTTATCATCTCGACGATAGGGGAGATCTGAATGGAACAGTGAATTTATTCGATTCAGATTTATCTCCTTATTCAGATTTCTCCATAATAGAGGGCCCCTACCCCCAGTCGAAATGACAATAAAGTAGCTTCAATAAAAAAGGGGCCGAAGCCCATCTATACCTGGTTTAATGCAAAGACGCTCGCGCCCTATACCTTATTTCCAGTTGGTAGTCGAAAACTGCTTTGGATCAAACCAGCTTTGATCTACTTTTTCAGGGAAGGAGATGTTGAAATATTCCTCGCGCAGGAACAGCTGTCCGTTGTTTTTGAAGACGATCTCCGTTGCGACCATATTCCCTTCAATCTCCTGGTAGTTATTCATCTCTACATCGCGCGCCACGCCTTTGTTGTTCGTTAAAATGCGCACCACATAGAGGTTCTCTTTGTCCACCCAAAACTGACTGCGGCTTTGGTCGTTCGGATCAGTGGTGCCGACTACATAGGCTTCGCGGCCCTGCCAGGTCGCTTCTGTAAACTGACTCAGGTCGAAGTTCAGTTCCTGCGCCTTGCGGATGGTGGTGGCAGGGTCGTAGAAGTACACATCAAAGCTCAGCAACACGAGCGGGTGAATGGAGTACTGTTTGTTCACCAATTGCCCTTCTTTAAAGGTATAGACCGTGTCTTGGTTGTAGATCACGCCGTTGCCGGTCTTAAAGCCATCGAAGCGGATGTGCAGGTTCGCCGGGTAGCTGTAGATTTCCTGCCAAATTTCCTCACGGCTCACCTGATCGTCTTTGTAGAAAATGGCCCGCTGGTCGAAGGCAAAGTTCGGGTACCACTTATTTTCCCAATGGCGGTACATGGCCTCGATCACTTGCTGACCGGTTTGCGGCTTGCTTGCAGTTGTTGTCATCTTTTGGGTGCAGGCTAGGGTAAGGAAGGGGAGAAGCAGGTATAGGATGCGGGGTAATAGGGTTTTTTTCACGGTTTTATCTGTATGTATAGGTTTGCTTTTTTTTCAGGAGCCTCTCAGTATCTTCTCCATCTTTTTCCCTTTTGCCAATTCGTCTACCAGCTTGTCTAAATACCGCACCTGTTTGGTCAAAGGGTTTTCAATGTCTTCTACCCGATAGCCACAGATCACGCCGGTTATGTGGTGCGCATTTGGGTTCAGCTTCGACCGCTCAAAAAAGTCAGCGAAGGTTGCTTTCTCGTCTATCTGTTTCTGCAGTTGCGCATCGTCAAAACCCGTCAGCCAGGTGATGACCTGGTGCAACTCTTCTTTCGTTCTGCCTTTCTTTTGTACTTTGGTCAGGTAGTGCGGGTATACCGAGGCGAAGGTCATGTTGGCGATGCGGGCGTCGTGCTCGGGTGTTGATTTCATTTATTGTGGTGTAATGTTTTGGATGGTCGAAGGTGAACGGACTCTTGTAAATAGCGTGTAAGGCCAACGGCCGTAGCATGTTATTTACAAAATGTTAGGCGTTCTTATTTCTTCTTGTTCCAGTGAGCCCACATCATCTAAATATGATATAGGTAAATGTCCATAATTCAGGCCGTCCTTACCTTCCATTGTTACGTATGCACGGACCAGTCTGAAAAATGCTGCGGGATCTTTTGCTATTCTATCCAATAGGGAGGTATAACTTTTAGCTACTGGTTTGAGGATATTGAAATGTGGTTGGGGTGTTAACAAAAAGATGCTTCCTGCATTTTCCCCTTCTATGAACATAGTCAAACATGCTGGTCCTTCCCCAATCTCCGCAAAAGCTACCCATGATTCTTCACCCCTGTAAATTGCCTTGCTTTTATTGAAATCTATTGTCCATGCCAATTTACCACCTGGTAAATACTGTTTCGTAAATTCTTCGATGCTTGCAGCTGATAATTGTCTGAGTGAGACCTTCTTAATACAATTCTGTGGAGCAATTGGTGTACCTAATTCAAAACCGTCATATAATTCGTAGAAATCCAAAAATTCCTGTACGTTCACTTTGTTGCTAATTGTGCTGAGGAATACCTTGGCATTAGAGTCCGATTTTGGTACAAGCTTATTTTCTATTTTAACTACTGTTGGCTTCTCGTCAGAGTTTATATTAAACTTCATTTGTAAGCCTGGTTGTATAGAATCAAAAAGGTCAAAAAAGGTGCGTTTATTCTTATTCTGCATTATGAAATCTGATTCTTTATATAGCGCCTAACTAATGTATAGCAGGAGTACCTACTCCTACTATCTGCACTATGTGTGGAGGTATAGCTTCTATGACAGTAATAGTCCCCATACCAAATATACAATATTTCAATTATCAAATATCATTACCCTAGAAACAAAAAACCGCCAGCTCTTCTCAGAACTGGCGGTTTTATTTCTATACCTGTGCTATACCTTACTCGATCGTTTTAAACAATCGGCTCCATCTGATCTTGTCGAGGAAGCTGCCGTATGGGTCGGTGGACATCCAGATCATCACGGCCTTGCCTACGATGTGGTCGGCCGGTACGAAGCCCCAGTAGCGGGAGTCGAGGGAGTTGTGGCGGTTGTCGCCCATCATAAAGTAGTAGTCCTGCTTAAAGGTATAGCTTGTGGCTTCGGCACCGTCCAGGTATAGCTTGCCGTCGCGCACCTCGGCGTTTTCGTTGTGCTCATAGCCCAGGATCACCTTTTCGTAAAATGGAAGCGTCTCGGGTGTAATGGCCACGGTGGCACCTTCTTTCGGGATGTAAAGCGGACCGAAGTTGTCTTTGTTCCACTCGTACTTGCTCGGCACATGCGGGAACACCTCAGCATCGCCTTTTCCAGCCTGGTCTATCAGCAGAGTAGCCTCTTTAATGAAGTCAAGCTGGGCGAGCGCCTGGGCCTTTTCAGGGGAAGTATCTACAATGTAACCGCCCTGCCACTGGATCACGTCGGTGATGTCCCGCTCGAGGAAGAACTTCTCGGCCAGGCGCTGCTCTGTAGACAGAAAGTACTTGTACTGTATCTTCTCCGGGTTATTTGCCGCCTGCCCGTTGATGTATACCTGCATGTCGCGAATTTCGATAGAGTCGCCCGCAATACCGATGCAGCGCTTGATGTAGTTGGTGCGCAGGTCGGCCGGATGGTGCTCTTCCGGGGGGTAGTTGAACACCACCACGTCGTTGCGTTTCACTTCAGAGAAACCAGGCAAGCGGTACGACTTCAGCTGGATGGCGTCGGAGTAGGAGGGGATGTTGGTGCCCCAGATGGTCTGGTGCGTGAGCGGTACCTGCAGCGGCGTAATCGGGGTGCGCGGACCGTAGTGCAGCTTGCTCACGAACAGGAAGTCACCTACCAGCAGCGACTTCTCCATAGAGGGCGTCGGAATGGTATAGGCCTCAAAGGTAGCCCAGCGGATCAAACTGGCCGCGATGACGGCAAACAGGATGGCGTCACCCCACTCACGCGCAAAGCTCTTTTTCTTTTTAGGCTCCTTGCTAACGGGTTTCTTCTCCCAAAACTTTACTTTCATGTATAAAGCGTTTTGTTTCTACAGGTTGAGCATGTCTTTCATGCCGTACACGCCCTGGCGGTCTTTGAGCCACTCGGCCGCCATCAGGGCGCCTTCGGCAAAACCGGAACGGCTGTGGGCAATATGGCCCAGTTCTATTTTGTCTACTTCCGACTCGTACGTTACGATGTGTGTGCCTACCACGTCCGGCTCACGCTCCGAAATAATGTTCAGCTTCGATTTATTCGAATTATCATCGGCCGCCCAGCCCTGCAGGGTAGGGTAGCTGGCCAGTATACCTTCGGCGGTGGTGATGCCTGTGCCGCTTGGCTTGTCGACCTTCTGGAGGTGGTGGATCTCGCGGATGGAGACACTGTAATCCCGGTAGGCCTGCATTTTACTGGCAATATATTCGTTAAAATGGAAAAACAAATTAACGCCCACGCTATAATTGGAAGCGTAGAAGAAAGCGCCCTTGTTTTCTTGGCACAAGTCCACAGCTTCGCTATACCTGTCAAGCCAGCCCGTGGAGCCCGAAACAACAGGTATACCTTGTGTCAGGCAGTAAGAGATGTTAGCGAAAGCGGCCTCCGGGTGGGTGAATTCTATGGCAACGTCCGTGTTAGCCGGACTGTAGTTCTGCAGTGTCTCGGCGTTGGTGTGGTCGATGGTGCCGGCTATCTGGTGGCCTTTGGCAAGGGCCATCTGCTCGATGGTTTTCCCCATCTTGCCATAGCCTATCAGCAGGATTCTCATTTGGTTCGGGTGTATAAAGTAAGGGTAAGTCCGGGTGTGACGCTGTTGGCGGCTGGCGTTTGGAACACACCGGGCTGCACACGCAGACTCAGATTATCGCTCACGTCAAACTCGCGCAGGTGGCCGTGCACGTAGGCTTCTGCTATCTGCATGCCGTAGGCCAGCACCGAAAGGATAATGGTCAGGTCGCGGTTGCGGCGGTAAAAATCACGGCTTGAGCGCAGGTTCTTGGTTCCGACTTGCACATCGGCACCATAAATCCTGTCATCATAATAGGCATCGTATACCTGAGCAAACTGGTCGCTACGCCCTGTCCGAATGTTCAGCGCCGTACGGAAGTCCTGGTATTTGTTGTTGTTGTCGATGATGAAGTAGCCCAGCACACCGCCGGTGGCATAAATGATGGGCACTTTCCACCAGGCGCCGTTGTACACCTGGCCTGCACCAGGTATAACAGCCGAGAAAAGCGCCGCGCGACCCGGTCGTCCCAGGTTTTTAAATCCGCTCAGGAAAAACTGCTTTTGCTGTGCGGTATCCGCTTCTGAGGTAATGACCAACACGGAGTCCGGGCCGGATGTGACCACTTGCGCACGCGCCTGCGTAGGCAGCAGCTGCGACACAAACAAGGCAACCAACAAAGCTATACCGGGCGCTAACCTCATGCTGTTCTCTTAGTAGTTCAGAATCTCCAGAATACGGTTCAGCTCGTCCACCGACACAAACGGGATTTTGATCTCACCTTTGCCGTCGTTGTTGGCCTTCACCATAATCTTGGTGCCAAATTGCGAAGAAAGCTTTTTCTCAACGCCCTTCAACTCATCTTCATACTTGTTGAAGACCAGTTTTTGTTGCGGATCGGGCTTTTTACTCGCATTCTGCACGTTGCGTACCAGCTCCTCCACCTTGCGCACCGACAGTTCCTCGGCCACCACTTTGCGGAAAATCTCGAGTTGCTTGTCGATGGTGTCGATGTTAATCAAGGCACGGGCGTGGCCCATGCTGATCACGTTGTCGCGGAGGGCGATCTGGATGTCCGGCGGCAGCTTGAGCAGGCGCAGGTAGTTCGTCACGGTTGTGCGCTTCTTGCCCACGCGGTCACCCAATTCCTCCTGCTTCAGGCTGCACTCGGTTAGGAGGCGCTGGTAGGAGAGGGCAATCTCGATCGCGTTAAGGTTCTCGCGCTGAATGTTCTCGATCAGGGCCATCTCCAGCATCTGCTGGTCGTCGGCCTTGCGGATGTAGGCTGGAATCGTGCTCAAACCGGCCATTTTGGCGGCCTGGTAGCGGCGCTCACCCGAAATCAGCTGGTAAGTATTCTGGTCGAGCTGACGAACCGTGATGGGCTGAATGATGCCCTGGATTTTGATAGACTCCGCCAATTCTTCCAGCGCCGTCTGGTCAAAGTGCGTGCGGGGCTGGAAGGGGTTCGTCTGTATCTGGTCAATGGCTATATCTGCGATGGTATTGACTTCGTTAATGGTGGTAGATTCGGCAGTTTTGCCGGTGTATTTGTTACCCTCCAGAAGAGAGCCAAGGCCCCGGCCGAGACCTCCTTTGCGTACTGCTGCTTGTTTTTTGTTGTCGGACATGTAATCGTAAGGTTATTTCGCCAGCGCAACGCTGTTCTTCTCTGCTATCTCGCGGGCGAGGTTCAGGTAGCTCATCGCGCCCTTGCTCTCAGCATCGTGCAACAGGGCAGGTATACCAAAGCTCGGCGACTCGCTCAACTTCACGTTTCTCGGGATGATCGTATCAAAAACCATCTGCTGGAAATGTGTCTGCACTTCTTCCACCACCTGGTTGCTCAGGCGCAGTCGCACGTCGTACATCGTCAGCAAAATGCCCTCAATGGACAGCTCCGTGTTCAGGCGCGACTGAATGATCTTGATGGTATTCAGGAGTTTACCCAAGCCTTCCAAGGCAAAGTACTCGCACTGCACCGGTATGATCACCGAGTCAGCCGCAGTGAGGGAGTTCACCGTGATCAGGCCCAGCGAAGGGGAGCAGTCGATGATGATGAAATCGTATACCTCCTTGAGCGGAGCCAGCGCCTCGCGCATCTTCTCCTCCCGGTTCGGCACGTTGATCATCTCCACCTCAGCGCCCACCAGGTCAATGTGCGAGGGGATCAGGTCCAGAAACTCAATGTTGGGTGAGTTCAGCACGATGTCCTGTATGGTCACGTCTTCCACCATGCACTCGTAAATGCTGGTGGTGATGCTGGCCGGGTCGAAGCCGAGGCCCGATGTGGCGTTTGCCTGCGGGTCGGCGTCAACGAGCAATGTCTTATATTCGAGGGCTGCTAGGCTCGCAGCCAGGTTTATGGCTGTGGTGGTCTTGCCTACGCCACCTTTTTGGTTTGCAACCGCTATTATTTTTCCCATCTACAAATTATAGGTTTATAGTCTGACCTATCTCCATCAATATTAGTTCCTTGCCGGCCATCTGCGCCACTTCCTTCACCTCCTCATGGTCTATTTTGATGTAAGGGAAGGTGTCGAAATGCATGCCGATCACCTTGTCTACCTGCACAAAATCTGCCGCCACCAGGGCATCGTGGATGTCCATGGTGAAGTTGTCGCCGATCGGTAACAGGGCAAAATCCAGGTCAAACTGCTCCGGAATCAGCTTCATGTCGTAGGTAAGGGCCGTATCGCCGGCAAAATAAAATGTCTGATCTTCTGTTTCCACCACAAAGCCACCGGCTATACCTGCATAAGTGCCGTCCGGCAAAGAGCTTGAATGCACGGCATTCACCATTTTTACGGTACCAAACGGCAGGGTCACCTTGCCGCCGGTGTTCATCGGGTGAGTTTTTTCTATACCTTTTCCTTCATACCAGCTCACAATTTCAAAATTGGCTACAATGGTCGCATCGTTGTTCTTAGCAATGCGCTCGGCATCGTGCACATGGTCCTGGTGACCGTGCGAAAGCAGGATATAGTCTGCCTTGATGCTATCGACGTCAATGTCTTTGGCCAGTTCGTTTGGCGAAATGAACGGATCGAATAAAATGCGGTGCTCACCGATTTTGAAAAGAAAGCAGGACTGTCCGTAATACGTTATTTCCATAGTTTGCAGTTTATAATCTGTTGGCCCATTCCGGGTATAGAACTTTTACAAAGATAATGTTTTTTGTACAGAACGCGTGATGTTCCACGCCCGGAAATGTATATTTTTATCCACGATTTCGGGGGTTATCCACATTCCGGGTGAAGTTGCTGGATAAGGGCTTGCTTAAGGTATAGGCGCATTTTGAGCGGCCTGAAAGCACAAAGGTCCGGCTGCCTGTAAAGCTGCCAGACCCGTGTGCCTGGATGGTTCGTAAGGTATAGAACGCTCCGTGGAACGGTTATATTTCAACCCGCCCTGTTTTCCTGCGCTTACCGCTCGGGCCTGTCCGGGTTGTTCCGCTTCCGCTCAACACGTATTTCCTCCCGGCGCAGCTCTACATGCGTTGTGTTGTGCTCTTCCGTGCGCCGTTTGGTTACGTGAATTTCCTCTACCACCAGCAAACGCTTCTCCACCACCAGCACTTCTTTCAGCACCGGGATAATCATTTTGTCGCCTTCGTAGCGAACGGGTGGGGGAGGCGTGTCCACATATTGGTTGATCTCGATGCGTTCTATTTCCGCCTCTTCGTGTATGATGGGCAGATCCAGGTCTACGTTTTCCCGATGCACTTCTTTGGCGATATGCACCTGACCAGTTTCCCGTACTTCCGTGTCTACCCGCACTTGCTCCTCAATCACCGGTATGGTCTTATTGTACTCAACATCGACATCCAGCTTCTCGCGCTCGTCCTGGCCGTATTCATCCCGTATGTCACGTTCTTCCAAAGGGCTGCTGGACTGGCCTTCGCGTAGTTTCTCGTCGAATTCCGATTTAAGTTTGTCTGTTTTCTTGTTCATAGTTTGGGGCTGTATAAGTAGAGGCTGATTCATACCTGTTGCCTCTGTGTTCTACGTTTTTACGGGTAGGGTAAGGTATAGTTCCTGGCCTTCTGCTTGTTATGAGGCTTTCCTACATGCTATAAAAAAGTGAGGCAGCCATGCCATGGCTGCCTCCTGTCTCAACTTCACATCCTCTCCCTACATGTTTCGCGGTCCACCGGGTTTGTTACCAGGGTCGCGTAGATCGCGGTCTCTATCAGTATCCAGTTTGTCGATGTCCACATCGGTTTTGCGCACCGTGTCGCGGATGGTTTCGTCACGCTGTTCGGTGTGTTTTCTGATGTTGACCTCTTCCACCACGCGGGCCTCTTTGTTCACGATTGGCACCTCTGCGCGCTCTGTAATGTTAATCTCACCTTCCTTGAAATTCTGGAAGTCGCGTTCGGTGGCAGGTCGGTTCACTTTGTGGCGTTCCACGTCTACGTGCTCTTCCCGCAGACGCAGGTGCTCTTCAACCGGACGCTCTACAATGCGGCTCCTCATACGAACACCGCCTCGCTCTACCTCACGCTTTCCAACGTTCAGGCGCTCTTCCATGATCGGAATTGACTGGTTGGTGTCGCCGGTAACGCCGGTTCGTGTTTGGGTGGTGCCTTGTGGCGGTCTGTCCATACCAGCCTGCACATTGGTTTGTGTCGCGTGTTCGTCCACGTCCACGGCACCGCATGAGTCCAGTACTTCAGCTGCTCGTTCAGCTTCCTGGCGCGAAACAGCGTGTACGGTTACCACCCAACCTTTGCGGGCTGCCTGGGTATGTTTAGTGGCCTCGTCGTTCTGGCCGAACAGCGATCCGAAGAAACCACTCACGCCGTCGTTGTCCTTATTGGTTGTGCTGCCCACTTGCCTCGCCGAAACAGATGCAGGGTTAGCTATATCAACTTTATCACGGCCAATGTGGTGCGTGCTTTCCAGCTTTTGCACTGCGGCCTGTGCGTCTATACCCTCTTTAAAAATGCCTATTACGGTTTGTCGTTCCATAGCTTTATGTGTTAGATTGTACTGAGGAGTACTTTGGACTAAATGTCCTGGAGACTCCACCACCCAGGTTTTTTGCTCAGAAGAAGATTACATCACTTCGTTCCTGTTGCGTTGACAAGGCCTAGCCATTGCTTGAAAAAACAAACGCTATACCTGTAACTTTCTTTCTGGAACTCGTTTGATTTCATGAAGTGAAATCGTTAATCGTTTTTCTGATATATAGAATATATTGAATTAAAATATTTTTTAGTTATTAATTCGAATTGATAAAAATTTAAGATATATAAATATTACTTTTTAAATAATAAGCCTCTTTTTCAACTCCAGTTTTTTTACGGGCTGAATAATGATTGGTTATTGATTTCTTGAAATGGCAACACGCGTTTATCCTATATTTTAAACTAGTGTTATTGAGATACAGCGCCTAAAAATGGGACTGAGGAGGCGTAAGGCTATACCTGAGCACGAGCAATGTCAAGGACAGCGAAATGAAAAAATAATTGGGAGTAACGGAAGGTACCCTTGTCTCCGCAGCTTTACCTGATGGGTAATCTTCTTTTAGCCTCTGCATCGGCCAGGTCCATCAGCAGGGTATGCACTTTCTCCTGAAAGTCCAGCAGAGCCTTCGGGCCTCCTTCTTCCTGTTTCACGCGCTTCACTTCTTTACCATCTTTGTAAAATGTGGTGATCGTGGAGGGCATATCGCTCCAGTTGGTCAGGTAAGTGTCCCGCAGCGCGGTATAGTCTAGTTGTGAGATGTCCTGGCGAAGAGCTTCCAGTTGCCGGGGTGTGAGTGTAAAAGTCACCGAGTCTACCACCGGAACATCGCTATACCCGAAAAAGCGGATTGTGCCGTTTTCCAGAACAGTCGCCTCGTAAGAAGGGCACGTGCCCAGGCAAGGCGTTTTCTGGAAATGCAGCAGGGGAGCGACCGCTGCCTGGGCCCGATGGTTTTGGGCGGTACTGCAACTAGTTGACATCACCAAGCCCAAGCCAAGTCCGATCTTCAGTAGGTATAGCAGTGTGTCCATCGCGGTGTTTGTTACTGCCCCTCGGGCAGTTTACGGAATTCGCCATCTTCCAGCACGTAAGCAGCCGGCTCGCAGTAGGGGCATTCCACATAGTTGTGGGACGAGTCCGGCGGATTGACGATGAAGATGCGGCTATCCGGGCTAAACTGCGCGCCCGTGCTGCTCTGCAGCTTGTCGAGCACCTTGCCGCTCTGGCGGTCGACCACGTAATGCTCCTGGCAGGTGGTGCCACATCCAACTGTTACAACCGTATACCTGCCGGCAAAGTTGACGCCTTGTTTCAGGCCTTCCTGCAGTGCTGTCCGGAACTGGCGGGCATCGGCATGACTAGCTTCATCCAAAGGGGCCAGGCGCCCGCTGTAGGTTTCCTGCACCCGGAAAGCCTCGTCGCTCTGGTAAGCGTCCATCCGCAAGCGGTAGCGTTCGTACAATTCCGGGTTCTGTTCTACTTTGTCGGGTGCCTGCAGGGAGTCGCGCTGCAAGCTTTCTTCCAGCTTTGGGTGGGTACTGGCAAGGGTCTTCTCTTCGTCCGTCTGCTGCTGACAGGCGGTTCCTGAAAGCGCCATGAAGGCCAGGGTTGTCAGGAAATGGGCTAGGGTGTTCTTTCGCATGGTATCGATATAGGTATAGGACTATACGCAAAACAGCGAACCGGGTCAAACAAAAAAGCCCCGAACTGCTTCAGGGCTTTTTGTCAGGTATAGTAAGTACTATTTTTTCTTCACTTTCGGGTTATTGCGGCGCTCCTGCTCTTTTTCAGCGGCGGCACGCATGGCCTCCTGCATACGCTCGGTAAACGAAGGACCACCTGTTTTCTTCTTCTCCTTGCGCTTGTCGCGGTTCTCTTCCAGTTTGGTTCTGATCTTGCCTTCGTCTACAAACTTGCGCATGATCGCCATCTGGCCAAACGTTACCATGTTCGACACAAAGTAGTAGAAAGACAGACCGGCAGGGAAGGAGTTCAGCACGAACATGAAAATCACCGGCATCAGGTACATGTAGAACTTCATCGGGCCCTGCATCGACACGTTCATCTGGTTGTTGGACCAGGTATAGAGAATTGTGGAAGCCGTCATCAACAGTGTGAACATACTCACGTGGCTGCCATAGAACGGAATGGTAAACGGCAGGTTCACAAACACGTCGTAGGTCGACAGGTCATCCGCCCACAGGAAAGCCTCCTGGCGTAGTTCGATCGAGTTCGGGAAGAAGTTGAACATCGCAAACAGGATCGGGATCTGCAGCACCATCGGAATACAGCCGCTCAGCGGGTTCACGCCCATTTCGCCGTACAGCTTCATGGTTTCCATCTGCGTCTTCTGCATGTCGCCGTCGTTGCGCTCTTTGATGGCGTCAATCTCCGGTTTCAGCACCTTCATCTTCGCCATCGACATGTGCGACTTGTAGGTCAGCGGCAGGAGAATCACTTTGATGTAAAGCACCAGCAGGATGATGATGATGCCGTAGCTGGCAATGTAGTTCTCCAGGAAGTCGAAAGCCGGGATGATGATCAGTTTGTTCACCCACGAAAAAATGCCCCAGCCTAGGTCCAGGTTCTTGTTGAACTCGTTGCCCATGTGCTTCAGGATCTTGTAGTCGTTCGGTCCGAAGTAGTAGGTAAACTCGCCTTTGCCACTCAGCAGGTCAGCCGTCGGGATCAGGATCTGGGAGTTCAAGGTCTTTACCACTGCCGTATCAGCCGGATTGGTCACAGATTCCAGTTTGGCTCCGGCAAAAGTGTTGGTGGCAATAATGCCCGCCGTAAAGAAGTTCTGCTTGTTGGCCACCCACTTCATCGGCTCAGAGATCGTCTCTGTTTCTGTGCCTTCCGAAATAGACAGGTGATCGAAGCTTTCGTCCGCTGTGTAGTAGTTGATGGTCGACTTGGCGCGGTTTTGCGGCATGTCCTTTTCCAACTGCTTCAGCTTGTCGTTCCAGACCATGGTCACGGTGTTGCCGCTGATCTGGTTGTTCAATCCTTTGAAATCCAGTTTGTAGCCTACCTCAAAGCTGTTGTCGAACAAGGTATAGATCTGGTCGATGGTCTGGCCATTGCCCAGGTCGGCCCGGTAGGTGATGGTTTGCGCCGGCACATCGCCCACGTTCACCGTCTGCACTTCCGAAGGGGTGAAGAACAGGTCAGACAAACGGATGTTTTTGCCATCGTTCGTGGTAAACTCCACATCGGTGCGGCTGCTTTGCTTGTCGAAAAGCACCAGCGTGTTGCCCTTGTAGTCTTTGTAGTTTTTCAGGATCACTTCCTCTACCTGGCCGCCCTTACTGTTGAAGGAAACGGTTATGTTCTGGTTTTCGAGGGTAGTGGTGCTGGCCTGGCCGGTTGCCACTGCGCTGAAAGAACCCAGAGCCGCTGCGCGGCGCACCTGTGCCAGCGAGTCGTCCTCGGCCACAGCTGCAGGTCCTGACTGCACTTGTTCTACCTTGGCTGTCTGGTCAAATGCCGCTCTGTTGGTCTCTTCGCTCGTGCCCGAGAAGAAGAAGGAATAAGCCAGCAGGAGCACGGCAATCAATCCAAAGCCAATAGCTTGATTTCTATCCATTTAATAAAGATTGAATTGTAGGTTGGTTAATGCTTATTTAGATTTAGAGAAACTCATAGCCGCCTTCACAAATTTCACGAAGAGTGGGTGCGGATTCAGCACGGTGCTTTTCAGCTCCGGATGGTACTGGGCTGCCACAAACCACGGATGGTTCTGCAGCTCGATCACCTCTACCAGTCCCGTGTCCGGGTTAATGCCGGTTGCCATCATGCCTGCTCGTTCGTAATCGGCTAAGTACTTGTTGTTGAACTCGTAGCGGTGACGGTGGCGTTCCGAGATTTTGGCTTTGCCGTATATGGAGAATGCTTTTGAGCCCTTCTTTAGTTCACAGGTATAGGCGCCCAGTCGCATGGTGCCACCCATCTGGGTGATGTTTTTCTGGTCCTCCATCATGTCGATCACCGGGAACGGCGTATTCGGGTCCATTTCGGTAGAAGCGGCTCCTTCGAGGCCCAGCACATTGCGGGCGAATTCCACGGCAGCGCACTGCATACCCAGGCAGATGCCCAGGAATGGTATACCAGACTCCCGCACAAAGCGGATGGCCTCCAGTTTGCCCTTAAAGCCGCGCTCCCCAAAGCCAGGTGCTACCAGCACGCCGTCCATACCTCTCAGCAGGCTGGCTACGTTCTCGTCGCTGATGTTCTCGGACTGGAACCACTTAATGTTCACTTTGCACTCGTTGGCTGCCCCGGCATGCACAAACGACTCCACAATGGATTTGTAAGCGTCCGGCAGCTCCACATACTTGCCCACCAGACCGATGTTTACCTCGGCGGTAGGGTTCTTGAGGCGGCCCAGGAATTCTTTCCAGGTTTCCAGTTCCGGTTCGTTTCTGTGCGGCAGTTTCAGCTTGGCGATCACGCGCTCGTCGAGCTTTTCCTTGCGCATTAGCAGCGGCACGTCGTATATCGTTTCCGCATCGATCGACTCGATTACGGAGTTTTGCTTCACGTTACAGAACAGCGCAATTTTCTTGCGCAGGTCCGTTGGTATATGGTGCTCCGAGCGGCAAACCAGGATGTCGGGCTGCACACCAGCCTCTGACAGGTCGCGTACAGAATGTTGTGTTGGTTTTGTCTTCAGTTCGCCGGCCGCTTTCAGGTAAGGTACGAGCGTCAGGTGGATCACACAGGTCTCGTTCACACCCAGCTCCCAGCGCAGCTGACGTACTGCTTCAATAAACGGCAGCGACTCAATGTCGCCCACGCAACCACCAATCTCCGTGATCACGATGTCAAATTCGCCTGTTTGACCCAAAAGGAGCATGCGGCGCTTGATCTCATCTGTGATGTGGGGGACAACCTGCACGGTTTTGCCCAGGTAGGCGCCTTCACGCTCCTGCGTGATCACATGGTGATAAATGCGTCCGGTGGTCACGTTATTAGCCTGCGAGGTAGGCACGTTCAGGAAACGCTCGTAGTGGCCCAGGTCCAGGTCAGTCTCCGCGCCATCTTCGGTCACGAAACACTCGCCATGCTCATAGGGGTTGAGCGTGCCTGGGTCTATGTTGATATAAGGGTCGAATTTCTGGATTGTTACAGAGAATCCTCTTGCCTGCAGCAACTTAGCAAGAGAAGCGGAGATGATACCTTTACCAAGTGAGGAGGTAACGCCTCCTGTAACAAAAATATATTTAGCAGCCATAAGTTAGGTTAAACATTATGGGCTGTAAAGTTACGGGAATTATTTAATTTAACCGTACGCACAGGCATTGTTCTACTTTTTGCATAGGATATCTTAGTTAATATTCAAGAGGCAAATCAAATAAAAAGCCCCGGCTAAGCTAGCCGGGGCTTTCACTATAATAAAAACAGGAAATTTAACTTTTCGGATTTAGGATGTTGTCGATGCGCACCAGTGCGTCCTGCAGGTGGTACTTGGTCATCGAATCCGACGTCTTGGCGATCGAGGACCTGATCTGACCGCGCAGGGCAGTCAGTTCGCCGCGCACGATCGGACGGATATCCGACTGGGAAACCTTCACGGTGGTAACGCCTGCGAAAGCACGGGCGCTGGCCGGTACAGAAGGCTGCTCTTCTTTCATCAGGAACTCCATGCGGTCCAGGTAGCCACGCTGCAGGTTGCGGCGGTACATGTCTACCGTCTTGCCTGTCGCTACTTCGGACCATACGCCATTGCGCAGGTCGGCCATCATCTCCGGCAAGGTATAAGTCTTGGTACCAAGCGAAGCCTGTGCCTCCAGCAGGCGCTGCATACGGCCCGGCTCCAGTACGTTGTTCAGGATGTTCACCTGTGCCGTGCGAATACGCTCCAGTGCACCCACTGACTCGATTTTGCGCAGGATGTTCTGGTCCAGCATCCAGGTAGGAGTGGCCAGTCCCTGCTCGTTAAGGAACTTCATGGCGCGCTGCTGCTTCTCTTTCGGCACGGCAGCGTACACGTCGCCCTTCTGGTCGTAGGTCTTATAGTTCTCGTACACCCCGCCGATGTTCGCTGTTACGTGGCCCATGTAGCGATTCCACTGCCCCAGCACCTGGCCGTACATCTCCTGAAGGTCGTCGTAGTTCTTGTTTTCCTCCTTCGTCCACTCCATCAGGTTTGGCATGATGCGCTTCAGGTTGAGGATGCCGTAGTGGCTGGCCAGCATGGCGTCATCACCCAGGTCCTCGGTCTGCGAAGACGGGTCGATCGGGTTGCCCTGCTGACGGCCGAAGCGGTACATCGGGTCGTTTCCTTTTTCGACGATCCACTGCGACAGCTTGGCCACGTTGTCGTATCCGTTCATCTCCGGGAAATAGGTATAGCCCCACTTCACAGAATACTTGTCATACACGCCTATACCTGGCATCAGGGCCACGCCTTTGTCCTCCGGCTGTGCCACGTAGTTGAAACGGGCGTAGTCCATGATAGAAGGGGCGGTACCCATCTCTTTCGTGAACTTGGCATCACGCAGCTTTTCTACCGGGAAGGCGGCGCTGGAGCCCATGTTGTGCGGCAGACCCAGGGTATGGCCTACTTCGTGCGCCGACACAAAACGGATCAGCTCACCCATTACTTCATCCTTGAACTTGATGCTGCGGGCATCCGGGTTCACGGCGGCCGTCTGCACAAAGTACCAGTTGCGGAGCAGGTTCATCACGTTGTGGTACCAGCCAATGTGGCTCTCCAGAATCTCGCCGGAGCGTGGGTCGTGTACGTTCGGTCCGTAGGCGTTCTGTGTCTCAGAAGAGAAGTAGCGGATTACGGAGTAACGCGCATCTTCTGTGCTGAACTCCGGATCTTCCTCCGGGGTAGGTGGGTCTTTGGCAATGATGGCGTTCTTGAAACCGGCTGCCTCAAAGGCTTTGTTCCAGTCCTCCACACCTTGCTTCAGGTATGGGCGCCACTTCATTGGCGTAGCCGGGTCGATGTAGTACACGATTGGTTTGATCGGTTCCACCAGCTCGCCACGGGCGTAGGCTTCTTTATCTTTTGGCTCAAGTCTCCAGCGCACAATGTAGCGGCGCTTGGCTGCACGCTGCTCGTCCGTGCCGTAGTCGGTCTGCGAAAGCGTGAAGTAACCCACGCGCTCGTCGAAGCGACGGGCAGGCATCGGTACTTTTGGCAGGAGGAGCATGGAGTGGTTAAGTTCTACCGTGATCGTGCCGGCATTGGAGTTGGCAGGCGGATCAGTGGCTTCATAGGTCATCAGCGAGCGGGCCTCGATGTTGATCGGGAAGCTCTTGATGCTTTCTACAAAAGAGCGCTTGTCATCCAGGCGCTTCACTTTGTAAGACTCACGCTGGCGCTTGTTCAGACCAAGGGCCTGCACGTCTTTGGAGAAGAAGTCGGTTACTTCCACCACCGAAGCGCCGTTGTTCAGGGCTTTGATGTCGAAAGCCTGAATAACGGGGGCCAGGTTGGAGTTCTGTACGGAATGGAAAATCTCGAGCGTGTCGCTGGCTACGTTCTGGTAAGAGATCAGGCGCAGCAAAATGCGGTTCCCCTTCTTTTCCCAGCGAAGCATCTGGCGGTTGAGCTCCTCGCCGCCGTAGCCCAGGTTCGTGGCCGTTTTGGCAATGCGGCTCACCATGAGCATGTCGCGGTTCAGGAGCGTGTCCGGAATCTCGTAGAAGTATTTGTCGTCGATGCGGTGCACCTTAAAGAGACCTTCGTCGGTTACGGCGTTCGGGGTGATGACGCTGGCGTAGGGTTTTACACCGTTGTCATCTTTTTTCACGGCCGGGGCAGCCTGCGTTGTGGTGGCCTCCTGCTTGGCTTTTTTCTTCTTCTTTTTTTCCTTGCTTTGGGCAAAGGCAGGTGGTGCTACAAGCGCACCAGCCAGAAGCAGTGTAGCCAGCCGGGCGTAGCGTACATTTTTGCTCATAATAGGGTGAAAGATTAGGTTAAGGTTAGTTACTCACAACATACCTGTTTCAGGTATAAGATACAAGACTACACTAACCTTGAATGGTTTAATCGCGCAGGCAGGTATATCCTGATTTTGAGACATTAAGTCAGAACAGTGCTATAATTGCTAAACATATCACAGCAAAATGAGTAAAAATGAAGATGGGCTATACCTGTCTGACCCCTTCCCATTAAGTGCTTCGCCGCTTAAATCCTGACGTGCACCGTCCCTGCTTCTGACGCTCACTCTATCCAACGAAACGAACTGACAACATGCGAATATTACTTGTTATGGCCATTGTGTGGTGCATGGCTATTGCTATACCTGGGCATGAGGTGACCGCACAGGGACATAGCACCAAACACGGCACCGTAAACCTGAAAACATCCTGCGGCGAGCAGGCGCAGAAACGTTTTGACGAAGGCCTGGCGCTCATGCACCACATGATGTATGAGGAAGCCGCTCAAGAGTTCACCGCAGTAGCCGAGGCTGCACCTGACTGCAGCATGGCGCAATGGGGCATTGCCATGAGCTACATACACCCCCTGTGGGGCGAGCGCCCTACCGACGAGAACCTGGCAAAGGGACAGGCAGCCGTTGAAAATGCGCTGCAGCTCAGTAACCTGACTGAAAAAGAGAAAGCTTACATCGAGGCTGTGGCCCGCTTTTACGAAGACTGGGAAAATACCAGCTATGCCGACCAACTGAAGGCTTTTGAGGAAGGATATAAAAAGGTGCACGAAGCGTATCCGGATGAAGTGGAGGCGGCTGCATTTTACGCGCTAGGCCAGCTCGGCACGGCTCCGAAGACAGACAAAACATTTGCCACACAAAAAGAGGCCGGCGCGTTACTCGAGCAGCTGCACGCCAAGAACCCCGACCATCCGGGCTTGTTTCACTACATCATCCATGCCTACGATAATCCTTTGCTGGCTACCAAAGCCGTGAAGGTGTCGCGGGAATATGAGCGCATTGCCCCCGATGTGCCGCACGCCCTGCACATGCCCAGTCATATTTTCGTGCGTTTGGGACAGTGGACGGATGCCGTGGACTGGAACATTCGCTCAGCCGACGCTGCCCTCCGGATGTCGTCAAAGGACATGGTGTCCATGCACTACCCGCACGCCCTCGATTACATGGCCTACGGCTACCTGCAGCAGGGGCGCGACAAAAAAGCGAAGGAGGTAGTGGACAAAATGAAGAACGTGCCCGGCTATACCCCCACTTTCGCGACGGCCTACGCACTGGCTGCTATACCTGCCCGTCAGGCCCTGGAAAGAGGCAAGTGGGCCGAAGCCGCCAACCTGCCTGTCCGTTATCCCGAAAACTTTACCTGGTACAAATATCCGGGAGCCGAGGCCATCACACATTTCGCCAAAGGTATAGGTGGTGCCCGGTCCGGCAACACGACCGTGGCGGAAGATGCGATTGCCGCGCTGCACAAACTACAGACGCAACTGAGCAGCTCCGGCGACACCTACTGGGCCGCGCAGGCAGAAGCGCAGCAACTGTCGGTGCAGGCCTGGCTGGAGTATCATCGCGGAGACAAGAACAAGGCCTTGGCCATGATGCGGGAGGCGGCAGATAAGGAAGACGCGCTGGACAAACACCCCGTTACGCCGGGAGCGGTACTGCCCGCCCGGGAATTGCTGGGCGATATGCTGTTGCTGAGTAAAAAACCGGCAGAAGCGCTGTTGGCTTACGAAGCAAGCCTGAAGGTATCGCCCAAACGGTATAACAGTCTCTACGGGGCAGCCCTCGCCGCGGAAAAGGCAAAAGACAAGGAAAAGGCCAGGGCTTATTACATGGAGCTGCTGAAAACCGCTCCGGAAGCCGATGGGGATCGGGAAAGTTGGGCACAGGCCAAAAAGTTCGCAAGCAGGAAGTAGGGCAGACTAAAACTCGAGGGTCAGCTGGTAGCCCTCCATCTTATCGTGTTGGTAGAGGAGGGAGGAGGCCGTTATACCCAGGAGCCGCACCGGGTAGGCGGGCAACTGCGGTGTGCGCAGCAGGTCACGGGCTATGGTGAAGATGGCGTCGGCTGATTTGATCTCGCCTAAAAAGGTTTTGCTGCGGGTGGTTTGGTTGAAGTCGAAGTACTTGATCTTGACCGTGATGGTTTTGGCGGTGGCATGCAGTCGCTCCATGTCGTGCGCCACTTCTTTGGCCAATTTTTCCAGCTCGAGCAGCATCACTTCCTCTTCTGTGAGGTCTACTTCAAAAGTGCGCTCCGAGCCGATGGACTTGCGGATGCGGTGCGGCTGTACCTCGCGGTCATCCTGGGCGCGGGCGATGCGGAAGTAGTAGCGGCCCGTTTTTCCGAAGTTTCGCACCAGTTCCTCTTCCGATCTCGCGCGCAGGTCAGCACCGGTCAGGATGCCCATGCTCTGCATTTTGGCCGCCGTCACTTTCCCGATGCCGTAGAATTTCTCAATGGCCAGGGCCGCCACAATCTCTTCTGCCTTGTCGGGAGGGATCAAGGTAAAACCGTTGGGCTTGTTCATGTCCGAAGCGATCTTGGCCAGAAATTTATTGAAAGACACGCCCGCCGAAGCGGTGAGCCCGGTTTCCGCCTGAATTTTAGCCCGGATCTCGTTGGCAATGATAGTGGCGGAAGGCATGCCGATCTTGTTTTCGGTCACGTCCAGGTACGCCTCGTCCAGCGAAAGTGGCTCTACCAGGTCGGTATAGGAATAGAAAATCTCGCGTATCTGCCGGGAAACGGCACTGTATACCTCAAAGCGGGGTTTCACGAAAATCAGCTGCGGACAGCGCTGTGCTGCAATCTTAGAAGCAAGCGCTGAGTGCACGCCATACCTGCGCGCCTCGTAGCTAGCTGCCGCCACCACACCCCGGGCCCGAGACCCACCCACCGCCACAGGCTTTCCGCGCAGCTCCGGGTTGTCGCGCTGCTCCACAGACGCAAAAAAAGCGTCCATATCGATGTGAATGATCTTGCGGGTAGGCATGGTGCAAAGGTAGAAAGTAAAAAAGTTTGGGAGGTAGAAAGTTTAGGAGTTGAGGAGTTTGAGAGTTGGCAAGCGACAGCTTTGTAGGGACAGGTCTCGATCTGTCCGAATCGTGCATCGGTAATCGTTCATCGGCAATCGTTCACCGGCAATCCAATCAGAATCATGCAAGGGGCTATCTGACCGAATCTGCCAACCAACAATCAACGAACTCCAATCGTTTACCCATAAACAGCCATCAACAATTTAACCATCAACAATTAAACAATTTAACCTTCAACCATCAAAAGCTATGAAAGTACTATTTGTTTTGACTTCGCACGACCAATTGGGCGATACCGGCAAGAAGACCGGCTTCTGGGTAGAGGAGTTTGCTGCGCCATACTATACCTTGGCCGATGCCGGCGTAAAAGTGGACCTGGCTTCTCCCAAGGGCGGTCAGCCACCGATCGACCCGAAAAGCACGGAGAAGGATGCTCAGACGGAGGCCACCAGGCGTTTTTATGAAGACGATGACCTGCAGCACAGGCTTTCCCGCACCAAAAAATTGCAAGAGGTACGCGCCGATGACTATGACGCTATCTTCTTCCCGGGCGGTCACGGGCCGCTCTGGGACCTCTCTACCGATAGGGACTCAATCCGCTTGATTGAGGATTTTGCCAAGCAACAGAAACCCGTGGCCGCCGTTTGCCACGGGCCGGCTGCCCTGATGGAGGCCAAAGGCCCGAACGGGGAGGCACTGGTGAAAGGAAAGAAGGTGGCTGGCTTTACCAATACCGAGGAAGAGGCCGTGCAACTGACTAAGGTAGTGCCCTTTCTGGTAGAGGACCGGCTGCAGGAGCTAGGCGGTATCTACTCCAAAGCTGACGACTGGCAACCTTATGTGGTCACAGACGGCTTGCTGATCACGGGTCAGAACCCAGCCTCTTCCGAACCAGCGGCAGAAGCCCTGCTCAAAATGCTTAAAAAGGAGAAAGCGGCTTAATTTTTCTGTACAGCGTATACCTGACTATCAGTGTAGCGTGAAAATCCCACCCAATCCGAATTTGGAAACGGTGGGATTTTTATGTTAAGTAAAAATGGAATCACATACGTTATCCTCAGATTACTTGTACCCTCCAGAAGGTATAGCGCAAGCCTGGGTGAAACAAACAACCGCATGGTAGGGTTATTGATGTATATACAGTAATTTGCGATGGAAAAGAAATTATCCCTATGCGAAAGATAAAGAACCTACATAAAGCGGTGCACGCGCCCATGGGTGATCTGGTGACCTACCGCGCTATACCTACTCACTCGGTTGAGTACATTGACCCTTTCCTTTTCCTGAACCACCACGGGCCGCAGGTATACAAGCCCGGCAACCTGGGGCTTCCTTTTGGTCCGCACCCGCACCGGGGCTTCGAAACGCTGACTTTCATTCTGGACGGCGATATCATGCACCAGGATACGGGCGGCGGAGAGGATATCATCGAGGCGGGTGGCGTGCAGTGGATGACGGCCGGCAGTGGGCTGATCCATGCCGAGGTGTCGTCTGAAAAATTCAAGCAGGAGGGAGGGCCGCTGGAAATACTGCAGCTTTGGTTTAACCTGCCCGCCCGGTATAAGATGACTGTCCCAAAGTATATTGGTCTGCAGAAAGACCAAATCCCGGTGGTGGAACTGGACAACGGCAAGGTGCGGGTCAACGTGATCTCCGGTAGCTGGGGCGAAGTGCAGGCGCCTATCCAGAACCTGAGCGACATTCACATGGTGAGCATCGAGCTGCAGAAAGGCGGGGAGTTCATTTACAACGTTCCTTCGGAGCGCAACATCTTTTTTTACGTGGTGCGCGGCGCAGTTCAGGTGAACGGACAATCAGCGGAGAAACTTACCCTGGTGGAGTTCGAAAATGAAGGCAAGGAAGTAAAGGTTGAAGCAACGGAAGATGCCTACATCCTTTTCGGACACGCCCAGCCCTTCAACGAGCCTGTGGTATCGCACGGACCGTTTGTGATGAACACCGAGCAGGAGATAAGAGAAGCCTTCCGCGATTACCAGTTGGGTAAGATGGGAACCTGGGAAGGTTAAGAAAGGTAGAAAGTTAAAAAGTTTGGAAGTGTGAACCGATGTTATACCCTAACGTCGTGGGACAACGCAGCACAAAGGCAAGCTCGTAGGGACAGGTCGCGACCTGCCGAATCGTTCACCAAACTATAGTAGGAACTTATCCAGCCATTTATCTCAGATTTGAAAATCTTGAAAGCGCTTGAAGTTGCTGCAAGCGTTTATATCAGAATCAAAAACCTTTCTTGAAGGCAGAATCCTTAAGTTGTTTCAGGAAAGAGCAAGGCCGCAGGTATAGCAAGTACAAAAGAAAAGTGGAGCCGTCTTAAGCTCCACTTTTCTTTTACAGGTATAGATTTCGGGAAGGTATAGACTATCTTCCCCGCTTTGGTCCACCTTTTGGGGTGTCGCCTCTTCGGTTGTTGTTTTTTGGAGCGGCGCCTCTACTTGTTGCCGATTTTGGTGCAGGTTTCGATGAAGCTGGTCTGGAATTTCTAGCTGAACTGCCTGCCTCTGACTTAGGAGCGGCACTACGGTTACCAGTGCCTCTTCCTTTCCCTGCAGCAGTGCCGGGTCTGCCAGCACCAGCTCTGGAGGTACCAGCCCCACCTTTTGCGCCGGGGCGCTCGCCACGTGCCGGTCTGTCGTAGTTGCTATCGGAAGTTTTTCGGCTACTGGTACCTTTTCCACCGGGCACCAGACTGGTCAGACTTTTAACTTCCTGCGGTGTGAGCACGCGCCAGTGTCCGGATGGCAGTTTGGCTAAGGAGAAGTCTCCGAAACGCACCCGCTGCAGGTGGACTACTTTGTAGCCCAAGCTCTCGCACATGCGCTTCAGGTAATGGTCGGTGCCTGGTTTCAGTGTGATGCGGAAGCGCGTCTGTGTTTCTTTCGATACAGCGTTGTTCACCCGCTCTTCGCCAGGTATAGGAGCGCTGCCACCGCTTATCTTCTGCAGGAAATCGGCCGTGATCAGTTTGTCCACGGTCACGATGTACTCCTTTTCAAATTTATTGTCGGCACGTTTCACGCCGCGCACAAAGTCTCCGTCGTTGCTCAGGAAGATGATGCCTTCTGCCTCACGCTCGAGCATTGCAGTTGGCTCCAGGGTAGCCGGGAAATTGATGGCTCGCACCACATTGTCGCGTACCGCCATATCGGAGGTGGCCGACATGTTGGCGGGTTTGTTGAAAATCAGGTATACGGGCTGCTCCTGTTTCACGCGCAGCATCTCATCGTCGATGCGCACCTTATCCTTCGGTGTCACTTTGATGCCGGGGTCGGTCGGTATTTTGCCGTTCACCGTTACGCGGCCCTGTTCTATCAGCTCGTCTGCATCGCGGCGGGAGCAAAAGCCCGAGTCGCTGATGAATTTATTCAGTCTTTTTGGTTCCATGTTGTTCAGGGCGTTTGCGTCACCGGATATTGGTCACGCTTATGTACGCCAATCCTGTAAGAAGAAGCAAAATTACGGGAAAATATAGCTTTACCTACTTCTTTAAATCAACTGAATTAACCCAAGCCCTGCAGCTGCGGGAAGGTTATTCTTTTTCGAGGGCGTAAGGAGCCTGTCGCATCGAAACCACAAAGCCGATCACGCAGCCCACCAGGGCAGGAAGCACCCAACCCATACCAAGGCTATAGAGCGGCAGGTAGCGGGCGAACACGTCGCTGATGCTCAGTTCAAACCCGGCAGCGCTCAGGCCTTCCACCACGCTCACAATGCCCGTCAGCAGCACCGACCAGGTATAGACGGCGTTTCTGTTGCGAAGCAGGGAACCGAATAGCGTCAGCACGATCAACATGATCACCATCGGGTAAATGGCCACCAGCACAGGTATGGAGAACGAGATGATCTGCGTCAGGCCCACGTTGGAAATCAGGGCGCTCACGAGCGTCAGGCCGAGTACGTAGTGTTTGTAGGCAATAGAGGGGCGCAGCTTATGGAAAAAGCTGGCGCAGGCCACCACCAGTCCGATGCTGGTCGTAAGGCAGGCGAAAATGATGGCCACGCTCAGGATCAGGCTACCCGATACCCCAAACTGCAGGTTAGAAATCCGGCTGATGATCTGTCCTCCATTTTCGAGGTGACCTAGTGCCTGCACGCTGGTAGCACCGGAATAGGCCAGTCCTACATAAACCAGGGCCAGGCCAGCCGCCGCTATCAGTCCTGCTGTGGTACAAATCTTTGCGATCTGCCTGGTGCTGTCCACCCCTTTGGAACGGATGGCGTTGATCACGATCAGGCCAAATATGAAGGAGCCGATGGTGTCCATGGTCAGGTAACCTTCCTGAAAGCCCTTGAAGAAGGGAGCGTTCTCATAGGCTGCCAGCGGACTTGAGATTTCTCCCAGCGGAGAGATGATGTTGATAGCCAGCAGAAAGGCCAGGATGATAAGCAGCACCGGCGTCAGCACCTTTCCAATGGTGTCTACTATCTTGCCGGGGTTGAGCGCCAGCAGGTAAGTGACCGTGAAATATACGATGGAGTAAATCAACATGCTCCACGAAGAAGCTTTCAGACCCTCAGACAGGAAAGGGGAGATACCGATCTCATAGGATACGGTGCCGGTACGCGGCACTGCAAACAACGGACCGATGGTGAGGTAGATCACAACCGGGAAAATAAGGCCGAAAACAGGGTGCACCTTGGCCGAGATGGACTGCACGTCTTCGTTCTTGGACATGCCGATGGCAACAACGCCCAGCAGTGGGAGCCCAACGCCTGTCATCAGGAAGCCGACAATGGCAGGTATAAGTTCAGTGCCAGCAGCCTGACCAAGAGACAATGGAAAAATGAGGTTGCCTGCGCCGAAGAAAATGGCAAATAGCATCAGGCCAATAAAAAATGTTTCTTTAAAAGAGAGGGTACCTGCTTTCACAATATTCTATGATCCGTGAGAGAATAATTTTAATTGTAATGCAATTAAATATCCAAACCGGCAAAATCCTACATTTATCTTGTGTTTAGTTCTAAATGCCTGAGAATGTGCCCTATCTCCAAGCGTTCCACCAAAGCCCTGAAGACTTTCTCCGTATCTGTTGTTACTCCGGGATAAAAATTAAGGAATCGTTATATTTCTTTTTTATTATTGAGTGCAAAACCGAAGACTGCACATCCAGGCTCCGATCAGGCAATACTATACCTATATGAATAAACTTTTACTTGTGATTTTTTGCTGTCTCGCTTCGCTACAACTCCATGCCCAGATTCAGTGGGGACATCAGATCGGGGTAACGGGGAGAAATAACGTCGATAACCATATAATTGATAAGGATGGAAACATCATTGCGGTAGGGCACTTTGAAAGAACCATCACCCTGGGGAGCCATACGCTGACCAGCCAGGGAAGCGACGACATGTTTTTGTACAAAGCAACCCCGACGGGACAAGTGCTTTGGGCCAAAACAATGGGTGGTCCACATTCAGATGGTACGATGGGGGTAGCTACAGATAAGCTGGGCAACCTATACGTAGGCGGCGTATTTATTGATGAACTGGTGTTGGATGGCAAGATTATACTGAAGGGAGAAGGTGTTTTCAACACTTTCATCGGTAAGTTTGACCCGAACGGGCAACTCCTGTGGTCCAAGGGGGTAATCACCAAAGAACAATATGCCTCAGCAGAGTTAAGGGGTGTGATCACTGCAAGTCCGGAAGGTGAAGTGGTGTTACCTGTACAGTTCTGGGGCAAAGTTCAGTTCGAAAATCAGCAATTCCAGAGTCAGAACCAAAGAGGGAACGATCTTCTGTTGATCAAGCTAACTTCTGCAGGTCAGGTGACGTTCGTTTCCCGATCCTTCCACAATGGCAGCGTTTTCCCCCGCGAAGTGAAGCTGGATGAGGCAGGGAATATTTATATGACAGGGGCTTACATCGGGACGTACAAAATAGGGAGTCTCAGCATCGCGACAGGCCCCGAATCGCATGATGACATTTTTGTGGCAAAGTTTGACAAGCAGGGGCGCCCGCTCTGGCTTAAGGGATTCAATAATTCCATCGGACTGCTGAGTAGTGCTGGTGCAAGTCTTGAAATTGATCCCAAAACAAAAAATATATACCTGGCGGGCTCATTCAAAGGCAGGGTTGATTTTGATGGCATCGTATTAGAAGAATCAGGCATGGTTGAATTTTCGGGAGTGCCGGCAGATATCTTTCTGGCCAGTTTAACTGAAAATGGCAAGGTGGTCTGGGCCAAAAGCTTTGGAGGTGAGGGGCATGATTTGGGAAGAGACATAAAACTGCTCCCTTCCGGCGGTCTTGTTCTGGCAGGGGCCTGGGACTTCAAACCATTTGTACAGTATTTTGACCTGGCAGGAAACCCAGGAGAGCGCATCCACCTGAATGCCGGTGGGGTTGCTGATAATATTACCCTTGCGGGGAATGGTGCCTTTTACCTCTCGGGGCAGTTCTGGGGACCGCTCCGGGCTGAGCACATCAACTGGTATGGCCGCGGAGAAACCAATGGTTTCCTGATGAAGTTCGACCCATGCGCTACCAAATTTACGGCCGCTGGCAGTACCTTTAAAACCTACAACGTCATCACCCCGAACGGAGACGGCAAGAACGACTATTTTGTGCTCGACCCTGCCATAGCGGGAGCCAAACTGCAGATTTACAACAGGTGGGGCAGCAAGGTATACGACAGCAACCACTACACCAACGACTGGAGCGGCACCGGCCTTCCAGAAGCTGTCTACCACTGGGTGGCCACGCACGGCTGCGCCGGCACCTTGAAAGGCACCGTGACCATCATCAGGTAAACACAGGGTTACTTCAGGTATAAATTTTATTGCAGCAGGAACTGGTTGATTTAGTGGTGTTTGGATTTTGTACTGAGCCAGATTCCTATACTTGCTATATCCAGGTTTGAAACCATTTATCCCCGGTCAGGCTTATATAGTCAAATACCCGTAGCAAAGCCCATATGCTGGAATACTCTATGTTCGAAAGGCTCCCGTACCGGAGCCAGCGCGAAGCCCTGAAAAAAGAAGGCACGCTCATCGCGCAGCGTCAGGTAAACGGGTATACAATCCGGCTTTACACAATAGGACATACCTTTGTGGAGGTATGGACGGGCACAGAGGCGGAAGTGGTGACGACGTTTAAGAAAAGCGCCAACGTAATGGCTGTATTGGAACCTTATATTGCTGATATGGAGCCGATCAATTGGATGGGGGAGAACGAGATTTGAGTCCAGCGGGTATAAAAAGATATTGGTTTAAATAGAAAAGGGAAGGCAAAATGCCTTCCCTTCTTTTTTGCCGGTTATGCCATACCTTTAGCTATACCTGCTCCAGCGCCGGAGCTTCCTGCATGTAGCGCTCAAAGCTATCGTCCATCTCGTCGAGCCAGCGAGTGTGGTGCTGGGCGGCTGGCGTGCTCGTCATCACCGAGGTATAGGTTTTGTCGCGGTAGCGGAGAATGTCCTCTTCCTTGTCGATGAGCCACTGCTTGAAAAGGGCGGCCACTTTGTCCAGGTCAATCTCCGGATAGTCGGTCATGTTCATGAGCTCGCGCACGTAAGCCGTCTGGAAGTCAATTTCATCATCGTGATTTTGGTTGGCGGCCGCCTTGCTCAGCCACAGGTCGATGTTCGCTTGCCTTTCCTTTTTGCCCGGCAGCTGAATTTCCCTTGAATGACGTCGCGCGCGTACCAGGCCTGCACATCAAACATGTTGAAGGTATAGTACTGGTCCTGCATGCCCAGGTAGATGAGCTGCGGCAGCTCGTTAAAGAAGACACCCTTGTAGATTTTGTCCGGGTAGAGGCAGTTTTTGGTCTTCAGGCGCAGCTCGTCGGGCAGGTAAGGGAATTTATGCTGGTAGCCGGTGCACATCACCACCGCATCGAAACGCTCCTGCGTGCCGTCGCTGAAGTGGGCAACCTCTCCCTCGAAATGGGTGAGCAGAGGTACTTCCTTCATGCCCTCCGGCCAGTCCATGCCGATGGGATTGCTGCGGTAGCTCAGGGTAACCGAGCGGGCACCGTGCTTGTAGCTCTGCACGCCAATGTCCTCGGCCGAGTAGCTGCTGCCGATGAGCAGCACATCCTTGTCTTTGAAAATATCGGCTCCACGGAAATCGTGTGCGTGCATGATCAGGCCCGGGAACTCTTCTATACCTTCAAAATAGGGCATGTTTGGGGTGGAGAAGTGGCCGGATGCCACGATCAGGTAATCGAACTCCTCGGTATAGGTCTTGTTATGGGCCAGGTCTTCCAGCACCACCGAGAACTGTTGCGTGTCCTCCTTGTACTCCACCCAGCGGGCGGTGGTGTTGAAGCGGATGTAGTCGCGCACGTTGCACTTGTCTACACGGCCCTGGATGTAGTCGAAAAGCACCGGCCGGGGCGGGTAAGAAGAGATAGGTTTGCCAAAGTGCTCATCGAAGGTATAATCCGCAAACTCCAGGCACTCCTTCGGCCCGTTTGACCACAGGTAGCGGTACATGCTGCCGTGGATGGGCTCGCCGTACTGCCCCACGCCGGTGCGCCAGGTATAGTTCCAGAGGCCACCCCAGTCCGACTGCTTCTCAAAGCACACGATCTCAGGTATGGCCTCGCCTTTCATTTCTGCTGATTTAAACGCGCGTAGCTGCGCCAGACCACTGGGGCCGGCTCCGATGATTCCTACTCTTATTTTCATATATACTTTAAATTGGTAAATGCAAAGTACAAAAAGTTGCCTTGAGATATGATCCAAAGTTGATGGTTTCTGTGATCGGAAAAATTACAATTCCAAATTGCCGCGCAAAGGGTAAACCTGCTGGGCGGAAATCAGAAAGGGGTGCAGGAAGTATAAAAAAAGGCGTTGGAATGGATGCCTTACAAAAGAAGCCGCCTGGGCTGAACTATACTAACAAAGCGCCCTTCTAAAATATTCATATCTCTATATGTCAGAATGCTTGTTTTGCAAAGATACGGAATCTAACGGAATAATTATAATATTGCTTTCAAGGTATAGCTTGAAGGTATGGATGAAAGTAAGATTGAGTAAGTGGAAACTCTAAATTGTACCATCACTTCGGTAGCTCGATCGGTTGGACTTTAGGCAGTATTTTATTTTGGGAATAAAGCGATTGTGAGGTTACGGGCATCTTGTGTAGTAGGCTTGCATCCAAAGTTTTAGATGTTGCAAAAGATGGCGTCGGTAGAGCTGGTGTTGACTTGGATTAAAAGGCAAAGCCTGTGATGCAGGTATGTGGAACCTGACTAGCTGATAAAAAAATAAAAAAGCGGGCAAATAAGATGGATAGGCTGAGGTATAAAAGTCACTAGTCCAGCAGCTGTCTGAGCATCCACTAAAAATAAACCCGCCCCTTCAAAGCGAAGGAGCGGGTTAGGTATACTTGTCTTTTGGGGTTTACTCACACCCCATAGACTCGCCGCTTCCGATCGGGGCGCCAGGGGGCAGGCTGAGTGGTTTTGTCGGTTTTACTTCCTCGGGTTTTTCCATACGGGCCAACGCGAACTCCAGGTGGGCTTTGTAGCCGGCATCGCGGGTGCGTTTAGCCTGACTGGTGGCGTGCTGCTTGATGTCGGCTAGTGCGCTGGTGGCCATGGCGCGTGCCTGGTAAGAAGCGTTCTCTTCCTGGGCCAAGGCCATTAGGTGCGTGAGCACGGCTTGTTCGGTTTGCAGCTGTACCTGACCGGCCAGTCCGTCCTGTCGCCTGCTCTTCCAGGTCTTTTCGATCAACTGGCTGGTGACGTCCTGCAAAGCCAGTGTGTTGTGACGTGCTCCGAACTCGACTAGCCGTGAGGCGCGCTCCGGATGCAGCAGGAAGGAGAGCGAGAACTCAGCAGAGGCCTGCGCTGCCGCCAGTGGATCGAAGGTGAGGCCTGTTCTTTTGATGAACAGCTCGCGGTTGTTTCCCAGACCAGGCGCGCGTGGCGGTATCAGGCTGATAATGTGTTCCGGCAGTGTCAGCACCTCCGGTGAAAGGGTCCGCAGCATGGCGTCCAGGGCTTTCTGCTGCTCCTTTTTATCAAGCACCTCAGTCACCACTTGTTTGTCGCCGCGCAGGGCGTAGGTATAGCGCATGCCCCCGATCAGCTTGGCCGCCGCCTCGGTCTGGTAGCGGTGGAAATTGTAGATCGGCACCAGCACATCTTCCAGCGTACTCATCGGTGCGCCTGGTTTAATATTCTTTTCAGAGAAATTCTGCAGCGCTTTGCGACGTACATCGAGCACGCGATTCAACTCATCTGTTGCATTTGTGCCATTGTCCCACAGGTGGGCGGTGGGGTGCGCGCCACCGGGAGAGCGGGCGTCCGTGTCAGAAATAAAGGTTAGCCCCTGTACGCGGCCCTGCGCCAGCAGCTCGTCCAGTGCTTTTTTCTCGTTGGTGCCTTTCGGAAATTCCTGGTAGCCGTAGGCCACGGCCAGTTTGTCCCAGGCGCCAATACCTGTGCCGTAGGCTTTGCTGATGTTGATGTTGCCAGCCCGGTCCAGCTGCACCTGCGGGTGCGGGTAGTCCATCACGGAGGCATTGTTGTTGGCGTCGTAGTTGTGCATGATGCCCAAGGTATGGCCCAGCTCGTGGGCCGACAACTGCCTGATGCGGGCCAGGGCCATGTCCATCATCGCCTTGTTTTCGGGCTTTCCGTCTTCATAAGGTGCCAGCAGTCCCTCGGCAATCAGGTAATCCTGGCGCACGCGCAGCGAACCCAGCGATACGTGTCCTTTGATGATCTCGCCGGTGCGTGGGTCGATGACAGAAGCACCATAGGACCAGCCGCGCGTGCTGCGGTGCACCCACTGGATCATGTTGTAGCGCACATCCATCGGGTCGGCCGTGTCAGGCAACACCTCTACGCGGAAGGCATTCTTATACCCGGCTGCCTCAAAGGCCTCGTTCCACCAGCGGGCACCGTCGAGGAGGGCTGAGCGAATGGGCTCGGGCGCCCCGTTGTCCACGTAGTACACGATCGGCTTCACGGCTTCCGACACGTTGGCCGCAGGGTTCTTTTTCTGCAGCCGGTGGCGGGCTATGTAGCGTTTTTCAATGTTTTCGTTCACTGGCGTGGCATAATCGAAGTATGAGATGCCAAAGTAGCCGGCGCGCGGATCGGCCTCGCGTGGGTTATAGTTGTTGTCGGGTAACTCTATGAAAGAGTGATGTTGGCGCAGGGTGACGGCCTGTGGGTTAGGGGCCACGCTGCGCACCAAAGAACCGCCGTTGTCGCTGGTAAAGGTGAGGGTAGCTTCGAACTCCGTGTTTTTCGGGAAGTTCTTGGTGCGTGGCAGGTATAGGGCCGAGCGGCTGGCATCGAGGCGATAAGTGCCCTGACCCGCCCGCCGGATACTCCCGATCACATCGTGGGCGTCCTGCAGCAGAAAGTCCGTGGCGTCTACTAGTAACCGTTTCCCGTCCGCTGCTTCTACCTTAAACCCCCAGAGTACCGATTGCGCAAAAGACTCTTCCACGGCGCGGGCTTCGTTTTGATTGTTGGTGATGGCTCTGTAGCGCAGGTTCGGCTGTACCAGCAGTACTTTAGGCCCCACTTTCTTGAAGGACACAATGCGCTGGCCTCCCAGCTGCCCGCGGTCGAGCCCGATGTCGTTGGAGCCCAGTCCGCCCGGCAGCGAGTTCACATACAGAAAGTCTTGGTCCAACTTGTCTATCTCGAGCCAGATCTTGCCGCTTTGCTCATCCCAGTAGAAAGGGAAATAGCCATTGAATTTCTTCATGCCGGCCGTTTTGGAGGAAATGCCGGGCAGTGATTGAGCTGCGGCGTTACCAATCAGAAGCAGCGACAGGAACAGGAGAAGAAAGTGTTTCTTACAGGTCAATGTCATAAGGTTTGGTATAGGGTGATGGGGTATATGCAGGCTTAAGTTACGCATTTCAGGTATAGGTTCCCGAAAATATAGTGTAAATTGCATGAAACGAAAACCTGGTCTGAAACTTACAACTTTAAGCGCTCAGGTCAGTACATATTCTCTAAGTGCTCATTGAGCAGAACACGTACAAACCAAAACTATCATTATGAAAAAGATTCTGATGGCCATCTCAGCCTTCGCGCTCCTGACTTCCTGCGGCAACGAACCGAAGTCAGAGTATGAACGCTACTACGACAGCGACTACCAGCCTGACACCACAGCCGTAGCCTCACGTCCGCAACCGCCGCGTCCGGCCACCACGCCACCCGACAACGCTGCCACGGAAGACGTGCAGACAACTCCGGCCGGAACGCCAACCGGACCTGGCACAACAGAGGCAGCTGGTCAGCAAAAAGAAGCGCTTGCTGGACAGTATGCCAAAGGCGAGAAGCTGATTGCCGGATCGGACTGCCTGGCGTGCCACAAAGTAGACCAGAAAGTAGTGGGTCCATCGTACCAAGAGGTAGCTGAAAAGTATGAAGCTAACGATAAGAATACAGCCTACCTGGCGGGCAAGATCATCAAGGGCGGTGCCGGTGTTTGGGGACAGATCCCGATGCCGCCGCACCCGAACCTGAGCGAAGGAGATGCCAAAGAAATGGCACGCTACATTCTGTCGCTACGTAAATAAAAGCAATCCTGAAAACTGTCCCGATACCCGCAAAGGTGGAGGGACAGTTTTTTTATACCATAACCTGACCCGTCCGACAAGCTATGAGCAGAGCCAAAAATTATATTGAACTGGAAGCAGAACTGGTACTCGACGCAAAGGCGACGCTGGGGGAGGGCGCCATCTGGCATCCGGCCGAAAGGCGCCTGTACTGGGTGGACATAGAAGGCCGCAAACTTCACCTGTTCGACCCCGGCACCCAAGAAAGTAAGACCTGGCCGGTTGGGGAGCGGATAGGCACGGTTGTTCCGGTTGTAAATGGCGGGGCTTTGGTTGCGCTGCAGAATGGGGTGCACTTCATCGACACAGAAACGGGCAAGCTCAGTTTCATTACCAATCCGCTGGGTGAGGACGATATACGCTTCAACGACGGAAAGTGTGACCCGGCCGGCAGGTTCTGGGTCGGCTCCATGGCGCTTGACTCACGTAAGGGTGCCGCAGCACTCTATCGCATGGAGCATAACGGGCAGATGACGCAGATGCTGGATAAGTTGAGCGTTTCCAACGGCCTCGTCTGGACCGAAGACAAAAAGCACCTCTATTTTATCGACACACCTACCCGTAAAGTGCAGGCCTTTGCCTACGACCACGAGACCGGAAGCATCCGGAAGGAGCGGGACGTGATTACGATACCTGAGCACGAAGGAAAGCCCGACGGGATGACGATCGATGAGAGCGGGCGGCTGTGGATCGCGCTCTATGGCGGAGGCGGCGTAGGCTGCTGGGACCCCGAAACAGGCGAGATGCTCATGAAAGTGACCGTTCCTGCCCCACATACCACATCCTGCGCCTTTGGCGGCTCGCGCCTTGACACCCTATACATCACCACTGCCCGCGACGGCTTGGACAAAGAGCAGTTGCAGCAATATCCGCTCAGCGGCGGCATATTTGCCATAAAGCCCGATGCAAAAGGTGTTCCCGCAAACTTTTTCTTAAGTCGCCTGTAAGACAGGAGTGCGTAATGACTAATGATTGATGAATAATGAGTAATTACTTCTCGGCACCCATCATTCTTTTTTACTTGCTCATAGCTCATAAAATTATTGCTCACTATTCATTAGTCATTACTCATTACTCATTACTCGTTATCCATTACTCATTAATTATTAAATCAAACTATGATTCAAGCAAAAGCATATGCCGCGTTCGATCCTACCAGCCCGCTGGGGCCTTTCAGCCTGGAGCGCCGCGAAGTAGGGGAGCATGACGTGCTCATCGATATCAAATTCTGTGGCGTCTGCCACTCCGACCTGCACCAGGTGCGCGACGAGTGGGGAGGCGCCATGTACCCGCTCGTGCCAGGCCACGAAATTGTAGGTGTGGTGTCCAGAGTGGGCAGCAAAGTAAGCAAGTTCAAGGAAGGTGATCTGGCCGGAGTTGGCTGCTTTGTAGACTCCTGCCGTACCTGCGACAGCTGCAAAGAAGGGCTGGAACAGTACTGCGAAGTGCAAAACGTAGGCACTTACAATAGTTACGAACGCGACGGCAAGACCATCACCTACGGCGGCTACTCCAGCCAGATTGTGGTGGACGAAAACTATACCTTGAAAGTACCGGAGAATCTTGACCTGGCCCGAACGGCTCCGCTTCTCTGTGCCGGTATCACCACCTATTCTCCCATCATGGAGTGGAAGATTGGCAAAGGGCACCGCGTAGGCATTGTGGGCTTGGGCGGACTGGGCCACATGGCTGTGAAGATCGCCGCTGCCAAAGGCGCTGATGTGACGGTGCTAAGCACCTCGCCGAACAAAAAGCAGGATGCCATGGACCTGGGCGCGCACAATTTTGCCGTGACGAAAGATGAGGCGACGCTCAAGCAACTTCGCAATTCCTTCGACTTCATCATCGACACTGTTTCGGCCCCGCACGACTACAACCTATACCTGTCCATGCTGAAGCGCGACGGCACTATGATCCTGCTGGGTGCGCCGCCAGAGCCCTCGACAGTGGCGGGTTTCAGTCTGATCGCCCGCCGCAAGCGCCTGGTGGGCTCCATGATTGGCGGTATACCCGAGACCCAGGAAATGCTGGATTTCTGCGCCGAGCACAACATCATGTCCGACATCGAATTGATCAAAATGGAGGACATCAACGAAGCCTACGAACGCATGCTGCGCAGCGATGTGAAGTACCGGTTTGTGATTGATATGGAAAGCTTGAAATAAATAAACTAGCTAACCAAAAAGGGCTCCTGCTGCATAAGCGGGAGCCCTTATTATTAATTCAGTTCTGCCAGTTCACGGTTTAAATTCGCTTTCGCATAGCTTTCAAATTCCTCCTGAAAAACAGCTGTTTTGTAAATGTGTTTTTGTGATAAGAAATGCTGCAGTACTTTTCGCCTACCGGATTTGTAGACAAGGTCGGGGTACATGCTGTATTCTTTGCGTACACCCTGGCTATACTTGTCATATCGCTCTTTATCAGAACCAAGTATGGCCAGATCCAGATCGAGCAGCAGGTTTGTTAGAAGATCTTCAGTTGCCTGATGCGACTTGGTTGCTATGATCATTTCCTTCACTTTCAGGATCGTGTGTTCAGGTATACCAAGCCTGTTTAACCGAACCTGGGCAAGTGTAGCACTTTGCTCTTCGTTATCGGAGCGTGTGGCCTCGTAAACCACGTCGTGGAAGAAGATGGCAAAAAGCAGAAGGTCGAACGCTGAACCGTCCACTTTATACCTGTCACCCAACTCTAGCATGTAAGCGATGTGCTCGAGGTTGTGGTAGTGCCGGTCTTTCGCGGTATAGGCCTTTTCCAGTTCCTCCCACAATTGCCCGATCAAGGCTTCGTCTGTGCTGTACCTGCGGCAAAGCGTATCCCATGCTGATTTCACAAATGCTTCCATCTAGTTCCCCTTTTCAGGCCTGAAGCGTACGATTATTCTGACTTTCTGCTCAATCTTGTGACCGCCCTGTGTAGCCGGTTGCCATTTCGGACCTTGAGCTACCAGGCGCATGGCTTCGTCGTCGCAGGGCTCACAAAGGCCACGCACCACTTCCAGGTTTTCCAGCGAGCCGTCCGTCATAACAGTTGCCCGAATCACAACGCGCCCCCTGAGCATGTCAGAGGTATAGCGCAAACTGTCAGCCAGGTACTGACGATACGCCTTGAGGCCGTCAGCAGGCCTGGCCGCTACAACCGGAGCAGGGGAGGAACTGTGCTGACGCGTCACCACTACTTCGCTCAAAGACTTCGTATCCAGGGCCAGATCCATGGTAATCGGGTTGGTACCTGCATATACCCCTTTTTCTCTTGTCTGGTAACCAATGTAACGGAAAACTAAAGTCGCTTTATCATCCGGCAAGGTCAGTACAAAGTTGCCCTGCGCATCCGTTGCCACGCCATGCTGCGTGCCCTTCACCACCACCGAAACGCCCGGCAGCGGCGTGCCGTCCTGGTCCACTACCTGCCCCTGCACCTGATTGGTACCCAGTGCTTTGTTTCGCTGCACCTGCACGCCGGCCACGCGCCCTCGCAAGGCTTTGGGCATTGACGTACTTTCTGGCTGCAGGCTGAGGTGCTGTGGTGCAGCCGGTACCGTTACTTCCGCTAGCTTATCTGTTTGAGCTATCAAAGGTTTTTCAGGTATGGCCTCCGTCAGATCAGCCACCGCTACTTCAACTTCCACTTCTTCTATTTCATCAGCGAGCACGATTGCTTCTTCGCCAACAGCGGGACTTCTGCGTGCCCGTGGGGAAGGGAGCAGTCGGGGTTTGGTGACAGCAGCCATCTGCTCTGGGCGCACCGTATCGGGTATCGCATCAGCTATAGTTTCAGGTATAGCCGATGCCGGTTTTTCGCCGAGGTCCATCGCTTCCTGAATCGCCTGTTCCTGCTGGGCAGCTATACCTTGCTGTTCGCGCACCTGCTGGTAATTGTAGTAGAAGACCGCCACCGAAGAGAGCAATACCAGCACGACGGCTGCGGCTACTTTCCAATCTGGCAGGTATAGGTTTTTGCGCTGCTGACTTTTGGCCGCGATGTGCCGGTTGATGTCCCGCACATCGTTTTCGGTTTGAGCGGCATCCGACACCTGAAGCCCCTCCAATGCATCCGCACACAGGTCACAGTCCAGCAGGTGGCGCTCCAGCTGGTGGTGCAGGGCATCGGGCAAGGTGCCGTCATGGTACTGCTCCAGCAGTTCCACGGAAGGGTGGTCGCCCGGCTCCCAAAGGATATGTCGGCTATCTGGCTGCATGGTTTTTCTCCAGGATGATTTTCAGGTTTCGCTTTCCGTTCTGGATGTAGCTTTTCACTTTGCTCAGGTCGCAACCCGTGAGGGCGCTGATCTCTTTGTAACTCTTTTGTTGCAGGTAAAACAACTCGACGCATTCCCGCTGCTGCGGTGGCAGCTCTTTCAGGGCTGCGTGCAAGGCCTGTTCCATCTTCTCAGATTCCTCTGCGTCGGTAGGATGCAGCGGCTCCACACTTTCCATAAGTGGCGGGGCATTATCTGAGAACGGTACCTTGTTTTTGTGTTTATTGGCGCGCAGCTGCATCAGGCAATAGTTGCGGGTGGTCACGTGCAGCCAGCTCTTGAAATTACTCACCTCGTGCTGCAGCAGCGCTTTAGAAACATGCTCGAACAGCTGCATGGTGGCGTCCTTGCTTTCCTCCGGGTCCTGCAGGTATTTCTGGCAGACCAGGTATACGAGTTTGGAGTGCCGCTGAAACAATTCCCCCAGATGCTCCAGCTCGCACGTCTCCTTGTAAAGGCGCACCAGCTCCGCGTCGTCGGGCGGTGGCTTGGCGTTCGTAAAGAGCTTGATGAAGAATGGGAGCATGTGCCGGAATTGATTTTCTAAAGAAAAGAAAAATATTCCTAAATTTTTATGGAAAGCCTGTGGAGGTGGCATCATGCGGGAAACCAAAACATAAAAGCCATGAAAAAGAACCTTTACCTGCTTTTAGCCCTGCTACTGTTCGGGCTGACAGCAACCGCGCAGAGTCGCACCATCACCGGAACTGTAACCGACGCCGGTGCCGGCAATCCATTGCCTGGCGTAAGCATCATCATCAAAGGAACATCAAAGGGTATCTCCACTGACCAACACGGCAAGTACAGTTTAGCTATACCTAACGACAAGGCCACGCTTGTTTTTCGCTATATCGGTTACAAGACCCAGGAACTTAAGGCGGGTAAGCAGGATGTGTTGGATGTGAAGCTGCAACTGGATACCCACACGCTGCATGAAGTGGTTGTGGTGGAGCAAAGTATGTCCCGCGCAGTAGCCGGTAAGGTGGCGGGAGTTTTCTCAAGGAGAGATGCGGCACAAAACATAACCTATGGGCCAGCGCCTATTTTCGATGCTGCTCCTATGGTGCACAATACTGAGAACTACGACTTCATCAAAGAAAGCTCGTTTCTGGATGCACAGAAAAATCCGCTTTCCACTTTTTCCATCGACGTCGATAATGCCTCTTACAGCAACGTGCGCCGTTTCCTGAACCAGGGGCAACGGCCACCAGCGGATGCCGTGCGCATTGAGGAAATGGTGAACTATTTCAACTACGACTATCCGCAACCCACCGACGATGCCCCTTTTTCTGTCACGACCGAACTCTCCGCTTGCCCTTGGAACAAGGACAATCAGCTGTTGCACATCGGCCTGCAGGGCAAGCGTGTGCCAACAGACAAACTTCCACCTTCTAACCTGGTTTTCCTGATCGATGTGTCCGGCTCCATGTTCTCGCCTGACAAACTACCGCTCGTGAAAGCCGGTCTGAAACTGCTGGTGGAAGAGCTTCGTCCGCAGGACAAGGTATCGATGGTAGTGTATGCCGGTGCGGCGGGACTGGTACTGCCCTCCACCTCCGGAAAGGATAAGAAGAAAATCATCGAGGCTTTGGACCAGTTGGAGGCAGGTGGTTCTACGGCCGGTGGCGCAGGCATCAACCTGGCTTATAAGGTAGCGGAAGATAACTTTATGAAAGGTGGCAACAACCGGGTGATCCTGGCATCGGATGGCGACTTCAATGTGGGTGTGAGCAGCGACAGCGAATTGCAGCGCCTGATCGAGAAAAAACGCGAGACGGGTGTATTCCTGACCGTGCTGGGCTTCGGCACCGGCAACCTGAAAGACTCCCGCATGGAGCAACTGGCCAACAAAGGGAACGGCAACTACGCTTATATCGACAACATCCGGGAAGCGCAGAAAGTGTTTGTGAACGAGTTCGGCGGCACACTTTTCACCATTGCCAAGGACGTGAAGCTACAGCTCGAGTTCAATCCGGCCAAAGTGAAAGCCTACCGCCTGATCGGCTACGAAAACCGCGCTCTGGCTAACGAAGAGTTCAACGACGACAAGAAAGATGCCGGCGACATGGGCTCCGGCCATACCGTCACGGCCCTTTATGAAATTGTGCCAACAGGAGCTACGTCTGATACGCAGGCGGGAACTGTAGATGCGCTGAAATACCAGAAAACCACCCTCGACCCGAAAGCAAAGAGCTCCGACGAGATGCTCACCATGAAACTGCGCTACAAAGAACCCGACGGCGAGACGAGCAGACTAATGACAAAAACGGTGAATAGTCAAGCTATACCTACGGACCAAACCTCTGACAATTTCCGCTTCTCTGCTGCAGTAGCGGCCTGCGGTATGCTCCTCCGCGACTCCGAGCACAAGGGCAATGCCTCTTTCCCTATGGTGCTGGATTTGGCGAAGAATGCCCGTGGGAAGGATGAAGAGGGGTATCGGATTGAGTTTGTTAATTTGGTGAAGTCGATGGGGTTGGTGAGTGATGGGAGGTAGTTGCTTTTAGCAAAAGAAACGGGAAGTAGTTCGCTGCTTCCTGCTTCTTTTGCTCAATTAAGTGAGGTTGTAGTGAGATCTTCTTCGCTCTTGTCTGCTATCGTAAGGCCTCTGGTTTTGTGTAACCTATACGTATACCTCGCGTCGCTTCTGGCATGCTATACCCTAAGTTGAATAGTTTCATAGCTTGGCCTGTCCGGCCGGGACCTACTTTTTGTCTTGACACAAAAAGTAGGCAAAAAAGTCAAGACCCTCCAAACTCGCTGACCGCTCAAACAGTGGAGTGTCGTTTGATGCACTTTGCACAGGTGATCTGTTACATAGTTGAAAGGGGCAAGGATGTCTTTCGATGCGTGCCAGTGATCAGTGATATTCATATAATAAAACAAATTATGGCTCTTATACCTTGAAATTGGCAACGGCATAATTCCCCTCTTGAGAGGGGCAGGGGTGTGTAAAGCAAGCGAGTGTACAGCTTGCTACAACGCCTATACCTTGGAGTAGCAGTTTCAGGTTCAACGCCTTGGTAAGGAAGGGTTAGGGGTGGTTCGACCCGGTATAACAACACGGGAGCTAAAAGCCCTATACCTGAGAAAATGACTGTGGACAAGAGTCCCCCTTCGAAGGGGGTAGGGGGATGTTAATCGTGCACCGAAATCCTGTTAATTGTTTAATCCTGTAAATCCTTGGGGTAGGGGCCCTATATATAGAATCAGACAACCTTCCGCACCACCCAAGTCGTCATGGTGCGTTCTTGCTCTACCAACACTGTCTTTAAAGGCTCAAGCCTTGCAAAACCCAGCTCCTTTTCCAATTCTACCACCAGCTTTTCATCCGCCAGAAACCAGACCGGACCATGTGACATCCGGTAAAACCGGCCCTCTACCTGCTGCAGCTTTCCCTCCAGCCCGATCGTGGTGCTGAATCGGGCGAAGAGCATACCACCCGGCTTGAGTACGCGCCACAGTTCCCGGACGATACCGTTGAAATGTTCCTCGCTACGGGCGAAATGCAAAACAGCACTGCAAAGCACCACGTCGAATTGAGCATCCTCAAAAGGCAGCGCATCTAAATCGGCTACCACAAAGTTGCGGGCAGGCAGGTTAGGAGCCAGCTCAGAAGCCAGATTCCTAACTTTATCGATGGCTTCTGCCGAAAGATCAGCTCCGTATACCTTTACACCGGCCTGCAACAGGTAGTGTAAGTTTCGGCCAGCTCCACAACCAGCATCCAAGAGCTTCATTCCTCTCTGGATTCGGCCTTTGAGCAACTGGTCGAACAGGTAGATGTCGATGTCGCCGAACTGGGCGGGGAGGGAGCTGAGCGGGATGTGAAACATGGTACTGTTGTTCAGACAATGGTATAGGACTAGCTGTGAGGCTGAAATTAAGCATGATTTTCCTATCCTTTCTCCTTTATTTTTAAGAATATTGAACAGGATTTTACCATATAAGCAACTATGAATAACGCTACTGCCACCCAAACTGTGAAGCGCTCCGGACTCTCTGTGAGTGAGTTTATCCAGAAATACGCCAATCACCCCACCTATATTCCGCCAACCGGTCCCGAACTGAATGCCAAAAACTGGCAGTCGGAGGCTGCCCTGCGCATGTTCCTCAACAACCTCACCGACGAAGTGGCCGAAGACCCGAGCCGACTGGTGGTATACGGAGGTATAGGCCAGGCGGCGCGTACGGTGGCAGATGCCCAGAAGATCATCGAAGTGCTGCTGAATCTGGAGGAAGACGAAAGTCTGCTCGTGCAGTCCGGCAAGCCGGTGGGCAAGGTGCGCACGCATGCCGAGGCACCGCGTGTGCTTATCGCCAATTCCAACCTGGTACCGCACTGGGCTACCTGGGAGCACTTCAACGAGCTGCGCGAACGCGGTCTGATGATGTACGGACAGATGACGGCCGGTAGCTGGATCTACATTGGTACGCAGGGCATTCTGCAGGGTACGTACGAGACCTTTGCGGCCTGTGGCAGAATTCACTTCAACGATGACCTGCGCCACAAGCTGCTCGTAACAGGCGGACTTGGTGGTATGGGCGGCGCACAGCCTTTGGCGGCCACTATCGCCGGTGCTACTTTCCTGGGCGTAGACGTGGACCCGGAGCGTATCAAAAAAAGACTCGAGACCCGCTACATCGATAAAATGACCTACGATTACGAGGAGGCCAAACGCTGGGCATTGGAGGCCAAAGAAAAAGGCGAAGCCATCTCCATTGGACTGGTAGGCGACATTGGCGACGTGCTGGAGAAACTGATCAACGACAACATCACCCCCGAAATTCTCACTGACCAAACTTCTGCTCACGACCCGATAAACGGCTATGTGCCCAACGGCCTGACGCTGGAAGATGCGAAAGAATTGCGTGAGCGTGATCCGAAGGAGTACAAGGCCCGCTCACTCAAGAGCATGGCCCGCCACGTGGGCTTTATGCTGGAGTTGCAGCGCCGCGGCAGCCGCACCTTCGACTATGGCAACAACCTGCGTGAGTTTGCCCAGCAGGGTGGCGAGCCGAACGCCTTCAACATACCTGGTTTCGTGCCGGAGTACATGCGCCCGCTTTTCTGCGAAGGCAAAGGTCCTTTCCGTTGGGCAGCTCTTTCCGGCGACCCGGAGGATATCCGCGTGACAGATGAAGCCCTGAAAGAACTTTTCCCGGAGAACTCGCACATGATCAAGTGGCTGGATGAGGCCGAAGAGAAAGTGGCTTTCCAGGGACTGCCATGCCGCATTTGCTGGCTGGGTATGGGCGAGCGCGAGAAAGCCGGTCTTATGTTCAACCAACTCGTACGCGAAGGCAAGGTAAAAGCCCCGATCGTCATTGGCCGCGACCACCTCGACTGTGGCTCTGTGGCCTCGCCTTACCGCGAGACGGAAGGGATGCTCGACGGCTCCGATGCGGTATCGGATTGGCCGCTGCTCAACCTGATGTCCAACACGGCGGGTGGCGCCACCTGGGTATCGTTCCACCACGGAGGCGGTGTAGGGATTGGGTACTCGCAACATGCCGGAATGGTGATCCTGGCTGACGGTACCGAGCGTGCCGACCGCTGCCTGAGCCGCGTGCTGCACAACGACCCGGCCATGGGCATCTTCCGCCATGCCGATGCCGGTTACGAAACCGCGCAGCAGAATGCGGAGAAGTTCGGCTTGAAGCTGTAACAATCTGCCTATTGAAGAATGGAAAATCATTGTTGTCATTTCGAACGCTACTGGGTAATCTAAGGAATCATTTAAAGCACTGCAGATTTCTCGCTGCCGTTCGAAATGGCAATTAATTCGAAATGAAAGTTGATGTTGGAGGCAACACGAGCAAAAGTAAAGGATAATCCACACCAAACTATGAAACACGAAACTTCACATACCTTAATCGGTCCTTTCTGTCAGGTGCTCACCATGGCCGGCCTGCCGGAAGTGGGGCCTATTGCTGACGAACAGCTGGAGGTCATTGAAAATGGGGGCGTGCTGATGTTTGAAGGACAGATTGTGCTGGTAGGGGATTACCAGAAGCTCCTGAACATAGCAAAAGAAGAGCAGTACACACTGCACAAAATTGACCAGCCAATGGTACTGCTGCCGGGGCTGGTGGATGCGCACACCCACATCTGTTTTGCCGGCTCCCGCGCCAACGACTACGCTATGCGTGTGGCCGGAAAATCATACCTGGAGATCGCCCGCAGCGGTGGCGGCATACTCGACAGCGTGCGTAAAACCCGCGAGGCTACTCTGGTGGAACTTGTGGAACTGCTTAAGAAACGCTGCGATCGCCATTTGGCAGAAGGCGTGACGACCTGCGAAGTGAAAAGCGGTTACGGCCTGACTACAGAAGAGGAAATCAAGATGCTGGAGGCGATTCAGCTTGTAAACAAGCATCATTCCCTGGAGCTTATACCTACCTGCCTGGCGGCCCACATGCGTCCACCGGAGCACACCGACTCGCGCCTATACCTGCTGGAGGTCCTCTCGCATCTACTGCCACAGATAAAGGAGCAGGGGCTGGCCAACCGGGTGGATATTTTCATCGAAGAAACGGCCTTCAACGAAGAGGAATCGCTGGAGTATTTGATAGCGGCTAAAGAGCTGGGCTTCGAAATTACGGTGCACGCCGACCAGTTCAGTACCGGCGGTAGCCGCATTGCAGCCGAAGCTGGGGCAATCAGCGCCGACCATTTAGAGGCGAGTGGTGAGGCGGAGATCGCTCTGATGAAACAATCCGGTGTGGTGGCGACTGTACTGCCGGGGGCATCGCTGGGTTTGGGTATGCACTATGCACCTGCCCGCAAAATGCTCGACGGCGGACTTTGTCTGGCCATCGCCACCGACTGGAACCCCGGTTCCGCTCCGATGGGGGATCTGTTGATGCAAGCCGCACTGCTGGGTGCCGCCGAAAAACTGACCGTGGCCGAGACGCTGGCTGGTATCACCGTTCGTGCCGCAAAAGCTCTTAATCTGACGGACCGTGGCACCATTGAGAAAGGAAAACTGGCCGATTTAATCGCCTTCCCGACCGATAACTACAAAGAAATCCTCTACCAGCAAGGCAAACTGAAACCAGCCCAGGTATGGAAGCTGGGGATGGAGGTATAGCGTATAGCTATACCTAAGCTCGTCTTGTGGTGCTACCGGGTTAGGTATAGCACTGATAAAAATACTCAGTTCGTACCTCAAGAGGGAAATATCTACTTTGGAATTCCCATCTTGAGAGGGGCAGGGGTGTGTCAATCGTGCATCAAACAACCAACAATTTAACCATCAACAATTCAACCATAAATCACATGTACAAACCTACGGAAGCCGGCACCTGGAAAGGAAGAGTAGACGCTGCAGATGGTGTGGAAGGCAAGCGCTGGCACCAGGGCATACAGCTGCTTGACTTAAGCAAGGAAACGGAACCAGCGACGGCTGAGCAGGCCATAGTGTTTCTGGGCTTTTGCTGTGATGAGGGCGTGCGGCGCAACCAGGGAAGGGAAGGGGCTGTGCAGGGACCATCAGCTTTACGGCAGGCCATGGCTTCATTTGCCTGGCACTTGGAGGATGACACCGCCCTGTTGGACGCCGGTGATGTATACTGTACCAACCAGAACCTGGAAGAGGCGCAGAAGCAGCTTGGCAAGAAGGTACACTCGCTCCTGGCCAACACCTACAAAACAATCGTCCTCGGAGGAGGCCACGAAACCGCTTACGGTCACTTTTCAGGGATAAAACAAGCGTTGCCTGCAGACAAACAACTCGGCATCATCAACTTCGACGCGCACTTCGACCTGCGCAGTTATGAAAAGCAACCAAGTTCGGGCTCGCCGTTTCTACAGATCGCCGACGATCTGATCAAAAACAACCAGGAGTTCAACTACCTGTGCCTGGGTATACAGCAGTATGGCAACACCCAAAAGCTCTTCAAAACAGCTGAGGAGTATGGAGCTGATTATGTATTTGCTCCCGCCATGCAGGTATACAACTTTGAGGCGCTGCGCGAAAAACTGCAGCAGTTTATAGCGCTGGTAGATGTGCTGTACGTGAGCATCGACCTGGATGTGTTCGCTGCAGCCTATGCACCGGGCGTAAGTGCCCCGGCTGCTTTAGGTATACACCCGGAAATCGCTCTGATTTTGTTACAGGAGATCATCAGCAGTGGCAAACTGCTCACCCTGGACGTGGTGGAGCTGAACCCGTCGTTAGACGTCGACAGCCGTACCGCAAGACTCGCGGCTTCGCTACTGTACCACGTGGTGCAGCAATGGAGCCAGATTTAGAAGTTAGAAAAGTAAAAAGTTAGAAAGATAGAAAGATGACGCTACCTAGGCTGAAATGCAGGTTAGTTAATTGCATGGCGTTTCACTAACCTGTAACAGCAGAGGATGTCAATCCTTTTTATACCTGACTTTAAGCTGCTAAGCTAGATTTTTACCTTTCTAACTTTTTACTTTTCTAACTTTCTTATCTTCCAACCTTAAACTTACTCCAATAGGTTGTGTCGGGGGTGATGACTTCGATTTGATAGGTGTCGGGTCGCAGCTTGCCCAGGTCAAAACGCCAGGCGGTTTCTTTCTTGGCTACGCTCACAGGTTTTTTATAAACCAGCCTGCCTGCTCTGTTTTTCACTTCCAGCCGCGCATTTTCAGTCAGCACCTGATTGAAGTCCAGCACAAAAGTCCCTTTCTTGGTTGGGTTCAGAAATATACCCGACAGCGTTTCCATACGGACGGTGGAGTCGGCTTTAATCTCTTTGATTTTGTCCTGCTCTACAGGTATAGTTTGGGTTGAGCTCCGCTGCGCCGTGGCGCAAAAACCGGCCAGCACCATGGCGCCAGCCAGCCAATACGTTTGTTTCATTTTCATAATCTATCTCCAGCACATGGGTATACCGGAGCTATACATAATTTAGGCCAGATTCTACGGGTCTCACTAAAAATTCTAAAAATCAGTGCAATTTTTTTCTAGAAAGACACCCGATAGGCAACCACGCGGTTGTCGAAAAAAGTGGGGACGTAAAGCAGGCCCTGCTCTTCGGAATAGAAAATATCCGCTGCGTTGATTTTCTTGTTCTTCGTATCGAGCACTTTCCAGTTCTTGCCGGCATTGTTCACAAAATAAATTTCCCCATTCCAGTTCGATACCAGATACCCCCCAGCACCTAGCCGCACAATGCCATCTGCCGAAGGAATCTTTTCGGTCCAGTCTGTGAATTCCTTCTGGTCCGTATCCAGAAAGCGCACCTTACCTGTGTTGAAGGACGCCACGATCAGTCGATTATTGTCATATAACAAACCATTCGGGCGCTCACGCTTGGTGTCGAGCCAGTGATTGACGCGGCCGTTCCGGAACAGATAGATAGCTCCGCGCTGCGAGTCGGATACATACACATTGCCGGCATCGTCTACGGTCACATCGTTGAGCATCTGGGCTTTGTCAGCTTTGTGCCGGGCCAGGATGGCGCCTGTCTGGGTGGCAATGGCAACGATCTCGTCTATGTCGGCCACATACAGGATGTTGTTGTGCAGGGCAAGGCCTTTAGGATCATTCAATCCCGAAACCCAATAGAGTTGCTCCACGTCGCCGTTGGGGCTAAGGCGCGAGATAAAGCCATCACCATCTTTGCGGTCTCTGTTGCTCTCGTTAATGTTGGAAACGTAGAGCACATTGCGTTCGCGGTCGAAGACCACCGACTCAGGAGAGCGCAGTGTGTTGTCCGTGGCCCAGGCCTCTGTAAGCGTTACGGGGCCTTTGGAAGAGAACAGTCCGCCACTGCAGCCTTGCAGGCAAAGGGCGGCGAGTAAGATGAAGCTAAGTAATGAGAATGATCGCATAGTCAGGTGCTTTGTTTTTACCCTACTACGCGATAGCGCCATACCTGTTTTAATCTGTCTCGAGCCCCAGCTTCTGCATGGTGCGCAGCCGGGACACTTTGCCGGTGGGAGTTTCCGAGAAAGCGGGGCTATAGTACACGTCTTTCGGCATTTCGAACTTGTGCAACAGACTGCGCATTTTGTCCAGTACGAGCTGCTCTGTTTCCTCGGGCAAACTGTTTCCTTCCAGTACCAGAATCACTTTTTCGCCCAACAGTTCGTCAGGCTGGGAGGCCACAAAGAAGCGAGGCGCATTTTCCAGGTCGGCCATGGCTTCCGAAACGGCTACTTCCACGGTTTCCGTCTGCACTTTCACGCCGCCGGTATTGATGGTATTGTCAGCACGGCCTATCCATCGGAAGCGAGTAGGGGTGAGGATCTCGACGATATCGTTTGTGACCAGCGTTTCATTTGACGTGATGTCGGCTGTGATGGTGAGACATCCGCGGTTGTCCTGGCCAATGGTGACGCCCTCGATCGTTTCGTAGTAGTCGGCTGCGTCAGGGCCGTTGAGCAGGCGCAGGGCAATGTGCGAGGCTGTTTCCGTCATACCGTAGGTATGGTAGACTGGCACCCGCAGCAGTTGCAGCTCGCGCTGTAGCGCAAAACTTACCGGAGCACCTCCCACCAGGATGGCTTTCATGTTGTTCAAGCGCTCCAGACTGCCCCCGTTTTCATGCAGGATGGTCTGCAGCTGCATCGGCACAAAGGACGAGAAGTGATACGCTTCGTCTGCAGGGGCAAGTGTAAGCGGATTCCCGACAGGCTCCACAATCGTCATCTGCATGTCGGCCAGCAGTCCGCGAACGATCATCATCAAACCGGCAATGTACTCTGTATTGAGGCAGATTAGCATATGCTCATCTGCTTTCAGGTGGAGCAGTTTGATAGTCCGGCGGGCGCTGATCTCCATTTGCTTGCGTGTGAGCGCAATCTGCTTCGGCACGCCGGTAGAGCCGGAGGTTTGGATCGGAAATTCCTGCACCCCGTTAAGCCAGTCACGGCAAAATTCGAGGGTCTTTGCTTCGTAGCCGTTTAGTGGCACACTGTTGCGGAAAGAATAGGCCGCTATTTCGTCGTAGAAGAACTTCTTCCCGTTTAGGGTCAGGAACCTTTGCGTCATGGGGTGTCTCAATAGTTGCGACAAGCACGTCTTCAGTACTGCTTTGCCGCATGTTCATACGTTTTATTTTTCGGAGCCTGGCAGGTATAGCTAGCCGATTATTTATGCTGTTGATAGCATACGAAATAGGCTAGCTGCCAGACTATACCATACGGGTTTTTTGCAGGTATAGGCTGCTCTGATTTTTCGCTCAAAATTACGAGAATCAGGTATAAGACCTAAATAAGGGCAGGTATAATTTATGCTTAGCAGTTAATAGGAGAACTACTGAATCATGTTTCCAACAGGGTGAGGCAGGTTTATAAAAAATTAAATCGGAAGTTTTTCGGAAAGTAAGAGCCGCACCTCTATCACCTTCCTCCCCGTATGGAGGAAGCAATTTTCGGATTAGCCGGGTCTGGTGCATTTAATAAAGCACCAGAAGCAATGGCTTAATAAAGCACGTCTCTTTCCGGGCGGCTGATCAGGTTATCGACCGACAAACGGCCAGAACCGAGGATCAGGAACACAAACAGCAGAATCAGGACAACGATAGATGACCAAAGCTCGGTGTTCTCAGAGTAGAAGCCCCGCTGCGGATTGATAAAAAACACAGCACCCAACAGGATCGGGATCTGAAAGAGGATGGCAATGCGGGTAACCAGGCCCATGGCAATCAGCAGTCCGCCCACCAGGTGCGCAAAGGCCACATAATGTGCCATACCGAATGACACCCATTGAAACTGGCTATCGCGCATAATGTTCTGCAGTGCCTCCGTATCCTGGATAAACATGACGCCTTTCACGAATAAAAAGATACCCAGCGCCATGCGCACAAAGTCTACCCAAACCGGATGGTGTGTATCAGCCCAGTGCTCGATCCGGTGCATGTCTTGCGTTAAGTTCATGGCTGTATGATTTTAGGTTTAACAAATTAGTATACAATTATTTAAACGAATCGTGCTGTTAAATGGATGATGAAATAAGGGTTAGTTCTTTGAAATATCGAATAGGTAGGCTTGCATCTGCTGTTTATGCAAGGAGCCGCAGTTCATGGCGGCGGTATACTTATACCTCATGTAGCAGTTTAGCTGTTGAAGGTATAGCAACTTGTTTCATAGCTTGCCATGCCAGGCGGGCTGGGGTTTCGCCTGTGCGGCGGGCACCTACTTTTTTCCTTGATGAAAAAAGTAGGCAAAAAAATCAAGACGATTTTGAACTCGCTGACCGCTCAAACAAAAAATCGTCAAAAGTGCACCTGGCACCGTTATTTGCTGCGTTGGTTACGTGCAAGTAAGTCTTGCTATACCTGCCAGTGGCTTGTGTGGATACTATGAAGCTATACCTTAATCGTAGTAGTGGCCAAATTCTCCTCTTGAGGGGAGCGAAGAGGGTGTAATCGTGAACAGGTATGCAAAAACTACAATGCTTATATCTGTGAGATGGCAATTACATGTTCCCCGCCTTAGACAAGGAGGGGTTAGGGGTGGTTGGACCCGGTATAGCTACACCTTTGCTACAAGGCTTATACCTGCAAACTGGTAACTACAGAAAATTCCCCTCTTGAGAGGGGCAGGGGTGTGTCAATCGTGCAAGTATACGGTTACTATACTGTCTATACTTTTAAACTGGCAACACAAAGTCACCCTCCTGTTTTTAGGAGGGGTTAGGGGAGGTAATCGCCTACAAAGCCTTCAACAGCGCCTGCTTATAAGCAGCGAACTCTACAGCATTCTCTTTGCTGTCGGTGAAGATCTCCAGTATACCAGCTCCGGCATCGGCGGCGAAGAAAGCGGGTAGTGCTTGCTCTAGTTCCTCGAGTGAAGAGCAGACAGTGTATTCCAAACCGAAGTCGAGGGCCGTGTTACGGGCGTCCAGTTGCTGGCAGGTTTCAAAGAATTCTTCCAACTCCGGCTGCCGCTTCGGACCATCGATCAGCCTGAAAATGCCCCCTGCATGGTTGTTGATGATCACGATGCGCAGGTTGGCCGGCAGGTAATTGTGCCAGAGTCCGTTGCGGTCGTAGAAAAAGGCCATGTCGCCAGTGAGGAGGGTGGTGATGCGGTTGCTACTAAGGGCGCAGCCGACAGCGGTGCTGGTGCTGCCGTCAATTCCGCTCGTGCCGCGGTTGGCGTATACCTGCACATCCTGATCTGCTCGTAGGGCCAGGATGTTGGCATAGCGCACTGCCATGCTGTTAGCCAGGTGCAGATTGCTCTGCTGTGGCAGACTGTTGAGCATACGGCTGATGGCCGTCAATTCGCTGTAGGGAGCTTCCTTTGTAAAGTCTTTCAGAAAATTACCTGCCTTACTTTCTATATCTGTCCAGGATTCTATATAGCCAGGTTCTACGCGCGTGCTTCCGGCCAGGCTGCGAAAAAAGCTGACGGGAGTGCAGCGGATGATGCGGGTGAGCGACTGGAACGTATCGGCCACTTGTCCGGCTGGCTGTATGTGCCAGTGCGCTTTGGGCTTATACTGGCGCAGGTATAGCTTCAGGCTTTTGGATATGACGGATTTGCCAAATGTGATCAGCAAGTCAGGCTGCAAGGACTTCATTTTCTCCGGATCGGGGCAGGCTAAAATCGCATCCTGATGGCGCACCACACCCGGCAGTTGTTGCGTGTTGCTGATGATGTCTCCCACTGCCACGGCGCCCGTCGAACCCGTGAAATTCTGTAGGGCCTGCAGCAGACTCAGGTCGTGGTGCCCTTGCCCGGCCACGATCAGCACGCGCTTGAAAAAGAGCATTTCCTGCTCCAACTTGAGGGACTGCATCGGGTTCAACTCAAAGGTACTGTGGTCTTCTTCGATCACTTTCACCTGGGTGTCGTACTGCAGTTCTTCTCCATCAGCAGGGTAGAAGGGCTCACGCAGCGGCACGTTGATGTGCACCGGGCCGGCCGGGAAAGCCACCGCCTCGTTCAGCGCCTCCGACACTAGGCGCTCCGTATGCCACACGGCATCCGGATGTTCCAGGGCAACCGGGAAGTCGAAGCTGCGCTTGATGTGCTGTCCGTATACCTGTTGCTGCCGGATGGTCTGTCCGTCCAGCTGATCGATCCACTCCGGTGGACGATCTGCGGTGAGCACCAACAAGGGCACCTGCAGGAAGAAAGCCTCTGCCACAGCAGGCGCATAGTTGAGCGCAGCCGTACCCGAAGTACAGATCAGCACCGTCGGTTTACACGTTGTCTGCGCCATGCCAAGGGCTATAAATGCCGCCGCCCGTTCATCGCTTACCGTGCGCACCGTCAGCTTCGGGTGACGTGCAAAAGCAATGGTCAGCGGAGCACAGCGCGACCCCGGCGACAACACCACATTTTCCACTCCCTTGCGGGCGCATATCTCAGCAATATTGACAACAGGCGATTGGATCATATTTGATTTAGTGAGTTAGTGTTTGAGTGATTGAGTGAATTGTTAAATTGTTGATGGTTAAATTGTTTAATTGATGATTGAGTCTGTGTAGAGGGATTTTAGAGAGCAATAATTCGGAGCCTTTAACTGGATTTTTGTCAAACTAAACACTCCTATAAAAAAATTTAAATCCATAAATTAGCTCAACTCCCCATTCACTATTTCAAAAATCACTCAATCACTCCATCACTCATTCACTCAATGTTTAAAATTCCGATAGAATTTTAAACATCGTCTGAAGTTTGTGCCTTGTTTCCTGCCATTCCTTTTCGGGGGATGACTCGCCGGTGATGCCAGCGCCTGCGTATAGTACGGCTTCGTGCTCTAATAGCTGCATGCAGCGCAGGTTCACAAAAAGGTAGGTACCGGCTTCACTGTTTACGGGGCCCAGAAAGCCGCTGTAGTAGCAACGGTCGTAACCTTCGTGGTCCAGTATAAAGCGCTGAGACGGTTCCTTCGGGAGTCCGCACACGGCGGAGGTGGGGTGCAAGAGGCGCAGCATATCGGTGCCCAACGTTGGGAAGTCCACTTCCTTCAGATCCACCTTAAAATCGGTGCGCAGGTGCATCAGGTTTCCTGCTATCACGGTGCGGGGACCTACTTCGGTATACTCACGCAGGCGGAGCTTTTTAAAACAACTCAGCACGTAGCGCTCTACCATACCTTGCTCTTCGATTTCCTTTTGGCGCCAGATGGCGTTAGCCGTGGAGCCGTCTTCGCACAAAGGTTGTGTGCCGGCCAGGGCTACCGTTTTGAATACCTGCTGCTGGTCCACACTCACCAGTATTTCCGGTGTAGCGCCCAGCCAGGTGCCCACGCCAGGTATAGCCACCAGCGAGACGAAAGCGTTGGGGTAGGCGGCCAGCATTTTCTCGAACGCTTTGAGCAAACTGAAACCAGCGGGCAGCGGCGTTGTGCTGGTTCGGGAGAGAACGACTTTCTCCATCGTTTCCGCCCGGATGGCGTCCACCGCCAGGCTGGCAGCCGCTGTGAAGGTTTCTTCGTTGCGGTCGGCATGGCGAGTAGGTTTGGCAGGTATAGGCCATGCGCTAGGCTCCCCGATCTCAGACTGCATCACTACTTCTGTAAAAAGGCTCGCCTTTGTGGCTGGTGCATCAGGAGCTGTAGTGATCTGACCTGTTAGGGAACTATACCGGATGTCAGCTTTCAGGAAAATGTGGCCATGTTCGCCTTCCGTCTCGAAGGGGCAGAAGAGGAAACCGGCTGGACTTGGCTCCAATGCAGGTATAGCCGGGGTGGATTGCGGTGCAAAGGAGATGCAGGCTTGCACTTCGGTTTGCAAAGGAAGTCGCCAGACGGCTATGGCCAGTTGCTGGCGCAGCGCCGCCGTAAGTACCTGTTCCAGGGTATAGTGCCCTCCGGTTTCACCTCCTATTCCAACTGCCTGCTCCATACCTTATTTCTTATCGATGATGGCGACGGTCATGCGGCTGAGGCATACCAGATCGCCCGACTCTGAGGTGATTTTGATTTCCCATACCTGGGTGCTGCGTCCCTGGTGCAGGGCTTTGGCCTCGCCGTATACCCAACCCTCGCGCACGCTGCGGATGTGGTTGGCGTTTATCTCCAGACCCACGCAGGCTTTCTGGCTCAGGTCCACTGAAAGCGCCGCGCCAACGCTACCGAGCGTTTCGGCCAGAGCCACGGAAGCGCCACCGTGCAGCAGGCCCATCGGCTGGTGCGTGCGCTTGTCAACTGGCATTTTGGCGGTTAAAACACCCTCTTCAAAGGCGATCATTTGAATGCCCAGGTGCTCCACCATCGTGTTTTTACTCCACTCCTGCAGCTTTTCTAACGTAGAATCCATTTTGTATAGGGTTTGAATGCTAACTTCGCATTCTCGTATTTGTAAAGAGGCAAAAGTAAGTCAATTTTGAGTATTAAGAAAATATACCTGATCCGCCACGGGCAAACCGATTTCAACCTGAAGGGCATTGTGCAGGGCAGTGGCGTGGATGCTTCGCTCAACGATCTGGGGCGCAGGCAGGCTGCGGCATTCTTCCAGAAATACCAGCACGTTCCTTTCGACAAGGTATACACCTCCACATTGCAGCGGGCGATGCAGTCGGTGCAGGGCTTTATCGAGAAGGGCATACCGCACGAGCAACATGCCGGGCTGAACGAGATCAACTGGGGCACACGTGAGGGCACCCGCATCACACCCGAAGAGGACGCCTACTACCACCGCATGCTGCAGTCCTGGACCGAGGGCGAAACCAGCCTGTGTATAGAAGGAGGGGAGAGCCCTGAGCTGGTAGCCGCCCGGCAGAAGCCTGTAGTGGATCTGATCCTGAGCAGGCCGGAAGAGGAAAATGTGCTCATCTGTATGCACGGGCGCGCCATGCGCATCCTGCTAAGCCAGCTGCTGCGCTACCCGTTGCGCTGCATGGACCAGTTCGAGCATCAGAATCTGTGCCTTTACCAGCTCGATTTCACGGGAAGTATGTTCAGTGTGAAGAAGTACTGCGACGTGGCCCATTTGCAGGATGTGCAGGTATAAATTGCCTGTTGCAACAATTTAAGAGGTATAGTTTGAATAAAATATTTTTAGGTCTAATTTTGGGCTTTATCCATTAGACGAATCAGGCGAACAAACAAGACGATAAATTATGGCTGAAGTGATACGAATGCCTAAGATGAGCGACACGATGACGGAGGGGGTGATTGCATCTTGGCTTAAGAAAGTAGGTGACAAGGTGAGCGCCGGCGATATTCTGGCCGAAGTGGAAACCGACAAGGCGACTATGGAACTGGAATCATACGAAGATGGCACCCTGTTGCACATTGGTCCCAAAAAAGGCGATGCCGTACCTATTGATGCTGTAATAGCAATCATTGGCAAGGAAGGCGAGGACATTTCTGGCCTGCTAGGCGATGCCGGAAACGGAGGAACGCCTGCTGCCAAAGAGGAAGCTCCAAAGCAGGAAGAAAAGAAAGAAGCAGCTCCGGCCAAGGCCGACGCTCCCGCTGCCAAAACAACTGTGGATACTTCCAATATCAAGGCTAACGTCATCCGCATGCCGAAAATGAGCGATACCATGACCGAAGGCGTGCTGGTATCGTGGCTGAAGAAAGTGGGCGACAAAGTGAGCTCAGGCGATGTGCTGGCCGAAGTGGAGACCGACAAGGCCACCATGGAACTGGAGTCTTACGAAGACGGCACCCTGCTGTATACCGGCGTAAACGAAGGCGACGCGGTTCCAATCGATGCGATCATCGCCATCATAGGCGACAAAGACGCTGACTACAAGGCATTGCTGAATGCTGAAGGCGGAACTGAAGCACGCTCCCGCGAGGAGAATGCACAGTCTGATGAAAACGTAGAAGCCCGTACTGAAGAGACAACTGAAGAAAAAGTTCAGGACACGAAAGTGCCGGCTGGCGAGACCGAACAGGTAGCCGCTGAAGATAATGGACGCATCAAAGCCTCTCCGCTTGCCAAAAAAGTAGCAAAAGATAAAGGCATTAAGCTCAACCAGATCAAAGGATCAGGCGAAGGTGGCCGTATCGTGCTGCGCGACGTGGAGAACTTCACGCCGTCTGCTGCACCACAAAAAGCTGCAGCCCCTGCTGCCGCTCCAACTCAGGCCGCTGCTCCAGCGCCACAAGCTGCTGCAGCAACACCGGCTGCTACTACAGACGCCTACGAGGAAGTGACTGTATCGCAGATGCGTAAGGTGATTGCCCGTCGTCTGGCAGAAAGCAAGTTCTCTGCACCGCACTTCTACCTGACCATGGAAATCGACATGGACAAAGCGATCGAGTCCCGTGCTTCGATCAACGAGGTGTCTCCGGTGAAAGTGTCATTCAACGACCTGGTGATCAAGGCGGCTGCTGCGGCACTTCGTCAGCACCCTGCCGTGAACTCCTCCTGGCTGGGCGACAAGATCCGCTACAACAAGCAGATCAACATTGGCGTGGCAGTGGCGGTAGAAGAAGGCCTGCTGGTACCAGTGGTACGCAACGCCGACAGCAAATCACTTTCTGCCATCGCATCTGAGGTGAAAGACCTGGGTGGCAAGGCGAAGAACAAGAAGCTACAGCCATCTGACTGGGAAGGCAACACCTTCACCATCTCTAACCTGGGCATGTTTGGCATCGAAGAATTCACGGCCATCATCAACCCACCAGATGCCTGCATCATGGCGGTAGGTGCCATCAAGCAAACGCCAGTGGTGAAGAACGGTAACATCCAGATCGGTAACGTGATGAAAGTGACGCTGAGCTGCGATCACCGCGTAGTGGACGGCGCTGTTGGATCTGCCTTCCTACAGACCTTCAAGAGCATGCTGGAAAACCCACTCCGCATCCTGGTGTAATTCCTGACAAAAGAACTTTTGACAAAAGACAAAAGACTTTTGCAGGTATAGAAAATAAGAAAGGGCCTCTTCGGAAACGGAGAGGCCCTTTTTTATGGCAAGTATTTTCCCTATTTGTCATCCTGAAAGGATCTTGTTGGCTGGTACCAGAGACTTAATATATGGGGAGGTCAGCTAAGTATTCATAGCGCGAGCCTCCGGGATCGTGTCTCCTATAGTGGGGCCTCTGGCCCTTTTTCACGTTTAGCGGCCAGAGGCCGGCTCTATAATAAGCACGAGCCTGGAGGCTCGCGCTATAAAATTTTTTCTAACAGGTTCCTTAACAGAAGGACAGGATTTTTTGGACTGTTCTTTCAGAATGAAACGACTTTGAGATATAGGTAAGCCTATATTACATTACTCCACCAACTGCCCTACTTGCTGCCGGTGTGCAGGTACAGTAGCAGAATGTGTTGCGTTCTGTTGTTTCAGGATTCTGCTGGCCGCATCAGATGCCACAACCAGCCCACCAGCCATCATGATGATGTCTTTGAGCACCAATCTGCCGGCGCCGGACAAGTAGGGGAAGCCGTGGTCGGGGCCGCCCAGGTTAGGCACGTATACCTCTGGCGTAGTGATGAGAAAAGAGAGCGTCACAATAGACATACCGACAGTAAGCAAGCCACCCAGCAGTCCGATCCTGGCGTTGTAGATACCGAGTAGGGTCAGCAGACCGATGGCGATGATGACTGCGCCCAGCGCATAGGAGAAAATGTAGGTGCCGTTTTCCTCGTGCCAGGCAATGTTCTTCGGAACCACTTCGCCTTCCTTGTTCTTGTACTGCTGGTACTCGGGCGCGTCTTTGGTATAGAAGAAGCTCATAAACGGACTATTGGCTACAAAGGGCACAATGCCATCCGCCTCATATTGGAAGGCTTTCAGGCCGCCGATCCAGGCCATGACGATGAAAATGGAGATCCGGATAAAGTGCACAAAGTAGCGCTGTGCGTTCGCCAAAGATTCGAGTAGTTGCTGTGCTTTTTCGTTCATCAGTTCAGTAAAGTATTGGTGACGATACAAAACTAATGCCTCCTCAAGCGCGGGAAAATGGACGGATCAGGCTATCTCATGGACAAATCCGCTACGATGGAGATGCCGACTTTGTCTCTGAAATGGGTAGGGGAGATGCCAGTGTGCTTCTTAAAATAGCGACTAAAGTAATGCTCGTCCTCAAAATTGAGCGCGGCAGCTACTTCTTTGATGTTCTTGTGCGTGAGGTGGAGCTGTTTCTTGGCTTCCAGGATCACCCGGTCTTGTATCAATTGGGAAGGTGACTTGCCAAAGTGTTTCTTGACCTTACGGGCGAATGCGCTATGGGAGAGGCCCATCTGCTCTGCGTAAAATGGCGTATTGCGTTGTGTCAGGAAATGCTGCTCTACCAGTTCCCGAAACTGCTCCACAGGGTGAAGCTTGCTGTCAGCCTCCAGCTGCTGCTCCCGCTTTTTGATTCTGCTCGCGATGGCTAAAATCAATTGCAGGTAACTCCGCAGAATCGGCTCTGAGTGCGGCTCGTTCTGGTTTAACTCTCTCCTCAACTTGTCAAAGATCGAGGCAATTTCATCGTCGTTTAGCGTGATGAAGGGCTGCTTGTAAATGTTGTTGAACAGCAGGCCATTGCAGGCCACTTCGTTCTTGTGGTACTCAATGCAGTAAAAATCCCCATGAAAGATCAGTTGGTCTACCTCGAAGTCCGTATCGGCTGTAATGCACAAGTGCTGATAGGGGGAGGTAAACAGTGCAATTTTCCCGGCGAAAGCGTAGTCGGTGAAGTCCACGCTAAGCGTGCCACTGCCCTCCAGCAGCAGGATGTTATAAAACTCAGAGGAATAGGGACGGGCAAATGCACTGCTGGGGTGCTTCTGCAGCTGAAACATGTCCTGGTAAGCTTCCATACGCAATCGGGTAACAGAAGCTAAAGATAGCACCGGCAGCACTACTTGTCCAAATGCCGAATCACGCGGCAGGGATTGCCCGCGGCGAATACATCGGCCGGAATGTCTTTGGTAACCACGCTTCCGCCCCCGATCACGCTGCGGTCGCCGATGCTGACGCCAGGGCAGATCACGACACTGCCTCCTACCCAGACGTCTTCTCCAATGTTGATGGGTTTGGCATTCTCTACCCCGGAGGCGCGTACTTTATGGTCCATCGGGTGGGTGGCGGTGTATACCTGCACGTTGGGGCCAAACAGCGTGCGGCTCCCGATACGTACTTCCATCACGTCGAGCACCACGCAGTTGAAGTTAAAGAACACCCGTTCGCCCACCACCATGTTGTAACCATAGTCACAGTAAAAGGGGGGCTGCAACCAGAGCCCTTCGCCCGCGTTCGGGATCAGGGCTTTCAGGATGCGGCTGCGTTCTTCCACCTGGTCTTCGCGGCTGTCATTGAGTTCTTTCAGAAGCAGGCGTGCCTGCAGGCGCTCGTCACTCAGTTGCTTGTCCAGCGGGTCGTAGAGTTCGCCTGCCAGCATTTTCTCTTTCTCGGTTTTCATAGGCAGGTATACGACGACTGCAGCTTTTGGCTATAGCGCTGCCGTTTTAAACCAATCGCGCAGAAGTTCACTATCAATATCCTGCATGCTTTTGATCTTGATGTGGCGCATGTCCTTACCGGTACCTTCCAGCAAGCCTTCCGGGTCGTTGAGTTTACCGAACTGAAAGAAGCCCAGTGTGACATAGGCTTTGGCAGTTTTGAGGTAGGCAAAGTCTTTGTTGGAACGGAAAACAGGGCGGTTCCACTTAAACTCCTCCGTTACACTGGGCACTGTATCGTGCATGAGTTGGCGCAGTGCCTCCAGTGTTTCTTTGTGCTTATAGGACGTGTTAATGTAGTTGGTTACTTCTGGATGCATATTTCTTGGTTTTCTATTAATATCCGTTCTAATTACCGTCATCACTTGATATAACTCACAGGAAAAGAAAGTGAAAATTCCTCCTTTGAGCACATCCGCTTGCCCCTTATTTACTGCGTTTTACAAGTTCAAACCCTTTTACCAGGATCTCATCCTGGTTTATGCTTTTCGGAACGAACAAATGGGTAGGAATGTATTTTTCTCTGGGAGTACCGTTGATGTGGAATAACTTCTCGGTCGATAAGCGGTAGCCGAACTTTTGGTTCTTGAACGAAAAGCCCTGCATGGCGCCTGCCAGCCTTTCCATTTCTGTACCCACGGTCACAGCCCGCCCCATACCTTCAAAACCAATAGCCAGCCCTTCGCCCATGCTACCGGTCCATCTGTCAACCAATATCACAACCGGCTTGGTATAGGTTTTTCCGCGGGGCGCCACATACTCCACCCAGGTCCTGACAACAGGCGGTAAATCCGCATAGGCCTCCACGGTCCAGTGTTTTTGATAGGGTGCTTCCTGCTGCACAAACCTGCCCATGATGGCGCGGGCTATGTAGGAATCACCGCCGTCTACTGTGTTCCTCAAGTCAATGAGCAGACCCTTCGTGTGCATCAGGGCATCCAGGGCTTTGTCAAATTCGCGTATCAGGTTGCCATTGCCAAGCGAGTTGTTGAGCCTGATCACACCCACGTTTTGCTTATGGTAGCTGGTGAGGAAGGTGGTATCCTTTCTGATTTGCAGGTCGTCCAGGTTGAGCTCTATGATTCTTCCGTCAGTTAGTTTCAGTTCCAGGTTGCGTGGCTGGTCGTACCTGCCGGACAGTATCTTGTTTCCGATCCAATTTCTGATCTCCTCGTCCGATTTGTCATGGCATACGGTTGGGAAAGCATCGATCATCTGACCGAACGGGCGCCCATTGAATTTCAGGACCTCGGCACCAATGATGTTATGGTGCAGGTTGCTAATTTGAGTTTGCCATACCTGCGTGATGACAGTTTTGTTTTGGCGGGTGTTAGCATATAACGGGGCATACAACCTGTAAGAAGCTTTTCTATTTGTATTCAGTATCAAATGGCTGTCATAAAATTCATAGAGCAGGTACTCAAAGAACAAGACTTGCCCTGTGGCCGTCCGGATTGTGTCGAGGGACGGGATATATTTTTCGCGGATACACGCCAGATCAGTTTTCTTGTCTTTCAGATAAATGTAGCGTTCCGAAAGATCAGTGAGCAACTTTTCTAAGTCTTCCGCGAGAAGCGCTTTATCAGGTATAGACTGTTGTACCTGAGCAGAGGAGGGGGATGCTAATCCGGCCAGGATACAGAAAATAAAGAGCAGCTTCTGCATAGCAGCCTGAAACGGGTAACGATTCCTTGTCCGGTGAATAGTTCTGCTCATTTATTTTGCTAATGCCAAATGCAAAAGAATTTTTGCTGCGTGTTAAATTAACACAAGCCGCCCCATTTTTCCAATCGTTCTTTAAACTGGCTCGATCAGTATCTACCTGCGCCCTTTAGCATGCAATGCTACATTTTCTAATTATATCTCGCTGAGTTCCGATAGAGTTCTTAGGTGATCTTTAACTTTCCTGGTCTCAAACAATCTTTTGAATCGGGTATAATCAAAAATTAATACGCTCCGTCACTAGAATGCCGGGCTGGCCAGGCCGGAGATTGGTTTTGAGTTAAATACTTTTTTCCAAAGCAGCCGGATAGAGATCAGGTGCGCGTAGTAGGCGATCGGCACAACCACAGCTGGAAGCCAGATAAAAGGAAAGAGTAACACAGCTACATTGGATTGCTCGAAAGCAAACTGCTGCACAGGAGAGGGGGCCGAGAGAATACCGTTGCTCACTGTAAACAGGAGTATACCTAACGTAACAATATTCCATATGAGCAAAAACTGCGGGCGCCACTTGTTTTGCACAAAGGCGAAGTAGTATACCAGAGGTGCTGTTATACCTGACAGTATATCGAAGTTCCTGCCCTCAAATGTCATCAGTTCTGGTGTGAGTTGGTAAAGGAAAAGCCAATATAAGACAAGCTCCACCGGTATGCGCATGGTCTGCAGCAGCGTGAGCGTTTTCAGGTCGAATTGGTCGAGCCATGCCCTGCCCTTGCTTGTGCTGAAGAGAATTGTGAGACAGATCAGCGGTGGCAGTACTGCTATTAAAAATCGGGGAGGCAATGTGTCGGTGACCTGGAAAAAGCCCATCCAGGCCAGCGCACCCGTCAGCACTAGCCAGCCGAGCAGTACAAAAACTAACCAGCGTGAAGCGGAGGCTTTCACAAATAGATAAATGGCGGCGAGTACGGTAAGCACAAAGGTGCCGTAGATGTACAGAGGTAATGTTTCCATGGCTTATTGTTTTTTTTTATCAAAATAAACCCATGGTTACGTCAATACACTTGCCATTTGGTAAGAAGTGTTGAAGGTGCAATAATTAGTTCTTATGGTGCTTGCTGAACTCGCGTCGTATCCGGCTTAGGGAAGTGTCGGTAATCCCAAGGTAGGAGGCGATATATTTGAGCGGAGCCTGCATCAGAATTTCTGGATTAGTCTGCAGGAGGTTGGCGTAACGTGTTTCGGCCGTTTCCGTGATCATAGACTGCATCCGCAGTTTGAGGGAAGCGTAGCCTTTCACTAAAATTCCTCTGCCAGCTTCCCTGAACTCAGGTATGCTGTGGAATAGACCGTTGAGGTCGTCGAAAGAAATGACCCAGCCTTTGCACGGCGTAAGCGCCTGGATGCTCTCTTTGGAAGGTGTGCGCAAGAAAAAGGAAGCGACATCAAACACAGGTTGGCCGGCACCATAAAAAGCGGTAGTTACTTCATTGCCGGTCGTGTCTAGTGAATAAGCGCGCATAAAACCGCTTTCCAGTAGCATATACTCCTGGCTGGTCTTTCCTTCCAGTAAGAAGTGCTCATGCCTGGGAACCAGTTTTTCATGAAAGTGACTTGCTATCATCTCCAGCTTATCAGGCTGAGCTACTCCCGGCTGAAAAAAACGCTTTACAAATACTTTTTCATCTTCCATAGAATGGAAAGATAAGGTGTTACTTTCTCATAATCAAACAGATGGTTGTCATTCTGACCAATAAAGCGGTTTAGCAGAAATTATAATTGTTTGCCCATGATCCAATCCATTACTTTAGCCGTACGTGCCGCTGAAACACCTGTACTCGGGCAACTGCCTTGCCCGGTTAAATCACGTACCATTTGCTCGATAAAGGGCTGTTGCACATGTTCAGGGTAGGGTATTTTAAACTCCTGCTTTCCTTCCGTAGTTTCTAAGGTGATTATATCATGCCCGAAAGTAGAATAGGTGATGCGGCCTTTGCTACCGACTACTTCTGTGCTGTCGGTGCGGGACTCGGTTGCTGTCGTAAAACACCAGACGCCGCTGCCTAGCAGGCCGGACTCGAACCTGAAATTGGCGGTTACGATATCCTCCACTTCATATAAGCCAGCCTGATTGACAGTTTGTCCGGAGGCCGAAGCAATAGGACCGAAGAAGAAGTCCATCAGATCAAGCTGGTGGGAAGCCAGGTCAAAGAATAAACCACCACCTGCCAAATCCGCTTGCAGTCGCCAGGGCAACTTATCTTTTTGCAAACCATGTTGCGGGGGCTGGTAAAAACGGATATTCACGAAACGGAGATCACCGATAGCACCCGAATCGATCAGTTCTTTTATTTTTAAAAAGAAGAGCTGACTCCGTCGGTAATAGGCAACGTACAAGGGCACGCTAGCTTGCTCGCAGGCTGCAATCATTTGCTGGCACTCACCGTAATTTATTGCCATGGGCTTTTCTACATAAACCGGTTTGCCGGCTGCAGCGACTTTAAGCGTGTAGGCTGCATGCAAACCAGGAGGGGTGGCAATGTAAACCGCATCCACCTCCGGGTCATTAATGAGCGCATCCGCATCGGTATACCATTTCGGTATATGGTGGCGCCGGGCATAATCTTCACATTTGGCTGCATCGCGGCGCATGACAGCTACAAGCCTGGAGTTAGCTACTTTTGAAAAGGCAGGCCCGCTCTTGACTTCCGTTACATTGCCACACCCAATAATGCCCCAGCGGATTGTTTTCATATTGGTCGAAATTTAAATCAAGGAAAAGGGTACGCCCGCCAGTAATAGCGGTAGTTGATTTGAAAGGTAAACGTAAGCTTCCCTTATTTAAAAAAATAGGGGAGGCGTTCATCACCTCCCCAGAATTACATTTGTGCCACAAATTCAGTGAATACCTTTTTATGGCGTTCAAGGTCCAGATCAGGAGACAGGGCCACACGGGCTATGTAATCCTTGTCGGCTTCTTTTGTAGTCCCTTGCGTTGATGTGGCAGGAATTGTCCAGTAACATCCTTTTAACTGTCCGTAACTCACGCAGTATTTACTTTCATCAGGAATTTCATGGATCATCAGGCTGATCAATTTATCATTCAAAGCCCTTTTGTAAGATTCTCTTTCTTCAGGAGTATCCCCTTTAGTCGGAAGATCCAGTGAAAACACGGATGGGGTGAATCCTTGCTGTGCCAGTTCTTCTGAAACAAAATTGATCTTTGCCTCAGGCAGTACCTCTTTGATGAAGTTTACAAACTCACGGGTATTCTTGTAAGCATCCGCGATCCTTTGATTCATGGAAGGCAGTTGCTCTGCCAGTATTTCCATCTGCAGATCCGTGGCCTCGTTATCGCATAGTTGCAGGTGCTTTTCGATGACAGGCATTAAGTTCTGCGCTCTCTCGTTGGCTGCACAGTACCCGGCAGTGCTTTTGCCTCCGCTCGGAAATTTTGAGCCACTTGCATAGGAGATGGTTCTGATCGAAGAGAGTATACTGTCCTTGCTTAGAAACTGCACATTAGGACAAAATGTCTGATCTAAAATGAAAACCGGATCGATCGCCACGTCACCACTTGCCGTTTTTCGGTCTTTGCCCAAAACATCTCTTAACTTTTCCAGATCGGGAACTTCTACTCTGGGGTTAGTTGGGATTTCAGCGATGATATAAGGTACAGCGTTTTCACTGGCGACTTTATCTAACACAGTATCGATACTTTGCACCATGTTGTTATCACCATCCACCAGCAGATCCATAATTTCAACATGGTCGAGGCAGGCAGCAACGCGTCTTGCCTGATCGTTTGTGCCACCGTAGCAGTTTGGAGGAACAATGAACCTAATGGCTTTCCCTGGGTGCTTTTCCAGTGCATCGTCAATGAGCCCCATCATGATCGCATACTGCGTGGACAGTCCGGAAGAAGCTACCAGTACTTTTGACTTTGTAGCGGTTATCTTTTGTATAGATTCGATTACACTAGCTTTGTTTGCCCCCACATCGCTTTTCTTTTGGGCAGAAGAAGGTTGTCCTACCAGCTGCTGCAGGGCAGCGAAACAGTTGGCTGGTGTCATGGCAATCGTCTCTCTTCTCCGGACATGCTGAATTTCCGAGATATAGCGCCCATTTTCTTCCCCATTCACTAAAATGATACTGCCAAGGTCAGGATGAACACTAACGAAGAAGTCAATATTCGGAGACAAGTCATAAACGCCTATTTGATCCTGAAGCGAAACGAAAACGGTACTGCCATCGAACTCAGCCATGTCTTCTGCTTTTTCCACTTGCTTCAGCTCAAAATTATAGCCGTAAACACGCTTCACTGTTTCAGGATCAAAATGTGCTGGTAGCTCGCCTGTATGAACAATCCGGGTGCTCTTGCCGTCAAACAGGTTTTTTCTGAGGACAGCTAAGATGGGAGCCGTTCTCGAAGAAAAACTGATCACATGATCCGGTTTGAGATCGTTTAAGTTGGCAATTCCCCACTCCAGTACAGAAGAAAGGGGATGGCCCAAACGAATGTAGTCGTAAGCGGTAGGTAGCCCGTTTAATGCGGATGTTTCAGCATGGTTGCTCCGGTATAAGGCCTCAAACTGCTGTAGAAATTCAGTTTTGGCCAGCTTTTCATTGTAAATATCCAGCCGATGAGTCGTTAGCTTTAACCAGTCGGTGGGTATATTTTCTAGTACTTGCTCAATAAAATTAAGCGCTTTATTTTCTTTCATGTTTATGCTTCTGGATTGTTTGCAATTTAAAATGAAATAGAATGATCTGAAAATGTTAATCAAGCAGAAACAGCAAAGCCGCTTTTGAAAAAGCGGCTTTGCTGTTTCTATACCTGAAGGCTATACCTTACGGGATCCATTTGATGTCTTTGAAGTCGGGCTTGCGCTTCTCGAGGAAGGCGTTGCGACCTTCTTTCGCTTCGTCCGTCATGTAGGCGAGGCGCGTGGCTTCGCCGGCGAATACCTGCTGGCCTACCATACCATCGTCGGTCAGGTTGAAAGCGAATTTGAGCATCTTGATGGAGGTAGGGGACTTGGCCAGTATTTCCTGCGCCCACTCGTAAGCCGTGTCTTCCAACTCAGCATGCGGGATCACCGCGTTCACCATGCCCATGTCGTAAGCATCCTGCGCAGAGTAGTTGCGACCCAGGAAGAAGATCTCGCGGGCACGCTTCTGGCCCACCATTTTGGCCAGGTATGCTGATCCGTAGCCACCGTCGAAGCTGGTTACGTCGGCATCTGTCTGCTTGAAGATTGCGTGTTCTTTGCTGGCCAGCGTCAGGTCACACACCACGTGCAGGGAGTGTCCGCCACCCACGGCCCAGCCCGGCACCACCGCGATTACCACCTTCGGCATAAAGCGGATCAGGCGCTGCACTTCCAGAATGTTCAGGCGCGGCATACCCGCCTCGTCCACATAGCCCTGGTGGCCGCGCGCGTTCTGGTCGCCGCCACTGCAGAAGGAATATACCCCGTCTTTGGTGGATGGTCCCTCAGCCGATAGCAGTACGACGCCAATCGAGGTATCTTCGCGGGCATCCAGGAAAGCCTCAAACAGTTCGCCCACTGTTTTCGGTCGGAAGGCGTTTCGCACGTTGGGCCGGTTGAAGGCGATGCGGGCCACGCCGTTGCATTTCTTATAGGTGATGTCTTCGTATTCTTTGACTGTTACCCAGTTTATTTTGCTCATTATCGTCGATTTTTGATGTAAAATTACCGCATTTTCAGCTTTGCAGCAAACATCGTCGGCAGGCGCTTAGCGGTGCGTGCTTGTCGGCCGGTCTACTCTGGTGAATTTTACGAGGTGCGGGAAATCCAGGGTATACTGGTCACCTACTGCTTCATGCCGGTAGGCCGCTCCGAAGATGTCCAGCAACGTGTTGAATTTCAGCTGCACGCTCTCACTACTGGCATGCAGCTCCACTACCAGCTGACGTATGTCATTCAGTCGACCCGATTGGCTGATCTCTCCCAAAACATTAAACTCAGCGCCTTCAATATCCACCTTTACAAAATCAACTGTTCTATGCGCAGGCAACAAACCGGATAGTTTGTAAGCCTTCATGCGCTGCTTTTTGCCTTTGGCAATAGAAGGATGAAGTGAACCATTCAGACCGGCTGTAACCTCAGGTATGTAAAAATCAACCTCATTATCGGTATCCGATAACACGTAGTTAAACAAGCGCACGCCTTTCAGCTTATTGGCCTCCACGTTGCGCTGCAGCAGGGCAAAGGCCTCCGGATTTGCTTCATAAGCCCATACCTCGCTCTTTGGGTATAATTGCTTAAAATATAGCACCGACATGCCAATATTGGCACCGCAATCAATAATGAAAGGCCGTTTGGCGGTTGTTTCGAAGCGGTATACCTGCTTGATGAAAATATCAGAGTAAAGCTCGGTTAAGGTTACATAGCTATACCCCGTTATGGTAAAGCCTTCCAGATTTAATCGGATAAGTTCATCTTTCTGCTTGCTCAGTTTGGCCTGGACATGAATGCGGATCAGGGTAAGGAATGTTCGGAAGCGCCCCGCCAGATGCGTGTTCTGTCGGCTAAAGGCCAGCTTCCATAACCTGAAAAATGTCAGCATACGCGCGGTGGTTTTGTGCGTGTCTGGCAATTGCTATACCTGACACTAAGGCTCCATTGCCACGAAGGTACGTCTTCTTTCACAAATCTAGAACGTTGCGGTATTGGAATACGCCATTTTGTCGGCTGCTATACCTTTGGCTTTTTGTTTGCAGAAGCAGTAGCTTTAGTACAGGCTTTTTAAGGTATAGCCGTATACCTTTCACATAAACCAACATACCACAATGGCAAAAATAAGATCGACTACAGTAGTAGGCATATACCACAACGGAGAAGTATGCGTAGGCGCCGACGGACAGGCCACCATGGACAAGCACATCGCCAAGAGCAATGTGAAGAAAATCAGAAAGCTACTTGATGGCAAGATTGTGACGGGCTTTGCCGGCTCCACAGCCGATGCCTTCACCCTGCTCGAGCGCTTCGAGGAGAAGCTGAACGCCTACCAGAGCAACATGAAGCGTGCCGCCATCGAGCTGGCCAAAGACTGGCGCAAAGACCAGTACCTGCGCAAGCTGGAGGCGATGATGGTGGTGGCCAACAAAGAGGAGCTGCTCATCATCTCAGGAACCGGCGACGTGCTGGAGCCTGACAACCAGATCGCGGCCATCGGCTCGGGCAGTATGTTTGCCCACGCCGCGGCCCTGGCTCTGAAGAAGCATGCCCCACACCTCACGGCAGAAGAAATGGTGCGCGAAAGCCTCAACATCGCCGCCGACATCTGCATCTATACCAACCACAACCTGGTGATCGAGAAACCGGCTAAGTAATCTCAGGTATAGCGCACATGGTGCAGACTATCGAACAGGCCATCCGGCAATTATACCCCATCTCCGATACTTCCTTTGGACAGCTCACGGCGCTCATGCAGCGGCAGGAACTGCCCAAAGGAAGTATCCTTTTCCGGGAGGGGGAGGTGAGCCACAAGGTATTCTTTATCGAAAAAGGCATCGCACGCGCCTTCTGCTATCGAAACGATCAGGAAGTGACGTTCTGGTTCGGCGCTGAGAACGAGGTGCTGCTTTCCTACTATAGCTACGTGGCCAACAAACCCGGCTACGAAACCGTGGAGCTGCTCGAAAACGCGGTCGTGCACGCCATGGACCTGGCCCGTTTGCAGGAGCTATACCTGACCAACATCGAGCTGGCCAACTGGGGCCGCAAGCTCGCCGAGTACGAACTCATCAAGACAGAGGAGCGCTTCATGGTTTTTCAATTCCAGTCGGCCACCGAGCGCTACCAGGCCCTGCTGCAGCAGAACCCCGGCCTGATCCGGCGCGTGCCCCTCAACCAGATCGCCTCCTACCTGGGCGTGACCCAGGTGACCCTCAGCCGCATCCGGGCCCAGGTTCGCTGATTTTTTAACATTTGTTAAATTTCTTCTGCCGCCGGGTCCCGACCTTTGTCAAAAAAAGGAAAAATGGGCTGGATATACTTAATCATTGCGGGCATGTTCGAGATCGGGTTCACGACCTGCCTCAAGCTATCCAACAACTTTAGTGTGCTGAAGTGGTCAGTCGGCTTCTTCATCTGCATTTCCCTGAGCTTCTTCCTGCTCAACAAAGCCATCCAAACCATCCCGATGGGCACCGCCTACGCCGTCTGGACAGGTATAGGCGCCGTGGGCACGGTGGCGGTCGGCATGATCCTCTACAAGGAGCCGGCTGATTTCTGGCGCCTGTTCTTCATCTTCCTGCTCATCGGCTCCATCATCGGTCTGAAGCTGGTGTCGAAGTAGGAAGGGCCCCGATGTCATTTTAAAGCTTATCTTTGCCGGAAATCATCTTTTCTTAACTCATACAGAGTTGGAGGAGTATAAACACGAATCAGTAAACAGCATAAACACAAGGAAATGGAAGTATCTAATTTTTTAAAGAAGCACTACAAGCACTTCAACGCTGCTTCGCTCATCGACGCTGCCGAAGGATATAAGACGCACCTCAACAACGGGGGTAAAATGATGATCACGCTGGCAGGCGCCATGTCTACTGCTGAGCTGGGCATCATCCTGGCCAAGATGATACGCCAGGACAAGGTGCACGCGATCTCTTGTACCGGTGCCAACCTCGAGGAGGATATCTTCAACCTCGTGGCCCACGATTTCTACGAGCGCGTGCCGCATTACCGCGAGCTGTCAGCTGCCGATGAGGAAGAACTGCTGAGCCGCCACATGAACCGCGTAACCGACACGTGTATACCTGAGGAAGAGGCGATGCGTCGCATCGAGCACACGGTGCTGAAGTTCTGGGAGAAAGCCGACCAGGAAGGCAAGTCTTACTTCCCGCACGAGTTCTTCTACCAGATCCTGCTGAGCGGCGAGCTGGAGCAGTACTACCAGATCGACCCAAAAAACAGCTGGATGCTGGAAGCTGCCAAAAAGAACCTGCCGATCATCTGCCCGGGCTGGGAAGACTCTACACTGGGTAACATCTACGCCGGCCACGTGATCAGCGGCGACATCAAGAATGTGCATACCATGAAAACAGGTATACAGTACATGATGTACTTGGCCGACTGGTATACCCAGAACGCAAAAGAGGAATCGACAGTAGGTTTCTTCCAGATCGGTGGCGGTATTGCCGGTGACTTTCCGATCTGCGTAGTACCGATGCTGCACCAGGACCTGCAGCGCACAGGCGTTCCGCTTTGGGGCTACTTCGCTCAGATCTCCGACTCTACCACCAGCTACGGTTCTTACTCGGGCGCTGTGCCAAACGAGAAGATCACCTGGGGCAAACTCGGCAAAGAAACGCCGAAGTACATGATAGAGTCAGACGCCACCATCGTAGCGCCGCTTATCTTCGCGATCGTGCTGGATATGTAATATTTTGAAAAGGAATTTTTTGACAAAAGACAAAGGATGTCCTTTATAAAAGAGGAGCCCGCTGCGTTAGTAGCGGGCTTTTTTGTTTTTTGTCTGAATCAGGATTCAAAGATTTTCAGGATTAAGCTATTCCCAATGTGGCAGACTTTTTATCAGAGCAAATTCGCTATTTAATCTAATCCTCTTTTACAGCATTATAGTGTTCCTAACATAAATATAAAACTCAAATTTAAGCTGAATGTTGACCCGGAATCAGGTATAAAAATACCAGAACTGAATCAAATGGCTAGTTTAGTTAGTATAGAGATACCATTATATAATTATAGCAAACAATACATGAAAACAACCTTTACACTTATTCTTCTACTCACTAATGCACTCGCCTTCGGGCAGAAGCAGTTTGTGCAGGGCCAGTATATGACGCAACAGGGGGATACCGTGCAGGTGCACATAAACGATCAGAACTGGAAAAGGAGCCCTACTTTTATTGAAGTGAAACAGAACTTGTCTGACACCAACATACAAAGACTAAGCGCAGGGGATATCAAGGGCTTTCTGTTAGCTTCGGGTGACAGGTACTAGGTGCATGTCGTGGATAAGGAAAAATCTGTGAACAAGGTAGGCAGCACATACATCTACGATAGCCAATCCAGGATTGTGCGGGACACCGTGTTTTTACGCGTCTTGGTCAAAGGCAAGGTGAGTTTGTACACATTGAATGAGCCGGATGCACAGGAACGCATTTATGTTCAGAAAGAAGGTGAGGCTCCTGTCGAGTTGGTGTACCGATCCGTTCTGAAGCGATCGGGCGGTAAATCAGGTATTGTGAAGTTGCCTGTGTATAGGGGAATGCTAAATACCAAGATGACGGACTGCCAGGATTTGGCTAACAAAGTAAATCAGGTGGCCTTTAAGCCTTCAGCATTGAAGAATCTGGTGCAGGATTACAATATGTGCGCAAGCGGCGTCGAGGGAAATTATGTTGCTACGGAAGAGAAGGTAAAGTTTAATATTTATACCTTAGGGGGCGTTTCCTATACCTTCCTGAACATCAATGGCCATCCGAACAGGGCACTGAACGAGCCGAAGTTTACAGGTATGAGCTATTCCTTGGGGGCATCCCTGCTGGCTACGCTGCCCCGAAGGCACGGCAGGTACGCGTTGGTTGGAGAACTGCTCTACAAATCGTACCAGACGGAGGGAACCTTCCGGCACATCAACCAACAAACGGAGCAGGTATACACAAAGTACACCACCACGTTCCAAATGAACCAGGTTGCTATCAATGTGCTGGGTCGCTACCGATTCCTGGATAGGAGCATACGGCCTTACGTTAGTCTGGGCGTCGGCAATAATTTCCTGCTGAGTGATAACAGCCACCAAGAAGTCTACTCTCCATCCTATCCGACCGAGAACCGCAAAAGAGATAACCCGATGGCCAACATCATGCGAAAGCATGAGCAGACGCTGCTGCTGGGTATAGGGGGCGAGTGGAAACGATTGCAGGCGGAAATACGGCTTGAAAAAGGAAACGGTTTCTCTGCTGCAGAGGGCGTGAAAACCGCCAATAACGCAGTGGCTATCCGGTTAGGTTACAGGATGAAGTAAAATGAACAACGTCACATAGCAAGAGAGGCTACCCTAATCAAATCAGGTAGCCTCTCTTGCTTTTGTATTTAAGAATTGCTGTTACTGTTTCACCAGTTTCTCCGCCCTAAACACATGGTCCGCGGCCTGCAAAATTTTGCCTTTGAGCTTCGGGTTATAGTTCGGGCGTTCGTTTAAGAAATCTCGGATGGTTTGAGTGGCCGTGGGTGTCTGGTAGTACCCAAAGGTAGACTGCAGCCAGTTGGTCGGGAAGAAAATATCGCCGGTGAGTTGGACTTCCTCTACCAGTTCCAGGCTCTCGCGCAGATACTTCTCCGAGGAAGCGGTGCGCAGCGGGTGGTGCAGGTAGGAGAGGGCTGTGGCTACCCAGGCTTCTTTGTCGCGGTTGCTGCGATTTTTGAGCGAGGCGAAAAAGGCATCGCGCACTTTTTCGTCACCCGATAAAGCCGGCATCAGGAACTGTAGGCGCTTCTGGCGGTCCGGGTTCTTGATACGGGCCAGCTGCTGGCGCAGGATACCTTCGGAGTCGGCATAGTCGCGCACGGCCAGCGAAAGGGCCAACGAAGTATGGTCCTCTTCAGTGAGGATGACGCCTGTTGGTGCTTTCTGGGTTTGCCATACCTGGTACAGCCGGTCCTGCGCTTCTTTGGTCAGCGCGATGCTTTGGTAGGTCTTGAATAGCAACTTTTTAGCGTTGCCGGATTTTTGTTTCTCCATCGCCTCCCACAGGTTCTTCTCCAGGTCAGGCGCAACGGCTGTACGTCTTTCAGGAGTCGTGAACCTCCAGAAAGTATCGCTTAGGTAGCCGGTCAGCAGCTTCAGGTTAAGTTCGTCGGTCTCCACACCTGACTCCAGCATCGTAATCGGTAGTAGTAGGTCAGGTGTCACTTTTCTACCGTTGAGCATGTTTTCGTAGAGGTTGATGTACACAGCCGCACGCATCACCGGGTTGTCGATGCTTTGGCTGATGCCGGCACGATAACGCAGATCTACCGGAAACACCCCGTAGCCCTGCCCGGAGGAATTGAAGAGCACGCTCAGTGGCATCCGCTTCCCGATCGCCTCCTTCAGTTCTACATTAGCCTGGTCCATGTTCACCGTAAGTTCCTGCACGCTGTCGGCATACACCAACGCCACTTCAAAGAACTGCGGCCAGAGGCGGTCCGAGCCGTCTTCTGCTTTCTGGGTGATGGTAAAGGAGTTGATCTTGGCATCCGTCACCTGTAGGTCGTAATCAAAAACCGGACGCCCCGGCTCGTTCACCCATACCTGGTTCCAAGCCAGCAGGTCCGCCGATGTGCGGGCATCCAGTATCTCTATCAGCTGCGGCCAGGTGGCGTTGCCGTTGGCATAGGTTTTCAGGTATATCTGCAGTCCCTCCTGAAAAGCTTTCTCGCCCATTAGCCGCTCAAGCTGCCGCATCATGATGGGAGCCTTGTGGTAAATGATGTTCCCATAGAGCGTGCCGGCATCCTGCAGGTTGGCAAGCTCCTGCCGTATCGGGTTTGCGCCTGTTGTGCGGTCCACGCTATAGGCGGCCGGGAAGTGGTCGATCAGAAACTTGAGGTCGTAGTTGCTGTCCTTTACCGTGGTCTTGGAGATCTTGTCGGCCATAAAGTTGGCAAACACTTCTTTCATCCACACGTCGTTGAACCAGCGCATCGTCACGAGGTCGCCAAACCACATGTGCGCCGTCTCATGCGCGATCAGGTTGGAGCGGGCCACCAGCTGGTCCTTGGTAGCGCCTTCGTCCAGAAACAAGGTAGAGGCTTTGTAGTCGATCGCGCCCACGTGCTCCATGCCGCCGTATTGGAAATCAGGTATGGCCACAAAGTCGAATTTCTGGAAAGGGTAGGGGATAGCGGTATATTCCTCCATGAAAGCCAACGCATCGTGGTGTATGCTGAAGATCGGGTCGATACTTAGCTTGAGCTTATCCGGATCAGTCTCACGGTGATAAAAGTGCATGGCGCGGCCGCGCTCGCTGTTGCTCACCTTGCTGAAGTCACCCGCCACGAATGAGAACAGGTAGGTCGGGATGGTGTCGGATGGCAGGTAGGTATAGGTTTTGGTAGCGCCGGTCAGTACCGAATCCTGAAGCGGGGCATTGGCCAGCGCTTTCCAATTTTGGGGCAGTGACAGCGTGAGCGTAAAGACCGCTTTCAGGTCCGGCTGGTCGAAGCAGGGGAATACCGTGCGCGCCCGATCCGGCACAAGTAGGGTATAGAGAAAGTCCTCGTTGCGATTAAGTGAGAGGTTACCGGCCGTGAAGTCGATCTGCACCTGGTTCTGGCCTTTCTTCAGGTAGCGCGGCTCGATCACGATGTGCTCGTTTTGAAAAGTGATGGCTGTTTCTTTGCCGTTTACTTTCAAGCCATGCAGCAACTCTGGCTTCTCCTTAAAGTCTATCTGCAGCGGCTGGCCCAGGTCGGTCAGTTCAAAGGAAATGGTCTCAGAGGTAGGTATAGGCGCATCTTTACCAGTAGGGATTTGCAGCTTGATGTTGTAGTGCACATTGTGCAGCGAATTGCTTCTATGCTCGGCCAGTGTCCTGGAAACGCCCGTCTCCACTGGCAAGGTATAGCTGCTCGTAGCAGGGCCTTTGTTGCAGGCGCCAAGCAGTAGCAGCGACAGGGCTGCGGCACTAAGTGTATTATTAGGTTTGATCATTTGCTCTAAGGGTATTTTGTAAATATAGTGGTAAAGGCGGTATGATAGCTATTGTGAGCGATCACAAACTACACTTGCGGTATAAGAGGGTATAGTTACAACTCACCTAAAAAGCAAAAGCCGCGAAACTCGCGGCTCTTGCTCTAAACAAACAATCAATAACACATCATCCTATCCTTACGCCGGCGTCATGGACTTTTCACGGTCCCAATGGCGGTGCTTCTTAATGGCCTCTATGAACTTGTTAGCAAAATCACCGGCATCTGCGTCTACACCAGCCGTTATCACGCCATTGTGTGAAACCACTTTGCCAGACGCTTTGTCAGCAAAATTTACGCCCACCACAAAAGCCTTTTCGAACATGTTGATGCCAAAGCCGGAGGTGGCAATCGGTTTGCAGTGCTTAAAGGCTTCGGCCACAAAGTGCAGGGCGTCTCCGAGCCCCATCATCTTGCGCACGCTTTTCTCTCCGTCCGGAATGTACACAGCGTCAAACATCATGGAGCCGGTTGTTATGTGGCTTTTTTCTACTTCCAGCTCCTGACCACCGCTGGAAATGCGCTTGCCTTGTATTTTCGATACGATGGTGACTTGGATGCCAGCGGCCTCCAGGGCTTCTTTCACCTGCATCACTTCGTTGTACTCAAAACCGTCCTCTATCAGAATGGCCACTCTGCGCGACTTGGTACCCTCCACTTTGTCAATCTCCATGCTGACAGAAGGGGAGGAGGGCACCGACTTGCCTTTGCTGATCTTTTGCGAAGCGGCATCTTCCACGAAATTGCCTGTTGGTTCGGAATCCTGGCCTATTGGCATCTCTACACCGATGCCGGCTGCCACCAGGGCCGCAAACTGCGGATCTACTCTATAGAAATTCGCGAGCTGTCTCTTTCTAATCTCTTTGCGCTCAACCTTGCCCAGCTCAAAGTGCGCAGCCGACACCAGGTGATCCTTCTCTGCCTCTGTCAGGGAGTTCCAGAACATGGTGGGCTGGCTGTAGTGGTCGTTAAAGCTTTCGCTGCGGGCCCGTATCTTGTGACCTTCCACTTTCTCCATGTGGTGCACATAGCCGCCCATGTTCTCTGGCGCCATCATCGGGCAGCCACTGCCAATCGAGTTTGGCCAGTAGTTCGCCTTGCCCTTTCCGATGGTCATTTTCATGAAGCCCGCTCCATGGTGGTTATGCACCGGAGCCACTGGTCTGTTGATCGGCACTTCGGTAAAATTGATACTGCTGAAGCGGTTAATCTGCGTGTCGAGGTATGAGAAGAGGCGGCCCTGCAGCAGCGGATCGTTGGTCACGTCGATGCCCGGCACTAGGTTGCCTGGGTGGAAGGCCACCTGCTCCGTCTCAGCGAAGAAGTTATCGGGGTTGCGGTTGAGCACCATTTTGCCAACCGGACGCAGCGGAACCAGCTCCTCCGGGATAATCTTGGTGGCGTCGAGGAGATCGAAGTCATACTTAAATTCGTCTTCTTCCGGTACCAGCTGCACCGACAGCTCATACTCCGGATAGTCACCCTTTTCGATGGCATCCCATAGGTCGCGTCGATGCCAGTCCGGATCTTTGCCGGCTAGTTTTTGCGCCTCGTCCCACACCAGTGAGTGTGCCCCCAGTAGCGCGCGCCAGTGCAGTTTCACAAAGGTGGCTTTGCCGGCCTCGTTTATGAACCGGAAGGTATGTACGCCAAAACCATCCATCATCCGGAAACTGCGCGGGATAGCCCTATCCGACAGCAGCCACATGATCATGTGCGTCGACTCGGGCATTAGGGAGATAAAGTCCCAGAAGGTGTCGTGGGCGGCAGAGGCCTGCGGCATTTCGTTGTCCGGCTCCGGTTTTACGGCGTGCACCAGGTCCGGAAACTTGATGCCGTCCTGGATAAAGAACACGGGGATGTTATTGGCCACCAGATCGTAGTTGCCCTCTTCGGTATAGAACTTAGTCGCAAACCCGCGGGCGTCGCGCACCGTGTCAGCAGAGCCCCTGGAGCCTGCTACGGTAGAAAAGCGTACAAATACGGGCGTTTTCTTGGTTGGGTCGGTGAGGAACTTGGCTTTCGTAAATTCCTTCAGTGAGCTGTCGTAAGGCTGGAAATAACCGTGTGCGCCAGAGCCCCGGGCGTGTACCACGCGCTCCGGTATAGACTCGTGGTCGAGGTGGGTCATTTTTTCACGGAAGTGAAAGTCCTCCATCAGCGTCGGTCCGCGCTGCCCTGCTTTAAGCGAGTCGTCGGTATGGTTGATGCGCAGGCCCTGGTCGGTGGTCATGTACTGGCCGTCATTGTCTGAGCGGAAATGCTCCAGTTGCTTGTTCTTACTGTTCTCGTCGACGTGGGTAGGCTTGGCTTTGTGCTTGTCTTTCTCTTCCATATTTCTGTTTGTTTTTGGATGTAGGTGAGGTATAGCTTTAAAGAATCGTGTGCGGAATTCAATCCAACCATACGGGGTAGCATTTTAAGTGGTTAGCAAAAAATGAATCTATACAAGATTAAAATGGAATTAAAATGTGATTAAAAGGATAGCTAACACAGGTATAGCTGTGCTTCGATTAGATAAAACACAGGTATAGCGCAAACAGAATTTGGAGGATTCTAATGGGTGAATATTTAACTGCTGCCCGCGAATTACAGACTAAGTTCCTTTCGGCCAAAGCTGTACTCGTCTTCTTTCAGGTAGTAGTCGCCACATTTCTGCAGGATCGTCAGGTTGTCGATCGTGATCTCCCAGTTGAAATTGTAGTTGAAGAGAAAGGTAAGGACCGGGCCCAGCAATTCAGGGCTGGTATCGCCGAGGGCCAGCGAAATGTGCGGGAGCCACATGTTGGGGTTGTAATAAACACCCATTTCGCTGCTCATCTCCGAAATGTCGCGGTGCAGGCGGGCGTGTAGCTGATTGAGCGGGGTCGTGCGCAACACAGGTATGTAAATGACGGGTTTTTCTCCCGGAAACACACCCAGGCCGGTGGTGCGGATCGTAAAGGGCTCTGTCTCACGGCTGGTTTCCTGCAGGTACTGCTGCAGTTCTTCCATATCCGGTATCTCGGCTGTGAGCAGGGTCAGGTGCGGGTAAGGTGTCATTTTTACTTCATTAAGGCCGAATTGGGAGTCGAGTAACTCGGTCAGTTCGGTGACACGTGCAGAATGGGAAGGGTCGAGCAGGGATGTAACTGCGATCATAAAAGGTTATTTTTTATTGCTGTTCTCAACGTCTCGCGCACAATTTCTGGAAAGCACAAAAGTATAGAACGAGGCAGGTATGATAATGTTTGCCTGTCCGGGGCTTTTTGCGATAGCCAACGTTTAATTCTACGTGTAAGGCAGGTTTTGGTCTGTGGGCCTTTCCGCTGGGGATGTTTCCCAAAATAAGTACCTTTGCAACTCAGCTTTCCGAATTTATGATTTCTATCAATAACCTCAACTTCCATTTTGGCAGCCGCCCCATGTACGAGGATGCCAACCTGCACATCAAACCCAAAGACAAGATCGCCCTGATCGGGCTGAATGGTACGGGCAAGTCCACGCTGTTGCGCATCATTGTAGGGGAGTACAAACCTGACGGCGGCAGCATCCAGATGAGCCGCGACACCACCATCGGGTTCCTGAACCAGGACCTGCTCAGCTACGAAACCCACGAGAGCATCCTGTCGGTGGCCATGCAGGCGTTTGACGAGGCCATTTCACTGCAGAAGGAAATTGACCAGGTGCTGGTGGAGTTCGAGAACAACTTTCATGACAAGCTGGTGGACAAGCTGGCGGCTTTGCAGGAACGCTTTGAGGCGCTGGGCGGCTATACCATGCAGGCCGAGGCCGAGTCGATCCTGGAGGGCCTTGGCTTTACGACCGAGGAGCTAAAGCAGCCGCTGGCCTCATTTTCGGGTGGCTGGCGCATGCGCGTGATGCTGGCCAAGATCCTCTTACAGAAACCTTCGTTGCTGCTGCTAGACGAACCGACCAACCACCTCGACCTTCCTTCCATCAAGTGGCTCGAATCCTACCTCGACCGCTTTGAAGGGGCTGTGGTGATCGTGTCGCACGACCGGGAGTTCCTGGACAAGACGACCAACATCACGGTAGAGGTATCGGGTGCGAAGCTGAACGTATACCCGGGCAATTACAGTTTTTATGTAGAAGAAAAAGCTCTGCGCAACGAGATACAGAAAGGCGCTTACGAAAACCAGCAAGCCCAGATCCGACAGACCGAGCGCTTCATTGAGCGCTTCAAGGCCAAGGCCACCAAAGCCAAGCAGGCCCAGAGCCGCATGAAGCAGCTCGAGCGCATGGAGCGCATCGAAGAGGTGGCAGGTGAAGCCGCAAAAGTAAATTTCAGCTTCCGGTTCAATGTGCAGCCGGGCCGCCATATTTTCCGGCTCGAGCACATGAGCAAGAGCTTCGGCAGCAAACTGATCTTCCGCGATACCAACGTGCACGTAGAGCGTGGCGATAAAATAGCGCTGATCGGCGCCAACGGCAAGGGTAAGTCCACGCTGCTGCGCATCATAGCGGGCACCGAACCGATACAGGGCAAGCGCGAGATGGGGCATAACGTGATCATGTCCTTCTACGCCCAACACCAGCTCGAAGCGCTGAACGTCGAAAACGAGATTCTGCAGGAACTGCAGCAGGCGGGCTCCGGCAAAACGGAGGTGGAGCTGCGCACCTTGCTGGGTTCCTTCCTTTTCACCGGCGACGATGTGTTTAAAAAGATCAAAGTGCTGTCAGGAGGGGAGAAGAGCCGTGTGGCGCTGGCCAAGACGCTGATCTCGGAGGCCAACTTCCTGATGCTCGACGAACCGACCAACCACCTCGATATGCAGTCGGTGAACATTCTGATCCAGGCGCTGGAGCAGTACGAGGGCACCTTCATCGTGATTTCGCACGACCGCTATTTTGTGGAGAACGTGGCCACCAAGATCTGGTACATCGAAGACTACCAACTGAAGGAATATCCGGGTACTTACCACGAGTACGAGGCCTTCCAGGAGAAGCGCGAGAAGGAAACCAAACGCGAGGCCGCCGCTGCCCCAACCCCCAAAAAGGATGAGCCAAAGCCGAAGCGCGACAACAGCGAGTACAACGCCCTTAATAACCAGCTCAAACAGGTGAACCGGCAGATAAGCGAGATCGAAAAGCAGGTACAGCAACTGGAGCAGGAACTTGCCAAACACGAAACTGAATTGGCGGACCCCAAGGTATACGGCAACCCGAACCTGTTACAAGAAACTTCGCAGAAGTTTGAGGCGGTGCAAAAGGAGCTGAACGCCGTTAACGGAAAGTGGGAGAACCTGATGCTGGAGGCAGAGGAGCTGGAGGAACAGCTGAAGAGCTAGGTCAGGTATAGCGTTTCGGTTATAAACCAGTTTGAGGACTGATCAATATCAGATAAAGCGATATGATGTATGATGGAAGCAGCAAGCCAAGGGCTTGCTGCTTTTTTTGTACAAAATAATGCCCTTGACTGATTCCCAAAAGTCAATTTCACGTCCGATCTTTTGGGGACAACACGCGCCAGGTATGGCCAGTCAAAACAGGCAGAAAAGCGCACTTTATGCGCCTTTATTAACATACCGCCTGCTGCGCCGTATCTAAAACAGCGCTACTAGTACCAAACTATGAACCAACCAGACATACTTCACCAGATAGGACAGCAAAGTCCCAAAGTTTTATTTCAGTACAATCTGACAGAACATAAGTTCGACTATTTATCCCCCGCTTTTTACGAGATCTGGGAGATAACGGCATCGCAAGGACAGGAGCTACCGCAGCGGCTGCTTGACTCAGTCGTAGATGAGGACCGCCCAGCCCTGGCCCGGTGCTGGAAAAAACTGCTAAAGGGAGAGCACGTGGACCAGATTGCGCGCATTGAGCAACGTGGATTGAAGCGCTACATGCGCTGCCTCGCCTACCCCATCTTTGACGGCGACCAGCAGGTAGTGGCCCTGGCAGGTATGGCCGAGAACGTGACCCAACAGCAGGAGTTCATCAATTACCTGGCAGAGTTCGGACAGCGAAAGAACAGCGCCCTTGAGATGGTGATGCACGACCTGCGGGGTCCGCTGGCCATCGTAAAAAGCGTAACCACCCTGCTTCGCCAGGATATTCAGGATAACAAAAAGGAAGAGTTGGCCCACTATACCGACATCATCGAGAAGGCCTGCGTGCAGTGCACGAACCTGATACAGGACCTGCTCAACGAAGAGCACCTGAAGTCGCCGGAGGTATACGTGAACAAGAGCCGCGTGAATATGAGCGAGCAGGTGCGGGACGTGGTGGAGTTTTACCAAAAAGGCCAGATGGTGCAGCAGCAATTTGTGCTGCAACTACCGGAAGAGCCACTGATGGTAGAGCTCGACCTGATAAAATTCTCACAGATACTGAATAACCTGATCTCGAACTCTATCAAGTTCACTCCATCCACCGGCACCATCACGATCCAGGCTTATCAGGACGGCGAGTGGGCTGTGCTCGAACACAGCGACAGTGGCATCGGCATACCTGAGCACCTGCTCCCTAAAGTATTTGAGCGGCGCAGCATCGCCTCCAGACAAGGACTCAACGGAGAAGAATCGCGTGGACTTGGGCTAGCCATTGTATTTGAACTGGTAAGGCTGCACGGTGGTACCATCAGCGTGCAGAGCCAGGAACAGGAAGGCACCAGCTTCACGATCAGGCTGCCTAAGTACGGGGCTTAAGAGCGATAAGTACGCGTGTGTCGGATGTGGGCCAGGCTTGCTTCGTCCAGCGGTTTGTGCAGGAAACCGCGCACCAGCGGATAAGTGCGGGACCGGTCTTTGTCGCTGTCAGCGATGGAAGAGGTCAGGATGAAAACATCCAGCTTTCCCTTCAAGTCATTTTCGTACGGACGCAGTGTGTCCAGAAAATCCCAGCCGCTTTTAATGGGCATGTTGAGGTCGAGCAGGATAAGGTCGGGTAGGGGGGCATCCTCTGTTAAAGACAGGTTGGCAAGGGCCTCGTCTGCCGAGGAGTAGGTATAGATTTCCCTTGCAAACACAGCTTCCTCCAGCACCAGCGAGGTCAGGTAGACACTGATCTCGTCGTCGTCAATTACAAAGACCTTACTGATCATAGGCTGCATGCTTAAAGTGTAAGGTGAAGGTTGTTCCCTGTTCCGGTTCACTGTCTACCTCGATCTCTCCTCCAATGGCGTTCATTTGCATTTTCACTAGGTATAGCCCGATGCCCTTGCCATCGGACCCAGTATGGAAGCGCTTATAGAGTTGGAACAGATGGGGCCTTACGGATTCCAGGTCCATTCCACTGCCATTGTCCTTTACACGTAGTAGCAGACTGTCTTCTTTCCTTACGCTACTTAGCTCAATAAGTAAGTCGCGGTGCGCAGATTTATACTTAATTGCATTTGAGATCAGGTTGTGCAGAATGCTGTAGACGTAGGCACGGTTGGCCCAGAGCACATCGTCCTGCCCCAGGTTCAGCACAATGCGTCCGTTTACAGGGGTAAGCAGGTGCTGCAGACTTTGTACGACTTCGGAGGCCACCTCAGGCAGGCTAACCAGTTCGCGGGCGCCGTGCAGGCTGGAGGAGCGCACAGCCAGTATTTTGTTCAGATCACTGATCACATCGTCGAGCCGGCGGGCGGATATTTCGAGGTTTTGCAGGCCCTGCACAAAGCGATTGCTGTTAGGGTCCAGCTTCTGGAGTATTGTCGAAAGGCCTACCAGGTTGGCTACAGGTGCGCGCAGGTTGTGCGACACAATGTAGTTGAACTGCTGCAGGTCCTGGTTCTGATGGTAGAGGTGCTCGGTTGTTTTGAGCAACTGTTCCTGATCGAGCTTGCGCTCCGTGATGTCGGTGTGGATGTAGACGTACTTTTCGACCTGGCCCTGCTCATTGGCAATCGGTGAAATGGTGACGTCGGACCAGAGTATCTCACCGTTCTTTTTGTAGCTGCGCATTTCCTTCCGCATGGGCAGGCCCAGAATCAACTGCTCTCTTATCCAGGTGAGTTCGTGCGGGTCTGTGCCGGTGGCTAGTAGATCGCCGGGGCGCCGGCCAGCCACTTCCTCCAGCGTATAGCCGGTTACGTTGCTGAAGGCCTCGTTCACCCATTCAATCTCGAGCTGGCTGTTGGTGATGATCACGCCATTGGTGGTTTTGCTGGCCACCAGCGACAGTTTGCGCAGTTCCTCCTGCACAGCTACTTGCTCCGTGATGTCGACAAACGAGACCAGGATGCCATCCGCAAACGGACTCAGCGTGAAGCGCAAAATAACGCCTAGTGCTTCAAATTGATCTTCGAACTGGGCCGGTTCTCGGGTGGCGGCTACCTCAAAGCACTTTCGCTGAAATTTAGTGCCTTCCAGGATGGCGTACTCGTCCCAGATGTTACGGTTCATCAAGTCGTCGAGGGAGCGGTTCAGGAAATTGGCGAAAACCGAATTGCCGAAGCTGTAGTGCCAGTTACTGTCCAAGGCAAAAAAGCCCTCTATCATGCCTTCCAGGATGTTGTGCAGCTTCTGTGCCTGTGCTTTCACGAGCAGGTTGGCTTCTTTTTCGCTGGTGATGTCTTTGGCAATGCACTGCACAGCCAGTACGCGACCTTCCAGCATCACCGGAAGCAGACTTGCCGACAAGTGGCGCGTTGTGCCATTGCGGTGCCGGATGCGGGTTTCAACCGTGCAGGGCTGTCCGGCCAGTGCTTGCCTGAATGCCTCATAAGTTGCTTCATGGCTTTCGGACAGGACAAATTCAGCAAAGTTACTCTCGGGAAATTCCTCCCGGGTATAGCCGGTCAGGGATACAACGGCATCGTTGCAGGCCTCTACACGACCATTGGGGGCAATCGTGAAAACAAGGTCAGGATTGTTGAAGAAGAGCGCTCTGTAATAGGCCTGGCTTTCTTTTTTCTGCTGCAGCGCCTCCATTTTAGGGGTAATATCACGGGAATTGGTGACAATGCCCCGCACATGCGGGTTGTGCAGCATGTTGGTAGATACGCAGCTTAACCAGCGCCAGTCGCCGTTCCGGGCTTTGAAACGAAAAGGAGCCAACGTTATTTGCTTTGCAAGCCCGCTGGTGTGTTTGTAAAGCTCCTCGGCAATTGTTGGTACATCATCCGGATGAATGAGATCGAGCACATGGGTACCCAGCAGATCCTCTGGAGCATACCCCAGCTCCGGACCTGCCGAGTCAGAAACATATTGGTACATACCATCTGAGTTAACGACAGTGATCAGCTCAGATCCGTGGCGTACAATAGAGCTGTAGAAATCCGGCGTCAGGGCTAGTTCCTCAGACTGCGTAAAATTTACCTTCATAGAGGTGCTTTGGCTAAAGACAACCTGAATGTAATTGGAATTACGCAATATGGGTTCATTATTGAGGCAATATTTAGCAGATTATTCTAAATGTAGAAAAATGGCTGTTTAATATCCTATAATTGGCACAATAGGCTGAAATTAACTGGTGTGAAGAGCCTAAATCAAGAGTTTGCCTTCTGCATAAAGTTGGATAATTGTAAGGGTCTGATTTTTTAAAATAGCACCGATATAGAAAGCAAAAGCCGGGCTGTCGTGAGACAGTCCGGCTTTTGTTATGAGTGCAGGTATAACTTACTCTGTTACAGCACGCAAGGCATTTACACGGCCATAGCCATAGTACGGGTCGCGGCCCGGCTTGCCAAGGTCATCGGCGGTAGCGCGTAGTTTAGCCAGCACATGAGCCGGGTCCATTTTGCCACCGTTCTTGCTGATGATGAGGGCAGCCACGCCAGCTGCGTGGGGGGAGGCCATGCTGGTACCTGCTGACCAGGTATAGCCACCCATTGACAAGCTAAACACCATGTCGAATGCCCAAACCGGGTTGAGTATACCTGATACGATAGTTGTCTCGTTGCCGGGATAGGCGAAGTCACCGCCTGGTGCTGCAAAGGTTACATCCGGCGTGCCAATGTTGGTGTAAGAGGCGATACGGTCCAGGTTAGCGGCTTGCATGTTGGTAGCCCAGCCCATAGGACCTGTGGACGAAATGGAGATAACGCCCGTGCAGGAAGCAGGCACTTTCATCATCGACTTGTCTGTGTTCCCGTTGTTGGCGTCGTTGCCGGCAGAGGAGATGACCGTAACACCCTGTTTTGTGGCGTAGCCAGTGGCTCTGTTCAGGGCAATTACCAGTTCTTGTACGGCTTTTGTATCGTTCACCCAGCTGCCGTCTTCTAACTGAAAGCGACCATTACGTGGCAGTGTAGCACCCAGGCTCATGTTGATTACGTCCACATTGGAAGCTGCTGCATGGTAGATGCCGTTGATTATCCAGGAGAATTGCCCTGTTCCACGGTCGCCGAGTACTTTTACAAGCACGAGTTGGGCATCTGGCGCGACGCCTACTGACCCGATCGTATTGTCGAGAGCGGCAATAGTGCCTGCAACGTGCGTGCCGTGGCTGAAGGTTCTGCCAGCGATAAGTGGGTTGAATTGGCGTGACTCACCAGGCACATAACTTGCGCTGGCATCCAAATCAATGTTAGCCCTTAAATCCGGGTGGGTGAAGTCGAAACCACCGTCGAGCACTGCTACCCGCACACCAGCTCCTCTAACGCCTGCGGCCCAGGCTTGCGGTGCTTTAACGGCCTGATGACCCCAAAGGAAATCGAAGTAACGGTTGGAATTTGCGGTAGCGGTCACGGCATTTTCATCCACCTCAACGGTCTTGATGGCTTCCGGATTATACCACTGCACTTCAAGGTCTCTGACTACAGAACGAAGACCACTTATTTTGCTTGCTCTCGCGGCAAAGGAAGGATCGGCGGAGCTTGCTGTCGCGATGCCCAGTTCGTCGATGGAGGAAGTAAGTTCGCCTCCCATATCGGCTATTTGCTTGGCTAGGCCGGCAGGAAGTTGCTCTGTAGAGCCAACCAGAATGTAGTGTCCAGTGAGCATTTTGACATTGCCGGCTTCTCCTTTGGCTGCATTTACAGTGGAGGCATTCAGCGCGCCATCAGGATTTACGTCTTCTTCAGGATTACAGCCTGTTAAGCCTAAAAAGGCAAAAGCCGCCGCTGCGAGCAGGTTGTTGCGGGTAAATAGTTTGTTCGACATGGTAAAGGTTTTATGGTTAGAAATAGGTGATGACACTACGCAATGACCTGTACAGACAGACCCGCTATGATTAGCAGCTATTCCTTCCTTTCGAAATCCTTAGAAGGCACCAAAAGGGTCAGTTTCGCTGTTGGAATATTAAGAAGCCAATGATTTATCAGGTGTTATTTTTATTAGATTTTAACAATACGGAAGTGAGGTAATTAGTGTTATATTTATTTTAAATTTAATTATATTTATAAAATTATATATAGCGTATTTTACTTTTAGCGTGGTTGTAGCCGTTTTTGTAGGTATTTCCAGCGTTTTGAGTAACTTGTAGTAGAAAGCAAGCCTATTACATGCAGCACAACACCCTCCGTCCCCGACAAGCCCTGAACAAAGCCTACCTGCGCCAGAAAACAGCCCGCAACGACATGGAGCGCTTTAAGGCGGCGCTCTGCACGCTCCTCGACAGCATTAACCCGCACGAAACCGAGGAGCATGCCAAAAACCATTTGCGCGATTTTCTGAAGGCGGCCTTTTACGGGGGCTACGGCATCAACACCAAGGGGCGCACGGATCTGGTGATCCATACCGGGCCGACGACCAAGAGCACGGCGGCGGTGCTGCTGGAGGTAAAGCGCCCCGGCAACCGGGCCGACATGCCCACCACCGACAACCTGAACTACAAGGCCGTGCACGAACTGCTGCTCTACTACCTGCAGGAGCGGGTGCAGCACCAGAACCACGACCTGCGCCACCTCATCGTGACGGATGTGCACGAGTGGTTTGTGTTCGATGCCCTGGAGTTCGACCGTGTGTTTTACCGCAACAGCCAGCTGCGCAAAGATTTTACCGACTGGAGCGAAGGCCGCAAGTCGAGCAGCGGCACCGATTTCTTTTACAAGCAGATAGCCGCGCCGGCCATTGCCAACCTCACCGACACGATCAACTATACCTGGTTTGACCTGCGCGACAGCGAAAAGGCGCTGCGCAACCGTGACCTGCGCGACGACGTGAAGCTGGTGCAGCTCTACAAATTGTTCTCGCCGCCTCACCTGCTCAAAGAGTCCTTTGCGACCGACGCCAACTCCCTGGACCGCGACTTTTACCTGGAGCTGCTGCACATTATCGGGTTGGAGGAAGTGAAGGAGGGAGGCCGCAAACTCATCCGGCGCAAAGCCAAACCCAGCGCCGGTTCGCTGCTGGAGGCGGCCTACCAGAAGCTGCGCTCCGAAGACCTGATCTCGGGCCTCGACAAGCCCTATGCCTTTGGCAACACGCGCGAGGAGCAGCTGTTTAACGTGGCGCTGGAGCTGTGCATCACCTGGATGAACCGCATCCTCTTCCTCAAACTGTTGGAGGCGCAGCTCATCAGCTACCACCAGGGCGACCGCCGCTATGCCTTTATGAGCACCGAGCACCTGCGCGAGTTCGACGACCTGAACGAGCTCTTTTTTGACGTGCTGGCCGAGCGGCCCGCAAACCGCACCGCCAACGTGCGCCAGAAATTCGCCCACATCCCATACCTGAACTCCTCGCTGTTCGAGACCACGGCGCTGGAGAAACGCACGCTCCGCATCTCTAACCTGAAGGACCGCAGCCTGCTGACCGTATACCCGCAAAGCGTGCTGCGCAATCAGCAGGGCAAACCGCTGGGCAAGAGCCAGGGCAAACTGCCGACGCTCGAGTATTTGCTGCGCTTTCTTGGCAGCTACGACTTCGGGGCCGAGGGCAGGGAAGAGATTCAGGAAGAAAACAAGACGCTGATCACGGCCTCGGTGCTGGGGCTGATCTTCGAGAAAATAAACGGCTACCGCGACGGTTCTTTCTATACCCCCGGCTTCATTACGATGTACATGAGCCGCGAGGCCATACGCCGGGCGGTGGTAGAGCGCTTCAACGAGGCCTTCAGTTGGGAGCTGCAGGACTTTGCGACGCTCCGGTTTCAGCTGGACCGTAAACTTAACCCCGAACTGGCGCTGGAGGGCAACCGCATCCTCAACAGCCTCCGCATCTGCGACCCGGCGGTGGGCTCGGGCCATTACCTGGTGAGCGCCCTCAACGAGCTCATCGTGATCAAGTGGGAGCTGGGCCTGCTGCTGAACCGGCAGGGCAAACCACTGCGGGCGGGCAGCATTGAGGTGCAGAACGACGAACTCATCGTGACGGACCAGTATGGCGAGCTCTTCAGCTATACCGTGCACCAGCAGCCGGACGGCAGCCGCACCATCAACCCGCAGCTGCAGGAAATTCAGGAAACGCTCTTCCACGAAAAGCAGACCATCATCGAGAACTGCCTCTTCGGGGTCGACATCAACCCGAACTCTGTCAAGATCTGCCGCCTGCGCCTCTGGATCGAGCTGCTTAAGAATGCGTATTACCTCAGCACCGACGCTATACCTGAAACCAGCAGTCCGGTTTGTTATGCCGATGCGCCGGGTATGCGCGAGGGCTTTGGCACAGGTATAGCCGACGGGGCGAAGGGCAGGTATAGCGAACTGCAGACGCTACCCAACATCGACATCAACATCAAGCAGGGCAACTCGCTGCTGAGCCGCTACCCGCTGACGGCCGACCTGCAGGAGGCGTTCGGGAGGAAGGGGCACAGTCTGCAGGCCTACCGCGAGGCCGTGGCCGAATACAAGCACACCAATTCGAAGCAAAAGAAGAAGGAGTTGGAGCAGTTTCTGGAGGAACTCCGGCAGGGCTTCCGGACCACGCTGGCCAACAACGACCCGCTGCGTCAGCGCATGGCCAAACTGCGCGGCACCATTGCCGCCATTCAGGACCCCGACCTGTTTGGGGCCGTGAAGGTGGACAAAGCCAAACTCGCCGCGCTTAAAAAAGAACTGCAGAAACTGGAAACCGAGCGCGAGCAGATCGAGACGAACAAGGTATACGAGGGCGCTTTTGAGTGGCGTTTCGAGTTTCCGGAAGTGCTGGATGAGATGGGCAATTACCTCGGTTTTGATGTGGTGATCGGCAACCCGCCCTACATCCGACAGGAAGAGCTCGGCGACTTTAAGCTATACCTGAAAAAACACTTTGCGACCTACGCCGGCACCGCCGACCTGTATGTGTACTTTGTGGAGCGGGGCATCGACCTGTTGCGCGAGGGCGGGCAGTTCAGCTACATTGTGCCCAACAAGTGGATGCGGGCCGGGTATGGGCAGGCGCTTAGGGGCTGGGTGCAGAGCTATACCTTGCAGCAGCTCCTCGACTTCGGCGACCAGCCGGTGTTTGAAGAAGCCACGACTTACCCGCTCATCGTGTCGATTACCAAAACTGCGCCCGACGACGAGGACTATACCTTGCAGGCCGCAGGTATAGACACCCTCGATTTTGAGCACGGTCTGTCGGAATATTTGCAGGACAACGGCTACTGGGTGAAAGCCAGGCAGCTGCCCGACTCCGGTTGGACGCTTTCGGACAACAACTCGCAGCAACTCCTCGAAAAACTCAAAAACACAGGTATACCGCTCGGCGAGTATGTGGAGGGGAAAATTTACTACGGCATCAAAACAGGGTATAACGAAGCCTTTGTGATAGATGAAGCCACACCTGATTGCCGAAGACCCGAGAAGTGCTGAGGTGATCAAGCCGTTTTTGGCAGGGCGTGATGTGAAGCGATATCAGCCGCCGAAGTCTGATAAGTATTTGATTTTTACGAGAAGAGGTATAGAGATTGAGAATTATCCAGCTATTCTGAATCATCTAATAAACTTCAAAAATAGGTTAATGCCTAAACCTAAAGATTGGGCAGATTCAAAATGGGAAGGCAGAAAAGAGGGCTCTTACGATTGGTATGAAATACAAGACAATGTTGCTTATTATAATGAATTTGAAAAACCGAAAATTATTTATCCAGATATATCGCTTAAAGGGGATTTTACAATTGATAGGTCCGGTGGTTGGTACTTAACTAATACCTGTTATTTCATTTCTTGTGATGATGACTTCATTTTAGCTCTACTAGCCAGTAAATTAATATTATATTTCTATAGAGAAACATCAGCGGCAGTTAGAGGTGGGTACTTAAGATTCTTCTCACAATATGTTATCAAGCTCCCCATCGCCCAAGCCGATGAAGAAACGAAAGCAGGTATACGGGCTATGGTAGAGCAGGTGCTGGCGGCGAAGCAGGCCGATGCGGGGGCGGACACGGCGGCGCTGGAAGCCGAGATCGACCTGCAGGTATACCGCCTCTACGACCTCACCTACGACGAAGTGCTGCTCGTGGACCCGGGTTTTGGCCTGAGTCGGGAGGATTACGAAGCGGCCGACCCCGGACCTCGCGGCGTGCGCAACTCCCGCGAGCGTCTCACCCAACTGCGGTAGCTATACCTATACCTGCCGTCGTTAGGTATAGCATCCTTCGTAGGGACAGGTCGTGACCTGTCCGCGCGATAGGCCAACACACGAAGCAGTATGCAAGAAGAATACGCATTGTAGCACTGCAACAGGTATAGCCCGGCAGTCAAAACCAGTGCACGATTCGGAAAGGTCGCGACCTGTCCCTACCACAAACAGCCAGACGGCACAACCATCAAAATACTGAAATGAGGAACCTAGATATATTACCAGTCGGAAAGTCTGTACAAGACGACATGAGGCTACGCCGGGACAAGCTGCTGGCCTATACAGGTATAGCAGTCGATATACTGGATCTCAAGGAAGACATTTTGCGTGTGCGGGTAGAGCAGGCGAACCTGAAAAATAACTGGTTGCTCAGCCAATCGGAACTAATCAGAAGGGCCAGGGTTTTGTTCGAGCCACTTGGGAACAGGTATAGGATACATTATGTAACGCTTTCCTTCAAACCGGATTTTGATGCCATCGACCTCCAATGGATAGCAGAACGCAAAGAAGTGTATAAGTTGTCGCGCAATGATCTAAGCAAGCAGCTAGGTATAGACGCCGACGAAATAGGCGGCATACTGATGGGATCCACGCCGCTCAGTCAACAGCAACAGGCAGCCTTTTACTACTATTTCATGACCTACGAGCTCAATCGCAATATAAGGGAGGCGGAGGTACTTGAAAATTAAATTTCCGAAATAGATTGCCCACTTACAGACCCGCGAGCGTCTAAGCGACCGGCCGTGAAAAACCAAGTATAGGTATAGCTAAGGCTATTGGGTGAGACGCTCGCGGGAACTGCGCACGCCGCGAGGCCCGGGACTGCTAAATACGCTTCCGAAAAATAAAATTGAAAAAGATAACAACTTTTTAATATAGGCGAGCGTATATATAGACAGCTAAGCGAAAGCTCATTTTGTGATAAGTATAAGCGGCTCCGGGGGTGAACGACCGGGGCCGCTTTTTTTATGCCTATACCTTTGTCAATTCTTCAGCCAATTGAGGGCAGCGACAGGCGACGTGAAGGTGGCCACGTCGTAGGTTAAGACGCCGGCCTTGCGGGCCGCTTCGATGTTTTGCTGGGCACGTGCCTCGCTTTGCGGGTCGAAGGGCTGCACACGGGCCACCTTCATCAGCCGCGTCTTCGACAGCATGGCCGTCAAGTCCAGCGTGAGCTGCCGGTTCTCTTCCTCGTCAATCTCAACGGCCGTCGTGCGGGCATCGAGCAGGAGTTTGCGCACATCGTAGTTCCGGATGGTCTGCACCATAATTTGCAGGCTGTGCCTGATCTCCGCCATGTGGTAGCGCTGCAGGTCGGGGTAGCGCACCTGCAGGATGTCGGTAGCAGGGTCGTATTCCAGTCGCAAAATGCTGTTTTGCAAAAGTATCATGTTTCAGAAGCGGTGTTAGAGGAATCTCCCAATAGAAAAGCGCATTAATATACAAAGCAACACTTGCCTAACCAAGCTATAGTAGAGGAATATCACAAATTTATACTAAATTCCTGCGGCCGCTTTGATTTTAAAACCGGAAGTCCTTTCTTGCAAATCCTTGTCGAAATAGCTAGGGCAGAACACCATTGTGGCACAATTTAAAGAATTGGCTGACCGCCGGGAGAGGTGACTATACCTGGCCCTTTAGACTAGATTGCAATGATCCTATATAAAAAAGACCATATCAGCATTGCCTATTACGAAGCGGAAAAACTGCTCGAAATCACCTGGCTGGCCTATACCTCCAGCGCAGCCTACCGCGAGGCCATGCTACAATTCATAGAGGCGCTGCGGAAGTATGAGATCAACCATTGGCTCGAAGACTCCCGTCAGGCGCGGGTAGTGCGCCTCTCGGACCAGCAGTGGACGACAGAGGAGTGGGTGCCCCTGTTCATTGAGGAGGCCAGGCAACTGGAGAAAGTGGCCCGCGTCCGATCAACCGACATCTCGGCCCGCATCAGCTCCGAAAACATGTTCCGGGACTTCGATCACAGCCAGCTTTCCTACAGCTTCATGGAGTTTGAGTTCTACGGCGAGGCCCGCAACTGGCTCCTGGCCTGATCCTCTCACCTCTGCCCAACTCCCTGAACGCTCGCTTACTTACTGATGCAAGATGATCATTCCCAACAAATTTCTGAAGCTCGACTATAACCCCACCCACGACATCCTGTTTGTGGATTGGCCCAACATGCACGATTATACCTTGCCGGAGGTAAGCTACATCATCGATGAGGTGCTAGAGGCGGTACGCAGCTACGATATCAAACGCATCCTTGCCGACACCCGGCAGTCGCAGGTAACCGTGCCGATGGAGGAGTATACCAACGTGGTCAACCAACTGGCGCTGCAACTGGCCACCACCCGTCTGCAAAAATTTGCCAAGCTGCAAACCACGGACCTAAGGCGCGAAGCCATTTCCTCCAATGCCGCCGCCCTGGTGATCGGTTCCATCGCCTACCGCAGCTTTGCCAGCAAAGAAGAAGCCATCAACTGGCTGATTGAAAGTTGAAGAGTTTAGGAGTTTGGGAGTTTGAGGGTTTAGGAATTATAGCGTTAGGAGATTGCCAGTTGGAGAGTCCGGACCCATTTTTAATTACCCAAGGTACAGGAATAGGCATTTACCATAAACTAATACCATTACTTCGTATACCATAACTTTCGAACTTTCGAACTTTTAACTCTCCAACTCCTAAACTCCTAAACTTAAAATATGCGTCCATACATCCTTGCCGAATCGAACTGGAAAGCTATCAAAGACCAGCAGGTGGAGGTAGCCATACTGCCCTGGGGAGCCACCGAAGCCCACAATTACCACATGCCCTATGGCACCGACAACTACGAGGCCGAGGCCGTGGCTGCCGAAGCGGCCCGACTGGCCTGGGAAGCAGGAGCGAAGGTGACCGTGTTGCCGGTGATCCCGTTTGGCGTAAACACCGGCCAGGCCGACATCACCCTCGACATCAACCTGAACCCCAGCACGCAACTGGCCATCCTCCGCGACATCGTGGAGGTGCTCAACCGCCAGGGCATCCGCAAACTGCTGGTGCTCAACAGCCACGGCGGCAACGATTTTAAACCTATGCTGCGCGAGCTGGGCCTGAAGTTCCCGGCGATGTTTCTGCTGACCTGTAACTGGTTCCTGGCCGCCGACCGCAAAGCCTATTTCGACAGCCCCGGCGACCACGCCGACGAAATGGAAACCAGCATCATGCAGCACCTGCGCCCCGACCTGGTATTGCCGTTGAGCGAGGCAGGGGAGGGGAAAGAGTACAAATCCAAGCTGACAGGTATACGCGAAGGCTGGGCCTGGTCAGAGCGCCTGTGGTCGCAAGTGAGCGACGACACGGGCATCGGCAACCCCGTAGCCGCCACCCCCGCCAAAGGCAAAGCCTTCTTCGAAGCCACCACCCGCAACATCGCCCAACTCCTGCAGGAACTAGCCACAATCGATCCGGATGACAGGTATAATCGAGTTTAGGAGTTTGAGAGTTTATGAGTTTGCGAGTTCTGGTGTTAGGGTTGTAGCGACGTTATAACGTAACGTTGAGGTGCTACGCAGCAGGGCAGTTTCCGTAGGAGCAGGTCGAGACCTGTCCAGGTGTGTGCAGGTATACTTATCTGAATCTTAATATAGGGCCCCTTCCCCAAGGATTTTCAGGATTTAGGTGCACGATTAACCCACCCCTGCCCCTCCTTAGAGGGGAATCTCAGCAACTGCCAGCTTTAAGGTATAAGCTTTGTAGCAAAGGTATAACTATTGGAAACTGTCATCCCCCTGCCCCCTTCGAAGGGGGACTTTTCTGTTGCAGCTATACCTAAGGTATAAGCTCTGTCGTAAAGGCCACACTGACCACTGACAGGTATAACAAGGCTAACTTGCCCCTCCAACTATGAAACAGACAGCATTGGCCAGGTGCACTTTACGACGCTCCACTGTCTGAGCGGTCAGCGAGTTTGGAGGGTCTTGACTTTTTTGCTTACTTTTTGTGTCAAGACAAAAAGTGAGTGCCCGCCGCACAGGCGAAGCTACAAAGCAAAATAGCTCAAGGTATAGGAAGACCGTTACCACGCCAGATATAGGTATAGCTACAGCAGTCGATTGAGACTCTCGCGGGAGCTGCGCACACCGCGAGGTTTGAGCCCTTCAACCATAAACAAAAAAACCATGCTGCAAGAGCCCAAAGGACATCCCACAGCATGATTTCTTTATCTCTAAAAAATATTATTTCGCAGCGATGGTGCGCAGGGCGTCGCGCATTTCGGTGAGGAGTACCTCTTCTTTGGTTGGTGCTGGCGGCACAGATGGTGCTTCCACTTTTTTACGCTTCAACTTATTGATGCCCTTCACAATCATGAAAATGATGAAGGCCAGGATAAGGAAATTGAGCACTACGGTTATAAAATTACCCCAGGCTAACACAGCGCCCAACTTGCGGGCCTCTTCCAGCGCTAAGCCTTGAGGTACGGCACTCGAGAGCGGAACGTAAAGGTTGGAGAAATCCATGTCTCCGACAGCAAGGCCTACCACAGGCATCACCACGTCGTTTACCACGGAGTTAACAAGACCGCTAAAGGCACCACCAATGATGATACCAATGGCCAGGTCCATTACGTTGCCACGCATGGCAAACTCTTTGAATTCTTTCATCATGCCCATGAGCCTGAATTTTTTAAAGTGAGAAGATGGAACAGTTGCTTTTGATATGTAAATATATTCATTTGATTTTATAAAGCAAGTCCCCACTTTTAAGTATTTATCCGGACGCACTAGAGTGTAAAAAGCGGATGCTATACCTAAAGCAAAGTATAGCATCCGCTTTTCATTGCGGCCTTTTTGTGAGTGTGCAAGCTTAAATCATTTGGGTCACGCCAGCTATTTGTCGAGCTCGGTCGGGTAGCCGGATGCGGTGCTCATGCCTGATGATAGCTGCTTAGGGGCAAGGCCGATCAGAATCGACCTGGCTCGTGGTAATAATCGCACCGGCATGGGCAAGCGCCATCGGCGAGTCCTTTAAAACTGTTTCGTTTTTTGTAATTATAAAAATTAAACTTTCTAAATTTGCAGCCTCCATGAGAGCAACATTCTTACATACCGCCGGCAATACGCCAGATTGATTTAACTCGATTTTAACGGCAGGCCATCTCTGGCCTGAGCTGTTCTTCTCCAATTTATTTTGGTTATGGTATAACCACGCCGCCACTTTCGGGCTGCGGCAGTTCTTTGTTGCTTTTACACATCTTTTCTAACAAAATACATTTATGATTTATGCACCTATCTCCCTGAAGGAGATCAATTTCAGGAATGAGATTCTGGCGGGGCTCACGGTGGCGCTGGCATTGGTACCGGAGGCTGTGGCCTTTGCTTTTGTAGCCGGCGTTGAGCCGCTTGTTGGTTTATACGCCGCCTTCATCGTTTGCCTCATTACGGCCGTTTTTGGTGGCCGTCCCGGCATGATTTCCGGTGCTACGGGTGCACTGGCTGTGGTCATGGTCTCGCTTGTTTCTTCCCACGGCGTAGAGTACCTGTTTGCGGCGGTCGTGCTGATGGGCGTGCTCCAGATCCTTTTCGGTGTTCTTAAGCTCGGTAAATTCATCCGGTTGGTACCGGAGCCCGTCATCTACGGATTTGTGAACGGCCTGGCCATCGTCATTTTCCTGTCGCAGTTTGGACAGTTCAAAGTGCCTGCCGCGGAGGGAGGAGGCGCCAGCTGGATGTAGGGCGAGGCCCTGTACGTGATGGGAGCCCTGGTGCTGCTGACCATAGCCATCATGTTCTTCCTGCCCAAGATCACCAAAAAACTGCCTGCCGCCCTAACGGCCATTGTCATCGTGTCGGCCCTGGTGATCGGTTTCGGCCTGGATACCAAAACAGTGGGGGACGTTGCTTCGGTAGGCGGCGGCTTGCCCACCTTCAGCATCCCGATGGTTCCCTTCACGCTGGAGACACTCTACATTATTTTTCCCTACTCGCTCATCCTGGCAGGTATAGGCCTGCTGGAGTCGCTGCTGACCCTGACCATTGTAGACCAACTGACGGACACCCGCGGACGCGGCAATCAGGAATCCATTGCGCAAGGAGCGGCCAACGTGATAGGCGGTTTCTTCGGCACGATGGGTGGTTGCGCCATGATCGGGCAGAGTATCATCAACGTGAGTTCGGGCGGGCGTACGCGTCTGTCAGGCATCACGGCGGCGGTGATGCTGCTGGTCTTCATCCTGTTTCTGTCCACTTTTATTGAGATGGTGCCGATGGCGGCGCTGGTGGGCCTGATGTTCATGGTGGCGATCGGTACTTTTGAGTGGGCCAGTTTTAAAGTGCTGCGCCGCATACCCAAATCCGACGCCCTAGTCATGGTGGCCGTCACCGTCCTGACCGTGATCTTCGACCTGGCCATTGCCGTGCTGATCGGTGTGATTATCGCCGCGCTGGTATTTGCCTGGGACAGTGCCGTGCGCATCCGTGCCCGCAAGCGCGTGGATGAAAACGGTGTGAAGCACTACAAGATTTACGGGCCGCTTTTCTTTGGCTCTACTGCCACGTTCCTGGAGAAGTTTGATGTGACCAACGACCCGGAAGAAGTGGTGATCGATTTCAAAGAGTCGCGTGTGGTGGACCACTCCGGTATAGAGACACTGAATAAACTGACAGGAAAATACCAGGCAGCCGGAAAGAAACTGCACCTGCGTCACCTGAGCGAAGACTGCCGCCGTCTGCTGGCCAATGCCGAAAGCTTCGTTGAAGTGAATATCATGGAAGACCCGCACTATGCCGTGCTCTCGGACAAGCTGTCCTAAGGGAGGATGTTCTATACCTGAAAAAGGAGGCACGTAGCGCCTCCTTTTTTAGTATACCTGCGTTTTCTGTCGGCTATACCTCATACAGGAAGAAAGGCTTCTCGTAGCCCGATTTCTGCAGCACGGGAACCGAAACGTTGAAGACCTTCACCCCGGTGCTGGTTTCGCCCTCCAGCGTACCCACGTGGGCGTGTCCGTGGAAGGTGGCCAGCACGTTGCGGCGATTGAGTGGTTCTTCGAGGCGGGAGCAGCCCAGGAAGGCATGGATGGCCTCCGGCTCGCCCTCCACCGTGGCCCGGATGGGCGCATAGTGCAGCAGCACGATCTTTTTCAACTCGCTGTGCTGGCTGTCGAGTTGCGAGAGGGCGGCGTCCAGCTTCAGGGCCTCCGTCACGGCTTCCTGCACAAAATCCTTGTTGAGTTGCTCGCCGAACATGCCCAGCATATACCTGTCGAAGCCGCCGCCAAAGCCCTTCACCCCGGTAAAGCCTACATGCTCGATTACGGTAAAGTCGCCGTCGAGCAGCTGCAGGTTGGTCTGGGCGAAGATCTTACGTAGTTTCTTCACCTGGTCGTGGTCGTAATCGTGGTTGCCGAGTACGGCCAGCACAGGTATAGAGCAGGCCCTGAGTTCCCCGGCCAGCACCTCAGCTTCGCTTTCGCGGCCCGTGTCGGTCAGGTCGCCGCAGAGCAGCAGCACATCCGCCTCCTCCGACACCTGCCTGAAAAAGTCGACCCACTTGCCGGTATCCTGCTCGTGTACGTGTATATCGCCTACGGCCGCAATGCGTAGTTTTTTAGGTTCAGTATTCGCGTCCTGCATCGTGTTATTCGCGTCTTGCATCGTGTTTCATTTTTATGGAATGTAATACTACGTGCCAAACCTGCTTCAGGATGGGAAGAGCGCCGATACCTGCCCCGAAAAAGAAACAGCCCCCGCTCTCGGTGGGGCGGGGGCTGAGTAAGCTAACAAGTACTATCTATCTAATTTCCGGTTCTGTTGATCTCTTCCACGTTGGTGTTGCGCTTCTTCGTTTCAAAGTCTTTTCCTTTGGCAAAATTGTAGCGCAGGTTAATGCGGATGCTCTGGGTGCCCTGGTACTGGTCGATGGCGTTGAGGTTTCCTTCCAGGTGGGTTTTTACTTTCAGCACACGTGTCTTGAAGATGTCGGTCGCGTTCAGGGAGAGCGTCAGACGGTCGTCCAGGAAGGTGCGCTTCAGGCCCGCATCGAGCCACCACTGGCTTTGGATCTCGTAGAGGCCGTACACGGCAGGTCCCTGGAAGCCAGCGTTCAGCTCCATGCGGACGTTCTTCGGCAATTGGATGTTCTGGTTCGACTGCACAAAGAACAGCACTTCGTCGTTCACCACGTCCTGCGCATTCACTTCCTTGGTATAGCGCTGGTAGGCAAGGGTGGCCGTGTTGTTCATCTCCCATTTTCCGGAAACCCTTACCGGCGCCACCAAGGTGGTATATAGGTTCTTGTAGCTCTCGATGTTGCGCTGACCAAACACCGTGGTGTTGTCTTCGCTGTTGTAGGTCGGGATTTCACCAATGAAATCGGTGGTGATGGAGTAGCCGGCCATCAGGTTGTATTTCTCCTTCAGCGTCTGCGTCACCTCAAATGAGTTGGTGTACTGTGGCTTCAGGTTCGGGTAGCCCTGCGACCAGGTATAGGGATCGAGGTAAAAAATGAACGGATTCAGCTGGCTGTAGTACGGGCGGTTGATGCGGCGGCTGTACTTATAGCTTACCTGGTAGTTGTCGCTCACCTTCTGCTGCAGGAACAGGCTGGGGAACAGGTCCAGGTAGTTGCGCTTGGTGATATCCTTCAGCGTGATGGAGTTACCCTCCGAAGAAGTATGCTCGGCGCGAAGTCCGGCCATCACTTTCCAGGTGTCGCTCAGCTTGGTTGAGTAGTTGGCATAGCCCGCGTAGATGTTCTCGGTGTACACAAAGTGACTGGTGCGGCGTGGGTCCAGCACCTGTCGGCCGTCCGTGATCTCGTAGAAGAGCAGCTCGTTGTCAGACACCACGTGGCTGGCCTTGGCGCCCAGTTCCAGCTTGCCATCCTGACCCAGTTTCTTCCCGAAGTCTACTTTGGCGGCCAGGATGTCGTAACCGGTCGGGTTGTAGCTGGTCAGGTGCTCCTGGCTAACCAGTTCATTTGTACCCAGCACAAACTGTCTGTTCTTGAACACAAAGTCCGTCTCGTCGGTGATGCGGGCATAGTCCACGTCTGCTGACAGGGTGGTGCCCACTGTATCGAGCTTGCCGTTGTAGTGCAGGTTGAAGGTACCGTTGCGGTATGTGCTTTCGTGCTCGTTGGTGGCCGAAATGTGGCGGCTGTCGGCGGCTACCGGGCGGCGCAGGTCAGACTCGGTGTTGAAGATGCCCTCGTTGGCGTTGTAGAACAGGTTGCTCATGAAGCCCACGCTGTGGCGCTCGTTGATTTCGTAGTCAGTGCCCAGGCGCAGGGTCGGGTTGATGCGCTCCCGCTCCTCAATGCCCACCTGGTCGAAGTAGCTGCGGCCCTCCGGATCATTGAAAATACGTTCCATCTCCATGTCGCGGAAGCTCTTGCGGCGCGAGAAGTCCACACCGGCTGTGGTGTTCCATCTGCCGCTCTTGTGGTTCAGGTCGAAGCCTGAGTTGAAGGAGCTCATGCGGTTGTACTGGTAGCCCACGTATACGTTTCCGTTCATGCCGTAAGCCTCGTTCTTTTTCAGGTTGATGTTGATGATGCCGGAGGCGCCTTCCGCATCGTAGCGGGCCGATGGGTTGGTGATGATCTCCAGGTCTTTCAGGTTCTCGGCGGACATGCCCTGCAACAGGTTCTGCAACTGCTTGCCAGAAAGGTACGACTGCTTGCCGTTGATCATGACCTGTACACCGGGTTTACCGTTCAGGGTGATGTTGCCGTCCTGGTCGATCCACACACCCGGCGATTTTTCCAGTACCTCATAGGCTGTGCTGCCCTGTGCCAGTCCGGTGCCCTCTACGCTCACCACCATCTTTTCGGCGTCGTTCGTAATGGTGGGGCGCATGGTCTGGATCGTCACCTCTTTCAGGGTTTTCACGTCCGGCTTCAGTTGCAGCTTGCCGAAGTCGCGGTTGAAGTCTGGTCCGGTCACTTCAAAAGTCTCCGTTACCAGTGGCAGGTAGCCCAGGCCGCTTAGCTTTAGCTTATAACTACCTTTGACCGGCGTCTTGATGCGGAAAGCACCCTCCATTTCTGCAATGGCGCCTGTCACCACGGCGTTAGTGGAGGAGGAGACCACCGCCACATTCACAAATCCGAGGCCTTGTCCTTTTTCGTCCAGTACCTGGCCTGTCAGCCAACCTTCCTGTTGGGCTAAGGTGTTGTGTGACAGAGTGCTTAGCAGAACGAGCGCGAGTAAATAGAATAACTTTTTCATAGAATTACTTTGTTAGCGTGTATTGTAATAGGATGATGCAAAGCTATTGTATAGTACTTTGTATTGCAAGGTACTGTTTGGAATTTTATATGAATAGCCTCAGATAATCCGTCAATCGCGCTAGAATTCCGACGAACGGAAAGTCGGTTTCAGAGAATTCGATGAAAGCAGCTGGGCGGAGGGGAGCCGCCATCGCTACGGGTTTTGCTAATAGATGAGGTGCGCCCGGGAAAGGTTGCCTCCGGGTATGGGTTATCTAATTTAGAAACTATGGAATAAAAAACTCCTGTCTGCCGGGAACGGCAAACAGGAGGAAATTTCATGAGAGGACAGAAGGAGGGATGCTGTAGCTTAGTTTGGCACCGCGCAAAGCTGATTATACTGTTTGGGGTGCTTGTTTTTGATCAGCCGCAGCATATAGCGAAAAACGAAATAACGCTCACGCTTCCGCTCTTCTTTTCCCAAAGAGCTTCTATAATCCAGTGTCTCTAGCAGGCTGACCGTATCCTGATAGAGGAGGTAACTATAGGCACTTAAGAAACACTTCCGCACGCTTTTCCTTTTCACTTTCCTGCCCGTTTCCTCGGCCAGAGCACGTCTTAAATTTTCCATTTCCTACCGCTTCTATCCTGTTGTAATGCTTTTTAATACTGAATAATTCCACGATGAAAGATTAAAACTACCACTAGCCTTCATTAGAAAAAATGACCCTTATCACTTATTTCGTCAAGGGCCTTTTAAAAGAGGTAAACGTCCGTTTTTTAGTGTGAAGGCCCAGTTATATTTTGCGTTCGCATTGAGATACAGTTAGTTGGGGTGAAAATTTAGGATTTTCACATAATTCGTACAACAGCCACGGGTATTTGTTCGTTATATAACTATATTGCTAAATTATTGACTGAAATTAGGAAATGAAATCTCCGCCTTATTTTAAGCTATCCTATAACCCGGCACAGGACTTCATTTCAAGCCGATGGCTGCGAGTGGGTAACAGTGCAGAGTATCGGCAGGCGCTGGTGGATACTTGCAAACAACTCCATAAAAGTAATGCAATGGGTTGGTTGGTGGACTTCAGCCGCATGACGTCGCCTGATATGCGTGACCAGAACTGGACGCTGGACTTACTGACTCAAAGCCTGCCACACACCAAGTTACGTAAACTGGCTGTTGTGCTGCCCGATGATCTTTTCCTGGAAGTGGCGGTGGAAAGAGTGCGTGATGGTTTGCTCAATGTGTCCAATATCAACTTGCAAATCGCGCAATTTAGTGATTCGAGCGCCGCAAAGCACTGGCTCGTTTCAGACAACGATCCCTGCGAAGGATTATTCCGAAACGCTTCTTAACAAAAGGCTTTATTCCCATCTACAATCAGTAAATCATATTAATATTCAGGTATAGCGCTTCAATGGGTGCTCCATTGTGGACTATTTTGCCTGATTTTTAAAAATAATTGAAAAAAAGCTGTAATAACCTGAAATATTCATGAACCTTTTGCGAATAGTTCATGTATTAGATTTGCTAATAAGTTATAATACTTTGTACAAATACATGACTATGAAAGAGCTTGAAAGAATCCAGAAAGCACTCCGGCACAGCAACACCCTTGTTTTGAAAGACCGGGAGGAGAAGGTCGAATGTTCTTTTATAAAAGAGGGCCTGGTGTACGAAAATTTTCAGATCGAAAATAATGTGCTGGCCACTGCACTACAGGAAGCAAGCGTAAACGGCATTGTGGAAGGCCTTCACTTTGAGCGACTCAAAAATAGGTATGAGTGGTTCGCTCTTCGTGTGAAATCCAGAATGCTGCTGGACACTTTGAAATAGTCTATTCCCATAGCGATAGAAAAAGCCCTCTGCTTAATGAAAGCAGAGGGCTTTTTTATGTTCGGTCATCCGGTAACCTATACCTGGCCGATGCAGTACCTGCTGTATGACGTTATCTTTTGCGATCCATATCATATTGCACATGTTGGTTCCTATATTGGTGGCGGCGCTGTTTTACCGGGAGCAACTCCGCTTTGCCTCGCTCATGATGCTGGCAGGCTGGCTGATCGATTTTGACCATTTGCTGGTTACACCCATCATCGACCAGGACAGGTGCAGCATAGGCTTTCATTTACTACACCGGTACTGGCTCGTGCCCATTTACACCATCCTGGCCCTCATCCCCAAAACTCGCCTGATCGGCTTGGGTCTGCTCATTCATATCGTGCTGGATTGGATTGATTGTTATTTGTGATTGAGTGAAGGAGTGAGATAGTGATTGAGTGAAGGAGTGATTGAGCGAGTTAGTGAATTTTAATTGAGTGTTTTAGTGAATGGGAGATTTTATAGCGGTGATTAATTTTTTAAAAGGTCCAAAAAGAAAAGAGCTGATCAAGTTATTGATCAGCTCTTTTCTTTTTGAGAGAATGAATTTTAATCACTCATTCACTCAATCGCTCATTCACTCAATTAATTAAAAACTTCCTCGTTGCTGCCGCATTTCAGCATGCTGCTTCCGAAGTAAGGATTGCGGATTTCAGGTTTGGTGCTAACCCAGTAGGCGCCCTGGTTGTTGTTCACCATCGGGCAGTGCTGGTAGTATACTTTCTGGTCGGTGGCGCCGAATGCTTTGGTCAGCGTGAACACAGCTTCTGACAGGTCTTCCAGTTGGTTGCGCTGCTCGCCCAGGTCATTGGTGCCGGCAATAGCAGCGGCAGACTGGCGTACTTTCTCAATTTGCTCTTCTGCAAACGTCTTTTGCTCTGGTACCTGAATGGCGGCTACCGGCATAGCGTTCGCAGAGTTCAACACAGCATTGGCAGCCTCTTTTGCAGTTTCAGCGTCTGACTCTACCATGGCATCTTTCAGGGCGATGTACTCGTCGAGCATTTGTGCCAAGTTGCGTTTCATCGGTTCTGCTACCGAGTCGAAGGTAGGCGTTTCCACTACCACAGTACCGGCTGCAGGCATGTTGTCACCGTGTGCCATACCGTCGTGGTGCTCGTGGTCGTGCTCTTCGGTGCCTTCAGCGTGTTGCTGGCTGTTATCAGATGAGCAGGAGGCAAATGCAAACATGGCCACCAGCGCTGCAAATAAGGTTGTCTTTTTCATAATCAGCTATCAGAAAATTCGAATGGTTAATACACTCTTCTAAAAAAAAGGAGCCCTTAGCGGGCATTTCTTCTGCAAAGGTAAGCTTTTTAGCGAAATGGTGGCAACGATGTGGCCTTCGCCCAATGCCGGCTTTTACGTATCTTTGAGTAAATCAAGTAGAAGCCATGGTTACGATCTATCACAACAACAGATGCAGCAAAAGCCGCCAGACTCTAGACTTGCTGCGCGAAAAAGGGGAGAAGCTGCAGGTAGTGGAATACCTGAAGGAGGCACCTTCTGCCGAGGAGCTAAAATCCGTGCTCAACAAACTGGGCCTGAAACCGGAGCAGGTATTGCGCAAAGGCGAGCAGGTATACAAAGATTCCTTCGCGGGTAAAAGCTATTCCGACGACGAGTGGTTGCAGATCATGTCGGAGAATCCCATCCTGATCGAGCGCCCGATCGTCGTGAAAGGCGACAAAGCCGTTATCGGTCGTCCTCCTGAAAAAGTGCTCGACATTCTGTAGGGAAAGCATAGGTTGTTAGGTATGGCAGGTATAGAATTCGCTTATACCTGCCATACCTGCTTTATTTGCTATACCTGTTCTGCATATCTTAGAAAGGATAGCCAATGGCAATGTTCAGCACCATGCCATGCTCGCCCGGTTTGGGTTTGAAACCGAAGCGGAAATCGTTGAGGGCGAAGCGGTCGCCTTCGGGACCGTAGGGTACGCGCACCGGTATACCCAGGTCAAAACGAATCACGAAGAAGTCAATGTCTACCCGCAGGCCGAATCCCGTGCCGACCGCCAGTTCCTGAAACAGGTTGCTCGCCTTAAACTTCGGTTTGTCGAGGCTTCCGTTGGCATTGTAGGTCTCGTTGATCAGCCAGATGTTACCAGCATCCAGAAAAACAGCTCCTCTGAAAAATCCGAAAATAGGGAAACGGTACTCGACGTTCGCCTCCAGCTTGATGTCGCCTACCTGGTCGAAGAAGGAGGTGGCGAGGGAGTCGGGCACATTGTAGGTGCCTGGCCCGATGCTGCGCGCCCTGAACGCCCTGATACTGTTCGGACCACCGATCGAAAATTGCTTCACGTAGGGCATGGTCAGGGAGTTGCCGTAAGGGTAGCCCACCCCCGCAATCAGGCGCGTGGCCAGCTGACTTGTTTTGGAGAAGTTGAGGTAGTATCGGAAGTCGTTTTCGAGGCGCGTGTACTGCGAGTAAGGCTGGCCAAAAATAGTGCGGGCTGGCACAGGCGGATCCGCAGCATCGTCTCGTTTTTCGCTGCCGAGCAACGACTGCACTGCACCCAGCAGGTTGCCCGACACATCAAGGCTGGTGGCATTGAAGAATTGATGCGTTTTGTTCTCCAGGCTGAGCGTGCTGAAGGTATGCTGGTAAATGGAGCCAATGATGAACTGTTCTTCAAAACTGCTGCGCAGGAACGGATTGGTTTCCAGAATCTTCATAAACTCATCCGTTTGTTTCCCAAGGCGCACATACTGCAGGTTGATCGGCGTGAGTTCGTGCGTGATCGTCTGCTTTGGTCGCCAGGTATACCCATAAGAGGCATTGAAGGAATTCATCTGAAAAAACTGTACCCGGTTCAGGAAATTGTAGCCCAGCGTAATGCGCGTATGCGGCACATAGGCAGAGCGTAGATTGGGCAGGTTGAAGGGCGCTACCAGCCTCGGGAAGCTGAGACTGGTCTGCACACCTAGTTCGTAGGAGCTAAGCCCAACCGGGTTCTCTTCGGGTGACTCGGCAGTGCTGACGACCCGCTGGCCGCCCACCTGATTCTCAAAACGCCCCGTCAGGTTCAACGTGAGCATCTCTGATCCCTTAAAGGCATTTCTATTTCGGAAAGAGACAGTAACACCGGGCCCTGCCAGGTTATTGGACTTGGTCACCATCTGCGCCTCCGCCCGGAGCGATTTTTTCATTTCAGGCGTCATGTAAATGAAGGCATCCAGCCGGTCCTCTTTCAGGGTGTCGCGCTCGTACTGCAGGTTCACAAATTTGTAGGCACTCAGGCCTGACAGTCTGCTGACTGTGAGGAGGTGGTTGCGACGGCTGTACACGCTGTCCTTCGCCACAAAAAGTCCCGGCACAATGTGCTTCGCACGCACGTAGTTCTCGTTCGGAATGTAGTTGTAACCTTCAAAGCGCAGCGTGTCGCTCACCGACAGGCTGTCGTTCAAAACGAAGTTTGCGTTGATGAAGATATCGTCGATCTTATAGGAACGTAGGGCAGGGGATGGTGCATCGTTTTTCAGGCGGAGGACTACATCCACGCCCTTGCTGCCCACTGTGGTATCGGCGCTGAAGATGAGCATAGTAGGCGCAAAGTAGAAGTAGCCTTTGTTTTTAAGTGCCTGGTCAATGCGGGCGCGTTCGGCTATCATCTTATCCAGGTCATAGGGTTCACCTTCCTTCAACAACGAGTTAGGCTGCATTTTCTTGATCTCGGTATGGATGGGCAGGGAGTCGCTTAAGGTATAGGCAATGTTGCGCAGGCGGTAAGGCTCGTGCACCGTCGCGTTCCACTGAATGGTGGCCTTCTTTTTCTTGATAGTCGTGTCGCTTTGCACCGTGTTGTAAAAGTAGCCCCGGTTGTGGAGGCGCGCGCGCATCACTTCGTTGATGCTGGCTGTGTCCACCTCCGACAGCAGCACCGGCGGTTCGCCCAGTTTCGTTTGAATCCAGTGCTTCAGGCCTTTCTCTTTTTTGGTATAGAAAGCATTGTGTATCCAAAGCTTGGGGCGCAGCCCAAGGATGGACGCATTAGGCTTTGGACGAACCGTGTTACTCAATTCAGTTTCGAGCGCAGGTCCACGCTTGCTGCTGTCTTCTTCATCATTCACCTTCACCGAATATCCGGCAAACAGGGCATCGCCCTCTGGCACCGTTTTCGTGCTGCTGCAACCGGACAATACCCAGCTCAGTGCCAGAAATAAAGCGAACAAGGTATAGCGTAAGGCTGTGGTCATGGTGACTTATTGTTGGTCTTCTGATTTGACTTCTTCTACTTTCTCTTCAGCTTCCTTTTCTTCCCTGCGCTTCTCGCGCTGGTTAAACTTAATGGCCTCTTCCATGCGGCGCTCCTCTTTGCGCACCTCTCTTCTCTCCAGGTTACGGAACAGGTCAGAGAAGTTGTCGTAGTCGCGCACGAAGATCAGGCCCATGCCGGTCGCCCGCACGTCGCCTTCCAGGAAGCCCTCGTACTGGTTGCGCTGGAAAGCCCGTACGCGCAGTCTCCCGTCTTTAGTGAGCGAGTACTCCACCGACACGTCACCGCCGAAGCCGCCCATGCTGCGCTGTTGTTCGCTCTGGCCCTCCAGACCAATGTCAGTACCAACGCGCACAGTCAGTCGGTCGTCCAGGAACTGCTGGCGCAGGGCCACGTTCAGGTCGGTGCGGCCTTCAGCTGAGCCGGAAGAAAAGTCTTCGTAGGAGCTCACGCCTAACTCCAGTCCGAGCCCGCCGGCGAAACGGTTGGTCAGCTGGTTGAGCTGGTCAGTCATCACCTGGCTTAAGCTGTTTCGGGCCGTGGAGCCCAAGCCGCCGCCACCCGAGCTTGACAGCGGGTCCTGGGCCAGGAAGCGACCCAGCACCAGCAGCGAAAACACTTGTTTGTTGAGCTCCGATTCGTTCTGGCGCAAAGCACCCAGGCGTGCTTCCACCGTGCCGTCGAGTGCCCCGCGGCGCTGCTCCTCCAGCTGTATGTCGAACCCGATCTCAGGCTTGAGCAACTCTCCGTTCAGGTTCACAAATACCTCGAATGGCAGCTGGGTGCGATACCGGTTCAATTGGCCCGCCTCTGCGTCAATCTGGTCAATCACCAGTTCCATAGGCGCCGCATCGATTCTGTAAATAGCCGAGATCTGCATATTGGCTTGCATCGGGTCGCCGGTCCAGTTGATGTAGCTGCCTTCGGCGATCTCAAGCTGCCGCGACACCAGGTCGTAGAAATCCATGCTGTACATACCCTCCGTGATCACGTAGCGGCCGCTCATGCTGATCTGCCCGCTTGGTGTGATGCCGATGTAGAGGGGAGCCGCACTGCCGCGCACGACCAAGTTATCCCCAGTGGTGGGGTCAATGATGATGGTGACTGTGGTGGCATCGGTGACGGTGATCTGCGCATCGATGTTCGCACCGGCAAAGCCGGCGGAGGTGCTTTCTTCAATCGCCCTTTCCAGAATAGCCGTGAGGGAATCGTTGAGCGTAACGTATTCCACCACCCCTTCGCGCTCCGCGGCGGCCACTCCGTCGGCTGGAATTACGGTGGTGAACGTGGAGCCATCCAGCACCGTCGCAAATACTTCGATGTTCGGCACCTGCATTGTGCCTGTTATGTTGGCTTTCAGGGCCGTCTGCACATTGCCATAGAACAGGTCGTTGTCGTTGGCTGTGGAGTTCATGACCAGGAAACGCTCTGTTCGCGCGCGCAGGTCGAAGGTATAATCGGTATAGTTTTGTGTTAAGATGTTGCCATTGATATCGAGCGTGTTGCCCAGTGAGTCGGTCAGGGTGAAGTCGCGCATGCTGATGCCTTGCTCTGTGAACTCCATCCGCTCGTTCTGCAATGTAAAAGGCGAGTTGAGCATGGTGAGGTTGAAGCGGGCCTGGTTAAAGTCCAGCCCGCCGCGGATGGCCGGCTGTGCCAGCGAACCGGTGATGCGTAACCTGCCATTTGCGCTGCCGGCCAGGTCGTCTACCATCCCTTGTGTAAAGCCGCCGAACGAGGCCAGGTTGAGGTTGGCGATGTTGGCGTCAAGATTGAGCAAGCTCGTCTCCGGCTGCATTTCATAGGTGCCGCTCACCAGCACTTCGTTGCCGTTACCGGTCATTCCCAGGTTCAGGTTATAGCGGTTGGCGCCCGCTGTGTTTGCTTTCAGGGCAATGTCGCCGATCGGTATACCTGTGTAAGCAAAGTCAGACAAGGTCATGTCTGCCGTAAAGGCCGGGTTACCGGACATCAGGTCTTTCAGAGTGGCCGTGCCATTCAACACACCCGTCATCACGCTGTCCTGCTGCTGGAAAGAGGCCATGATGTAGCCGATCTCAAAATTGCCAAACTCCACTTGCAGCGGTGCATTCGGGCTGACAGGACCGGTGCTGTTGAGCAGCAGGAAATTGCCGTTGCGCTCCAGGCGGATGTTCTGCGCATAGAGCAGGTTAGTGTCAAACTGCAGGTAGTTGTCCTGCGGCACCGACCAGCGCTGACTGTTGATAACGAGTTGCTCCGGATTAAAGGAAAAACGGTAGCCGGGGCCCAGGCTGTTGAGCACACCGCCTATCACAAACTTTTCAACGCTGTCTGTACCTGCTATGGCCAGTCGTGTGGTGAGGTCATTGTCGCGGGCCGCCCCATTCAGGCTAACATTATTAAGCAGCAGGGAAGGAGACCGGATCTCGCGCACGCCCAGGTTATAGCCCATCTGCTCTCGGTTGCCGCGCAGCTGCAGCGCCGCATCCTGCACGTTGTACTCGGTATAGGTCAGCTTGCTCACATTCGCATCCATGGCAAACACCTGCGTTTCGCCGTTGTAGGAAGCCGTGATCGGCCCATTTACCTGCAGCTCTTCCAGATCCGGCACAAAAGAAGCGATGATGTCCGGGCGGCGAACGAGCATCGTGACTTCAAAGTCGCCCAGGTTCAGGTTGGCCGGGAAAGGCGGATCGGGCTGCAGGTCGAAGTAAGCAGAGAAATGTTTGGCCAGCGCGGTCGGAAGCTCGCCCAGGTCATTGGCAAAACGCATGTCGGCATTGAGTATGCTGGAGTTGAGCGCAACTTCTGCACCAGGCATCTTCTGGTTCAGAGTCAGCTGCAGCGAATCGATGGGGTAGGAGACGCCTTGCAGCCTGACACGCACGCCCTCACCCTCCAGCGTGCCGCTGATGTCGCTGGCGTCTTTGCCGGCAAAGCGGCCGCGCAGCTTCCCGCGCATACCCAGCTCCTCTTCGTAGAAATTGAGCGCCTTAAGGTCCACACCTTTCAGGTCCAGGTCGAACACATACTCGCCCCGCTGCACATTGCGCATGTTAAAGTCACCTTTCAGGTCGAAGTTCAGGTTTTCGTCACGGGCACGGGCTGCCACCTGGTATAAATTGCGATCAATGCGGGCATCCACATCCACATTGTTATAAGCATAATTGTTGTAGACAGCTTCCTTGATGCGGGCTTTCACATCGGCACGCATTGTCTCGGGGCTCAGGCCGGTGCCTTGGGCGGTCGCTTCAAAAGCCACTCGACCCACACCATAGTCTTCTGTGAAGAGTTGCTTCAGGTCAAAACCAGCGGTACGTAAGGTCGCCTTGAAAGGCTCGGCACCGGCTGGTCCCTCGTCCATGTCCACCACGGCGTTCAAGTTGCCAAAGGAGCTGCTAATGGCCGCGTTCAGATCGAAGTTAGTGAGAGTACCGCTATACCTGCCCGTCATGCTCAGGTTGTTCGGGATCCTGATCTCTGGCGGAATGGTGCCCGGCGGGGCTAAGGCCAGTATATCGGTTCGGGTGGTGGCCATGCGGTTGATGTTGAGGTTCATAGCCAGGCGGTCCGGATCCATGGCGTTTCGCACATTGCCCGTCACGTTCACAGTAGTGCCCTGCAGACCCGCCACCTGCAATTGCTGTATGCTGATGTTGTCCAATGGGCCCTGCGCACGGCCGTTGAGGCGTACAGTGGAATTGGCAATCTTGCGGAACGATGGATTTTGAGCCAGGTCGGGTGCGAAGAGCAGCACATCCTGCATGCCGATGCGGCTGTTGTCAATGTCGAGGTCCACTTGCACAGCGTCCAGGTTGTCGGTCAGGTCGTCCCAGGAGGTATAGCGCAGGGCCAGGTCTTTGCTGATGCGGCTGTTACCAGTCTGAAGGTCGAGGTTGGCCAGTCGAGCGTGGGTAGAGTCGAGCGTGATATCGGACTGGAAATTGCCTATCTGAAAGCCGCTCTGTTCCTGCAGCTTGAGCTGGTTTAGCTTCATGCCCATCTGGTTCAGGCTATACCTGACATCCTCGGCATCCAGTTCGATATTGGAGAAGCGCAGGTGGTTGTAGTCCATACCTTGTGCCTGGCGGGGCGCATCGGCATTGTCCATACCTGCCTCCAGCCCGCTCACGTTCAGCTTGCCTAGGTTCACAATCCACTTCACCGGCTGTCCCTGTGTCTTCTCTACTGATTCATCCAGCTTGCGCACCGTCTCGGCCGGGTTCACAGCCAGCGAGTCGGTCGGTTTCATTTTCTCCTGTACATACAGCACTTTCGAGTCGTGCAGGTCGAAACTGCGCAAGTCGATGCGGGCGTTGGGCAGGTCGATGTCCTCCACAGCCAGCCCCGATTTGCCCAATTTGAGTTCGATACGCTGGTCGGCAGGTATGCTGACATAATTCAGCCCGAAGTTCTCTACCTCCACGCCGTTCATGTCAAACTGAAACGTGATGGGTTGTGGCTCTGTCTCGGGCGGTAGTTTGGTCTGCACGTAGCTTATACCTGTGTTGCGCAACTCTATTTCATCCAGGCGGTAGATTTCCTCTTCCAGGTTCAGTTCCTCCATGGTGGTGGTCAGCTGACCCACACGCGCCCGGATATGGTTGCCGCCTGCCTCGTCGTTGAAGTTGACGTACACGTTTTCGAGATTGATCAGGCCCAGGTCCAGTTGCATGGCTGCCGCCGTGTCGGCGGGTTGTGCGGCTGTGGTGTCGGTGGCAAAGGCCTCCATCAGGAAATCGAAGTTGGAAGTGGAGTCGGGGCGGATGTGCAGGTTTAGCGTGGCCTGCTGCAGGTCTATTTTGCTGATGTTGATGCCGCCGCTCAGCAGCGACCATACCTTCAGATCGAGGCCGAGGCGCTGGCTGTACCAGAGCGTGTCCTGCTGCTGATCCTCCAGGTATACGTTCTCCAGTACAATGGCATTGCGCCAGTCTGTCTTAAAGCGCCCGATCTCCACCCGCGTATCCAACATGCCGGACAGGTATGAGGCGCCTTTCTGGGCGGCAAAATTTTGCACTTTAGGAATTTGTAAGGCAATGATGATGAGCAAAAGCAGGCCCACTACAATGGCGAGGAACCAGAGTACTACCTTGGCAATGGTCTTTCCGATATGTTTAGCTGAGGCGATATGACTTTTATTTACAGTTTGACTTTACGCAAGTTTGCTAACAAGGATAGAATTTTTTGCTAACGTTAATCGAAAAGGAAACCGAAGGCCGCAGTTGGATGACAAGTCGACGCTTGTATTGTTTAAGTCATTAAGAAGAATTGGACCATTTTTTTAGTGAAGGCAGGTTGGTAACTGTCTAATGCACAAACATCTAGATGCTACTAGAGTAAATTAGAAGAGAGTTAGTTTATTTGAGTCATGGCATCATCAGCAATACCTCCCGGTTTTAAAGAAATGTTGGGTTTTGGCTTGGTGGAGGCCTTATTAGGTCGCCGTTCCCGCCGCTTTTTCATGGGAGCAGAGATTCCGGACGGTGTTTTTGCCTATAAATCAAAGCACGCGCCCCTGCCGTTGTCCGAATTGGAAAAGCTGCTGGTGGTTACGGCCTGCGCCGGCAACACAGGCTGGCACAACATGATTTACCGTGCCCAGCGTTATGCGCCATACCTTTCCAACTATGCCGCCGCCGCCGGAGGACGCACTTTTCCATCGGCAGCAGGCTTCCATACCTCCATGACTTTTTTTACAGACGATACAGGCGTGTACGTACTCAACAACCGCGATGTACCCGCCGCTGCGGACCGAAATGCAGATGGCTCCCTGGAACTGGAGAGTGTGCTGGGGGATATGAAACGGTTTGTGTCCAAATTGCAGGACGGTCGTCTGAAACTTCCGGCTGAAGTTCCCTTTGTAGAAGCGCACAATACCTGGGTCACTAACCAGCCGGGCACGCTACTCGTGATTCCGGTCGCTGACCTGGCCCAACACGTACTGCTGGCGCTCTGTTACATGCTGCAAAACGGCCTCGTGCTCTACGACGATATCCATAAACGCGCCATCCCAGGTATAGAGCAGTTCAAACACATAGTAGATGTGAACAATGTATGGCCGATCACCTTTGTAGAGCAGCTTTCCCTGGCGGAAGTAACTGCCGAGATGTCGACTTCCTGCTATGCCGGTGCCCTGATGCTACAGGCCATGGGACTAGGCGGTTGGATGTATGATGGCATTGACCCATTTAGTGTGTTAGGGGCAAGTGGCGTGGCAGGAGTGGAGGGGCTCGGTTTTCGATATGATAAAGATGAACGTTGGCCATACCCTAACCCGACAGGCCTGGCAGGAGTTATGGAGGGTTACTGTCCGCCGCACTATCCCACTATGCGGGCTGCAGTGGAGGCGGTATGTGAGCGGAAGTTTGGGTTGGGAGGACCCTTTAATCCGGAAACTGCCGGTCCCTGGCTACAAAGCGGGAAGGTGAGGGGAGCGGCTCAGGTGCATGACGAGGCTTTCAGGGAATGTGTGGCCTTGCAGGCGCAGTATGTATTTGATACCTTCGGTAAGTTCCCGGGCACGGTGCCATCCATGTTCATCTGCACCTATCTGCAGGCCCATCACCTGGATCTGGACTTTTACGACACCTTCTACAAGCCGGGCGCTTACCTCCGTACCCATGCCCACCACATGGCGCAGTGGCACCCTACTACGCCATCATAACATTGTAGCGGCTGTAGACGCCCATCAATTCGCCCACCGCGAGCACATGCGGACCGAGCACGCGGAGCAGGGCCTGCCGGCCGGTGCCTTCCTTGATGTTGAGCATCACATCCAGCGCGTATATCCTAAAGTGGTAGTGGTGCAGTCCTTGCGGTGGACAGGGTCCACCATAGTGGAGCCTTCCAAAGTCGTTGGTGCCCTGTATGCCGGGCACAACACCCTCCTCGATCATGTTGGTGGGAGGCACGTTCCAAACCAGCCAGTGCGTCCAGATGCCGCGCGGCGCATCCGGGTCTTCCACGATCACCACCAGACTTTCTGTATACCTGGGCAGGTTTCTGATCTCGAGCGGCGGACTGATATTTTCCCCGTCGCAGGTATAGCGGGTCGGTATCCGCTCACCCTGCGAAAAGGCAGGACTTGTCAGGTATAGCTTTCCTTGTGTTCTCGGTTGCATAGCGTTTCAGTATCTGTTTGGTATGCTGTTGTTCAGAAGGGCAGGAGGCAGAAAAGTGGAGCAGGGTTGTGTTTTATATTTATATTATAACTTAGTTTTTTTATAAAGGTTGAGTTTTGTAATAATAAAAGGTATATTTTAACTAAATATTCTATCAATAGAGGGTGTTTATGCCATCTATTCGACAAATAATTGTCCTAAAATGATAGCAGGTGAAATATTTTTACAGATTTTTTCTCTAAATACTTGAGAATTAGTCGGAATCTATTAACTTTCGTATATAAGGCAATTCGGATTAAAAAGCATGGGGATATGGAGATATTTATCATCTTGACAGTACTGGCGAGTTATGCAGTAGGCTACCTGCTCTACTACATGTATGGCAAGGAGGAGCAAAAAGGCCGCAATTACGACCGCTATCAAAAGTACGATCGCTATCAGGTATAAGGGGAGCTTATACCGTTTGTGAATGAAGTGCGTGGGCTGACCGGCCTGTAACCGTTGCAGCACAAAAAAAGGTGCAGGATCATCTCCTGCACCTTTTTTTGTTGTATCCATGGAAAGACGTTTTCTAACTTGCCTTGCTCATCTGTAGGTAGTTCACCAGATCATCAATTGAATATACTGGTACTTCGTCCGGAATTACGACGCTGTACTTCTTCTCTACAGCTAGTATAATATCTACCACATCAACTATATCCATTCCATTTTCCCAAAGTCCTTTGGGGCCGGAAAGTTTATGGGGGGCGATTGCTTTTAACCTGCTTACCAGGTTAATTACCTCTTTGTACAGGGTAGTTCTAGTATCTGCCATATGCATCATCGTAAAGGGTAGTTTGGTACTTCGCAATCCCCTTATCTCCTCCTGCCGCTTTAGGCTACAGGAGGAGAGGGGAGTTACATTAGGATCTTAATGCACAAACTCATGTGCCATTTTCTTTTCCTCGAGTTCTTTGGTTTCGTGCTCCAGTTCTTCCAGCGTTTTCTCTTCCAGCTCGATCTTGGTCTTCTTATCCCAACCGAACTTGGCCAGGATGCGGTCGAAGCCGTAGTAGATGATCGGCACCACGATCAGGGTCAGGAACATCGATGAGCTCAGACCACCGATCAGGGCCCAGGCCAGACCGTTTTTGGTCGCAGCCACCGAGCCACCTGCCAGCGCGATCGGCAACATACCAATCACCATCGCCAGCGTCGTCATCAGGATCGGACGGAAACGTATTCTCACCGCTTCAATCAGGGCTTCCTTCACTTCCACGCCTTCATCTTTCAGCTTGTTGGTGAAGTCCACCACCATAATGGCGTTCTTCGCTACCAGACCAATCATCATGATGATACCCAGGATCGAGAAGATACTCAGGGCCTGTGAGGCAAGCGCCAGGGCCAGCAAGGCACCGATGATCGCCAACGGTATAGAGAACAGAACCACCAGCGGATAGACATATGAATCGTAAAGCGCCACCATGATCAGGTACACGAAGATAATCGAAGCCAGCAAGGCGATACCCAGCGTTCCGAAACCTTCGCTCTGGTTTTTCATGTCACCGCCAAACTCGTAGCTCACGCCTTTCGGGGTTTCCACTGCTGCCAGCTTCTCCTGAATCTCGGCACCGATCGAGCCTGAAGGACGACCGATTACCTGTGAGTTCACGTTCACAGACGTCACGCGGTTGTAGCGCTCCAATTGCGACGGGCCTGTAGACTGGCGGATGTCGGCAAACTGACCCAGACGCACCAGTTGTCCAGTGTTGTTCACGAAAGACAGGTTGGCGATGTCGGTTACGCTGCGACGGTCAAACTCGTCGAGTCGGATGTTGATGTCGTAGTCTTCAGTACCGGAGCGGAAAGTCACGTCAGAGTTACCGTTAAAGGCCAGCTGCATGCTCGCACCTACGTTCTCCAGCGACAGGCCTACATTGGCCATCTTATCGCGGTCTACCACTACTTCAATCTCGGGGTTACCGCCCTCTACCGACATTTCCACGTCAGCTGTACCAGACACACCCTCTACAACGCGCATTACTTTTTGCGAGAAAGCCATCACGCTGTCCAGGTTTGAGCCTGAGATGATTAGCTGGATAGGAGCCTGTGAGTTACCTACCAGACCAACCGGCACCGGTGTTACTTCCACGTTTGGAAGTTTGCTCTCAATATCGGCCTTGGCCTGACGGCTGAACTGGTCGGTGCTGAAAGTACGTTCCTTCACGTCTACCAGCGTCACCGACACTTCCGACTTGTAGGCCGTATTCTGACCCTGTTGGGCTGATGAGGTAGTACCTACCGTGGTGAATACTTTCTTAACTTCCGGGAAAGTCTCCAGGTATTGCTCTACCTGGCGGGTTGCAAAGTTGGTTTGCTCTACTGTGGCGTTCTTTGGCAACTCGAGCTGCAAGCTCACTTCACCACGGTCACCGGCAGGTATAAAGGCCGAACCGATAAAGCCAAGCGGTACTAGTGCAAACGAAGCCACCAGCAAGATCATCGTCACACCCAGGGTGATGAGTTTGTGGTTGAAAGCCCACTTCAAAGCAGCCGTGAAGCCATCGATGATGCGGTCCAGGAATCGCTCGAAGGCCAGGATGAAACGTCCGAAGATATTTTTGTCAGACAAGTGCTCTAGTCTTGAGAAACGGCTGGCCAGCAGCGGAATCAGGGTAAAGGCTACGAACAATGAGATCATCGTAGAAACAGCCACCACCACGGCAAACTGACGCAGGATGTCCGACACCAGACCCGAAGAAAGGGCAATAGGTATAAACACCACTGAAATTACGAGTGTGATCGACGTTACAGTCGCCATGATCTCACGGATACCGTCGTAAGCGGCCTGTGCCGGCTTCTTGCCCATTTCCATGTGGCGGTGAATGTTTTCAATTACCACAATGGCGTCGTCCACCAGGATACCTACTACAAGCGAAAGAGCCAGCAGCGACATCAGGTTAAGTGAGTAGCCGAACAGGTACATGAAAATGAAGGTCGCTACCAATGACGCAGGTATAGAGATCATCACGATCACGGCGTTACGGAACGAGTGCAGGAACAGCAACATTACCACCGCTACCAGGATTACCGCGATTACCAAGTCATGGATCACGGAATCAGCTGCTTCCAGGGTAAAATCAGAGGAGTCGTTGGCGATGTTGAAGTTCAGACCCACATCAGCATAGGTTTTTTCCAGGCTGGCCAGTGCTTCTTTTGTTAGACGGCTTACCTCCACGGCGTTTGCATCCGACTGCTTCTGGATAGTGATACCCACCGAAGGGCTGCTGTTCACGCGGGTCAGTACTTCAATGTCTTTCTGCGTATCCTGTACCTCGGCTACGTCGGCCAGGCGAACAATGCCATTTGCATCTTCACGCACGATCAGGTTACGCAGCTGGTCCAGGGACTGGAATTTACCAGCCAGACGAATTTGCGTCTGACCGCTTTCCTGCTTGATCTTACCGGTCGGGAAGTCGAGGTTAGAGTTGCGGATTTTTTGCTGAATCTGCAGGATGGAGAGATTGTAAGCCTCCAGTTTGTTGGCGTCGATGTTCACCTTGATCTCACGCTCCTGACCACCGAGAATTTTGATGGCGGCCATACCTGGTATGCGCGACAGCTCCGGCTTGATCTTTTTGTCGATCAGGTCATAGAACTCCGTTGGCGACATGTTGGCCGTAGCACCCATCTTAATGATCGGGAGGTCATCGAGGTCGAATTTGTTCAGCGTCGGCGATTCCGCATCATCCGGCAGGTTGGCCAGGATGGTGTTGATCTTACGCTGGGCGTCCTGCAGGGCCAGGTCCACGTTGGTGCCCTGGTTCAGTTCCACCACAATAATGGAGAAACTCTCCAGCGAGGTGCCACGCATGGTCTTCACGTTTTCGAGTGCCGACAGGGCTTCCTCGATCTCTTTGGTCACGGAGTTCTCCACTTCGTTAGGGGAGGCACCCGGATAGATGGTAGAGATGGTCAGTACCGGCGGGTTAAACTTCGGAAGAAGTTCGTAGTTGAGCGACTGGTAGCTGGCTACCCCGAGCAGGGTGAGGACGGTAAAGACCACCACCACCAAGGTCGATCGCTGTATGGATATTTTGGTTATGTTCATTTCTAAATTTTCTGAAGAAAGAAGTTTATGCTATTCACTAGCGCGAGCGTTTTCGCTCGTGTTTAGTATGGTGCGGCCTTTGGCCGCTTGCAACTATAAACTGGGCCAGAGGCCTTGCTATAGCTTGTCACGAGCGAAGAGGCTCGCGCCATAGTTGAATTACAGCACCGACACTTTGATGCCTTCGCGCAGGTTGATCTGGCCGCTGCGTACAATCTTTTCATCAGGCTGCACACCGTCCAAAATCTCCACTTTGTCCTGCGTTACCACGCCTACTCTAACCTTGCGGCTGTTGGCCACGCCATCCTTTACCACAAACACGCTTGGATTCTGGATGCTACCCACAATGGCTTCACGTGGCAACAGCATCGCGTCGCGCTGGTCGGCCACTTCGAAGAAAGCGGTGCCGTACATACCTGCGCGCAGGTTGTTGTTAGCAGCGTTTTTCACTTCCACCTCCACGTCAAACTTCAGGGTAGGGTCGGCCTGTGCGGCAATGGCTGTCACGATGCCTTCGTACTCCTGGCCTGATCCGGCGTCAGCTTTTACTTTCACTTTGTCGCCCTTGTTGATCAACAGCACTTCGCTTTCAGAAGCCTTCACTTTCAGTTTCAGCTTGTCCACGTTCACGATGTCGTACAGCTTGGTGCCAGCGTTCAGGTATGAACCTACTTCTACATAGATCTCGTTGATCTCGCCGTTGATAGGAGCCGTGATGCGGGTCTTGGTCAGGCGCTGACGGGCAGCTACCAGTTGACCTTCCGTAGACTTTGCATTCAGGCGCGCATCTTCCAGCTGACGCTTGGTGATCGCATCGCCTGCTGCCAGGTTCTCGAATCGCTCCAGGTCACGCTTGGCTTTCTCGGCGTTGGTCTGTGCAGTGGCCAGGTCGGCAGCCATGGTGTTGCTTTCTACCTGAAGCAGCAGTTCGCCAGCTTTTACTTTGTCGCCTTTGCGCTTGAGCACGCTCTTGATCTGGCCTTGTGTTTCGGACAGCAGCGTCAGGCTCTGGATAGGGGCGAAGTTACCTTGTGCAGTAAAAGACTTGTCCAGCTTCTCGGAGGCCACTTCGGTAATGGTAACAGGTATAGCATCGCTCTTTATGGAGGCAACGGCGGCGTTGGCGGCCATTTGCTCTTTGTTGCTCATCAGCTTGTAGCCAATGGCGCCCAAAATCACGATTACGACTACGATATAAATCAGCTTTTTCATTTTGTTGTTTGTGATGCTTATTTAACTAATGTGTTTAGGTCGCCGGTAGCTTTCAGGTAGCCGAGTTGGGCCAGCTGATACTTCAGCATTTCGTTGTTCAGGTTTGTTTTGGCTTCGCGCAGACTTACTTCTGCCTCCAGCAGGTCAGTCAGCGGGGAAATGCCTTCTTTGTACAGGTCGTTGGTTGTGTCGTATACCTCCTGTGCCAGGGCCACATTCTGTTCCTGCGCCGCGATGGACGATGAACTGTTCTGCAGTTGGCTGATGGAGTTCTCCAGTTCAACTTCCAGGTTCTTGGTCAGCTTCTGGCGGTCCGCCTCCAGCGATTTCAGCGTATACTCCGTTTGCTTGATCTGGGAGTGCTTGCGCATGCCGTCGAAGATTGGGATGTTGAGCTGCACACCCACAATGGCCGTTTTGAACCAAGGCAGGTCGGTATCAAAGAAGTTGAACTCCTTGCGCATGGCGTTGTACTGGTAAGTGCCGGTGGCAGCCAGGGTAGGGTAGTAGCCTGCTTTGATGTTCTGCATCTGCAGCTCCGTCAACTCCGACTGCTTGTTCAGCAACTCCAGCTGCGTCTGTCCCTGCACCAGGTCTTTGCTGCTGTTGAAAGCCGTAACGCCTGTGTCAAGCAAAATGCTGGCATCCGTCAAGGCAATGCCCTCTTCCAGCGGCATGCCCATAAAGAACTTCAGCACATTCATTTGCTGGTCGAGCGCGCTGGTCAGTGTTTGCAGCTGCGTTTCGAGGTTGGTTTTGTTTACCTTGATGCGGTTCACATCCACCTTGCGGGCCAGGTCGTTTTCGTACTGAAGCTGCAGGATCTTGCCTAATTGGTCCAGACGGGCCAGGTTGGCGTTGATGATCTCAAATTGCTCTTTCGTTTGCAGAATCTGGAAGTAAGATGAACTTACGTTGTACATCACTTCTTCTTCCGTCATGGTTTTGCGCAGACGGTAAAGGTCTTCGCTGCTCTTGGCTGCCTTCAATCCTACAAAGTAAGACTGGTTGAACAACAACTGTGACAGCTGAATACCGCCGTTCGCGTTGTACTTGGTACCAAACTGCACCGGAATCATCTCGTCTGGCTTGCCCTCAAACACGTTCGGGATTACCTGTACCGGGATGGCCGGGTACATATTAAAGTTACCGAAGGCATTTACCTGCGGTAAACCATTGCTTTTGGCCTCTTTCACCATGTATTTGGCGCTCAGTTGGTCGTACGAAGCCTTTTGCATGTCTTCGTTGTGCTCCAGCGCATACGTAATGGCCTCCTGCAGACTCAGCGTCCGCACATCCGGCTTTTCCTGCGCCACAACCGGCCGTAGGGAGAGCATGGCCAATCCGACTACTAAATATTTGATTTTCACGTTGTTGGTTTATTGTGTTTAGATGTAACTAGTAAGTTCAGGATAAAGTGAACTATGGAGATAAAAAAAAATTATTTGCGCGACTTCTGCCACTCTTCAATCAGAGAAGGCATTCTGTCTTTCATATAATCCAGGAAGCTGATGAAGTCGTTCAATTTGGCATCGTAAATGGGAAGGTCCCGTTTTCTTACATCCAGCACACGTTTCAGCAGTGTGCTGAGATAACTCAGATCATCCATTTTCTTGACAAAGAATTCACTCCAGTTAGAAGACTTGATGCGAAAATAACGCTTGCGGTCGCCGGGGAAGGTCGTGTACTCGATGTGACCTGTGTTGAGCAGCATGTTGAGCGCATTGCTAGTCGCGCTTTTGCTGATGCTGAGCGCTTCGCTGATCTCATCGAACGTGAGTTCAGGACGGTCGCAGACGAGCAGTAGTCCCATCACCCGCGCCACGGCAGGCTGGAAACCGTTGTTCTCCTGGTACACCCCAAATTCCTCGATCAGGCTAAGCTGTTGTTCAGTAAGCGTCATAATTTACTTTCCTTTTAAGGCTTTAACGCTACAAAGGTAACACATGGTTTCATTAGTTCATAATTTACAGAACCAAAATTTTTGAATTTATTTCCTAAGGCATACCTAGGCTGTTTGGAGCATGTGTTTAGCAATTAAATTGAACCTTTGTGTTAGGGTAAGAGCATGAGATAGTTAAGTTTTAAAGTATGAATAGGTATAGCCGTTAGGGTCTGGGTGATTCTCTCCTTGAGAGCAGGGTCGTTTCATTCTCTTCTTTTGTCATCCTGCAAGGATCTTTTGAGCAAGTTGTGAAGGCTTAAGCTCCGGGGTAGGGGCCCACAAAGCTGTTTCGGATTTGCAATCCGAAAGAATGCTGTTATCAGGATTTGTAATCCGCCTCTGTGTTTTCAAGGTAGACAGAGGGGTTACATGTAGTAAATCGGATTGCAAATCCTCATAGTATACGTTTCTGGATTGCAAATCCAGAAGAGCAGTTAAGTAAGTAGGATTACAAATCCGAAAGAGCTTTGTTTAAGTTGATAGCATTGGTTCTTCTATCCAGCTTCTAAGCCGACCTGGTGCGTCGGGGCCGTTACAGAAAACGAATGCCTATCCCTTACGTTTCAAGCTAAGTAGCGTACCCCGACGTTTGTTATACCTGATCTAAAAACGATGAAAACAATCTCGAATGCATCCCCTAGTTTAGGGTGGATGAAAGTATACAAGGCTACTTTAGACTATAGTTTCAAAATAGACGATGTACGCAAACTTCAATTACATGAAACAACCAGTGAATCTGGTGCCATTCCTATCAAAATGCATACTTCCTGACAAGTTATGAGTCTCAATAAATATAACGCTAAGCGGAACTTCGGCGAGACGCCGGAGCCCGCCGGGAAAAAGCAACACGGCAAAGGAAAACTACGATTTGTGGTGCAGCGGCACGAAGCTTCCACCCTGCATTACGACTTTAGACTGGAGATGGAGGGCGTCCTGAAAAGCTGGGCGGTTCCCAAAGGGCCCTCACTCAACCCGGCCGACAAGCGCCTGGCCATGGAAGTGGAAGACCATCCGTTTTCCTATCGCACTTTTGAGGGTGTTATACCTGAAGGGAACTACGGTGCCGGCCGTGTGGCCATCTGGGACGAGGGTACCTACCATTCGACTGAAACCGATGATCCTGAGAAGGAGAAAGAATACCTGTTGCGTGGTCTGCAGGAAGGCAGTATCCAATTTGTGCTGGAAGGGAAAAAGCTGCGGGGTGAGTTTAGCCTCATCAAAATGAAAGGGCGTCAGAAAGGGGCCTGGCTCCTGGTGAAAAAGAAAGATGAAGCGGCAGTGACCGAACTTTATAACAGTGAGGATTTTTTAGACGGTATCGAGGCTACCAAGCCAGCTAAAAAGCGTCAAAAAGTTAATCCTAAGAAAGCCACTTCAGCAAAGAAGTCTTCCAAATTCTCACCTGACAAGAGCCAAGAAGGTGATAGCAGGGAGGAGAAGAATATAGGTGGGCAGGTCGTCTCTTTCAGTAACCTCGATAAATTTTACTGGCCCGCCGAAGGCATCACAAAAGGTGACCTGATTGCTTATTATCAAGGTATAGCGGAGGTACTATTGCCCTACCTGCAGGACCGGCCGCAGTCGCTGTTGCGCCACCCGAACGGGGCCGAAAAACCCGGATTTTACCAGAAGGACATCGACCATACACCCGACTGGGTACGCACCGTGGCCCTGCATGCGGAGTCTACAGGCAAGGAGGTCGACTACCTGGTATGCGACAACAAGGCAACGCTGGCTTACATGAACAACCTGGGCTGTATACAGTTAAACCCCTGGAACTCCCGTCTGGCCCACCTGGACAAACCGGATTACCTGGTCATTGACCTCGACCCGGATGAAAATCCTTATGACGAAGTAGTGGAAACCGCGCTGGTAACCATGGAGGTGCTGGATAAGGCCGGTGCAGCCTGCTGTGTGAAAACATCGGGTGCTACGGGCATGCACCTCTACGTGCCACTGGGTGCCAAGTATACCTTTGAACTAGCAAAGCAATTTGCGCATACCGTAGCCCGGATGGTGCACGATCAGCTGCCCACCCTAACGAGCATGGAGCGCAACCCAGCTTCGCGCAAAGGAAAGATCTACCTGGATTTTCTGCAGAATGCCATTGCGCAAACAGTGGCGGCTCCGTACAGTGTCCGACCAAGGGCAGGCGCCCCGGTTTCGGCTCCGCTTCGTTGGGACGAGGTAAAGTCCGGTCTGCGACCAAGTGATTTTACGATCCTGAACATGCCGGACAGAGTACGTCAGTTGGGTGATATTTTCAGCGGCGTGTTGGGAGAGGGGGTAGACCTGGAGGCATGCCTTAAGAAACTTGAAGCAAAATAACTTATACCTTAAATCACTCGCTTAAACTTACTGACCGTCTGTTCTGATCAGTACAACCACCAAAGGCATCTGCTATTCCGCAGATGCCTTTGCTTTCATTAGCCCAACTTTAGGTATAGCTCTGTTTTCCTGATCCTGTTGTTGATTCAGAAGGCCCGCTATACCCTGATCAGGATTGATCCAGCCGGATGATCATCCCTTCATCACCACTTAAACTGACGTGTCCGCTCACCCGCCCGCCTTCCCGCTCGGGCAGGGTATCGATTTCGATTGTGCCTTCGAAGCTGAAATGCTCCGGTGCGAAGTGGCAGGGCTTGTGGCTCAGGTTGAGCAGGACCAGGAAGCGCTGATCGGAGGTATAGCGCAGGTAGGCCAGAAGCGGAGCCTTGGCCTCCACAGGCCGGTAGTCGCCGATATGCAGGGCCGGTTCTTCCTGGCGCAGTTTGATCAGGCGCCTGTAGAGCGTGTAGGTCGAATACTTGTCATCAAGCTGTGCTTTCACATTCACACGGCGGTAGTCATCAGGCAGTCGCAGCCAGGGCTTGTTGTTGCTGAAGCCGGCATTTTCGCTGCTGTCCCACTGCATTGGCGTGCGCTGCGGGTCGCGACTCAGGTTAAGACCGGGCATGTTGAGGCCTTGCGGATCCTGCACCTCGTTTTCAGGTATAGGCACATCACGCATCCCTATTTCATCACCATAATAGATCGTTGGTGTTCCGCGAAGCGTAAGCAGCAGCATAGCCGCGACACGTGCCTGTTCCATACCTACCCGACTCGTAATGCGGGGTTGGTCGTGGTTGCCCAATACCCAATTGGGCCAGCCGCCGTCGGGCAGGGCGCCCTCGTATTGGTTGATATTAGAGGCGATTTTAGTAGCATCCCAGTCAGTAGAGAGCAGCAGGAAGTTGAAAGGCAGGTGCGCTCCATTCTGGTCGGTGCCGTAGTAAGTCATCAGTTTATGGATGGGTAGGTAAATTTCTCCTATCATCATGCGCTCATCGTAGCTGTCGAGTACTTCGCGCATCATGTGCACAATGTCGTGCACCTCGGGCTGGTCGGTAGAATAGGCAGGTATAAGTTTTTCGTATGTAGCCTGGTGGGGCTTATAGTCTGGGTTGATGGGATTGTCACGCAACTGGTCGTCCTTGATCATGTGCCACATCACGTCCACCCGGAATCCGTCTACACCCTTATCGAGCCAGAAACGCATCACATCCATCATAACCTTTTGCACTTCGGGATTTCGCCAGTTCAGGTCGGGCTGCTCTTTCAGGAAAGCGTGGTAGTAGTACTGCTGTGTTTTCTCGTCCCATTCCCAGGCACTGCCTCCAAACATAGCGAGCCAGTTGTTCGGTTCGGAGCCGTCTTCTTTGGCATCTTGCCAGATGTACCAATCGCGTTTCGGATTATCCTTCGAAGAGCGCGATTCCTTGAACCAGGGGTGCTCGCTGGAGGTATGGTTCGGCACCAGGTCCAGAATCAGCTTCATACCCCGGTCGTGCACAGCTTCGAGCAATTCGTCGAAATCTTCCATCGTGCCGAACAGCGGATGAATGTCGCAGTAGTCGGAAATATCGTAGCCAAAATCAGCCATGGGAGAGGAGAAGATCGGGGAAATCCAGATGGCCGTTATACCCAGCGATTGGATGTGGTCGAGTCGCTTGATGATGCCCTGCAAGTCGCCCACGCCGTCACCGTCGCTGTCCTGGTACGAACGGGGGTAGATCTGGTAAATAATGCCTTCCTGCCACCACAGGTATTTATGCTGTTTGTCTTTCATAGTTTGTCTGTTTGGTGTGCCAATTGGCTGTAGATTATACACGTAATAAGGTTTGGTGTACGGTAAACTCTTGGGAGGGTATAGGATAGATGGGGTGATGTAAGTTTTACCTCGCAGTGTTTTCTGGACTTGAGAGTGTCTGCTGAATTGTGTGGATTAGGATTTTGGGATTAGCAGGATTCTGGTTCACAATTTATAATACCCGAGCCCATTCGTAGAGGATTTGGGAACGATTGTCATCCCCCTGCCCCCTTCGAAGGGGGACTTTTAGCTACTACTTTTTTAATTGTCATCCTGAAAGGATTTTGGTTGAGTCAGGTTAAGCATTAGCGATAACCCACCCCTTCTCCTCCCAGGAGGGGAATTTCTGCCGTTACCAATTGTCAGGTATAAGCGCTTTAGAACCTGTTAAAATTCACTGGCAGGTATAGCAAGACTAACTTGCACGCTTACGATGAAAAAAGTAGCGGTGCCAGGTGCACCAAATGACACTCCACTGTTCGAGCGGTCAGCGAGTTTGGAGGGTCTTGACTTTTTTGCCTTCTTTTTGTGTCAAGACAAAAAGAAGGTGCCCGCCGCACAGGCGAAGCTACAAAGCAGTACAGGTTGCTATACCTACAACACTGCTACATCAGCAAGGTATAGGTATACCTGCCACTAGACCAGAGGCCCCTATAAAGTAGACACAGGCGTGGACGCTCGCGCCATTTTCTCAACCGCATCTCACAACCTGCGTTATAAATTAGGTACAAATACGACTATGGAGCAAAGCTACACATCCTTTCTGGCAGGCTTGGGTCTGATCGGCATTATCGTAGGTATAGTACTGCTGGTGTTTATTTTTTGGAGTGTGATCTGGTCCTACCAAGATGCCCGGAGGCGAGGCAAATCTCCCTGGCTGGTGGCGCTGATGGTCCTGCTGATGGTATGGCCGGTTGGTCTGATTATCTGGCTATTGCTCCGGCCGCAAAAAACGGAACAGCAGGTATAGCCTAATCCCATTGCACGATGGCGTCATACTTCTTGTGGCGTTTCACATAGGCCTCTACTACGGGGCAGGAGGGTACTATCTGACATTTGCAAGCCCGTGCATGTTCCAACCCTTCCTTTACTAATTTGTCAGCTATACCTTGACCGCGGTGCTGCTCGGGTACATAGGTATGGTCAAAATCCATATGCCCCTGGTCGGTGATAGAATAAGTAAGTTCGGCCTCGCCACCTTCCAGCACAATATAAAAGCGGGTGTCCTCTTCGTCGTGTATGATTTCCATGGGAGTATAGTTGTGTTTGCTTCAGGTATACGGGGTGTGAAAGAAGGTGTTAGAAAGGCTCCCTCGCTACTAAATAATTTTTAATGTATTTTTGTAGACAGATAAATATAACCTGTGGAGGGTTGACAGAGTACAATCAGCGGTCCTTCACCATACACCCTTTATAAGATATGCATCAAAACGCTAACCTGATCGGTCGCATCTACAGGCGACTGTCCCTCTTTACCTTCCTGTTCCTGTTCACCTGGCTGGTACAGGCGCAGACCATCACCTCCCCGAACAAGAACTTGTCGATGACCTTTGAACTGGCAGCTAACGGGGTGCCCACCTACCAGCTGACCTACAAAAAGAAGCCGGTGATCAAGCAGAGTAAGATGGGCTTTGAAATGAAGGATGTGCCTTCTATGATGAACGGTTTTACCGTAACCAAGACCGAGCAGAATTCTGTGAACGACACCTGGGAGCCGGTTTGGGGCGAGCAGAAAACCATACGCAACAACTACAACGAGTTGCTGGTAACCCTCAGCCAGAAAGAGCACAAGGACCGCCATATCCAGATTCGCTTCCGTTTGTTCAACGACGGACTCGGCTTCCGCTACGAATTTCCGCAGCAGCCGGAGCTGAAGTATTTCATCATCAAGGAGGAGCACACGGAGTTCAACCTCACTGGCGATCACAAGATTTTCTGGATTCCGGGAGACTACGACACGAACGAGTATGCCTATACCACTTCGCAGATCTCTCAGATTCCGGGCCTGATGCAGAAGGCGACCATCGATGTGCACGCCCAGTTCCCAATCAAAACGCTGGCGGTGCAAACCCCTTCTATGATGAAGTCGTCGGACGGACTCTACATTAACATCCACGAAGCGGCCCTGCTCAACTACCCGGCCATGCAGCTGAACGTGGACCCGAAAACCTTTAAGTTCAGCTCGCACCTTACGCCGGATGCCGTTGGCAACAAAGGCTACATGCAGACCGAAACCCATACGCCCTGGAGAACGATTGTGGTGAGCGATAAAGCCACTGACATCCTGGCCTCTAAACTGATACTGAACCTGAACGAGCCGACCGAATACGAAGACGTGTCCTGGATCAAGCCGGTGAAGTACATCGGCATCTGGTGGGAGTACTTTGTGGCTGGCAAGAGCTCCTGGGCATACGGCACTGAAACAAACGTGAAGCTGACGGATGACTTCACCAAACTAACGCCAAACGGACGCCATGGTGCGACGACCGAGAACGCGAAGAAACACATCGATTTTGCTGCTGAGCATGGCTTTGATGCCGTACTGATCGAAGGCTGGAACATCGGCTGGGAAGACTGGTTTGGCAACTGGAAAGAGGAGGTATTCGATTTCGTAACGGCCTATCCGGATTTTGATGTGAAAGAAGTACAGAAATACGCCGAGTCGAAGGGCGTGCGTGTGATGATGCACCACGAGACGTCGGGCTCTGCCACCAATTACGAGCGTCGCCTGCAAGATGCTTTTAAGTTTATGAATGATCACGGTTATACTTCCGTGAAGACAGGCTATGTAGGCAAGATCATCCCTCGTGGTGAGCACCATGACGGCCAGTGGATGGTGAATCACTACAACCACGTGGCCCGCACAGCAGCCAAGTACAAGATCTTGATCAACAGCCACGAGGCGGTTCGCCCAACTGGTCTGCACCGCACCTTCCCGAACTGGCTGGCGCAGGAGTCGGCGCGCGGCACTGAGTTCGAGGCGATGGGCGGTTTGGCACCGGACCACACCACAATCCTGCCCTTCACCCGCCTGATGGGCGGCCCAATGGACTATACCCCAGGTATATTCCAGACAGATTTGTCGTACTACCACGGCGGCGAGCAACGCGTGAACACCACGCTGGTGAAGCAACTGGCCTACTACGTGACCATGTACAGCCCGCTGCAAATGGCCGCCGATATTCCAGACAACTATACCCGCTTCCCGGATGCATTTCAGTTCATCAAAGACGTAGCCGTGGACTGGGACGATACCTGGGTGCTGGAAGCTGAGCCGGGCGATTACGTAACGATTGCTCGTAAAGCAAAAGGCAAGAACGAGTGGTACATCGGTGGCATTACGGACGAGAACACCCGCACGGCCAATATCCGCTTCGATTACCTGCCAAAAGGCAAAACCTACATTGCAACCATTTACGCCGATGCCAAAGACGCCAGCTGGAACAAGAACCCACAGAAGTACGAGATCCGCAAAGTGCTCGTGAACTCGAAGAGCGTTCTGAAGCAGCACCTGGCCTCAGGTGGTGGTGTAGCCGTTAGCGTGAAAGAGGGTAGCAAGCAGGAGCAGAAAGGCCTGAAAAAACTGTAAGCTAGCTTTAAACAAAGGAATTTTCGACCAAGAACATAAACCAAAAAAAGCGCCGTGCAGAAATGTACGGCGCTTTTTTTGTCTTAAAACGAATTATTTTGACGTGTAATTTGTATCTTACTGATATGTAAACTTTTAGCCAATTTACCTATGAACCCAGACGAATTTGAAGAGAACTATACCCAAATCCTCCAAACGCTTTTAAAAGCCTTCGCCAACAGCTCCGAAGTGAAGCCGGAAAAGTTTTACGATCTGGCGTCTGTGATCGACAAACTACAAGATGCCAGCCCAGCCCTCTATGATGCTATCAAAACGCTGGAAGACGAACGAAGCGAAGCCGCTTAATGCTTAAACCAAGCTGACTGTGCTGGCCCTGCAATTACAAGGCTCTCACAGCACAGTCAGCTTTTTGGTGATCGTGCCGCGCTCGGTCTGGATCTGCAGGAAGTACAGGCCGGCTTTGGCAGTCGGCAGGCTTATCTCCACTGCCTCGGGTCTCGGCCCGGTGATGTGCGTCTGGTGCAGGCGCTTGCCCAGCGCGTCGTATACCTCCATCTGCTGCACGTCGAAGTCGGCGTGGCGCAGGCTGACGGTGAACTGCCCGCTGTTCGGGTTGGGGTAGACGCTGATGGCCTCGGCCGGGGCCAGCTCCTCCACCACAAAATCCGCGCTGCTCTGGGCCTGGCCGCCGAAGCCGGTGATGGTCACCTTGCCGGTAGTAGTACCGCGCGGCACGCGCACCCTGTACCTGTCGCCGGCACTCTCCAGCACCAGCGCCTCCTTTCCGTTAAAGCGGATCACATCCTGCTGGCCCATGATGCCGAAGTGCTCGCCCGTGATCTCCACTACGGTACCGACCGTACCGCTGGCCGGCTGCATGGCCTTAAACCTCGGACCCGGAATAACTTCGAATCTAGTAGCAGTAGTAGCCTTCCCGCCAGGGGTCTCCACGGAGATGAAACCGGACTCGGCGCCCTCGGGCACGCGCACGGTCATTTGTCTCGGGCTGGCCTCCAGTACCTCGGCCATTGCCCTGCCGAAGCGCACCTTGTTGCGCGTCTTGTCTGCAGCAAAGTTCTCACCCGTGATTGTAACGCTGGCGCCCATAATATCCCTCTGCCTGCTCAGGGCCGTGATGCCGGGGGCGTACCACACGGTATAGGCCGTGCTGCTCAACGTCTCGCCGCCTTTGGTGCTAATCCGGAAAGCGCCTGTTGTAGCTTCTGCCGGCACGCGTACCGTTACCATGTTGGCGCTGCTGCTCACAATCTCACAGGTCAGCTCGCCCAGCTTCACCGTTTCGATCATATCCGACTGCAGGTGCTCCCCCGTGATTGTTACAGTCTGGCCCACCATCCCTTCCGCAGGACTGAAGGAGGCCAGCACCGGCGGCTGGTATACCTGGAACCTGTCAGCGGAGGTCACGCCGCCGTCCGGGGTAATGACCTTTAGGTTACCAGTGGCGGCGCCTGTCGGCACGAGCACCTTCAGCTCGGTGGCGGTGGCGCTCACCACGGTGGCCGGCTTGCCGTTCAGGTATACCTTGTTGTTGCCTGGCACTGTAGCGAAGCGCTGTCCGGTGATGGTGACCTCACTGCCAAACTTACCAGCACTAGGGAAGAAGCCTGCTATACCGGGTGTGGCCAGCACATCCTCCAGGTGCACGCGCACCGCTTCATTGACCACCGGCGGCATGTTGTAGATGCGGTTCTGGGTGATGTTGGTGCGGATGGGCGAGTTGAAGTCGAAGAAGATGTCGGCGAAGTTCTCCACCAGGGTCTTCACCGGTAAATCCGCTTTCGGCTTGATGCTGAAGAGGATGTAGCCGTGGCTGCCAGGCTCGTCTGCCGTGGAGTCGGGCAGCATGATGTTGTCGAAGGTCCAGGTGAGCACGGGGCGGCCCTTGCCCGATACCTCCACGCGGCTCGGGTGGGAGGTGGCCCCCAGCTGCAGGGTGGAGAGGTCCAGGTGCTCGGAGAGGGTGTCCACCACCACGATGCGGTAGGCCACGTCGGTGCCCGTGTTCTGGAAGCGGATCTTGTACTTCAGTTCAGAACCTGTCGGGGTATAGAACTCCCCGGTGCGGCCCACGGGCGTGACGAGCTTGTCGTTGGGGTCGTAGGAGTCGGTGATGGGCATGCACTCCTCCGACTTCTCGGCCTCCTCGTCGTCGGTGGGCAGGAGGTTGACCATGCCGGTGCTCACCGAGCTTGCCGCCTCGCTGGGGCAGCCCTCGATGGTGACGCTGGCCGTGGTGTTGTCGCCATTGCCCGTTGGCTGGTCGGCCTCCAGGCGCCAGGTGTAGCCCAGCGAGGGCACCCAGAGCACCAGGCTGTCGCCGGCGGCCAGGCGGAACTGCTCCTGCGAGGCCAGTTCTCCATTCGCGTACTTGCGGAAGAGCTCGTACTGGTCCATGTCGGCCGTGCCGGTGTTGCGCACCACAAAGCGGATCATGCCCAGCTCGGCATGGCAGCGGCCGGTGATGGAGATGGTCGGGGTGGGCTCAGCCGGCTTGTTGTTGGAGGGCGTGATCCAGGCGCGGGTGCAGACCGTGCGGCCGCGCACCGACTCGTCGCCGCAGGTGACCAAATCCTGGATGGTGATGGTGCCGTGCTGGCCCGCCGCCAAATCGCCCACGGAGAACTCGTATGTGCCGTCTTTCAGCAAGGTATAGGGCTTATCGGCTGAGAGCAGCTCTACCTCACCGGGCAGCTGCAGGTATACCTTGGCGTCGGGGGCAATGGCGAATCCTGTGTTGCTGTACTTAACAGTCGTCGTGCTTTCAAAGCAGCGACGTCTTCTGTTTGACGAAACACTTACTGCAAGGTGGGGGGAGAGGGTGACGCGGTTGCCGAAGTTCACTGTAGTCTTTGCGCCTGCTTTTTGTGATAAGTCAACAATTTGTCCATCTGCTGGTTGCGGGCAGATCTGATGCATCCGTTTTCCATTTTGATCCTGTAAGATCTGATTTACAGTATACACTCCAGGAGGAACTTGTAGACTAAACTGTCCGTAACTGTTGGTTTTGCTGTAGTAAGGACCCGGCGTGGCCATTACAATCATACCTCCCATACCTGCTTCTTCCTTATCCTGCACACAATCAGCGTTGCTGTCATTATAGATAGAACCAGTTATTAGATTTGGTAAGGGAGTGTTCACCGCATTCTTATTTTGGTAGATCAGAATATTATTGAAATGACCAAAATCCTTTACTGCCGTCCAGATCTTGCTGCCATCTTTGTTAACCCGGAAGTCAGGAATGATTGGATTGCCTGTCAGATGGTATTTATCCGGAATGGAGGCAATTAAATTTCCGGAAGCACTGTATTTCCTGACGGCCAATCTATCGGCAACATATATGAAACCATAGTCATCAATGTCCAATCTAGCACGGCCAGCCTCGTAATGCCTGCCTGGAGCCAGCACTTCAAATTTGGTAATTACTTTACCTACTTGATTGTATTTTGTGACATGTTGGTCCTGGATAGCGTAGAAGAACCCAAGAGCATCCATCCTTAAATCATGAATTGGGTAGAGGCTACCGTTCAATCCGGTTTGAAACTCAAAAGCAAAATCCCCGATTAGTTCTCCTGAAAGGTTATATTTAAGACAGCGGTTTTGCCCAATCAGGTATAAGTTGTCAGCACGGTCGAGTAGGATCCTATTGGGGGAAAAGTGGCCACCCTCCGGAAGTAAAGGCTGTTTCAACAGGATGCTGGTAAATTCGCCTGTGGGAGCAAATTTATGCACCAGTCCGTCGCTACTCTCCGCTAAAACATAAACAGCTTCCTGACTATCGAATGCCATATCTTTAATGGAAAAAAGATCATAGTCCGAACCGCCTTTCCCTCTGAGCTTGCCTACATGATTGCCGCTGTTATCATACAGGTTTAGCTTGCCATCGTGATAGCTGTAGTAATTCCCATTATTATCGAACCGCAAGGAAAAGTTCATGTTAACTTTACTCTTGTTATCGTCGCCAGCGTCACCGAAAGTAAGTGTGAACTCGAACGTTGGTGAAAGCTTGTGAATTCTCCCTTTCAAGCTACGAGGAGTATATTCCATCACCCAAAGGTTATGTTCCGGGTCTGTGGACAGTGCAGTATAGAGTCCTGATAAATTACCTTCTTCTGTTCCTTCGTTCAGATAGGTTGCTAATGTGTCGCCGGTGTAGCTGTACTTGGTAATGTATTGGCCTTCATTTAGTGGAACAGCCGTTAAGTAGATGTTTTTTTCCGCATCAAAGGCCATATCCTGTATAAAACCACCGTTAATAAGCAGATCGGGTGTGCCATTTTGTTTGATTCGTTTATACCAGTGTACCCCTACTATGTTCAGGTCATTGTTAGCATCTATTTTGATCTTGTAGGGTTCCATATACGCTTCTGGACCTATTTCTAATTTGTCATATACCTTCAAGATTTTCCCTTTGCTATCGAACTTTTGCACGCGGTAATTACCTGCATCTGCTACGTAGATATTACCTTCTGCATCAAGGTCTATACCCCCATGACTAACAAACTGACCTGGAGCTTTACCAGCACTACCAAAGCACATGACCAATTTGCCCTCAACGGTGTATTTGCAGACTTGGTTATTGGGCCTGGATACAAAGAAATGTCCTTGGTTGTCAGTGGCAATTCCACTGCCTGCATAGGTATCGTCAAGATAAAGCTCTTTGAGTAATTCGCCTTTAGGACTAAAGACCTTAACGTTGAAGAGATCCAGGACATAGATTTTTCCATCAGGAGCGATATCGAAATCCGATGGGTCCTGTAGTGTGAGCCCCATGAATTTCGTCCGGATGTATTCTTCCTGCAGGTTTGTTTGAGTTAATCCAGGATTTGAGAAAAGTAATATAAACAGGGTCAATAGTAAAGTTGTTCTCATAGGCACTGAAGAGTGATTTTAAAGACGGTGTTATAAGTCTGTAAGTCTAGCAATTAGCGCATAAACTTAGCGCTATCTTAGCTGATTTGCTAGAGCAGTAAATAAAAAACAACCTGTGTTATAACCGCAAATCTTAACTTTACCATTAAAACTTCATTCTCACGATAATTCATTAACTATGCCCCATACCTACACCAACAAAGTAATGTGGTCGCACCTGGATGCGAACATGCACATGCGCCACTCCGCCTATGCCGATTTCGCGGCGCAGGCCCGTATCGAAGCCCTGGAAGAGCTGGGAATGGATCTGAAAACCTTTCAGCGACTGCACATCGGGCCGATCCTGTTCAGGGAAGAAACCTCCTACCTGCGGGAGGTAGGCATTAACGAGGAGATCACCATCAAGACAGAATTGACAGCCAGCCGCAAAGACGGGTCCCGCTGGGCGCTGCGCCACGAACTTTACAAGCAAGACGGTGTAAAAGCAGCTGTGATAAAAGTGGAAGGCGCCTGGATGGATGTATTAAAGCGCAAACTAACCGTGCTGCCGGAAGAACTGGCGCAGCACTTTCTGGAACTGCCGCGTAGCGCCGATTATGTGGAGTTGGAGAGGTAGGGCTATACCTATCTTTTAGGACTACCGGACAAAGGACTTTTGACAAAGGGCTATCTTCTCAGAGGATAAGCTTTAGCATTTTTTGTCAAAAGTCCTTTGTCAAGAAACATCACTTTTCCAACTCCCCCAACAAATCCTGCAGATCCAGCGGCTGGGTGTACATGGTGACTTTGCCTTCTTCGTCGAGGGGCCATTCTTCCTTCGGACGGTCCCAGTAGAGCTCCACGCCGTTGCCGTCAGGGTCCGACAGGTAGAGCGCTTCCGAAACGCCGTGGTCTGAGGCGCCGTCCAGGCGGTAACCCGCATCCCGGATCCGTTTCAGGATGGCAGCCAGGTCTTTTCGGGTAGGGTAGAGGATGGCGGTATGGAACAGTCCCGTGCTGCGTGGCGGGGGCGGCGTGCCTCCCTTGCTATACCAGGTGTTCAACCCGATGTGATGGTGGTAACCGCCTGCCGAAATAAAAGCCGCATCCGGCCCATACATCATCATCAGTTCAAAGCCCAGCAGATCGCGGTAAAAAGCCAAGGCCCTGTCGAGGTCTGCTACTTTCAGGTGTACGTGCCCAATGCGGGTCTGCGCCGGAATGGTGTATTTCTCTGTTGCCATACCTAATTGGTTCTGTTGCTATACCTTGCAGGTATAGTAGCCCATACGTATCCTGTCCTGTTTTGTGTTGAGGAGCACTGTCAACCTATTAGTCCTGCTTTCTCCTGAGTTTTCGGGGAGCTTTAGACAGGATCGGGGCGGTAAATGTCGTTCCAACTCCAGCCGTCCTGGTGCAAAAGATAAGTGAGGACTTCGCGCCGTTCTTTAAAGGTCTCCGGGGAATGAAAATCACTTAGAAGCGGCGTTTTTAACGGAATGCCGGCTTCCATGAGGGCGTCCCATTTCATTTCGGGAAAGGTATATGGCTTCTGCTCCTCGTTTTTGTGGTGTCGGTCCAGCACGTAGAGGTAATAGTCCTGCGCTCCCCTGATCGTGAGCAGCTCAGCATCGGATGGCCTGACCTCTTCCTGCACGCCAAACTTCAGGAAGTTGATGGCCTCGTCGAATATGGCCAGGTTGAGGACGACAGACTGACGTTGCTCAATGTTGTGGAAGAAGTGAATGATCGGATAGGCCTTGTGGTTCTGGCTGTGCTCTGTGATCATGTCGGCCAGATCGGCGTCGTGCCTGAGAAGGCGGTCGAAGTTCTCGCCGTTCCAGCAATTGAGCAGTACCTGTTGGGGCGAGTTACCAAGGCTGTTGAGAAACACGCTGAGCTTTACCTGCAGGATAACCGCCGAAAGCACCGGCATGATGTAGGTGATGGAAACCGTAATGAAAGCTAGTCCGCTAAAGGCGAGCAGGTTAGTTACAATGTCCCACAAATTGCTTCCAGGTTTGTAGTCGCCGTTGCCCACGGTAGATAAGGTATAGCCGGCAAAGTAAAGTTTCTCCGAAGCGGTGGTAATCTCTTCTGTCGTGCTGTTCAGTACCGAGGCCGGATCGGAGAGAAGGAGCAGAAAAGCGCCGAGCCACATCCCCATCACCCATGTCAGGATGATGAGGACCAGCAGCATGTGGCCAACCCGCTCGAGCATTTTCTTTTTACCATCATGCCCTGCCAGTCTCAGGCACAGACGCCACAGGTTCTCTGATATGAAATTGGTCAGGTGTCCGCCCCCCTGAAAAGACAAGGTAGTAGTGATTAGGTCTTTCATCACATACACAATGATGGCTATACCTGCAATCGCGTAAAGTATTTGCATAAACAACAAGCGTGGGTGCGCAATAAGTACCTCTTGTACTTTCTAAGAAGCCCTGGGGTTCTGTAAACTGCACAGACACTACGCCATCTTTACCAGCTTGGCCTTATCGGTTCATTCCCCGTCGTATCCGGTTTAGCTGGGTGCTGTCCATCATACCCTGCTGTTGCATGCGCTCCATCATACTGCGCATCATGCCCCGGTGCTGGAGCATCAGGCGGGTCATCTCGTTGCAGGCAACGGTGTCGGAGTCGCACAGGGTCATCATCTGCTTCATGTGCTGCTGCACTTGCTGGCGGTGGAGGTGCACCATGCCAGACGTGTCGCCTATCATACCGCCCTGCATCATGCCGCCGCGCATCATGCCCTCGCCCATATTCTGGTCCCGCATCTGGGCCATCAGCTCGTTTCGCATCTGCTCATCTTCCAGAATGGTGCTGTATACCTGCTGGCGTTCCTCTTCGTCTCGCAGCATGTCTTGTACATTGTCAGACTGCTGGCAGCCGCTCACACCAATTAGCAGAATAGCCCGGAGGAAGTAATCCTTTACCATTTTCATTTTCCGTGTATTACGTGATAGAGTCGTTATGCCGGGTTTAAGCCCGCAGCTTTCGGGCCATTTCAGGTGTGATGGCCTGCGCATACGGTCCGTAGGCATCCACCAGCACGCCTTTCACACCGCTCGAAGAAGAGATGGCGTAGATCACTGAGTTGTCATCCGGATTGCTCATGCCCTCAAAACGGTGCACTTCATCAATGTAAAACTCTTCAGGTTTCAACTCCAAGGATTTGGAGGAGCAGACGATGCAGTTTTCTTCCAGATTGAAATCCTCGGTATACCCTCTTTTTTTGAGGTCGTTCAAGGCGCCGGAGAGGGTGGGATAATTGTTATAAGGCATATTTTTATAGGTTTTAGGTTCATTACTATAGCTTTGTACTACGTGCGCTACGGTTTCGTTTTGAACTGCCCTTTTTGGAAGCTTCGACAGTGTCAGCAGTGCTTCACTGATGCTGGGTAGGGGAGTGTTTTAATTTGAGGAATAATTTGTAGCTTGTCCTCGTACAGTAGTACTTAAATAGAACTTACAGCCATGAAAAAAACATCTACCCGAATAGCGTTAGGGCTTGTGCTCACTGCCACCCTAACGTATTGCAACCACCCTGAGCAGGAAAACAGGCAGGAGACGCCTGTAGCACAGGAAAGCCATTCCGGGCATAATATGCAAGCCAGTGAAGGTTCCCGCATCATCGGGGTGCAGGCAGAGCCTGATACACTGAAAGGCAGCCTGAAGGCGGAAGCACACGGAATGATCGGCGACGCCCACCTCACCATAGCTTATCATTCGCCAGCCGTACGCGGACGCGTGATCTGGGGCGGTCTGGTAGCGTATAACCAGGTATGGGTAACGGGTGCGCATACCGCTACCAGCCTGACGACTGACAAGGACATCACGATTGGCGGAAAAGAGCTGCCCTCCGGCAAATATGCTTTGTTCACCATACCTGGTGAGGCCGAGTGGACGATCATCATCAACAAAAATTGGGACCAACACCTGGCTGACGATTATGCGGAGTCGGAGGATGTGCTGCGCTTTACTGTAAAGCCTGAGGTGGCACCTACGAAACAGGAAAGGCTGCGCTACGAAATCATTTCCGGGGACGGCGGCGAAGGCAGCATCCAGATCACCTGGGACATGCTGCGGGTAACGCTTCCCGTTTCGCAGCAGTAAACTTGGTATCGAACAGATAGAAAAAGGACAGGCGTATACCTGTCCTTTTTTAATGCTGCTTTTTTAGAGGAGCTTACTGTTTAGGGCTTATCTTCCAGAGTTCGCCGTTTTCCTGATCGGTCACAACGTACAGCGCTCCGTCCGGTCCCTGGCGCACGTCACGTATACGCTGATCTCGGTCTTTGAGCAGGTGTTCTTCGCCCGTTACGCGGTTGTTCTCAATGCGCAAACGCACCAGCGCCTGTGCCCGCAGTCCCCCAACGAACAGGTTCCCCTTCCAATCCGGAAAAGCGTTGCCCGTATAGAATTGCGCTCCCGAAGGGGCGATCACCGGATCCCAATAGTAGATCGGGTCTACGAAGCCCTCTTTGGTGGTAACCGCGCTAGGTATAGGCTGACCGGAGTATTCCTCTCCAAACGTAACCACTGGCCAGCCGTAGTTTTTGCCTTTCTCCACTTTATTTACTTCATCACCACCTTGTGCCCCGTGGTCCACGATCCATAACTCGCCTGCATCATTAAAAGTGGCGGCCTGCACGTTGCGGTGGCCCACAGACCAAATCTCAGGCAAGTGGTTTTCCTTGTTCACGAATGGGTTGTCATTTGGCACCTTGCCGTCCGGCGCAATGCGGATGATCTTGCCCATGTGGCTGTTCATTTGCTGTGCCTGCGGACGAATCTCGATGTCGGAGCGCTCACCCAGCGTAATGTACAGCATGCCGTCCGGACCGAAGTTGAGGCGGGAGCCAAAGTGCTTGTCGCCGTCGTAAGTGGGCTGTGCCTGAAAGATCACCTGCACGTTCTCCACGCGCGAGCGATCCTCTGACAACACGGCGCGGGCCACACTGGTGGCGTTGCCACCCTGGCGTGGTTCGGTATAGCTCCAGTAAATCATGCGGTCAGAGCCAAACTTCGGGCTGAGGGCCACGTCCAGCAAACCACCCTGACCGCGGGCGTCCACTTTCGGTATACCTGTAATTGGGTTGCCCACCTGGCCAGTAGCCGACACAATGCGCATCTGGCCGCCCTTTTCGGTTACAAGCAGGTTGCCATCGGGGAGGGGCTCCACGGCCCAGGGCTTTTTCAGGCTCTTGGTGAGCACCTGTACCTGGTATGCCGTTGAATCGGTTTTCATCTCGCAGGCGCGTGTCTGGCCCTCGAAGGTAGGCTTCTGCTCAGGTACGTTGGCGGTGCCTCTGTCAATCGGCTGGCAGTCTTGCTCCGGAGTAGTGGCTACGGGCTCCTGCTGTTCGTTTTCCTGTTCGGTGGCTCTTTCTTCGCTACAGGAGGCACCCAGCGTGGCCATGCCGATGGCGCTCAGGAGGATGAGTCGGGATAGTTTCATAGTGTTTTTTTTTTTGTGATTGGTGTTCTGCGTAAAGTCACTTGTTTTACTCTATTGTGTTGAATTTGTTCGCAATGCATTGTAAACCACAAAGCCGCACGCTTATCGGGTGCGGCTTTGCAGGTATAGGATAGGTCCAATGGCGGTCTAAGACTCCAGCGCCCTTCTCTTGAGGAGGTTGAATTCCTCTTCCGTAATAGAGCCGCGCTTGCGCAGGTTCTCCAGTCGCTCGATGGTGGCAATGGAATCTTCCACAGGCTTGGTGCGGTGGTCTCGGGTATCGGCAGTGTCGGTCGTCCGCTGCACCGATGCATCGCGGTCGTATACAGGTTCAGTGGCCGTATAAAAACGATCTTCGTTAAAGGACTCGTCGTTGTAAAAGTCCGGGTTGATGCGGCGCGTGGTGGTGGCGTCGCGCTGCAGGGCATCGTCAAACTCGGACTTGTACTCGGACTTGTCGCCGAAGGCTTCGTGGTGGGCCCGACGGAAATTGTCGCGCACGGCATACTCATAATCCGGCGTAATGGGGCCGCCGCCGTAGGCCGGGTAGCGGGAAATGGTGTTGGCATCCACTGAAGCCACGAATATGTTCTTGCCTTTGCGGTCGAGGGCGGCTGCTCCGATTGGGATGAGCATGTAGGTGTCGCGGTCGCGGTTGAAGAAGCGGTTGTCACCGAGCACAGACAAATAGCGCACTTTCATGGCATCCATGTCTACGATCAGGTCCTTCACGTCGCCCAGCTTTTCGCCGTCGGCGCCCACCACGCGCCAGCCTGTCACGTCGGTGTTGTTCTTGGCTACCTCGTAGTCTTTGAGCTCGCTTAGGGCCACCAATCTTTGGTTTCTTAGTTCGTTGTCGTTCATAATTTCAGGTTAAGTGCGTATCACATCAGGTATAAAGTCGAGGGTAGAGGCGGGCATCTGTGTGCAGACAGCGGCCAGCGCCTGGGCCTGTCCGTCCCGCAATACCAATTCATAAACTGCCCATCCCAACAGGAGCAGAATCACTACCAGCAGGATCCAAGGCCAAACAGGTTTTTTCTTTTTTTGGATGTTTATCTCAGCCATTTTGCGTTGTTATTTTTTCATAGTTTTATCGGTTCACCTATACCTGCCAATTAAGCGGAGGGAGGTGTTGAGCTTAATACGCTGTTGCAGAGATGATTGTTGAAAAAGCGGGGTGTTAGGAAACTTAGGCAAGATTTTCAGTGCTGATGCTGTTTGTTGAGCCACTCCACCGCATCCATGGTATGCCTGAAAAATCTTACATCCGGCGTCAGGCTCTTGCCTTCTATTGGCTCTGGAATTGGGTCCTGGGGAGGCAGCACGTAGGCGATGAATTGGATGCCTGCCTCACGAAGTCCTTCCATGTTCCAGTCAGACCACATCAGATAATCAGCCGGCCCCTGGTGAAACTCCTGCACATCATTCAGAATTGAGCCGCAGGGGAAATCCCGGATCAATTCACTGAGCCCTTGCGCCACCTCCCGGATGCTCTCACGAGTGGCAGTACCTTTCCAGATAATGCTGATCATTTTCCGGGTTTCAAGGTAACGGATAGTGCAGTAGCGTTGGCCCAGGCTGTTCCAGTAGTGTTTGAATGATCGCTTCATAATTACTACTAATGTGGTTGTGCTGTAATAGCTTAGGCTTTCATGCTATATTATTACATGCTTTTTTGCCTTGTTGTTATAGTTGTTTATGTAGCTATTGCTGTGGGTATAGCGGGTGTATTGCATAGCTTCGCTTGTGCGGCGGGTACCTACTTTATTTCTTGATGGGGGTAGGGGATGACAATCGCACACGAGAATCCCTGTCGAACAGGCCAGAGGGAAGCATAACTGTACACACATGCTGGCGAAGAACCCCGACAATAGAACCTAGATAGAGCTCCCCTCGCTTAATTTTAGTATCTTGCAGGGTGCACTACGCTGTCAAAAATATAGTATTCGCACTCTCGCTCTTTTTTGCTTTCTATGGAATGCAGACCAGGGCGGCGATGGAGATGCGGGCCCAATCGGTAAAGGAGTGGGCTACTGATAGCGAAACATCCTATTTTGGCAAGGGCAAACTAAAGCACACAGCGGAGTTTCTTCAGCCCGAAGAGCAGCTACGCCTGTGGCAGCCAAGGCCGTCGGCACCGCTCAAGCAGGCTTCCCCGGGGCTGGCTACACTCGGCTGGGCACAGGAGTTCAGGCTGCAACTGCAGACAAAGCACTACCTGCAGCGCGCCCGGTATTTTAGTCCCAGCCTCACCATCTCGGACATTATCTTTCCCTTCCACTACTTCTGGTAGATTCTTTTCTTTTTTATCGGCCCACTGCTCATAAGCCCTGCTTTTGAGCAAGTTCAGGTATGATGCGGTCAAAGCACCGGCAAGCATACCTGTTCCTGTCATTTTATGTCATTTAAAAGAAGAAAAGAGAAATGGATACATCCACCATCGTAATGGGAATACTGGCGCTCGCACTTTTTGTAGTCCCGATTTATTATATACAACAAAAGCAAAAGTCAAAGTTAAACAAAGCAAAACAGCCCTTCCTGGATGCGGCACAGCGGCATGGTCTGCAACTAGGCAAATATGATTTCTGGAACGAGCAGTATGGGATTGGGCTCGACGAAACCGAAAGCCGCCTGTTCTATTGGCACAACGAAACTGGTATTCCGCAGGAGATGATCACAGAATTGTCTTCTGTGAAGCAAAGCATTGTAGACAGCGCGTACCGCGAAAATAACGGGAACCGTATCTTCGACGCGATCGGGCTACGCCTGATGTTGCAAGGAGCTAAAGAGTCGAGCGTATACCTGCCGTTCTATCTCACCAAGGACATCATGATGCTGAAAGGCGAACTGAAACTGGCAGAGGAATGGAATGCGATCATACAGCATAACATATCGAGCAGAAAGGCCGTGCAGGTATAGGAAACTCCGAAAGCTGAGAAGGCCAGTGGGCAAAGGGAAAACCGTACTGCGGTATACCTTTGCTCACTGGCCATTTTTTTGATGATGATCGGGCCTGCCAATACAGATTGTTATTAAGATCAAATCCCCTCTTATTGTCATTCCGGCAACATGAAGAGATCTGGATTATTTTGAGAGGCCGAACCTGAGTTTATTCAGATTTCTCCCAAAGGTTGAAATGACAGAAAGAGTGCAAAAGGTCTGAATCTAAAAAAAACTTTATTAGGAGTGTTTCCTTCGAGGGGACTACAGGGATGTTACCTAGACCGAAGACTAGTTAGTGCAGTAGCAACATAGCAAAACGGTAGCTATTTACAGCTCAATGGTTTCCCTCTCAGCTGCTTCGGATTCGCAATCCGACACAAAGCCATTATGGGGATTTAGATTCCGCCATTAGGTTTGTAGAAAAGGCACAGCGGTTGCAGGCTGTAAATCGGATTTCAAATCCAGAAGAGCAGTAGTATCCCGCCCAACGCGCTGCCACAACTAGCCCTACACACCAAACTGATTGAGGTGATGGTCGAGGTGTTTGTAGAACATGTTGTTCCACTCCTGGCTGCTGAGCGGGCCGAATGAATGGGAATCCAGGCCTTCGAAGTGGGCAGCTCCCAGGGACTCGGTGTAGCGGATGTACTGCAGGAGGCGGTCTTTCTCGGTGGCGAAGTTTTTGTCGCTCGACATTTTAAGCTGCGGTGCCGTGGCGCTGTTCCGTTTGTAAGGTGTTTCATTGACTACCGTGTTTTTCAGCAGGAGCCTCAGGATGGCGCGCTTGAAGGCATTGGGTTTCGGGTGCTTCTCTTCGTAGGCCATCTCGTAGATGACGTTGCAGTGGGCCAGCATCTGGGCAGGGTTCATTTTGCCCCACAACTGTTTTGTGCGGGTCTGTAGCTGGTTGATGCGCTGCGTGAGTGCGGCGGTGGTATCTGGTGAGAAGATATTTTTCATGTCTAGCGAATTCATGTCTAGGGTTCAGGTTTTTGGTAGCCTAAAGATACTCTTTCGCAAGGTCTGCGCAGTACCTGGGAGTATTAAATTCTGATAAGCATGTTGGGAAACACAGTAACCAGCTACTCTTGAATTTATACCTGCTGTGTGCATACCTTGTCTGGGAAAAAGGCTGCTATACCTGGCTTGATTGGGCAGGCAGCGGATGTCGGTAGAGCGTGAGGCCGAACCAGGCCGCCAGCCCGGCATATACGGCGCACAAGATCCAGAGTGTGAAGGGCTGCTCGGGGTAGCGGAACAAAAACTTGAACATGGCCATCGCGCCGATAAAGAAATGGGCGAAGTTGGCGATGCAGATCGGGCGGTTGTAAATGCCACCGACCCGGCTGCCTTTTGCCATCCAGTTGAGCATGGCGAAGCCTGCGTACAAGGCGCCTACCACCTGCAGCTGGAGCACATCAAGCGGACCCGGCTCCGAGCCTAGGTATACCGCCAGTTCTTCAGGCAGAAAGGTGAAGGCTATACCTAGCACGGCCAGCACGGCGGCGCTCAGGGTCATCATAATTTTGGTTTGCATGTGTTATGAAGTGGGTTTAAGGTATGGTTCGTTCTTATTTACTGATGTAATTCATGAAGTGAAAAATTAACGATCTCCACTTCCAACTTCATCGTTTCACCTGGTTTTATCGCTTCTCTGGAATAGCCATGGTGAGAGTCGAATATTTCTCCTATTTTCAAGTAGTTTTCGCATTTGCAGCATAAAAATAGCATAAAAATATAGACAGCTTTAAATGTCCGCCTATCCATTCCTCCGTTTTTAAAACCTGCATTTCCTGTAGCAGCCAACCTTCGCAGTTTAGTCGCCTGATCCCGACCTGGCCAGGCTCAAAGTTGCAATACGGTTTCCTAATTGGCATTTGTCTAGCTTTAAAATAAACCTTCCTTTGGTTTTACCGGCTTACTACACGCATTAGGTTCAGCAATCTGGCAAGTGGCAATTCCGGCATAACAACCGCTGTGCGTCTGGCTGGCTATACCCGTTATACAGGATGCTACTGCCGTTGTCTGTATGAAGCAGCGGGCTCTTCGTGTTCGGTGGTATGGTAGCTGCAGGCTAGCGTGGTATCTTAGCACTTAAAATTACCTCACCCGAATGAAGAAGTTACTTTTTGTAGCGCTCGCTTTTGGCGCTGCCTCCTGCTCCTCAGACCACAACCTGGAAGACACGCTTTACAATGTAGCCGAAGCCGGCGCCACCATGGTCATCGACTCGCTCCACCACTCCGCCAACAAGGAACTGGAACGCTACACCGGCATCGATTCACTCGCTCACAAGATCGGGGCAGTTGACACGATCAATGTGGAGCGCGAAGTAGAACGCGAAGTGAAGCGCAGGATCATCGAAGAGCTCTCCAAGTAAGGACGGTATGCCTGCTTCATTGCCTTTCTACGTCACGCTTATACCTACTCTTTCGTGCTTGAAATCCTTAAGCGTAGTGGTTTTGTAATATAGGAAATTGCTTTTGTACTCCGTTAATTTTTTGCTTGGTATATGGTTGTTTTCTTTTTAGGATTGTGGTGTGAATTGGGAGGATAAAGCAGCTTTTAAGATTGCTATTTTAAGATTGCTATACCTGTACCTGTACCTGGAAATACTGCTTCCAATCACCATTGCCGCTCCTTGTCTTTTAGCGTACCCTTACCCACAGTAGGAGAGTTTTCCCCAATACATCAGCGTTCTAGCGTTTACCTACTCAAAGTCCCAACCCCACCTATAGGAGGCGGGTATTTCTGCTGCATGGATTATACCTGACTGAGCAGCAACTCAACGTGGTTTACACAATTGCATAGGGTTGTAACAAATAATAGTTTTTGTTTCTATCAGCCAACTACGACCATAACAATAGGTATGAGGTTAAAAGACAGTATATTAATTACTTACAACTGATTTGCACTGCCGTATACAGCAACTATGTATGGTGAAATCTGTATAAAGTATAATTTACTTTGTTAAACTTTATACAGAAAATTAGATGGCAGATTTACTCGAGTCACTGCGGGGTTATATATCTCCGGACCTCATCTCAAGAACCAGCAGGGAGTTAGGCGAGAGCGAGCCTGCCACTGCGAAAGCTTTTGGTGGCATCATACCCGCCGTGTTAGGCGGATTAGTTAGCCGCACCTCCGAGCCGGGTGTGATGAGCTCTATTTATAACATGATCCGGGGCAGCGACAGAGGTATGCTGTCCAGTTTAAGCAACACTGTTCCGGGCGCACCCGGAAGTACATCACCTGTTGGCAACCAGTTCTTATCCCAAATCTTTGGCAATAACATAGACGGGGTGAACAGCGCGCTCAGCAATTTCGCAGGTATAAAATCTACCTCCGTTTCTGCCATCCTTGGCTATATTGCTCCTTTGGTGCTGGGCTTTCTGGGGAAAAAGACCCACGACGATGAACTGGACGAAGCCGGATTGAGCAGCTATTTGAGCAGCCAGAAATCCAGCATCATGAGTGCGCTTCCTCCTGGTCTGGTCAGTGTGCTCGGCTTAAGCGGATTAGGAGGCGCCGCAGCAGCAGCTGCATCCCACATCGAAAGACCCAAACCGGCAGCTGCCGCAGCTACCGAACGCGTGCACCATACTCCGGAGGAGCCTCGCAAAAAGACAAACTGGCTCTGGCCGCTGCTGGCTATTGCTGCCCTGCTGCTACTTATTTTCGGACTTCGCAATTGCAACGACGATGCAGAGAACGTAACCACAGAGCCAACCACCACCACGGTGCCTCTAGCTACAACAGAAGAACCCATGGAGTCGAGACGATCTGATGTGGATTTTACAGAACGGGAGATACCGGGAGGGGTAGTGCTCAACATTCCGCCGGACGGCATAGAAAGCAAACTGGTAGCGTTTATTGAGGACGACAACAAAGTGCCCGACAAAACCAGCTGGTTCAGTTTCGACCGACTGCATTTTGAGACCGGAAGCGCCCGCATTCAACCAGAATCGCAGGAGCAGATCGACAACATCGTGAAGATTCTGCAAGCCTACCCGCAGGTCAACATCAAAATTGGGGGCTATACCGACAACGTAGGGCAACCGGCCTCCAACCTCAAACTGTCCCAAAGCAGGGCAGAAGCGGTGCGGGATGCCATTCAGAAGCAAGGTATAGCGGCTAATCGTTTGGAGGCGGAAGGGTATGGCGAGCAGCACCCTGTCGCTGACAATGCTACGGAAGAAGGCCGCGCCCAGAACCGACGCATCGATGTGCTAGTGACCAAGAAGTAGGTAGTTTTTCAGGTATACTAGAACAAGAACAGACAGGGAAACCACTTGGTCTTTCCTGTCTGTTTCTTTTTGATCAAAGCAAAGGCGATATTAGCTTAAACACCTTTTCGATCAGCTGCCTGTAAACCGGGCGGGCTTTCCATTCCGCTGCATCCAGTAGCACGGCATGTTCCAGGTCCTGGAAAAAAGCTTCGCGGAGCTCACCGGCAAAAACTGTGTCGTACACCACGGCGTTCACTTCAAAGTTCAGGTCGAAGCTGCGGTAGTCCATGTTCGCGGTGCCCACCATTGACAGTGTGTTGTCTACCACCAAGGTTTTGGCGTGCACGAAGCCTTTCTGGTAGAGGTAGATCTGCACGCCCACCTCCAACAGGTCCTCGAAATAAGATCGGGCAGCGGCGTTTACGATAAAAGAATCTGAGTTTTCGGGTACCAGCAGTCGCACCGTTACGCCGCCCATGGCTGCGATCGACAAAGCGTCCAGGATGCTTTCTCCAGGTATAAAGTAGGGGGTGGTTAGCAGGAATTCCTCTTTTGCCAAGGCAATCGCCTGCAGAATGGAAAACATGATGGTGGGCTTGGCGGAGTCGGGTCCGCTCGAGGCGAGCTGAACCACGGTGTTGCCGTGCGCGTCGGTGGGTTTCGGGAAGTAGCTACTTTCCGGCTCCAGGTGTCGTTGCGACGAAAAATTCCAGTCTGTGAAGAAGAGGTACTGCAGGTAGAAAGCCCCCGGCCCGTCGATGCGCAGGTGCGAGTCGCGCCAGTAAGGTTTGCGCTCCTGTTGGTCGGAGTAGTTGATGTAGCTGTCGCTGATGTTGATGCCGCCCACAAAGGCTGTGATGCTGTCTATCACGATGATCTTGCGATGGTTGCGGTAGTTGAGGCGGTTGGCCAGAAAGAGGATGTGGATCTTGTGGAAAGGGTATACCTCCACACCGGCTGCCTGCAGCTCCTTCCTGAAGCCATGCCGTATGGACCGGCTGCCAAAGTCGTCGTAGATGACCCGCACGATGACACCTTCTTTCGCCTTTTTGATCAGCAGGTCTTTCAGATTGTTGCCGATATGGTCATTCTCGATGATGTAGTACTCCAGGTGGATGTGGTGGCGGGCGTTCTCAATGGCTTCGAATACTTCGGCAAATTTCTGCTCCCCGTTCAGCAGCAGCTTCACTTTGTTGCCTGCGGTTAGGGGGCTGAGGTTATCGCGCAGGAGCAATTTCGCCAGGGGGCGGTAGTGTTGTATCTCTTCACTGCTCGCCCTGAAGTTCTCTCGGGACGTGGTGATGATCCGCTGCCTGATCTGCTTCATGAGCTCTACGTTCTGCAACAGCTTTTTGGAGTACAGGCTACGCTTGCGGTAGTTGATGCCGAACGAGAAATAGAAAAAGATACCGGCAACCGGCAGAAAGATGACCAGCAGCAAATAGGCGAGCGTTTTGATCGAGGAGCGGGTGTCGTAAATGATGCGCAGGCACACGAGCACCAACACGGCCAGGTATAGCGTTTCTCCGATCAGAAGCCAGTCGATGTCTGAGAGCGCACGCAGCATGCAGGGCCGGGTTTTAGAACCAGTTATCTTATTCCTGACTGATCAGCAGCACGAGGTAGGCCACATACAGGAGCAGGAACACAATGCCTTCTCCGCGCGACAACTGGCGTCCCCTGCCTGTGAAGATAAAGATGAATAGAAGCAGACTGGTGCCGATGTTCATGTAAATATCGGTGAAGGAAGCCGGGTTTACCGGCACTGGTGCCACAACCGTAGACACCCCCAGGATAAAGAAAATGTTGAAGATGTTGGAGCCCACCACGTTGCCGATGGCGATGTCCACGTTGCGTTTGCGCACCGCCACAATTGAGGTGGCCAGCTCCGGGAGCGAGGTGCCGATGGAAACGATGGTAAGGCCAATGATGCGTTCTGACAGCCCGAAAGCCGCGGCAATGTTTACGGCGCCCGTCACGATCAGCCGACCGCCAATCACCAGACCGGCCAGCCCCAGCACAATGAATAGCACAGACTTCAGGTAGGTATAATCCTTGGTTTCCGTTTCTTCGTCGTCTGCATTTCCGCCAAGGCCGATTACCACGTTGTATACCAGGAAAATGGCGAAAAAGAGCAGCAGCACGAGGCCTTCGGAGCGGGTGATGACGTTGGTGGCAGCGCCGTCCAGCAACAAATCGCTGGCTAGGATCAGCACCACCACGGCCGCCAGAAAACTAAGCGGTATTTCGAGCCAGGTGGTGTTGCGCTTAACGGTGAGTGGGTAGATGGTGGCGCATAATCCCAGAATGGCCAGGACGTTGAAAAGGTTACTCCCGATGACATTGCCCATCACCATGTCGGTGTTGTCGTTGGCAGCCGCAAACACGTTCACCACCAGTTCGGGAGCCGAAGTACCAAAGGCCACAATGGTCAGACCGATCACAATGTTCGGAACGCCCAGTTTCTTGGCGAGGGCGGAGGCGGCGTCTACCAGTTTGTCTGCCCCGAATATAAGCGCCGCAAAGCCGGCCAGTAAGAGTAGAATGTTTAGCATGTAGGGATCAATTACCTGAGTCGCAAACCTGAAAGGGTTTGCGTTACGATTTAACGTAATTCTAAGGTAAAGTTTTCAATCCCATGTTTCCGAGGTAGGATCCGCCTGCCATGATGAGGCAGGAAATGATGACGCCAATACTCACTGCCAGGAAAGCCTGTCCGCGTTTGATCTTGAGCAGGTAGGCGGCAATGGTGCCCATGTAAGCGCCGGTGCCCGGCAACGGAATCATCACAAACACCATTAGTCCCCAGAAGCCATATTTCTGAACTTCTGCGCCAACTCCTTTCTTGGCCCGCCTTCCCAGCTTGATCACGCCCTTTTTGTAGGTTCTGTTTGGCCAGAGCTTCTTGCTGAAGGACTCGATCAGCCAGGCCAGTAAGGGGAAGATGAGCAGGTTGCCGACCAGGCCCACCACAAAGGCCCAGAATACGGGCATGTCGTTGAGCACGGCGTACGGAATGCCTGCCCGCGCCTCGCCGAAGGGAGAGATGCTGAGCAGAAAGGTATAGATCAGTATTTCAAACATAAAGCGCCTCAGGGCAAATTAATGTGTACAATAGGGGAGATGGATGTTGCTCAGAAAATTTGAAGCAGAGCGACCCGGTCGGCTCTTTCGCTAACCGGGTCGCCTTACTTTAGAATTAATTGCTTTGCGTGAGTTTAAGCGGTTACAGATTTAGAAGACTCTTCTTCCGGCTTAGGAAGCGCATCGTGTAAATCCGGGTTCGTTGTTTCTACCAGGCCTACTTCCGGCTGCGGGTCAAACTCGCCTTCCCAACGGGCTACTACGGCAGTGGCCAGGCAGTTACCTGTCACGTTGATGGATGTACGGGCCATGTCCATCAGTTCGTCAATCCCCAGGATGGCAAACAGCGGCCATACCGGCAGGTTGAAAGAAGCAACCGTACCCAGCAGGATCACGAGGGAGGCACGCGGCACACCCGCTACGCCTTTGCTTGTCAGCATCAGCGTAAACACCATTAGCAATTGCTGCTCCCAGCTCAGGTCTATACCTGCGGCCTGTGCCACAAACACCGCGGCCAGCGCCAGGTATAGTGTGGTGCCATCGAGGTTAAAGCTGTAGCCGGTCGGCATGACGAAGGCTACGATGCGGCGTGGTACGCCTAGTTTCTCCATCTCTTCCATGGCGCGTGGCAGGGCGGCCTCCGAGCTGGTCGTGGCAAAAGCAATGGACACCGGACCCGAGATGGCCTTCAGGAAACGCACGATTGGAATACGGGCGATGAGCGCGATTGGCAGGAGCACCAGCAGCACAAAGGCAAGCAGCGCCACATAGAGCGTAGCCAGCAGTTGGAACAGGTTCACCAGGATACCGAAGCCCATATGACCCACCGTGTAGGCAATGGCAGCACCCACACCCACCGGTGCGAAGTACATGATGATGTTCGTGAACTTGAACATGGTCTCCGAAAGGCTCTCGCAGAAGTCGATCATAGGCTTGCGCTTCTTTTCGGTTACCATGGCCAGGCCAATAGCAAAGATCACGCTGAACACCACGATCTGCAGTACCTGTCCTTCGGCAACAGACTTGGCAATGTTTTCAGGGAAAATATGCAGGATGATGTCTTGCCAGGTTTGTTTGACCGGAGCCACGATCTCCTCGGTCTCGGCTATACCTGTCATGTCAATGCCTTCGCCGGCTTTGCTGATGTTGATGGCAGCCAGACCGATGAAGAGGGCAATTGTCGTCACCACTTCGAAGTAAAGGAGCGCTTTCCATCCCATGCTGCCGATCTGTTTCAGGTTGGCATGGCCGGCTATACCCACTACCAGCGTAGCGAAGATGAGAGGCGCGATGATGGTCTTGATCAGTTTCAAAAATACCTTACTAAGCACGTTCAGGCTTTGCCCAACATCCGGGAAGTCGTAGCCGATCTGGGCACCTACCACCATGCTCACCAGAATCCAGGTAGTAAGGGAGCGTTTCTGCAGGGCGTAAAGTAACAGCACGCCTGTGCCAGCCCAGCGGATGGCGGTGATGACAGCGGCTGGCAGTGCGATAATTTCGTACTGCTGCAGCACCGTCAGGAGGGCGGCAATGCTGATACAGATCAGGGTAGCCAGTGGCAGTATAGCCTTCTTGTTCATATGTTAGTCGTCTAAAGCTTTAAGGTTCATTAACTCTGCAAGGACTTTCTCTTCGACAGCCAGCCTTTGATGGCGGCGATGATAGGAGGGGTAATCGAAAGCACGATGATGGCCAGGATCAACAGGGAGAAGTGCCGCTTTACGGCCGGCAGGTTACCGAAGAGATAGCCTGCCATCATAAAGAACACCACCCAAACAAACGCCCCGATCACGTTGAAGCTAAAAAAACGCTTGTAATCCATTTTGGCTATACCTGCCACGAAGGGAGCGAAGGTGCGGACGATCGGCACGAAACGCGCATAAATGATCGTAAGTCCGCCGTACTTCGCATAAAACTTCTGCGTCTGGTCGATGTGCGAGCGGCGCATAAACCAGAAGTCGCGCAGGTAAATGCGGCTTCCGATCTTGCTCCCCACATAGTAGTTGAAGGAGTCGCCCAGAATGGCGGCCGTGATCAACAACACGATCAGAAGCGTCAGGTTGAGGCCGGAGGCAGGTATAGCCGCCAGCGCACCGAGCGCAAAAAGCAGTGAGTCTCCGGGTAGGAATGGGGTCACCACCAGGCCCGTCTCACAGAACACGATCAGGAACAGAATAAAATAAATCCACTGCTGATACTCCTGCACCAGCTCAACCAGATGCTGGTCGATGTGCAGAACGAAGTCTATCAAATAATAAACGAAATCCATCTGGTAAGCTGACGCTTTGTGTGCCGGACTAGCCTGTTATTTCTTTTCGTCGGTGTTCTGCACAGACTTGTCGAGCTCGCTCTTGATTTCGTTGGTGGCGTCCTTAAACTCGCGTATGCCGCGACCTAGTCCGCGTGCCAGTTCAGGTATGCGTTTGGCACCAAACAGTAGTAAGAAAGCGAAAATAATGAGGGCCACTTCAGCGCCTCCAAGACCGCCAATGAAGGCGAAAATTGCAGTGATGATCATATGATGTTGATAAAAAATCAGTTTAAAAAAAGTAAGTTAATCGACTGGCTGCCAGAAAAATAAGATGTGCATAGTTATACCTGCATTTGCCGGATAGGCCCTGCAGACTTTTGTAGAAGCAGATTGTGGCAGCTAAATGGACGTGGCAGCAGCCTAGGGGGCTTGTGGCTGAACGAAGGTATACAGGAACTGACAAAAGAAGCTCTCGCCCGGCGCCCGTACCGTGTAGGGTGTAATTGCCTGCTGATCGGCAAACGATAGTGCGTGTGTTCTTGTGTCGGTGGTGGCAGGGTGCAGGCTGAGTAGGCAGGAGGAAATCGTGCCTTCCTGGGCCAGGTATAACTGACCGGTCTGCAAATCATGGTCATAGTCGCTGCTGCCGCCGTTTTCCTGTGCTTGAACCGTTGTGCTTTCCTGCGCTTCTGGTATGGCCGAATCGTACGCATACGCTGACCCGCAATGGAGCAAGACGGCCCAAAGCAGAGCGAGCGACATTATCAAATGCCTTAGTAAGCGGGGTTTAAGCGGAATCAGGACCATAAAACGGCGTAAATATACTACAATCTACAAGTAAGTCAGATACCTGTAAATTTAAATTTGCACAATTTTAGAAAATCCCATTGACGTGCTTTCTTGCCTGCAGGTAGTTCTTAAGCAGCCATTTAGCAGCGTATGCAGGTTTTCCGGCGCCCAACCTTATAGAAAAACCTGTTCCAGCACATCGCCGACAAAATAAGCCAGTGATGCCGCCAGGCCACCCAGCAGAAGTGTCTCTGCTATACCTGCCAGCATGTTGCGCTCTGTTACCACGCTCTTCAGGGCGCCCACTAGGGTCAGGGCGATGCCGGTGAGGATGCTTGAGTAAAGGAAAAGTTCGGAGCCGCCTATACCTGATCCGGAGCCGGAAAAGATGTAAGCCAGCAGCGGAATAGAGCCCACCAGCACGAAACTGATGAATGTGACCGATGCCGTTTTGACAGGTGTTTTATCGTCCTTGGTCATCTCCAGTTCTTCTTTCATCATGGTATCCACCCATACATCTTTGTCAGAAGTGATCACCTCTACCACCTGGTCCAGCAGTGGGCCCTTAAAACCTTTGGCTGCGTAAATTTCCCGGACTTCCTCTTTCTCGGTCGTGCCCAGGTGCTCCACCTCCCAATACTCGCGGGCCTTGTGACGGTCAAAATTTTCGCGGGAAACCTTGGTAGAAAAGTAGTTGCCGACCGACATGGAAAAGCCATCGGCGATCAGGTTGGCCAGCCCCAGAATGATTACCACCGCTACACCCAAACTCGCGCCCTCCGCCCCAGCAACCACCGCAAAGGTCGTAATAGCCCCATCGACACCGCCATACACAAATTCAGAAATGTAATCCTTCTTGAAGAAAAGGATTTTGTCTTCCGACTGTAGCTCGTGGTGTTGCATAGCGTGCTGCTGTTAAGTGAAGTCACATTGAAGTTACGGAAAAAATGGAAAGGAGAGGGGAAGAGTTTAGAAGTTAGAAAGTTAGAGAGTTTAGAAGGTAGAAAGGTTGAACTGTAGCGACGTTACGTTATAACGTCGCGATACTACGCAAAATTCTCGTTTCCTTGTAGGGACAGGTCGCGACCTGTCCGAATCGTGCACATGCCTATTTGTCTGAATCAGGATTTACAGGATTAGAGAATTTTTAGGATTCTGGTGCACGATCGTCAACCTGTGCCTACTTCTTTGTCGAGGGGCACTACCGCCATCAAGGAAAAAAGTGAGTGACCGCCGCACAGGCGAAAAGCCAGCTATGCAATGGCTCAATTGCTACACCTATACATGGGGATGTGGTCATCCCCGACAGTTTGCTTTCGGATCAGGAAATCCGAAAGAGCTTGTGCATAAATTGCTATACCTAATATAGAGCTACACTAGGTATAGGTATAGCTAGTTATACCTGCAACCAAGTCAAAGGCCCCTCACAAGCGTGGACTCTAGCGCCTTGCCTGAGGCAGGCGAAACCCAACCTCAATTCAACTGATCAACCTCTTCAGCAGGTATAAACTGCTTTTCTTTTGCTGGTACAACCTCTTGCAGAGGTATAGCTGTACGCTCCTTGAAAGGCTGGAACTGCTGCTCCAGAAAAGACTTTGGATACACTTCAACCTCATCAAAACCAAGTTCAATATCACGGCCATCCTTCGGCATGTAAGCCGTCCCGAAGAGGTAATCCCATACACTCAGGCTGATGCCGTAGTTCGCGCCATACCTGTTGGGCAAGCGCTTGGCGTGGTGCCAGATGTGCATTTGGGGGTTGTTGAAGAGATAGCGCAATGGACCAAGCGGGATATGCAGATTGGAGTGGTTGAAGTGCCCAATGGCCGTGGCGAAAATATGGACCAGGAAGAAGTCCTGAATGCCGAAGCCGATCATGGCCAGCGGAATATACTCAATGGTGCGGTAGACGATCGTTTCGCCCCAGTGGAAGCGCAGGTGCGCGGCAAAACCCATCTGCTGTACCGAGTGGTGTACCTTGTGGAAGCGCCACAGATAATCAGAGCGGTGGAGGAGGCGGTGCACGTTCCACTGAATGAAGTCGCGCAACACAAAGAGCGTGAGCAGCTGCGCCCACAGCGGCCAGGACTGAATTTCAAAAGCTACTAAATTCTGAATCCCGAAAAGGGCCAGAAAATCATTGAAAGCCTCTACACCGATATTGGAGATGGCATTGAAACCGACCAGCGAGAAAAGGAAAAAATTGAAGAACATGTAGAAGCCGTCGAGCCAGAAATCCTGCCGGATAACAGGCTGGCCCTTGCGCCAGGGTACCACCACTTCCAACAGCCAGAAAAACAGCGACAGCCCCAGCAGCCAGTAGAAATAGTTGCCCCAACTCGGGTTCAGTATTTCCCGCCACAGGTAATTACCGTAGTCTGAAAAAGAGCTCGTGAAGATGTTCCAGTATTTCTCCATACTAATTTCCCCAACAGCAGGTGGAGTTTGATTGTTTCGGCTGGTGGTACAAAATAAGCATAAAAAATAAGCTGGCAACCCATTGCGCTGCCAGCTTATTCTGATCCTTTATTTCGCCAGGCCCATCAGAAACTCGCGCACCTCTTTCGTGTCATACTCCGCCATACCTTCCTGTTTGGCTACGATCTTGCCATCCGGCGAAATGATGAAGGTGGTAGGGATGGCCGTGCTATAGAACTCCTGCGGAAACTGACTGGCGGGCATGTACACCGGGAAGGTATAGCCTTTCTTGTCGATGAACTTCTTCACCTTGCCCATACCGCCTTCGTCTACCGACAGCATCACAAAGGCCACTTTGTTCGGGTCCATTTTTTTGTAGAGGCTGTGGATGTTGGGCATCTCGGCAATGCAGGGCGGACACCAAGTCGCCCAGATGTTCAGAAAAATGACCTTTCCCTTCAGGCTTTCAAATGCTACTGTTTTGCCGTTTAAGTCTACCATTTTGAATCCGGCACCAGCCATGGGTGCTCCGGCTGAGGTATAGGTAGCAGCCTCTGGGTTTGTAGACACTTCATCGATAGCAGGGACATCTGCATTTTTGATGCCGGTTGCCAGCAAAATGCGCTGCACTTGCCCAATGGCTTCCGTGTGCAGTCCCGTCAGGTATAAGACACCAAAAATGGCCAGCGTCACAACCCAGCCCGGTATGTTCTTAATTGAAAATTTCTTCTTGTTCATAATGTGCTTATTTGTTAAGTCAGATGACTTCGTAAAAGTTCGTTTTGATGCTTGCCGTACTTACAATTCCACGGTGGTGTAGCCTTCCGCCTGCAGTTCAAACATATAGGTCAGACCGTTCGGAATTATTTCCACGCCAGCCACTAGCGAACCGGCATCGATGTTGAACTGCTTGAGCGACATTCCGCATACCTTGTAAGTGATGCCGGCTGCTTTGCCTTTCTCAAACTCCTGCTCCATACCGCTGCCTTTCACAAAGGCTTCTACGGACTTGCCACAGGCCATCACCACAAAACGTTCGCGCTGGTAGCGGCTTTCTCTTGTGATGGTTTCGGCTGTGTTCACCGCAGCTTTCAGGTGGTTGGGCTGGGAGATCAGGACCGCGTATTTTTTTCCATCGGCATTTGTCTCAGTTTCTGCTGAGGCAGTGCTTTGGGCCAAGGTGGTACCCGTTGTGCATGATCCTAAGAACGTCATCAGACCGAGTGCCAGCGCGGCTACGTAATTTCTTTTCAATTTAGGCTTTAAGTTTGATTTCAGCTGTTTATTCTGGAAAAGTGACTGGTCCAGTCCGTAATAGACGGCGCCGTTCACGGTGAAAAATAGTAGCAATCCAATTAGGGCAATGTTCTTAAACAGGGGGCCAGAGCCTTCGGCGCCAACCTGTACGGTGACTGTGATCGGAACGAGAATGGCCAGTAGCATACCTGCCGCCATTCTGGTTTTAAAGCCAGTCAGCAGCAGAAAGCCGCCAACCACCAGGCCCACACCAGACAAAATGATCAGTGTGTCGGGCGGCGCGATCCAGGTAGCGAGTTGTGCAAAGGTAGCTTTTTCGAGTCTGGCAGTAGCAGCGGCAGTTTGCAGCAGGTGGTTGAAGCCAGCCATTATAAAAATCAGGCTACCCATGACGCGTAGCACGAGGAATGATATTTTTTGGGAAGGATTATTTTCCATGATTGAGATTTTTTTCTTGAAATAATAGTAGCTGCACCAGCGCGTAAACTTGTTGCGCTGACAGGCTGAAAGGGCACAGCGATGGAACAGGTATAGCAATTTGAGCAAACCCGGTCTGTACTGGCTGTGTCAGCATGATGCATGTAAAATGTCAAGAAAATCTCGGAGGGTCGGGGTCAGTACCCAGGTTGGGCGGCAAGTGCTTGCGCTGAACGGAACGGAAAAGCTGCTTTCTGACAGCGGCGCTTACATTCGCATCCGATTGTCCGTCAGCCACCACGGCGTACAGCTGCTGACCACACTCAAGAGTAACATTGGCGGAGCCTTTCCGCTCAGAATGAGTCTGGTGTTTGAGGCATTTTTTAGCGCATGGCCGCTTGAACTTCTGGTGATTCGTGGCTGCTTTTAACTCACTTTTAACCGCGCAGGCAAACCCGTTCACTGGCTTTTGAGGTTGCGCCAGTGTGAAGAGGAAGAGGATTGTGCTTAAAAGTAGGAGCAGCGTATGCTTCATTGTTTATAGGTTAGCAGCAGTTATAACTGGCGCGTTCTCTCGTAAATTTACCATTTTAAGTTCTGGCCACCAAGTTTGTCCCGCATTCAGCACTATGCCAAAGCAGCTTTTTGGTGCAGCACATACGAAATTCGGACAGTATGCCTGCTCCAATGGTCAGGATGGCTGTGCCCAACAGTACAAATTCCACACCAAAAAGATCGCTAAACACGCCGGCTACCACGGCCCCAGCCACATAACCAAAGTCGCGCCAGAACCGGAAAATGCCCAGACTCTGTGGGCGCTGTTCCGGATGCGTGTTCTCCGCCACCACCGACAGGAAATTTGGGTATACCAAGGCAGTTCCGGCTCCCAGCAGCACAAGTGCCGCAATCACCAACGCATAGGCCTGACTGAAGAACAGGACGCCAATGGCTATACCTTGCAACATCATACCTACACTCAGCAACTGTTTCTTGCAAAGCACATCCCCGAGTCGGCCTGTTACCAGTTGCCCAAGGCCCCAAACCGCCGGATAAACACCAGCCAGCAGTCCGACCTGATGCAGGGTATAGCCCTTGCTCATCAGCAGTACTGGCAGCAAGCCCCACAGGATGCCGTCGTTCATGTTGTTCACAAATCCGCTCAAAGTGACAGATCCCAGGTTGGCATGGCGCCAGGTCGTATCTTTCCAGACGTTTCGCAAAAGTGGAATGCTGGTCTGTGCTGTTTCGGTTTTGACGTGGGCATGCGTGTCGCGCACGAAAAACCAGGTGAGGAGCAGACCGATAAGGGAGAAGGCTATACCTGGAATAAAAGCGTACGTGACCTCACCGGTAGAAGAGGCGATGTAGCCAGCCAGGAAGGCCACCAAACCCACGGCCAGGTAACCGGCAAATTCATTGATGCCCATGGCCAGCCCGCGGTTCTTTTCACCCACCAGGTCGATCTTCATCACCACCGTGGCAGACCAGGCCAGGCCCTGGTTTATACCCAGCAGCAGGTTTGCAAAGATCACCCACCACCAGTTGGTAGCATACAGTAACAGCCACGGAACCGGAAGCGCAAAGAGCCAGCCGATGAGCAGCAGTTGCTTGCGGGTAAATCTGCTGGTCAGGCGACCCATCATCATGTTGGCGATGGACTTGGCCAGACCAAAGGCCACGATAAATGACAGAAGCGCCGTGTGCCCGCTGATACCGAAAACCGTTTCGGCAAACTCCGGGATCACAGAGCGCTCCAGTCCGACCATGGCACCCACGAAACCGTTGATGAGCACCAGCAGCCAGAACTGCATTGCGTTCTCTCTCAAGCCCAGTTTTGTTTCGTTTGTTGACATGGTCTTTCAATTTTTTAGAGAGTTGCATGAAAGCCACCGCCTGGGGCAAGCGACTTTCAGCAAACACTCAACTTTTAGCCAAATTCTTTTTTAGTGAGGCAGTCTGTCTTTGATAGCGCCATACACATAGGTACCGGATAACGCACCTGCTATGGCGATAAATATCGCCCAGTAGCTGAAGCCCACGTTCACAAACATCGGACCCGGGCAGGCACCAGTGAGCGCCCAACCCAAACCGAAAATAGTACCGCCAATAAGGTAGCGAGAAACAGACTTTTCCTTGGGCGTGAATACGATCGGGTTGCCCTGAATATCGCGCAGCTTGAACTTCTTGATCACAAAAGTGGCAATGGTACCCAGCACCACAGCTGTTCCGATAATGCCATACATGTGGAAGTCCTGGAAGCGGAACATCTCCTGAATACGATACCACGAAATCGCCTCCGACTTACTCATCACGATGCCGAACAAAATACCGGCTATTATAAATTTTATACTTTTCACGATTCTTATTAATAATGATTAATGACGAATGAATAATGAGTAATCAGGAATGAATAATGACGTATTATATAATATGCTCACTGAGAGAAATAATTAATCATTATTCATTAATAACTACACATTATAAAATTAATGGTAGCAGCACAAACGTGGTGATCAGTCCGCCGATGAAGAAGCCGATCACGGCGATGAGGGAGGGAAGCTGCAGGTTGGAGATACCACTGATGGCGTGACCCGAAGTACAGCCTCCTGCGTAGCGCGCACCGAATCCTATCGCGAATCCGCCCAGCAGCAGAATCAGGAATCCTTTGAGGGTGAAGGCAGCGCTCAGGCTGAAGATCTCTGAAGGCTGCATGCCGTCAGGAGCAGAAATTCCGAGTTGCTGCAAGTCTTGGATCGTAGCCTGTGAGATTTGCACCGGCTCGCCGGAAGAAAGAAACTCCGCTGCGATAAAACCGCCGATGATGGCACCTACCAGAAACAACAGGTTCCAGGTCTGGGCACGCCAATCATAATCGAAGAACTTAAGCTTTTTACCAGCACCGCAGGCTGAACAAATCACGCGCAGGTTCGACGAAAAACCGAACGACTTACCGAAAAACAACAGCAGCACCATGATAAAAGCGATCACGATACCCGAGGTATACCAGGGCCATGGTTGGCTTATGAACTCTAACATTTTTAGGTCAATTTAATATTTGGTGATAAAGAGAGATAGGCAGGGAAGGGGCGAGGTCGCGTGCCCCTTCCGGCTCTGCCCTTAGATTTTAATTTTTGTTTGGCCAAGCATCGATACCGCCCGCCAGGTTGTAACACTTAAAGCCTTGCGCGCTCATCAGGTCGCAGGCAGAACCGCTGCGGTTGCCGCTACGGCAGAACACAAAGTACGCTTTGTTTTTGTCTAGCGACTTCAGTGCGTTCTGGAACTGGCCTGTGGTTACGTCCAGGTTCCTGGCGCCTTTGATGGTGCCAGAGGCAAACTCACCAGCTGTGCGCACATCGAGCAGCTCGGCATTATCAGCGTTCTGGAATTGTGTTTTGAATGATTTTCCGTCCAGGTTTTCGTAGTTCTTTGGAGTGGATTTAAAGGTATTGAACATGGCTTTATGCGTTTAATGTTGGTTCTGTTTTAAATTACTATACAAAGGTACAGGTAGGATAAAACAGGTTCAGTGACTTTGGTCACGCTTAGCTTTTTTTCTAAAAAATCGGGGTCGGCTATTGACCGACCCCGTTGCATTTAATCAAAATACTAAACCATTTTATTTTAAGGTAGAAGGGCATACATAAGCCGTTCTAGGTATGTCAGTTTCAGAGATGGCTTTGTAGCCTCCTTCCACGTTGATCACGTTGTCAAAGCCTCTTGCCTTCAGGATAGAAGCTGCGATCATGGAGCGATAGCCACCGGCACAGTGGATGTACATGTCCTCGTTTTTCGGCAACTCGGCCAGGTGATCGTTGAGGTAGTCGAGCGGAGCGTGCTGCGCTGTTTCTACGTGCTCGGCCTGGAACTCGCCTGGCTTGCGCACATCCACTACTTTGATGCTGTTATCTTTTGCGTAATCGGCAGCAAACGCAGCAGCAGAAATGGACTTGATGGTGTCTACTTTCTTGCCAGCAGCTTTCCATGCTTCGAGTCCGCCTTTGAGGTAACCCAGCGCAAAGTCGTAGCCTACGCGGGCCAGCCGGGTCACTACTTCCTCTTCACGGCCTTCGTCGGCAATGAACAGAATAGGCTGCTGGATATCCGGAATTAAAGCGCCGATCCAGGGAGCAAAGTTGCCGTCGATGCCAATGTTGATCGAGTTAGGTACAAATCCGGCAGCGAAAGTTTCTGGTTTGCGTGTATCGAGCACCAGCGCACCCGTTTCGTTCACAGCCGCCTCAAAGGCGTCCGGTGAAAGCGCCTGCTGACCTTTTGCCAGTACCTCGTCAATGTTCGCGTAGCCTTCCTTGTTCATCTTCACGTTCATCGGAAAATAGCCTGGAGGAGGCAGCAAACCGTCGGTTACCTCTTTCACAAATTCTTCTTTGGTCATGTCGGCACGCAGGGCGTAGTTGGTCTTCTTCTGGTTCCCGAGCAGGTCACTTGTCTCTTTGCTCATGTTTTTGCCGCAGGCCGAACCGGCACCGTGCGCCGGGTATACCACTACATCATCCGGCAAAGTCATAATCTTGCTGCGCAGCGAATCGAACAGGTGCTCAGCGAGTTGTTCCTCTGTCAGGTCAGACTTTACTGCCAGGTCCGGACGACCCACATCGCCGATAAAGAGCGTGTCGCCTGAGAAGATAGCTGTTTCTTTTCCGTTCTCGTCGATGAGCAAATAGGTCGTTGACTCCATTGTGTGACCCGGTGTGTGCAGCACCTTGATGGTCACGTTGCCAAGCTTCAACTCTTCGCCGTCAGTGGCGATATGCGCTGCAAAAGTAGGCTGGGCATTTGGTCCGAAAACGATCTGGGCGCCAGTGGCTTTTGCCAAATCCAGGTGACCTGAGACGAAGTCGGCGTGGAAGTGCGTCTCCAGTACATATTTGATTTTGGCATTGGCCTTTTCAGCCTTTTCGATGTAAGGTTTTACCTCCCGAAGCGGGTCGATGATGGCGACTTCGCCATCGCTTTCGATGTAGTATGCGCCTTGTGCCAGGCAACCTGTATAGATCTGTTCTACTTTCATGGGTATAGGGTTATGAGTTCTTTCGTTTCTGTTTTCTGTTGTCACTTCTTATCCGATGACACTACAAATATCAGTATATTATTTGCGCGATACAGTGACTTAGGTCACGCTGGTACATTTTTTTAGAAGAAAAGCTCTTTTCCGATGATATAAACACCCATCACCAGGACGAACCAACCAAAAGCGGTTTTGAGTTTGTCGGCGTGGATTTTGGCGGAAAGGTAAGTGCCCACGAAGATACCAGCAATGGAGATGGCTGAGAAAATACCCAGGAACATCCAGTCGATTTCGTAGTTGAATATGTCGCCGATAAAACCGAAAAGTGACTTAGCTGCGATGATCAGAAGGGAAGTACCTACGGCCATTTTCATGTCGAGTTTACTGAAGAGCACCAGCGCAGGAATAATCAGGAAGCCACCGCCTGCTCCTACCAGACCGGTGAGCGTACCCACCACCAGACCTTCGGCCAGAATGCCGGCGTAGTTGAATTTTGGTTTCGGGTGGGGGGTGCCGTTTCCTTCCACATCAATCTCTGTGTCGATGTTTTCGTCCACCATGTCCACGGCTTCAGATGTGGCAGGAGTTTTCTTTTTCCTGATCATGCTGATGGAGGCAAACACCATCAGTCCGGCGAAAAGTAACATCAGCATAATGCCTTTGGTTACCATGAAATCGCCCACCGAGAAGATCTCTTCAGGTATAGCCGGCACCAGGTAACGGCGCGTGAGGTATACGGCAACGATAGAAGGTATACCAAACACGATGGCTGTCTTCATGCTGACCAGCCCGTTTTTGTAGAATTTGTAAGAGCCCACCAGACTGGTCAAACCCACAATAAAGAGTGAGTAGGCGGTAGAGATAACGGGGCTCAAACCGATGAGGTATACCAGTACCGGCACTGTCAGAATAGAGCCACCACCACCAATCAAACCGAGAGAAAGCCCGATCAGCAGGGCCGCTATATAACCTAGTATTTCCATTGAGTGATAAATTTATGATTTTAACAACACAAAGGTATAGCGGCTTTCAAAGGACTTCAGTGACTAGAATCACTTAAGGGAGGAAGGTTGAGCTTAAACTAAATGCTACCAAGATCCTTTCAGGATGACAAATGAAACTGATTGTTATGGTCTTTCTATTAAAAAGTGGAGGGTAGTTTATTTATGTGCGGATAATCACAAGCAAGAATTATATCTTTTAAGTAATTCAGAATTTATACCTTCCTGTTGCATAGAACAGCTTTTCGCACGGACAGGTCGCGACCTGTCCGTGCGAAACCCGAACTTTCTACCTTTCTACCTTCCAAACTTTCTAACTTATTAGACTACCTCCAGATCATGTACTTCAATAAAATTTCTGTGCAGGGTGATGGCGCCGGATTGCTCTAGTTTTTTGAGGAGGCGGGAGATCACTTCGCGGGAGCTGTTGAGCTCGAGGGCGATCTGTTGGTGGGAGAGGCGGATCTCTTTGCCACTCACTTTCACGTGGCGCTTGAGGTAGAACAAGAGACGCTCGTCGAGGCCTTTAAAGGCAATGCTGTCGAGGGTTTGCAGGAGCTCTTCGAAGCGCTGGCGGTAGGAGGCAATGACAAAATTGTGCCAGCTCTTATACTTGGCCAGCCATTGTTCCGACAGGTGGGAGGGAATCAGGATGACCTCTGCCACGGTGACGGCTTTGGCCATGATTTGGCTCTGCTCGTCACGGGCGGTACACATCATGGATAGGGCGCAGGCATTGCCCGGCTCCAGGTAATACATCAGAAACTCATTGCCTTCGTCGTCCTCGCGGTATACCTTGAGCAGCCCGCTCAGGAGCAGGACGGTGGAGCGAATGTACTGCCCGGTACGCATCACTTCTTCGCCTTCTTCAACCTGTTTGATGGTGCTGTGCGTCAGTATTTCGTCGAGGAGAGTTTGCTCAAATTGGGGGAACTGTTGAAGGATAGCTTCTTTCTGTGATATTTCCATATTTTAGTATACGTGTCGTATAGGTTAGGATAGGTTTTAAGGTATGGCAAGTTTAAAGCAAAAAACCAGTGCAGGCACTATGAGTACCCGCACTGGTCATAATTAATTTATAAAAGGCTTATTTAAAGTCGTTTACAGCTTCGCTCAGGTCAAGCACTTTAGTGTTTGGCAAGGCGGCCTCCACAATGCTGCTGCCTGCCGCCGAACGGTAGCCTGCCGCGCAGTGCACCACAACCGGTTTGTCGGTCGGAATTTCCCTGGCACGCTCACGCAACTCTGGCAGTGGAATGTTAATGGAGTTTGAAAAGAATTTGCCACCCTTTACTTCCGAGACATTGCGAACGTCCACAATGGTGAACTGGTCCTGGTTTTCTCTGAACTCCGCTACATTCATCTCGGCAGATTTTTCTTTGCCAGCCTCGGTCTGCACAAAGGCTCCTTCGATCAGCAATTCATAACCGATTTTAGAAGCTTTCTGGATCAGGTCATTCAGTTCGTCTTCAGTTTCAGCGATCAGGTAGTAGCGCTCGTTCGGACCGACAATGCTGCCCAGCCAGGTTTCGAACTTGCCACCGTTCTGGATGTTGATCGCACCTTCGAGGTGTCCTTTTTTGAAGACTTTCTCGCTGCGACTATCCACGATCAGAGCACCACCGCTCGGCTTATGGTTTTTCTCCAGTCTCTTCACTTTGTCCAGGCTTGGCTGGTAAGACGGAGCGCCTTGCTTGTTCAGTCCCACATCGTAGCCGAAGTATTTAGGTATAAACGGCTGGTCTTCGGTGAGCACTTTCACAAATTGATCTTCGCTCATGTCCTGCAGCGCGTAGTTGCTTCTTTTCTCGGCCCCGATGGTGCTGCTGTTGGCGCTACTTAAACCTTTACCGCAAAGCGAACCGGCCCCGTGCGCCGGGTATACCAACACAGCGTCGTCCAGCTTCATCAGCTTTCCGCGGGTGCTGTGGTACATCTGGCGGGCGAGTTCCTCGCGTTTGGCCGTCACATTGCCGGCACTCTCCCGTAGGTCCGGACGACCCACGTCACCGATGAAGAGCGTATCGCCTGTAAATACCGCTATGTCTTTGCCTTCTTGCTCCAGCACAACGCTGATGCTATCCGGCGAATGGCCCGGTGTGTGCAACGACTTCAGTTTTATCTCACCGATCTCCAGCACATCGCCTTCGTCGAAAGCAGTATGCGGATAATCTGCGCCTACCAGGCTGTGGGCATAAATAGTCGCACCTGTTTTTTCGTGAATCTCCAAATGCGAACTCACAAAGTCAGCGTGCGGGTGTGTTTCGATCACCCCAACGATTTTGGCATTATGCTGCTCGGCATAATCGTAGTAAGGCTGCGGATCACGCGCCGGATCAACCAACACAATTTCACCTGTTTTTTCATTTAGGATGGCATACGCGTAATGCGCTAAGCCTTTGTCTACGAACTGTTCTATTTTCATGGGTTTTGGGTTTTACTTTTTATGTTTTCAGAAACCTGAGATGCATTTCTGATTTCTGATACAAAATTAAAGTATACGTTGCCGGCACACAGTGATGTAAGTCACAAAGCGTTAATCACGGGTAAAATGTTCTTATTTTGAGCTCGTTATACCTTGAAAGTCAGCTGAGATACAAAATTGAGGTTGTGAAAATGAGTGTTGTTTATATGTCCTTCAACGGGATGGAGATATCAGGGCAAGCTCCGACTACATAAAGCAGGAGGAAGACTCAACCATCGAGTACTGGTTTAGCCGGGCGGTATACCTGCTTTTACCTGTGGAGCTATTCGTTCGTTACAGAGTCGCTGCATCATGACTTAAATTCATTAACGATACAAAAATCGACCTCACGCGCAGCTTCTTTAGTGACTATAATTACAAAGTCGGAGTGTACCTGAAATTTTTTGCATTAATTTTATTGTCGGGGTATGTATTTGATTCCAACAATTCCATATACCTTTGCGGCTGTCCACTCACTGATTAGACTCCTTTTGTGAAAAGAATTCTGTTGCTTCTGCTTATTAGCTTTACCTGCCTGAATCTATCAGGTGGTTATGCTATTGCTGCGGCGGTCATCAATTCATCAAATGTCACCGATGGCACAGTGCCTGACCATGCCGGTCAGCAGGTGCTGAAGAAATCTTCTCTTGAGGTACAGGTACTGCAGGTAAACAAAGAGCACGAGGAGGATGATGTACCGCCCCTTTACTTGTCGCTTTTAGACGGCAGTTCCCTTTTCTATACCTACCAGCCTGATTTTGAGCTGGTTAACAAGCATTTTCTAGTGCATTACGGCGCAGCCATCAAAGACAGGCTGCCTGCTGTCTACCTCCTGCACTCCGTATTCCGATTATAAGCCCTTTTCCTTTCCGGTAGGCTGCCTTCTCCATGTGCAGCAATTGCTCTATGTTTTGCCGTTTCCTGGCTTGTAGAGCCATACTACCTATCCCCAACTTTTTATTTCTGCCGCATCCCATAGCCCAGGCTATGCAGGTGTTGCTGTGTATCTGTTTGATACATACCTATTAGATTATTCCATCCATCAATAGCTATTTAGTCAATAACATCATGAAAATCATGAAGAGCTTTCTCATGCTTATGGGATCGTGTGCCTTGCTGTGCCAATCCGGTTGTACAGACTCAAAAGGAGAAAAAGTAGAAGAAGCCCATACCAAGTACCTGGTCACAAGCCCGATGAAAATGGACACGACCATCACCGAAGACTATGTTAGCCAGGTGCATGCGATTCGCCACATCGAACTCAGGGCTCAGGAAAGAGGCTACCTGCAGAAGATCTATGTAGACGAAGGGCAGCTGGTGAAAAAAGGGCAGCTCCTGTTCAAGATCATGCCGAATCTGTACGAGGCGGAGCTGCTGAAAGCACAATCCGAAGCCAGTTTCGCCCGAATAGAGTACGAGAACACCAAAAAACTGGCAGACGGCAACATTGTGTCGCCCAACGAACTGGCAATGGCCAAAGCCAAATGGGACAAGGCCAAGGCTGATGTTGCCCTGGCACAGGCACACCTGCAGTTTACCGAAATCAGAGCTCCTTTTGATGGTATCGTTGACCGTTTCCATGTAAGAGAGGGGAGCCTGCTGGAAGAGGGAGAATTGCTTTCTTCGCTGTCAGATAACAGCAAAATGTGGGTATACTACAACGTGCCCGAAGCTGAGTACCTGGATTATAAAACCAAAACGGAGCAGGGTCAGGCTGCTAACGTGAGCTTGCTGATGGCCAACAACCAGCTCTTCGCCCACCAGGGTGTGGTCGAGACCATTCAGGCCGATTTTAACCATGAAACGGGCAACATTGCCTTTCGGGCTACTTTCCCGAACCCCGAGGGCCTGCTCCGACACGGCGAAACAGGCAATATCCGCATGGCGATCCCGCTCCAAGATGTGCTGCTGATTCCGCAGAAAGCCACTTACGAAGTACTGGACAAGAAATATGTTTATGTACTGGACAAGGACAATGTGTTGCGCTCCCGCGAAATCACGATTGAGGCCGAAATACCGCACATCTACGTGGTACAGAAGGGCCTGCAGGAAAATGACAAGATCCTGCTGGAAGGCCTGCGTCTGGTGCGCGAGAACGAAAAGATCAACTCCCAATTCGTAGCGCCTGCTACCGTGCTCACACAGTTAGACCTGTATGCCGAGTAGCCAGGTAATTTAAAAGCCAAAAACATGTTTAGTAAATTCATACACAGGCCCGTATTCGCGATTGTGATATCGGTCATGATCGTTTTTGTGGGCACGCTGGCCATTAAAAAGCTGCCTATTTCCCAGTTCCCCGACATTGCACCTACTACGGTCAATATCTTTATCGCCTACCCGGGTTCCAGTGCCGATGTGCTGGTAAACTCGACCCTGATTACGCTCGAACAGGCCATCAACGGGGTGGAGGGCATGCGCTACATCGCTACCGATGCCACCAGTGCGGGAGAGGCCACACTACGCATCATTTTTGAGCCAGGCACTGACCCCAATGATGCCGTGGTGCGGGTAAAGACCCGAGTAGACCAGGTGATGCCGCTCTTGCCAGAACTGGTACAGCGCGAAGGGGTGGTGATTACGCCCGTGCAGCCGAGTATGCTGATGTACGTGAACCTCTACTCCAAAAATGAGAGCATGGACGAGAAGTTCCTCTTCAACTATGCCACTGTGAAGATGATCCCGGAAATACAGCGCATCAAAGGCGTGGCGCGGGCACAGATTTTGGGTAGCCGCCGCTATGCCATGCGTATCTGGCTCAATCCTGACCGCATGCGCGCCTACAACATTTCGTCAGATGAGGTGATGAAGGCATTGGAGGAGCAGAGTATCATCGGTCGTCCGGGTCGTTTAGGCCAAAGTTCAGGTATAGCAGCGCAGTCGCTGGAGTATGTGCTCACCTACAAAGGCAGGTATAACAAACCAGAGGAATACGAGGGCATCATTGTGCGGGCCAACGCCGAGGGCGAGATCATCCATCTGAAGGACATTGCCACAGTTGAGCTGGGCAGCGAATTCTTCGACATTTACTCGAACCTGGACGGACGCCCGTCGGCGGCGATCGTGCTAAAGCAGAACTACGGGAGCAACGCCAGCGACGTGATTGCCGACGTGAAGTCACAGTTGGAGGAAATGCGTCCCTACTTCCCGCCAGGTATGGACTATAAGATCAGCTACGACGTGTCGCAGTTTCTCGATGCATCTATCGAACAGGTGATCCATACCTTGCGCGACGCCTTTATCCTGGTGGCCATTGTGGTGTTCATCTTCCTGGGCGACTGGCGCTCGACGCTAATCCCGATTCTGGCCGTGCCTGTGTCGCTGGTGGGCGCCTTTTTTGTGATTCAGTTCTTTGGGCTGTCTATCAACCTAGTGACACTCTTTGCATTGGTACTGGCAATTGGTATAGTGGTCGACGACGCGATTGTGGTGGTGGAGGCCGTTCATGCCAAAATGGAGGAAGAGCCGCACCTGTCGCCATACAACGCCGTGAAAAAAGTGCTGGGTGAGATCAGTGGGGCTATTATCGCGATCACGGCCGTGATGGTGGCAGTGTTCCTGCCAATCTCGTTCATGTCGGGTCCGGTGGGTACTTTTTACCGCCAGTTCTCCATCACCATGGCGAGTTCTATTGTGATTTCGGCGCTGGTGGCCCTTACCCTCACGCCTGTGTTGTGCGCCATGTTGCTCAAGAACCACCACGGCCATCAGAAGAAGCAAAACATCCTTACCAGGTCGCTCGATAGCTTTAACCGTGGGTTTGATAAACTGACGGGCAAGTATGTGGGTTTGCTGCGGCACATGGTGAGCCGCAAATGGCTGACTTTTGCGATCCTACTGGCATTTGGCGCTGCCATTTTCGTGCAGAACCAGGTGCTGCCGTCCGGTTTTATCCCGAACGAAGACCAGGGAACCATCTACGCCATCATCCAGACGCCTCCAGGCTCTACCCTGGAGAAAACCAACGAGGTGTCGCAGCGGCTGCAGAAGATATGCGAAGAGATAGATGGCGTGGAGTCGGTGTCCTCGCTGGCGGGTTACGAGATCATGACCGAGGGCAGGGGCTCGAACGCAGGTACCTGTCTGATCAACCTGAAGCGCTGGTCAGAACGTCACCACAACGTGAAGGAGATCATGGAAGAGCTGGAGGAAAAATCGCATGGCCTAGGTGCTGTGGTGGAGTTCTTCGAGCCACCGGCAATCCCTGGTTTCGGTTCGTCGGGCGGTTTCTCCATGCGCTTGCTCGACAAAAACTCCGAGACCGATTACCACGAGTTCGACAAGGTGAACCAGGAGTTCATGGACAACCTGCGCAAGCGAAAGGAGCTGACAGGTCTGTTCACATTCTTTGCGGCCAACTATCCGCAGTACGAACTGCAGATTGACAACAAGCTGGCCATGCAAAAGGGCGTGTCGATTGAGACGGCCATGGAGAACCTGAACATTCTGATCGGCAGTACTTACGAGCAGGGCTTTATCAAATTCAACCAGTTCTTTAAGGTATACGTGCAGTCCGATCCTCAATTCAGAAGACTACCTTCAGATGTGATGAAGCTTTACGTTCGCAACGACCAGGGCGAGATGGTACCGTACTCGGCTTTCATGAAGCTGAAGAAAACACAGGGGCCGAATGAGGTCATGCGATTCAACCTCTACAACTCTTCCGCCATCCAAGGGCTTCCAGCCAAAGGTTATACCACGGCCGATGCCATTCAGGCGGTGCAGGAAGTAGCTAAAGAGACCCTGCCAAATGGCTACGATATTGCCTGGGAAGGCCTGTCGTACGACGAGGCGAGCAAGGGTAACGAGGCGCTTTACGTGTTCCTGATCGTGGTGGTGTTCGTGTACTTCGTCCTGGCGGCCCAGTACGAGAGCTTTATCATTCCGCTGGCAGTCGTGTTCTCCCTGCCTGTCGGGGTATTCGGTTCGTTTCTGGTACTGCAGCTGATGGGACTCGAAAACAACATCTACGCCCAGGTGGGGCTGATCATGCTGATCGGTCTGCTCGGTAAGAACGCCGTGCTGATCGTAGAGTTTGCCGTGCAGAAGCGGCAGGAGGGAGCCACTATTTTTGATGCTGCCATCGAAGGGGCCAAGGTGCGTTTCCGCCCGATCCTGATGACGTCCTTTGCCTTTATCGCAGGTCTGATTCCGCTGATCATCGCGACGGGCGCGGGTGCCATCGGTAACCGCACTATAGGGGCTTCTGCGCTCGGAGGTATGCTGTTCGGTACCATCTTCGGTGTCATCATTGTGCCTGGTCTGTACTACATATTCGCGCACCTGGCCGACGGTCGTCACCTGATCAGGCATGAACACGAAACGCCTTTGACAGAAGGGCTCGGGGTCATGGAAGAGAAAGAACTTTTAACCGAAGAAGTTGAGTACAATGCTTAAGAAAATCATCTATAAAGGCTTGGGGGTGGCCTGTCTGGCCTTGAGCCTGACGGCCTGTGTGACCCCATCGGCCATTCAAAAAACAGAGAACAGATCGGTGCCTGCTAGTTACGTAAACTCGCAGGATACCACTAACACAGGCACAGCGGGCTGGCGAAGTTATTTCGCCGACCCTAACCTGGCCGCCCTGATCGACACAGCCCTGCAGCGCAACCAGGAGCTAAACATCACGCTGCAGGAAATCGAGATTTCGAAAAACGAGGTGCGGACCCGCAAAGGAGAATATTTGCCAAGTGTAGGTATACGGACAGGCGCCGGGGTGGACAAAGTAGGCCGCTTTACCAACATTGGCGCCATGGTGGCCAACACCAACATCGAAGGCGACAGGGCCATGCCGGAGCCCGTACCCGATTTCCTGGTAGGCGCCTTTGCTTCCTGGGAGGTAGACGTGTGGCACAAGCTGCGCAACGCCAAGAAAGCTGCGGTGTACCGCTACCTGTCTTCGGTGGAAGGACGGAACTTCATGGTCACGAACCTGATCTCTGAGATAGCCGATGGCTACTACGAATTACTGGCACTCGACAGTGAACTGGCAATCGTGCAGCAGAACATTGACCTGCAGCAAAATGCTTTGCGCATTGTGAAAGTGCAGAAAGAAGCCACCCGTGTGACCGAACTGGCCGTGCGCAGGTTTGAGGCGCAGTTGCTGCATACGCAGCGGTTGCAGTACGACATTCAGCAGCAGATCGTCGAGACCGAAAACCACCTCAACTTTCTGGTCGGCAGGTTTCCGCAACCGATCGTTCGCAACGAGGGTGCCTTTGAGCAACTGACACCCGCCAAGGTGCAGGCAGGTATACCCACCCAACTGCTGGCCAATCGCCCAGATATCAAGCAGGCGGAGCTGGAGTTGGCAGCTGCCAAACTGGACGTAAAAGTGGCCAAAGCGATGTTTTATCCATCAGTAGGCATCACAGCAGGTATAGGCTACCAGGCCTTTAACCCGAGTTTTCTGCTTAATCCTGAGTCCCTGCTCTATACCCTGGCAGGTGATCTGGCGGCTCCCTTGGTCAACCGAAATGCACTGAAGGCCAGCTATTACAGCGCCAATGCCAAGCAGCTGCAGGCGGTGTTCAACTACGAGCGAACGATCCTGAACGCCTACATCGAAGTAGTGAACCAGGTGTCCAAGATCGATAACCTGGAGAAAAGCTACGACCTGAAAGCCAGGGAAGTGGCGGCGCTCAACCAGTCGGTTTCGATTTCGAAAGATCTCTTCTCTTCCGCCAGGGCCGATTACATGGAAGTGCTCCTGACACAGCGGGAAGCGTTGGAAGCTAAGTTTGAGCTGATTGAAACGAAAAAAGAACAGCTAAACGCCAGAGTGCAGGTATACCGGGCACTTGGTGGCGGCTGGCAGTAAGAAACTGGTGCTGTGTAGGCAGCGTTAGACGGAATGTGATGTGCCTGAAAAAAAATATATTTCACGTACAACTGCAAGTTATTTCGAGTCGTTTATAACATACACAGCACCAGATACTTCATTTGAACAGAGAAAATTACACACTGATTTTTTTGCAGTGATATTCTTCCCGCAAGGGCGGATAAAACTATTGTCTGATACATTATCTGGTGATCATGAAGCATCTATTTTCAGCGGTCCTACTCTGGGCCTTTCTGTTGGCTGGCTTTGCGGCCAATGCACAAACTTCTCAACACAAAACCACCTGGCAGCACAGCTACGAGGCAGCCGCTAAGCAAGCCGCGGCAGAGCACAAACCTATCCTGATGGTGTTTGCTGGCTCCGACTGGTGCAAGCCCTGCATCATGCTGCGCAAGGAGGTATGGGACTCACCCGAGTTTCAGAACTATGCCAATGACCATTTCGTGTTGCTGGAACTTGACTTTCCTCGCTTCAAAAAGAACCAACTCCCCGTAGACCAGAAGAAGTACAACGAGCAACTGGCTGAGAAATATAACCAGGAGGGATTGTTTCCCCTCCTTGTCCTGACCGATGAACAGGGCAAGGTACTGGGCAAAACGGGCTACCAGGCGGGCGGCCCCGAGAAGTACATTGCCCACCTGGAGCATCTCCTGCAGCAGAAGTAATTAAGTTCTCTAGCAATGTACAAACTACTGTATACCTTACTGGCCAGTATGCTCCTGATTCAGGGCGCGGCAGTGGCCCAGACTCCCCAACAGGCGCTGAAAACGTAGAAAAAAGTGCTCTTGCTGATGGGTACCCGCTTCGAGTTGGTGGCGGTGTCGGAGGACGAGCAGCTGGCCGACAAGGCCATTGAGGCAGGTATACTAGAAATCCAGCGAATAGAGGCGCTAATTTCCGAGTGGCAACCAACTTCCCAAACCAGCGCCATCAACCGCAGTGCAGGCGGCATGCCTGTGTCTGTGGACGAAGAGCTGTACGAGCTCATCCGCCGCAGTCTGCGCATATCAGAACTCACGGGCGGCGCTTTCGACATAAGCTGGGCGGCGGCAGACAAAGTATGGAAGTTCGATGGATCCATGAAAACGATGCCCGATTCCCAGGCGGTGGCCAATTCCATCCGCCACATCGGCTACCAGAAAATCCAGCTTATACCTGAAACGCACAGTGTATACCTGCAGGAACAGGGTATGAAGATCGGTTTCGGCGCAATCGGCAAAGGCTATGCCGCCAACAAGGCCCGCGATGTGATGCGTAATATGGGCATCAAGAGCGGTGTGGTGAACGCCGCGGGTGACCTAATTACCTGGGGTAAACAGGCTGACGGGCAACCTTGGTACATCGGCATTGCCGACCCTGCCGAGAAAGACAAGGTGTTCTCCTGGCTCACTGCCGACCACACCGCCATTGTGACCTCAGGCAGCTACGAGAAGTTCGCCGAAATTGACGGCAAGCGTTATGCCCACATCATCGACCCCCGCACGGGCTATCCTGTTACAGGCCTGAAGAGTGTGACCATCATTTGTCCCGATGCCGAACTGGCGGATGCCCTGGCCACGGCCACCATGGTGCTGGGCCGTGAGGAGGGGCTCTACCTGATCAACCAGCTAAAAGGCGTGGAGTGCCTGATGATCACCGACCAGGATGAAATGGTGACCTCCGACAACCTGCACCTGCACTACTACAAGAACAAGCCGCAGCCGGCCAAGGCGGCTATACCTGCCAAAACCTCTAAAATGTGATCGGGATGAAGAACATGAAAATCACTTTGCGATTGGCGCCTGCACTGCTGTTGCTGTCTTTGCTGAGCAGCTGCGAGGTGGTGAAGCCTTACCAGAAAACCCTGCTGAACGAGGAAGAGATGAAGCTGAGCGCCCGCAAACTGGAGCGCTTCGAAACGAACTTTCAATCTTACCGCGAAGGTGCCTCAGGTGCGAACGGAGGTAAAGTAGGAGGGGGTGCGGATGCAACTAAGGTATATCGGCTTGCTCGTGGCCTGTACCATGGCCACCTCGGCCTTTGCGCAAACTACCAGCACGACTGCCCCTGCACGACGTGTACGAAGACTCGAACCAGCCGAGGTGAACATCCTGGGCAGTTACTACAGTCAGGACGGCACCCACTCGCCTGTGACGGGGGGCATTGGCACCGAGCAGCTCACCGACGTGACGCCGACCGTGATCGTGAATGTGCCGCTCGATACGGTCACCAACCTGAACATCAGCTTCGGGATGGACTTCTACTCCTCGGCCTCTACCGACAACATCGACTATAACGTGTCGTCGGCCTCGAGTTCGGACATGCGCACGCATCTGAACATCGGCTTGAGCCGCCGAAACTACCTGTCCCGCTCCACCAGAAGCCTGTTTGTGGGCGGCTCTACCGAGTACGATTATCAATCAGTGTCGGTAGGCGCGGGCTGGGCGCAGGAGTCGCGGGACGGCAACCGAGAACTCAGCCTGATGGGCATGATTTACTATGATACCTGGACGCTGATTTACCCGGAAGAGCTTCGTAATGGCAAGAGTTTGGTGAGCACCAACAAGCGGCAGTCCTATAATCTGTCGGCCACCTTGTCGCAGGTAATCAACCAGAAGATGCAGGCCTCGCTGAGTGCTGATATCGTGTACCAGTCGGGTTTGTTGTCCACACCATTTCACCGTGTATACTTTCAGGAACAGGCGCAGGCACAGGTGGAGCAATTGCCAGACCAGCGGTTGAAGTACCCAATCGGGCTGCGGGTGAACTATTATGTGAACGACTTTGTGACGTCACGATTTTTCTACCGTTTCTACAGCGATAATTGGGGCATCACGGCTAATACCATTGAGCTGGAGACACCCATCAAGTTCGGGCCTTTCTTTTCATTCTATCCGTTTTACCGTTTCCATACCCAAACGGCTGCCAGCTACTTTGCCCCCTACAAAGCGCACAGTTTGAGCCAAGAGTTTTATACCTCCGACTACGACCTCTCTGGCTTCACCAGTCATAAGGCAGGTCTGGGGCTGCGCTATTCGCCACTGTCAGGTATAGGGAAGTTTGGCCTGCCCTTCGGCAAAAACAAAACATCCCTGAAAGGAATAGAGCTACGGGGCGCCAATTACTGGCGCAGCGATGGGCTGAAGGCTTTTATCATCAGCACGGATCTGAACTTCACGTTGCCTTCCAGAAAATAGGGTGAAATGGCTAAGTTATGGCGAATCCCAAAAATACAGTTTTTCGCAATCGCGTTAGATTATTGCTGCTGGGAATGATTTTATTAGGCTACCAAAGGGTAGAGGCTCAAAATCTACCGGTTCAGCCAGATTCATTAGCTGATAAGGACTTTCTCAAAACTGAGCATGTACCTCAAGGCATTGATATACTTGCAACCCCAAAAAGGACAGGGCTGTCACCTTTGGCCAAAGGCGCAGCAATATTGGTAGCTGGCACGGGTATCTGGACAGCTACGTTTGCGCTGGCAGATGAACCTTTACAGCAGTATACACAACGTCATCGCAGCACTGCTGCAGACAAGATATCCGATGTGGTGCAACCGCTCGGACGCCAAGGTTTCATGGTGCCAGTCGCTGGAGTAGCTTTTGCAGGAGGTTTACTGTTGAAAGACTCCCAACTTCAGAAGGCAGGCTTTGTTTCCATGGGGAGTATACTGATCAGTTCGGGTTTGACGAGTATGCTGAAAAACCAGATTCACAGACATAGGCCGAGTGCCACCACTGAGAATCATATTTTTGACTGGGCGATCAGTACTTCAGACAATACCTCGCTGCCTTCTGCTCATACGGCAACAGCATTTGCGGTGGCAACTTCTGTGGCGACTGTATATGGCTACGAGAACAGGTATGTGCCACCCATTGCCTATGGTATTGCCACACTAGTGGGCTTGTCTCGCGTAAATGATAATGCCCATTGGGCCACAGATGTAATGGCTGGTGCAGTGGTAGGGTATATTTCTGCCAAAGGAACAATCTATCTATACGATATGGTAAATCAGAAACTTAAAATTCGGAAACAACGGCTCTTGATCAATCCGCAGCTAGGCACGCAGTCAGGGGGCCTGAGCGCGACTTTGGTTTTCTAGCAAGCGCAGTTAGGATTATTGATCCACTATTTTCCTCCTCCAAACCCTTAGGTATATTTTACCCAGTTCATTGACCAGTAACGGAACCAAACCTAAAAACAAGACCATAAACCAGCCGTTCTTATCCAGCATTTTCAGATTAAAGGCTTCCCGCATAAACGGAATAGCAATCACCACCAGTTGCAGCGCCAAACCCAGCACAATGGCGCCAATCAGGTATTTATTCGTGAAAACACCCACCTGGAAGATGGATTTCGTTGGATGTCGCATGGCCAGGGCATAAAATAGCTGGCAGGCCACCAGTGTCATAAAGGCCAGGGTTCGGGCATTCTCCAGTGTGGCAAAAGGCACGTTATCGTCGAATGGACTGTAGCCGTGCTCGTAGTAACCGAACCAGAAGGCAAAGATCGTCAGTAGGCCTATCAGGAAACCGCCACCCAGCACGCGCCAGCCCGCAATGCCGGCAAAGAAGCTTTCGTTCGGGTCACGCGGCTTTTCCCGCATCACGTCAGGGTCTCCGGGGTCCATCCCCAGCGCAACTGCCGGCATGGAGTCGGTGAGGAGGTTGATCCAAAGCAGCTGCGTCGCAATCAGGGGCGCCTCCCAACCGATTATCAGCGTAATGAACATGGTCACCACCTCGCCGAGGTTACAGGTCAGCAAAAAGAGAACGGCTTTGCGGATGTTGTTATAAATGTTCCGCCCCTGTTCGATGGCCGAAACGATGGTGGCAAAATTATCGTCTGTCAGGATCATGTCCGAAGCGCCTTTGGCCACGTCCGTACCTGCAATGCCCATGGCCACGCCAATGTCTGCGGCCTGGAGCGAGGGGGCATCGTTCACGCCGTCGCCCGTCATCGAGACCACATTGCCCTGGGCCTTGAGGGCGCGCACAATGCATACCTTGTGCTCCGGCGAAACGCGGGCGAAAATGCGGTAATTGCGCACCTTTTCATTGAAGGTATGCTCGCCTAAGTCATCTATTTCCTGTCCCGTAATGGCCTGATCCAGGCATTCGGCTATACCTAGCTGGTGTGCGATGGCGTAGGCTGTGATCTTGTGGTCGCCCGTGATCATGATCGTCCGGATACCGGCTTCTTTTGCTTTTCTGACCGATCCTTTCACCTCGGTTCGCGGCGGGTCCATCATGCCGACAAGCCCCAGCAGAATCAGCTCCCGTTCCATTTCCTCGGCACAAATTACCTTTTCGACCGGCTTATAGGCGACGCCCAGCGTGCGGAGCGCCTGTTCTGACATGCGAGCGGTCGCCGCCTGCACCTGCTGGCGGTGCTGCTCGGAAATGGGCACTACCTGGCCTTTTTCCTGCACATGGGTGGCGAGTTTTAGAAGGTTGTCGATGGCGCCTTTTGTGTAGACGGTATACCTGCCGTTTTCTTCGTGCAGGGTCGACATCAGCTTGCGGTTCGAGTCAAACGAAAACTCGTCTATGCGTTTACTTTCCCTGTTCAAGGCCTCACGGTCTAAGCCCAGGTCGTCTCCCAGCATCAGCAGCGCGATTTCGGTCGGGTCGCCGGTTCCTTCACCGTTGGCGTACGTAGCGTCGGAGCAGAGCACCATGGCTTTGGCCAGTAGGCGGGCATCTTCGGATGGGATGTTTCCTTTTCCGGGCTTCACCGTCGCTTCCCCCTCCATGTTGAAGTATTTGAGCACGGTCATCTTGTTCTGCGTCAGGGTGCCAGTTTTGTCGGAGCAGATGATGTTGACGGAGCCCAGCGTTTCGACGGCCGGCAGACGCCGGATGATGGCATTGCGTTTGGACATGCTCGTAACGCCGATCGAAAGCACAATAGCCACGATGGCGGCCAGCCCTTCAGGTATAGAGGCCACCGCCAGCGAGACCGATATAAGAAACATCTCCGCCAGGTCTCTGCCCTGCAGCAAGGCCACCCCGAAGATCAGCACGCAGATGCCGATGGCAAATTTGCCAAGCGACTTGCCGAGTCTGTTCAGCCTGATTTCAAGTGGGGTTTTGATCTGCTCCTCGGTATTGATGATGCGGGCTATTTTGCCCACCTCGGTGTGCATGCCCGTGCCCACGGTTACCCCAAGGCCCCTTCCTGCCGTGACCAGCGTGGACATAAAGGCTGCATTGTCGCGGTCGCCGAGGGGCGTGTTGGGTACTTTTAAGGTAATGGAAGCGTCTTTAGGAGTGGGGACGGACTCGCCGGTCAGGGCCGATTCCTCTATTTGCAGATGAGCAGACTCAAGCAGGCGCAAATCTGCAGCCACATACCTGCCCGCGTCCAGTACCAGGATGTCGCCGGGCACGACAGTTTCGGAGTCCACTTCCTGCACAACCCCATCGCGGCGAACGAGGGCCTTGGGCGAGGCCATTTTCTGCAGCGCCTCAATGGCATTGCCCGCCCGCACTTCCTGTACCACACCCAATACTGCGTTCAGCACAATGACGGCTATGATGATGATGGCGTCGATGTACTCGCCCATGATGAGCGTAATAACGACCGCTGCGAACAGCACATAAATGAGCCAGTCCTGCAGTTGCGCCAGAAACAGCTGAAAGACGCTCTTTTTCTTTCTCGCCTTCAGCTTGTTGGGTCCATACTTTTTCAAGCGGGCTTGCGCTTCGGCTTCTGTAAGTCCCCGGGAGGGGTCTACTTCCAGTTCATATAGAACAGCTTCTTTTGATTTGGAGAACCACATGTAGTTCCAGCATTAGGTTACATCAAAAAAACTACGCCACAGACCGTAATCAGACGGAGCAGGCTTATGCGCTTTGGTGAAATTCTGCCCCGAATCTTGCCACAAGGTATCCCAACAGAAGTAATACAATTAGCCAGGATATTTCGGACCGGGCTTATACCTGACGATGTATTTCTTTCCTTTATCGGAAGAAAGCAACTTGATCCGCAACCTCATGCTTCCCAAAATAAAAGCTTTCAAAATTTGCTGGGTATGCGACCTTTCCTAAGCCTATACCTTAAACCCTGTTCAAGTTAATCAAAACCAGAAATTTTACCTTCAATTAGTAGTGGTCTATAGTTTTTAAAAGAAAAACATTTAAAGATATTTTTGTGTTTGATTGTTGTATTTTATCTGCTTACGTATTTAATGTTTCAAGTATAGTTTTTTGAGGAGGGCATCTAAGTTCGGCTCTAGACGACTATGAAGAAGAAGCAAAAAGTCTTGGTAACAGGAAGTGCAGGTTTCATCGGTCACCATGTGGTCATGGCCTTGCAGGAAGCGCAATCCGAGGTGGTGGGGCTCGACATCATCAACGATTATTACGACCCGATTCTGAAGTATAACCGACTGAATGAGCAGGGATTCGACAAGTCGCTGATCGAATACGGAACTTGCATCAGCAGTGCCAAAACCCCTTCGTGCCAATTCGTGCTGCTCGATCTGACAGATAAGGTTGCGTTGGAGAAGCTCTTTCAAGAACAGCAGTTCGACTTGGTGGTGCACCTCGCGGCGCAGGCCGGTGTGCTCTATAGCCTGGAGAACCCGATGGCTTATGTGGAGAGTAATTTGGTAGGCTTTTCCAATATGCTGGAAGCGTGCCGGCAGCATCCTGTCAAGCATTTTCTGTTTGCCTCTTCCAGCTCGGTGTATGGCCAGAATGTGGAAATTCCTTTCGCCACGCACCACAGAACAGACCACCCGATTTCGTTTTATGCCGCCACCAAAAAGGCGAATGAAGTGATGGCTCACAGCTATGCCCATTTGTACGGCATCCCGACCACCGGCATGCGTTTTTTCACGGTGTATGGGCCGTGGGGCAGACCCGATATGGCCTGTTACCAGTTTGCCCGATGCATTGCCGAGGGGCACACCATCCGGCTTTACAACCAGGGTAACATGTGGCGCGATTTCACTTACATAGACGATGTGGTGGCCGCCGTGATGAAACTGCTGACACGTGCGCCAAAAATCACCAAGAAGAAACGTGCTACAGAAGCACCTTTTCGCCTGTACAACATCGGCAACAACCAGCCCGTGCAGCTGCTCGAGATGGTGGCTTTGCTGGAGCGCGGTCTGCGTAAAAAAGCCAACATCGATCTGCTGCCCATGCAACCCGGGGATGTGCCCGTGACCTATGCCGATGTGGAGTCGTTGGTGACGGCTACCGGCTACAGGCCCCGCACTACGCTGGAGGTAGGTATAGGCAAGTTCCTGTACTGGTTCGAGGCCTACTACACTGCATTGCCCATTGAAAAAGCTGCATAAAAATGATAAAGGTATGGTAAATGAATTCTACCGTGAGGCGCCCGTAAAACCCTCCCTCACAATACTGGTACCGGTTTACAACGAAGCAGAATGCCTGGTGCGGCTGAGCGAGGCCCTGGATGCTTTTCTCCCGCAGTCTCCAATCCCGGCGCAGGTGCTGTTCATCAACGATGGCTCGACAGACAACAGCCTGCACATGATGCGTGAAATATGTGCCCGCCGCCAGGGTTACGGCTACATTTCGCTGAGCCAAAACAAAGGGTTGAGCACGGCCATCAAGGCAGGTATTGACCATTGCCAAAGCACCTACATTGGCTACATCGACGCTGACCTGCAAACCTCACCGCTCGATTTTCTGCTGTTTTTCGAGCACCTACCGGAGCACGAGATGGTGTGCGGCATCCGGATGAAACGCAAGGATACCTTTGTGAAGAAAATCTCCTCCCGCATTGCCAACGGGTTCAGGCGAAGGATGATTGACGACGGCATTGTCGATACGGGTTGCCCGCTCAAAATTGTGGATGCGGCCTATGCGAAGCGGGTGCCATTTTTTGACGGGATGCACCGCTTTTTGCCTGCCCTCATCCAGCTGCAAGGTGGCAGAGTAAAGCAAGTGCCGGTACAGCATTTTGAGCGCTACGCGGGCACTTCCAAATACCATTTGTTCAACCGCATCTGGGGACCGCTGAACGACACCTTTGCCTTCCGGTGGATGCGCAAACGCTACATCCGCTATACCATTGCCGAACAATCCGTGAACAAGACAGCCGCACAACATGAGCAGGTCTGAACTAGGCATACTGAGTCTGGGGCTGATGGCGCAGGCGCTGTTTTCTGCGCGCATTCTGGTGCAATGGATCAAGTCGGAGCGGGCGGGCCGGGTGCTGTCGCCCACCTCTTTCTGGACCTTCAGCCTGCTGGCCTCTTTTCTGCTGATGCTCTACGGCATGTTCCGGCAGGACCTGGTGATCATCGGCGGGCAGGTGGTCTCATACCTGATCTATTTGCGCAACCTGCAGTTTAAAGGGGTTTGGCGGGACTTGCCAGCCTGGGTGCGCTGGTCGGCGTTGCTGTTCCCGATCGCCACGTTTGCCTGGCTGCTTTTCGGGGATGCGTACAGCCTAGCCTATATCTGGAAGCACAACAATGCGTCGGGTTTGCTTATAGCCTGGGGTGGGGCGGGGCAGGTTATTTTCACGCTTCGTTTTGTGTACCAGTGGTATTACTCCGAACTGGCTCAGGAGTCGATCCTGCCGAATGGTTTTTGGGTGATCAGCTTGGTGGGAAGCCTTATGATTGTGACCTATGCCGTGCTACGCCTTGATCCGGTCTTGCTGCTTGGGCAGGTGGTGGGCGTAGTGGCCTACAGTCGAAACTTATACCTGGGGTTGCAGAAGCAGTCGGCCAGTCAACGTACCATTTCCTGACCGGCTATGAAGCGAACCTTGGCAGGTATGCAGGACCATACCCTGGTGGCCGTGTTGCTTCTTGTGCTGTTGTTGGCTTTGCTCTACAACCTTGGCGGTTGGGGCGTCATAGAGTCCAGCGAAGCCCGCTATGCCGAGATTAGCCGCGAAATGCTGGTGAGCGGCGACTGGCTATACCCGCGTCTGCTCGGCATCCAGCACTTCCATAAACCGCCTGTCACCTACCTTATCTCGGCAGCAGGAATGGGCCTCTTCGGGGTGAATGAATTTGGGGTGCGTTTTTTTCTGCAGCTCTCTTTGCTGGCGCAGGCCCTACTGGTCTACCTGATCGCAATGGAAGTATTTCAATCGCGCAAGATTGCCATAACTGCCTTTGTTATTTACGTCACCTTTCCGGCCGTGCTCATCGCTGCCCGTAACCTGACCACCGACTCCTTTTTGACTACCTTCGAGCTGCTGGCCATTTGGGCCTGGCTCAGGTATAAGCCTGAAAAAAAAGTGGGCTGGCTATACCTGTTTTACCTGGCCCTGGCGCTGGCATTTCTCACCAAAGGCCCGGTGGGGCTGATCTTTCCGGTGCTTGTCGCGATAGGGTATAGGGTGGCGCACGCAACAGGCAAGGCCAGTGTTTCGCATCACTTCATTGCCTTCCTGCTGTTTTTGTTGTTGAGCGCTTCCTGGTACGTTTTCCTGATGTGGCAGGACCGGCAGTTTGTCGACTACTTTTTCCTGAATCACATCGTGAAGCGCTATACCAGCCCCGAAACCTTCAGCCGTTCCGAGCCCTGGTGGTTTTACATCGCGTATATTCCGCTCCTGAGTCTACCCTGGTCAGCTATCCTTTTGCTATACCTGCGTAAACTCCGCCTGCTTTCGACGAATCATAAACGCTTGTTTTTTCTGTGGCTGCTCGTGCCGCTGCTGTTTTTTTCTTTCTCCAGTTCTAAGCTTATCCTGTATGTACTGCCCATGCTGGCAGGTATAGCCTTGCTCGTTTCCTGGCTGTTGCACCAGTTGTCTCCCAAAGAACTCCGTATTGTCTCACTTTTCACTTTCCTATACCTGGGTTTGCTTGGGATCGGACTGCTGTTGCTGCGCTGGCTGCCCACCGGCTTATACGTGCCGTTGCCACTGGTAGGGCTGGCAGTGCTCATGCTTGTGGTGTTATACCTGATCTGGCGTTTTGCGGAAATTGGAGTAGGGAAAATAACGGCCGCCGCGCTTGCTTTCACGCTGCTTCTGTTACCTTATTCCACGCACCTGCTGGGAGCTAACCCCGAACAAATCAAATCCAGCGAAGAAATGGCCAACCTGATCAGGGAAAAGGGTTTACAGAACAGGACCATTGTCGTATACGACCGCCTGCTTCCCTCGCTGGCCTTTGAGCTGAACAAGGACATTGTCTCCATCAGCGACCAGCACCACAGCCTGATTCGCGAAACACAGTTTGAGCGAGATGAAGACTGGCGCAACCACCTGTTGCGCATTCAGGACAAACAGGATTCTGTCAAAATTCAGGCTTTGCTCCAGCAGCAAGCGGTCCTGATATCGAAAAGAGCTTTGCCGGAAAACAGGAGTTGGCTGATCGCTCCTTTTGAAAATAGGAAAGAGGTGGGGGTGTGGATCGTGTATTACTAAGTTGACGAACTGCTAACAGCCTGAAGATGGACAGGTATAGGCAACCAAAGCCTTGTGGCAGAGTTCGCGTCCCAGTTCGATCTGGCTTTCCGCTCTATGGAATTCAAAAATAGAGCACGAGTCCACCGGTATTTCGACCAACACGTCGGGTGGGTATACCTGCTGCATAAGGCTGGTCAGGCGGTCCTGGGTCATTTGGTAGGACAGTAACAGCAGTTCTCTGAGGGAATAATCTGAGAGCGGCGAAAAATCTCCGGTAGCGTTCTCCTTGTCCTGGCCTGTCAGGTGCAGCCATTTCCAAAGGGCCGACACAGCCTCCGGGCGCTCGTTCACCTTCAGAATCGGCTTTTCTCCGGTTGCCGGGCCGTTGAGGTTGACTGCTACGACCAATTCATGTTCCTTTTTCTGCACCAGGTTAAGGGGGAGGGGATTGAGCACCCCGCCGTCTACCAGAAACTGTCCGTTCTCGAGCACGGGTGTAAACAAGCCCGGTATGGCAATAGAGGCGCGCAGGGCTTTGTACAGGTCGCCGGAGGTATAGTGGACCTCGTGGTTACGGAGCATATCGGTGGCCACAGCCGTGAAAGGGATTTTGAGGTGTTGTATTTCCTGCGCACCTGTTACTTCCCGCAGTACATTGAACACCTTTTCGCCCTTGATGAAACCTTGCCGGGTAAAGGTGAAGTCAAGCAGGTTGAAGACAGTGCTTCGGGTCATGGTGAGCATCCACTCTTTGTAGGCTTGGTAATAGCCGGCGGCGTACAGCCCGCCCACCACAGCGCCCATCGAGCAGCCGGCCACGCTCACGATCGCGAAGCCCTTTTCCTCCAGCACTTCGATCACGCCAATGTGCGCCAATCCACGCGCGCCGCCGCTTCCCAGCACCAAATGTACCTTCTTGTTTTCCATTCCCCGACAAGATATGTTTTTCATCCAGCATCTTCATACAAAAGTCCCCTATGCTGCCTAAAATTCGTATGTGAAGAGGATGCTTTGTACAAATTCTAGTTTGTTCTCACCACCCAATAAGGTGATAGCACTATATATTCTGGTCCAACTACTCAACCCATAGCGGCATTTTTCGTTTAGCCCTCTGAACCTCCGTAACATTGCCTTAGCAAGGTGTTTTCATTTGATTCATTTAGTTTGTATGAATAAATTCTACTCTTTCGCCTACAGAGAACAAACCAGACGTGCGTTTTTTTTAGTGCTCTTTATAGTAGCTGCATTTGCCGGAATCAAAAGTACAGCTGCCTCTTTTTCCTTTGCTTTTTTCGCCACCGCACCAGCCGCAGTCAAAGCGCAGCCCTCACTAGTGGGAGCCATCACGGTGCAGTGGAATGCCGTAACTGGCGCCAGCCAATACATTATTGAGCGTTCGCTGCTGGCCGACAGAGGCTTTGAGGCGCACGCCACGGTTGCTCCCGTCAGCGGCAAAACAACCTATACCTACCGCGATACCGGACTGGGCTACGGCGAAAGCTATTTCTACCGCGTGAAAGCCGTGACAAGCTCCGGCGACTCTCCCTGGAGCACGACGGTGAGCGCCACTACATACGCGCAGACCAAAACATTTAACATCATGCCGCTCGGCGACTCCAACACCCACGGCACCCGATTCAGCGACATGCGCCCGGACGAGCAACGCATCGCGTACCGCAAACAGCTTTATGACCTGCTCACTGGGGCCCGTGCCCGTTTCACCTATGTGGGCAGTGAGCGGTCGGGCAGTGCTTTTCTGGCAAACGATCAGAACGCAGGCTTTTCAGGATCACGCACAGGTGATATAGCAAGCCTGCTTAAAACCAGCAGTTACCGCAACCAGGGCAATGAATTGGTATCGCGTGGCTCGGGCACCTACCTGGACAAATTTAACCCGGATGTGGTGCTGCTGCACCTGGGCACCAACGGCGGGCAGTGGGGCGTGACGGACGATGACCAGGCCATTGCCGAAATGGCCGCCATACTCGACGAAGTGGACGCTTATGAAGCCAGAGCCAACAAGGAAGTGACCGTTGTGTTGGGACTTATCATCAACCGGGTACTTCAGCCGAATGATCCGGCGGCAGTTGAGTTTACTTCCCGATTCAACGTGAAGCTGGCCGCCATGGCCGAAAACCGCATCCGTACCAAAAGCGACCGCCTGATCGTGGTGGACATGGAGAAAGCGGCCGGCCTCGTTTACCGCATGGCCAGTGAGGGAGGCGACTTCGACGACAGCCTGCATCCATCAGTGTCGGGCTATCAGAAAATGGCAAACCAGTGGTTCAAGGCTTTGGAGCCTTTGCTCAAGCCCTCTACCGTTGGCACCGGTGCCCCGGAAACCACCATCACGCAAAAGCCGACCGAGATATCAAAAGAGAAATCGCCCGCCTTCGCCTTTACAAGCAATAAAAGCCCCGTTTACTTTGAAGTAAGTCTGAACGGTGCGGAATACGCGGTGGTGAGTACGCCCTATACCTTGAGCAACCTGGCTGACGGACGCTATACCTTGTCGGTGCGGGCAGTGGATGCCGCCGGCCGAAAAGATGCCACACCAGCCACCCATACCTGGACCATCGTCACCGAACCGCCAACGCCACCCGTTTTCACAGCGGTGACCGAAGACCGTGGCCCTGTCAACAACGACCGTGTGACTTCGGATAACACCATCCGCTTATCTGGAAAGGCACAGAATGGGGTAGAGGTAACGGTGAGCGAAGCCGAACGCGGCGTGCTGGGCAAAGTGAACACCAACGACAACGGCGACTGGACTTTCAATTACGAAGGCACAGCCTTGCCGGCGGGCGTTTACCGTTTCACCGCTACCGCAACCGACATAGCAGGCAATGTGAGCAAGGTCAGCAGCACTTTTGAAGTTACCATCGACCTGACCCGTCCGGATGTAGCCCTGAGCACCGATGCCAAAGCGCCGGTTACCGCAGCCTTCCCGGTACAGCTTAAATTCACAGAAGAGGTATACGGCCTGGCTGCGGGGGACATTACCGTGACGGGCGCTACATTGGGTGATCTGAAGGAAGTAAACAAATCTACCTACACGGCCACCATCACGCCACCTGCCAATGGGCAGGGTACGGTTGCCATTAGTCTGGCTGCGTCCAAAGCGACTGACCTGGCCGGCAATGCCAACACGGCTTCTGACAAACTGGAGATTACCTATGACCTGAAGCGCCCGAAAGTGACGCTGAGCTCGGATGCCCCGCAGCTCGTGAAAGCGCCGTTTTCAGTGAAGTTTACGTTTGATGAACCGATCATCGGCTTCACAGCTGCTTCGATCAGCGTGCAGAACGGAACGGCAGGGAATCTACAGTCTGAGAGCGCGACCGTCTATACCGCTACCATCAGTCCGACAACGGATGGCGAAGTAGTGGTGAGTCTGGCGGAGAACAAAGTGAAGGACGAGGCTGGCAATGGCAACGAGGCTTCTGCAGAACTGAAGCGCCTCTATGACGTGGCCCCGCCAACCGTCACACTGGCTACTACGGCGGCCGAACTGACGAATGCCGCTATACCTGTCACGGTTACGTTCAGTGAGCCTGTCACCGGACTTGCCTTGACCTCTTTTAGTACCACCAACGGCAAGCTGAGCAACCTGCAGAAAACGGGCAACACCACCTATACCTTGGTACTGACGCCTGAAAAAGACGGCGAGGTAAGCCTGCTGTTGGCTGCTGGCAAAGTCGAAGACCAGGCCGGAAACGGGAACACCGCCTCCAACATGCTCAAGCGCCAATACGATGCTACGGCGCCTACCGTGGTGCTGAGCACAGATGCACCGGAACTGACCAACAAGCCTTTTACAGTAAGCTTTCAGTTTAGCGAAGCAGTGGAAGGGTTTGCTTTGGCCGACATCACGGTAGCGAACGGTGCAGCCAGCGAGTTTAAGAAAACAGACGACAACAAGTATAGCGCCCTGATCAGACCCGCAGCCGATGGCGAGGTGACCGTGCGACTGGCAGCAGGTATAGCGCAGGATGCGGCGGGCAACCCTAATGCCGCCTCCAGTGCACTGAGCATCCGCTACGACGCTACCGCCCCATCCGGCTACGCCGTGGCTTTCGGCACCGACAAAGTGGACCATAACAACCAAAACCAGGTTGCCTTCAGCGTGAAAGGAGCGGAGCAGGGAGCCACTTACTTCTACACCATCAGCAGCGACAAAGGTGGCACCGAAGTATCGGGCACAGCCAGCACAACAGCCACCTCCTTTACTATCGATAATCTCTATTTGAGCGGTTTGAACGATGGCACGCTCACCCTCCGTTTTTACCAGGTGGACGCCGCCGGCAACCGCGGGGCTGATGCCACGGCGCAGGTGGTGAAGTTGACCAAGAACATTGCAGCGGTGAGCAGCCTGGATGCGATCAGCGTCAAGTTCCGGACCAGCTTCGAGGACCTGCCATTGCCCTCGCAGGTGAAGGTGCGCTATACCAACGGCGAGGAAGAAGACCTGGAGATAAAGTGGCAACAGGGCAACTACAATGGACTGGAGCCCGGCACCTATACCTTGAGAGGAGACCTGGTGCTGAAGCCGAACACCACCAACCAGGACAACCGCAAGGCTAACATCGCCGTGACCGTGGAGCCGAACCAACCACCGACAGCCGTCGCCATCAGCCAGAATTCGTTTAAACCGGATGCCCCTCCGGTGGATCCCTTGCTGACTTTCAGCACCACCGATCCGGATGATGACACCCATACCTATACCTTGGTGAACGGACAGGGCGCCCAACACAACGGCTATTTTGAGCTCCGGGACGACAAGCTTTACCTGAAAGCTACGAACGGTTTGTCGGGCATCCGCAACTTCCAGATCCGGGTGCGCACCACTGATCCTTACCAGAACAGTTTTGAGCAGACATTCACCCTGAACAAGGAGGTATACCAACCGGCCAACCCGATAAAACTGGTGAACGCCTTCTCGCCGGACGGCGATGGTGTGAACGATACCTGGACCGTGCCCGAACTCCGGTATTATGACGAAGTCAGCATTCAGGTGTTCGACCGGGCAGGCAGGAGGCTCTTCCACACCACCAACCCGGAGCAGGGCTGGGACGGCCGCAGTCAGGACGGGCAAGTCAAGGAGGGGTCTTATTTCTACATCATCGAGGTGAAGGACATTAACCTGGTGCAGAAGGGTGTATTAACGGTACTTAAGTAAGCGTAATGAACAGAATATTTTTAGCAGCGATACTTTTTTTGACCATTTCGGGACTGCAGGCGCAGAACCGCAAGTATATCAGCAATTTCTCGGCCTTTCAGCACTACTACAACCCGGCGCTTACCGGCAATGAAGGCTCCATGGTCCGGACCTATTACCGCAACCAGTGGACGGGCTTTGAAGATGCTCCCAAAACACTGTTTTTCTCCGGTGAACTGGATCTGGCGGACCTGAACAAGACAACAGATAAAACCAGCCACTACCAGTTCCGGGATTCGCGCAGTAATTATATGGGTGCGCAACACGCCTTTGGCCTGATTGCCCTGCAGGAGCGCTTCGGCCCGACCAGAGAAACGCAGCTTGGCCTGAATTATGGTACCGGCGTGCGACTCTCGCAGTCGCTCAGCCTGCGGTTCGGCACCTCGCTTACCTTCAACAACTTCCGCCTCGATGGCAACAGCCTGGTGGTGGATAACACCGGCGACCCGCGCTTCCAACACGTGCTCAACAACCAGAACAGCATGAGCAAGTTCGACCTGAACCTCGGTTTTGCCCTGGCATCTGCCAATTATTACCTCGGCTACGCGATGCAGGACATCACCAGAGGGCACTTTTTGAAAGGGGGCGATAATTTCATGAAAGATGTGTACACCCGCAAGCACCTTTTGCAGGCTGGTTTCCGGGCCTCGCTGGCAGAGCCCTTTGGGCTAATTGTCAACGGCCTTTACCAGTACGATGAGCAGCTGAAAGGCACTGTAGAAGGGCAGGCGAAAGTGGTGTATGACGAACTGTTGTGGCTAGGTGCCGGTTATCGTAACGACCAGGCCTTTCATGTGGCAGCCGGTCTGCATTACCGCCAGTTCCGTATTACCTACGCCTACGAAAGCCCCATCAAAGAGGCCCGCTCCATCAGCCGCTCCACCAACGAAATCGGGCTGGCCTATACCTTCCGTCAGCTTCCGACAGTCCGCACAGGCAGTAGCAGACCTTCGTTCTGGTAGGATCTAGCCCGCGTGCGATACCAGGCCAATCGGGATAAGGAGCTCAAAGGAAGTCCCGAGGCCCGGGGTGCTTTGTACCTGCATGGTACCGCGCAGGCTCTCGAGGAGTTGGCGCACGAGTTGTAAGCCCATGCCGAAGCCATGCTCGCCCTGCGTACCAACGGTGCTCGGCGCCTTTCCCTTCACGATCGCATCGACCTGCTCCTGGCTAAGGCCTATACCTGTGTCCTGCACCTGAATTTTCAGTACCCGGTTGTTCTGAGACATGGTCAGGTCCAGGCTAACAGTAACCTCGCCCAGTGGAGGCGTGAACTTAAGGGCGTTGGAAACCAGGTTCACGGTAATCTGCATCAGCCTGTTTTTGCTGAAAATGATGTTGCCGAGCTCTTCATTGATGTGCACCGCAAAGCCGATGGCCTTTTCGGAGGCCTGCGGCTGGAAGAGTTGCTCCAGCGCGTCTTTGAATTTCGAAAGTGTGGTTTCATTCTCGATCTCGGGTTGAGCTGCCTGCATTTGTGTGGGCTGGAGAATCTCATCAGCCAGTGTCAGCAGCGAAGTACCGCTTTTATGAATCATCAGGCATATCTTTAGCACCTCTTCCGGACTACTTTTGCCTTCCTTTTGGATCAGCCTTTTCGCCAGCCCCGTTATTCCGCCAATCGGACCGCGCACATCATGGGCTACCCGCCGATTCACCGCTCTGGCCTCCGCCAGCTCGCTGCGCAAGGTATGCACCTCCTTCAGGAGCAGCAGCCGTTTTACGATTTCATTGGCCAGGGACTTAAGCAGGTCTTTTTCGTCAGTAGAAAGTTTTACCTCTTCTTTGTCCACTACACAAAGTGCGCCTATGTTGTGACCGTCCGGGGTACGCAGCGGTACGCCAAAGTAATAGCGCAGCATGGGACCGTCTTCGATGCCGGGCAGTTCTCTGAAGCGTTCATCTTCCTGCAGGTTCTGTACCTCAAAATGATCCTCTTCCAGAATCGTGTACTGGCAAACCGTATTTTCGCGGGGCGTCTGCATAACCGCCATGCCATGTCCGGCAACCGTCCACTGTGTGTAAAGGTCGATCAGGTTCACCAGCGAGATTTCTGTGCCGGTTACCCGGGCAGCCAGGCTGGTGAGTTCTGCAAACTCCTGGTCTAAGGCATTGTAGTCTAAGTCAAAAGACAATAGGTCAAAGACACGCTTGCTTTCATTTTCAGGATAAGGCGCTTGCCGGGAGTTGGTGGTGGGCATGCAGGTAGAAGACATGGTTGTATAAGCTAAACGAGTTGGCGAGGGGAGGAAATTGTGCGGTCTGCTTTAACAAGCGCTATTTGGCGCAATTGGTGAACGGTGAGCACGGCCATGGAGAACAGCAGAACAGCCACCAGCTGGTGCAGCACGCCCAGGCTGATCGGCACACGAAGTACCAGCGTGAAGATGCCCAACAATACTTGTGCTATACCTGTGAGCAGTAGTAAGTTAGTCATCTGTCGGGCATTACCTACCCAAAACTGCTGTCGTACCCTGTACCACAGCAATATGATGCCGCCTAGCGCCACAAAAGCAAACCAGCGGTGCAAGAACTGCATAGCCACGCCATTCTCAAAAAATTCAGCTATGGAAATACCCTGGAACACGTCTGGAAGGAGCGTACCCTGCATCAGCGGCCAGGTATTGTAAGAGAAGCCGGACTTAAGTCCCGCCACAAAAGCTCCCAGCACAATCTGCACCAGCACAGCGCTCAGCACCCACCACGACAAGGTATAGGCTGGTCGCCTGCCTTTGGAACTGCTTTGTACAGGTGCCACCAAATCGGCCACCGTCCAGAGGATCGTGCCCACCAGCAGCAGGGCCATACACAGGTGCGCGGCCAACCGGTAGTGACTCACATGCGGGTTTTCACTTAGTCCGCTCATCACCATCACCCAGCCCATCACGCCCTGCGCCATACCTAGTAACAGGATCAGGATGAGACGTTTTACGAGCCAGGGAGCCAGTGCTTTGCGGTAAAGGAAGTAAAGGAAAGGAACAATGAAAACAACACCAATCAGGCGGCCCAGCAGGCGGTGCAGGTACTCCCACATGAAAATCTGCTTGAAGCCCGCCAGGTCCATGCTGAAGTTGAGTTTCTGGTACTCCGGAAACTGCTTGTACTTGTCGAACATCACGAGCCACTCGGCCTCCGAGAGCGGGGGCAGTGTGCCTGAGATGAGGTTCCACTCCGTGATGGAAAGGCCGGAGCCGGTCAGGCGAGTGATGCCCCCGATGATGACCATGGCCACCACCAGCACAATGCCGCTGATGAGCCAGATAATGACAGGTTTGGAAACCGTATTTTGTCGCATAACATGGAAAAAGACAAATATCCATGTTTTTGGCCTGTCAGAAGATGATAAATGTCACTTTTTTCAAATTTATACCTAGGTAGTTCGCACCGTGTTCAGAACTTCTGTTGGAGAGCTTTTAGTGGATATGGCATCAAAATCGCCGCGCAGGGCCTTGAGGGCGTAGCGTTCCTCGTCAATCTCCCGTCGGCTGCGGATGCCGAGCGACCGCATGATGGGCAGGGGAGGGCACCAACCCTGCAGCCCGTGCTGCAGCAGAAAGGCAGACACGATACCGGGTAGAATGAACCAGCGCCTGTTTACAAAAGCGCCCAGCAAAGTGCCGGAAAGCGCAAGGGTAGAGGCATTTACCTCCAAGGTACGTTCGATGCTCCACTCCTGGTCGAGCTCCCGGATACGCTCTGAAATTTCGGCGTAGCTGCGCCCTTTGTAGCGGCTTATGCTGTGTCGGATAGAGCTGTCTATCCGCTCGTTTATACTGTCGGCCGTGCTCTCACGCACGCGCCCTTGTTCTTCCTGATCTATCGTTGCCATTTGGTTTGGGTCGTGAATATCTTACTATAGTGCTATACGTCTTTGCACGAATATTTAGTTGTGCTGAAGAGGAATCATGTCGCGAGTAAGATGCGGTATGGCGCCAATCGGCGGTCTTTCGTCGTTTTTCATAAGCTTTCGTACAAAATCTGTAAGCCACTTCGGCTTTTACTGGCTATATTTGCAAAAAAACAGTACTTTCGTCTGAAGAGACACTTTGATATTGAAGCTAATTCGCACCATACTGACCCTGACACTGGCCTTGCTGGTTGTTTTCTCCTCTGTGGGGATGACGATCACACAGCATTTGTGCGCAGGGGAGGTGATGGCCACGGCGTTCTTCTCGCATAGCGCCAACTGCGAAATGGAGAAGCAGCGCGAGTCCCTGCCAGACTGCCACAAACCGGTGATGGACGACGACTGCTGCCAGAACCAGACGCTGGTACTGGAAGTGGAAGACGAGCAGCAAGTCAGCCCGACCTTTAAACTGTCCGTTCCGGATATGACCTTTATCGCTGCCTTCACGGCGGTGTGGTCAGCCTTTTTCCAACTTTATGAACCGGCCTATACCCATGTGCCGGACTACGCACCGCCCTACCTGGCGTTGGACATCCCCGTTCTGGTGCAATCCTTCCTGCTATAAACCCGCTTTTTCGATGATGCCCGGCCACGCTGGTCAGGTATAGCTTTTGGTTTTCCCCAACCGGGAAAGGCCATTTTCATTTGCATTCAATCGAACAAAGCATGTTAAACAGCATTATCAAATTCTTTCTTGAACAGAAGCTGGTTACTGTCCTGCTGCTGCTCCTTATTGTAGGCTGGGGCATAATCGTGGCGCCTTTCAACTGGAACGTGACCTTCCTGCCCCGCGATCCGGTTCCGGTCGATGCCATACCTGACATCGGCGAAAACCAGCAAATTATCTTTACTGAGTGGATGGGTCGCTCGCCGCAGGACGTGGAAGACCAGATCACCTATCCGCTCACAACCTCCCTTTTGGGTATGCCCGGGGTGAAGACCATCCGCTCCACGTCCATGTTCGGCTTTTCGAGCATCTATGTTATTTTCGAAGATGATGTGGAGTACTACTGGAGCCGCTCCCGCATCCTCGAAAAACTAAACTCCCTGCCAGCCGACCTGCTGCCAGCCGAAACCACACCGAAGCTCGGACCGGACGCCACCGCGCTCGGGCAGGTATACTGGTATACCTTGGAGGGGCGTGACGAGGATGGCAATCCTGCCGGTGGCTGGGACCTGCATGAACTGCGCAGCATCCAGGACTTTTATGTGAAGTATGCCTTGTCCGGAGCGCAGGGGGTGGCCGAAGTGGCCTCCGCGGGTGGCTATATCAAAGAGTACCAGGTAGACCTCGACCCGGTGGCGATGAAGGCCAACAACGTCTCCATGATGGAGGTGATGAACGCCCTCAAAAACAGCAACCAGGAGGTGGGCGCCAGTACCGTGGAGATCAACCAGATCGAGTACCTGGTGCGCGGACTGGGCTACGTGAAGGAGATCGGTGACATTGAGAACGCGACAGTGCGGGTGGCCAACAACGTACCGATCCGCATCCGCGACATCGGGCGGGTGAACATCGGACCGGCTGACCGCTCCATGCTGGGCCTGCTCGACAAGAGCGGTGCCGAGGCTGTGGGCGGCGTGGTGATTGCCAGGTATGGCGACAACCCGCTGGCCGTGATCAACAATGTGAAAGCGAAGCTGGATGAGATTTCAGCGGGTCTGCCCTCCAAAAAACTGGCTGATGGGCGCACTTCCAAAGTGACCGTTGTGCCTTTCTACGACCGCACCCACCTGATCAACGAAACCCTCGGAACGCTCAACTCCGCCATCATTCTGCAGATTCTGATCACCGTTATTGTGATCATCGTGATGGTGTACAACTTGCGGGCTTCGATGATGATCTCGGCGCTCCTGCCGCTGGCCGTGTTGATGACCTTCATCATGATGAAGTACTTCGACGTGGACGCCAACATTGTGGCCCTGTCAGGTATAGCCATTGCCATCGGTACCATGGTCGACCTGGGCATCATCCTCAACGAGAACATCCTGCGGCACCGGGAAGAGGCTCCGCCAGGGACCCCGCTGCTCACGATCGTGTACAACGCCACCACGGAGGTCGCCACCGCTATCATAACAGCTGTTTCCACCACGGTGGTCTCGTTCCTGCCGGTGTTCACGCTGGAGGCTGCGGAGGGCAAACTCTTTGGTCCCCTGGCCTATACCAAGACCTTTGCGCTGGTGGCTTCTCTTGTCTTTACGCTGGTGTTCATGCCGGCCTTTGCGCACGTAATCTTCGGACTGAAATCGCGCAACGTGGCCTGGAGCAAGATGATGAACTGGGCACTCGTAGGTATAGGTATAGCAGGCCTGTTCATTCTGCCGCTGGCAGGTATAACGCTGCTGCTGGTAGCCGCCAACAATCTGCTCAAAATCTACCAGCCGGAGCGTTTCGGCAGATACCACAGTCAGCTACTGGTCGGCATTGTAGCCTTGGCCATGTCCTGGCTGCTGGCGACGGAGTGGGTGCCGTTGGGCGTGTCGGTGAGCTATTTTGTTAACTTCATCTTCATCCTGCTGGTCATCGGTCTGTCACTGGGGCTATTCTTGTTCTTCATCAGGGTATACCCGCGCGTGCTGGGCTGGTGCCTGGCCAACAAAGGCACTTTCCTGCTGATCCCGGCTTTCATCATGCTACTGGGGCTCAACATCTGGATCGGCTTTAATGGCGTGTTCGGCTGGGTGGCGACCGGCTTCGACAAGCTAGGGGTGAACGTGCGCACTTCGGCTCCGTGGAGCAGCCTGGTGCATACCTTCCCGGGCATGGGCAAAGAATTTATGCCTTCGCTCGACGAGGGAGCCTTCCTGTTGATGCCGACCTCCATGCCACACACTGGCGTAGAGGCCAACAAGCGCTACCTGCAACAGCTCGACATGCTCATCACGGCTATACCTGAAGTGGAGATGGTGGTGGGCAAAGCCGGTCGTGCTGAAACGGCGCTGGACCCTGCCCCAATGTCGATGTACGAGAACGTGATCCAATACAAGTCCGAGTACATCACAGATGCCAACGGGTATAAGGTCCGATTCAAGGTAGACGACGAAGGTAATTTTGTGCGCGACGCGAAGGGCGACCTGATCGAAGACGACAGCGGCGAATACTTCCGGCAGTGGCGCGACCACATCCGCACGCCGGACGACATCTGGAACGAAATTGTGACGGTGGCCGAATTGCCGGGCGTGACTTCTGCTCCCAAACTGCAGCCGATCGAAACCCGATTGGTGATGCTGCAGACAGGTATGCGCGCACCCATGGGCGTGAAGGTATACGGACCCGACCTGCAGACCATCGAGGAGTTCAGCATGCAGCTGGAGCGCCTGCTCAAAGAGGTGCCGTCTGTGAAGCCGGAGGCTGTGTTTGCAGACCGCTCACTGGGCAAGCCCTACATGGAAATCGACCTCGACCGCCGCGCCCTGGGCCGCTACGGACTGAATGTGGCCGACGTGCAGGAGTACATCGAAGTGGCGATGGGCGGCATGGCCTTGACCACAACCGTGGAAGGTCGCGAGCGCTATTCCATCCGGGCGCGCTACGCCCGCGAGTACCGCAACGACCCCGAGTCGGTGAGCCGCATCATGATCGCCAATCCGCAGGGAGGACAGATCCCGCTCGCGGCCATCGCCAAAGTCGAGTTCCGTCCGGGACCGATGATGATACGATCTGAAGACTCTTTCCTGACCGGCTACGTGCTGCTCGATAAACAAGAGGGTTTTGCCGAAGTGACGGTGGTGGAGGACGCCCTGCGCTACCTGCAGCAGAAGATCGACAGCGGTGAGCTGGTGGTGCCGACAGGCGTGAGCTACAAATTCTCCGGCAATTACGAAAACCAGGTGCGTGCCGAAGAAAGGCTGGCCTTTATTGTGCCGCTCAGCTTGTTGGTTATTTTCCTCATCCTGTATTTCCAGTTCCGTTCGGTGAGCACCTCGCTCTTCATCTTCACGGCAATCGCCATGGCCTTTGCGGGGGGCTTTATGATGCTCTGGCTTTACGGGCAGGATTGGTTCATGAACTTCTCGTTTGGCGAGACCAATATGCGGGAGCTCTTCCAGATGCGCACCTTTAACCTGAGCGTGGCGGTGTGGGTAGGCTTTATCGCCCTGTTTGGCATCGCCACCGACGATGGTGTGGTGATGGGCACCTACCTGAAGCAAAGCTTTGAGCGCAACACCCCGCAGACGCGCGATGAAGTGCGGGCGGCTGTGATGGAGGCAGGAAAGCGCCGTGTGCTACCCTGCCTGATGACCACGGCCACTACCTTGCTGGCGCTCTTACCGGTGCTCACCTCTTCGGGGCGCGGCTCCGACATCATGATCCCGATGGCGATCCCTTCCTTCGGGGGAATGTTCGTGGCCCTGATCACCCTGCTGATTGTGCCGGTGCTGTACAGCTGGCGCGAAGAACTTAAAATCAAAAAAGATACCGTATGAAAAAGATACTGGCTTTTATAGGCTTGCTGCTGGGGGCCATGCCCCTGGCGCAGGCACAAACACTGGAGGAGTACCTGGTAGAAGCAGGCGAAAACAGCCCGACGCTGAAAGCCCGTTACGCCGAGTACCAGGCCGCCCTGCAGCGTGCGCCACAGGTGGGCGCCCTGCCTGATCCGGAGGCTTCTTTCGAGTTCTTCCTGCAGCCGATGGAGCGCTACATGGGCAAGGAGGTGGGGGGTGTGTCCGTGATGCAGATGTTCCCTTGGTTTGGCACCAACAAGGCGGCCAGAGACGAGGCGAACTACATGGCGCAGATGAAGTTTGCTTCTTTCATCGAGGCGAAGATCAACCTGTACCACGATGTGCGCACCGTTTGGTACCAGCTCTACGAAAACGACCAGGTGTCTGTGCTGATGGACCGTGAACTGGAGATCATGAAAGCGCTGGAGCGGATGGCGCTGGCCAGGTATACCTCGGCCCCGGCAGGCGGCACTTCGGGCACCGCCACACCACCTCGTAGCACCACAGGCAGCTCGGCCGCCACAAGCAGTGGCGGCAGCATGTCCGGTATGGGAGGTATGGGCACTTCTGGTAGTTCCGGAGGTAGTGTGGCGAGCAGCGGCGGAGGTTCGGCAGGTATGGGCGGTATGTCTACAATGGGTAGCTCCGGCGGTTCCTCCATGGTAGACGTGATGCTGATCCGTTTGCAGCTGAAAGAGCTCGAAAATCAGGTGAAAATCCACCACGAGGCTCGTCGCCCGCTGCAGGTGCAGTTCAACCAATTGCTGCGCCGCCGCCCGAGCATGACGGTGCTGTCAGCTGACACGCTGCTGCCTGCGCCGTTGCCGGCTACTTTGTCGCTGATCGAAGATTCTATCCGCAGCAACCACCCGATGCTCAAAATGTATGAGTGGGACGAGAAGGCCCGAGCGTCGCAATTGCGCATGGCCCAGCTGATGGGCCGGCCGATGTTCGGGGTAGGACTGAACTACATGATCTTCCAGCCGCGCACAGATGTGATGATGGGCGAAATGGCGGGGGAGAACATGATCATGCCGATGGTGAGCGTAACGCTGCCGATCTACCGTAAAAAATACAATGCGGCCAGGAAAGAAGCGGAATTCTCGCAGCAGGCGGCCACTTATCAGAAGGAAGCAACGGAGCGGGAGCTGTTCACGGAGTTGGAAAACCTGCTGTACCAGTATCAAAGCGCTGTGAGCCGGATCAACCTGCTGAAAGACCAGATCCAGCTGACGGAGCAAGCCATGCGATTGCTCACGACCAACTACGCGGTGTCAGGCACAGGTATAGACGAGATCCTACGGCAGCGACAATCGTTGCTCAGCTACAGGCAACAGCAGGTACAGGCCATTACAAACCAAAATATTGCCGTGTCGGCCATTAACCGGATGATGCAGGGTGATAATTAATATTGACGATAGACCATTGCATTGCCTTTTGTCACAAAACCAATTGTCTAAAAATTAGAAAAAATGACAGCTAGAAATAAAAGAATCGGAACCTACCTACTCGTGGCCCTGGGCGGATTGCTGCTGGGCTGGCTGCTGTTTGGCGGAGGAGGTTCACAACAGGGGCACGACCATGCCGGTGGGGTGGCCGAAGCCACCGAGTATACCTGCTCAATGCACCCGCAGATCCGGCAGGACGGACCGGGCAAATGTCCGCTCTGCGGCATGGACCTGATACCGGTGAGCAGTGGCGGAAGCGGCGGCAAGACGAGCCGTTATGTGCTGGAGATGACACCGGAGGCCATTGCGCTTTCAAACATCCAGACAACAAAACTGGATATGGTTGATCCAGAGAATGAGCTGACGCTTTCAGGTCGCGTGACGCTGAATGAGCAGCAGGTTTCGTCTATCACGGCCAAGTTTCCGGGTCGCATTGAGCGGCTTTACGTGAACTTTACGGGCCAGCAAGTGCGCCGTGGCGAGCGGTTGGCTTCGCTTTACTCTCCGGAACTGATCACGGCACAGCGCGAGCTGCAGGAAGCCGCCAAAGCCAAAAGTCTGATGCCTGAGCTCTACGAAGCAGCCCGCGCCAAACTCAAGCTTTGGAAGCTGAGTGATGCCCAGATCAAACGCATCGAGAGTGCTTCCGACATCATTACCAACTTTGACATCTACTCCGACGCTACCGGGGTGGTAACGGAGCGCCTGGTAAGCACCGGGGATTATGTGACTACGGGCTCTGCGCTATTCGCAGTGGCCAACCTGTCGTCGGTGTGGGTGGTGCTGGACGCGTATGAAGCTGATATGTCTTGGATCAAGCAGGGTGGCAACATCACCTTCACAGTGCCAGGTATACCGGGCAAGGAATTCACGGCGAAGGTTGCTTTCATCACGCCGGTACTCGATGCCACCACGCGCGCCATTGAGGTGCGGGCGGAGGTGCAGAATCCGGGAAACCAACTGAAGCCAGGTATGTTTGCTAATGCCAGTATCAAGACATCGACAGGCGCCAAGCAGCAATCCTTGTCGGTGCCAAGCAGCGCCGTGTTGTGGACCGGCAAACGCTCGGTGGTATATGTGAAGGTAGACGGAGAAGAGATGCCGGCCTTCGAGATGCGCGAAGTAACGCTCGGTCCTCGTATGGGTGACAACTATGTGGTGGAGTCTGGTTTACAGCCAGGAGAGGAAGTGGTAACCAACGGGGTATTTGCCGTAGACGGGGCCGCCCAGCTGCGCGGCAACTACAGCATGATGTCGCTGCCACCGGCAGGCGGTCCGCAGGCACCAGCGGCTTTTCAGAAACAACTGACCGGTCTTGTGGACCAGTACTATACCTTGAAAAACGCCCTGGTGGCTTCGGACATACCGGCGGCGCGTCAGGCGGCGGGCACTTTTGCTATGAAGCTAGGTGAAGTGGACATGAACGAACTCGACGACAAGCTACACGACCAGTGGATGGCACTGCTCCCAACGCTGAAATCAAATGCCGAAGCCATTCAGAAAAGCCGCGATCTGGAAAAGCAGCGGGCAGCTTTCTCGCCGCTGTCAGACTACATGATCGAAGCCGTGAAGGTGTTCGGGATACAGCATGACGTGGCCTACATCCAGTCCTGTCCCATGGCCCTCGGCGACAAAGGTGCTTTCTGGCTGAGCGAGATCAAGGATATTCGAAACCCTTACTTTGGGGAGGCTATGCTGGCTTGCGGAGAGACCGAGGAAACTTACAGGAAAGGCCAAAGTCGGGCAACTGACGCGACTGAGGCTCCCAAAGCGATGCAGGGGCATCAGCATTAATCTGGCATTAGCGCCTGTTTGAGATTGTCATTTCGAACGCAGTGAGAAATCTGGAGTGGTATAGAGCAACCAATTCAGATTTCTCGCTTTGCTCGAAATGACATTTTTTGTTTTGCTGCTCCTCAGCTGTACCTGATCTCCATCACCTCCACTTCCTCTTCCACACGGCCTAATTTCAGTTTGAGCTTTTGTCCAACTTTAGCGCCGGTTATGGCCTGGGCAATGGGGGCTACGAAGGCGATCAGGCCTTGCATGACATCGGCTTCGTCCACCCCGACGATGGTGAACTTTCGGATGGTGCCAGGCTTTCCACCACTAATAGTGCGCAGCTTGACGGTGGCGCCAAAGCGCACTTCATCGGGGCTTTGCTCTAGCGGGTCGATGACTCTGGCACTGGCGATTCTGCTGTTCAGGGCACTAAGTTTTCCGTTGAGGATCGTGAGTTGGCGGGTGCGGTCGGCCTCATTTTCGCGGTTAGCTTCTGCCTGGCTGCGCTCGGCTTCCAGTTCCTCCAGCTCGGCACGCAGCTTTTCCAGTCCCTCTGGACGAACATAGTTCGGCACCCCTGCCGGGAGTGCAGCCCGGGGTGGAATGATGGGCGCTTCGCCCGCGTCGTCTTCTTTTACAAATGCACGGCTCATGCCTCGTTATACAGCAAGGGAGCGACAGATGTTTCTGCCGCTCCCTTTTCTGTTGGTCAGGTATAGGCTGTATACCTTGAAAAATAATTTATACAGTAAATCCTTTGTATGTTGTCAAAAAACTACATCGGCATTTGCAGCACATACTCTTTGCCTTCCGGCACGGTCAGCTTGTACCCTCTGATCCAGGGGTTGTAAAGGCGCAGCGTTTTGTAGTTGATGCCCTGCTCCAACGCGAAGGCAGGCAGGTCAGCTATAGTTTTGCTTACAGTGAGCGGCTTGCTCGGCAGGGGCTTGTAACCGTGCTCCTCGGCCAGGTCGAAACCGTACTTCTGCGGGTTGCCCAGGATTTCTTTCAAAGCCAGGATGCGGAACATGTAGCGGGAAGTCTCGTCGTTGAGGTATAGGTCGTAGTAGTCCGTTACGCCTTGCTGTTTCATGGCGCGGTCTATACCTGCCATGCCGCGGTTGTAAGAGGCGGCGGCGTTGGTCCAGTTTCCGAACTTGGCTTTGGCAGTTTTAAGGTAGCGACAAGCAGCCAGCGTAGACTTCTGAATGTGATAGCGCTCGTCTACTTCACCGTTCACCACCATGCCATACCCGCGGGCCGTGTCGGGCATGAGCTGCCAGAAACCAGATGCACCTGCCGGAGAAGTCACGTGGCTCAGCAGACTTTCGGCCAGGGCCAGGTATACGAAATCCTCCGGAATGTCATTCTCCTTCAGCATTTGCTTGATCTCCGGAACGTAACGTTGCATGCGTTTGAGGGCCAGCAGGGTAGAGGTATGTAGGTATGAGTTGGCCAACAGTTCGCGGTCGAGTCGCTCGGCCACATCGGGCACATGCAGCGGCACCGGCTCCCCTGCAAACGTGATGGCGTCGGGCAGGGCGGGAGAGGTGAAGATCTGTCTGTTTGTTTCAAAAGCCCGATCGCTGCGCTCATTTGGCGTGGCGTTCAGCTTCAGGCTGTTCTCGCCGGTGAATTGTAAAACCAACAAGGGGGCAACCAATACCCATCCGTACTTGATAAACTGCTGTTTCATAGCGTGCTCCTTTCTTATACCTGTTAAATAACCCGAAAACCAAGGGGGAATTGTGTATCAAGGTAAGGAAAAATGCAATAGAAAGCCACTCGTTGTAGCCATTTTTAAATGAATTAGGAGTCCTGTAGGACAAATATATGTGGCTTAAATTACTGTTTCAGCGCAATAGAGGTATAGGAGGCATTTAGATTGGTCGACAAATCTGAGCTATCGATTCTTAGGAAATATATAGGTTTTACAATATTTGCAGGTGGGATTGATCTAGCCTGATTTCTTATCACTTGCCGAGCATAAACAGCAGTGCATCGGGCATGCGTTTCGCCCAGGCCGCCTCGTTGTGCAGGGCGTTCTTGTCCAGTACCCAGGTATAGTCTTTGCCATTGCGGTAACCTTTCTGCTGCAGGGCTTCGAGCATCTCGTCTATACCCGGCTGCAGGCGCGCCTCCAGGTCAATGCCGCCGTTGTCAATGTAGAATCGGAGCTTCTTCTTTTTGCCACTATAGGCTTGTACCTCTTTTACGTAATCGATGTGCATGATCTTGAAAGCGGGTGACATGCAGATGGCCTTGCTGAAAACCTGCGGATATTCCCAAGCCAGCATAAAGGCCATAATGCCACCGGCCGAGGAGCCGCCCGTTAAGGTATGCTTCGCACCCGGTTTGGTACGGTATTCCCGGTCGATCAAGGGCTTTACAGTATGGACCACAAACTCCATGTAAGCGCTACCTTTGTCGCCTGGTACGTACTCTTCCATACGGTCGGGCGTGTTGTTGATCCCTACGATAATGGCAGGCTCCATTTGCTTACTGCGGATCAGGCTGTCAGCTATTTCGTCGATGCGCCAGTCTACCCCGAAAGAACTGGTAGCCGGGTCGAACACGTTTTGGCCGTCGTGCATGTAGAGCACCGGGTAACGCTTGCTGTCCTGCTCATAGCCAGGCGGCAACCACACGACCAGGTCGCGGTGTTTCAGGCTGTCGGCTTTCAGGTTACGGTGATAGACTACCTTGCCCGTGATGCCGCCTTTTACCTCTTGTGTTTTCTTCTTCAGCCAGTGCGCTAACGTATGCTGCACGGTGGTGTCGCCTTCGAGTTGGAGACTGAAGTTGGGTAGTGGTTGGCCCTGCGCATCGGTAGCCTCATTGTCCCAGGAACCGAGCGTAAATTTGTAGGCGATTAACCGCTCCTTCAGGTACAGCTGCTTTTCCCATACCTGTTTGCCTATATGCTGCATGACCACTTTGTCGGGCTGCCAGTTGCCGAGCGCCGCTGTGCTACCGGTCAGGTATACGCGCTGCGAGTCGGGGAGCGTGGGGGCGTGCACCCGGAACGTGACGCGCAGGCTATCCGACTGTTGTTGCCCCGAGGCAGACAAGCAGAAGCTAAGCACAACAAGAAGGGTCAACAGAAGGTATCGCATCGGGTTTGTACAGGAAGTTCAGCCTTAAAGATAGCGGAAATGTCACAGACAGCGGACATCGATCGTGAGCGGTTCCTCCAGTTTAAGTTCGTTGGTGCCCACAATGTAATGGCTGAAGGCATTAAGAGCACTTTTCTGCAGGGCATGGTATACCGGATCGCTTGGCCGGCAGCAAACCTGCATGTAATTGATGCCCTGCTTATACAGTTCCAGCGATACTTCCGGCAAGGTGTGGATGTTATCCCGGGTCAGATTATAGATGGTGGTCGTTTTCAGCACAGAGCCTACCAGTGGCACGTACTTGTTCGTGCGTACAAACCGTTTGCCGAGCCAGATGCCGCCGCTCAGCACCGGATTTACGGATTTCACTTTAAGCTGGTAGATCTGGTGCGTGTGCCACAGGCCAAGTCCGCTTTCTGTCACCTCGTGGAAATCGCTCAGCCGCTCGCTGTCGGAGAGCAGCGAAACACTGAAAACAGGATCATCGAAAGTCGTATTTTCGACCCGCAGGGTGCGCGCTGTCGGGAAGGTCAGGTATAGGAACTCGTACAGATAAGTGTTGCGGTATGATTTGGAAAGTAAATGCAGCATGGTGAGGTTGCCTGCCCGCAAAGTGGTAAACTGACCTGCCAGACCTTTGGGCTCAAAGAAGCGTTCCCGAACGCAATTTGCCAGCTCGCGCCCGATGCCTTTGTTGCGTACGGCTGGATCAACTACCGCATCGAAGCCGAAGCCGGTCTTCTCCAATACTCCGTTGATACGCATGGGAACCTCCGCGGCAGTGACACCAGCCAGCACTTTGTCATCTGGTGCGATGGCCGTGAAAGCAGTATAGTCCTCAAAGAGCGAAGCCCGGCTCAGGAACTGCGGCCGCATGGTCTCCAGCTTTACCATAAAGCCCTGCGGTGACTCGCGCTCAATTTCCAAGAGCGCCTGCTCATGCTCAGGACGGTAGGGCACTACTTTAAAACCCTTGTTCTTCTTGGTGGCCATGACGAGAGACTGGTGCCTTTTTAGCGCTCAGCGAGCTTATGCGGGTAGGGCAAATTGGAAAAATATATTCTCTAATTACGAATTATTTTGTAAACAAGTAAATATTAAATTTAATTATTTATAGTCATTAATTGTCTCGCTTTATTCGTCCATAGGTTCCTTCAGAAACTTGAGCAGACCTGCCTCGGGCTATCTTTTGTTTGACTTGGAATCCACATTCAGGACAAATTTTTCCAGCTAATTATATTAAAAAAAGCCCCTCTGATTAGAAAGGCTTTGACTCAATAAGCTGATGTATGTTCTCAAGGAGTAGCTGTTGCCAACATTCCCTGGATAACCTGAAGCAAACCAGAAGGATATACGCCGATGTAGAGCAGCAGCAGTGCCAGCACGGTGAGCGTACCCACGCTGGCCAGGTAGATGGAAGGGCGCAGCCTGCTGCGCGGCTGAATGGCCGTGTCAGCTTCCGGCTGCTGGAACATGACGGCGATGATGCGGATGTAGTAGAACAGGCCGATGACACTGTTGAGCGCCAGCATGACCACCAGCAACCAGAGTTGGGTGTTCACGCCTGCCGCCAGGATGTAGAACTTGCCCACGAAGCCCGCTGTGAGCGGGATGCCTGCCAGCGAAAGCAGCATGGCCGTGAACACCGCCGCCGTCCAGGGACGGCGCCAGAGCAGGGCGCGGTAATCTTCCAGTTGTTCTGCGTCGCGCTCTGTGTCCGAAAGCATGGCCACCACCCCAAAGGCACCGACGGTGGTGATGAAGTAGGCCACCAGGTAGAAGGTCACCGCTTCTACACCCATCTCGTTGCCGGCCAGGAAGGCTACCAGCAGGTAGCCCAGGTGCGCGATGGAGGAGTAGGCGAGGATGCGCTTGACGTTGCGCTGCAGCAGGGCCAGCAGGTTGCCGGCCAGCATGGAGGCAATGGCCACGATGGTGAAAATCAGCACGAGGGTCGGGTAGCGGAAACCGTCGACTTCCATGAAAAAGCGGATCAGCACACCCAGAACGCCGCCTTTGGAAACTGTAGCAATGAAAGCCGTGACCGGAGCCGGAGCGCCTTCATACACATCGGGCGCCCACATGTGGAAGGGTACCACGCTCAGCTTGAAGCCGATGCCCACGATCATCATACCAAAGCCTGTCAGAAGCAAAAGCGGCAGCTCAGTGAAGCCTGCAATGGCCGTGGCGATACCTGCAAACTCCATGGCGCCGGTGCTGGCGTATACCAGCGCCATACCAAAGAGCAGAAAGGCCGAGGAGAAGGCTGCCAGGATCAGGTATTTGATGCCCGCCTCGTCAGATCGCTCGCGGGTGCGCAGGTAGGCGATAAGCGCATAAAGCGACACGCTCAGGATTTCCAGTCCTAAGAACAGCGAAGCAAAGTGCTTGCTGACGACCAGCATACAGGCCCCGATGGTAGCCAGCAGGAGCAGGATGTAGTACTCTTCCTTGCGCTCTTCCCTTTGCTCGAAATAGGCATAGGAGAGCATGCTGATGAGCAGGGCTGTGAGCAAAATCATGCCGATGTAGAACACGCCGAAACCGTCAATCACCAGCAGCGGCTCGATGGTATAGCGCCCCACATCCCGAAGCTCAAACAACGAGGCAAAAGCTGCCAGGAAGGAAACGGCCGTGATCACGTACATGATCTTGTGGTTGCGCCCCACGGCAATCACCAGCATCGACACCAGCACCGCAAAGGTGAGGATAAGCAGCGGCAGGAGGTGTTGGAAATCGGTCAGCGTCATGGCGTTTTAATTTGAAGATTTGAGAATTTGAAGATTTGAATATGGCTTCGATTCTTCAGGCTTTTCCGTGCTGGCTGTCTTTTCAGGTATAGCCGGCTCCCCGGTTACATTTGCTTGCGCAATGGGCTCCTTCTTTGCTTCTGATCCGGAATAGGCCTGCAATTGTTCCTGTATGCTGGGTCTGGCGGTTTCGAGAAATGGCTGCGGGTATAAGCCTAGCCATAGAATCATGGTCACCATAGGTATAGCAATGAGCATTTCGCGGGCGTTCAAGTCAGCAAGCGGTTGCTCCAGGTGGTTGGCTTCCAGGAAAATCTTCTGCATGATGCGCAGCGAATAGATGGTAGCCAGCACAATGCCGATGGTTGCGAAAACCGTCAGCCAGTTGTTGGCCTGCCAGGAGCCGACCAAAGTCAGGAATTCAGCAATGAAGTTGCCAAGACCGGGCAGGCCGAGTGAGGCCATTACGAAGATGATCGCAATCACACCCATTTTCGGAGCTGTGGACCAGAAGCCGCCCATCTGCCGGATGTCGCGGGTATGGAGCCGTTCGTAGAGGAAGCCGGCGATGATGAAAAGCGCCCCGGTGCTCAACCCGTGCGTGATCATCTGCATCACCACGCCCTGCAGTGCCCACTCATTGAAAGCAAACACGCCCAGAATTACAAAGCCCATGTGACTCACGCTGGTATAAGCCACCAACCGTTTCAGGTCGGTTTGCGAAAAGGCCAGCATCGCGCCGTAGAGAATGCCTACCACGCCCAGCAGCATGGCCCAGGGGGCAAACTCCACGGTAGCAGTCGGGAAGAGCGGAATCACAAAGCGAAGCAGTCCGTAAGCGCCCGTCTTGAGCAGCAGTCCCGCCAGGATCACGCTGCCCGCCGTTGGCGCCTGCGAGTGCGCATCGGGCAGCCAGGAATGGAAGGGCACCACCGGCAGTTTCACCAGGAAAGCAGCCAGGAAACCGAACATGAGCAGGCGAGCCGCCTCCGGTGCCAGCGTGGTGTTGAGCAGCTCGAAGTAGCTGAAGGTATAGATGCCGGTCTGGTTGCCGTGGATGAAGTAGAGCCCGAGGATGGCCAGCAGCATGAGCAGACCGGAAGCCTGCGTAAAGAGAAAGAATTTGAAAGCGGCATAGCGGCGGTTTTCATGCCCCCAGATGCCGATGAGGAAATACATCGGGATGAGCATCACCTCCCAGAAAAAGTAAAACAGGAAGAGGTCCATGGTGAGGAACACGCCGGTTATACCTGCCATCACCCACAACAGATTGAAGTGGAAGAATGCGACCTTGCTTTGAATCTCCCGCCACGAAATGAGCACCGACAGCAGGCCCAGGAAAAAGGTGAGCAGCAGCATCAGCAGACTCAGGCCGTCGAGCGCCAGGCTGATGCCGATGCCCCATTGCGGAATCCAGGGCTGGTCGAACTGTACGAGCCAGGGCGAACCCAGCATAGGGGTTGGACGGCTCAGCCACAGGTAGAGTGTCATTCCGAAAACAGCCAGAACCGAACCCAGTGCTATCCAGCGGGGCAGGGCGCGGTTTACTTTCCCGGAGATCCAGGCCAGCACCCCGCCGGCCATCAGTATCACAATCAGCCAGACCAGTATCATAGCAGTAGACTTATGGTTAAAATCATGATCGCCCCGACAACAATACCCGCCACGTAATTGCGCATCACGCCGGTTTGGGTGGTGGAGAACAGCTGGTGCAGCCCCTGGGTTATCCTAGCGAGGAAGGTATAGACGCTGTCGATGAAGTCGCTTTTATTCAGTTTCGACAGGTAGACATAAGGCCGCACAAAGAGCGTGTCGTAGAGTTGGTCGAAGCCCCAGCCCGAGTACCAGAAGCGGTGGATGGCCATGGCGGTTTCGGAGCGGTGGATGCTTTCGACGAGCTCCGGCTTTTTGTAGTAGAAGAGGTAGGCGATGAAGATGCCGCCCAGCGAAACCACCGCCGCCAGCAGCTGCAGCATCCACTCGTATTGAGTCAAGCCCTCCACCACTTGCACCGCCGGCAGCACAGGAGCCAGGAAGTCGGAGAAGAGCACCACATGCCCGAAGTTGTGCGGCAGCTCAATGAAACCACCCGCGAAAGAGAGTATACCTAAAATTATCAGGGGCATGGTGATAGCCATCGTCGGTTTATGCCCCACATGGGTTTTTTCTTCGCCATAGAAGGTCAGGAAGACCATCCGGAAGGTATAAATAGAAGTGATGAAAGCGCCCAGCAAGCCAGCCAGGTATAGCCAGATGTTGCCGTTTTCACCGGCCAGCTGCAGCCACAGGATCTGGTCCTTGCTGTAGAAACCCGCCGACACCAGCGGGAAGGCCGCGAGCGAGGCCGCGCCGATCAGGAAGGTATAGAACACGACCGGTAACTTTTGCCGAAGCCCGCCCATCCGGCGCATGTCCTGTTCGTGGTGCAGCGCCAGAATAATGGCCCCGGCACATAGGAAGAGCAGCGCTTTGAAAAATCCGTGAATCATGAAGTGAAACACGCCTGCCGACCAGGCGCCTACACCCAGGGCCAGGAACATGTAGCCTATCTGGCTGATGGTGGAGTAAGCGAGGACCCGTTTCAGATCGTATTGCGTGAGGGCCGCAAAACCTGCGATGAGCAACGTAACAGCGCCAATCACGGCCACGGCCGTCATGGCCACAGGTGATAGGGCGAAGATCACATGCATGCGGGCAATCAGGTATACGCCGGCTGTCACCATGGTGGCGGCGTGGATAAGCGCACTCACCGGTGTCGGGCCCGCCATGGCGTCCGGCAGCCAGGTCTGCAGCGGCAATTGACCTGATTTACCCACGGCACCGCCGAGCAGGAGCAAGGCAATAATCATGGCCGTTTCGTTGCCGACGCTCCATACCTGTGCCGCCTCCGTGGAGATGCTTTGGATGTGCAAGGTGCCGAAGTGCTGGAAGAGCATGAACAGACCGATGGCCATGGCCGTGTCGCCGACGCGGGTGATAATAAAGGCTTTGCGGGCGGCATAGCCGTTGGCTGGCTCCTTGTACCAGAAACCGATGAGCAGGTAGGAGCAGAGGCCCACGCCTTCCCAGCCCAGGTATAGCAACAGTAAATTGTCCGCCATCACCAGCATCAGCATGGAGCCCACAAAGAGGTTCATGCAGGCGAAGAAGCGTGCGTAATCCTGGTCCTTCGCCATGTACTCCGTGGAGTAGATGTGAATGAGAAAACCCACAAAGGTGATGACGAAGATGAAGACCATCGAAAGTGCATCGAGGTGAAAGGCGATGGCCGGACTGAAGCCTGCCACATCAAACCATTGCCATACCTCCTGCCTGATGAAATCCGGACGCGTGCTGAGGAATTCTATACCTAAGGCTAGCGTGATAGCCGCTGCTATACCTACGCTCCCAACCCCGATGGCCGAGACCAGCGCGCGGGAAATGCGGTTGCCGAAGAGCACCAGTAAGAGGGCGCCGGCAAAAGGCAGGGCGGGGATTAACCAGAGTAATTCTCCCATAGCGTTATCCTTTCATAAAGTTAGCCGCGTCGCTGTTGAGCGTCTTCAGCTGGTGATAAATCTGCAGTATCAGGGCCAGACCAACCGACACTTCGGCGGCGGCCATCGTGAGGATGAAGATGAACATGATCTGTCCGTCCGGCTGCGCCCAGTGGCTACCTGCCACGATAAAGGCCAGCCCGGCGGCATTAAGCATGATCTCCACCGAGATAAGCATGAAAATGACATTGCGCCGAATCATCACGCTGATTAGCCCAAGCATGAACAACACGCCCGCCAGCAACAAGCCGGTTTCTATGGGTATAGCGGTCATAGCGCGGCGCTCCTTTCTTTTTGCGGCTCCTGCTGCTGCAGGAAGCGGTGGATGACTTTTTTCTTCTGACGGCCTAAATGGTAGGCCCCGACGATGCCGGCCATCAGAAGAATACCGGAAAGCTGCACGCCCAGTACATAAGGCCCATACAGCGCCAGGCCGACAGCCTGCGCGTCTACGTAACTCGCAACGGAAGGAGCAGTGGGGACTTCGGCAATCGCCAGCAGGTATACCAGTTCAGCCAGTAGTACAAAAGAGAGCAGGGCCGGGCCGATCCAGAGTTTGGGCTGGAGCCAGGCCTTCTCCTGTTCCACATCTTCGCGGGTGAGGCTCAGCATCATGATCACGAAGATGATGAGCACCACGATAGCCCCGGCGTAGACGATGACTTCGAGGGCAGCCATAAAGGGAGCGCCCATGGTCAGGAACACCACGGCCACGGCCAGAAAAGACACCACGAGGTAGAGCAGGGCATGGATCATGTTGTAGCGCGTGATGACCATGACAGTGGCTAGCACGGCAACAGTTGCGGCTATATAAAATGTGATTTCCATAGGCTAGGGTATTAAGCTTTTGATGTCTACCGGTGGGGATTCATTCTCGGCCTCGCCCTTGCCTTTTCCGCCGATGGCCAGGCCCGCTACCTTGTAGTAGTTGTAGCCGTGGTACTTGCCCTGTCCGTTGATGAGCAGGTCTTTTTTCTCGTAGACGAGGTTTTGGCGGTTGTACTCGCCCATTTCGAAATCAGGGATCAGCTGGATGGCGTAGGTAGGGCAGGCGTCTTCGCAGAAGCCGCAGAATATGCAGCGCGAGAAGTTGATGCGGAAGAACTCGGGGTAGCGCCGACCGGTACTATCCTCGGTGGCCTGCAGGGCAATGCAGTCCACGGGACAGGCAGCGGCGCAGAGGTTGCAGGCCACACAGCGCTCACCCCCGTCCGGGTCGCGCGAGAGCACGATGCGGCCCCGCCAACGGGTCGGTAGGATGGCCTTTTCCTCCGGATACAGAATAGTATCCCGCTTGTGAAACGCATGCAGGAACGTGAGCCACATACTGCGCAATAAACTAAACATAAGTGCTCCTTTCGTTTGTTGTTTTCTTTTTAAACTGTCCCCTTGAGGGGACTACAGGGGTGTTCATCATGCACGATCGTCATCCCCCTGCCCCCAAGAGGGACTTTTTTGTCTAACACTTGACGGTGCAAGGCTCTTGGTGACATACTTCCGACTGGCTTTACACCCCTATAGTCCCCTCAAGGGGACAGTCTCTCGAGGTCCGAATTCTAACTTTTCAACTCCTAAACTCTCAAACTCCCAAACTCCTAAACTCCCTCTCTCATCCACAGCAACACCCCGGCCGTCACGATCAAATTCAACAGCGTCAGCGGTAGCAGATACTTCCAGCCGTACTCCATCAACTGATCGTACCTGGGGCGCGGCATAGAGGCGCGCAGCAGGATGAAGATGCCGAGGAAGAAGGCAGTCTTCAGGATGAACCAGACGATGGGCGGCAGGAAATCCGGGCCGAGCCAGCCGCCGAAAAACAGCGTCACGATCATGCAGGAGATGAGCGTGATGCCCATGTACTCGCCGATGAAGAACATGCCGAACTTCATGCCCGAGTACTCCGAGTGGAAGCCCGCGATCAGCTCACTTTCCGCCTCCGGAATGTCGAAGGGCAGGCGGTGCGTTTCGGCTATACCTGCAATGAAGAAGATGACGAAGCCGATGATCTGCGGAATGAAAAACCACATGCCCCGCTGCGCCTCCACAATCTCACTCAGACTGAAAGAGCCTGCCATCAGCACCACGCCCATCAGAGAGAGCCCCATGAACACTTCATATGAGATCATCTGGGCCGCGCCACGCATGGCACCGAGCAGGCTGTACTTGTTGTTCGAGGCCCAGCCGCCGAGGATGATGCTGTAGGCCCCCATGGAAGACATCGCCAAAAAGAACAGCAAGCCAATGTTGAGGTCGGCCACCACTATACCTGGGGCAAAGGGAATCACCACAAAAGACATCAGCACCGTAACAACCACAATGGCCGGGGCCAGCACAAAGACGGGCTTGTCGGCGAAGGGCGGAATCCAGTCCTGCTTGAAGAATAGCTTGATGGAGTCAGCAGCCACAATCAACAGGCCGAAGGGACCGGCGCGGTTCGGGCCATAGCGGTCCTGGAACAAAGCCAGACCGCGTCGTTCGACCCAGATAAGGGCTGCCGCCACGTTAAGCATGACGAACAGTACGCCGCCAATGATCAGTAAGTAGTTTGGGGTTGCTGCTTCCATTTCAGTTCTCGGTTAAGTGTGGCCCAGGCAGGCAATTCAGCATAAGGTATACCCGGCAGCCCGGCAGGCAGGCCCGCAGTGCCGCTGCGTAGCAACGGACTTATTTTCACGGGCACCTGGTAGACTTGTCCGTCGATGGTGAAGCTCAGACTCTGCCCTTCCTGCAGTTTCATCAGGAGGGCATCCTCTTCGTTGAGCAGCACATAAGGCTCCGGCGCCCGCTCCACAATGGGCGGCGAGTGCATGCTGAGCTCCTCGGATCCGAAAATGTGGTGAAGTGGCAGCATGTAGAGGTGCCCCTCCAATGGCTGAAATTTCTGCGGTACCGTGCGGGTATAGGGTGCCGTTTTAGACGTATCTGGTTTGATCAGACGCAAGCCCGGATCGCCGCCTTTCAGCTGGCCGCCCACTTCCTGCTGGTACTTGTTGGTGGCCTGCGAGGAGTTCCAGCCCGGTGCCCAGAAAAATGGGATGATGGACGAAGGCGGCTGTCCGCGGTAGCCTTCCATGGTATAGGAAAGGGGCGCGTCCGGGTCAACCGGTGGTTTGGGCTCGTTCACGTTGATGTTGGCCAGCATGGCGGTGCGGCCACTGAATCGGTGCGGCGCACGGGGTATTTTCTGACCGGCAATGCGGAAATCGGTGCCCGGTGCGACGGCTTCTATCCCTTTCAGCTCCGGCTTTGCTTTCACCATCGCCTGCAGGATATCATCGAAGCCGTGCCAGTGACTGATGCGGTCGTGGGCGAGGATCGTGCCCAGTTCGCCCAGCCAGCGCCAGCTTTCCTGCAGGTCCTCTTGGGTTGGGTATACCTGGAAGAAGCGCTGCGCCCGCCCTTCGTTGTTGATCAAGGTGCCATCGGCTTCGGCAAAGGTGCCAGCCGCGAGCAGGACGTCGGCCTCCTCGGTGGTAGCATTGTGCAGGTGGTCGAGCACGATCACGTTCTTGGCCGTCTTCAGAAAGTTGGTCACCTTTCCTGCACTAGCCCTTCGGTAGAGGTCATTTTCCAGGATGATCACTGTATCTGCATAGCTGTTAAGAACCGCTTCGAAAGCTGAGTCTAGATTGTGTCCGCCCAGCATCGCGAGGCCCATGCTGTTGCATTCGGGCAATGTGAGGACAATTTCCGCTTCTTTTTCTTTGGCTACCAGAGCGTTCGCGATACTCGCGGTGGCCATCAGTACCCTTTCACTGCCGCAGTGCGTGCCGGAAATTACGAGTGGCTTTTTCGCCCCCATCAGCGTCTCGGCAATCTGCCGGGCCAGTTGCAGCTCGTTTTCGTTTAGACCCTTCACCTCCGGGAAGTCCGAGTGGATGAAATGGGCCACGGCAAATCCCAAGCGGGCAATGGCATCCGGTGAGTCGCGGTAGGTTTGGGTGGCGATCTCGTCGAGTTTAGTGTCGTGAATGGTAGCAATGAAGAGCGGACCTTTATCGTCCTGCACGATCTCCCGCACCGCCGCATCCTGCCAGGCTGGTATGCTGGCTTTGGAGATGTGCTCCAAGGCCGGTTGCCTGCGCACCGACTGCCGCACAGCTAAGGCCAGCATCGGGGCGGTATTGATCAAGTCTTCACCTAGTATGAAAACTGCATCGGCTTGTTCCACTTCCCGCAAGGATGGCGTACGGGCAGCGCATTCTTTCAGGATCTTCAGTGCCCGGCAGACCAGGTCATGCTCCGTGTCGGCTACACCATGGTAGAAGTTATCATCGCCTACCAAGGTCTTGAGCACAAAGTTAGACTCCAACGAAGCGCGGGGAGAACCGACGCCGATGACACGGCCCGTTCTGAAGGCAGCCACTGCCGCCTGCAAAGCAGTCAGTTTATCAGTGGCTTCCGGCACCTGGCTGCGAACTAATGGCTTTCTGATTCTTCCGGGATGGTTCACATGCTCATAGCCGAAGCGGCCGCGGTCACAGAGGAAGTAGCCGTTCACTTCGCCGTTATAGCGGTTGGTGATGTTGCGCAACGTACCATAGCGCTCGCCGGCCGTGATGTTGCAGCCCAGGCTGCAGTGGTGGCACACGGAGGGCGCCATAGTAAGGTCCCATTTGCGGGTATAGTGCTGCTTGAGCGTCTTGTCGGTGAACACACCCGTCGGGCATACCTCCACCAGGTTGCCGCTGAATTCGCTCTCGAGCACGCCGTCTTCGTAGCGGCCAAAGTAGAGGTGGTTGTGCGCTGCAAACACGTCGAGGTCTTTGCCGCCGGCATAGTCTTTATAGTAGCGCACACAGCGGTAGCACTGAATGCACCGGTTCATTTCGTGGTTGATGAAGGGGCCAAGATACTGGTTGATGTAGGTGCGCTTATCGAAGCGGTAGGCCCGGTAGTTGTGGCCCGTCATCACGGTCATATCCTGCAGGTGACAGGCGCCGCCTTCGTCGCACACGGCGCAGTCGTGCGGGTGGTTGGTCATCAGCCAGCCAATGATGTGCGCCCGGAATTCTTTGGCTTCCATGTCGGCGATGGAAAGGCGCATGCCGTCGCGTACCTGCTCCATGCAGGACATAAAGAGCTTGCCCTTCTTATCATTCTCGTCCTTGTATACCTTCACGGCGCACTGGCGACAAGCGCCGATCGAGCCCATGGCCGGGTGCCAGCAGAAGTAGGGCAGGTCCTTGCCGAGGGTGAGGACGGCTTCCAGTAGGTTTTTACCGGTGGGTACTTCGTAGGGTTTGTCGTCTATATAGATGGTTGCCATACTTTCGCTTTGCTCCAGGGACAGTGGTGTTCGTGAATGTGCCGTTCAAAATCCTCCCTGAAATATTTCAGAGCGCTCTGCAGAGGTTCCATGGCACCGGGGGCAAGCGCGCAAAACGTGTTGCCGGGACCGAGGTATTTGGTATGAAAGTCGAGTGTGAGGAGGTGTTCGGGTTTGCCCTCGCCTTTATCGATAGCCAGTAGTATTTTCTCTACCCAGGGCAGTCCCTCGCGACAAGGCGTACAGAATCCGCAGGACTCCTGTGCAAAGAAGTGCTGCAGGTTTTGCACGAAACCGACGGGGCAGGTCTGGTCGTCGAGTATAATCATGGTGCCCGTACCCATGCGGCTTCCGGCTACCTGAATGGCGGTATAATCCATCGGCAAATCGAGGTGCTCATCCACCAGGAAATCCGTGGAAGCACCGCCTGGCAACAGCCCTTTGAACAGGTAGCCGTCCTGCATGCCGCCGCCGTGCTCTTCGATCAATTCGCGGATGGTGGTGCCCATCGGCAGTTCCCAGCAGCCGGGTGTTTTCACGCGACCGCTGATGCCGTAGAGTTTGGTGCCCGCGTCCTGGGTTTTGCTCAGGCCTTTAAACCACTCGGCACCGTTGTTGATGATGTGCGGCAGGCAGCAAAGCGTCTCCACGTTGTTCACGATAGTCGGCTTGCCAAACAAACCACTTACCTGCGGAAAAGGGGGCTTGGCACGAGGGTTGGCCCGCTTGCCTTCGAGGGCATTGAGCAAAGCCGTTTCCTCGCCGCACATATACCTGCCCACGCCAGTGTGCAGGTGCATGTCCAGACTGAAACCTGAGCCTAGTATATTTTCTCCCAGATAACCCGCTTCATAAGCTTCGGCAAGGGCTTTGATGATTTCCTTTGCCGCCACTTTGTAAGCCCAGCGCATAAAAATGTAAGAAATGCTCGCGTCGATGGCGTAGGCCGCTACGATCATCCCTTCGATTAACTGGTGCGGGTTGCCCTCCAGCAGCACCCGGTCTTTGAAAGTACCAGGCTCCATCTCGTCAGCGTTGGCTACGAGGTATTTGGGCTTGGCCGCTTCGGGTCCCATGGGCACGAAGCTCCATTTCAGGCCGGTATTAAAGCCAGCCCCGCCGCGCCCGCGCAGGTTGGAGTCTTTCACCAGCGTCTGCACCTCGGCAGGGGCCATTTCTTTCAGGATTTTGCGCACAGACTGGTAGCCGCCTACCTGCTCATATTCCTTGAGCGAGAGTGGCGCGCGTCCGGGGACAATGTGTTGGGTCAGGGGCTTTTCCATGGGTGTGCCCGCTTTGGTTTTAGGTATATTTTTCCAGAATCTCGTCCAGTTGTTCCACCGTCAGGTCACGGTACAGGTCGTTGTCAATCATCAGGGCAGGAGCCCGGTCGCAGGTACCGAGGCAGCAGTTGGGTAGTATCGTAAAGCGACCGTCTTCGGTGGTCTGGCCGTATTTGATGCTGAGTTTGTCGAAGAGGCGATCGCGTATCCCTTCGTATCCCATCACCCAGCAGCTGATGCTGTCACACACCAGGATCACATGTCGCCCCACGGGTCTGCGGAAGATCAGGTTGTAGAACGTTGCCACACTGTCGAGCTCCGCCGGTGACATCCCCACATAGTCCGCCACATCCTTCAGGCTCTCATCCGACACCCAGCCATGGCTTTGTTGCACGATCTTGAGCGCCTCGATACAGGCATTCTTGGGCGAAGGCACCAGGCTGATCTCGTGGTCGATCTTGTGTTTTTCTTCAGTGGTCAACATATCGTAATGTTTAGAGTGCTGTGCTTTCAATCAGTTTTCGCCCCTAGTTTCAGGCCAGCGGTCAGGCCCACGCTGAAGCCAGTGATCCGGACTTTTGTTTGTGCGAATTCGGAACGCTGGTTCTCAGGTTGCGGGTTGATGATCCCGGTCTGGTGTTCGGCTACGAAGGGCCCGATCTCCGATTTTGGGGCAAGTCGGCCATTGGCTTTTAATGCCAAAAACCACCCTGGCCGGTCGATCAGGTGCGCGGTGTAACTGGTGTTCAACCCAACCAGCCAATTGGTCTGAGCGTCCGTTAAACTGCCACTTGCATCGTCTTTCACATGGTGCAGGAGTAGCGCGGGCCCTACACTGAGGTAGCGTTTTCGGTTCTGCGAGCCAAATGTGTAGTTCAGCGAAGCAGACCAGATGGCGCTTCTCAGAAAGATGTAGTTTCCAATACCGATGTCATCGTAGCCGTTTACTTCGATGTAGTCTAACAGACCCGCTTCCAGCGATATACCCTGGCGTCCTTTCAGCCAATAGTTAGCAGTGAGGTGGATGATCGGGATTTTGCTACTGTTTGGATGCTCCGTGCTGCCACTGCTAAAAAATCCACCCGTTTGCGTATCTCCCAGACCGGAAGCTTTCATTTGATCTTCGATATCGCTCAGCGGTCCCATGAAGCCCAGGCCACCCGTCACGGACAGGTATAGCCGCCGGCCCTGGTTTTCATTTAGCTCCTGCGCTTGTAGATCCAAGGCAACCAAACAGATCAATATGCAAAGCCTGATTTTCAAATTCTACCTTATATTTAATCACTCAATCAAAACTCACCTATCAATGTCCGCCAGCACATAATCCATGGCACCCAATATCGACAGCAGGTCCGCTACGGTATAGCCGCGGCTGATGTAGGGAAGCATCTGCATGTGCGGGAAGGAGGGAGTGCGGATGCGTACCCGGTAAGGGGAGGTGTTCCCGTCACTGGTCAAGTAGTATCCGTTGGCTCCTTTGGTCGCTTCAATGCAGCTCATCGCCTCCCCCGGCGGAATGACCGGTCCCCAGGTCACACCCAGAAAGTGCGTGATCAGGGTCTCAATATCATGCATAGTATTCTGCTTGACAGGAGGCGTTGTGATGGGGTGATCGGACTTGAAAGGACCGGCCGGCATGTTCTTCACGCACTGCTCAATGATGCGAAGGCTCTGGCGCATTTCGGCTACCCGCACCACCGCCCGGTCATAGCAGTCACCGTTGCTGGCAGTAGGCACTTCGAAGTCGAAGAGCTCGTAGCCGGAGTAGGGGAGTGTTTTGCGGAAGTCCCACTCAAAGCCACAGGCACGTAGGTTTGGCCCGGTCACGCCCCATTCAATGGCCTCCTCTTTGGTGAAGATGCCGATGCCGACGGTGCGTGCTTTAAAGAGGCTGTTCTTCATCACCATCGCATCGTATTCCTTCAGCCGTTTCGGGAAGTAGTCGAGAAAGCGCTGCACTAGCTGCTCCCAACCCTTGGGCAGATCCTGCGCCACACCACCAATGCGGAACCAGTTGGGGTGCATGCGGCCACCACAAATGCCTTCGATGATGTCGAAAATCTTTTCGCGGTCGGTGAACATGTAGAACACCGGCGAGAGCTGCCCCACGTCCTGAGCGAAAGTGCCGTACCACACCAGGTGACTGGCGATACGGAAAAGCTCGCAGAGCATCACCCGGATATATTTCACGCGCTCCGGCACTTCGATACCTGCTAGCTTCTCCACGGCCTGCAGGTAAGCCAGGTTGTTCATCACGCCACCCAGGTAATCCACGCGGTCGGTATAAGGTATATAGGTATGCCAGGACTGGCGCTCTCCCATTTTCTCGGCTCCGCGGTGGTGGAAGCCGATGTCAGGTATAGCATCCACAATGTCTTCGCCGTCGAGTTGCAGAATGATGCGCAAAACGCCGTGCGTGCCGGGGTGTTGCGGACCGATGTTGAGGAACATAAAGTCGCTATCCTCGCTCTGCCGTGCCAACCCCCATTCTTCAGGTTTGAACTGGAGGGCCGACTGCTCGAGGTCAATCTTGTCGTCATAGAGTTGGAATGGCCCCATCTCGGTGGCACGAGCCGGGTGCTCCTTACGGAGCGGATGACCGACCCACGTACGCGGCATCAGGATGCGGGAGAGGTGCGGGTGCCCTTCGAAGCGGATACCGAACATGTCGTAGACTTCACGCTCATACCAGTTGGCATTTCGCCAGAGGCCGCTGATGCTGGGTGCTTTCGGAAAGTCTTCGCGCAGGCCTGCTTTTAGTCGGATAAACGTATTGCGCTCAAACGAGAAGAGGTGGTAGATGAGCGTGAAGCTGTAGGGGATGTGGCCGTTCTCGGGTTTGCGGGTGCGTTCGTCAATAGCGGTCAGGTCGAAGAGGAGGGGGAAGGGCTGAGGTAGGTCGTGCTTGAGGAACTTCAGTACATCAGGCACATGGTCCACAGGCAGCCAGAGGGTGAGGATCTCATCCTTGGTGGTCTGAGGCTTGAACGTATCTTCGCCGTACCGCGACTTGAGTTGCTCCAGTATGCCGCTGTTGTTGTTCATGGGAGGAGGCCGTTAAAATGTTTTCTGTATTGCTAACTCATGTACTCTCTTTCTTTTTATGCTATACTTTGAACTTATACCTATACTTTGCTGATGTAGCAATTGCTGATCATCACTAGCCATATTTCATTGCTTCGCCTGTGCGGCGGGCACCTTCTTTTTGTCTTGACACAAAAAGAAGGCAAAAAAGTCAAGATTCCCCAAACTCGCTGAACGCTCAAACAGTGGGTAATCATTTAGGTGCACCTGGCACCGCTATACCTAGCGTGGCTTGCGTGCAAGTTAGTCTTGCTGTACCTGCCAGTGGTCATGTGCTACAGTGCATATTCCTTAAAAGTAGCAAACACAGGAACTCCCCTCCTCGGAGGGGCACGGGTGGGTTTATCGTGCGTCATAATCCTGATAATCCTCTAATCTTGATTCAGATAACCCCTAGACTCCCAAACTCCTATATTTCATCCGGCGACCGGAATTCGTTCATCTGACTCCAGCGCTCCTTTTTACCGGCTTTCACTTCGATTTTCTCTGGCCGGATCACGCCTTGCTCACCAATGGTCCAACTGAGTGGGCGGCGCTCTTTTCCAACCCTGTCGGCCAGTAGCAATAGTCCTTCCATGAAAGCGTCGGGGCGGGGCGGGCAACCGGGAACGTAGACATCCACCGGCAAGAACTTATCCACGCCCTGCACCACGCTGTAGATGTCGTACATGCCGCCGGAGTTGGCGCATGAGCCCATCGAGATCACCCACTTTGGCTCCATCATCTGCTCGTGCAGGCGTTTTATGATCGGGGCCATTTTGATGAAAACGGTGCCGGCGATGATCATCACGTCGGCCTCACGCGGAGTACCCCGGATCACTTCCGCTCCGAAACGGGCCACGTCATACTTTGGTGTCATGCTGGTGGCCATCTCTACAAAGCAACAGCTCAGCCCGAAGTGGAAGGGCCACATCGAATTCTTGCGCCCCCAGCCAATCAGGTCCTGCAGCGTGGTGAGCATGATGCTCTGCTGTATGGTCTCTTCGTAGGAGCCTGTGCCTTTCACGGCATTGGCAGGCGCATCCGGTTTACTTAGCCACCATTTCATAGCATAGGGTGTTTCGTTTTAAATATCAGGACAAAAGGGACCATCCGAAAGACGGTTGTCCTTTGCCCAACAGTATTTTGTGAGAAGCTCAGTTCAGGCTCGGCTTCTGTAGCATGCGTTTGTAGGCAGCCAGTATCTTCTTGCCATCCGGGCCAAAGTCCAGGGCTCCGTTGCGCCACTCGTACACCAGCACCACCACCAGCATCGCAATGAAAACGAGCACGCCGAAATAGCCATACCAGCCCAATTCAGGGAAGGCGATGGCCCAGGCGAAAATAAAAATGGTCTCCACGTCGAAAATCACGAAAAGCATGGCCACCATGTAAAACTGGGAAGAGAAACGGATACGCGCGCCACCTGCACTCACGATGCCCCCTTCATAGGGTTCACCCATGGAGCGGCCGTGCCCCCGCTGACCGAGTGCGTAAGAAAGCCCCAGTATAAGCAGCACCAGGCTGAGCACAATAGCTCCATAGACGGCCAATGGCCACAGTAGCGTTGTTGTTTCGGCTGTTTCCTGCATGTTTTCTCCTAATAAATGATATCCGGGCTACTACTCGTGGTGCCCGGTTATATAATGCTCGAGGTCTTCGATGATGCATTTTTGCTCGTCAATCATGCATTTCACGATGTCGCCGATGGAGACCAGTCCTACGAGTTGTTGCTTATCCAAAACAGGCAGATGGCGGATGTACTTATCTGTCATCAGGGCCATGCACTGGTCTATGGTCGTGTCGGGAGTTACCACCACCGGGTGCTCACTCATGATCTCACTCACCAGTGTGTCGCGCGAGGCCTTACCTTTCAGGATCACCTTGCGTGCATAGTCGCGTTCTGTGAACATACCTGCAAATCTGTCCCCGTCCATGACAATAAGGGCGCCCACGTTCTGCTCCACCATCATTTCGAGCGCACTGTAAACGGTGCTATTGGGGGAAATGGAAATTACCCTGTTTCCCTTTTTCTGGAGTAAGTGCCTGACAGTTCCCATAAAATCTCCTGTATTCTTATAATATATAATTGAATGTTAGGATGTTATACGAGGCGGTTTTAAAACAGGACAATATTTTATTTAAATATTGCTAAAAAGCTTCGAAAATTCATAATTCGGTGAGCTAGGGCAGACTTCCTTGAACTGATGTTATGACTTGTAAATTGGTTGGAACTAGTTTGACTGAACTAGTATTTAGGCTGGACAGATTTGTATATAAGCTGAATTGCTTATCTCAGTAGGAGCAAACTAAGAATTTCCTCAATAAGGTATAGGTATAGGCAGGCTGTGTAGTTTTCTCTACAGATGTCGATGTTAATCTTAATGTGGGTAGCTTATTAGCTTATCCGTAATATGCCATGATTTGGCCTACCTGAAAGTGAGTTTCTTCAGTTATGGGCGCTCCCGCAAAGGTCCTTCACTTCTTTTATAACTCGTCTGGCACGTTCCTCGGTCAGGCCAGCCTGTAGTAAAAGCGTTTCGTGACGAAGCAACTCGCTGCAGAGCACGATTTTCATTTCCAGGAGCCGCTGCTTTTCTGCTTTGGTCAGTGTTGTGAGGGTAGTAAGCGGGTATAGATGGAAGGAGTCGGTCAGGTCTTTGAGACCTCCTTTATGTGGGTAGTCCCAGCCGATCAACTTCATCTGCATGCACGATGCGTATCGTACGGCATCGTCGGTGAAGCGGGTGTTTGTTACGACCCATACCTCATGGAAACGGATTTCATACTCGTTTTCCGAAGGCCATACCTTCTCCACGTCTTTGAAACGGGAGTGGATGTACATCGGCACCTTGACATTGGACTTGTTATGGTTCAGGTTGTGGTATTTGCATTCAATCATCACGCGCCTCCCGTTCTTGACGGCCAGCACGTCAATTTCGTGACGTACGCAGTGGCCTTCTACGAAGACTCCGATCTCAGTCAAATAACCCTGTGCCCGCAGAATTTCGGACACAAACTTCTCAAAAGGAAAACCCGAAGGACCCAACTGCATGATGCCCTGCTTCAGGCTATAGCGGGCTGCGGCTGTCTTGGAAATCCGCTTGAGGATGCTGAAGGCTTTGCGGTAGATTTTTTTGGTGGAGATGCCTGGAGTGAGCGCTGGCTCCAGCTGCCTGATGACCTCATGGGCCTGCTCTTCGCTTGCCCCTGATTTAAGGAGCTAATGTGTAAGCTTTCCGATCGAGAAAAGTACTTTTTCGCCTGAGGCCTTGGTCACAACAAGTTGGTCCGGGGTGTCCTTCATGTGGGGGTGTTTGTTTGCAGAGTCAATTTCAGCAAGGTATGGCAGATAGCTAACTTATACCTGCCATACCTTGCTGCAGTTAATCGTTTGAGATGCGGGACCAGACCTCATTGATAGGCTTGCCCGTGCTGCTATTGCCGGAGTGGTGCCAGTTGCCGTCCTTCACCTCAAAATTGAAGCTGAGCGATGCACCCACCCGGTTGTTGTCGCGAGAAAAGAACTCAATGTTTTCGGTATACTTGCCATTCTCAGCGGTATAGGTGCCACCGCCCGTACCGGAGAAAGCGCCGGTCTCGGAATTGAAGGCGATCCATTGAAAGCGGGTGCCTGACAGTACTTTCAATGTCTTGCGCGGACCAGGGCGCATGGCGTTCATCTGGCCATCCACTTCGCGGCCCGTGATGCGCCAGGTACCCGCCAGCGGGGATTTGCTGTTGGTTTCGTTGATGCGGTTCCAGGTGTCCGTCATGCCATCCCTGCTCATCACCCATCGGTCTTTCTCAAGTTTATAGCCTGTTGAACTGGTGGTGCCCACCTGGGTGGAGTCCAAGGTGTTGAATTCGTATTTGATCTCAAAGGTGCCGTTTGAGGCGGTATAGGTGCCACCAGTGGTGCCCAGGAACTGCTTGTTTTGCTGGTTGAAGCGGGCAATGGTAAAGAAGCCGTCCTGCACGATCATCACCACTTCATTGCCATGGCCGTCTGTCGTTCGCCAGGCTCCTTCCAGCTCAGTGGCCTGCTGCGTCGCATTGGCATTCTGAGCAGAAGCGGAAGTTGCAGCAGTGGTTGTAGCAGTGACGAGAGCAGTGGCACTGGCGGTAGCCTCTTGATTATCTGAGGTAGAAGAGGTCGCATCAGAGCCGGCGCATCCCATCAGGAAACAAAAGGAGAGACCGGTAGCGGAGGTGTTTTTCAGTAGTTTTATCATGGATGCATGGTATAGAGGTTAGACATAAAAAAGCCGCGCTATACCAAGTATAGGCGGCTTTCTGATTTCGTTTATTTGATCTTGACAGGAAGCTCCAGGTTTTCCCATCGTAGCAGGATGCCGTTTTTGGCCACCACGTACGTCAGTCGCTCGTGCATCTTGGCCGCCTTACGAGGCTTTACCGACACACGCAGTGCGTCCCGACGTTCGTCATATTCGGTGCCCCATTGGCCGGTGGCTTTGTTGAAGATCACGGTCCAGTTGGTTTCGCCGGGTATAGTATAGAGACTGTATTTGCCCTTGGCCAGATGGCGGCCTTCAATCTGCACGTCCTGACTAAATTCGATGGTGGTGGCTTCGTTGGCACCGGCGCGCCATACCTTGCCGTAGGGTACCAGTTCACCCCATACCTTACGGTTTTTAACCGAAGGACTGCTGTATTCAATGGTCACCAGGGCGTCTCCGATTTTGCCGGAGGCGTTGGCTGGAGGACTTGGGCGGTTAGTCTTGTTGCCATTCTGCGCCAGGGTCAGCAAGGGAGCCAGCACTAGAAAAGAAAGCAGAATGTGTCGTACTAAAAAAGAAGTTTTCATATAGAGATAAAAGAAATACCTGATTGGTCAGGCTAAGATAATCAAAAGTATAGACAGGTTTTTAAAAAAATAGTTTAATTATGCGCTCGCATCTAAGTGATAAAACCCCGCTGGTCTGACTGAACGAAAGTAGGTCCGGCCGCTGTTTCAGGTATGGCCTCCGGTAAATAAGGCCCTTTCTGATCATGAATTTCAATTCCAGAAAACTATATACCTGCGCAAGCCTCTTGTTGCTGTTACTCATCTGCTATTACGCAGCAGCGACAGGTATAGCACCTAACGTAGAGCCACTCGTTTTGCGTGCCGGCAAGCTGCCTTTCACCCCGAAAGAGTTTTACATTGCCAATGTAATCGATGAGCGCAGCGACCGCAAGGCAGTTGCCTACCTGCTGCCGGTTGGCGGGGGAGGCAAGGCACAGGCTATCGACCTGCAGGGAGGCGCCCCAACGGCTTTGCGTACATTCATCCAGCAAAGTTTGCCTTCTGACAAATCCCTGCGGCCCGTCACCATCCGGCTAAAGGAACTGCAGGTAAAGGAAACCGCTACAGACGCGGGCCGGGTGGCGGGCAATATCTCGGTGGTAATGGCCTTTGAAATGGAAAGGGAGGGAGAGACAGTGCCCCTGCTGGAGTATAAGGGCGGGGGACGATACGAACGCTCCGCTTCCCGGAATGAAGTTACGGAGCCCGCCATGCGCCAGTCGATCGTGGAGGCCCTCCGCTACCTGAACACCTGGATGGACCGTGAAGCTGACACCAACCCCAGACTGGCCAAAGGTATAAAAGTACGCTTTACGGACTATATTGCTCCTCCGGATCAGGATACCGTTTTCTACGATCCGGGCAGGCCGCTCAACTGGCAGGATTTTCAGGCAGACGTAAACCTCACGAGCCGCTTTTCCGCGACCGTGTTTCCGAGTTTTGCCTACGAAGGGCAAACAGAAGTACGCGACGGCATCATCCACTTGAACCTGAACATGAAGGTATACGTGCTCAAAAGCTCCTCATGGGTGAAGGAAAATGCGCGCGATGCCTACGGCCTCAATCACGAGCAGCGGCATTTTGACATTGTCAAGCTGATGTCGGAGCGCTTCAAACAAAAGATTAAACCGGAGGAACTGTCACTGACAGATTACAACAGCAACATTCAATATCACTTCATCGAATCGTACCGCGAGATGAACCGGCTTCAGGAGCAATACTATGCCGAAACCCGCCACGGCCTCGACAAAGCTGCCCAGGATAACTGGAACCAAAGACTCGACAAAGAGCTTAAAGCGGTGGGAGCGAAGTAAGTTTAGGAGTTGGGGAGTTTGGGAGTTGAAGAGTTAGTGAGATAAGAATTCAGGGGTATACTTTCCTGATTCATCAGAAGTAGCTTATGCAAAGTCATAGTTGAATTGAAAGTCAACTAATAATCAGTTTTCAATTAAAACAGAAGGCCTGCCAATAATTGGCAGGCCTTCTGTTTTGGGTTTGAATGTTTCCTGATTTTCCTCTTAATCCTAAACTCCCCAACTCTTAAATTCCTTAACTCTCAAACTTCTAAGCTCCCTTCCCTTCCAGCACATAGAAGTTCGGATCGATGGTTAATTTAGTGCCGGCTTTCACTTTTTTGATTTCCTTCCAGTCAGTAGTTGGTTCGAGCCAGGTTTCTACGCCGTTCAGGTATACCTTTACCGGCATGTCGAAACCCTGCACGGCATTTGTCCAGCGGTAAGTTAGCTTTTTCTTTTCCAGTCGGTACTCCAGCGCAGGGATGCGGGTGTCGCGCAGGTACTGGTCGAAGAAGCGGCTGAGGTCACGGCCGGTGTGCTGTGCCAGGTAATTTTCGATTTGCTGCGTGGTGACTGTCTGATGGTAGAAATCGCGGTTGAGGCCGCGCAGCATACCCCGGAACTTCTCGTCATCGTTCACGATCTGGCGCAGCGTGTGCAGCATGTTGGTCCCTTTGTTGTACATGTCACCGGAGCCGGCGTAGTTCACATTGTAGTAGCCAATCAGTGGACGGTCGTTTTTAATGCTGGCCCGCTTGCCGATGGTGTATTCGTTGCCGGCTTGCGTGCCGTAGTGGTAATCCAGGAAGAGCGACTCTGAGTAGGCGGTAAATCCTTCGTGCACCCACATGTCGGCCACGTCTTTGTAAGTGATGTTGTTGGCAAACCACTCATGACCCGACTCGTGTACGATGATGAAATCGAACTTCATACCCCAGCCTGTACCACTCAGATCACGGCCTCGGTAGCCGTTTTGGTAACCGTTTCCGTAGGTCACTGAGCTCTGGTGCTCCATACCCAGGTAGGGCACCTCCACCAGTTTGTAGCTGTCCTCATAAAAAGGGTAGGGGCCAAACCAGTGCTCCAGGGCCTGAAGTGTACGGCCTGCATCTTTGAACTGTACCTTCGCCTTTTCCAGGTTATCGCGCAGCACCCAGTAGTCGCAGTCCAGCACGCCTTTCTCGCCCTGGTACTTCTCCCCGAAGTGCACATAGTCGCCTATGTTGATGTTCACGCCATAGTTGTTGATTGGGTTAGTAACCGCCCAGTGGAAAGTGCGGGTGCCGTTCGGGTTTTCATCCACACCGCGCAGCCTGCCGTTCGATACATTTGTCAAATCCTTGGGCACGGCCACACTGATCAGCATGCTGTCGGGTTCGTCGTACATGTGGTCTTTGCACGGCCACCACAAGCTGGCACCGTCTCCCTGGTTGGAGTTGGCGATAAAGGGTTTGCCACGTTCATCCCGTCGCCAGGTTATGCCCCCGCTCCAGGGCGGATTCACACTGACCTGCGGTTTGCCACCATAGTGAACCACCACTTCGTTTTGGTCGCCCTTCTGCTGTGCATCTACCAACTGCACAAAGTAGGCATTGCCTTCCTGGCGCACATTCAGCTGTTTGCCGTTCTGCATCACCCGCTCCATACGCATAGGAGGCTGCAGGTCGATCTGCATGATCTGGTAAGGCTCCAACACACTGTAGCGGATGGTGTTCGTACCGCGGATGGTGCTGTCAGCCGGATTTACGCTGATGTCGAGGTGGTAGTGGGTGAGGTCCCACCAGGCCCGCTCGGGGGTGATGGTGCCGCGCAGGGTGTCCTGACGGGTGAAGGTAGGGGTTTGCTGCTGCGCCTGTGCCTCCAGGCTGCAGAGCCCCAACAGAAGCGCCGCTCCGGTGAGTGCGCGCCTGGCCGATAAATTTTTCATAGGGATAGCTTTCATTCAGAAAGCTTAAATTAAAAAGAATTTCGGAAAGAGCAGCCTGGGGCCGGCCAATCTTCGGGCAGGCAGGTATAAAAGACGAAGGGCCCCGCTATTGCGGAGCCCTTCGTTTGATTTACGCTTTATATATAACCAGACTAAGCCAGTTTCACATTTACCGCGTTTAGTCCTTTTCTGCCTTCTTTCACTTCGAATGTAACTTCGTCGTTCTCTTTGATCTCGTCGATCAGACCTGTTACGTGCACGAAGTACTCCTCGTTTGTTTCACTGTCTTTGATAAAACCGAAACCTTTGGTTTCATTAAAGAATTTTACTTTTCCGTTACTCATGATATGTTGTTGTTAATACATGTTAGACACTGCAGAACGGTAAAACGTTCATAGTAGGTTACAATTTTTTGCAAAAAATTTAAAATAATAGCTTCCTGTATTCTCAGGGGACATTATTTTTCGCAAATTCCATTTTCGCGGACGTAGCGGCTCTATACCTGGAATAAAAAACTCCGGCAACTGGAGACAGCTGCCGGAGTTTTTTATTCCAGGTATAATTTTTTGGACTGTTTAGCCGTAGATCTGGTTTAGTAGACCGGCCAGACGGATGCCCGCCTGCAGGATGCGCTGCTCTACAGTGCTGAAGTTGTCGTAGCTGTAACGGTAGCCTAAACGACCATCTTCTGGCAGGCGGTATACCTGCTCCCGGAGCTGTACCGACTCGTAAGCCCAGTCGCGCACGCCCGTGGACTGCCAGGTTTTTACCTGCTCTTTGGAAGGCGTGCCAACAAACCAGGCCAGTTCTGTGAAGCTCAGGTTTTTGCCGTCGATCATGTCGCTGTCCCATACCCGGTGCAGGTTAGATGGCTGTCCGAACCACTGTACCTTCACCGCATTTCCGCCTGTGTCGCCTTCTTTGCCCACGTGCAGCGGCTGGTGTAGGTCGCCTACCAGGTGCACCAGGTATTTGAGGTACTCTTCTTCCTGCTTGGCTGACAGGTTGCCGGCTTTCAGTACAGACACCAACTCCTCAATTTTCATGATGATGTCGCCGTTCGGATTTTTCTCGGTCTCCTCGTATTTCTTGCCGCCCGGTACCGTTACCCAGTGCCAGTCGTGCGTGTGGTTATAAGCTGCGTCCGATTTGATATCGTCCATCCAAACCGACACCTCCGCCAGCGAGTTATCTGCCAGGATCTTCGTGATTTTCTTTTTCGCTTTTTTCTTCAGGTGCTGCTCCGCGATCAAACCAACGGCGCGGTGTCCGTTTTGCCCCCAGGCCATGGCCTGACCTATGAAAAGGGGTATAAATAGCAGAATACAAACTATTTTTTTCATCGATAAAATTATTGGATTTTGAATGCTGCAAAACAAAGGCTTTTTTGCTTAATTGTGTAGACCTAAGCCTTTTTCTTTTAGCGAAAGGCTTTTCCGGCTTTAGATGGGGAGGCGTGTGGCGGTTGTTAAAGTGCTTTGTTAGACTTAGTTTTCCGCTATGAAACTACTCCTTACAGGATTTCTCATGATGGCAGTGTTGGTAAACGCAAGTGGGCAGGAGCGTAAGCGCGCCCGCGACTATGGCATCCAGATTGGTGTGCTACAGCCCGGCACACACAATGCTATTACCGATGTGGCGGGCTTAAAGGTGGGGCATTCCACCCTGGTGCAGGGCAACAACATCCGGACCGGCGTGACAGCCATCCTCCCGCACAACGGCAATCTTTTTCAGCAAAAAGTCCCCGCAGCTATCTATGTCGGCAATGGCTTTGGCAAACTGGCTGGCAGCACGCAGGTGCAGGAACTCGGCAACCTCGAATCCCCGATCATCCTGACGAACACCCTAGGAGTGGGCACCGCTATGAACGCGGTGGTTGGCTATACCTTGCAATTGCCCGGCAACGAAGCGGTACAGTCGGTGAATGCGCTGGTGGGCGAAACCAACGATGGCTACCTGAACGACATCCGGGGAAGGCATGTGAAAGAGGAGCACGTGCTGCAGGCGATCAAACAAGCTGCAGGTGGTCCAGTGGCGGAAGGCAATGTGGGAGCAGGCACGGGCACCGTTTGCTTTGGGTTTAAGGGCGGCATTGGCACGGCCTCGCGCAAACTGCCAGCCAGTTTGGGCGGCTATACGGTGGGCATACTTGTGCAAAGCAATTTCGGCGGCGTGCTGCAGATTGACGGTGTGCCGGTCGGAAAGGAACTGGGCAAGTTCTCGTACAGCAATCAGGTGCTGGAAAGCGCCGACGGCTCCTGCATGATTGTGGTGGCAACAGATGCGCCGTTAGACGCCCGCAACCTGGAGCGCATTGCCAAAAGAGCCATGCTGGGGCTGGGCAAAACCGGCGGTATCGCTTCGAATGGGAGTGGGGATTATGTAATCGCCTTCTCCACAAACGAAGGATTGCGTATACCTTATCAGTCAGAAGAAAAAACACAGACCTTCACGCTGCTCCGAAACGACGAGATGTCGCCGCTTTTTATGGCCACAATCGAGGCAACCGAAGAAGCGATCATCAACTCGCTTTTCCAAGCGCAGACCATGAAAGGCCGTGACAACAATATCGTGGAAGCGCTTCCGATCGAACCCGTTATCAAAATCTTAAAAAAACATCATGCCATCAAACGATAAGCTTTTCGCCTATAATCTTGGAGAGATCGTGCCGCTGAGCGAGGCGCGCCTGCACATCAGCGACCTGTCCGTGCAACGCGGCTACGGGGTATTCGACTTTGTGAAAGTGCAGCAGGGCATCCCGCTATTTCTGGACGATTACCTGGATCGCTTTTACCAGTCGGCGCAGCTGATGCACCTGGAGGTGCCCTTGTCGCGGGAAGAGCTGAAGCAGGTGATCGCTGACCTGACGGAACGAAACCAACTGCCGGAAGCGGGCATGAAAATCATCCTGACCGGGGGCTATTCCGAGGACGGCTTTACGCCGATGAACCCGAATCTGCTCATCTCGCAGTTGCCGCTCACGCTGCCTTCAGACGAGAAAGTGGCAAAAGGCATTCCGATCATGACGCACGACTACGTGCGCGAGGTGCCAGAGGTAAAAACGATCAATTACTCGATGGGTATACGCCTGCTGCAGGAGCAAAAGGCCGTTGGGGCAGAAGAGGTGCTTTACGCCAAAAACGGCATTGTTTCTGAGTTCCCGCGCTGCAACTTCTTCCTTGTGACACACGACAATACGGTAGTGACGCCAGCCAAAAACATTTTGAAGGGAATTACCCGCAAAAATGTGCTGCTGCTGGCCGGCCGCAGGTATAAGACCGAAGTGCGCGACATCCGGTTGGAGGAAGTACTGCAGGCCAAAGAGTGCTTCCTGACCAGCACAACGAAGCGTGTACTGCCCATTGTGCGAGTGGACGATGTCTTGATTAGTGATGGCCTGCCCGGTGAGGTAAGCTTGCAACTGCTGCAGGATTTGAAGGACCTTGAAGAAGCACAGATGACTTCCCCCAAGGTATAGCCCTCTACTGATACAGCTTTAAATTTTAAAGCCGCTCACTATCTGATAGGGAGCGGCTTTTTTTAGTTAAAATCAGATTTTCTTCAGAATCGGCTAGTATATAGAAGGAAAAAAGGCGGTACTATGAAGAAATACGTTTACTGTTTACTTTTAAGTTGGCTGGCCCTCCCTCCATTATTCGCTCACCAGCCCGAAATTCAATCCCCTCACATTCCTGACTCGTCCGTGGTGGCGCAACTAATGGACACGACCGTACAACTTAACAGACCCGGCAAGTTGAGTGTGGTGGCCAGAAAAACCGCTGTGCCCGTCTTGCTGATAGGGCTAGGCCTAACCCATATGGATGACGAAGGGCTGTTTGAAGGAAGTCGCGGGTTGCGACGGGTGGTACAGCGCGAGTATAAGGACTATCACACCCCCGTAGACGACTACCTCTACAACGCTCCCTTAGCCCTGACTGTGGGACTCAACATAGCAGGCGTGAAAGGAAAGCACCATTATGCTGAACAGGCCCTGCTGCTGGGTATGACCCATTTACTGAATAGGACCATCACCAACAACCTTAAAACCATCACGGCCATCAACCGACCAGACGGCTCCAACAACGATGCCTTCCCGTCGGCCCATACCAGCAAAGCCTTTGCGTATGCCACCTTTTTTCACAAAGAGTATGGCCATCGCAGCATCTGGTACAGCATTGGGGGTTATTCTGTGGCTACCGCTACGGGCGCACTGCGCATCCTCAACGACAAACATTGGCTGTCTGATGTGCTGGCCGGGGCAGGTATAGGCATTCTGTCGGCTGAAGTCGTGTACATGGTTTACCCTAAACTCCAGCAGGTGGTGGCGCGCAGTTACCTGAAGCGGCAAAATAAAATGATCGTGATGCCTTACTATGATGGCGGTGCAGGAGGGGTGGCCTTGGTATGGCAACTGCCATAAAGCAAAACGCCCTACACGCAGGGTGCAGGGCGATCTAAAATTTAGTTGATGCCTTTGGTGTATTTCAGGATAACGCCTTTGCCTTTCTTACCGCCTTCGCTGGCAATGTACATGGCCCCGTCCTGATCAAAGGTCAGGCCTTCTGCCTGCCGGAGCTGCGACTCGTCGAGCTCCAGGGTGCGAGTCAGCTTGCCGTCTTTTGTCATCGAGTAGAGCCGGTTGTTGACCGCATCGAGCAGGTATAGCGCATCGTCAGTGGGGTGCTTCTCAAGTGAGGAGGGTTGCAGCACATCGTACTCGGATTTCTTCTTTTTGCCCTTTTTCGGTGGCTCAACCTGATCCAGCGGGATGTTGACCACCGGTTCCAAAAGGAATGTTCTGGAGTCCAGCGAGAAAGCGTAGATGGCCTTCTGCATTTTCAGTTTCGGGTCGTGGCCCTTGGGAGCCAGCAGGAGTTGGTTCTGTTCCTGGTCGTAGGCGAGCCCTTCAATGTTGATCGTAGCGGGGAAGGAGGCTTCGTATACCTTGGTGGTCGGCTTTTCACTTGTGAAGTTGGCTATCTCAAACAGGGTACCGTCGCTCCGTACAATGTAGGCATTCTCACCAGCTATGGCTATACCTTCGTAGTCGCCAGGTCCGGCGAAGGGGATTTCCCGTGCAATTGCTTCTTTCTCCAAGTCATAAACGAAGATCTTTCCTTCTTCATCCTGCACGCAGGCCATGGTCCCATCCGACAGCAGCGAAATACCGGACACTTCGCGCAGTTCGGCCGGTAATTCCCAGCGCGTGTCCGCCATACCCAGGTCCTCCACTGTTGTACCGCTGTCTTTCATCGGCAGGAGGGAAGCAGCCTGTTGCTGTACTTCAGGCGCGGCGTAAGCCGATTTGTCCAGCAGTTCGCCTGCTTCGCTGTAACGAAGCTTATAGTCGCGGGTACCTTTTTCAACCTCGACCACAAAGCTCGTCATATTGCCCTCCTGTACCCGGTGTACCTCCTCTATTTTGTAATTATTGAATTGCTGTTGCAAATGGGTAGCCACCGTTTTCGGGAGGTATTGTTCTTCGATTTCCTCAGTATAGCTCACCAGGGTACCATCCTCCTGGAAGAGCGCTTTTCGCTCGCGGCCGCTGATCTTGAACTCAGCCTCAAAGAGGTTGCCTTTTTGATCCCAGTCTACCCGCTTGATGGTGGGGTAACTCTCCACAAATTTCACCTTCACGGCATCGGGTACGTTCCGGGCTGACCAGATCTGGTCGCAGCTGCTCAGGGTAGCGCCAACAGCGAGCGCCATGGCCCAAAAAAATGTATGTTTCATAGAATGCTTCTTAATTCTTTCGTGTCTCTGATCAGGTATACTGACCGAATTTGAAGCAATTCTGAAGAAATCTGAGTTTAGGAATTTTTTTTCGGAAACTTCAGACGGAGCACGTGCAGGCCCTCTTCGTAGGTATAGGAAGGTGTGAGCAGGTATAGCTCACTGATCTTGCTCACCAGCGCCAGGCCGATGCCCATTGAGCCGGAAAGCTTGTTGCCGCTCCGGAAGCGCTCAAACAGCGTCACCGGCTCTTCCTGCAAGGGCTCACCGGAGTTCCTAATGCAAAGCTCCTCCGCCTTCAGACTGATGCGGATAATGCCGCCTGTGCTGTTGTGCCGGATGGCATTGAGCAGCAGGTTAGAGATCAGGATCTCGCACAAACCGATGTTCATCTCCACGAAAACAGGCTCCATCGCCTCGATCTCCACCTGAATGTCGTGCATCAGCATCATTTCATGCAACTGGTCGAGTTGTTCCTGCAGCAGTTCATGGAAGGGGATGACTTCGTTCTCTGAAAACTCCCGGTTCTCGATGCGGGTCAGCAGAATGAGCGAGCGGTTGAGCCGCGACAGGCGGTTGATGGAGGCGTGCATCTCTTCCAGCATGGCGGCCTGCGCCTGTGTCAGGTTGTCGGACTGCATGAAAAGCTCGAGTTTGCTGCTCACGATGGCCAGCGGCGTTTGAATTTCGTGCGAGGCGTTTTCGGTAAACTCCTTCAGGTTGAGGTAGTCGTTGTGGATCTTGCCCGTCATGGCCTGCAGCACCTCATTAAGTTCCTGAAACTCCTGGGTGTCGGTGGGTTTTAGCAGCAAAGGTTTTCGCTGCGTCAGGCTGTAGCGTTTGGCCCGCTCGAGCGTGTCGTAGAAGTTGCGCCAGTTGTATTTGTTGATGAAGTAGTTCACCCCGGCCAGCCCGACGAGCAGCAGCACAAAAATCCAGGCCATGGCCAGCATGGTGCTTTCAAAAAGGTCCTCAAAGTCCATCAGCGATTTAAGGATGGTATATTCAAAGGGTTTGCCGTCCTGGTAGGTGGTGAAGGTGAGCTTGCGGAAGGGCACATACTCTTCGTCGTAAGTGCTGAAGATCAGCGTGTCCGACAGCGCCTCAAGGGCACCCACACCGGCACTGGTCTCCCTGACAATGATCGCCTCCGATATACCTGAAGTCACGCTGGGCAGCTCGTTGTGGCGCCTGATGTACTCGATGATGTTCTCCTTATCCGTAAAAAGCTGGTCGTCCACCTCGTCGTAAATCTCGGTCTGCAGGATCTTGTAAAAGCTCAGGCCACCGAGCAAAAACACGATGACGGAAACCAGGAGATAGTAGAGACTGGTTTTGGTGAGAATGCGCATCAGAAAGTGAATTTATAGCCCATCCCGTACACAGTTGTGATCGGGTCCTCGCCACCGGCCTCCACCAACTTGCGGCGAAGGTTTTTGATGTGCGTGTACACAAAGTCGAGCGAGTCGAGGTTTTCGATGTGGTCGCCCCACAGGTGCTCGGCAATGGAATCCTTGGTCAGTACCCGGTTTTTGTTCGTGACAAAGTAGAGCAGCAGGTCATACTCTTTTTTAGTCAGGGTAAGCTTTTGCCCTTTCACATGGGCCTCGGCCGATTCCGGGAACACCTCCAGATTTCCGATCTTGATCACTTTCTGCCCATTGAAGTTCCGGCGCCGGATAACGGAGCGCAGCCTGGCGTTGAGTTCTGAGAGGTGGAAGGGCTTGGTCAGGTAATCGTCCGCGCCCAGCTCCAATCCCGTGATTTTATCGTCAAGGGCGTTTTTTGCTGAAATAATGATAATGCCTGTATCCGGACTGTTCTTTTTGATCAGCCGCACCAGGTCCAGCCCGTTTCCGCCTGGCAGGGTCAGGTCGATCAGCACGCAGGTATAGTGCTGGTCGGACAGCAGTCGGGAACCTTCGTGGTAGTTGAGGGCTGTGTCGCAGGTATAGCCACCCGCCTGCAGGTAGGACACCATGGAGGCGTTCAGGGCTTGCTCGTCTTCAATTATCAGCAGTTTCATCTGACTCGTTTAGTTCACGCAGTATACGGAAAGAATCTGAAGACAATCTGTTTCGGAGTTTTATCGTCAGGTATAAGCTCCGCTACAGGTATAGGATTGAGCGTATTCAGTCTCCCTCAGGTATAGCGGCTGCCTTTAACTTAAAACCTCATAATCTGTCATTAGCTCCGTCCACATCTAGGATATGGTTCAAAGCATAGCGTTAGTCGGAGCAAGCTACCACGTCCTCGTTCGTACTGGAACAAAGACAGATGCCTCAGGTATAGGTATGGAAGGACCATAAACTTGCCCCACTAAAACCATCCGCCACGCCGGTTCTTTTTCTCTTCCTGACGGCGCCTTTTCTCTTCCTTCTTTCTTTCGCGGTTACTCTTGGCCTGGTTCTTCCAGTCTTCGTAGGTTTTCACAACCCGCTCGGCAATACGGTCAAAAATGTTTTCCGGTTCGGGAGGCGCATCGCGGTAAGATGGGCAGTTGACCATGCCTTGCAAATGGGAGGGAAGCGGTGCAAAACGTCCCGTGCGCAGACTGGCAAACTCCTTGTCCTGCGCGATGCGTTTCATGTACTCGCCCCAGATAGGCATGGCCGTGCGCGAGCCCTGTCCTTCGCTGATTGTCCGGAACCTGACCTTCGGACTTTCGGCACCCACCCACACGCCGGTTACCAGCTCCGGTGTAATACCGATGAACCAGCCGTCGGCATGTTCCTGTGAGGTTCCGGTTTTGCCCGCAATATCCATCCGCAACCCATATTCTGTCTTCAGACGAGCAGCGCTACCCTCTTCTGCCACCCCCTGTAGTAGGTGCAGCATAATGGCAGCATTGTCGCGCGAGAGCACGCGCTGCGTGCCGCTGCGGTTCAAATGCTGGTGTAGCACGCGGCTTTGGCGGTCCTCAATCCTGTCGATGTAGATGGGAGCCGTTTTGTAGCCGCCGTTCGCGAAAGCCGAATAGGCGCTCACCATTTCCAGCAGCGATAGGTCGGCTGTACCCAGGGCCAAAGACGGAACCCGGGGCAAATCCTGCTGTATGCCCATGCGTTTGGCCAAAGACACGGTCCGATCTACGCCCGTCTCCAGGATCAGGTGAGCAGAAATGGTGTTGACCGACTGCGCCAGCGCCCCGCGCATGGTGTACTCGCCGCCGTACTGACCGTTGGAGTTGCGTGGTGACCAATCCTCGTATTCCGGGTAGGTGGTGAGTTCGTTCGGGAAATATTCGCATGGGTCAATTCCTTTCTCCAGCGCCGCCGCATACACAAATGGCTTGAACGTAGAACCCACCTGTCGGCGGGAGCGCACGTGGTCGTACTTGAAGGCATGGTGGTTAATGCCGCCCACCCAGGCCCGTACATACCCGGTGGCAGGCTCCATCGATAGTAATCCCGTATTCAGGAAACGCTGGTAATACGCCAGTGAATCCATCGGCGTCATGGGTTTGGTGGTGGTGCCTTTCCAGTTAAACACCTGCATGTTCACCGGCTGCCGGAAATTCTCCAGTATTTCAGCTTCTTCAGCGCCCCCTGCCTTCAGTTTCTTATACCTGTCGGATCGCTGCATGGCCTGTTGAATGACCGAGGCGTCCGATCCCCAGGGTGTGCGGCCTTTCCAGTGTGCGTCGAACTGCTGCTGCAGCTGGGCCATTTTTTTGCGCACCGCCTGCTCGGCATGCCGCTGCATCCGCGAGTCGATGGTGGTATAGATCTTCAGGCCATCGGTATAGAGGTTGTAAGGCTGTCCGTTCGGTTTTTTCTGCGAGGCGACCCATTGCACCAACTCTTGTCGCAGTTGCTCCCGGAAGTAAGGCGCAATGCCGTCGTTGTGCGTGATGTAGCGGTAGTTTAACTTGAGCGGTATTTTCTTCAGAGAATCAGCCTGTTGTGGAGTGAGGTAGTTATACCTGGCCATTTGGTTGAGCACCACGTTGCGGCGCTGCAGCGAGCGCTCCGGGTAGAGGCGCGGGTTGTAGCTGGTCGTGGCTTTCAGCATCCCGATCAGTACGGCGGCCTGCTCTGTTTTAAGCGAGTCGGCAGTGGTGTTGAAGAAGCGGCGTGAGGCCCGTTCGATGCCGTACAGGTTTCCCCCCATAGGCACAGTGTTCAGGTATAGCTCCAGCAATTCCTGTTTGGAGTAAATGCTTTCCAGCTTGCGGGCAATAATGATCTCGCGCATCTTGTTGATAGGCATTTCCCAGATGCGCCGTCCTTTACGCGGGAAAAGGTTCTTGGCCAGTTGCTGGCTTAGGGTGCTGCCCCCGCCGGAGCTTTCCTGTCCCATCAGCATTGTCTTCAGGAACACGCGGCCCAGGCTGCGGGCATCCACACCGCTGTGCTTGTAGAAGCGCACATCCTCTGTCGCGATCAGGGCATCGATGGCAACAGGGGCGATGTCGTCGTAGCGGATGTTGGTGCGGTCCTGGATGTAGTAACGGCCCAGCAACACCTTGTCAGCGGAGTATACCTCAGAGGCTGTGTTGCTCTGGATGGCTTTGAGCTGCGCGCGCGAAGGGACTGCCCCGCCAACTATACCTGTAAACACGGCCAGGTAGAAGATGGTAAAAGCAAGTATCAGAAAAAGGGCCCCTTTGAGTGCAAATCGCAGGATGGCACGCAGATCTGACATGCGAGGCTTTAACAGGTTAAACTGGCGTATGGCCTGCCCTTTTTGCTGCCAGTAGGCCTTGGTGAACTTGGGCTTTTGGCTTTCGAAGAAGAGACGAAACTGGGTGCTTAAAAAGCTAAGCACGGGCACCAGCAGTCCATAAGTAATTAATTTTATTAGCTTTACAAGCAAACGCTTCATATAAGGTCAGTTTTGCGTAGCTGCCACAGCAGCTGCAGCCAAAAGGCAGGCAATAACCACGCCATACCTTCCCTTGGTTTTCAGAGGCCATACGAGAAAAAATCCTTTCCGGACATACTCATCTGTTGCAGGACTCCGGATTACAACGCAATCAGTCCGTATATTATTCAATCAGAACTTAATCCATTGTCAGCCACCCCAGGGCATCTTCTTCTGAAAGGAAATAATGGGCCTTGTAATTGACGGCGGCTTGCTTTAGCTTGTTGCCAATGTGCTCACTGCTCATTTGCTGCAGCGAATCGGATGAAGTAATCACTGCGAGCTTCTTTAAATTCATCTTGGGCAGCATCTGCTGTGCAGCCGTGATCAGCCAACCCTGGTCTTCGAGCGTGAGCACGCCCAGGCGCTGGTTATTGAGCAGCAAGCGCTCCAAGCGATGCTCAATCAGCGCGCGTGCTGCCTTCAGCATGCCATAGCGGTATTGGCGGCTGTGAGGGGCTTTTTTCCAACGGATGTTCATCAGGCTCTTCACCTTATCAAGCGTAATCGAGACGAAGTCGGTTTCGATAGAGATCAGCGCCGGCAGGGTCTCTGTCACATTGGTGGGATTACCACTCTGCGATTGGGCAACTGGAACAGTGGCATGGCCACGCCCCTTCAGTTCGGGGCGCACAAGCTTCAGATTAACTTGAAGGGGCACCCGGATGAATGCCTCGTTTGAAAATGCCACATAGTCCTCACGCAACAGCCAGCGCAGCGCCTCGTTCCGATCGTTGAATAGTTGAGCCTCGTACGGCATTTCTTCCAAACTGCGCAGCGCATGTCGCATGGCATGATTCATTTCGGTCGCGGCCAAGCGAGCCACCCGGCGGATAGAGGTATACTTCAGGGCGTCGTACATGAACTTTTTCGCCCACTCACGGTCCTGCTCCGGTACATTGTAATGCCCCGGAATCTCTACCAATATTAGTTCTGCTTTGAGGATAGCGGCCGCACGTGCCAGCAGGCGAATTGACTGACGTAGTTCTGCAGAAGTTGTGAAGCGCTCCCACTGCGCGTACAGTAGTTTGTGATGCGGACAGTAGCTGACTGAAAGGATATCGGTTGCTGGTGCCTGGGGTGATTTAGAACCAGTAAACTTAGGCAGATGAACATTCGAAAAGGTGGTACTCATATCTAAGATTTGTTTCATTTGACGGGTATGCCGTCAGTAGGTTTTAATAGTGAGGTAGCAGGGTGCGATGCTTTACCAACTGCAATATAAGTGTTTGATTTCAAGTAATTTATAAATTGTTGGCTGGTCTGTTTCTTTAGAGCATCCCTGTGCTTTTTCACCATCGGTTTCGGGCAGTTCACCCTTTTCCCATTGACTTTCGCCCAATAGCCAATGCCGAAACGATGCATAAAATTTTTCTGCGATCTTACCCTACAGAGTCCGCTACGTAGTAAGATTCTGAACCCAAAGCTGAAATTTTTATGAAAACAGACCAAAGACTGCCTGATGTTTCGGAGGCGGATGTCGTGCTGATTGGTGCGGGAATTATGAGTGCGACACTGGGTATGATGCTAAAACAGCTGCAACCCGACCTGCGGATCACGGTGCTCGAGCGGTTGGATGAAGCCGCGGCCGAAAGCTCCGACGCCTGGAACAATGCCGGAACCGGGCACGCCGCTTTCTGTGAGTTAAATTATACCCCGGAAAAAGCGGATGGCAGCATCGATACGACAAAGGCAGTCAGTATATCCGAATCGTTTGAAATCTCGCGTCAGTTCTGGTCCTACCTGATACAGGAAAATCAGTTGACCCTGCCTGGTAATTTCATTCGAAATGTTCCGCACATGAGTTTTGTGTGGGGCGATGAGAACGTCAACTTCCTCAAAAGACGCCACGACGCGCTGACTGCCTGCCATCTTTTTGAAGGTATGGCTTACACAGAGGATGTGGAAGAATTGAAGTCCTGGATGCCGCTGGTGATGGAGGGGCGCGATCTGCTCATGAAGGTGGCTGCCACCCGGATGGACCTGGGAACAGACGTGAATTTTGGTGCGCTGACCCGCTCTATGTTTGAGCAGTTGAGCAAAATGGAAGGAGTGCACCTATACTTCGGCTACGACGTGCGCAAACTAAAGCAACGCCCCGATAACCGCTGGAGTGTCCGCATCCGGCACCGCGATACGCGTACGAAGCATAAGGTACGTGGCAACTTCGTTTTTATTGGTGCAGGTGGTGGTTCTTTGCCGCTGCTGCTGAAGTCAGGTATACCGGAAGGAGAGGGCTTCGGTGGTTTCCCGGTGAGCGGGCAGTGGCTCAAGTGCACCAACCCTGCGGTTATTGAGCAACATCGTGCCAAGGTATACGGCAAGGCTTCCGTGGGTTCCCCGCCCATGTCGGTGCCGCACCTGGATACCCGCTTTATCAATGGCAAGCGCGAACTTTTGTTTGGTCCCTATGCCGGATTCACCACCAAGTTCCTCAAGAATGGCTCCTTCTTCGATCTGCCCTTGTCGCTTAAAGTCAACAACCTGCACCCCATGTTAGCAGCTGGGGTCAAGAACATCCCACTCACTCAGTACCTGATCAACCAGGTACGGCAGTCGCCTGATGAGCGGGTGGAGGCGCTGCGGCAGTATTACCCGGAGGCGCGTAGCGAGGACTGGAAACTGGAAGTGGCCGGGCAGCGTGTACAGGTAATCAAGAAAGACCCTAAGCACGGCGGCGTGCTGGAGTTCGGGACAGAGGTTGTAGCCGGAGCAGACGGGTCGCTGGCGGCCCTGCTAGGTGCTTCTCCGGGGGCTTCTACCGCCGTCTCAATCATGATCAACTTACTAGAACGCTGTTTCCCGGAGAAGATGCAGTCAACGGCCTGGCAGGAGAAAATGAAGCAGATGATCCCGTCGTATGGTGAATCGCTTGCAGATGATCCGGTTCTGCTCCGGAAGGTGCGCAGCTGGACCAGCGAAGTGCTTGGCTTGCAGGATACAGTGGATAGTCAGGTATAGAACTGATCATCTGGCTGCGCTATACCTGAAGCTTGTTCCCAGCTTTCCTTCGCCGTATTAGAAATAAAAAGCCCTCCCGACTGCTGTCAGGAGGGCTTTTGTCATGTAGATCAGGTATAAGCTACCAGATTCTGATTCTGTCTTCGGGCTTTTTGTAAAGCTTTTCGCCAGGCTTCACGTTGAAGGCCTTATACCAGGCATCCATGTTCACAGGCGCACCGATGGTACGGTACATGCCCGGAGAGTGCGTATCAGTCAGGATCAGCTGGGCAGCTGTCTCAGGCAGTATGTTCGTTCTCCATACCTGTGCCCAGGCCAGGAAGAAGCGCTGGTCCGGCGTGAAGCCGTCGATCTTCTTCTTTGACTTGCCTTGCTTGGTCATCTTAAAGGCTTCGTAAGCGGCGTTCAGGCCACCCAGGTCACCGATGTTCTCACCCAACGTCAGTTTACCGTTCACGTGGATGGTGTCCAGCACGGTATAGCCGTTGAATTGCTCCACCAGCTGGTTGGCTCGCTGCATGAAGCGGTCACGGTCTTCGGCCGTCCACCAGTTGCGCAGGTTACCGTCTTTGTCGTACTGGCTACCCGAATCGTCGAAACCATGGGAGATCTCGTGGCCGATCACCGCACCGATACCGCCGTAATTCACTGCGTCATCCGCGTTCGGGTCGAAGAACGGGAATTGCAGGATACCGGCCGGGAACACGATCTCGTTCATTACCGGGCTATAGTAGGCGTTCACAGTTGGAGGCGTCATGCCCCACTTGGTTCTGTCCACCGGTTTGCCCAACTGGCTTACCATGTCATTGTAGCCCCACTGGCCAGCGTTGCGCACGTTTTGGAAGAACGAGTTGCGGCTGATCGCCAGGCCATCGTAGGTCTTCCATTTCTCAGGATAACCTACTTTCGGACGGAAAGTAGCAAGCTTCGCCAGTGCTTTATCTTTTGTCTCAGGCGACATCCACTCCAGTCCTTTGATGCGGATCTCGTAAGCCTTGATCAGGTTGGCGATCATCTCGTCCATACGGGCTTTTGCCTCCGGCTTAAAGTGCTTGGCTACGTATAGTTGGCCCAGCAACTCACCGATGGTGCCGTCCGTCAGCTGCGACATGCGCTGCCAGCGTGGCGTCTGTACTTTCTGGCCGGTCAGGGTCTGTGTGAAGGCAAAGTTCGCGTTCACGAAGTCGGAGCTCAGGTATGGCGCGGCTGATTTCAGTACATTCCACTGCAGGTACGTTTGCCAGTTCGCCACAGGTGTAGCGGCGAGCAGGCCGTTCAGCTCAATGAAGAATTTCGGGTTATTCACCAGGATGGTGTCTTCGCCAGATACCTTCATCTTCGTCATCAGCGATTTCCAGTCCATGTTTGATGTGGTCTTGCTGAAATCGGCAACGGCAAATTTGTTGTAAGTTTTGTGCGGGTCACGCATCTCCACGCGGGCCATCTGGGTGGCCGCCAGTTGCTTCTCAATGTTGAAGATGGTCTCCGCATTCTTCTGAGCAGTAGCCTGGTCCACGCCAGTCAGGGTGAAGAGCGTCGCGATGTATTTCTTGTAATCATCCTGAATTTTAGTGCTGCGGGCGTCATTCTTCAGGTAGTAGTCGCGGTCTGGCAGGGTAGTTCCGCCCTGGCTCAACTGCGGGATCATCACTTCCACATTTTTGCGGTCCTGGCCCACGAAGAAGCCGAACATAGGCGCAGCCGTACCTGAAGTTCGTAGGTTAGCCACTTCGTTCAGTACCCCGTTCACGTCTTTGATACCCTTAATGCGCTCCAGGTCTGCTTTGATCGGTTCGTAACCAAGTTTCTCAATAGCGGCACTGTCCATGGCGGCAGCGTAGAAGTCCCCTACACGGCGCTCCACTGAGCCAGCTTGTGCATTGGTTTTTGCGGCGGCATCGTTGAGGATGGTGCGCACAGCAATGATGTTGAAATCGCGCAGCTGGTTAAAGCTACCCCAGCGGGTTTCCTTGGCAGGTACCGGGTTGTTGCGCAGCCATACGCCGTTGGCGTAGGTATAGAAGTCATCGCCAGGCTTCACGTTCAGGTCCATGTTGGCCTTGTCGATGAACTTTGCCTGCCCGGCTGGTCCCTTGCCACCGTACTGGGCAGAGGCCTCCAGGGCGCAAAGCGTCGCCGCTCCGAAAAGCAGGAGCCGCAGGCGGTTCTTCCAGGCTGACTTTACTTCCACGTTTCGGGAAAGTGCAGCCGTGTTCTTTGTGTCTTTCATGTTAGGATGAATTTGTTTTAGGTTCAAAAAGCTGTTGTTAGAACAGAAGGTTTTTGAATGCCCTAAAATAAGGCTTCTGATTGAAAAGTGAATGGTATTTTTTCTGCCTTATTTAAAGCGTACACTTTTTTCACAACACAGTGAACCCTCCGATAGTTTAACCGGACCGAATTTTCCCGGCTTTGCCATACCTAGACATGCTGTATACCGGAAGCTAAGCAAAGAATCCTTCTCCGGTCACGACCAGTTGTGTTATACATTACCTTGCCAGGCGGGTATCATGCACTCTGTATCCAGCATAGACAGAAGAATTTGTGCGAAGGACAGCCTGGGCCTATCGTAGGAGGGAACCAGTTATAAGTTACAAAGCAGAAGAGCCAGAACGTAGAGGCTTAATGTCTCCAAAACGGTCACCCGGCAGGTATAGCAGCTCCCTTCAGAGCGATTGTTTGAAGGGAGCTGCTGTATGTAATTGACCATGTCGTGTAAGGGCAAACCGGTACTTCAATGAGATGGTATCACAGGTATAGGTATAGCCTTACTGCGTTTCGCCTTTCAGCAAGTTGATGCTGATGGTCGCCATGTCAGAGTCCGGGAAGCGACGGAAGGCCCCTTTGTCGGGGTGCAAGCCGGCTTCTCTAGCTACTTTATGAAATACTTCCACCTCCACGATGTATTGGTCTGAGAAACCGTGTGTTGCATCATAAGCGGTGGCGGCTGTTTTGCCCAGGTTAGCGGCTGCCAGGGTAGGGGGGATGGTATGCAGCTCCATAGTCAGCAGGCCGAACTTATCCACATAGGGCGTCCACTTTTTGAGGTGCTCCAGCAGGTTGTCCTCTACCTCATTGTTGCTCACCCGCCTGCCCCGGAAAGCAAAGGCCCCCGTCGACTGGCTCAACCGATTTTCGGTTCGTTGCGCCGGCTGCTCCCAGATGCGGTTATGGTCGAGGAAGGTGCGCACGTTGAGCAATTCCTTCAGGTCGATGTTGTAGTTCTCGCGCAGGTCTTGCGCCAGCAGGTCCGGACGCCCGATGTCGCCCCAGATCACTTTGGCCCAGATGTCGGCTTTGATCAGGTTGGCACGGGTCACCTTCAGCGCAGCCTGGTTGAAGTCGGCCCCCACCAGAAAGAGCGGGTGCTGGTCCAGCATTTTTCCCCGGGCGGTCTGCCGCTCGATCACCTCGAACATATGCTGCAGAAAAGCCCCGTTGCCGCAACCCATGTCCAGTATGCCTTTGGGCTGCTCGTTTATCGGTCGGTTGAATAACTCGATGATTATTTCGTCGATTACATTGAAATAGGTGGCATGCGCACCGCCGCTGCCCCATACGTTCATCTCCCGGTCCACGTGCAGTTCGGGCGCCCCTTCCGGCTTATTCCAAAGGATGTTCGGGTTGCCAAAGATCATCTCGTCGAGGTGACGGAAGGTGGGGATGTAGGAAACCGTGACACCGTAAGCACTGCCCCGCTTGGCAAAGAAAATTCCTTCGTCGGTATACTCATACTGGTCACGCACTTTCCGGAACCAGCCCAGGTGCGCAAACAGGTCGAGTATCTTGCGGAAATCCTCGTGGTTTTCATGAAACTCCTCGGGGCTGAAACGGCTCTCCATAAAGTATTTATGAAACATACCGTTCATGCCCAGCCGCACGATCGTCGGACCCATCAGCAGGCCTTCGATGTGTTTGAGTACCTGCTCCTGCACACTTTGCTCATCCGGATTATCCGATGGCTTCAAGCCATACCTGTCTTTATACCTGTCAGCCACCTTTGCCCATACCTGGTAGGGTTCCTTCTCGAACTTGCGCGGATGAAAATTACCCGACAGCTGCATTAACTGCACGACATCCTCATATAAAGGCACAAGGGGAATGGCGAGGCGCCCACGATCCGTTATGCGATAGTTCACCTGGTCGGTGGCATTGTTGAGGTCCTGCTCCAGCCAGCCCTGCGAACACAGCACGCGCAGCGCCACATTCAGGTAGCCGTCATTCGCTTTGAATCGTGAGACCAGTTCATCCAGGTTTGCCTGTTGCTCTTGCAACAGGTAGGCCAGCACCCCGTGTTTGTGCAGACTAAAGGCGGTTGGAGCCGTTACGATCCCATCCAGGTGGCGGAAAATAGTCTCACGCAGTTCGTTTTTGCTTCTCATAGTAAATAGTAACGAATATCATTTTTTAGACTAAGAACAGTCATATTTCAAGCACTTTAATTTACGGAATATTGCTACATCAAACTAAACCACCTAACGAAAATGAAAAGTTTACATGTAGCCTTGATAGCGATTGCCTTTGGTCTGATGACCTCATGCAACACGGAAAATCCACAAGAAACAGCTCAGGCAGCTCCTGAAACAGAAGCAACACCAGCCGCAGGACAATCTGCCGTGGCCGATGACCAGTCGCAGCAGAACGTGGTGCAGGTAGCCGCCGGTTCGCAGGACCACACCACGCTGGTAGCCGCCGTTAAGGCTGCCGGGCTCGTAGATGCGCTAACCAACGCAGGGCCGTTCACAGTGTTTGCACCGACCAATGCCGCTTTCGAGGCACTGCCCGCCGGGACGGTAGATGGCCTCCTGAAACCAGAGAGCCGCAGCGACCTGCGTAACATACTGCAATACCACGTTTATGTGGGCGTTATCCCCGCTGAGCGTTTTGACGACGACATGACCCTTGGTCAGGTAAACGGCGGCCGTGTGAAACTTGGTCTGGAAGGAGACCAGCCTACTGTAAACGGTGCTAAGATCATTGCCTCTATACCAGCCTCAAACGGAATCATTCACGTAATCGATCAGGTGTTGTTGCCGGAATAAGCCGCTCCCATGCAACAGCTGGCAGAATAGCCTGTGCTTAAGGACCTTAAGCACAGGCTAATTTTTTTATATAGGATAAGCCTTATTTTAAAATTTAACATATTTTTTAGTATATATTTTAGTTAGTTCTCGTATTATGTTCTGAATTAAGGCTTTCCCTATTTTCAACCTTATAATCAGCGCATGATGAATCACACACCTTTCCAAAATTATGTGAGATGGGGCGCATTGGCTCTAGTGCTCAGTTGGAGCGCCTGCGGACAGCGGACCACCACCCAGTCTCCTGAAACGACAACGGCCACAGCCGAGAGCGTACCCGCCACCGAGGAGCCACCAGCAACCGAATCGGGCTATCAGATTCCCGTGGACTACTATACCCTGGACAATGGTTTGAAGGTGGTTCTGTCGCAGGACAAGACGGCACCTATTGCCACCATCGCTGTGTATTATAACATCGGCTTCCGGAACGAGCCCAAAGACCGCACTGGTTTTGCGCACCTGTTCGAGCACATGATGTTCCAGGGCTCTGATAACCTGGGCAAAATGGAGTTCATTCAGCTTGTTCAGAAGAACGGCGGCATCCTCAACGGCTCTACCCGCTTCGACTTCACCAACTACTTCGAGATCGTACCGGCGCACAAACTTGAAACCATGCTTTGGGCAGAGGCGGATCGTATGAAGGGCCTCAACATCACCCAGGAAAACCTGACCAACCAGCAGGGCGTGGTGAAAAACGAGGTGAAGGTGAACGTGCTCAACCAGCCTTATGGTGGCTTCCCTTGGCTCGACATGCCGCAGTACGCGAATAAAAACTGGTACAACGCGCACAACTTCTATGGCGACCTCAAAGACCTGGATGCTGCCAACCTGCAGGACGTGCAGTCCTTTTTTGACACTTTCTACTCGCCTAACAATGCCGTGCTGGTCGTAGTCGGCGACTTCGAGACAGGTGATGCAAAAAAATGGATACAGCAGTATTTTGGCAGTATACCTACAGGCAAACTGCCGGCTCCTGTCGACCTGACCGAGCCGCGGCAGGAAAAAGAGCAGCGCTTCACCAAAGACGACAAATTGGCTAACCGTCCGGCCTTGGCTTTTGCCTACCACATGCCGGAGCGCAACTCGCCGGAGTACTACGCCATGGGCCTGCTCGACCAGATCCTGCTGCAGGGCAACGACAGCCGTCTTTACCAGGCACTGGTGCAGGAGCGGGGTTATACCGGTTCGGTGGATGGCGGCATCAATGCCTTTCTGGGCAATATGTTCAACTACAACGGTCCGATGCTGTGGATGGGCAGCCTGATCTATGACCAGAACGTGAATGCGGACGAGATCGTGAAAGTACTGGATGCCGAGATCCAGAAACTGCAGCAGGAGGGGATTGACAAGCAACTGATTGATCTGGCGATCGTGAAAATGCGCTCCTCCCTTTACGATCAGGTAAGTGCCTCATCCGGTTTCGGGAAAGCAGATCTGCTAGCCACTTTTGCCTTGTTCGACGACGATCCGGCTCGCATTAACCGGCTGGAGTCAGAGTTCCGTAAAGTGACGCCTGAGTTGCTCCGCAAAACGATTGAGGAGTACCTGCGTCCTACTAACCGCACTGTTCTTGTTGTTAAACCACTCGCAAAAAGCTAAGCGCCATGACTAGAAAGATATTTACAATCGCACTGTCCGCTGTCCTGACCTTGTCGGCAGGTATGGCCATGGCCCAAAAGCAAAGCCCGCCCGAGGGAGGCCAGCCACGTGACTTTAAACTTCCCGCCAAGCAGGAGTTCGAACTTGACAATGGACTTTCTGCCGTGATGGTGCCTTATGGCGACGTGCCCAAAGTAGAGGTAAGCATGGTGGTGCAGGTAGGCAACGTACACGAGACGGCCGAGCAAAATGGCCTGGCCGACATTGTGGGCAGCCTGATGCAGGAAGGCACTGCTACACGAAACGCCAAGCAGCTGGCCCAGGAGGTGGCTCGCCTGGGAGGCTCCTTGTACATAAGCGTTGGTCCTAACGAAACCTGGATTTCCGGCTCAGCACTGTCAGAGTTTGGTCCACAGTTGGTCGAGATCATGGCTGACCTGCTTAAAAATCCGGCCTTTCCACAGTCGGAGATGGATCGGATCAAGAATGACTTCAAGCGCCAGAACAATCTGCTCCGGCAGCAGCCGGGTGCCATTGCGCAGTCAAAGTTCAGAGGGGCGCTATACCCGAATCACCCCTATGGCCGCGACTTTCCGACCGATAAAATGATCGATGGCTTTACCCGCGAGCAGGTGCAGCAGTTTTACGAGCAGCAGTTCGGAGCCGACCGCACCACGGTATACGTGGCCGGTAAGTTTGACCAGGTCGCCATGAAGGACGCCGTGAACAGTCAGTTAAGCGATTGGCGGAAAGGGGCAGCCCCGCAGATCATGGTGGCCAAACCCGTTACCAAAAGCGACATGATCGTTCTGGACAGGCCGGGGGCGCCGCAGTCTACCATCGTATTCGGTTTGCCGGTTGTCGATCCTTCCCATCCTGATTACATGGCGCTGCGTGTGACAAACTCGCTATTGGGAGGCTCTTTCGGCTCACGCATCACCCGCAACATTCGCGAAGACAAAGGCTATACCTACTCGCCTTACAGCACCCTAGCCGCCCGTTACCGGGTAGGGGACTGGGCGCAGGTAGCCGATGTCACCACCGAGCACACGGGCAACTCCCTTCGCGAGATCCTGAACGAGATCAACCGCATGGCTACTGAAGCCCCTGCACCTGAAGAGCTGGAAGGCATTAAAAATTATGAAGCCGGTCTGTTCGTTCTGCGTAACTCATCTCCATCGGGTATCATTTCGCAGCTCAATTTCCTGAAATTGCACGATCTGCCAGATTCGTTCCTGGAAAACCAAGTACAGAACATCCATGCCGTAACTCCACAGCAGGTACAGCAAACCACACAGAAGTACATGCAGCCTAAAAACATGACCCTCGTAGTAGTAGGTGATAAAAAAGTGATCGATCCGCAACTGAAGAAATTTCAGGCAGAATTGAAGAAGAACGCACTTTAATAGGCAGTAAAGCACAAAAAAAGGGAGCCCGGTCCATATCCGGGCTCCCTTTTTTTGATTAGGGTAGGTATAAAATAAGAACAGACCCCTTTGCAGGAGTCTGTTCTCTATTGAAAAGATTAGTCTGTAACAATTAACTTTTCAACTTTTAGCCATTCCTTTATACGGGGCTAGTTTCAGGGTTGTTACAAAGTTTTTAAAAATAATTTTCCTTCTTAATTTCTGAGCCCCAGCTGGCGCCTCAACAAGTAGGCGATTTAACCTCGGTATGTCTCTGTTTCCAAATAATTAAGAGGGAGCTCACCTGCTCTCCAAATACTGTCCCAATGTGTAGACTTTGCCAGCAGGTATAGCTATTAAGTTGGACTGTGAGAGCGCAGGAAAATGAGCATGGGATTTAAACCAATGCTTGATCTGTACAAGAACTGGAATGATGAAAGGTAAACTGGCCCGTTTGAATTTTTCGCGCTATAGTATGGATAGGGCATAAAAAAAGAACAGCCCCTTCGAAAAGGAGCTGTTCTCTATTGAAAAGATTAGTCTGTAACAATTAACTTTTCAACTTTTAGCCGTTCTTTTATACGGCGGCATTTCGGGTGGGGTTGCATTCAACCAAAAAATATTTTTTTATTTTAGTTATTGTCCCGGTCGTTATCCCGATCAACATCTACTTTTTTGGTGTTTTTCGTGGTGTCGTAATCTACAACTGTTTCTGTTACTTCATATTCAGTCGCAACTGAGTCCCGATCTACCACTCGCTCTGTATCACTTTCTGTTGTTCCGGTTCTATTGGTGTTATCGCAGGCAACTAAAGCCATTGTACCAAACAGCACACCGAAGCCTGCATATAATATCTTTTTCATGGTTTTATAGTTTAAACTTGATCACAATACGATATTAGCCTATAAATAAAGCAGGTATAATATCGATTAATTGTACGATGTGATAGTTGTAAAAGGTTGTTTATCAGTATGATTTAGTTTGTATATTCTTTGTATAGTTCTATTTAAAGTCGAACTCAGAATGTTTCTGCTGATTTAAATAGTCCGTTTTGTACTGATTAATTACTTTTCCTTTTTATGCTGCGGGTAGGTATAGCCGTGAGCGGATCCTCCGGCCAGTGGTGTTTGGGGTAGCGTCCGCGCAGGTCTTTACGCACGTCAAAGTAGCCGGTGTTCCAGAAGCTTCGCAGGTCGCGGGTAACCTGTACGGGGCGGGAAGCAGGAGAGAGTAAGTGCATTAACAGTGGCACCTTGCCCGCTGCAATCCGGGGGGTGTCGAGCATACCGAACACTTCCTGTAATCGGACAGCCAACACAGGGGTCGAAGGATCAGTATAGTCCAAGGCAATACGGGAGCCGCTGGGAACCTGCAGGTGCGAGGGAGCCAGTTTGTCCAGTTCCTGTTGCTGTTCCCAAGTCAGCATAGACAAGAGGATATTCTGAAAATCGAGCCGGTTGACCTGCTCCAAGCTGCGCAGGCCGGCCAGGTGCGGCAAAAGCCAATTCTCCCTAGTCTCTTCCAATGCCTCGTCTGATACATCCGGCCAGGCGTCGGGTGCAAGCTGACGTAAGAAATTTATTCGTTGGCGTGTCCGGATAGCTTCCTCTGACCAGGGTAATCGTGCTATACCTTTCTCCTGCAATGCTTGCAGGAGCGCTGATGCCATTTGCTCCGGATCGGGCTGCGCAAGTTGTTTTTCCTCCAGCACCAAGGCACCTAGCTTGACAATGCGTCGCGCCTGCACCCGACCGCTGGCATTGTCCCAGCGCACCTCTTCGGATTGCGCAAGCTGGGCTGCGAAGTGTTCCTGCACTTCCCCTTTGCTTAGAGGCGCAGCCAGCAAAATGCGTGGATGCTGCCCTGCATCAAGGTGGGCAATGCCGTAGTAGGCAGCCTCGGAAAATATCTCCGTAGGGAGTGAGGCACGCTGGCCTGTGATCAGCCGTACCTTACCCGCGCTCTCGCGCTGAGCCAGCCGGTCAGGATAGGCGAGGGCTGTCAGAAGGCCGGCCGCATGCGCGTCGATGGTTCCCTTGGGGGCACGGAGGCGCTGCCGCAGGTGCTGGGCCTGTTCCTGTACCCGCCTGATAGCATTCTCGTCGCGCACGAAGCCAGGTATAGGCGGGCGCTTACCGGCCAGGAGTTCCAGCCGTAGGGTTAGGTCGGGCAGGGGAGTGTTGAAGGTTTGTTGTGCTCTGATGATGTCACGTTCTGCAAGCAGGGCGGCCAGGGTGCAAGCTGTTTCAGACAAACCTAGTTCGTGCCCACGGATCACCAGATGTCCGAGACGGGGAGTGAGGCCCATGGAGGCAATGGCCTTTCCGTGGGCGGTGGCCTGCCCCATATGATCGATCGCCTCCAGGCGCACCAGCAAATCACGGGCAAGTGAGAGTGCTGCTGGGGGCGGGGCATCCAGCCATTGCAAGGCACTGACGTCTTTTATACCCCACAAGGCCAGTTCCAGCGCCAGCCCCGACAGGTCAGCCTCGCTTATTTCAGGGTCCTGTCGCTCGGGCAGCTGCAACTGATCGGCCGTGGACCAGAGCCGGTAGCATACGCCGGGGCCTAATCGACCGGCGCGACCACGTCGCTGGTCGGCTGCAGCTTTGGATACAGGAGTGGTGACCAGTGTTGTGAGTCCGGTACGGGGCAGGAAGCGCGGGGTGCGCGCAAAGCCGCCGTCCACTACAATCTTCACGCCTTCTATGGTCAAGCTGGTTTCGGCAATGCTGGTGGCCAGCACTATTTTCCGTCGACCGGCTGGAGAAGGTTGGATAGCAGCCATCTGACGGCTTAGTGCCAAGTCACCGTGCAGCAAGTGTAGTTCTACATCGGCCGGCAGGCTGCTCTCCAGTTGATCTGCCACCCGTCGCATCTCGCCCATACCTGGCAGAAAGACGAGGATGTCTCCGTCAGGCACTTCGCGCAAGGCTTTCATGATTGCTCTGGGTACCAACTCCTGCAGGCGTTCAGCAGGTCGAGAACCGGCTGCCGCCACTTCGGCAGGGGAGAGGTAATGCGTTTCGACAGGGTAAAGGCGGCCGTCGCTTCGGATTACGGGTGCCTGGAGCCACTTGCCTATACCTGTTGCGTCGAGCGTGGCGCTCATGATGACGATGCGCAGGTCAGGACGAAGGACAGCTTGCGCATCCAGTGCGAGTGCCAGGCCCAAATCAGCCTGTAGACTGCGTTCGTGAAACTCGTCGAATAGGATAGCGGCTACACCTTCCAGAGCGGTGTCTTCCTGCAACATGCGCGTCAGAATGCCTTCGGTTACCACTTCCACGCGGGTACGGGAAGAGACAACGTGTTCCATGCGTACCCAATAACCGACGGTCTGGCCCAGGGTTTCCTGCATCAGATCGGCCATGCGCTGCGCGGCGGCACGGGTTGCCAGTCGGCGTGGTTCCAGCACCAGCACCTTGCCGCCCTGCAACCAGTCGGCATCTAACAGAGCTAGTGGCACAAGCGTAGTCTTACCAGCTCCGGGAGGGGCCTCCAGCACAGCGCGGTTCGAAGTGGCAAGTGCTTGCAGCAGGCTGGGGAGCGCTTCCTTTACGGGGAGCTCCGGCAGTTTAGGTATAGAAAGGGCGTACGACATGTCGCCGCAATTTCCGAAAAATAAGTTAAACTTATCAGGTGGTGCTTTCTGGGGAGGCTTCGAAAAGTTCCAGGGCTTCTTCGTTGCCAACCTGTGCGGCCATTTGCTGGGCGGTCAGGCCACGAACGTCGCGTAGCTCGCGGTTGGCGCCCTGCTCCAGCATAAACTTCACCATGTTGGTGCGGCCGTACATAGTGGCAAACATCAGCGCGGTGCCGCCGCTGCCGTTCTGCAGGTCAAGGTCTGCGCCGTATTCCAGCAGGAGCTCGGCTATACCTTCATAGCCGTTAAAACATTGCCCCATCAGGGCGGTGTTACCGGCCAGGTCCTGCGCATTGACATTAGCCCCCGCCTCCAGCAACATACGCGCTGCCTCGGGCTGGTTGTTGTAAGTCGCGATGATCAGAGGGGTGAAGCCACGGGGGCCTGGCTCGTTCACGTCAACACCTTCGTCAATCAGTTGCTTCAGCAGGGTGAGGTCGCCGCGCCGGGCAGCATCGAAGAGAATGTCAACAGGTCTAGTGGATTGGAAGGTCATAGGTATAAGGGCTTTTGATGTTGCCCTTACCTACGATGAAAACATGATTTAGTCACTCACCATGTCAAAAAAACGTATTTTCAGGCTGCCAGGCACTAGTTTTAAACCTTTCGGTATACCTTCGTGCGAGGCCTTCATGTGCTCCTTATACCATTCTTTGTAACTGGTTTCGTCGGTCCAGGTGGTCATCACCCAAAACTCATTTCCGTTTTCCTGTGGGGTAAAAACTTTCATGCCCAGAAATCCCTTCTCATGGTCGACCAGGTGTGGTCGTCTCACAAAGGCTTCCTTCACATCAGCTGCCATTCCGTTGGCAACCTCAAACTGGCTCATGGCTATGTACATATTTTTATTTTAAAATGGTGGTGGAACCTACTTCCTGTTGCTGAAACGTTAGCGTAAAAGTGGTTCCCTTGTCTGCCTCACTCTTCACGTGCACATGTCCGCCCGAGTTGTCCATGATGCGCTTCACAATGTAAAGCCCCATGCCGGTGCCGTCTACGTGGGAGTGGAAACGCTTGAAGAGCGTAAACATCTTGCCCTGGTTTTCTCTGTTGATGCCGAGCCCGTTGTCTTCAATACTCAGCACCAGTTTTTTCCCTTTGTGACCGCTTTTGATCCGGATGTGCGGTCTGCGCTCCGGCGAGCTATACTTGAGCGCGTTGCTCATCAGGTTATACAGAATGCTGTGCAGGTTCTTTCTGGAAAAGCTGATGTTAGGTGCCTCCGTAAAGTCTGTCTCAATGATCGCCTGTTTACGCTCCGCCTCTTCCCTCAACCCTTCATACACAGTCTTGTAAACTGCTTCGATCTCCAGCGGTTCCGACTCACCATCTACATCGCGCTGTACCTTGGCAATGTCGGTCAGGTCGCGGATCACATTTTTGAAGCGGCTGATGGAATCTTTGATCATGACGAAGAGCGGGTCTGTCGGCTCGCCTGGTAGCGGCTCCGCTTCCCGTATTTGTTCTTCGAGTACCAGCATCAGACCCTCTATGTTGGCGATCGGTGACTTGAGGTCGTGCGAGGCCGTGTACACGAAAGTGTCCAGGTCGTCGATTACGCGCATCAGGTGGTTGTTGGTGTGTTGCAGTTCCTCCTGCGCCAGCTTCAGGTCCGAAAGATCTATAAACGAGCCGATCATGCGGTACGGCATCTGGTACTCGTTATACAGAATGTAGGCCCTGTTCGAGACGTGGGTATACGTGCCTTCTTTGTGCTGGATGCGATATTCGGCATTCCACTGCTTTTTGCCGTTGTTGATGGCATTGTTCACGCTGCGCTCCACTTCCTTCCGGTCGTCAGGGTGCAGTTTCGAGAACCAGCCTTCCAGGCCACCAGCCATTTCATCTTCGTCGTAGCCCAGCATTTTAAAGAGCCCGTCACTCCACCAGATTTTGTTGGCTGCCAGATCCCAGTCCCACACCACGTCGTTGGTGGCCATGGCTACCAGCCTGAACCGTTCCTCGCTCTCTGCCAGTTCGCGGGTACGCTCCTGCACCAGGCGCTCCAGTTGGTTGTTGAGGATCGTCAGGTTTTCCTCTGCCTTCTTAAGCTCTTCGTAAGCTTCCAGCGTTTGTTCCTCGCTGTCTTTTTTATCATTGATGTTGGCCATGGTCACGGCAATGCCAACACCCATTTTCACGGCGGCAATTTCGTACCAGGCTTTTTGATCGTTCATTGTCAGTAACTGCTCAATGTGCAGGGGCTTGCCAGTCTCGACCACCTGGCAGAATTTCTGGAGCAGGCCGCTTTCGCGTAGGTGCGGTATCGTTGCTGACACACTTCCCTGCATCAGGTTGGCACTCGACTGGCCGAGCATTTCCTCTGCTTTCTTGTTGAGCAGGGTCCAGGTCAGGTCCTTGATCTGGCCCTTGCTGTCGCGGTCAGGCTGCATGGCCATGATGCTGTTAAGCGAGCTGTCGAGCACGCCCTGCACTACGCTGGTCAGTGTTTTGAGGGTGGTCACATCCACAAAACTGACCACGACACCGTCTTTGTTGCCGTCACGTTTCAGGTAAGGTATAATGCGCATCAGGAAATAGCGGCCACTTTCAGTCTCTACTTCATGCTCTATTTCCTGTGAGGTATTGTTCACCTGGCGAATATCATCAAACAGGCGGGCATACTTCAGGTTGTGCGACAGGTGGTGAACGGGTCGCCCGATGTCGCCTCCAATGATGTTGACGATCTGCTCAACGGACGGCGTATACTTGCGCACTTCAAGGTTGTGGTCTACAAAAAGCTGACCCACATTGGAGCTGCGGAAGTAGTTGTCCAGGTCTTCGTTAAGTTCCTGTAGTTCCTTTATTTTCAGTTGGTGCTCAGAGTTAACCGTATGCAGCTCTTCGTTTAGCGACTGCATTTCTTCGTTGGAGCTCTGCAGCTCCTCGTTACTCGACATCAGTTCTTCGTTGCTTGACTGCAGCTCTTCGTTTGTAGTGCTGAGGTCCTGCACGGTCATCTGCAGGCTTTCACGGGTTTCGCGCAGTTCTGTTTCTAGCGCAGTCAGCTGCTGGTAGTAGTCCGAGTCCGAGAGGTGGGGCACCTCGCTTAGTTTAGGCTGCGGACTTACTTCGCCCATTTCCTGCAACAATACCAGGATGAGGGGCGGTTGGCCTTTTTCGAGCGTAACCGGGCGCACAGAGGTATGGATAAGGCGCTCTGTTTTTCCAAATTTCACGGCTACCTGCCTGCCCACCACACTGTGTTTCGTCTTAAGGGCCTTGCGGATGCTTACACTCAGCACAACGGCGAGCTCCTCCGGCACCATTTTAATCAGGTTGAAGTGCAGGCGTTTGTCCGGAAACTTGAGGAAACGGTTGATGTCGCCGATGCCGTGCAGCAGTTGGTAGTTGGAGTCAACGTAAAGGGCGGTGACTCTAAAGTCCTCTGCCAGGGCATCCATAAATGCCTCGTTGTAGCGGTTGAGCTGCGTGGTCTTAAACTGACTGGCCTGGCTTTGCTGCATGCTGGTATTCTGGTAATCTGTTACGCCATAGCTGCGCTGCAGGCTGCTGCGGTCTTTTACTTTTCGGAATAGCTTCCATTTGCGGTCTTCTTCCTCAAAGTATTCCTGCATGTCGCCAATGTGCTCGCTGGGGCCCAGAAGCAGGTAGCCGCCCATATTAAGGGCATACGGGAACAGGGAAAGTACTTTATGCTGCAAGCTAGGGTTGAGGTAGATGAGCATGTTCCGGCAGGAGATCAGGTCGATCTTGCTGAAAGGCGGGTCCTTCTGCAGGTCGTGCTGCGCAAAGATCACCATCTTGCGTATCTCATCGCTCACAATGTATTTGTTGCCTGTCTGCTGAAAGAAACGCTGCAGACGCTCTTCGGACACCTGTTTGCGAAGGTTGCCGGCAGGGTAGGCCCCTTTTGAAGCTTTCTGCAGGGCCGACTGGTCTATATCAGTCGCAAAGAGCTTGACATCCAGGTGACGGCCCAGCCTATGTGCGGCCTCCTGAAAAAGAATGGCCATTGAGTATGCTTCCTCACCCGTGCTGCAGGCCGTCACCCACACCTTGATGGGTTCTCCATCAGTTTTCGTCTCCAGTATACTGGGAATCACTTTGTCTTCCAGCAACTTAAAGGCCTCCGGATCACGGAAAAAGCTGGTCACGTTGATGAAAAACTCCTGACAGAGTATTTTTACCTCGGCCGGGTTGGCGTGGAGGTAATCCAGGTATTCCTGCAGACTGTTGAGCTTGAGCGCCTGTATGCGCTTGTGAATGCGGCGGTTGAGCGTGGGCTTTTTGTAATGAGTAAAGTCAACCTGTGTTTTGGTGCATACCAGGTCAAGAATTTGCTTGAGCACTGCTTCATCCTCCACCGGTTCCGACTGCTGCTTTCCATTTTGAATGATGCTCTTGACCAAAGGGGTACGCCGCGTATACTCGATCACCTCATGCGGAATCTGATCCGGCGGGAGCACAAAGTCTACACTGCCCGTATCGATGGCGCTGCGGGGCATACCGTCAAATTTCGCACTTTCCGGATCCTGCACCACTACCAGCCCGCCAGCCTGCTTGATGGCGCGCACACCTTTGCTGCCGTCTGTTCCAGTGCCTGACAGCACGATGCCGATGGCGTAAGGGCCGCGGTCCACTGCCAGCGACTCAAAAAAAGTGTCGACTGCAAAGTTGGGCTCGCGGTTGCGGGGTTTTTCGGTCAGGCGGAGCCGCCCGTTCTGCAGGCTTAGTTGCTTGCCGCTGGGCAGCACGTACACACAGTTGGGCCGGGTAAAGGTATTGTCCTCCGCCTCACGAACCTGCATGCTGGTGTGCTTCGACAGCAACTCAGCCATCAGGCTTTTGTGGTCAGGCGACAGGTGCTGAATGATCACGAAGGAGAAGCTGGAGTTCCCGGGAAAGTGGTCGAAGAGCTTGTGGATAGCCTCCAAACCTCCCGCAGAAGCGCCTATGCCTACCAGGTAATGGTCGGCGGGCCTGGGGCTTACTTTCTGGTCCTGCTTTTTATTTGCTTGCTGCAACATGCTGTGTTAGCCGAATAAAGGTAATTTGTATTCTCAGTACTTCTCGCGGATTATCTTGCTAAGCACGGCGCTGCGCAGTGCCTCCGCCGCTTCCACCTCTTCCTGTCTCCAGGGGAGGGACGTTAGCTGCACCGTTTGCTGGTATAGCGCGAACGAGTTGCGGGGATGATAGCTTTTGCCGTCCGGTTCCTTCCGGATGGCCTGATCAGGGTTGCCGCTCCAATTGACAGTTTGCAGCACCTCGCCCCGGAAGCACATGATGTATTCTCCCTGGTCCGGATTGATGGGTATTGCCAGCAAACCGCTTGCCTCGTCTTTGTAGTCTTTGCTGTTCGGATAAGCTTGTGGGAGCGAATTAGTTACGTATGTCTTGTCGGAGCTGTTGCGCCGCAGCCACGAAGCAAGCTCTTTTATTTTCTGAACAGGCGGGGTTTTACCCACTGTTTGCACATTGCCTTCATATACCACAGCCGCCCCGTCTAGTGACAGCAGCTCCACCAGGTTTGGTTTGCCGTGCAGGAGCGCTTCGGAGAAGAAGTCCTGGGTGAAGAGCTGTTCCATCATGGTGGCATACTGCCCACGCTTATGTGCCTGCATGGTGGCAAGCTGCTCTTTTTCGTAGGAGCCCAAACGAACTGCCGCTATGGTGGACAGCAGTTCCATAGCCGTACGCTCCTGGTAGCTTGGGTATTTCGGGGTTTTGTGGTGGCATGAGATCAGCCCCCACAGTTTGCCCTCCAAAATAAGCGGTACCGACATAGAAGCCGAGATACCCATATTGCCCATGTACTCCAAATGCACGCTGGCCACACTGCGCAGGTTACAACTGGTCAGGTCTGTGAACCGTCTTGTAATGGGGTTGAGGATAGGGTAGAGGCGCACCGGCTCGTAGTCGCGGGCAGGTATAAGGCGGTAAGGGTTTTTGAAATAAAGGTCACGCGCCTGTTTGGGTACATCAGAGGCCGGGAACCGAAGTCCCAGCAGGTCACTCATGTCCTCCGTTTTAGCCTGGCCGATCACGGTGCCATTCCACAAGGGGTCGAAGCGGTAGACGAGCACCCGGTCAAAACCCGTAAACTGCTTGAACTCATCGGCCACCACCTGGGCAATCGCCTCGGTGCCTTCAGCCTGCTTAATGTGGGAGGTAATGTATTTTATCTGTTGGAAGAAGCTCAGGAAAGACTTGTCATTTTCGCGCTGCGCAGGCTCCATTTCGATCAGGATCTGATCTGCCTCCGGATGCACGGTAGCCGTAAAGACCTGGCTGTTATCTTCTGTTCCAAACGTGAGCGAGAAGGGGATGTCCACCTGCTCTAGCTCTAATCGCTGTTCGCGGGAAAGTTTAAGTTGCAGATCCTTTAGCTCTGTTTCTGGCAGAAAAGAGGCAAGGGGTTGCTCCAGTATCGCTTCCGGCGCAAGATCCAGCAGATCTGAAATGTTTTCACTTACCTGTCGGATGTGTAGCGACTTGTCAAGCACCAGCAGGAGGCCGTGCGGTTGAATCAGGTTGATCTGGTGTAAGGGGATGCTTCCGCAGAAATCAGAATCATAGTTTTTTTCGCCACTGTATTGCAGCGCAGTTGTTTTGTTCTCCATAGTATTCCATTGCAACTGCCAGGGGTGTAAGCGGAACCGAAACCTAGATAATACTGGTGTTTAGATTCCTCTGGCAAGGGGCGTCAGGCCGTAAATTAAGTATTTTTCCCCTAAAAGCATGAATAATCTTCTTTTTATCTGGAAACAATATGCGGCCTTATGATCCATTAAATTGCAATTTGGAGTATACGTCTGTCCAAAAAAGAGTTGCGTATTTTTACGTATAGGTTTTTCTCACTGCCGTCTGTTTCCCATGCGCAGGCGCAGCGTTTTGCCGGGGCTTTCGACATGGAAAGTCTGAGGTGCATAGCCTGTTTTGCTCACCAGCAAGGTATGGCTGCCCGCCACGAGCGACAACCTGAAGTGACCTCGTTCATCGCTGGTCGTTTCCCAGGGGCCGCCTTGAACTTGAATGGTCGCCTGGGCTATACCTTGTCCATTTTCATCCACTAGCTGCCCCTCCAGGCTAAAGCCAGAACTTGCTTTCGGACCGCTGCTGTCAGGATGGCTGGCAGCGACCGGTGGGGCTGGTATGTCAAGCACCAGTGCCGCATCAATCGTGCGGGCCAGCAGTTCTTCCGGACTAGGGGGGAGTATTTCAGCCGCATGCATGGCTGCCTGCTCCTGCGTGGCTGTGCGGGTATAAGCGTAAAACAAAATCAGACCCAGTGAGCTGAACATCATCAACACGCCAACGGCCACGCGCCAGTCGGCCAGGCTCAGGATGGTGCTGGGGCGGTGCTTCCGGCGCAGGCGCGTTCGGATGCGCTGCCAGATGCGGTAACGGGCCTGGCTCGTTCGTTTCCGGTCAGCGAGCGACATGCCCGTCAAAATGTCTTCGCACATTTCACAGTCGAGCAGGTGCTTCTCCAGCTCGTAATTGGTTGCCGGTGGCAGCGAGCCTTCCTCATATTGCCGCAGCAGTTCTGTGGAGGGGTGTTCCTCCAAACCCCATTCGCTAATTTGTATTTTATCGTTGCGCATGGTTTTTTTCAATGTAAATTTTAAGGTTCCGGCGCCCGTTCTGGATGTAGCTCTTCACCTGCTTCTGGTCACAGCCGGTGATTTCCTCTATTTCGCGGTAGCTTTTCTGCTGCAGGTAAAACAACTCAATGCAGGTACGTTGTTCAGCGGGTAGGTGTACAAGACCATGCTCGAGTGCCTGCCAATCGAGTTCAGACTGCGGTGTTTCGCTTTGCGGAAGGGTGTGTTGCTCTTGCGGAAGAGCCTGACTCACTTTGTCTTTCAGTCGGTTAGAGCGGAGCAGTTGCAGACAGTGATTTTTGGTAAGCGTGTGCAGCCACGACTTGAAGTTGCTCACTTCATGCCGTTTCAGGGCTACAATCAGCTGTTCGAACACCTGCATGGTGGCATCTTTGCTTTCTTCTTCCTCCCCGAGGTAGCGCAGGCAGATCAGGTATACCATCTCTGTATGCCGCTCAAAGAGTCTCCCGATCACGTCCAGGTCACCGGTCCGGCGGTATTGCCGCACCAGTTCCAGGTCGTCAGTGGAACGGGATTTCGAAAAGAGCTTTAAAAACATAGCCGGGTGAAGGTTATTGTATATTCAATAAAGCAAATATTGTTGAAGGTGCCATGATTAATTTGAAGGAAGTTTACTTTTCAGGTTCAATTCAGATTTTATTAAATCTTTAAAAGAAATTATGTTACTATTTGTATTCCGTATGCAGTAATTATTCGCGGCCGTCCATCGCTCTTCTATCCTTACTGGCTTTTCACCTTGCCAGGCATACCCCTCGCCCTCCTTTATTCCGCTTTACTACAGGCAACAGCCCGGCTTTGCTTGGTAGGGTTTTATTGCTCTTCTCTTTTCCCGGAATCAATTCTTTTCAAACTATGCTTACATCCTCTAAACACCGAATCAAAACCTTACTTTCCATTCCGCTTGTTGTCATCGCCTTCCTGTTTCTGGGCTGCGATTCAGAAAGCCAGGAGGCACCAGAACCGCTGGCTGCGCAGCTTGAAGCTAATGCTAGCCCTAATCGACCGAATACTGCGCTGCACAACAGAGTGTTGGCTGATATTCGAAGTGCCACTGCCCGTTACCACAGAATCGGGGCAGCTATGGCCGATGGCTATGTACCCTTCAGCCCTTGTGTCAGCCATCCGACACTCGGCGGCATGGGCTACCACTATGTAAAATCCAACCTGGTCGACGGTGAGCTCGATCCCCGTCGACCGGAGGCGCTGTTGTACGAGCCTGAAAAAAACGGTCGCATGAGGCTGGTCGGCGTGGAGTTCATTATCCGGGCTGATGAGTGGGAAGGAAGCGGAACACCAGTGCTGGGCACGCAGGAATTTGACGTGTACATCGACTCAGATAATAATCCGCTGCCTTTCGACAATTACCAGCTACACGCCTGGGTATGGAAGCATAACCCTTCTGGTATGCATTTCCCCTTTAACCCAACCGTCAGCTGTGAGTTTGCGACAGAACCAACGGAGTAGGTGAAGTTGCCGCTAAGCACAACCTGTCAATCAACTCTTAAAGGCCTGCTCCCGCCGAGGGAGCAGGCCTTTGGCTTAACGGGCGGCCAGCAGTGCTTTGTCTTCTTCGCGCAACTCCACCAGGGCGTATTTGCGGGTATCGGTGATCTTGAGCTCGTCGAGGGCGTCTACCAGGTTTTTGAACCGGGAGCTTGCCGTCGCTTTCACCAGCACCACCATGTCGGGGTTGCCTTTCACCTCTTCGTTCAGCAGTACCTGCCGGATGCCGGTGGCTGACAGATCCGTTTCTCTCAACTCGGGACCATCTCCGGGGTAGCCGAAATAGTAGTATACCTTGTCTTCTTCGTCGAGCACAATGTTCAGTGCGTTTTTTCCCGGTACAGGCGTATCTGGGCCTTGGGCTGTGGGCATGTTGATCTCCATGGTCTGAAACCTGGCGAAGGTGGTGGTGAGCATGAAGAAAGTCATCAGCAGTGAGGCCAGGTCCACCATAGGCGTCATATCCAGGTGAAAGCCTTTGCTGCGTGCGCGTTTTTTGTTGCCTTTTGCCGTGTTTTGTTTCTCTGGTACCTGTGCCATGATGGGGTTCCTTTCCGTTAGGGTTGACAATGCAGGCAGGCCTTCTGCTGCTTTTGTTTAGTAGATGAAAGAATCGACCGAATTCCACACTGCTCCATAAAGTTTTTTTAATGAACAGCGACTGTTGTTTGTCGTAAGCAGATCTAAATTCCATAAACCATAGACACGATATGATTGACCGACAGGTATACCGCATGCCGAAGGCAGGTTCCATCCGCAACCTGGCACTTCGCCCGGAAACCCTGGAATCGCCTGGGCCGGAGGAGGTGTGCGTGCGGGTGCGGGCGATCGGCCTCAACTTTGCCGATATTTTTGCCATGCAGGGCCTTTACAGTGCCACGCCGGCTGGCTCCTTTATACCTGGGCTGGAGTTTTCAGGCGAGATTGTGGCGGTGGGAGCGGAGGCAGGCAAGTGGCAGGTCGGGGACCGCGTGATGGGTGCCACTAAGTTCGGCGGCTACGTCACGCACATCAACAGCCACCACCGCTATGTGCTGCCACTGCCTGATGAATGGAGCTTTGAGGAAGGCGCCGGCTTTTTGGTGCAGGGGCTGACGGCCTACTATGCGCTCACAGAACTGGGTAACCTGAAGCCGGGCATGCAGGTGCTCATCCACAGCGCGGCAGGAGGGGTAGGCATCCTGGCTAACCGTATCTGCCAGAGACTGGGCGCCCATACTATAGGTACCGTTGGCCGGCCAGATAAGGTAGATTTTCTGCGGGAGCACGAGCGCTACGACGACGTGATTTTGCGCAACGGAGACTTTTACGAGAAGCTCATGCAGCGCCTGCAGGGACGTCCCCTTCACCTGATCATGGAGTGCATCGGCGGACACATACTAGAGCAGGGCTGGAAGGCCTTGGCGCCAATGGGGCGTATGGTGGTATATGGCAATGCCTCTTTCAGCAGTCACGGCAGCAAGCCCAATTACCCGCGCCTATTCTGGAAGTACCTGCGACGCCCCAAAATTGACCCGCTCAAACTTCCCGGTGAAAACAAATCGCTGATGGGCTTCAATTTGATTTACCTCTACGAGCAGACTGACCTGATGCATGACTTGCTACAGGGCCTGCAGGCCTTGCAGTTGGCGCCGCAGCATGTGGGGCATACGTACGCATTCACCGAAATGCACGAGGCAATCCGCTTGTTTCAGCAGGGCAAGTCAGTGGGGAAAGTCGTTGTGGTGGTATAAAGCCTGAAAAATACCCACTTCTGGGTATTGAATGCCTGAAACTTAATGCGTTATATTTGATTTATACCTGTCAGCACAGGTTAATTCCTTAACCTTTATTGGGCCTGCTCTATGAATGTTCCAGAAGCCATCAAGACGACACTTCGCTTTCGGCAGGTGCCCATGACCATCCACCAGATCGCCTATTTTATTTGTTTCAATCGTTTGCATCGTGCAGCACCTGGTTTCGATGCCATGGTGCAGGCGGTGGAGGAGGCTGTTTACCAAAACCCGGGCTCCTTTAACGTAACCGACGACCTGGTGCACATGTGCCATTGGCGAAAAGAAGAGCAAAGGGTGGTCGAGCACATTTTTAGTACGGTGGGGCAGGCCATTGGGCTGTTCCGGGAGATCACCCTAAGTAAGGATTGTTGCAACAACCTGGTGTTGGCCCTGTTGCTGTACAAGCGACTCTCCGACATCGAGCGGAGCCAGCAGTTAGGCGCGCCCATCGTGCCATACCTTTGGAAGTTTGATCGTGTAACGAACGATACCATGTTGTCCGAGCTCTCTGCCCGGGTATATGAGGTAATGGACTACGTGGAGCGTACCGATGAGCGGCTGGCTGATGCTTTCCTGTTCGGCAAGGAAGAACTCAACCACATGAACGAGACCTCACAGCTCCGGAAACTGCAGGAAGTCATGCGTTTGCTGGCCACCCTTCAGCTTGACGAAGAACACGTTCCCACCCCACTTTTCCAGGCTATCTTCAGTCAGCTCTTCTGGAACAATGTGAAGTTTACCTCTAAAAGCCTAGCAGGAGACGTAGAGCTTATTTAAGAACCAACCTTTCCCATCACCGTGATCGTTTCCAGTGTTGGAGTTGCGCTGCCTCCAACTGGCTCCACTGTAACGGCAAAAGCCTGTGCCGCATTGATATGCTTCATTTGCTGCAGCTTGATCTTCTCTTCTGTCAGTTCAATCATTCCTGCGTCGATAGGCTGTCCGTCCAACAGCGCCCATAACTGGTATTGCTTTCCAGTTGGGAGAGTCGGAAGTGAAACGGGGTCAATATACACTGCTGCCTGGTCCGGATTCCAGTACACGAGCAAAGCGGCCTCCAGATTTGTCTGAACTCCTTTTAACTTCACCAGTTCAAAATCAGGGTCGCGAACGATGGCCAGGGTTTCTTGCTGCTGCTGCAAGCGTAATGATGTCTGCTTCATCTGCTGGGCTAGCAATCGCTCTGAAGCCATTACGCCGGCCAGCCTTTCCTCGGCCTGTTGCCATTTGCTATAGAAAAATACACTTAAAATGCCGGAAAACAGCATCAGTGCGACACTGGCGGCAAGCATCCACTGATAAGCCCCCTGCTTAGAGGCGCCTGGTTCGCGGAGATTATCGATAGGAAGCTGGCGAACATTTGCTTCTTCATTCGCCAGCTGATTCATGATTCTGGTTTTGAGTTCACTTTTTGGGGTATGGGCATAAAGTCCGGCATAGGCTTCCATGGCAGCGCAGGCCTCGTCCAGCGCCGACCGGATCTCCGGTGATTGCGCGGCCTGACGCTCCACTTCCTCCCGCTCTGCTTCGGTTAAACCGCCCGCTGCGTAGAGTTCAAGAATACCCGATGCTATGTAGTCTTCGTTATGCACGTCCTTTGAATAATCTTGATAAAAATTTGACTGCATTGCGGGCCCGGGTCTTTACAGTACCCAGCGGTATGTCATAGGATTCCGCAATTTCACTCTGAGTCAGGCCATCAAAATACATCAGGTCAATGATCTGCTTTTGTTCAGGATTCAATTTATCTACAATTTCCCGCATACCAATGTGCTCCGGTTTGAAGGTATCTGTGTAGTGGAATATGCGGGAGTCGGCTTCTATTTTTTGTGACAGAATACTTACGCGATACTGCTTTGAGCGGATTGTATCAATTGCCAGATTCCTGCAAATATTCAACATCCAGGTGAAAAGTCTGCCTTTGGAGGCATCATATTTATCAAAGGATACCCAGATTCTTAAAATTGCCTCCTGCAACACGTCTTCGGCTACATTTTCATCTTTTACAATTCGGAATACGATGCCGTAGAGGGTAGGGCTATACCTGTCATAGAGCTGTGACATGGCTGAACTATCACGGGCTCGGAGCCGTGCTACCAGATCTTCTTCTGCGAGGGTTTCTTTGGATCGTTGATCAGCCAATTATCAAAGCTTTAGACTACACTACAATCAAATGTGTATATTTGTTTAGGAAATTATCGCGGCATCATGCAAAATGCCTCACAGTAAAAGAGCTGTCTGAGACAGCCCTCTCACTATGAAGCACCTATGGGAAATTTACCGGTGATCGGAAATGTTCCGCTATGATTTACTCAAACAGTGAAACTATCTGAGCGACCTGGTCTTTGGTCAGTGGTTCGTCAAAAGCACCAGTTGCGATCTCGGCAGAGTAACCGCTTCCGACTGTTTTCACATCGTTGATACCGCCATGGGACACATTGTCCTCACCGGCGTAAACAGCCGCAGCACCTGCAGGCACATTGCTGTTACCGGCAGCGCCCACTATCCAACCGGCATTATTACGCATGCGCCTGATATGGGCTGCATGGCGTGCTTCTACCGAGTGTATCTGCAAGGCGGCGGTAAGAACGGCGTCATTGCTGATCAGATTGGCGGCCTGTCCCTTGTAAGCCCGCACGCCGGTGTCCTCAAATGCTTGCGCCAGTGTCAGGAAAGTCTGGTAGTTGGTGTTCCAGTCCGCAAAGTTTTTACCGAAGTTAAATGTAGGCTCACTGATCGGGGTTCCGTTCAGACTGCGGATGGTCGCAATCAGGATATCTACGTGCTGCGCCTCGTGCATCTGTATCTTCTGGATGGCTGCTCTGGCGGCTCCGTCTGTGATCAGGCCATTGGCAGCCAGTCCGCCGGCGTAAAAGTTGCGCTCCAGGTACTCTAGTTTCAATGCGAAGTTGAGCACTTCCAGCACGGTGCCGGAGCTCTGTCCATACGCTTTGTTGAATACCGACCCAAGCGCGACAGGTATAGCGGTCAGGGCAGCAGTTTTACCCATATTCCCGAGGCTTTTGAAAACGCTGCGTCTCGAGTCGAGCTTATTATACACTTCAGGATCAACTTTTTCGATATCTGCTATTATTCTGAATATGTTCATGGTGTGTCTTATTTAGGAAGATTATTGGCATTGATGGGGGTACTGATGAATGCGGAAGCAGCCTTGAGCACTTCGGCAGGCATCATGGCAGGGTCCAGGCCTTTGGCGTCGGCGGTGTCGGAGAAGGTGCCGTTGGAGATGATGTCGCGGATAACAGCGGCGTGTCGGGCCTCTACGGATACGATCTTGCCAGCCAATGTCAGGAATCCGGCGTTTTCCAGGAATCTTCCAGCGCCATTATAAGCCGCCACACCCAGATCTTCGAAGGTACGGGCAGTCGTGAGTATGCTGTTCTTGTCGTTGAAGTTAATGGAGCTGAAGTTCACTTCCAGGTCAGGTATAGCGGCGGAGCCCAGTGCTGCTTTGAGGAAATCCCGGTGAATGGATTCGTGGCCTTTCAGGTCCTGCATGATCTGCTGCTCAGTTTGGTTGAAAACCCCCATCGAGCGGGCCACCACTTCGGTATAGAAGGCTGCCTCCAACTGCTCAAGGGCGTAAGCATAGTTCAGAATGCCGGTGTCACCCGAGCCCAGGTCAACCGCCATCGGGTCCATGGGGCCCTTGTCATCGTCATCGTCGCAGGAGGTCATAAAGAGGAGGGTAGAAGCCGCTGCCGTGGCGCTGGCATAACGCAGGAAAGCACGGCGCTGGATAGGAGCCACCAGGCTGCTCTTCAGGCTCAGGTCATTCTCCGCCAGCTCGTTCTGTAGTTTTTTCATAAGTCTAGTTATTAGGTGAAAGTTATTGGAAATTGCTACAGACAAACTGCTTGACCGTCAGCAATGCCAGACTTACGAACCAGCCGTCTTGTCTGGATTTAGGGGAGTGAAAAAAAGACAAAAAAAAGAAGTCTGATTTCAAAAGCGGACTTCTCTTATCAACAGGGGGGCTACTCCCGGTTTAGGTTAACTTGTTCTGTCTCGGGCTGCACTGCGGCGGATTTTTCGAAACTATCTTTTATTTCCCTCGAAGATTCCTTGAATTCCCGGATACCCCGACCCAGACCTTTGGCCATTTCAGGAATGCGTTTTGCCCCGAAAAACAAGACAAAAACAAGGATGATCAATATTACCTCAGGACCACCCAGGCCCCCGATAAACAATAATATGCTTGCTAACTCCATAGTCTCTTTTAGTTTTAATTGGTGAATGGAGCATACAAACGAATCCCAGGGCTATCCGGATTTCGCCAGCCTTCAATTTTTTTTGGATTACCTGTGCCTGTTGCGGAATCTTATACCTGCCGCCAAATTGTGGCCGGCACCCTGATCAGGTATGTGGCCGCGGAACAATTAGAGGTGCTTTTTTGAGCTGGTTGTGGCGGTATCTATCGTGCTGTTCGGACTTGACAGTCCGGCCGTGCTGGTATGCGTGGTGGGTATGCAGTATGAAGTGTCAGGTATGTTCTCGCTGGTGGCCTTTGCGAACAAGAAAAGTCTTTATAAAGGCATTAACCTGCCTTTATAAAGACTTTTCTTTTTTCTCTTCCGTACCGGCCCCATCATTACTGACCAGCAGTTGCTGGACTGGCAGCGCGAACCCTTTGCCTTTGGTATTGACGGCATCCATCATGGTTAAGAGCAGACCTTCCTTTACTTCCAGGTGTTCGTTGAAATCGCTGGTCAGGATGTAGGAGAACACTTCGATTTTCAGGGCATCTGTCGTGATCTCGGTGAGGCGCACGCGTGCACTCGTTTTGTCTATTTTGGGATGCGCCGTGAGGGTTTCTCTCAGAGAGCGTAACACAGCCTGTATCTGAGGCGGCGTGGTGTCGTAGCGGAGCCTTAGCACCGGGTTAAACAAAAAGCGGTCGCGGTGGGCAAAGTTCTCAATCTTCTGCGACGAGAAATCTCCGTTCGGAATGGTAACGATGGTACGCTCCGTTGTGCGCAGGCGGGTAGAACGCATGCCGATCTGCTCCACGGTGCCGCTCGTGTCGCCCACTTTGCAAAAGTCGCCCACCCGGATGGGCTGGTCGGCAATGAGCGTCACGCTCCCGACAAAGTTCTCGACCGTTTTCTGGGCACCCAGCGCCAACGCAATACCGCCTATACCTAGTGCGGCCAGACCCGTGGTGACATCGAATCCGAGGGTGCTGAGTATGAAAATAACACCAAACACAACCAGGGCTATCTTGGCGCCGCGTTGCAGGAAAAGCACAATAGAGATGCCTGCCATGTTGCGGCGGTCCACCAGGCGGCGCCTGCTGAAACTTGTAATGACGTCCACCAGTCGCCAGAGCAGCAGCAGCACCGCTATAAGGCCGATAATGATGGTGAGCTCACTGAAGCGCTGCCTCAGCACGAACGAGATGCCCAGCCGTTGGCTCAGGTATACCAGCAGAACGGCCGCCAGGTATAGCCGCACGGGCAGAGAAAAGGCCCTGATGAAACCGTACGTTGGCTCGTTACGGGTCTTCCGCCAGATGTAGCTGATCAGGAATATCAGGCCCGAAGTGATGCTCCAGGCAAGTAAATAGGCGACCACCCCAATCACCAACATCCCCAACCAATGGCCCGCCGGTGCACCTCCCCAGCGGTTTTCTTCCAGAAAGCCAGGCAAGGTTTTCTCAATCACGGTTTCGGAAGGGGCGGCTTCCTCTACAGGTACCTGGCGGAGCGTCTCATATGCTACCAGCCAGATCGGGCCACCAGCCGGTCCCTCGGTTTTCTCCAGCAGGATGTCGACATTCTGTTCATTGACGGTGGCCGTTCCGACGCGTTCCAGATTAGGGGACAGATCGTCTTTAAGGTCGCCTTCCGGCAAATTGCTGATCCAGGAGCGAGGCAAGGTTTTGCTGCGCTGATCCAGCATGCGTTGCAATGCCTGCGCCATCATAGCCCCGTCCTTTATGGTGTCGGTGGCCGTTTGCAGGTTCAGGTAGAAAGCTGCCCGGGTATAATCGCCATCGGCTACTGCTTTGATAAAACCTGTCACGGTGCCCCTCGGGCTACGCCTGCCTAGCGAGTCCTCTGGCCACTCCGGTGCGGCAACAACCGCTGCGGTGTCCGGGGTCTCTTCCTGTGCATAGGACTCGGCCGGCAGGGTGAAAAGCATGAGTGCAAGCAGCCAAATAATACGTGTGAATTTCTGGCCGGTGGCAGGGGGTATATAATGATCGCTTGTAAATAACATGTGATGCAACGAAGTGAAGCTCGACAAAGCGTTCGTTAAAAAGGTCTGTTTCTGTAACATCATGCAATAACGGCTGTGCTTGTGATGGGTTTTACAAAGCATCTCCCCGAATGAAGACCGCGCCTTGGAACTAAATCGGATTAAATATTATTTATGGCAATAAAATTTGGTTCTGGTACAAGAACAGCTACCTTTAATACAGCTATTTTGGCTTGCAAAGTGGCGCCTTACATCCTGATTATTTTTACCTATACCCAAACTTAATCTCATTTAATCACACGTAGTATGAACAGAACAAAGACTACTTTATTCTGCCTGGGACTGGCTTTCATTTCTTTTTCCTGTGAGAAGGAAATGGACGATGTAGGCTTGGCCTCGAGCAGCACCCTGCAATCTTCTTCAACCTCAAACCTCAGCACTTCGGAGCTTACGCCATTAAAATCCATAGAGGACCAGATACCTGTGCATGAGAATTTGCGCAATATGTTGATGGGCAATGTCGTAGAGCCTACTACTTGTGGCCCTACCTCTTTTGCAACTGTGCAAAACAGCTATTTCGCACCACTGGCTACAGATTTGGTTGGCTTATTTGGACCGCAGGCACAGCCGATCTATAATACTTATCTGACATTAGGTCAGTATGCTGCCATGATTGACGAATCTGCTCAGTACTTCGGTGCAAACGGTGAGTATACCGACCTGATGAACAAGCGCAAGCGTGAACTGGAAAAATTCTGGAACATGCCAAACCAGATCCGATTGAACGGACAGCACACGGCTACATTGAATGACAGGGAGCGGCTTGCCGATGTATATGAGCTAATTGGCGTTGGCATCACCTCAAGAGAGCAAGCCTATGCTGTGGCTGATCAGATCCTGTATTTCAATACGTTCTCCAATCAATTGCCGGAGTCTCCTTTCTTCGCTGCCGATGGTTTTGCCACGACTTACAATAACCTGATCGTGATAGGCGACGGGCTTGTGGAGATGATTTCAGGAACAGGTATAGAGCAAGACATTGTGTGGACCGGTATACTGGCACACGAATGGGCGCACCAGATCCAGTTCAAAAACATGAACGCCTGGTATCCGGCAGGTACTTTTGCCAGTATATCTGAAGATACGCGCTACAAAGAACTGGAAGCCGATTTTCTGGCTGCTTACTACATGACGCACAAGCGGGGCGCCACGTATAACAGCAAGCGTGTGGCCCAGTTCTATGAGCTGTTCTTCCAGATCGGCGACTGTGGTTTCGCAAGCAATGGACACCACGGTACACCGGATCAGCGCATGGCGGCGGCTGAACTTGGCTTCCGTCTGGCTGCAGATGCCCAGAAGCAAGGCCATATCCTGAGTATGGAGCAGGCGCATGCCTATTTCGTGGCAAACTTCAACGGCTTGTTAGTACAAAACTAGTCAACAGACTCTTTCCCTTTTAAGCAGGTATAGCCCGAGCGGCTATACCTGCTTTTTTTATGCGATAAGTCTACCGATTCCTTAATTATATAGCAGGCAACTTCTGACCAGTCAACAAACGCTATTCCTGAAGCCGAAGCTATACCTTCACCGCTTTCCAGGTGCCGCGCCGGAAGAGCCACCAGCCGACCAGTGCGTGGAATGAGTGGCAGAAGGCGATGGCCAGGAAAATGCCAGTGATCCCGAATCCTAGGTATTTTGCCAGCAGATAAGCCAGCGGGATTTCGATCAGCCAGAGCACCACAATGTTGATGACGGACGGTGTGCGGGTATCGCCGGCTCCGTTAAAGGCCTGCACCATCACCATGCCCAACCCGAAAAAGACGTAGCCCAGCGTTATGATCTGTAGCGCCTCCGAGGTAACCGCGATCACGGTCTGATCGCTTGCAAAAAATGCAGCCAGGTGTTCTCCGAAGAAGATGAACAGGAAAGTGACGCCCGCCATAAAGATCATGTTATACCTGGCCGTCAGCCACACGGCCAGCTCTGCCCGTCTCGCTTTCTGTGCGCCCAGGTTTTGGCCGACCAGCGTAGCTGCCGCAGAGGATAATCCCCAGGCCGGCAGCATGGCGAACATGATCAGGCGGAAGGCGATGGTATAGCCGGCCAGGGCGCTGCTGCCAAACTCGGCGATGATGCGTGTCAGGAAAATCCAACTGGCCGAGTCAATCAGGTACTGGCCCATGCCGCCCGACGAAAGGGCCAGGATGCGCCTGATCATGGCAAAACTAACCACCAGGTTGTCGCGCCCGACCTTGAGCAGATGCCTGCCATTGAGGAGGTGGTAGAATTGGTAGACCACGCCTATGCTGCGCCCGATGGTGGTGGCCCAGGCCGCGCCTTCCAGTCCCAGGCCTTCGAAGGAGCCGATGCCGAAGATGAGGAGCGGGTCCAATACAATGTTGGCGCCATTGGCGAGCCAGAGCGCACGCATGGCCAGGTGCGGCTGACCGGCTCCCCGAAAAATTCCGTTGATCAGGAAAAGCAGAATGATGACCAGGTTGCCGGCGAAGATGATCTGCGCATAGCGGAGCCCGGTTTCGAGCAGGTCGGCTTCGGCGCCCATCAGCGTCAGGATGTCGGCCGCAAACCAAGTGGCCAGTATACCCATCAGCAGGGCCAGCACGGCACCCGTGACCAGGAGCTGGAAGGTGACGTTGCCCGCCTCGTGATAGTTTTTCTCGCCAATGCGGCGCGCGACCAGGGCTGTGGCCGCAATGCTCACACCCATTCCCACCGAGTAGATCACCATCAGGACCGTCTCTGTAAGCCCGACGGTGGCCAGCGCGTGTGGTCCCAGGCGGCCAACAAAAAAAATGTCCACCACCGCAAAGAGCGACTCCATCATCATCTCCAGGATCATGGGGACGGCCAGCAGCACGATACCCGGCCGGATGCCCAGAGTTGTGAAATCCTGCTCCTTGCCTTTCACGGCCGACCAGACGAGGTGCATAAATTCTTTGAGGTTGTCCATGTGAGGGGCTAAGGTATAGCAGGGGTACGGGAGAAGAAAGGTACAGGGTTGGGCTTTACCTTCCAAGGCTAGCACCTGATCATTTGCGTGCAGCAGTACAAACGACCCGACCTCGCAGTATGCGCAGCTCCTACGTGTGTCTCACCCTTTCACCGTGGTTTTACCTGAAATATCTTTAGCGAAGGCAGATCGGTTAGACACCCGCGGGTATAAAGACACCGCAAGGTCTGGGCATGGCCACAGCGATAGTACATCTCCGAACCACCCAAAGTGCCTATCATTTTGCTGAGCGCCAAGGTATGCAAACTTCTCACATCCAAGAGTTGCCGCTCCACGTTATACAGTTCAAAAAGTAGGGACAGACTTACATCAGTAAGGCAGAACAAATAAGAAAATTATGAAATGGCAAGGTAGAAGAAAAAGCAGCAATATAGAAGACCGCAGGGGGCAATCGGCAGGCGGTTTTGGAGGTGGTGGCAGAGGCATCAGTCCCATGCTGCTCATCCCATTGTTCCGGCTCCTGTTCTCCAAAGTGGGGCTCATCATAGTCGGGGTACTGTTACTCATCATGTTTTTGACGGGAACCAACCCACTGGCGCTCCTGCAACAGTTTGTGGGTGGCGAGCCGCAGTATGCGCAGACAACCGGATACCAGCCGAGTCCGGAAGAGCAGGAGCTGGCAGATCAGACAGCCGTGGTACTGGCCGATACTGAGGATGTCTGGAACACAATGATTCAAGGCTATCGGGAACCCACCCTGGTGTTGTATTCAGGTCAGGTACAATCGGCCTGCGGGCTTTCTTCTTCCGCCACCGGACCGTTCTACTGCCCCGGCGATGAAAAGCTGTACATCGACCTGAGTTTTTTTGAAGAGATGGAGCGCAAGCTGGGTGCCGAAGGCGACTTTGCGCAAGCTTATGTTGTGGGCCACGAGGTAGGGCATCATATTCAGAAGCTCACCGGCACCATGGACCAGGTGAACGCCATGCGGGGCAGATTGTCCCAGACTGAGTTTAATCAGCTCATGGTGCGTGTGGAACTGCAGGCTGATTTCTATGCCGGCGTCTGGGCACACCATACCCAGCGCTCCACCGGCTTTATGGAGCCCGGCGACCTGGAAGAAGCCCTGAACGCCGCCAGCGCCATCGGCGACGACCGCCTGCAAAAGCAAGCCACTGGCCGGGTGGTACCCGACTCGTTCACCCATGGCACCTCAGCCCAACGGGTTCGCTGGTTCAGAAAAGGCTTCGAGACAGGCGACGTGAACCAGGGCGATACCTTCAATGCCAGCGAGTTATAAAAGCAACAGACAACAGGTATAGGCCTGATCTAAAAGCAAAAAGCCTCTCCATTTCCGGAGAGGCTTTTTGCTTATACGTGAGCTGTTAGCTCTATTCTATCTGGATTGTATCTTCTAAAAACCGGTGCTTGTCAGGTATAGCGCTAAACCTGCAGCAAGCCTAAATGCGCTGCTTATTTGATCAAATTCTTATACAGACTGTTGATCACTTCAGCCAGCGCCAGGTTGTATTCATTTACTTCCGGGGCACTGGTTCCGTTCGTTATCACCACAAAGCCGAACTGTTCTTTTGGCTGGAAGAACATGGCGCTGTAGAGGCCGTAGGCATTGCCGGTGTGGCCAACCAGCGCCTTACCCGGGATCAGTTTTTTTTCTGTTTTTAGGGCCAGTCCGTAGCCATTGTCGGCAATCTTCGACTGCATTTGCTTCGCGCTTTTCTTCGAAATGATGCGTGTACCCTTGTACTCGCCTTTGTTCATATGCATGGTCATATACCTGGCCAGGTCAGGGGCCGACATCTTCATGCCGCCGGTGGGCGAGAAGATAGGGGTGCTATGGCCCATTTTGTAATTTCTGATCTCTTGCCGGCGCGGGGCATATGCCGAGGGCGAAGGAGAGAAACGGCTCGAGTCCGCATGGTACTCATACAGGGTCACGAAACGACTGGCGTCCAGGGAGTCTACGTTGTAGCCGCCGTATAGCCCCAGCGGGTCCAGGATGCGGTGCTTGATGGATTGGTCGAAGCGCTCGCCGGTCAGTTTCTCCAGGATGGTGCCGCCCATGTTGAAACCCAGGTTGCAGTACTCGTATTGCGTGCCGGGCTCGTAGTTGTTGTAGCAGGCAGCCCAGTTCGGGTTTTTGGCCGGGTCGATGGTGTCGAGGGTGAAGTAGCCCTGGCTGTCGTTGATGCTGGAAGTATGCGAAAGCATCATGCGCAGCGTGATGACTTTATCCGGGTACTTCGGGTTGCGCACCTGAAAACCCACCAGCTTGCTCACATCATCCTCCAGTGAAAGCTTTCCTGCCTCGATCAACTGCATCAGGGCCGTAGCGGTAAAGGATTTGGAGATGGAGGCAATCCTGAAAATATCATTTGGGGAGAGCGGTGTCTGGCTTTCGACATCCTTCAATCCGAAGGATTTATTATAAACAATTTCGCCTTTCTTCACCACAACCACGGCCAGCCCCACCATGTCGTGCTGCTGCATGATAGACTGCAAGTCTGTTTCGGTTTTGGCATCCTGTCCGTGGCCGGATAGGGTGAAGGTGGCCAGCACGAGCGTGGTGAGCGTGGCATTCTTCCAAAATTTTTTCAGCATAGTTCCAATGAGGTATAGCGTATGAGGAGCCTAAGTTAAGCATCTATACTGAAATACCACTATTCTATTATCCTGATTATCTCACCACTTCTTTTCTCCTTTCAGATCGAAGACCCGCGAAATGTTAAAGCCAAAATAGATGTCTCCGTCAGACCAATAGCCGGTGTTCCGGCTAACGAAAAATTTCTCCACCATACCCTCTGCGTTCGTAAAGATCAACTGAAAAACATGTCCGCCTGTTTCGATGTCAAACCCAAGGGAAAGGCCGTTCCGGTAGTCCTGTCGTGCCTCACCGGAGAGCAAGTAAAAATACTCCGCGTTGAAGGAGGTTCGCTTGGTGATCTTGAATCGCCCGCCTCCGCCCAGTGCGTATACCTTGTTTTCATCCCGACGGGTTGGAACCAGGTTGTGGTGCACCAGGGTGGGGGATAGCTGGAGCGAGAAGCGATCTGTAAATTTCCGAGCAATAAGTACCTGCTGCGTGTAAGCCAATCGGTGCCTGAAATCAAAGTTGTTTTCCTCCTGTGGCCATTTCAGCGAGCGGACAGCTGCACTGGAAAAGAGCGTGACGGTGACCGGGCTACCTGTTCCCATTTGTTGCTGCAGCAGCTTATACTTCAAGAAACCGTCAAAGGTCTTTTCCAGGGAGCTCCTGCCTATACCTATGTCAAGCCGGTTTGTTAAGCCGTACTCCAGCCCGAGGCGGATGGTCGCCTGGTCGAGTCCGAACAGCTCGTAGGCACCGCTGTTCAGAGTACCAAAGCGGTGAGAGATCAGAAAGAGCAGTACGCCGGCGCTGTTCGTTTCCACTGTGTGCCCGTTCACCAGGCGCGTGGTCTTAAAGGTACCGGTTACAGGGCCAGTGGTTGCGCTGTCGCTGGCCTCAGCTATTTTTAGCAGGTCGTCCTGTGCCTGCGCAAAGGCTGTGGGCAGGCAGAGCAGCACCAAAAGCATCCATTTCTTTCGCATGTCAGAGGCTGTTACCTGTTAGCGGGGAATAGATGATGTCCACGGTAATGTCAATCCGCCTGGCGATGTTGTTGCGAACGAGCCGCGGAATATGGATGTCAAACTCCTGTGGTGTGACCGAGAAGGTGGACTTGCCATAGATGCGCCCATCTTTCACTTCCAGGGTACCCACAGTGTCGATGGCTTTGTCTTTGCCATGTATGTTCAGCACGCCTTGTACCCGCACGAGGTATGCCGCTTGCCGGGTGACGTCCACGGCGTCGGGATTCATTATTTTTCCCTTAAAGGTAGCCTTCGGGTACTTGTCCGACTCTACGTAGTTTTCATTGAAGTGCGTTTGCATCAGGGATTTCCTGAACTGAAACTCCTTCATCGGGACAGAAAAGACCATTTCGCCGGTACTCAGATCCAGCACGGAAACCACTTTCCGGTTATGCGCTTCGATGTCCTCCAGGGGAGCATCCGAATAGAACCAGATGTGGCCTGTTTTGGTGAAGAAACGTGCCTGCGCCACCCCATTGGCAAGGGGAAAAAGGAAGAGCGCTATAAGCAGAAGAAGCTGTTTCATGGCCAGGATTTAATTGTTCGGAGCGCCATTGTCGACCCATTTCTTGATCTTCTCAATATCACAGGCCGAGAGTTTCGCAGCGCCTTGCGGCATGGGAGCGAAGCCGGGCGCATGGGTAATCGCACCGATCAGGCGGCGGTCGTCTACCTTCGCCTTTACACCGGCATAGCTGCTCAGTACCACGCCACCCTCTGCAATGTTGGCGGCATGGCAGGCGTAGCAGTTGGCAGCCAGTATGGGCACCACGCTGCCCGAAAAGGTCACCGCATTGGTATCGCATTGCTGGGCGGGCTGCTGCGGCGTCAGGTCTTCTTCGTTGTCATCGGCACAGGCCACAGCAGCCATAAGCATAATGCCCAGCATCAGTTTGTTCAGAGAGGTATAGGTTTGTGCCATGTGTTTTTCTTCTTTTTGTCGAGGTGCCCCCATCACGGACATTATTTCCGGATGGTTGCCTCTGGTTGAAATAATATCGCGCACCTGACCACCAGAATTGAGTTGTCACATCCATCTTGCGGTTTTGTGCAGGTTTTAGGTTTCGGTTCTACCTATTTTATGCTATATTTCAGCATCCTTCGACACATCTGATGATTTTGATACCATGAGAAAGCCCTTGGCAGCCGTTTTATGCGCCCTCTATGTTATGCTCTATGCAAATGCCTTTGCACAGGAAAGCAGTAAAAATTTCGACCCCAAGAAGCTCAAGCTGAGCTATGAGGTTGCGGACGGAAAGTACGAGAACAAGCCACAAACGCTGGCGGTGCTCACCCTCACCAACACAGGCGATTCACCTTTGCCGGCCAGTGGCTGGACCCTGTATTTCCATTCCTTTCCTGCTCTTAAGCCCAAAGAGGAGAATGCTCCCTTCAAAGTGGAGCATGTGAACGGCGACCTGCGCTATCTGGCGCCGACTGCTGCTTTCAAAGGACTGGCACCTGGCGCTTCGCAGCGGATAGAGCTCGTTTCGGGTGGACAGGTGGTGAACGAGTCCAGAACGCCGCATGGCTTTTACCTGGTTTGGGACCATGACAAGTCAAAAGGCTACACCACTGCGCCCATTAGCGTGAAAAAGCCGGACCAGCCCTGGGTTAACTGGCTGCAGGCGAAAGAGGTGTATGCGCAGAACAAGGTGATTACCGACATCGCAGAAGAGAAGCTGACCAAAGTTTTCCCGACACCGGCTGTATACCACGAATCCGGCCAGCCGTTTACCATGACCGCCGCTATACCTATTGTAACGGATGCTGCTTTTATGCGCGAGGCTACCTTGCTGGCGGATCACCTGGGTACTGTTTTCGGCAAAAAACCGGTCATCAGCATGCTGGGTACCGGCAAGGCAATTCGTTTGCAACTCAAGAAAGGGTTGGGGCCGGAAGCCTACGAACTGCAGGTGAGTCCGCAGGAAGTGGTGATTAATGCCTCTACACCGACAGGCGCTTTTTATGGCACACAATCGCTGAAGACGCTGATTCCGGCAACAGCATTGGCTAAAAAACAGGCTTCTGTGCAGCTGCCGGGTGTGCGTGTTTCGGATGCGCCGCGTTTTGGGCACAGAGCTTTTATGATGGATGTGTCGCGCAATTTCCAGTCGAAGGAGCAGGTGCTGAAGGTGCTGGATCTGATGGCGCTCTACAAGCTGAATGTACTGCACTTTCACCTGAACGATGACGAAGGCTGGCGCCTGGAAATTCCGGGTCTGCCGGAACTGACGGAGGTTGGCGGCAGACGCGGCCATACCGTCGATGAGCTGAACCAACTGCAGCCTTCGCTGGGCTCTGGTCCGGACGCCGATAAGACAAGCGGCAGCGGGCACTATACCAAAGCAGACTTTATCCAGATCCTGAAGTACGCGACGGAGCGCCACATCAAGGTGATTCCGGAGATCGAAACGCCGGGTCATGCCCGTGCCGCAATCAAGTCGATGGATGCCCGCTATGCCCGCCTGATGAAGGAGGGGAAACCCGAAGAAGCAAAACGCTACCTGCTTCGCGACCTGGAGGATAAATCGGTGTACCGTTCTGTACAGAACTGGAATGATAACGTGATCAACGTGGCGCTGCCTTCTACCTATACCTTCCTCGAAAAGGTGGTGGACGAGATCCTGGCCATGTATCAGGAGGCCGGTGCCCCGATCCAGACCATCCACATGGGCGGCGACGAGGTACCCAATGGCGTATGGGAGAAGTCGCCTGCGGTAGACGCTTTGATGGCGGCTAACCCAGGTATAAAAGGTAAATACGATCTTTGGGACTACTTCTTTGGCAAGGTGAACTCTATGCTCAACGCGCGCAAGCTCTATATGTCAGGATGGGAGGAAATAGGCCTGACAAGGGTAGAGGAGAACGGGAAGAAAAAGTATGTGCCCAACCTGGATTTCAAAGACAAGAACTTTCATGTGGATGTCTGGAACAACCTGTGGGGCGCCGAGGACCTGGCCTACCGTATGGCGAATGCCGGCTACAAGGTGGTGCTCACCAACGCCTCCAACCTATACCTGGACCTGACTTACCAGAAAGCCTACGACGAGCCGGGCCTGTACTGGGCAGGCTACCTGGACCTGGACAAGCCCTTCTACTTCATCCCCTTTGACTACATGAAGAACCAGAAAGTAGATACCAACAACGATCCGATCAATCCTGCGGTAGTCTTTAAAGGAAAAGAGCGACTGACTGCCTTTGGGCGCACGAATATTGTAGGATTGCAGGCGCCGCTCTGGTCTGAGATGATCAAAACCCCGGAACGCCTGGAGTACATGCTGCTGCCGAAGCTTTTGGGTCTGGCAGAGCGCGCCTGGGCACCGGACCCGGCTTGGGCAACCGAGCCAGATGCTGCCAAAGCCGAAGCGGCCTACAACCAGGCCTGGTCTGCCTTTGTAAATGTATTGGGCAAGCGCGAACTGCCGCGCCTGAGCCACTATGCCGGCGGCTTCCAGTACCGCATCCCGACAGCCGGTGCCGTGCTGGAGAACGGAAAAGTACTGGCCAATGTACAATTGCCTGGATTCGTCATCCGCTACACCACAGACGGTTCGGAGCCTACCGAAAAGAGCAAGGTGTACACGGGCCCGATCAGCGCGAAAGGGGAGGTGAAGCTGAAAGTATTCAGCCCATCCGGACGATCCGGCCGCGTAGTAACGATCTCGAATAAGGCGAGTTGATCCGACAACGAATTCACCCAATTGACTAGAAGTAAAAAAGGTCTGCCAGGTATACCTGACAGACCTTTTATTATTGTCACTGCTTGTTTCAATTAGTTATTCGGAAGGCGGACTAGATTCTTTCACCGGAAAGTGATTTTTCCGGAGATTCATGCCATAGGTATAGTTCGTGGACAGGATCACGTCGTTGCAATCAAAATGCTTGATCACGCCGTCTTTTTGCAAGGCGACCACCCAGCAGGTGTTCTGGTGCATGCCGTAGTCGATGATGAAAATGGCCTGGCCCGTCCCCAAAGGCGTCTCGACCAGTATGGATGGTTTTAATTGAAGTATAGACATATGGTGCGTTCTAAGTTTGTTGGTTTTGACTCTTTAACTATTTAACGAGACAATAGTTTAGGACATACGCATGGTATATTTGCCATAGAGGCCCATCAACACCATAAATTCGTAGGGACAGGTCGCGACCTATCCGAATCGTGCATCGGTTAATTTGTCTGAATCTTTCTATAGGGCCCCTACCCCAAGGATTTACAGGATTAAAGGATTTGCAGGATTAGCTCTTGGAGCAATTAAATTTCCAGTTGCATCGACAAGCCATTGTGCAGGCAGGGCGCAACTCGAAGCTGTCAACTTAATGTTTTTTGTCATTTCGAACACGCCCGAGACGCGAGTCGAAGGGGGCGAGCGGAGCTCTGAGAAATCTGGAATATTGCCATTACTCTGGATTGATCCAGATCTCTCCCTTTGTTCGACATGACAGCTAGAAATGAAGATACTGTCATGCCACACTCATTCCATGCTCCTTATACCTGGCTTTTGAGATTGCCTTTTTGTATCAGTCAGATTACAGGGAGTTCAGTATTTCCGGTACGTTGTTTTGGGCTGAGTTGACCAGAGGAGACACGGGGTAGGCTTTCATTTGGGTTGCATCATAGGGCTTTAACAGCGACAGCAGTTCTTCCTGTGATTCGTGCGCATCGAGCCAGAGTTCTTCTGCCTCCGGCGAAAGGATGACCGGCATTCGGTCGTGGATCGGCTTCACCAGGTTATTGGCCTCGGTCGTGATGATGGTGTAGGTATGCAGCAGCTCGCCCGTGCTTTTATCCAGCCATTCATCCCACAGACCGGCAAAGCTGAAAGTGTCTTCATCTTTCAGGAGGATGCGGTAGGGCACCTTGCCATGTGCCGTTACCTGCCATTCAAAAAAGCCGTCGGCCGGCACCAGGCAGCGCTTCGAGCTCAGCAGTTTGCGGAAAGAGGGTTTCTCGGCAAGCGTTTCAGCCCGGGCATTGATCGCCCGCTTCACTGCTTTTGCATCCTTCGCCCAAAAAGGCTGCAGTCCCCAGGAAAAGAACTGAACGGCATCAGGGTGATCGTTGGTTACGACCGGCAGGTTCTGCGAAGGCGCCGCATTGTAATGGGGTTCCTTCAGGCTTTTCGTCAACAGCTTCGCAGCTTTCGATTTTCCCTTTGGTTTAGCTAGTACCGAATATTTGCCGCACATGGTAAATGGAGTCGTTGGTATGTACTGTAATTTACGATGTTGGCGGTTGAATAGCTGTTAAGAGTTCTAAGAATCAATCGGGAGATAATCATTGGATTATCACTACAGTGAAAAATAATACTCTCTAATTTTATTCGCCATCATTCTGCGACGTGCGTACAAAAAGTCTTGGTAGTGCTGAATACTCATATTATCGATTGAGTAAGGCACACAATTCATGTCCAGGTTTTTCTTCAACTCCTCCCGCGTAGAGATGCCCGTCAATTGCAGATTTTCCTCTTCTATCTGCGTGTGGATCAATTCAAAGTATTCTTCGGGAGATTTACTGCCCACTTTAATGTTGATTTCGGATTGCATGTAAGCATAATTTGCAATCTGATTGTATTTACCTTGTGCCAAGCCATTTTTCCTCAAGTATTCTTTCGGGAATAGATGGTGAATGTCGCCTTTGTGTATGATCAGGTCAGCAACAGAAATATCCTTCGAAAGAAAGCCCTTGTCATTTGCTTTTACCTGTGCGGCAAGGAAAACTAAAAAGTAAGGACTACTGGCAACTGAGGTGTCTAAACTTTGTGGAAGAGAAGCACTCCAAAAAGCTTCTGATAATTCGCCTTCTTCTTTTTCACTAAGGTATTCTGCAAAATGTCTGTTAGAGATTTGCTTGATATCATAGTCAAACACACTTTCTGGAGAGCCAGAATAACGGCCGGTCAAAATAGAATATACCATCCAGCGCCTCACATGGCTTTCAATTGCCACGGAGTTTTCACCTAATTCCCGCAGCTTCAGGTATAAGATGTATGCAAAGTTGAGTACGTTTTGTGATCGGATCAATTTAGGTGATATGAAGCCGGCTGACTTCACTATCATGATAAAGCGTTTGTAATTCGATTCGTTGATGAAGTTTATAACGCCTTCCCTTAGTTTGGCAAAAGAACTTTCAGCGATGCTCTCTTCAAATGTTCGAGTTTCGAAATTACGGCCTGACAACAAACTAACCAGGTCAGAAAGACGCCCACGATTGAATTTTGAGGTAAAGGCAACTCGAATTAAATCTGTATAATCCGGGTCATACAAGTCTTCTGTTTCAGACTTTAGCCACTGCATCTTTTGGAAGAGCTCGGTACTGGCAAATGCTGGATCATTATCTACTATGTGTCTGTAGTAGTCCGGTGCAATGGCTAAGTGGCAGAAGTAGTCAATCGCTTTGCGCAGTTGATTTCCGTTGTATTCTGTGTTAGAAGCGATCTTACTCATGGCAAAATCTGCCTGGCTTAGAACAACTCCTTTAGAATTGATTCGAATGAATATCTCCGTTACGGTTTCAATGTCGAGATCTGGCGCTAATTCAATAAGGCCAATCTGCTTTTTTGGAATGTTAACAAGTTTAGTAAAAGCGCTTTGTGCCAGTTTTCTGTCTACATCCGGGTTTAGATCGAAGTAATTAGAGGCCAGCTCAAAAAGATCTCCATTGATAGCATCAGCAATGTCTGGTATCCATGTTTTGTCTTTCGAAATAGCAGGGTTCAATACCTCGAATCTCTCTTCCAATGGATTGAAAGCAATTTTTATCTTGACCCTTTTATAGTTTTTATTAACTACATACTGACCAAGTATAGCCGCTGTTAAAGCAGTGATGCGCTGCTGCCCATCTATCAGTATCTTTTTCCCTTCGCTAAGTGTTCCATCTTTTAACTTGACGTTAGGGTTCTTCCAGGCTATGACGTATCCGACAGGATAGCCCTGGTACAAGCTATCCATAAGGTCGCGCACTTTCGAGCCGTCCCACACAAAAGGCCGCTGGATCTCAGGTATGGCAATTTCGCCTGACTTAACCCAGGCTAAGACAGTCTCGATTAGATACTGATTGACGGAATACTTTTGCATGTTGTTATTGATTGACTGAAGTTAGGACGCAATTTTTTACTTCTTTATTTCACTAGCTTTTTTCCAGTTTTTATGAAGTATAGGTTTTCTCATACTAGTTTCTCCGTTAGATGCTTCACCTGAATAATGGCAATATTTTTCGGAGAAATCCTCGTTTCCCCAATATGCCCAGCTTTTGTATGCATCATAACTATAAGGACTTTTGGGATTGAAAGGTATTTTCTCACCTGTGCGAATGCAATAACCGGGTTCGAATGACTTTGAATAATTAGTCTTTGAATCGTTGTAAACCACCTTCCCAGGTTTGTTAGCAGGAGTACGGCTTGGCATTTTATTAAACACTTCCTCAAAATCTAGCTCATCATCAAAATCATCAAGTTTATGCGAGGTTGTAACAGATTTGCCATTATACAACTCTGCTGTAAGATCACATAGAACTTTCGAGCCTCTGTAGTCATAATCAAGATACATTGGCCGATTGATGTAAATAACAGCATTATCATTAGCTATATCTATACAAGTGTTCCAAACTTCAGCATCTGTACTTTTAGAAGAGAAGAAACCATTTGATTTACTTTCATATAAGACACCAAACTCTATGTTGTTCTCAAAAGAATAGTCATAGAGATTAATAGATGTTACTATTCCTACCTTTTCATTTGCATAATATTTTGCATGAAGTTTTGGAACATATACTATGCTAATGTTTGGAAATTGTTTAAAGTACTCAAGATCATCTTTGTTAAAGCTTTTATCAACTCGGCCTTCATTCTTCCCGAACATAAGAAGAATATGCAACTTATGGTTGTGACGTTGTTTATCAAAAAGCTCTCTGAAATGATTATCAAGTTTAATAAATGGGGAGACAATCATAAGGTTTTCCTTGGCTTTCCATATAATTTCATCTACAGCTGTTGAAAGCTCTCCTCCGGTAATAAATTTTGACATACTATAATGTTAAGTTGATTTTCAATTTAGTCTAAGCCACACTCATATCATATTCCTTATACCTGGCCTCGGCTTGCTCCATAATCTCTTCCAGTATCTCCTGCAACTCGGCTTTAACTTTAAATTTCAGCACCTTTTTCACAGCCAGCTGTAGCTGGGCTTTGGTGTCTTCTTTTTTGTACCAGTCCGGTTGAGAGGCACTTTTCTTTACTTCAGCAAGTATCTTTTTAACTAGCTCTTTGATCAAAACAAAATCCTGCACAGCATCCGGATGGTTGGCCAGGATTTCGTAAAAGGCTTCTTCCTCTTGGGTTAAGCCTAACTTCTGGAGGCGCTGGTCTTCTTCCTGAAGCGGCTTTGCAACATTGTTGATCAGTTGTTGCAGAGCCAAAAGATTATCGAAAAAGTTCTTATGATACTGATCGATGATACGATCGACCTCTTCTTTGAACTTGCGGTACTTTACAAGATTTTTGCTTGATCGTAACTTTATCTCATCGTTCAAAATCTGCCTGATAAGCTCCAGTTTTAAGTCAGTTCCGCTCTTCTCTTCCCTGGCTGTTGCCAGAAAAGCGTCATTGATGATGGATATATCGAAGCTCTCAATACCGGCCATCTTGAAAACATCAATTACTTCCTCGCTTTCAATGCTTCGGTGTAAAAGTTCCTTTATTTGATTTTCCTTCTTTTTAATATTTGTGTTGGGATACTTTACTTTGCGAACGGCAGCACCAAGATGCTGAAAGAATATAATGTCTACCGCTATATCATTAATGGCACTGTGGCTCTTAACAATAGGGGCTAGGCTGGTCAGCTTCTTTTCGTTCAGCATAAAAGTCTTACACTCGTCGTCATCCTTCACGATATGATTTAGCGCCTGGCTGATGAGCTTAAATCTCTCTTTTTCTGCGATAGCAGGCCAGCTGTTGTAAGAAAAGCCTTTTGGCATTTGCTCACGCAGAAGCATTATCATATCTGAAGAAAGTGAGAAGGCTTCCTCAATAGTTGAAGCTAATGTTTTCTTTCTGTCTGGGGTAGTAAATTTTTTGGTAGCGTCCCTTAACCTGTCGCCGATGCCGATGTAGTCCACGATCAGGCCGCTGGGTTTGTCGCGGAAAACGGTGGCGACACGGTTGACGGCTTGTATGAGGTTATGGCCGCTCATTATTTTGTCGACATACAAGGTATGCATGGCCGGGTTGTCGAAACCGGTGAGCCACATATCGCGCACAATCACAAGTTTGAGCGGATCGTCCGGATCTTTGAAGCGGGCTTTTATACCTTCCATCTCTTCTTTGGAGTGCACGTGTGGGTGCCAGGCCGGCGGGTCTTTGGCGATGTTGGTGGTCATGATCACGGCTACTTCCGGGCAGCCTTCCAATGCCGTCAGAGCATTGTAGAGCTTCACGCAGTTGCGGCGGCTCATGCACACGATCATGGCTTTGCCTTCCAGGTTTTTAGTCCGGGTGGTATAGTGCTGCAGGATGTCTTTGGCGATGGCTTCGACGCGGGCGGCAGATCCGGCGGCGTCTTCCATGGCAGCCCACAGTATTTTGTTCTTCTCGTTCTCTTCCAGACCGCCGGTGATCTCTTCGGCTTCTTCTTCGAGCTGCTCGTTGCCCAGGTGCAGTTTGGCCAGGCGCGGCTCGTAGTAGATCGGCACCACGGCTTTGTCTTCGGTAGCCTGGCGGATGTCGTAAGTATGGATGATGTCGCCGAACACGGCCACGGTGTCGGCGTCTTTGCTGTCGACGGGCGTACCCGTGAAGCCGATGAAACTCGCCTGCGGCAGGGCGCGGCGCAGGTTATTGGCAAAGCCCTGCACCAGGCCGTACTGCGTACGGTGGCACTCGTCGGCAATCACGATGATGTTGTCGCGGTTGCTCAGCACAGGGTGTTCCAGCTCTCGGCCAGTGGCGGTGTCTTTGAGGTTAAACTTCTGCACGGTGCTGAACACCACACCGCCGCTATCGCCGCTCAAAAGGGCGCGCAGCTCGTCGGTGGTGTTGGCAATACTTACATCGCCTACCAAGTCTTTGGCGGCCACAAAGTCGTCGAAAAGCTGGCGGTTGAGGTCGAAGCGGTCTACCTGCACCACAATGGTTGGGTTCTTTAGCTCCTTCAGCTGACGCAGGATGCCCGTGTAAATGGCCATGGTAATGCTTTTGCCAGAGCGGGTGGTGTGCCATACCACGCCAATGCGGCCGTCGCCGTAGGGCTTTACCGACTGCAAGGTTTGTTGCAGGGCGTATTGTATGCCGAAGAACTGGTGGTACTTGGCGCCTTTCTTGATCAGCTGGCCCTTGTCGAGCTCGTGGAAGATGTAGTGGCGCACGTATTGCAACAGACGCTCGGGCACGAGCAGGCCTTTGATAAGGGTTTCCAGCGCGAAGCCATTGCCGACTACCTCGCGGCCGTCAATACTTTTCCAGGCGGCGAACCACTCCAGGCCGCTGCTGTACATGCCGTGCAGGGTGGTCTGGCCATCGCTTACTACCGTCAAGGCATTGTACTCGAAGAGCTGCGGAATCTGGTAGGTATAGTGTTGCACCTGGTTGTAGGCGGCTTCAACGGTGGCGTCCTGGTTGAACAGGTTTTTGAATTCGAAGAGCACCAGCGGCAGGCCGTTCACGAAAATGATCAGGTCGGGGATTCGTTTGCTTTTGCCGATGATGGTAAACTGGTTGACTACCAGGAATTCGTTCTGCGAAATATCGTCGTAGGCGATGGGGTAGAAGTGGCCGAAGTGTTGTTTGCCTAGGTCGTCTTTCCAGGTTTTGCTGATGCCTTTGCTAAGCTTGAGGTGAAAGGCGTGGTTGCGCTGGTGCAGGTCTGCGCCGCTGTTGTAGAGGAACTCCTGCTTCAGCTCGGCCAACACCTTTTGCGGCACCTGCGGGTAGCGGCGCTGCAGAAATTGCTCAAACACATCTTCGAGCACGGCTTTGCTCAGGTCGCGCTTTATATCGGAGCCGTGTTGGTAGGTATAGGGCTCCAGTTCACGCAGCCAGGCAATGGCAGCTTGCTCAATGGCTTCTTCAGCTAAGTACTGGCTCATGCTGTTCGGTCAGTTTGCTTTGCATTACGTCGATTTCTCCTGACATGAGTTTGGGTAGGAGAGTATCTCTTGTCTTAGATAAAGTGGCAATCTCCATTAGATTTTGTTGCTTCTTCTGTAGAAGTGGACGTAGTTTAGTCTCAAACTCAGTTACTATTTCTTTAGGTGGTATTACACTTCCCAATTCTAAAATTTCGCTTGGTTTTACCCTTTGATGACTTCCACTTGTACCAGTTGCTTTACCAACTAAATCATTCTTTACTTCTTCGCTGCTCAGTAAAAGGTATGCAAAGCTGTACCACTCTGAAGCCTTAGGTATGAATACTAAAAGTTCAGTTGAACATATTGCTCTTGTTTCATCAACCTCGTCGATATTCCATACTCTTGGAAACCGAGGATTGAGTTTTGAGAACAAAATTTAGTTTGACTTAACTATAAATTTACTGCTAAGTATGGTATGACCAAGTTCTTCATTAGGTCTTTGAGTACTGTCAAATGCAGGTATACTATAGTGTAAGTATACTTTATCAGGATCTTTCGATGGGTTAACTGGGTTCTTTGATTGATATATAACATCACCTACTTTCCCAACTCGCCAACCCTCCGGCAGATTCTCTTCATCAATACCATCCACGAAATACTGCCGGAAGAGCGTTTGCGCCATTTGCTCCAACGTTTGGTTCATGCGGTGGTTCAGCTCTATTTTGTCATCCAGCGCAGATAAGATTTCGGCTATGCGGTTCTGAACTGCCACATCTTCTGGTGCTAAAATCTCAAATTCTTCCAGCATACCTTTAGTCAAGGCATTACGTGTCGCACCAGTAGAAGCAAGTGATAAAAGCCTGTCTTTGTTATACTTTGTTAGCAAGCTATACTTAAGGAATTCAGGAGAAAGCTTAGAAGTATCAGCACGAAGTATAGCTACGTGTTGGTTTACCCTTGCTGGCAGATACTCACTTGGCACTTGGCATACTCTGGCAACCGAATCACCCGTAATATTTACCAGCACATCCCGCTCTTGTACTTTCATATTGGCCAAAGCCTTTGCCTGTGCTTCATTGATAAAAGCTAAGCCATCTTCTGTGAAAGTGTAGTCAAGCACATTCTGACTCCTGATTAATGAAATACCCTCAGAGATATAAGCAGACTTACCACCTTTGGGTGTGGCACCGCTACCTATTTTAGAGCACACTTCGGCTAATTTATATGTGGTCCAAGTAGTCATTAGTGATTACTTTTTTTACTTGTGGTTTAATGTATTTAGCTGCACATTGAGATTACTTCATTAATCAAAGTTTTTATATCTTCTGGAATCTCAGTTGAGGCCATTGATTTGGCTATTTCATGCTTATTTATTTTAAATTCATTTTCAATACATTCAATAATTTCTTTTCCCTCTAGTTCAAATAAAACTTTATTACTTGTGACTTGATCACTTTGTAGGTATGTAGTGCTAGGAAAAGTAATGCTGAATTTAGTTTGAAGTAAAGTATTAACATCCTGTTCAGAACAATTAGCAGTCCTGACTATTGCAGGTACACATATTAAATAATTTTCTATTTCCCATCGTCTCCACTTTCTATATCTTAATGTTGATCCATTTAGGGATAGATTTGGCAAATTATTGTCAATCAAATTTGTACTTGTGGTACTATATAAATCATTATCTCGGTCGGACAAACTTATACTTTCTATTCCTGATATTTCTTGAGCCAAATGAGTAAAAAGGTGTTTCCTTTGAGAGTGTTTATTGGCAACTGCCCACGCAACAAGATTTTTTGGCCATGATAAGCCAAGTATTGAAGCCCAAGACTTTAGAAAATCAATGTCGGACTCATTTTCAACGAATAACAAATTCTTATGGGTTTGGAGTTGGTTAATCTTTGGCGAATAACTTGAGCCAAGTCCAGCTATTAAAGCTATTTTTTGATTTTCATTAGTTAAGTATCTGACAGTCTTCTGATTTACTTCTAGCAGCTTCTTTACAGATATAAATTTTATTATTTCTGTAGAGTGACTTGCCATTAACACCTGTTTATTATTTGATTGAGAAATTTCAACAAGCTTATCTAATAATAATGTTTGCAATGTACAATGAAGATGTGCATCAGGCTCATCAAGAAGAAGAATATCTACGCTATCATTTAAAGCAAAAGTATAGACGCTTAACCATTGAAGGAAACCACTCCCTTCAACCATAATATCCCTTTTATTATAACTTTTATGGGGCGTAAATTTTTCATTAACATAATTCCCTTTTACTGAATCTACTCTTACATAATTATGAAAAGCAGGATCAAAATTTTGGGGAATTATTTGACTCTGAAAAGTCTCTGCTAATACTTTATTTAGGATTTCAAGTGGTGAGGTAGCTCGTATGTATTCGTAATCTCTTTTTCCTAACTTCTTTTTATTACCTTTTTTTTCTTCCTTAAGCTTCAGAAGATCATTATTCATTTCAATTATAGTATTCCGTAACACAGATCCAGCTAGACCTCTTCCTATTAACTTTCGTCTATCAGCAGGAGAATACCATTGTTCTTTATCTGTTATACCAGCAAAAGGGGGAATGTAAGCGATTACTGGTACATAATCATTTGCCACTAAATTACTACTCAGTTGTTTGATAAAAAGCCTATCTTGAGTTAAAGCTAGACCAATTTCTAAAAAGCAGTCAGCCTTGGAGGGATTATCCCAAACGCACTTTATTGATAACGAGTAGCTGGCCTTAGGTTTTAGATTGGTCCATAAATAATTTAATGCCGGTATATTAATTGGGGTAAAATCATCTATACTGATACCAATACCAGCTCCTTTAAAACCGTAATATATAGAGCCATTTCCTTTCTGATTAATAAGATAATTTTTACAAAATTCCCATATTGCTAAAGCATGTAAAATTGATGACTTTCCAGAGTTATTACCACCAGCTAATACTGACACACCTGATGGTAAAAGTGTGATAGTTTTATCCTTAAACTTTTTGAAGTTCTTTAATTGAAGTTCCTTAATCAACTTATCTAAATTTTAAAACTATAACTTTCTTATTATTATAGGTGGCTATTGTAAAGATTTTCTGACGTGATGATGCTAATCAGAATCTTTCAATTTCGCCTCATTAAAAAACCATTATCCTCCGAAAAAATTTGATAATGACTCTAGAAGACTTAGCTTGTTTTCTAATTTCACAACTTTCCCATCCTGAACAATTAGATTTTTTCTTTTCGAGAAATTTAAAGTGCCGCTATTCACTTGTTTACCATACTGGTACACGTAATCCCCAGCAGTAATATAGTCGGGTAGTTGTTGTTCAATTATAATCTCAACACCCTCAGGACTAGTATATCTAGTTTCAGTTAGTATTTTATAAATCCTGTTAGACTGAATTTCGAATAGCTGATTATTAGTGAGCTTGTACTTACCATCTTGAACATCGTCAGCTTCAATCGTAACAGAATCACCAATTCGAGGAATATTGAAATGCTCATCTTTTCTTTTAATCTCTAGCACTTTACCATCGGCAAGTCTGCTTTCAATAAGCTTGAGCTTTTGGTATCGCAACTCTTTGAGGTATCTGTATGCATCCAAATCAGGAACAACGTTTTCATTAGTTAAAACAAAGAATTGGTTGTCTGTACCATCTAATCTAAGGATCATTACACCTTTATCTATGAAGGCTTCATTACAAAGAATTTTATCATCACCCCTATCAATAATTAGTGATCTTGCCTCACGTAAATATTCCCATCTTCCAGTTTGTACCTTACCATTTCTTGAAAGTATAAGCTCATGATTTTTCTTGAAAATCAGTTTTTGCATTTGCTGATCTTCATCAATCATAGCCCACGGTTTATCAATCAAGATTGCTGTCTTATCAAGTGTAGCGCTAAAATTCCTTAGCTGCTTGACTATGCTCTTCAGGTATACTTTCATTATAAATTGTTCATTGTTGTAACCTCTTTGTAAAACTATACTAGAGAGAAAACCCAATCCCCTCCAGATTCTCCCGAATCCGCTTCTCCAGCAGGGCGCTTTCTTCAAACTGAGCGGCCAGTTCGGTGGTCAGCAGCTTCATCTTCTCTTCAAACGGAACACCGTCGTCTTCTTCGGCTTCGGAGCCCACGTAGCGGCCCGGCGAGAGCACGTAATTGTTGGCGGCCACTTCGGCTATAGTTGCGGCCTTGCAGAAGCCTTCAGTGTCGGCGTAGCTGCCGCCGATGTTGCGCCAGGTATGGTAGGTGTCGGCAATGCGGGCCACGTCGGCATCTTCGAACACGCGCAGGCGGCGACTGGCCATGGTACCCAGCTTGCGGGCATCAATAAACAGAATCTCATTTTTACGCTCGCGGTGCTCGCCGTCGCGGCCGTCGCGGTTCTTGCTTAGTATAAAGATGCAGGCCGGTATGCCGGTGGTCAGGAACAGCTTATCGGGCATCTGTACAATGCAGTCTACCATGCCTTGCTGTATCATGTGCTCGCGCACGTTCTTTTCGCCGGCGCTTCCGGTGGTCATGGCGCCGTTGGCCATCACCACGCCAGCCGTGCCGCGCTCCGAGAGGTGGTGCCAGAGCGTCTGGAACCACATGTAGTTGGCGTTGCCGGGGGTGGTGAAAGTGTCTTTGGCCCCGAAGAGGCGCGGGTCGTTATCGGGCAGCAGCTCGGGGTGCCAGTTGCTGATATTGAACGGCGGGTTCATGAGGGCGTAGTCGGCCTTCAGGTCGGGGAAGCGGTCCTGTAGCAGCGAGTCGCCCAGCTTCACGTCGAAGGAGAGGTTGCGCAGCAGCAGGTTCATTTTGCAGAGGCGCAGCGTGCCTTCGTAGCGCTCCTGCCCGTAAATGGAAATGTCGTTTTTGTCGCCACCGTGCGCCTGCAGAAACTTAAGGCTTTGCACAAACATACCACCCGAACCGCAGGCCAGGTCCATGATGCGGCCTTTGAGCGGCTCTAGCATTTCCACGAGCAAACGCACTACCGAGCCCGGCGTAAAGAACTGCCCCGCACCGGAGCCTTCGGCCATGGCAAACTTGCCGATGTAGTACTCATACACGCGGCCGTAGATGTCAGATTCGGGGTTGTTGATCTCGGAGAACTTCTCTTTGGAGAACAGGTTGATTAGCCCGGCCACCTGCGTAGGGGAGAGCTGGCTCTTCACGAAGATCGGCTCCAGCACGCCTTTGTAGTCGGGGTTGCGTTTGCTCAGTATCTCGTCGATCAGCACAAAAGCCTGGTCCACCTTCACCTTTATGTCGTCCTGCTCGGCGTTCTCGCGCAGGTAGGTCCAGGTGGCTTCTTTCGGCAAACGGTATACGTTCTTTACCTGGTACTCCAGCTCGTCTTCCAGCACTTCGGTCTGCTCGTGCTGTTCTATGTTATAGTAGTCGCTTTGCGGGTCAAAGAAGGAAAGCTGCAGTTCCTGCTTGCGTATCTCAAAGCGTTCGGAGAGGTGCTTTAGAAACAGCAGCGAGAGCACATAGTCTTTGTACTGGTTTTCAGCTACAGCGCCGCGTAGTTCGTTGGCGGCATTCCAGAGTTCGTTTTCAAAATCTATATCCGCTTTTGCTTTAGCGGCAGGGGTATTATTCTTGGCCATGTAAGGGTGTACTCGGTGTTGAAACAAAGGCTCAAGATAGGGAAATTATAGAGAAATATATAGATCAAATGAAATATTTCGTAGGGACAGGTCGCGACCTGTCCGAATCGTGCACCGGTTAAACTACCCGAATCGTTCCCCAACCATCCTGAATAGCATTCAGGGCTGTTTCAACTTGGAGGTAAGTTGCACCTATCGACCCTTGAAAATCTCAGAAACCGGTCACAATGCGTGCGGACAGGTCGCGACCTGTCCCTACGAGGGGGATTGGCCGTATACCTGTCTTATGGCTTTACCGGATCGGAAACGAAATAGGTTGTTGGGGTATGATTACAGCACAGAAGGGCTGTATTTTGTGACCGCTTGCGTACTGGAGAAAGCCTGTGTCTTTGGTGTTGTGGCGAATGGGGAAATGCAACTAAACGAGTTTGGCCGTATTGCTGAAAATCAATGGCAATGGCTGTTAGAACAATATCCGTATGTGTTTATACATGCCTTCGTGGTGATGCCAAACCATGTGCATGCCATTATCCAAATTGATCCATCCCTTGTAGGGACAGGTCGCGACCTGTCCGCACATTCCACGAACCAATCCGCATATTTCCCCGACTTGTCCGCACTTACCACGAACCTGTCTGCACCTGAACGATTGTCCATCGGCGATTCGGATGAAAGTTTGTACAAGAAAGGTGATGATCCGGAAAAGTTAAGGTACGATTCGGATATGTTGGGGAACGATTCAGATAGTACAGTGCACGATTCGGACAGTACAGTGCACGATTCGGACAGGTCGCGACCTGTCCCTACGAGGGTGAAATCTTTATCCGGGTTGATGGGCGCTTATAAGACGACGACTTCCAAACTGATACGGCAGGCTGGTCTGGTGGACTTTGCCTGGCAGCGCTCTTTTCATGATCACATCATCCGCCACGAAAAAGCTTACCGGCAGATAGAACAATACATCCACCACAATCCCGCCCTTTGGGACAACGATGTTTTTTACCAGGAAACACACCCACCAACCTCGTAGGGACAGGTCGTGACCTGTCCGCACGCATGGTGATCGGCAATTTATGAACGTATAGGTGCTAGATTTTTCCGCGCGTATTGTGGCTATTAATTCTGAATCATGCTCCAACTACCACCTACCTAATACCTATACCTCACAAAATCACAAACCTCCTCATCACAAAGCAGCTGCTTGAGCTCCGGATCCTGCAGCACCTGGGTATAATCCAACCACTTGCCGTTGACTTTGATTTTGCGGTGCATGAGCCGGATGCCATGGCTGTAATCCACGTACCAGTTGATGTGCCCGGTATAGAGGGGCTGTATGGGCTTGCCGTTGAGGCGGTGCCAGCCGTAGATGGCGACCCGGTTGGGGCGTGGGTCCTGGCTCACTTTGCTGCTGAGCACGATATCCTTCTTGATGCCGGCGATCAGTCCTTTTCGTCCCTGGCGCTGCCCTTCGATCATGAGGTGATGGTGGTAGAAAGTTGGGGTACTGTCGCGGAGGGCGTAGAGGGGGAGCGGTTCCAGCTTCACGCTGGCCTGGCGGTAAATGGCGTCCACGATTTTGCGGGTAGGCAGAAAGCAACCCAGGCTGTCGGCCAGTTGCTGCGCGGCCATGGGAGTGAGGGGGATGCGCGCCCAGTCGGTTTCGTGTCCGATGCTCACATAGTCCGGACTGGCGTAGAAAGTCGCCTGTATCGTTTTACCGTCGGCGGTCTGAGCGGACACAGGTATAGGCACGAACTTCTGAAAGAAGGCCGGCATGTTGCCGCTCAGGATTTCTCGCACGGCCAGCGAATCGCGCTGCTGCCAGGTATAGCCGGCGGCTTGTTGGTAAAACGCCGAACCCGACAAAGCTGTGACAGGGCGTTTCGGAAACTTCATGGGCTTTTGGACGGTGCAGGCGAAACAGAGCAGTAGGAAGGAAAAGCAGAGTGATCGTTTCATTTTTATCTTGGTCTCCGGGCAGGGCTGTTGTTAAACAAGGCGCCCTTAATCAGCGGCTCAAGATAGGGAAAGAATACGTAGCCGGGAAGGGGAAATCGCTTTTCGCAAGGTATAGCCTGTCACTAACGGGCAGGTATAGGATGTCAGATTTCTCCTATCGTCGAAATGACAGAGTAGGGGCGGCCTTGAAGATAGCCCGGCTATACCTGCTCCGGCACCGTTTGCCTATACCTGAACAACACTAGCCCCGCCACTAGGGCCACGACTGCCAGGCAGATCCAGGCCGTTGTGATGATCTGCGGGCTTTCCGCTATACTTAGCTCGCGGTGCTTGAGGATGATGCCGTAGAGCGCCCAGATGCCGACCAGTCCCACGACCGGGTTGCTTCGGCTAAAGACTACGAATACCACGATCAGGGTGGCCGCTACGATCATGATCATCGTCCAGAGTCCTTCGCTCAGCCCAAATCCATCCCAGCCCAAACCTACCAAGGCAGCGCTGATGTTGGCGACCGTCGCGATGATAACCCAGCCAAAGTAAAGGCTCAGCGGCACCTGCGTGAACCAGATGGAGGCAGTTGAGCGGCTCCTGTCAAAAATATCCAGTCGCAGGTGGATGAGCAGCAGCGTGATGAGTTGGATCAGCATCAGCACCACTGATAGCACCAGCTGCTCGCTCACCCAGGCGATGGTCCAGGCGCCGGTGGCCAGGTTGTTGAGCATGAATAGAAAGCCAAGCCGCTGCAGGTCCTCGTTGGCTTCGTGCCGGGCGGGTTCTTTATAGGCCTTGACAAAGTGGTAGATGCAAAATGCGGTGAGCCCCAGGTAAATGATACCCCAAATGGAAAAGGTAATGCCAGCCGGCGTGAAGAGCGCCGGGTATTTGGAAGATACCTCGCCGATGGTTTGGCCATTGAAAAGCTCCAGCTGCGTGAGTTGCGAAGGCACCAGGTGCAGCAGAAAAAATACGGTGTTCAGGATGGCAAGTGCCTTGATATTTTTCATAGTCCGGAGAGCGTTATTTCACAAATGTTCTCTTTACGCAAAAGAAAAATACTTAACCAGCCTCCACCGGAAATGTTCGGAATTGCCCGCGCTGGTGCTTACAAAATCGAGCTGATGATCAACTGGTCGCCGCCAGCCTTGCCGATCTTGTTCAGCTGGATATCGTCCATTTCCTGCACCTGTTGGGCATGCAGCGCTTTGATGTAGGCCTCGAGTTCTTCCTGCGTTTCAAACAGCGCTTCTACTTCCTCCGGTCGCTGACTGAGCGTTTTGACGGCGTCGCTGGTGAGGCTGTACAGTTTCCAGGCGCGGAAGCGTCCGCTGTAACACTCGTAGCCACCGATGCATACATAGGCGTAATAGTCGCGGTTCCAGTCGAAGTTTTTGATCGATACTTGTGCCATGAGTGGAAGGATTTAAGGTATAAGTTGATGCTATTTGAAATGTAAATTAAGAAAAAATAACATCAGGTATACAGGCTGGTTTTGGCAATATGGTTTAAGTATTATATTTGTCAGCTGCTCACCGGCTATACCTGGATTTGGTATCAAAAAGACCAGTCTGGCAGGTGGCGGCTATACCTTAAAACATTTCCTGATGAAAAACTTTACCTGGCTGCTGGTGGCAGCACTGGGCCTGTCGAGCTGTGTGGGCACCAAGAAATACGCTTCGTTTGTGGAGCAGCGTGTGCAGACCGAGCAGGCCACACCAACGCTGCAAGAGGCGCTGGTGGTGAAAGCACCGGCCACCGAACAGGCGGGCCATCAATACAAACAGCTGGAGCGCTCGTTTATACCTGCGCTGGTCTACTGGGGCTGGAACTCGACCATTTCCTGCGAGCTCGATCCGGGTTTGGCCACCGCCGCCGTCAGCCGGGGTATGTATCAGGCCGCCGACAAGCTCGACTTGCAGAACAGACTGGGCGGCAGGCAGCTGGTGGTCGATATCCGGCAGACGCCCGGCCAGTTCATGTACGAGAACAAGGGCAGCGTCATTTATCTGATCTTTGTGAATCTGACATCGGGTCAGGAATCCATTACGCCGCGCCCCACCGATCTGGTGTTGCATTACCAATTGCTCGAGAACGGTGCCGTGGTAGCCAGCGGCGAGGAAATGGTGAAGAATACGCAGGAGCCTTTGCGCAACCTCTGGAAGTCATCGAAGAAATTTACCTGGCTATACCTGGACCAGTTCGAACTGGAAGCCGGGCGCATGGGCGAGCAGTCACTCCACAACATCATGCTTAAGTTAGAGGGCGATCTGAGTAAGTTGTAGTCGTCCGTCTGAAAATAAAATTGACAACAAAAAATCCTCTTCGTGAAAGCGCAGGGGATTTTTGTTTTTGGCCTTTCTTGTCAATTCGACCGGGGGTAGGGGCCCTCGACCATTACAACATTACTCGGCCCAAAAGCCGGATCAACCGTATAACTCCGAATCAAATTAACTATACCTGGCAGGACATCTGCCTGCATTTAAGCTTTAAACCAAACCAGCATGGAGGCAGACCTCAGTGGCAGAACGATCATCATCACGGGCGGTAGTTCCGGCATTGGGGCAGCAGCAGCGCGAAGCCTGCGCCGGCAAGGGGCGAAGATCGTGATTACCGGGCGCTCCGATGAAACCCGTAAACTGGCAGAGGAGATCAGCTGCGACTATTACCTGGTGGACTTCACCCGCTTTGCCGATGTGCGCGCTTTTGCTCAGAACCTGCTGGCCAAATACCCCCGCATTGATGTGCTGGTTAACAACGTGGGCGGCATCATAGCAGACAGGCGCCTGACCGAAGACGGCCACGAAACCACGCTGCAGGTCAATCATTTGTCGGGCTTTCTGCTCACGCTGCTGCTACAGGAACGATTGGAGGCTTCCAAGGCGATCGTGATCAACACCTCCAGCGCCGCCAACCTGATGGGACGCATTAAGTTCGACGACCTCGAAAATGAAAAGAACTACAAAAGCATGTCGGCCTATGGAGCGGCTAAGCTTATGAATATTCTGCATGCGATGGAAATCAGCCAGCGCTTTAAGGGTGTGTGGGCTGCATCGTTTCATCCGGGCGTGGTCGGGACAGGCTTTGCGCGGGAGGGAGGCGGTCTGATCCGTTGGGCGTATGAAGGTTTGCTGGGCCGCTACCTGATGATTTCCCCGGAAAAAGGCGCCGACACCCTGCTCTGGCTGATCAATACCCAACCCGGCAAGGACTGGCAGGACGGGGAGTATTATTATGAACGCAGACCTGGCAGACGGAATCCGCAGGCAAATCCCGAAATCGCCGCAAAGCTTTGGGAGGTTTCGGTGCAGCTGACGGGTGCCGGAAAACAATAGCCCGAAATGCAGGTATAGCAATAGAAAAAAGACAGATAAACCGCAAATGAAAACAGCACTCGTAATTGGCGCAACCGGCCTGGTAGGAAAGCAACTCGTTCAGCAGCTACTGGCCGATGACCGCTTCGGCAAGGTGATCGTGTTCGGCAGACGCGCCTTAGGTATAGCCAACTCTGAACTGGAAGAGCACTTGATCGACTTCGATAAACCCGAGGATTGGCAGCACCTGGTGAAGGGCGATGTGTTTTTCTCCACGCTCGGCACCACCCTGAAGCAGGCAGGTGGACAGAACCAGCAGTACAAAGTCGACTACTATTACCAGTACAAATTTGCCGAAGTCGCTGCGCAGAATGGCATTCCGGCCTATGTGCTGGTTTCCTCCTCAGGCGCCAACAAGGATTCCATGATCTTTTACTCCCGCATGAAAGGCACGCTGGAAGAAGCCGTGAAACAGCTCCCTTTCCAAAGCATCAACATCATCCAGCCCGGTCTGCTGCACGGCGACCGCAAGGAGGAACGCTTCGGCGAAGAACTGGCCTACAAGGTGATGCACTTTTTAGACAAAGTAGGTATAGCTGGCAAGTACAAACCCTACGAAGACAAGGTAGTGGCGCAGGCCATGATCAACGCAGGTATAGCCGCCCAGCCCGGCGTGCATACCTATACCTTGGGCGACATTTTCAAGCTGGCAGAAAGAGAGCATCTGAGCCGGTAGCAGGTGCCTGTACTCACAAAACCAGGTTGCATAACAAACTTCACGTTACCAGAACTTCAAATTTTATAGCCTGCACTACCGATTCCTTAACCTTTATATAGCCTTGCCTTAATATTGAGGTAACCTGCTCAAAATAGCTTTGCGATCAACTAAACAAACAATGATCGCTATGCTAGTGAGAACTTTTACACTTTTTACACGGCAACTGCCCGCTTTGCTGCTTCTGCTGCTTTGTTGTCAGGTGGCCGTGGCGCAGTCCCTGTCCGTGCAGGGCAAGGTAACCGACGAACAGGGCTCGGGTCTGCCGGGAGCCAGTGTGGCCGTGAAAGGCACCACCAACGGCACCATCACCGATGGAAATGGCAATTACAAACTCGAAGTCCGCAGCAGTGATGATGTGCTGGTGGTGTCCTTTATCGGGTATCTGGCACAGGAACTGCCGGTCGGAAGCAGGGATTTCATCAACATCCAGCTGCAGCCCAACCAAAACCAGCTGAATGAGGTGGTGGTAACTGCCTTGGGTATAGAACGCGAAGAGAAAGCACTTGGCTATGCCACCCAGACCGTAACCGGTGAAAGCCTCTCAAATGCAAGGTCAAACAACTTCGCAAGCGCCCTTTCCGGTAAGGTGGCGGGCCTGACCCTGGTGTCTCCCGGCTCAGGACCTGTTAACTCTACCCGGATATCGCTTCGTGGTGACAACTCCCTGAGTCCGAACGGAAACAATGCGCTGATCATACTGGACGGGGTGCCTATGAACAGCGGTCTGACCAGCTCCGGCGTTGACAACGCGTATGGCGCAGGTTCAGGTAATGACATACCTGTAGACTTTGGCAATGGCATTGCCGACATAAACCCCGACGACATCGAAAGCATCACCGTACTCAAAGGGCCTAGCGCGGCAGCACTCTATGGCAGCCGCGCCGCCAATGGCGTGCTCATCATCACCACCAAGTCCGGTAGCAACCGCCGGAAAGGCCTGGGTGTGACGGTGAACTCTAACTTTAGTATCAACGATGTGCTGCAGTGGCCGGACTACCAGTATGAGTATGGCCAGGGAACCCACGACCTGAACAAGGAGGGGCAGCCTTATTACTCCTACCATGTATCAGAAGACGGTAAGAATACTGGCGGCACGAGCAGTGCCTACGGACCTAAGTTCGACGGGCAGTACTTCTATCAGTACGATCCTACCTTGGAGGGGCAGTCGGCGGAGCGCCAGCTGTGGAGACCCTACAAAGACAATATCAAGGGCTTTTTCAGAACAGGCTCCACCATCACCAACAGCGTAGCCGTGGATGGCGGCAATGAGCGGGCCTCGGCTCGCGCCTCCCTGACGCACTCCAAGAACGAGTGGATCATGCCCAACACCGGCTTTGAGCGCATGACGGCGGCCCTGAGTCTGAACTATAACGTGTCGGATAAGCTAAAGCTTAACTCCAAGATCAACTTCACGCACAAGAAAAGCGACAACCTGCCGGGTACCGGCTACAGCAACCAGTCCATCGCCTACTTTATGATTTTCCAGAACCCGAATGTGGACCTGGCCTGGTACGAGCCGAGATGGAAAAAGGGCAAAGAGCAGTTGGAGCAGATCCACCCGTTCAGCTCCTACATCGACAACCCCTATGTGATCGCCTACGAGATGACCAACGCGATGAATAACTATGCGACGGTTGGTAACCTCTCGGCCACATACGAGTTCTCCCCGAAGCTGGACCTGCTGGTGCGCTCTGCCCTCACGACAAGACAGGAGGATCGTGCGCAGCGTCGTCCGTTTAATTCTGCGAACTTCCCCTTCGGTTACTACAAAGAGCAAAGCATCTTCGACTACGAGATCAACAACGACTTTCTGGTGACTTACAAGGAGAAGCTCGGGAGTGACATCGATATCAGAACGTCGTTTGGCGGCAACATCCGTCGCGAAAAATACAGGCTGACAAACGGGGTGCTCGATGGCCTGGTCATCCCGGGGGTATACAAGCTCTCCAACGGCCTCAGCAACCCGATGATGACCACCAGCCACGCCAACAAGCACGTGAACAGCCTGTACGGTCTGGCCACCTTCTCTTACCAGGACAAAGTGTTTGTAGACGTGACGGGCCGTAACGACTGGTCCTCCACGCTGCCGGTGCAGAACAACTCCTTTTTCTACCCTTCCATCAACTCCAGCTTCATCCTGAGCGATATCTTTATGCTGCCGCGCCAGGTGTCTTATGCCAAGCTAAGGCTCTCTGCAGCGAAAGTGGGTAACGACACAAGCCCATACCGAACGAGAAAGTACTACGGACAGAGCGACTTCGCGGCATCCGGGTCGGTGCCTACCACGCTGCATAACACGGAATTTAAACCAGAGCTCACAACCAGCTACGAGGCTGGCCTGGAGTACCGGTTGTTTCAGGGACGCCTGGGCATGGACATTACCCTCTACCAGAGCTTCACCGAAAACCAGATCCTCGAAATTCCGCTCGACCCAACCACTGGCTACAGCAGGGCGGTGATGAACGCCGGCAAAGTGCGTAACCAGGGTATAGAATTGATGCTGAATGCCACTCCGGTCGAGACAAGTGGTTTCCGCTGGAACAGCTCGGTGGTATGGTCGAAGAACGACAACAAAGTGATGGAACTGGCGGAGGACCTCGGTGCCGATCAGCAGGTGATTCACATGGGCGGACAGGCCAACATCATTGCCAAAGTGGGAGGCTCTACCGGCGACATCTACGGCTTCGGTTTTGTAAGGAGCCCTGACGGGCAGATCGTGTACGACAAGGCGGGCCTGCCGGCTTACCCGGCCGAGACACAGTACATTGGCAACGCCTATGCCGACTGGAAGGCTGGTTTCAACAACGAATTCTCTTACAAGAACTTCCGGTTTAACGTGTTGCTCGATGGCCAGTACGGCGGCATCATTTACTCCCAGACACACCACAAAATGGCCGAGCAGGGCAAGCTGAAGAGCACCTTGATGGGCCGTGAGGATGGTTTCATCATCGGTGATGGTGTGGTGGACAACGGCGACGGAACGTTCTCGCCAAATACGGTAAAAGTAACGCCACAGGCCTACTACACGCGCTATTACCGCCGCGCCAACGTGGAGTCCAACTCTTTCGATGCTTCCTTCCTGAAGCTGCGCGAAGTGCGCTTAGAGTATAACCTGCCCAAATCGCTGCTCGCCAGGACCAGGTTCATCAACGGCGCCAGTGTGGCCCTTTATGGTCGCGATCTGGCCATGCTTACCAAGTTCCCGATCTTCGATCCGGAGACGGCCGCGCTGAATGGCGGCACCATTATGCCGGGTGTGGAAATGGGGCAGATGCCTTCTACCAGAACCTTTGGTATGAACGTAACCCTGCAGCTTTAATTTGATTCTGAAAAAATAGCCTGGCCTGTGGTTTCTCAGGCCGGCTTTCTAAAGCATACATCTAATGACAACACGTATAAATAAATTCCTGGCGGTGCTGGTGGTACTGACTTGCCTTAACTCTTCCTGTACCGATGACTTTGAGGAGATTAACATCAACCCGAACCTCATCGAGAAAATCAGTCCCGGCACATTGCTCAACCCGATCATCTATGAGGTATCGAGTTTCAACGCCACACGGAGCAATTCCTTCACGTTTGATCTGATGCAGGTAGCGCTGCCTTTTCCGAGTGCTTCGGGTGGTGTGCACCGTTACGACATTGGAGAGAGCGCCGGCAACTCGACCTGGAACACGTACTACCGCTGGCTCGCCAACATCAAGGAAATGCAGGCTGCAGCCGTGGCAGCGGAAGACCCCAACTACGAAGCGATTGCTCTGACCCTGAATGCCTGGGTCTACTCGCTGCTGACCGACGCTTTCGGGGATGTGCCCATGGATGAGGCCTCACGTGGAGACGAGAAGATCTTCTACCCCGCCTTCAATACACAGCAGGAGGTTTATACCAAAATACTGGCTGATCTGGACCGGGCGAACGCGCTCTACAATACTGCCGGCGGCATGGTATACGGTACGGATATTCTCTATAACAACAACGTGAGCAACTGGCAACGCTTCACCAATTCACTGCGTCTCCGCCTGTTGCTCCGGGTGTCGAATAAGGCTGAGATGAACGCCGAGACCCGCATGGCTGAGATCGTCAACAACCCGGAGGCAAACCCGGTGTTCACCAGCAACGAGCAAGCGGCTATCCTTAAGATTACCGGTATCCCACCGCTGATTTCGCCGTGGGGCCGCGCCGTTGACTTTAGAACGGGCCGTGCCGCCTCGGCATTCTTCATCGACCACCTGAACGCGCTGAACGATCCGCGCCGACCGAAATTCTTTGGAGAGGCAACACTGACAGACGGCAAAACCAAAGTAGGTTACAAGGGCATCCCGAGTGGCTTTGACAGCAACAGCGCACAATTCGATTTTTCCCCATCCAGCCCGAACATCGCCCTGGTGACCGCCCCCATGATTGCGGTGCTGATGAGCTATGCCGAGGTAGAATTCATCAAGGCGGAGCTGGCGCAGAAAAACCTGATTGCTGCTGATGCGAAGTCGCATTACGAGAAGGGCGTAAAGGCTGCCATTGCGCAGTGGGGGGCCGAAGTTCCGGCTGATTACTTCGAAAATCCCGCGGCTGCTTACGATGGCTCGCTTGATCGCATTATGCTGCAGAAGTACCTGGCACTGTACTTCACCGATTATCAGCAGTGGTTTGAGTACCGCCGCACGGGGCTGCCTGTGTTGCCTAAAACGGAAGGTATGATGAACAACCAGCAAGTTCCGGTGCGCTTCCGCTACCCAGCCAACGTGCAGCAGATGAACGGCGAGAATTACACAAAAGCCGTGGAGCGCATGGGGGGTGATGACATCAACATCAAGGTATGGTGGGAAAAGTAAAACCCCGCAAGTTATGAAAACAAGGAGTCGCTGCTTGTACTAGGCGCGACTCCTTTTAAATTGAAACACCAATTTCAGATTGATCTAACAATGTCTCAAAAAAGAAGAAGCTTTCTTAAATCTATTGGTCTGGCAGGTATGGGCCTGACGCTGGCACCGAACCTCCTGCAAGCCAGACCGGCTATACCTGGCCGCGGCCAGGACCTGAGCACCGTTACGCTGAGCGGCAAGGTATACGCCAACGGCAAAGGTATAGCGGGCGTGTCCGTCACCGATGGCATCAATGTGGTGACGACAGACTCGGCGGGCCGCTACGAACTGCTCAGCAACGCCACGGTTGACTTCGTTTATATCTCTATCCCGCGCGGCTACGAGTTCGAAAATGAAAAAAGCATTACGCGTTTTTATAAAAAGATCGTGCCGCAGCGTGGCCGTTTTAAAGCTGACTTTGAACTGAAAAAGCTGGCGCAGGACGACACCAAGCACAACTTTGTGGTGTGGGCCGACCCGCAGATCATCTCGAAAGAAGACGCCGAGCAACTGAAGCGCGAGTCGGCACAGGACCTGAAGCAGTTGGTGGGCAGCTACCCACAGGAAACGCTCTTTCATGGCATCGGATGCGGCGACCTGGTGTGGGACAAGTTCGATCTGTTTGACGATTACCAGGAAGCCCTGGCCATTGCCGGTATCCCTTTTTTCCAGGTGATCGGCAACCACGACATGAACCTGGACGCCCGCACCGACGAGGGCTCTACCGAAAAATTCAAAGAGCTCTTCGGGCCGACCTATTATTCTTTCAACAGGGGAGAGGTGCACTACGTGGTGCTGGATGATGTGTTCTTTATTGGCACAGCTAAGAAATACATCGGTTACCTGACCGAGCGACAGCTGGCCTGGCTGGAGCAGGATTTGGCTACCGTGAAGCCGGGATCCACGGTGGTGGTGAGCCTGCACATACCGGCCTATACCCGCCAGCACGAGCGCAACAAAGAAAAGGAGCCTTCTTTGGGAGGGGTGGTATCGAATCGGAAGGAGCTTTATCGTTTGCTGCAGCCTTACAAAGCGCACATTATGTCGGGGCATACGCACTTCAACGAGAAGGTGTTTGAGGGCGACAACATCATCGAACACGTGCACGGCACGGTATGCGGCGCCTGGTGGACGGGCCCGATCTGCTACGACGGTACGCCGAGCGGCTACGGCGTGTATGAAGTAAACGGAAGCGAACTGCAATGGTACTACAAATCAACTGGCCTGCCGAAAGAGCAGCAGCTGCGGGTATACCCGGTGGGCGCTGTGGCTGCTAAGCCGGAACATGTAGCGGTGAACGTTTGGAACTGGGACCCCAACTGGAAAGTGGAGTGGCTGGAAGACGGCAAGCGCAAGGGTGAGATGGCGCGCGAAACCGGTCTGGACCCGCTGTCGGTGCAGCTGCACGAAGGAGCTGCCAAACCCAACAGGCATAAGTGGATAGAGCCACAGCCTACCGATCACCTTTTCTTTGCCAAACCATCTCCCGGAGCCTCCAAAATCACGGTGCAGGTAACCGACCGCTTTGGTAACGTGTTTCGGGATGAGCTGCAACTTGCCAAGTTGGAAAGTGTAGTGCGTTGAGGACTATTTTGCCACTACACCTGATGCTTAATTCAAAGCTTTTTAGGTATAGCACGTGATGGCCTTATACCTATCATTTTACAGCAAGTATATGCCAGAGCTCTTCGGGGTTCTGGCATATTTGTTAAACCTGGTAGCTGACCGGGTTTTTCAGTACAGGCATAGACCCCAAGTCTTCATTCAGCATCAAGCTATACCTGAAAAGAATGAGCTAAGGCAGCAGTGCCATCAGGAGATTGCTATATTTACGGAGCTATACCTATACCTATACCTATACCTATACCTATACCTATACCTATACCTATACCTATACCTATGCGTCTGCTCTCTCCATACCTGCTCTTCTGCAGCGGCCTCTTTCTGCTGACAGCCTGTGCGCCCACTTCCCGACAAGCGAAACCCATCACTGAATCGGAGTCCGCCATTTCGCAACTTCGTGTCATGAGTTATAACATTCGCCATGCAAATCCTCCCAGCAAAAAAGGGGTGATAGAGCTGGAAACAATTGCGGAGGTGATCCGGAAGGAAGCAGTTGATTTGGTGGCTTTGCAGGAGGTGGACGTACACATTGCACGTTCAGGAAACGTTGATCAGGCGGAAGCACTGGCACAGCTGCTCGGCATGCACTACTACTTTGCGAAGGCCATCGATTTTGGAGGCGGGGAGTATGGCGTGGCCATCTTGTCGCGCTACCCACTGACGGATACCCGGAAAGTGACGCTGCCCGAGGAAGCCGAACCGGAAGCGGAGGACCGCGTGCTGGCGCTTGCCACCGTGCAATTGCCGGGAGGGCAGCGCGTTCGTTTTGGCAGCACCCACCTCGATGTGCTGAGCGGTGCCAACCGCCTGCAGCAGGTACAGACCATCAATGCCATCGCCGCAGCGGAGAAACTGCCCTTCATCCTGGCAGGCGACCTCAACGACCATCCCGACAGTCCCGCCATGGCCGCCCTCGACCAGGCCTTTCAGCGTAGCTGCGTATCCGGTTGTGAGCCCACTTTCCCGCAGGACAAGCCCGACCGCATCATCGATTACATCGTCTTTTCGCGAGCCTCCAACCTAAAAGTTCTATCGCACAACGTGGTGCCGGAAAGCTACGCCTCCGACCACCGGCCTGTTGTGGCGGTGTTCGAGCTCTCCGCTAACCCTGGTTCACCTAATCGTTAATGGCCAGTTGCTCCGCTCCGGTCGGCCAGCTTTCCATGGAAAGGATTTTCTCTTTCAGGGCATTGCTCACTTCATCGGCAATGCGGTTAGGGGAGCGGTTGTAACGGGTGTTGGCCAGCACGACAAAGCTGTACTCGTCGTTCACCCGCGAGAGCACAGCCGTGGTGCCGGGCAGAGAACCGTAGTGGGTCCAGGTCTCGCCACCAAAATAAGTAGCCTGCAACAGGTTGTCTTCGATCAGATCAGGTATAGCCGGATTGCGGTCAATCAGGGCCATGAAGCGCATCAGGTCGCCCGTGCTCGACAGCCAGCCGCCATGCGCATCCATACGGGCCATGTTATAGGTATAGGGGTCGTATTCTTCCTGGTAGTATGTCACCTCTCCTGGTACCTGCTGAGCCATGGAATCCCCGGCGATCCGCATCCCAATAATCTTGGCCGGAAGCAGTACTTCTTCTTGTATGAAATCCTGGTAAGGTTTACTTGTCACTTTTTCGATCACCCGCCCCAGGATGCTGTAACCCAGGTTGGAATAAGCAACGGTAGAGCCAGGTTCGTGCTCCAGCACCCGGTGGAGCACCTCCTCTGTGATGATTTCCCTAGCCGTCGCGGCACGATCGACCAGCATCGGATCACCTCCGCTGTTCGTTAGCCCGGAGGTATGTATGAGTAATTGGTAAACGGTGATCTGAGCGATGTTGGGGTCAGCAACTGGTTCGGGGAATTCATCAGCCAGAATTCCTTCGGGGCCGAATACTTTGTCTGCCAACGTCAGTTTGCCGTCCTGGATCAGTTTGAGAATGCCGGCGCTCGTGATGGGTTTGGACAGGCTGGCGATCCGGAACAGGCTTTGGTCGCTCACCAGTTGCCCTTTTTCTTTATCGGCATAGCCGTAGCTTCTGACAAAAACTGGCTCCCCGTTTCGGGTGATGGAGACCGCCAGTCCCGGCACGTCGTAGCGCTGCATGATGCCGTCCAGTGTTTCGTCAAAATCCATGTAGGCAGAGCCCGGAATCGCCTGCTGTTGTACAACGCTTCCGTCTGGGGTAATGACATTGTAATAGATGCTGCGCTGTGTTACAGTACTTTCGAGGTTACTGCTAAACTGTGATGCTGTAGGGGAGAGGTATACCATCCCGCCCGTTGTAGACGCGACGGCAGCCGACTGTTGCGTGGCACTTTTTGGAGCGAACGAGAAAGAGAATAAACCTGTCTCCAGTAATCTGGTCTGTGGATGAGTAGGTCTTATGATTCCGGCCTGGCATGCAAACATGCAAAGCAGAAGCAGGGCGACACACAACCTTCTGCACATACTTTGTAATTGGTAATGGGTACTAAAATCGTATGGAGTAGCGCAGGCCTTGGAAATTGCATAACCAGGACTGAGCCTTTTTCATAGTGCAGGTATGGGAGCGGTCGATTGGATGGCCAGCGGGCCGTAATTCTTTTGCTAATTTAAATTATGTTTAGTTTTGAAACAAAATAAAATTAAATACGTGATTGCACTATTTTTATAGTATTTACTTGTTTTTAAGATCAGTTTCGTGATGGCCCGATTAGGAAAGGGAAGCTTTAAGAGATTCTTTTTCTGAATACGCCTTATAAATTGGAATCCATTTTTAAAATAAAATTGGCTTTGTTAGCCCAACTAAACTGAAATTAGCTAATCATTCAATAAGTATTAGCTCTGCAACTTGCGGGGAATTGATGGTGCGTTATATAGGGTTTTTGATATTAAACTATTGGATATTATTTAGGTGATTCGACAACTGAGGGTTGGTAAAAAATATGATAAGGAATAGTCTCTGATCAAAAAGCAAAGGAGAAATTTTACTAAGAGATCAATCCACCACCAAAAAATAAACCCCGCGCCTAAAGAGGCGACGGGGCTTGATGAGGCTCCTACGATTAAACTTAATTCGGCTGTTGGGTAGTTGCCGGAGATGTTTTCTGCTCTTTTGGGTTGCGCTGCAGGAGAGGCAATAACGACATACCTACATAGGCGTTGGCGCCGTAAGGCTTGCCCAGGTTGAGCGCCCCACCAATGTTGTCGGAGCCAACGTAAAAGTTCAGGAAACGCACCATCGCACCCACTGTCAGTACAGAGTAGTTGTTTTGAAGCGCCACGGGCATGGCCACCTCAAACTTTTTGAACTCGGCACGTGGTGTGATGGCAAAAAGCGAATTTTGGCGCATCCCGATTGCATTGCGGCCACGTACGCCCTGGATCAGCGTGGCGTTAGCGTATAGACGGTTAGACAGTCGATAATCTACATTGATGTTGAGGGCAGTAGGCAAAGCGGCTCGAAAAGAAGTCTGCTTCTCGTTTTCACTTACATCCATTTGTCCGTTCAGGTAGTCGAGCATTTCCTCTGTCGTTTCAGCATCCCCTATTTCAGAAAGGTTCACCTCTTTGTTGGTACGCGTCACGTCATAGGCCCATACCAGCTCCGGGTTATTGTAGTGGATGCTACCAATGTCCATCAGCGACACAGCTAACCGGTATTTGTACTTGTTTTGCTCGCGGTCTGTGAACTGCTGTCCGTTGCGTGTAATTTGATAATCCGGGTTGTTGGTACGGTACTCGTAGGTAAAGCCCAGATCGGTGCCCCATCCGCTGCCGGCACTCTTTCCGCCCAGCAGTAAGCCGAGCAGATCGCCGCTTTCGGCTGCATCGAAATCCGGCATGGCGGCATAACCATAGCGAGCGTGTACTTTATCCAGCTTTACCACATACGCTGCTTCGTCACTGCCCTCTACCATCCTCTCCTCAGCCTGCAGGTCTGTATCTTCGAGGTTCAGGAAAGCGGCTGAGCCACCGTTGAGGCGCTTCAGGGTTATACCTGCTTTTACGAAATGTGGTCCCTGGTCTAACACGACACGGGCATAGCTCAAACCAAGCTCCGAAAACACATTGGCATTCAGGTTCATGTTGTTGCCGGTATAAGGTTTGTATAGGAAGCTGTCGTCTTCTCCGTCCGCTACTTTATAAAGACGGGCCACTTCTTCTGACAGGTTATTCGCCTGTGCGGCGGCGCGTACGCGCGTTGTTACCGCTATGCTGTGCAGGGGGCTTAGCTGCCACGTAAACGCCGGACCTCTGAAGTCAGCACCGGCCATCACGAGCTTTTGTTTGCCATTGAGGTTCTCCTGGATATACTCGCTCTTAAATTCCTCTCCCTTACGTGCCAGCTTTAATAGCGACATTGGCGCATCGTAGCGCAGGTAGTTGTTTGTAGCTCCAAACTCAGCTGAAAATAAGCTCAGGTAGAACTTATGGCGCGAGTCGGCAATGGCGGAAGGGTTGGTGTAGAGACTGTTGGTACCGGCAAAATTGCTGCTGGCTATACCTAGCTGTTGTGCCTGTGCTGTTTCAGGCAGTAAGGTCTGGGCAAACAGACCAAGACCAAGGGCAATTTTAACTGCGTAGATGTTTCGTTTCATGCAAAGCGAATAAGGGTGGGTGAAAGGAGTGATTATGCTGTAAATCATAGCCCGGAAAGGCGTACGTAGGTATAGGTATTCGTAAGCGCAACAGGTAGTTGCTTAATTATACATAGAAAAAACAATATTTTTATTGGAGTGGCGGCAAAGGTAGTATGGCAGATTCGAAGTGCCAATACCTAAGTTTGGGTATTTGGTGAAAAAAAAATCCCCTTCAGTCTGAAGGGGATTTTGGTCTGTAGACAGATATGAAAAATTACCAGGCGATGCCGTAGTCTTCGCCGTGGTTGCTGGATCCTCCCCAGAAGCTGCCGTGTTTCCAGTCGAAGAAGACGGCGTTGATCGGCCCGCTGGTGCGGTCGCCGAAGCTCAGGGTATAGCCCATTTTTTTGAGTTCGTTGCGCACCGAGTCGGGGGTGCTTTCGTTGAGCAGGATGTGGCCCGGCTTGGGTTTGCGATCATCGGTCTTGGTGCCGCCGAGCGAGAGCCAGAGTTGGTTGGTATTAAAGTTGGCTGCCTCAGCTGCTTTTTGCACGTTCATGTCAAACTCCACCACATTGAGGAAAAACTGCAGCAGGTTCTGTTCCTGCGTGTCACCGCCCTGCACCGCAAAGGATAGGAAAGGGCGGCCATCTTTCAGCGCCATGGAAGGTGTGAGCGTGACACGCGGACGTTTGCCCGGCTCCACCACGTTGAAAGGGTTAAGCGTCGGGTCGAGCACAAAGCTCTGCATGCGTTGGCTCATGCCGATGCCGGTGTTGCCTGCGATAACAGCCGGAAGCCAGCCACCGCTTGGGGTGATGGAAACGATCCAACCTTCCTTGTCTGCCGCCTCGATGGTCGTGGTGCCTCGCCAAAGCCGATCCTGGTATTCGGCCTCTTCCTGAATAGAGCCGGTGCGTTGGTCGTGGGTCGGGGCAAAGTTGCGGCGCACGGTGTCCGGTTCAAAGCCTCTCTTCTTCAGCATTTTCAGGTAGGGGTTCTTCCGGCCTTCAAAAGGGTAGGGGTCACCGGGACCGATGGTGGCGTCATTTTTATCCTGCTGGATCAGGCTGGCCCGCTGTTTGGCGTAGGCCTTGCTCAGCAGACCCTTCATCGGCTCTTCCGGTTTGAAGTAGGGATCACCATAGTAGAAGTCGCGATCGGCAAATGAGAGACTCATGGCCTGGTAGACGGTATGAATGTAGCGGGTGCTGTTGTAGCCCATACTTTTCAGATCGAAGTTCTCGAGGATGTTGAGCGCCTGCAGCAAGGCGGGGCCCTGCGTCCACTGCTGCAGTTTGTATACCTCCACGCCTTTGTAGTTCACCATCATCGGCTCTTCTTCGATCGGCTTCCACTTGGCCAGGTCCTGCATCGTGATCAAGCCACCCTGCTCTTTGGAGCCGCGAACAAACTCCTCGGCAATATCGCCTTTGTAGAAACGGTCGTAGGCGGCCATGATCGCCTCTTTGCGACTCTTGCCCTGCTTGAGGGCGGCCCTTTCGGTTTCTACCAGCTTGGTGAGCGTCTGCAACAAATCCTTTTGTACAAAGATTTCACCGGCGTTGGGCGCTTCACGTTCCTCCCCCAGGTGCGTCAGGAACACCTTTTTGCTGTAAGGCCACTGCTTGAGCAGCTCCTTGTTTCTTTCAATGCTGTTAGCGGTCTGCGCTTCGATCGGGTAGCCGGCTGCCAGCTCCATGGCTGGAGCCAGTACCTCTTCCAAACTCAGGGTGCCGTAGTTAGCCAGCATGTGCATCAGCCCTCCGGGAGTGCCGGGGGTGGTGGCGGCCAGTGGTCCATTCTCGGGCGGAAAGTTGTAGCCCTTGTCTTTGAAGAAATTGGCTGTCGCACCGGTAGGAGCCACGCCCATTGCGTTGAGGGCAATCACCTTTTTGGTTTTTGGGTTGTAGATGAGCGCCTGTGTTTCGCCCCCCCAGCTCAGCACGTCCCACATGGTGCAGGTGGCTGCGAGCATGGTACAAGCCGCATCCACGGCGTTGCCGCCTTTTTGAAAAGTCATGGCGCCGGCGGTGGCAGCGAGCGGCTTGCCGGTAATGGCTACCCAGTTCTTGCCGTGCAGCACCGGCTTCTGGGTCTGCTGCGCCGCCGCCGGTAACAAGGGCAAGGCCAGCAGACAAAGGGAAATGAGTCGTTTCATTTGTTCAGGTTTATGCGATCAATTTAGCGAAAATCGATTAGCAGGCCAATGCCGATCCTTAATTTATGAAGGAAGGTATAGCACTTCTGCGAGACGGCCTTCTGCAGAGGGACATACCCGAATGGTCTTGTAGGCTTCGCTTAAATGACTTTCGGGTATACCTCATCGTTTGCCGGAAATAAAAAGCCCCTTCGGTCATAACCAAAGAGGCTTTGTGTGGCGTGGAGCCTTAGACAGCGCGACAACCAGCATATTCCACGGCATAACTGGCCGGGCTATACCTCCCACAAGTATAAGAGGGACCTACTTGATCATCCCGACGCCAACCGTTGAATTGGTCTGCTCGTCGATGAGGATGAAGGAACCGTTGGCTCTGTTATCGGCGAAGGCATCGTAGAAAAACTCCTTTGCTGTCTTCAGTTGCACATCGGCAATCTCGTTCAGCTTCAGCTCACTCACTTGTTGGTTGTTTTCCAGCGACACTACATCGATCAGGTTGGACAGGGCGCTTACTTTCGCTTTGGCTACGTTCACGCCATGTTGCAGCAGGTAGGTGCTTCCGACACGGAGCGGCTTCTTGTCCATCCAGCAGATGGTGGCCTCCAGCTCCCGGCTTTGCTGCGGCAACTGACTCAGGGGCACGATCATGTCGCCCCGGCTGATGTCCACGTCGTCTTGCAACAGTACGCTCACGGATTCTTTGGCCTGCGCTGCTTCTATCTCACGACCGAATTTTTCGATGCGGGCGATGGTGGTTTCCTGACCGCTTGGCAGCACGACCACCCGCTCGCCTTTGCGTAGCAGCCCGCTGGCTACTTTGCCAGCATAGGCTCTGTAATCGTGGAATTCCTCCGATTTAGGTCGCACCACAAACTGCACCGGGAAACGACTCGGTTCCTCTGACAAGTGTTGTTCCAAAGGTATAGCCTCCAGCAAACTAAGCAAAGGAGTCTCCTGATACCACGGCATGTGCTCCGAGTGACGCACCAGGTTTTCGCCGTATAGCGAAGAGATAGGTATAAAGCTAATCTCCTGACCCGCGAAGCGCACCTTTTCGGCAAAGGCCATAAAAGCGGCCTTTATCTCCTCAAATCTTGTTTGATCGTAATCCACCAAGTCCATCTTGTTCACGCAGACCACTACATTCGGTATACGCAGCAGGCAGGAGATGTAAAAATGGCGGAAAGTTTGCTCCACCACGCCGTTGCGGGCGTCTACCAGAATCATGGAAACATTGGCGTTGGAGGCGCCCGTTACCATGTTGCGGGTATACTCAAAGTGACCCGGCGTATCGGCGATGATGAACTTACGGGTGGGAGTGGAGCAGTAGATGTGCGCCACGTCGATCGTGATGCCCTGCTCGCGCTCCGCGATCAGGCCGTCGGTCAGCAGCGAGAGGTCCACATAGTCGAGGCCCTTCTTTTTGCTGCTCGCCATAATGGCTTCCAGCTTATCAGTGGTGATTGAATTGGTTTCGAACAGGAGCCGGCCGATCAGGGTGCTTTTCCCATCGTCCACGCTGCCTGCGGTTGCTATTTTCAGAACGTCCATACCTTAAAAATATCCTGCTTGCTTTCTTTTTTCCATGGCTGCCTCAGATCGTTTGTCGTCGATGCGGGCACCTCTTTCTGATACCGTGGCGCTCAGTATTTCGGCAATGATGTCCTCAATGGCAACGGCCGTTGACTCTACGGCAGCCGTGCATGTCATATCGCCCACGGTCCGGAAGCGGACCATGCGGGTGCTTACCGGTTCGTCCTCCGAAACCGTCATGAAGCTGGAGTAGGGAAGAATCTGACCATCTCGCTCAAAGGTCTCGCGCTCGTGCGAGTAGTAGATGGAAGGTATAGCCAGCTCCTCTTCCCGGATGTAGTTCCACACGTCCAGCTCCGTCCAGTTGCTGATTGGGAAGACGCGCACGTTCTCGCCCATGTTGATTTTGCCGTTCAGCATATCAAAGAGCTCCGGTCGCTGCTTCTTGGCGTCCCACTGGCCAAAGTCGTTTCTCACCGAGAAGATGCGCTCCTTGGCACGGGCTTTCTCTTCGTCGCGCCGGGCTCCGCCAATGCAGGCGTCAAAGCCGAACTCTTCGATGGCGTCCAGCAGCGTGACGGTTTGCAGCACGTTGCGGCTGGCGTATTTTCCGGTCTCTTCTGTTACCTTCTGCTGGTCGATGCTGTCCTGCACATAGCGCACGATCAGCTCCAGGCCGAGCTCTTCTACCAGTTCGTCCCGGAAGCGGATGGTTTCTTCAAAATTGTGCCCTGTGTCGACGTGGAGCAGGGGGAAAGGAATTCGTGCCGGGTAGAAGGCCTTTTGGGCCAGCCTGACCAGCGTGATGGAGTCTTTGCCGCCTGAGAACAGGAGGACCGGTTTCTCAAACTGGGCGGCCACTTCCCGCAGGATGTAGATAGCCTCGTCTTCCAGTTCTCTGGGGAATGCCGTGTTGTGAGTAGCCATATTAATTTTTTTGGTTGAAGTAATTTGCATGAAGCCCGCACTCTTTCTGGGTTTGTTCCCACCACCACCTGCCGGCACGCGGTTCCTCGCCTGGCTCAATAGCCCGGGTGCAGGGGGCGCAGCCAATGCTGACAAAACCCTGGTCGTGCAGCTTGTTATAAGGTACCTGATGCTCCTGCAGGTAAGCGAGCATTTCGTCGAAGGACCAGTTGATGATCGGGTTGAATTTGATGATCTGGAAATTCTCGTCCCATTCCAGCAGGTTGAAGCTGCTTCGGTTGGCGCTTTGCCCGGAACGCAGCCCGGTCACCCATACGCTTAATCCCTGCAGCGCTCTGGTCAGTGGCAGCACCTTCCGCACATGGCAGCAGGCCTTGCGGCTTTCCACAGAATCATAGAAACCGTTGATGCCATCGCGTGAGACGTAAGCCTCTACGTCGCTGGCCTGTGGAAAGAAGGGCTCTATTTTGCTTTGGTAGAGTCGCTCCGTTTCGCTCCAAAGGGTGTAGGTTTCCTGGAATAGTCGGCCGGTGTCGAGGGAGAAAATCCGGACGGGAAGCTTAGCTGAGAAAATAGCGTGGGTGATGACCTGGTCTTCCTGTCCAAGGGCGGTCGAGAAGGCTACGCTGTCAGGGAATCTGCTGGCCACAAGAGCAAGCGCTTCGGAGAGCGACAGGTCTGCCAGTTCCTCAAGCAGCGACGGGATTTGATTTTTCAAGTTCATGGGCGTGTTTTTTAACGGTGAATCTTTCCCAGATTCGTTCGTGCACGTAGTAGAGCAGGATTTTGCTGAAGACTTCAATGGTACCGATCGAGAAAGCCATCTTGAGCTTGCCGGTGATGAAGTAGGAGATGACGATGGTGTCCAGCGTACCCAGAAAGCGCCAGGAAAATGCCTTGGCGATGCTCTTGAATTTGCTGTCCTTGTTAGGGCCTTGCTTTCTGTTGAAGGCTTTTCGTAGGTATTGATCTAGTAGCATAGGGCTGCTTTGAAATCCAAAACTACATAAAACCTACAAACTAAATAGGGTAATAGACCAAAAAAAATTTAAAATTATCTATGTCTAATATTTAAAGGTCTGTTTGTCAGTGTTTTTAGCAGTCAGATCAGCAAGGGTTTTGTTCTCGACAACAGCTAGCGTTTGGTCCCTTACCTGGCACATGATGAGGTGCATGTTGCAAGTGGCTTCGTCAGGACAGTCGGAGCACTTCTCATAATAATTCAGGCTCACGCAGGGTAGCCAGGCGATGGGACCGTTGAGCAGGCGGATGATTTTAGCCAGAGTGATCTCTTCTGGTTTTTTGATAAGGTAATAGCCGCCGCCTTTGCCTTTTTTACTGCCCAGTATACCTGCTTTTTTCAATTCGAGCAGAATGTTTTCGAGAAATTTGTGCGAGATGTTCTTACTGAATGCGATTTCCTGGATAAGCACAGCGCCCTTCTCCTGGTTTTCGGCCAGGTAGGAGAGGGCATGAAACGCATATTTTGTCTTTTTCGATAGCATGTATCGTATTATTAATAATAACAGGAGAGATCCGCAGGTATGGATCAGGTTGAACTACAAAACTAAGAAGTATTTCAATAAGTGCATTTTTAGGGGGAGATTATTAACCTCCTTTCATTCGAATACCTCCAATGCAGAATAATTTAACTTTGCTGAAACGCGTCGGTAAGACTTCCCGAAAATCAGGAAAGAGCAAGGTCCACAAAACAGCTATTGCCAAACTATATCAAGCCATGAGTACCAGATCGAGAGACCAACAAAAGAAGCAGCGCCAGAAGGAGTTCAAGGAAAGAAAAGAACATCAGGAAATGCTAAAAGCTGCTGCCAAGAATGCCAAACGCGGTGCTTCAGAGAATGCTGAGGAAAGTGGTGAGAAGTCCAAAGACGAGGTTTAAGCTTCTTGTGGTGCCGGATCAAAATTAATAGCTTAGCCTGCAGCCCGCGCATTTTCCTCAATTGGCAGCATCTGCCCGGGAATCATCTTGGCGCTTTCCTTTTCCTGTTCCTAAGTGGTGCCATTCACATCCGCTCTTCCCTCTAATCCCCCTTTCTATCCGTGTCTCTGCGACTGCCCCAGGAAGTACAGCATTCGCCCGGATGCTGTATTTGCCGAGCTCTATCGAACATGTTTTTGTAAAGCCGATGATACCCCATCTGGCTGTGGCATTTGGGCTGCGGTTCTCATACCCGAACCTGCCTGCTAATAACGACAGGTTGACGATGACAACGGCAGAGCCTGTAGTAAACCTTATTACTGGTCAGGCTGATCAAGAGTGCACCAAATCATGCAATCCCCTAGGTATACACCTCTCTAAAATTATGCATACAGGCGCACTTAGCACAGAAATTATCGTATGCTGTTAGCGACCTGAGGCTTCCTCAAAAACTATAGGCCACATGAGTTGTTGAACGGGAAATAGGATGGTCTGCTTGGCTTCTTGATCGGTAATGGCTGCACTCTGCAGTTCAATCCGGTACAAAGAAATTAAGCTTAACTAGACATAATAGTCCAAACCTGACAAAAATCAGCACGCAAAAACACAAGCAATTATGCAAATATGCGTCTTTAAAGTAATCACTATAATTCTCTCGCTCTCTTTATTTGCAAATGGTATAAGCCATGCACAGGAACTAGCAGGATCTGATAGCGTGACTGTTGCCATAGCGCCGGAATATAACCAGGTGAGCAAGTCGCATACCTTCTGGCTCGGGAACAATTACCGGAACCTATGGGCAACACCAGTGAAACTGCGGGTGTTTCACCTGGATCAGGAAAAAGGAGGTATGAAGATCCTGAAAAAAGGAGGAGGGATGCAGACCAAGTCACTTCGCTTAGAGGATTCCACGGGACAGCAGTGGGTGCTTCGGACTGTACAAAAAGACCCGGGCCTGGCGCTGCCTGAAAACCTGCGAGAGACAGTGGCCAGGGCCATAGTGCAGGATCAGATATCGGCTTCGCATCCCTTTGGCGCTTTGGTAGTGCCGCCCCTGGCCGAGGCACTGGGAATTCCGCATGCCAAACCGGAAATTGTATACATGCCGGATAGCCCGGAGTTAGGCGAGTACAGGAACGATTTTGCGAACCAGGTATACCTGTTTGAGGAGCGGGAACCAATAGAAGCTGAGGACACTGATAACACGGAGAAGGTGCTGGAGAAACTGAAGGAGGACCACGATGACCGTGTGGACCAGCAGCTGTTGTTGCGCGCTCGTCTGTTGGACATCGTCATTGGCGACTGGGACCGGCATGAGGACCAGTGGCGGTGGGTAGAGCTGGAGGACTCGATAGGAGATTATTACCTGCCTTTTCCCCGCGACCGGGATCAGGTCTTTTTCACGAATGAAGGGGTGATTCCCAAGATAGGGTCACGCAAATGGATCATGCCCAAGTTTCAGGGTTTCGACGAGAAGATCCGAGACATCAACGGCTTTAACTTTAACGCCCGCTACTTCGACCGCATGTTTCTCGCCGGGCTGAGTGAAGGCGACTGGCGTGCCGAAATCGCCAACGTGCAGCAAACGCTAACGGATGAGCTGATACGGGAGGCCGTACGCCGGATGCCTGCCAATATACAGTCCCTCTCTGGCGAAGAACTGGCGCGGAAAATGATCGCCCGCCGAAACAAGCTGCAAGAAGAAAGCCTGCATTACTACCGTTTCCTCTCCAAGGAGGTAGACGTGCCGGGCTCTGACAAGCGGGAGTTGTTTGAAGTCAGCTACCAGGAGAACGGAAGCATTACGGTCACCGTTTTCAAGATGAAGAAAGATGACAGCAGGGGCAGGCAACTCTACGAACGCACCTTCGACCCAGGAATCACGAATGAGGTGCGGCTATACGGCAGAGGCGGGGAAGATGTGTTTTCGGTATCAGGCGCAGTGAAATCTCCGATCAAGGTAAGGATGATAGGAGGGAACGAGGCTGACCGGTTTGTGGTAGCGGATGGTTTTCAGAACCGAAGCAGGCTTCACATCTACGACCGTTCTGATAAAGATAATCAATTCCCGAAGGCATCGACAGCGAAGTTCCATCTTGCTGAAGACACCACTATAAATGCGTATGATCCCAAGGCATTTGAGTATAACGTGATCCGGCCGTTGCTCTCCGTTGGCTATAACCTGGATGATGGCGTACTGCTTGGAGCTGGCTTCCAGTATACTAAACATGGCTTCCGGAAAAAGCCCTTTGCCGCGACGCACAAGTTCATGCTGGGGCATGCCTTAACGACAAATGCGACTTTTTTCACCTACTCTGGTTACTTTACCGAGGCACTAGGCAAAAACGACCTGAGTGTAGAGGTAGACGGTAGAGCGCCTAATAACACCAGCAACTTTTTTGGCATTGGCAATGAAACGGAGTTTATCGAAATGGGGGATAAGCCCATCCGCTTCTATCGTAGCCGCTATGACTTCATCACCTCCCAGGTTAGGCTGCACCGCAACCTGAGCAAGCAACTGAAGGGAAGCATCGGACTTATGGCGCAGTACTATAACAGCAGTGCCCGTGATAATGCGGGTCGCTTTCTGATTGCCTACGAAGAGCAAAGCCTACAAGAGGATGTCTTCACAAGAAGGATGTCAGCAGGGCTTGTCGCCGGTCTTGAACTGGATACACGCAACGATGCTTTCATGCCAACCAAGGGCGTATACTGGCATACATCACTCCTGGGGGTAGAGCAACTGGATAAGGGCAACAGGTTCGGACAGCTGCGTTCAGAGTTCAGTTTCTATCTCAACCCGAAGGGCAACAGCAATGTGGCGCTGGCAAACCGCATAGGAGGCGGCGTAACGGTGGGAGACCCTTATTTCTACCAGCTGCTATACCTGGGCGGGCATCATAACCTGCGGGGATTCCGTAATTTTCGTTTTGCCGGCGAACACCTGCTCTACAACAACCTGGAGCTGCGCCTAAAGCTATTCGACTTTACTTCCTACCTGTTTCCCGGTTCTGTAGGAGTCGTAGGTTTCAATGACGTGGGCCGGGTGTGGGCAGATAATGAAAAATCGAACACATGGCACACTGGCTACGGAGGCGGGCTATACCTCATACCTGCTAAACTCGTGCTGTTGCAGGCAGTGGTCGGCTTCTCGGAGGAGGATGTGCTGCCTTATGTTTCGCTGGGCTTCAGGTTCTAAAGTAAATTGGTCATGCAGTTGCCGGGAATAGCAACTTCTTATCTTTTTGAAGAGATGCAAAAAGTGTGCTTGAATTTTGACCGGGGTGGAATCCCTGTAGCTGACACTTCTGTAACACCTGAGGAATGATCAAATGGAATAAAAAACCTCTCAGTTTTAGCTGAGAGGTTTTTTAGTAGTCCGTAGGGGAATCGAACCCCTGTTGCCAGAATGAAAATCTGGAGTCCTAACCCCTAGACGAACGGACCATTCTGTCGTATTGTGATGCAAATATAGGGGCTAGCTTTTATATTGCAAACTGTCGTTCATACTTTTTGTTGGCTAAAAGCCCTGTTTTGGGCTAACTGGTTCATTTTTAACCAGAAAATTTTTGTCCTTTCACCACACTAGGCGCTCAACTGGGGTTCCAATTCAAAATAGGCCTCTAAACTGAACTGGCCAACTGCCGGTGCAATACAGTCTACCTTACTAACAGCTGCCATCACGGCAAGCTTATCGTACAGGGTTCTGCTGAGCAACCGCACAAATGGCAGCAGCGTTTCGACATAATCGAAGGGGATCTCAGTGACGCGCCCGTTATAGCTTGCCGCCTCACAAACTAGCTGCGCCAGTTCCCGACGGGTATAGGTGGCGGGACCGCCCAACTCAATTGTCTGACTAGCGTTGCCGATGCTGGATACGGCAATGCTGGCCACATCACCATCATAGATTGGGTTGATCAGGCTGTCGCCCTGGCCTAGCTGCCCGATGTGGCCTCTGCGTGCCATGATTGCCATTCCCTCTAACATCGAAAACAAGGCAACCGGTTTTAGAATAGTATAAGTGAGCGAACTGTGTCGCAGTGCATTTTCAAAGTCGGCATGTGCCTGGAAGTAAGCCAGCTGCGGAAACCGACCGGCACCAAAGGCCGACACGTAAATGAACTGCTTCACGCCAGCTTGCTCGGCCTCTTTCAGCAGATGAAGATTTGCCTCGTAATCTATTTCATGAAAAGAACCTGCATTCTGGTGGCGCAGGCTTAGATTTTTGCCCATGGCCGATATCACCACATCTATGTCCGTGCAGCACCCCTCTAGTTCATGTGGCCTGGTCGCGTCGGCAAGTATGAGTTCCTCCGGATCCGGAAATAGGGCTTGTGCCTTTTTCAGATGGCGTGCCAATACACGCACCTCATACCTCTGTAGTTTTAGCTCCCGGAAAATATGTCTCCCCAGGTGCCCTGTAGCGCCGGCCAGTAGAACTTTTTTCATATAGAAGGGCTATTCGTTTCGCGATAATTTGTATACGTGCTAAGCATCTGATCTGCAGTGTATTGCAGGAAAAATACAATGGTGCATTACGTTGTTCCTGTAGCTTTGTTCAAAAATTCCTATCTTCGGCTATGCATTGAGTGGGCTATATTTGGCCCCACTTTCAACTGATAAAACTGAATGATGCGCTTAAGTAAGCTAAGTAATGTCCTGGCGCTCGCTTCCATTTGCCTGGGACTGGCGGCCTGTGTTCCGCTTGAGCAGCAAGGCTATGCCACTACGGGCAGCACCGCACAGCAGCCCATCCGCTACGAGGATTTTGTGTACGACGCCAGCATACGCTCGGTGCAGTGTTACCGGGGCACCGGTGGGCCGGAGGCTGTACTGGAACCAGCTGTTGTTTCCTTAGGCCAGGAGCAGCCGATTCTGCTTGAATTTGACCGTTTGAATGCCGGACCGCAACGCCTGGTGGCCAAGCTAGTGCATTGCAATGCCGACTGGACCCCCTCCGGCCTCAATGATGCACAGTTCCTCAACGACTTCAATGAGTTCTTTATTACGGATGTGCAGAATTCCATCAACACCCGGGTACCCTATGTGCACTATCGTTTTCGGGTGCCGCGCGTGAAACTGAGCGGAAACTATGTGCTGCAGGTAAGCGAAGAAGGCGGCAATTTGCTGCTGACCAGACGCATACTCGTGTACCAAAACTTGGTGGCTGTGACAGCCAAACTGGGCGCGCCAACTGGTCCTGAGGGCAGAGCCGCCCGCCAGCCTGTTGAATTCAATGTGTTTTACAAAGACTACGCACTGGTAAATCCGTCACAGGATGTGAAAGCGGTGATGCGCCAGAACCACCGCTGGGACAATGCCAAGGTATACCCGCGGCCAGCCTTTGTGCGTGACGACCAGCGCCGCCTGGAATATGTGTTCTTTGAGGCGAAAGATCATTTCCTGGGCTTGAGTGAGTTCCGTTCTTTTGATTCGCGCAGCATCCGTTTCAAGGGATTAGGTATAGAACAGATCAACCTGGAAGCATCGCCCGTGCACATTAAGCTGCAGCCCGAGCGTAGCCGAGCCGGATTAGCCTACAGCCAGGACCCGGATGCGGACGGCAAGATGCTGTATGGCAACAGGGAGTATGGAAACTCGGTTGTGAACGCCGACTATACCTGGGTTGATTTTGAATTGAAAACAGGAGAGGAGCAGGGAGAGGTATACCTACAGGGTGGCATGACCGAGTGGCAACTGAACGATGAAACCCGCATGCGCTATGACCACGAGCAGCAGGCCTACAAAGGCAGGCTACTTCTGAAGCAGGGCTATTATAACTACTACTATGCGCTAAGGCCTGCCAAAGGGCAGGCACCCGATGCCAGCTATTTTGAGGGCAGCCATTTTGCCACCGGCAACACCTACGATATTCTCATATATTACAGACCGCCCGGCTCCCGCGCTGACCTGCTGATCGGGTATGAAGAAATCCTGTTCAACAACAAGTAAGGCGCCATCATAAATACCCAGTTTTAGGTATTTCGGAAACTGAAAAGACGCTATACCTTTGATTATGACAATAGACTGATACGAACTGAGGCCGGCTTACTATAAGCCCGACTTACACGGCTGGCTTCAGTGACTATCAGATTTTCAAGAGTTTAGGTTTAGCTCCATCGTGAACAAAAAAGGCGGGATCATTCCCGCCTTTTGTCTTTTTATGCTAATCAGGTATAAGCACTATACGTTGAAACGGAAGTGCATAATGTCGCCGTCCTGTACCACATAGTCCTTGCCTTCTACGGCCATTTTACCGGCTTCTTTAATCTTGGCCTCGGTCTTGTATTCCTGGTAATCCTTCAGTTTGATCACCTCGGCACGGATAAAGCCTTTCTCGAAGTCAGAGTGGATAACGCCCGCTGCCTGAGGGGCTTTCCAGCCTTTGCCGATCGTCCAGGCGCGTACTTCTTTTACACCAGCCGTGAAGTAGGTGATCAGGTTGAGCAGGTCGTAAGAGGCGCGGATCAGTTTGTTCAGGCCAGATTCTTTTAGGCCGTACTCTGCCAGGAACATTTCCTTTTCTTCTGGATCCGTCAGTTCAGCGATCTGTGCTTCGATGGAAGCAGAGATGAGTACCACTTGTGCGTTCTCGTTCTTCACATGCTCTTCTAGCGCCTTGGAGAATTCGTTGCCTTCCAGCATTGAGTTCTCGTCTACGTTGGCCGCATAGATCACTGGCTTGTCAGTGAGCAGGTTGAGTTCGCTAACTGTTTCCTTATCTTCTTCAGACGCCTCAAGGCTGCGTGCGTTCAGGCCCTGCTCCAGGTGGTTCTTGTATTTTTCCAGAATCGCCAGCTCTTTCTTGGCTTTGGCATCACCGGCTTTGGCAGAACGCTGCACTTTCTGCAGCATCTTTTCAATTGACTCCAGGTCCTTGAGTTGCAGCTCGGTGTCGATGATTTCTTTGTCAGAGATCGGGTCTACTTTGCCGGCTACGTGCACGATGTTCGGGTCTTCGAAGCAACGCACCACGTGGATGATGGCGTCCACTTCGCGGATGTTGGCCAGGAACTTGTTGCCCAGCCCTTCGCCTTTGCTGGCTCCTTTCACCAGACCGGCAATGTCCACAAACTCGATCACGGTAGGCAATACGCGCTGCGGATTTACCAGTTCCTCCAGGATCTGCAGGCGCTCGTCAGGCACCGTGATCACGCCTACGTTAGGTTCGATGGTACAGAAAGGGTAGTTGGCAGACTCTGCCTTGGCATTCGAAATAGCGTTGAACAAAGTGGACTTGCCCACGTTTGGCAGTCCTACGATTCCGCATCTTAGTCCCATTTATCTTTATCTTGTTTTATATCAGGGTGCAAAGGTACGAATTTTCGGCAAGTATAGAGTAGGGGGCACGGGTATAAAAAAAGCCCGTGTGGTAAACACGGGCTCTCGGTCGCTAAACTAAAAACGGGGAAACTACTCCCACTTCAGTTCTTCATCAAAAGACACCTCGGTAGCAGCCACAGCCACCGGAGCTGCCTCCGTTTCGGTTGGGTTTTCGAGGGCGGCAAGAGCCTCTTCTGTCAAAAGTTCGGATTTAACGTGATCGATTGTGCCCTGCAAGGCTTCCATGAACTTCACGAAGTCCTCTTTGTAAAGGAAGATCTTGTGCTTCTCGTAAGAGAATTCATCATCCTTGAACTTGCGTTTGCTCTCTGTGATGGTCACATAGAAGTCATTTGAGCGAGTTGATTTCACATCAAAGAAATACGTTCTCTTCCCTGCTCTTACTCTTTGGGAATAAATTTCTGCTTTGTCGTTGTTCTCTTCCACCGTGTTATAGACGTTAAATTCAACTTTCTGAACCTAAAGCTAACATATTGTTCTGATATATAAAAATTTTTGAATTTAAAATTTAGCTCTTTAACAGCGCTATAGAGAATTAATTCTATATTTGCCACCGGACCAAATATAGTATAGTATGAATTTGCTTTCACTTATACTAGTATTTCTCTTTTCTTTCAACACCAGCACGGCGCTGTATAAAGCTGACGGTAAGGCATCTTACTACGCTGACCGCATGCAGGGACACCGCACAGCCAATGGCGAGCGCTACGACAAAACGCTGCTGACAGCCGCCCATGCCACACTGCCGTTCAATACTTTTGTGGAGGTAACCAATGTGCGGAACGGTAAAACCGTGGTAGTGCGCATCAACGACCGTATGGCGCCCAGCCGTCACCGCATCATCGACTTGTCAAGGGCTGCAGCAGCGCAGATTGAGCTGATCCGGGAAGGAGTGGCATCCGTGCAGCTGCACGAAGTTCCGGATGATGGGCAACCCGAAATGGCCACCCTCGTTTCTGAGATAAAGCCGACCGGAAAGAAATAAGCCCTATACCTGTATGAAAAAGCCACTCACCCTAGCCGATGTTCAGAAATTTGAAAACATGGAATTTCTGGCCAAGCAGCTGGTAGAGGGTTTTATTACGGGGCTGCACCAATCCCCTTATCATGGCTTTTCAGTGGAGTTTTCGGAGCACCGCCTCTATAACAGCGGTGAGAGTACCCGCCACATCGACTGGAAGGTATACGCCCGCACCGACAAGCTGTTCATCAAGCGCTTTGAGGAAGAGACGAACCTGCGCTGCCACATCCTGCTCGACGTTTCCCCTTCCATGTACTATCCGGTGGAGAACCGGGGGAAGCTCACCTTTAGCGTGCTATGCGCGGCTGCGCTGGCTACCTTGCTCCGCAAGCAACGCGACGCCGTGGGCCTGGTGACCTTTGCCGACTCCATACGCCAGCAAACGCCTGTCAGATCCACGGCCTCTCACCTTCATACCTTGCTATTGCTCTTGCAGAAGCAGCTGGAAGAAGCGCCAACCCGTGCACAAACCGATGTGGCTTCCGTCATTCACCAGATTGCCCAGCAGATTCCGAAGCGCTCGCTCGTGGTTATTTTAAGTGACATGCTGGGGCAGCACGAAAACAGCGACGCCATTTTTGCCGCCCTCCAACATCTCAAACACCAGAAACACGAGGTGCTGATTTTTCACGTGATGGACCGTCGCACCGAAGAGGATTTTGATTTTACCGAGCGGCCTTATGTGTTCGTGGATGTGGAGACAGGGCAGGAGCTGAAACTGCAACCCTCGCAGGTGAAAGAACATTATCGCAGCGCCGTGGCCAACTACAAGCGCGAACTCGAGCTTAAGTGCGGCCAGTACAAAATCGACTTCGTGCCCGTGGACATCAGCGAGCCATTTGACAAGGTGCTGTACAGTTACCTGGTGAAGCGCGCGAAGGTGCGATAGGTATAGCGTTTATTTGGGCGTGTTGTTCAGCGACTGCCACAGGTATTTGCTGGCGATGGTACGGTAGGGGCGCCAGTTTTCCGCAATTTCGAGCATACGTGCCTTCAACGCTTTGCCGCTTTCCTCCAGACCGTAGTGGCGCTTCATGGCATTCTGTATACCTAAGTCATCCACTGGCATCACATCCGGTCTTTCCAAAGCAAACATCAGCAGCATTTCCACCGTCCAACGGCCGACTCCTTTGATCTGCGACAGGTGCTGAATCAGGGCTTCGTCTTCCATCGCATCTATAACGGCATGTTCCAGATTACCGCCTTGCGCAAAAGCCGCTACGTTGCGCACATACCCAATCTTCTGAAAGGAAAGCCCAGCACTGCGCAGCTTTTCATCAGCTGATTCCAACACCAGGTGCGGGTGAGGGTAAGTATCCGGGTATAGCTCCGTGAAGCGTTTGAAAATAGTGGCTGCAGCCTTTACAGAAAGCTGCTGCGACACGATGGAGCTCAGCAATTCAAAGTACAAATCCTCTGACCAGGAAGAGGTCAATGGCTGGCCCCTGTCTATGATAACAGCCATAATCGGGTCTTTTGCCAGCGTGGCTATGATGTCGGAATCGGGGGATTGAAGCGCCATAGTTTTAGGGAGTTGGTGTAGGTATAGGAGAATGCCCTGCGCTGTGGGGATTACGCCACAGCGCAGGGTTTGGTAATTAGGCTTCTACTTGTCGCTTGTTGAGTGAGTGCAGTACCTGGAGCACATGCTGCAGCATCTCCTCGCTCACATCCAGGTGCGTCACAAAGCGCACCATTTGCGGACCGAAGCTGGAGGCCCGTATACCTTGCTCACCCAAAGCGGCCACAAAATCAGCATCCTTATACCTGTCGTTGAGCTTGAAGATGACGATGTTGGTTTGTACGGGAAGCACAAAGTCTACATAATCCGCCTCGTTCAAAACGGCCTCCAGCTGCTTGGCTTTTGCGTGATCTTCGGCCAGGCGCTCCACATGATGATCGAGCGCATAGATGCCGGCTGCGGCCAGATAACCACCTTGCCGGATGCCGCCACCCAAAACCTTCCGGATACGGCGTGATTTTTTAATGAAGTCTTTCTTGCCAAGCAGCAGCGAGCCTACGGGCGCGCCGAGTCCTTTGGAGAGGCAGATGGAAATGCTGTCGAAGTATTTTCCGTACTCCTGTGGGTTCTCACCTGAAGCAACCAGCGCATTGAACACGCGGGCTCCGTCCAGGTGCAGGGCGATGTCGTGGCGCTTGCATACCTCCGAAATGGCCGCGATCTCGGGCAAGGTATAGTAGGAGCCACCTCCTTTGTTGCAGGTGTTCTCCAGGGCAACCAATCGGGTAGGAGGGTAGTGGATATTGTCCGGACGGATGTGTGCCTCTACCTGCGCAGGCGTCATTTTGCCTCGCTCGCCTTGCACCAGTGCCACCGACGCCCCGGAGTTGAACATGATACCACCGCCTTCATACTGGTAAATGTGCGCCGTGATGTCGCAGATCACCTCCGTCATGGGTTCGGTGTGGGCCTTGATGGCGATCTGGTTGGTCATGGTGCCTGATGGGCAGAAAAGGCCGGCTTCCAGCCCGAAGAGGGTGGCAGCTTTCTGCTCCAGCGCGTTTATGGTCGGGTCTTCTTCGTACACGTCGTCGCCTACCTGGGCGGCAAACATAGCCTGCAGCATGGCCGGGGTGGGCTTGGTCACGGTGTCGGATCGGAGGTCTGTTATCGTCATATAGAATTTGATGCGGTAAATACTTTACTTTGTAAAAATAATAACTTACTTTTGCCCTTCAAATTTAAATTTTGCAACGATGGGAGTTACTAGACTTAAAAGAAAAGACCGTAAGAATAAGGCAAGAGCAAACAACAAGGTTGCCAGAATTAAGCAATTGTTGTTGACACCAGTTATCAAGAACGTGGACATGGACGAGCTGCGTGCTCAGTTCGGTGAAGCGCCAAAGAACAAGAAGGAAGAAGAAGCTTCTGCTGAGTAGTCTTATACGGCAAAGTAAAACCATCTGCCTGCCAACGCTGTGAAAGCTTCGGTTGGCGGGTTTTGAAAAGACTTCAAAGTGTGCTTGCACCAGCAGGCACGCTTTTTTTATGCCCTTTTGCCTAGCTCAATCACTTGCAGGTCACGCACCTGGCCATCCTCAATCGAGAAGCGCATCATGGTGCGCACCTGGTGGAAGCCGTGCCGGCCAGCCGCACCCGGGTTCAAATGGAGCAGGTTGTTAAGGCTTTTATCCGGCATTACTTTCAGAATGTGCGAATGCCCTGTTATAAAGAGCCCCGGTGGGTTGGTTTTGATTTCCTGCCGGATGTCGGGGTGATACTTGCCCGGGTAGCCGCCGATGTGTGTCATCAGCACGTCCAGCCCGTTGGCTTCAAAGCGTAACACTTTGGGGTATAGAACCCGGATGTCCTGCCCGTCGATGTTGCCGTACACGCCCCGGAGGGGGGCCACCTCGCTGAGCCGCTCTGCTACTTTGGCTGTGCCGAAATCACCGGCATGCCAGATCTCGTCCCGTCCAGCCAGGTGCCGGAGGATTTGATCATCAACATAGTCGTGCGTATCAGAGAGGAGGCCAATTTTCATGCTATACCTTTAAAAAGGATATTGTCCTTTGTCCAAAAGTCCTTTGTCTCAAAAATCTATACCTTCCAGGTTTCCGGCGATTGGCGCCATTTTGCCAAGGTTGGCAGAGCCGACTCCGGTATGTAACCATTCTGCATGGCGGCTTCGGTCAGCGCCTGGTAATCGCTCAGGCAGTGCAGGGCTATACCTGCTTCTTCAAAATTCTTCTGTGCCACTGCAAAGCCATAGGTGAAAATAGCGGCCATCCCGACCACGTTACCGCCTGCGGAGCGCACGGCCTCTGCCGCTTTCAGCGAGCTGCCGCCTGTCGAGATCAGGTCCTCTACCATCACCACTTTCTGGCCCGGGATCAGCTTGCCTTCGATCTGGTTAGCCATGCCATGACTTTTCGGCTGGGGACGTACATAGAGGAAGGGCATTTCGAGCAGATCGGCCACCAGAGCACCCTGCGCTATACCTGCCGTGGCAACGCCGGCGATGGCTTCGGCCTCCGGAAAGTTCTGTTTGATCATTTCGGCCAATTGCTGCTTGATGTAGCTGCGAATGTGCGGAAAGGACAGGGTAACGCGGTTGTCGCAGTAAATGGGCGAATTCCAGCCGGAACTCCACTTAAAGGGCTGTTCCGGTCTCAATTTCACGGCCTCTGTCTCCAACAGAAAAGAGGCAACCTGATGTGCTGTGGTCTGATTATCCATGGCCGAATTTAAGAAATATTTCCCCTTTTTACCGACCTGTATTTTCTTTGCAGCGAAATATTGATTGATTTGTGTAAATTTCAAGCCTGATACACGAGCACCTTTCCCTATGAACGTTTTCATTAACGATATTCCGCTTATCATCAAAAAGTCAAACGAGAAGGTATACCGTCATCACTACGACCTGGTGCTCGATGCCGAAAACCACTTCACGTCCAAGAGTCTGGTAGGCGATGTGCTCATCAAACGGGCCGATCCGCTGTTGATCGACCGCATCGTGCGCCTGATGGAGGTGAAAAAGCTCAAGAAACTCAACTCCCTTACGCTGGTTGCCAACAAGAAAAAGCAGCTGATAGAGCATCTCAAAGATCAATTCAAGATCGTGAAGGCCGGCGGCGGACTGGTGCTGAAAGACGACAAAATTCTGATGATCTACCGCCTTGGCGTTTGGGATTTGCCAAAAGGAAAACTGAACAAAGGCGAAAAGGTACAGGATGGAGCCGTACGCGAGGTAGAGGAGGAGTGCAACATCAAGGTAGAAGTGCTGAGCAAGCTGCCCAAAACCTGGCACTCCTATGCTTTCAAAGGCAAAAAGATTCTCAAGAAAACCAGCTGGTACCTGATGGCTTGTACCGACGACAGCCTGATGAAGCCGCAAGCAGAGGAGTTTATTGAAGAAGTGCGCTGGATGACGCCGGAAGAAGCCTTTGAAGTGTTACCCAAAGCCTATACCTCCATTGCCTTTATTGTGCGGGAATATCTCCAATCTCTGAAATCCGGAAAGGTATAAAATCATCTACGTTGCCACCGAAGCGGTGAATCTCGCGGATGATGGTCGAGCTGATGGCCGCCAGAGCTGGTGAAGTGATCAGGAATACTGTCTCCAGTTCGGGATTAATATGGCGGTTTGCCTGCGCAATCGTGTTCTCGTATTCAAAATCGGTGGTGTTGCGCAGGCCGCGCAGTAAAAAAGTGGCCCCCACTTCGCGTGCAAATTCTGCCGTCAGCCCCTTATAAGCCTCTGCGCGAATGTGCGGCTGGTCCTTAAATATCCCATTGATCACCTCCACCATTTTGTCCACCGGAATGTAGCGCTGCTTGCTGCTGTTATTGCCGATGGCGATGATGATCTCATCAAACATTTTTGAACCGCGCATCACCACGTCCAGGTGGCCATTGGTAAATGGGTCAAACGATCCGGGGAAAATAGCGGTTCTTTTCATGTTGGAGTTAGTGATTGAGTGATTGAGCGAATGAGTGAGTTGAGAGAATTGCTGATTGTATATTACTGTTTGTTAGCGAGTATGTTTTTTTCGCTACCTGAGTTGTAGTGATTAAGTGCCTGCTTAACGAATGTCGTCATGGGCTACCTTATTAGATAATCATGAATGATTTTAATAATCACTAAATCACTCATTCACTCACTCATTCGCAAAAGTGTAAGCTGAAGAGTTCGAAGTATCGGTGTTCGAACAGGTCGTCGTATTTGTAGCTGTAGCCTACATCGGCGGGGCGCTTGCCAAACTTGACCTGGCGGATGTACTTTTTGAGCATGTTGAAGAGGCCGGAGTCTGGGGTGATGTCGCCCCAGGCAGTAATGGTCTCCTGCTCGGGGTTCATCTTCTGCTCCTGCATCACAAAAATGACAAAGTAGATGAAGTCCTCCGGGCTCAGGTAATGGAACACGTTGCAGAACTGCAGCCCGTTTTCGTCTACGACGAGCACCGTTACGTAATTGCGCTCCACATAAACGTGCATCGTACGACCCGCCTTTCTATCCGATTGGAGCAGCAGGCTCCTGATCAGGGCGCTGGTCTGGTGCATGAAACGGACGTTCCGCTCCGGGAAAAGGCTTTGAGCCATGCGGTAAAGCACACCGTCGATGGCGAAAATGTTCACAGCATCCAGTCCGAAGGTGCGGTTATGAAGAATGACGTGCTGCTGCGGGTCGAGGGTGCTGTGCAGGCGCAGGTAGTCCTCCTGGTGCGCCGGGTCGAAGAGCGTTTCCGGCACGAGCGTGAAAAACTGGTTGCTGATGCTGATGCGGATGTCCAGCCAGCGCTGTTCCTGCAAGATCGGGCTCTGGTCAGCGATCAGGCGCAATTGCTCGGCAATCTGCAGCGGCGTGAACACTGTGATCAGCTCGTAGTCTTCCAGCGCCACAAACTTGTTACGCTCCACATCTACCACGGCCAGGCGCATGGCTTTGGAATTGAGGGCCATGTACAGGTTGCAGTTGCCAGCCTGCGAAAGCTGAAAAGCCTCATCGTGCAGTTGATATGCCAGCCGAAAGTGCGTGTTGATGGTATTCAAGGTATAGGAGCTCCGTGTAATGCTATATTGTGCTATGCAAGTATACTAAAAATATAGTAAAAGGATCATGCCTGCACGAAGCGATGTGGCAATCCGAACAGATCGTCCAGCGAAAAAAGGTAATGGAGTACGCTGTGCTTGTTTGCCAGCGGAATCTCCCGGATCTGGTTCAAGCTCAGAAAAGCGACTTCTTCGATGAGTTGCTGTCCCTCGCCTGCTTCCGGGTCCATACCTGTCACCAGTTCACCACCCGTCACTTCCAGCTCAAAGAACAACTCCACGGCTTGTAGCGGCTCTTCCAGAAACTCGTTGACAAACAGGAAGCGCTTTACTTTGGACTGCAGACCAGTTTCTTCCAGTACTTCCCGTACCAGGCACGCTTCAACGGTTTCACCATACTGCAGTCCGCCGCCGGGTGGTGCCCAGAAAGCGTCGTTGTTGAGCGTGGGTTGGTGGCGAACGAGTAAAAGCTTGTCGTCCTGCAGACAAATGCCGCACACGCGCAGCCTTACTTTGCCGGCATAGGCCTCGGCATTGGGGTTTAGTGTGTTCATGTTTGCGATAGCGAGGTATAGGTGGTAAATTTACGAAATATGATTCAGAGCTATAACCCCGATTTTCGGGCTGATATAAAAGAGAAGCTGGAGCGCCAGGAGTTTATGAAGCTCATGGGCTTTGAGGTAACTAAAATTGAAGAGGGCAGGGTAGAGGGCGAGCTCCTGCTGGAGCAGAAGCACAAACAGCATAAGGGCTTTGCCCACGGTGGCGTCATCGCCACGCTGGCCGATATTGTGGCGGGTTTCGCTGCCGCGAGCCTGGTGCCGAAGGGCCACCATGTGGTCACGGCCGAACTTAAGGTGTCCTACTTCCACCCGGGCGTGGGCGACAAACTGCTGGCCAAAGGGTTCGTGCTGAAGCAGGGCCGCAAGCTCAATTTCTGCGAGGCCGAGGTATACGTGGTGAAAGGAGAGCAGGAACCGCTGCTGATCGCCAAAGCCAGCGCCTCCATGGCCAACATTACACCCGAGGATTTGGAAGGTAGAAAGGTAGAAAGTTAAAAAGGTATAATTTGTTAATGTAGAGGTTTCCGACCCGGATGTCATGTTACAAACTATGATTTTAGCAGGTTGCGGATCTTCTCTCATTACGCTCAATTTTCTACACCCAAAACTTTCAAACACCTCTAACTTTCTAACTCCTAAACTTTTTAACTTTCTAACTTAAAATATGCGTCCAGTAGAGGCACTTAGAACAAGTTTTCCGTTTGAGCCTACCCAGGACCAGGCGCGGCTTTTTGCCAAGCTTGACGAATTTATAGCGGATACCGTATCCGAAAAATCGGTTTTTCTGCTCAAGGGCTTTGCCGGTACGGGCAAGACCACGGTCGTTACCTCGCTGGTGAAGATTTTGCGCACCTTCGGGTATAAGTATGTGCTGCTGGCACCAACAGGCCGCGCGGCCAAGGTGATGGCCTCCTACAGCGGTCGCAAGGCTTTTACCATTCACAAAAAAATCTATCGGCAGACGGCCAATCCCTATTCCGAAGGGCTTTCCTTCACCCGTATGCCCAACAAGGCGGACAAGACCTTTTACATCGTGGACGAGTCCTCCATGATTTCGGATGACAGTGGTTTTGGGCAGAACGGCTTGCTGCAGGACCTGATGGGCTATGTGTTCGAGAACAAGAGCAACAAACTCCTGCTCATCGGCGACACGGCCCAGCTGCCGCCCGTTAACCAGACCCTGAGCCCGGCGCTCAATGCCGATTACCTGAGAAGCAACTTTCGCTGCCAGGTTCACGAACTCGAGCTGCGTCAGGTGATGCGCCAGGCGGAAGCATCGGGTATACTTATGAACGCCACCCAACTGCGCAACCAACTGCAGGGCGACAAGCCCGATATTAAGCTGCACACTAAAGGCTGGCGCGACATCTACCGCATGACGGGCGATAAGCTCGAAGACGGCCTGCGTTATGCTTACGATAAGTTTGGGGTAGAGAATTCTATCGTGATCTGCCGCTCCAACAAGTCTGCCAACCTCTACAACCAGCACATCCGGCGCCAGATCTTCTTTTCGGAGGACGAAATAGGCGTGGGGGACTACCTGATGATCGTGCGCAACAACTATTTCTGGCTGCCCAAGGAGTCGAATATCGGTTTCATGGCCAACGGCGATTTTGTGGAGATCACCAAGATCATCCGGTACGAGGACATGTACGACATGCGTTTTGCCGATGTACGCGTGCGATTCGTTGACTACCCGGAAGAAGAAGAGCTGGAAGTGAAGATCATGCTCGACACGCTATATACCGATGCGCCTGCCCTACCTGCTGAGCAGAACAAGAAGCTGTACGACGCGGTGCTGCAGGATTACGCGGACATTAAAAACAAACGGGAGCGCTCCAAGGAGATGAAGCAGAACCCATACCTGAATGCACTGCAAGTGAAGTTTGCCTACGCGCTCACCTGCCACAAGGCGCAGGGTGGTCAGTGGAAGGCGGTATTCGTGGACCAGGGATTTCTGAAGGATGACATGGTGAACGAGGAATTTGCGCGCTGGCTCTATACGGCACTCACCCGCTCGTCTGATGAGCTATACCTGCTGAACTTTAGCAAGCAACTATTGGTTGACTGATATATTTGGATGTCTTACCAAAACCTTGGAACTTAACAACAGACAAACCGTAACAGCAATAGCTAAACCCTTTATACGTATGAAAAAATTAATCCTGTCTTTTGCAATGGCGGCGCTGGTAGCCGGTGGTGCCGTAGCACAGCAAGGTCCTGCCAAGCAAACAGCCGCACCGCAGGCACAGGCCAAATCAGGTCCTGCCATTACATTCAATGCAACGGAGCACAATTTTGGTGACATTGCGCAGGGCGATGTGGTGGAGCATACCTTCACCTTCACTAACACAGGTACGCAGCCGCTCATCATCGACCGCGTGGACGTAACATGTGGTTGTACTTCCCCTGACTGGACGAAAGAAGCGGTAATGCCAGGCAAGACTGGCTTTGTAAAAGCCAAGTATAACAGCGCCGGCCGTATGGGGCAGCAGAAAAAAGCCATCACGGTACACTCGAACACAGGTGAGCCAACCTATGTTTACATCGTCACCAACATCAAAGAGAAGTCAGCTTCATCTGCGAAAGCACAGTAACGTTTGCTATACCTATAAACGAAAGGCTCCCGGTTATCTGCCTGGAGCCTTTTTGCTTTAGAGCGTTCCTATACCTTAAAGCGCTTTCAGAATGGCGTAGAACAAGGCTGCCCATCCTACGATCATGGCCGTTCCGCCGATCGGGGTAATAACACCCATCCAGGTCACGCCGGTCAGGATCAGGGTATAGAGCGAGCCGGAAAAAATGATGATGCCGATCAGGAAAGCCCAGGCAGCCACCTGCAGGGCCGGATGTTCTATTTTGAACAGCAGCAGCCCCACCGCCAGCAGCGCCAGGGTATGGTACATCTGGTATTTCACGGCCGTTTCAAAGGTCTCGACGCGGTTGGTGGCACGCAGCATGGGGGCCAGGGCGTGCGCCCCGAAGGCTCCAATCATTACACTAAGTGCTCCGAAGGCACTGGCTATTAAGAGTATGGCTTTTTGAGTCACGAGAAGGTTATGTTTTGGTTATGCAGGCGCTAATTTCCGACATAAATCCACCATTTCATAATTCGGGGTATAGGTTTGGGTAATCTGAAATCAATCCGTCTACACCCATCTCTTTCTGCCGCTTCATTTCCGGCAGGTCGTTTATCGTCCAAGGCACTACCTTCATCCCTTTCGCGTGGCAATCCCGTATCAGTTTTGGCGTGACGAGCCGGTAATAGGGGCTGTAGATGTCAGGTATAAAGCCCATCGCCTCCAGGTTCTTGTTCAATCCTTTTACATTCTCCACCAAAAGCGATGTTTTGATGTGCGGGTACTTCCGGTGAAGCACCTGCAATGTGCGCACGTCAAACGACTGGATGATCACCCATTCCGCTATACCTTTCTCCTCGATCACACCCAATAGCATGTCTACAAACTCCTCCGGAGCGGGGTGCAGTTTGTTGTCGCCGCTGGGCTTAGACTTGGTTTCAATGTTATAGTATACCTGTGGTAGCTGTTTCTCCTGCAGGTAGGTCTGCACCGAGTCGATCAGGTCGGAGAGGAGGGGCTTGTAGGTGGCGAGCTTCTCCTGCTGCGGAAACTTAGTGTAGAATTTAGAACCCGCATCGAATGTACGGATGGTGGCATAGTCCATCTGGTAGAGCACATACCTGCTTTTGTCACTGGACGGAATTTCAAAGCCGTCTGGCAGGAGGTCGTGCTCAGGATTGATGTAAGGGTCATGGGAGAGCACCACCTGTTTGTCCCGTGTGATGTGCGTGTCCATTTCCAGGGTAGTCACGCCCAGGTCCAGCGCCCGCAGCATGGCCGGGATGGTGTTCTCCGGCATCAGCCCGCGGGCGCCCCGGTGGCCCTCCAGATCGAAGGCAGGAAGGTGCTGGGCAGTGTTGTCAGGTATGGCGCCTTGTTGTGCGGGCATGGTGCAGGAGTATGTCAGGTATAAGAGCAAGGCAAAAAGCAGGTATTTGTGCATGCGAAATTTTTACAGCAAAGTAGGCCAATAAGCAGGTATAACTATACCTTATACCTGTTAAGAAATGGTTAAGCTTTATAACCTGCCTTTTGCCTCGCTGCGACTTACTCGTCCTCGCCTTCGAGTGCTTCGATCACCTGCTCTTCAAACTCATCCTGGCTATCGTATTGGGTGAACTCCAGGGTTTTATTCTTGTGCTTCAGTTCCTGCACAACGTCCAGTGCCACTACCAGCGGCTCCATTTCACGGCCAATCAGGCTGGCGTCCCAGTCCGGACCTAGCAGCAGCTGGTCGCCGTACATACCTACGCACCAGTTTTCCAGAAACTCAACCAAGCTAATGGACTCCGATTTGTATTCTTTCCAGTCATCTTCTGCGCAAGCCTCTGCTCCGGCTGCGTCGGACCAGAACAGAATCACTTCCGCGTCCTCGAACTCGGCTGAGCTGGAAGTAGCCCAGGTATCGTCGTGTGTCAGGCCCCAAACGCGCTCGGTGTCGACAATGCGCTGGATGAATTTTCTGTAATTGGCTTCCATGTTCTCGTTGGTATGCTCTTGCATGGTGTTGGTTGGTTTAGCGTGAATGATGGTGTAAGGTATAATTATTTGTTGTAATGGCGCGCGCCGAAAATGCCGCTGCCTACTCTTATGAAGGTACTGCCTTCTGCCAGAGCAAGTTCCCAGTCGGAAGTCATGCCCATCGAAATTTCTTTAAAGTCGTCGTTAGCAGCAAAGAAGGTCTCTTTCAGCCTTTCGAAGTAAGCTCGCAGCGTTCGGAACTCGCCCCGGAGTTTCTCTTCATCATCGGTGTTGGTGGCAATGCCCATTACCCCCGTGATACGAATAAAGTGCATGTTGCGGTACTCCTCGCTCTGCAACAGTGCAACCGCCTCGTCGTAGTTGATGCCGAACTTGGTTTCCTCATCGGCTATGTCGAATTGGAGCAGGCAGTTGATGGGCAGGGTGCGGTTAAACTGCTCGGCTCGTTTGTTAATCTCCACCAGCAGCTTCAGGCTGTCGACCGACTGGATGGTGTCGATGAACTGGGCGATCTGTTTCACTTTGTTTGTCTGCAGATGCCCGATCAGGTGCCAGGCAATGTCGTGCGGTAGTTGGTCACGTTTCTCGAGCAGTTCCTGCACTTTGTTCTCCCCGAATAGGCGATGGCCTGCGTCGTAGGCTTCCATGATCTTTTCAGGCGAGTGGGTTTTGGAAACGGCTACCAGGCGGCAGGGCGTCCCACGCAGCCTCTCGTCAAAAAAACGGATGTTATCAGCAATATCAGACATAGTTTTATGTATGGTGTTCAATTCTAGTTCGCGCAATTTGTAAAGCAGGTATAGCTATAAGCCAATTGCTATACCTGTAAAGTAGAGCCAGTTTTGAGGTATAGAGAATCTCAACAATTTTCTAACTTTCTAACTTCCGACTTCTCTAACTCCCAAACTTCCTAGTCTTCCAGCACGTTGGTCATGAAGGTGTTTTTCAGCAGCATCCAGACCACGAGCAGGAACAAGGCCCACTTCAGGTATACCTGGTAATAGTCGTAGGTGTCGCGGAAGCGTTTTTCGTTTATCTCTGTTTTCTCGTACTGGTTGATGTTCCGGAAAATCTCCTGCAAAGCATCGCGTGAGTCGGCTCTGAAAAACTGCCCTTCCCCGGTCTCCGATATCTCACGCAGGCTTTTCTCGTCTAACTGCGTTTCTACTAACAAGGTTTTGCCGTTGGCATCCACGTCGTGTGGCACGAGTCCGTCCTTTCCGATCCCGATCGTGTATACCTTGATCTGGTGCGCATAGGCCAGGCGGGCTGCCATGTTCGGGTCCAGACTGCCGGCTGTGTTCTCTCCGTCGCTGATCAGAATGGCCACCTTGGTTTTGGCACTGGAATCGCGCATACGGTTGATAGCCACGGCCAAAGCGCTGCCAATGGCGGTGCCGTCATTGGGAATCATGCCGTTCTCGATGGAGCGGATGCTTTCGCGAAGCAGTTCGTAATCGGTGGTGAGCGGAGCCAGGGAGTAGGCGTCGCCGGCAAAAACCACCAGCCCGATGCGATCAGCCACACGTCCGTTGATGAAATCAATGGCAACGTCTTTGGCTGCTTCAAGCCGGCTTGGCTTGATGTCCTGCAATTCCATAGAGCCCGACACGTCCATCACCAGCACAATGTCTATCCCTTCGGAGGTTTGCTCTACCTGTTCGTTTATACGCTGCGGGCGGGCCAGGGCCAGCAACACGAGCATCACAAACAGCATGTACACCACATCCGGCACAAAGCGGAGCAGGCTCGACCACTGCCAGCGCACGGTTCCCTCGAACATGGCCATGTCCAGCTTACTGCGCGACTTAAGGCGGACCAGACCCTTCAGCATGAACAGCAACGGCACTACCGGCAGGGCGTAGAGCACCATCGGGTAAACCCAGTCAAAGGAGCGTATCGTGCTCAGGCTAAACCACTCCAGGCTCAGCCAGTCCAGCATGTCATTGCTTATTTCGAGCATTTCCTGTAATTTCTCGGTGAGTTTTGTAGCGGCTTCGGGCAAAGCGGCGCAGCATGCTCAGGGCCTGGTTTGTTTCCTGGTCAGACTCTGCTGTCACGTTGCCGTAAATGGCCTTATCGCACAGACGGAGCGCCACGTTCACTTGTTCATCGTCGTTGTAGTACTCCACAATCTCTTTCGTTGTAAAGGAGTTGATGGCGCTTCTCTCCAGTTTGGTCAGGTAGTTTTTCCAGAGTGCCACGGCTTTTTCCATACTCGTCGGAACGCCCGTTTTCACGAAGCGGTCCACGTGAGAGTTATACCTGGAGTTGAAATAGAGGTGGTCTTTGCGCAATCGGTAAAGCTGGTACTTGATCTTGATCGTCTGTCCGAACACCAGCCACACCAGCGCGACAAAAGCCGCAATGGTCACAATCCAGAGTACCAGGATCGGCCAGTCGAAGCGCTCTTCCACTTGCAGCAGGTTGGTTTGGGTGCGCAATTGAAGGGTAGGGGACACGTCCTGCACCAGTTGGCGCAACACGACCGACCGCTTCGGCGACACAACTTGCAGTGTATCCTTGCCCCGCAGCACAATGGCCGGCAGCTCCAGCGACTGCACTGGCGTGGTGTCGAAGGTGCGCAAGGTATAGACGGTGCTGTCTGTGCTGATGCCCGCGCGCGTGCTGGTCGGGTAATACTCCTGCCGCACCAGCTCGAAGGGAGCGAAATTGTAGCTCGAGTCTGGTAAAATCACCTCCTGAGCAGCCGGGTGCCGGTGTACTAAGGTATAGCGCAAGAGCTCTCCGATGTGCACGGAGTCTTTGCTGAAGCTTCCGGCGGGTGCCAGCAATTGCTGCCCCTGCGTGCCAACGGAGATCAGGCAAAAAAATAGAAGCAGAACGTTACGCACTTTTCTTGGATGTTCGGTTACGCAGGCGGAAAAGGTTCACCAGCTGCATCACATAGTCTTCGTTGGCCTGAATAGCCAGGTAGTTGGCCTGGTATTTCTGGCAGATCCGGATCACACGGTCCTGGTTCTGCTTGTACTGGGCAAAATAATGCTCCTTGAATTCCGCTCCGGAGGTGTTGAGCCAGATGGTCTTGCCCGTCTCCTTGTCCATTACCGGCACAATGCCCAGGCTTGGCATGTTACGCTCGCGCAGGTCCAGCAGCTGAATCACGATCAGGTCGTGGCGCTTTGCCAGCATGGCCAGCTCCCGCTCGTAGTTCACGTCAATAAAGTCAGAGATGAGCAGGATGATGCTGCGGCGCTTGACAATGTCGAGGGTTAGTTTGATACCTGCGGCAAGGTTGGTCTTCACCGATTTTGGTTTCAGCTCGCTGAGCGCCTTGATCAAGGTATAGGCTTGCTCAATTCCCTTGGCAGGCTTGATGTATTTTTCTTTCTGATCGCTGAAGCAGATGATGCCGATCTGACTCTGCTGCCGGGCAGCGGCCAGGGCCAGCACCCCACAGATCTCTTTGCCGACATCTAATTTGTGCTGGCGACCCGTTCCCACGGTCTGCGATGCGCTCACATCCAGCATCAGGAAAACAGACTGCTCTTTCTCTTCCCGGTAGGTTTTCACGAAAGTACCCTGTCCCTTGGCCGACACGTGCCAGTCGATGGAGCGCACATCGTCGCCATACTGGTAGGCGCGCACGTCATCAAACTCCAGCCCCGTGCCTTTAAAAACGGAGTGGAAGTCGCCCTGCATCTGGGTGTTGATGGCTTTGCGTATGCGTATTTCGTACTTGCGCAGCTTTTGAACAAGTTCCTTCATGGGGTAGGGGCTTTGCCTCAGATTTTAAAATTAGGACATATTCCCGTAATATTACATTCGTGAAACGAATTTTATACCTACTTTCCTTCGTCGCGCTGGCTGGCTGCGGCCAAAAAATCGAAAAGCGACCTGCCGATTTGCTGCCCGAACAGAAAATGGTGCAGATACTGGCCGACGTGCACATTGCCGAAGCCCGCATCGAAACCAACGTGCTGTACCCGGACACGGCCCTGATGATCTTCAACAAAGAACAGAAGCAGATTCTGGAAGCGCACGGCGTAGAGGAAGAGGATTTCCGAAAGACCTACCGCTATTACCTGACCCACGTCGAGCAGATGGACAAGCTCTATGAGGTCATCCTGGACACGCTGAGCGTGCGCGAAGCCCGACTGCGCGCTTCCGACACGACGGGTGCTGCTCCGCCACAACCGCCGGTGCCCATACTTGAAGGTATGAAACAGGCGTATTAGGCTAGATCAGTTTGCTGCCGTTTGGCACAGGACCAGCCGGCTGAGCCAGCACAATATCACCGTTTTCGTCTGCAAAGCCTGTCACCAGCACCTCCGACATATATTTCCCGATCTGCTTGTTTCCCAGATTAGTCACACACAGCACCTGTTTCCCGGGCAGGTCGTTTAAGGTATAGTGCTTGGTTATTTGAGCGCTCGAGCGTTTCATGCCCATTGGACCCAGATCTATTAGCAGTTTATAGGCTGGCTTGCGTGCTTCCGGAAATTCAGTGGCTTCCACGATGGTGCCCACCCGGATATCTGTTTGTTCAAAATGCTGCCATGAAATCGTGGGCATGGCCTGTTCGGAGGTATGCATGGTTCTTCTGTTTTTCTCCCCAAGTTAAGGATTCTGCTTTAATATAAGACACGCTATACCTGGTCGCTGGCTTCGTCGGTAACATTCACCCTATACCCGCGTATCCTATGCAACTGGCTTTCTTCCCTTTAAAAAAGCAAAAAGTATAAGTCAGTATAAGCTGTTGCATAAACCCATAAACTATGAAAAGAGAATCCGGAGCTAGTTTACCCGTATGGGTAGAAAATATAGCAATGCCTGTTACAAGTCCCCTTCAAGACAATATCAGATGTGATGTGTGCATTGTCGGTGCAGGTATAGCAGGCGTCACCACAGCCTACCTGCTGGCCAAGGAAGGGCGCGACGTAGTGTTGCTGGAGGCCAAAGAGATAGGCGGTGGCGAGACCAGTCGCACGACGGCCCACCTTTCCAACGCCCTGGACGAGCGCTTTGATGAACTGATCCGGCTCTTTGGCGAGGATGGTGCCCGGCTGGCTGCCCAGAGCCACGGCAAGGCGATCGATAAGATCGAGGAGATCATTAAGGATGAAAAAATTGACTGCGATTTCACCCGTGTGGACGGCTATCTGTTCGCCACAGACAATAAGCAGCAGGATGACTTGATGAAGGAATTGGAGGCGCTCCAGAAAATTGGCTGGCTGGATGTGGTTTTGCGGAAACACAGTCCGCTGAGCACTTTGACAGAGTACCCTTGTTTGCAGTACCCTAACCAGGCGCATTTCCATGTTCTGAAATATCTGTCTGGCCTAGCCAAGGCATTTTTGGAGGCAGGCGGCCGCATCTTTACCAAAACCAAAATAGAACGCTTCGAAACAGGTCCAGTCGTGTCGGCAATATCGAAAGAGGGGCATGCCGTGGCTGCCAACCATTTGGTGGTGACAACTAACACGCCCATCAACGACATGGTGACGATGCACACAAAACAGGCGCCTTACCGCACCTATGCCATTGGGCTGGCTGTGCGACAGGGCGAGGTGCCGGATGCATTGTACTGGGACATGGAAGATCCTTATCATTATGTTCGTCTGCTGAAAGGCAAAACCGGTGGCGAGAACGCGGAAGACCTAGACCTGCTCATAGTAGGAGGGGAGGACCACAAAACGGGGCAGGCAGAGAACTTAAGTCAGCGCTTCGACGCACTGGAACGTTGGACCCGCAAGCACTTCCCGATGGCGAAAGAAGTGGTATACCGCTGGTCTGGGCAGGTACTCGAACCGGTGGACGGGCTTGGCTTTATCGGCCGCAATCCGGGCGACTCCGAGAACGTGTACATCGCCACAGGCGATTCTGGCCATGGCATGACACACAGCACCATTGCCGGCATGCTCATAACTGATCTGATTCAGGGGAGGCCGAACCCCTGGGAGAAACTCTACGACCCGGCACGAAAGAACACCAAATCGGTAGGCGAGTTTTTGAAGGAAAACCTCAATGTAGCCGCGCAGTTCAAAGATTTTGTGACACCCGGTGAGGTGAATGACCCGATGGAGGTCCTGCCGGGAACAGGCAAGATCATGCGCAAAGGTATGAGCAAAGTGGCTGTCTACTGCGATCAGGATGGCGTGCGGCACCAATGCTCGGCCGTGTGCACGCACCTGGGCTGCCTTGTAAACTGGAACGAAGTAGAGCGTTCCTGGGATTGTCCTTGTCACGGTTCCCGCTTTGATCCCTTTGGCAGGGTGATCACGGGTCCGGCGACCAAAGACCTGGGTCCGGCTGAGTAATTAGCCGATTACAAAAGAAAAGCCCTGTTTTGTGATGTTACAAAGCAGGGCTTTTTTGATTTTGGTCTTATTTCCAGGCGTCCAGTTCCTTCAGGCGCCGGGATATTCTTTCATCCCAATCCTGCTGAACCTCGGCATCCAGTCCGTGGCGGGAGGCTTTGTCGAACTGGTCCTGTTCTGCTTTCCAGGCTTTAAAGGCGTTACCGACCGTGGAGTTCAGGTTGGTTTTCAGGTTGCCGCACGAGGCGCCCAATTCCTGCAACTGGCGACGCAGCAGGCGGGCATGTACTTCTGTGAGGTCAAAATGCAGTTGCTCATGTGCCAGCAGCTTCTCCGACTTTTTGTTCTTCGACCATGATTCACCGGGAAGGAACACACACTTTACTTCGTAGTAAAATTTATTGTCTTTGCAGCGGGCATCTACGGCCAGGTTGGCGGCCGTAAGGGCGTGGTGGGGGTTGCTGGACTCGGGTATTCCCCTGAAGTCTTCCCAGTTCAGTTTCCGGGTGGCAGACCAGGCCAGCTGTTCCGTATTGGAAACGCTGCGGTTGGCTGCGTTCGGAACGTAAATGACAGAGGCCGGCGAACCGGCTGGGGTGGCATGCGGCAATAGCAAGCCCACCAGTAGGCTAAGGAGTAGAGTAAAGATAAACATTGGCTAAAAGTTTAAAAAGTCTCTATCGGGGCAACAGCGTTACCTGAAAATAGGTGCCACTATTGCATTTTTTTATTTACTAAGCCTGCTGCTTAGCATTTTAAAACGTGAGAATAGTAATATGGCGGCAACAGACAAACCTACCAACAAACCGGTCCAGACGCCGTGCACACCGAAACCGAGTTTGAAACAGAGGATGTAACCGACCGGCAGACCGATGACCCAATAGGCAATCAGGGAGATAAGCCCCGGTATGCGCACATCCTCCAGTCCCCGCAGCACACCCAATCCTACTACCTGCACCCCATCCGAAATCTGGAACAGAGCGGCAATAATAAGCAGGGTGGAGGCCAGCTCGATCACCAGCGGGTCGTCCAGGTACAGGGAAGGTATGAAATTTTTTCCGGCAATCATAAGCAATCCGCTCAGCATCATGAACAATACCCCCATGATAAAACTGCTGTTACCAGCCACTTGCATCGACCTGAAGTTGCGCATCCCTTTTTGGTTGCCCACCCGGATTGTGGCTGCCGCTGCAATGCCACTGGCCATCATGTATGTGACTGACGCCACGTTAATGGCAATTTGGTGAGCGGCTAGTTCACGCGCGCCCAGCCACCCGATCATAATGGCCGAGAAGCTGAAGGCACCCATTTCAAACACCATCTGCCCAGATATGGGCAGGCCGAGCCGGAAAATGTGGTACATGTGCACAAAAGAAAGGTGCCGAAAGGTGAGGAAACGGTGAAAAGCCGCAAAGCGCCTGCCGTACAGCACATAGCCCCCCATCATCAACGCCATCACAACGCGCGAAATCAAGGTAGCCCAGCCTGCCCCGACTAAGCCCATGGGCTCAAAGCCCAGTTTACCATAAATGAGGATGTAGTTGAGCACCACGTTGAGCGCGTTGGCCACAATGGAAATGTACATGGCCTGCTTGGTGAGCGAAAGCCCTTCTGCAAACTGCCGGAAACCCTGAAATAGCATCAGCGGCACCATCGACAGAAACAGGATATTGATGTACGGAATGGCCTGTTTAACTACCTCTTCGGGTTGGTTAAGCCAGGTGATGTAGGGAGAAAGAAAGTAACCGGCGATGAACAGGAGGATGCCCAACAGCAGGTTCGAAAACAAACCATTGAGCAGCAGCAACGAAATGCGGGTATAGTTGCGCCTGCCGTCCGCAGCAGCAATCAGGGGCGTGATGCTGAACGAGACCCCCATCCCGAACACCATCGTGATCGTGAAGATGCTATTGCCCAGCGACGCGGCCGCCAGCGGCACAGTCCCGGTTTGGCCCACCATTACACTGTCGACCACACTCACCAAGATGTGCCCTAACTGGCTGAGTACTACAGGGTATGCCAGCAGGAAATTTTTACGGAAGTGGTCTTTATATTCTAATGGTAGCATAGGGCGTCGGAAAAAGGACTGCAAAATTAGTACTTTTTCTTTAGCCTGACACCTGTGAAGTTACATTCGTAAGCGTCTTTGATCGAATCAGGTGGCTTTTTTCACACCGCGGAGCTTATTTAAAATTGCTTTTGCCGGGAAGGGAAGCAATAGCAATGCAGCGGTCAGTATTATCTTTTTGGTATCCATATGTGAGAAGGTCGATGTAAATCGGGTAACTTATACTGCCTTAAAAAGCATATCAGCAAAGCCGCCTTTTTCGTCGAGGTAGGACGTGACAAACTCAAAGCCAGCCGTGCGGCCCATGTCCGTGGCTTGCTGCAAAGTATACTTGTGCGAGCTCTCCGTATGGATCGCCTCCCAGGCGGCAAAGGTATAACGCGCCTGCGTAGCCTCCAGGTATACCTCTTGTTCACGCTCACTCACCAGAAAGCTATGCATAACGCCCTCTTGCGGATCGTAAAGCGGAAAGTGGCTAAAAGCATCCAGGTCAAAATTGCCGCCTAGTTCCCGGTTGATGCGCTCCAGCAGGTTGAGGTTAAAGGCCGCCGTGACGCCACTTGCATCGTTGTAGGCAGCCAATATGGTAGCAGGGTCTTTGGTCAGGTCCACTCCGAGTAAAAACAGATCGCCTGGCTGCAGGTGCTGCCTGATCTGGCGAATAAATTTCTGGCCTTCCTGGCGCTCAAAGTTTCCGATGTTGGAACCCAGAAACAGCACGACTTTTCGCTTAGGCAGGTGCTGCCCGAGCCACTGCAGGCCGGTAATGTACTCTGCTACAACTGCCTGTACATATATTTCCGGGTAAGTCTGCTGCAGGTCCCGGCTCAGTTCCCGCATGGCAGCGCCCGAAATATCCAGCGGCACATAATCAAAGTCCTTGCCCTTTTTTGTCAGTTCTCCCAACAGTAGTTTTGTTTTCATGGCATCGCCGGCTCCCAGATCCACCAGGTGAAAGAAACCTCCGGCGGCGAACGCTTCGACCATGGCTGCCCGGTGCTGCTGCAGCAGGCTGTACTCGGCCCGCGTGAGGTAATACTCGGGCAAGGACATGATTTGCTGGAAAAGCCGGCTCCCGTTTGCATCGTAGAAGTAGCGGGAAGATAACTTTTTGGGGCGCTGGCTAAGGCCTTCCGCCACATCTTTGGCAAAAGCAGCCCGGTCCTGGCTGCCATCGGTCTTTTGCGAAAGGTCGATCAAAGTATTGGTCGTTGTCTGTAGAAGCATATTATTGTGCCAGTCGAATTCCGGTGAATTGCCAGCGTTTGTCAGGGTGGAAGAAATTTCGGTAGGTGGTTCGGATGTGGTTTTCAGGCGTGGCGCAGGAACCACCGCGCAGTACCATCTGGTTGATCATGAACTTTCCGTTGTACTCGCCCAGCGCCCCAGCCGCAGTCTTGAAGCCCGGGTAAGGGTGATACGCGCTATAGGTCCATTCCCAGGCATCGCCATAGAGTTGCTGCATACCTTCCGTCTGAGCCGCCCGGCTGGGCTCGTACAAACCAGACTCCTGAAAATTGCCTGCCACGGGCGGGTATACCTGAGAGGCGGCTTCCCACTCAAATTCTGTCAGGAGGCGCTTGCCAGACCATGCGGCATAGGCATGCGCTTCGTAAAAACTGATGTGGCTGACCGGTTTGTACGGGTCCAGCTTTTCCAGGCCGTTCAGGGTAAACTGGTACCATTCGCCGTCCTGCTCCAGCCAATAGAGAGGGGCTTTCAGGTTGGCAGCGCGCACCATGGCCAGTCCCTCGTCCAGCCAGAAGCGAAAATCACTATATCCGCCATCCTGCATAAACTGCAGGTACTCGGCATTCGTCACCAGCCGGTTCATGATGCTGAAGTCGGAAAGCAGCACCTCGTGCACCCCCAGCTCGTTGTCAAAGCAAAAGCCCTCCCCTTGAAAACCAATGCGATAAACGCCGCCCGGCACCTCCAAAAAATCGGCTTTAACAGGAGTTCTTAACGTCACGCCAGGAGCTGTTTTGTTATAGGCTGGTAAAAGCGGGTTGGTGCTGAGAATGTACTTGATGTCGGTCAGGAGCAGTTCCTGGTGTTGCTGTTCGTGCTGCAGACCCAGCTCCAGTACAGGCAAAAGCTCTTCCAACTGCTCTTCTTTTATAGTTTCTAGCAGTTCTTCCATGCGTTCATTCACATGGCGCCGGTAGGCATACACGTCCCGCAGGGGAGGACGGGTGAGGGTGCTTCGCTCTGCCCGCTGCACCCGGTTGCCCACAGAGTTGTAGTAGGAGTTGAACAGAAAGGCATAGCTTGGATGAAACACCTTGTAATTTTTCAGGTATGGCCCCAGCACAAACTGCTCAAAAAACCAGGTGGTGTGTGCCATGTGCCATTTGGGCGGACTCACATCCACCATCGGCTGCACCACGGTGTCTTCGGGCTCCAGCGGCGAGCAGATCTTTTCGGTCTGGGCACGGATCTGGGCAAATCGCTCACGAAGTGTCTGGCTGATGGGGGCTGTAATCGTCGTCATGGAGATACGGTGGTTTGCGAAGCGGTATAAAAGGGCTTAATCGGAGCATTAAAAATGCTGCAACTGTCGTGTTAACTCTTTTTCTACGTACTTTGTTTTCGATAAGCCGATTTTGGAAAGCCTAATTTTACGCCGCTATGTCCTTGAGATTGACCCTTACGCCCCATCAGCTTCAGTTTAAATTCGATGCCCGCACCTCACGCGGAGCCATACGTACGCACCAGGTATACTACCTGCATCTTAGCCATACAGACAATCCGCAAATAATTGGCGTGGGGGAATGCGCACCTCTACCGGGGTTGAGCATCGACGCGCGTCCCGATCTGGAAGCGAAGCTCAGGGAGTTGGCAGACGATGTAGCAGGGCAGCAATTGGAGATCACCGATTTGCAGCTGCTGCTTCAGGCTGATGAGTTACGGGAATGGCCAGCCATCCGCTTTGCCCTCGAAACAGCCTTGCTGGATCTACAGCAGGGTGGAAACAAGGTGCTCTACGCGAATGAATTCAGTCAGGGCAGGGCAGGTATACCAATCAATGGTTTGATCTGGATGGGAGAGAAGGACTTTATGCAGGAGCAGATCCGAAAAAAACTGGCCGAAGGCTATACCTGTCTAAAGCTGAAAATCGGCAGTCTGGACTTTGCCACCGAGCTCGACATCCTGCACCAGATACGGGAAGTGGCCGGACCGGAAGACCTGACCATCCGGGTGGATGCCAACGGTGCTTTTGCGCCTGAGGAAGCTTTCAGAAAATTAGAGCGCCTGGCCAGGTATAGCCTGCACTCCATTGAGCAACCCATCCGGCAGGGGCAGCCCGAGCAGATGCAGCAGCTTTGTGCCTATACCCCGATTCCCATTGCCCTCGACGAGGAACTGATCGGTGTGCAGGCAAATGCGCGGCAAGTGGAGTTGCTTGATTTTGTGAAGCCGAAGTACATCATCCTGAAACCCACGCTGGTTGGGGGGCTACAAGCGAGTACCGACTGGATCAGGATGGCAGAAGAGCGCAGCATTGGCTGGTGGATGACTTCAGCACTAGAGTCCAATATCGGCCTGAACGCCATCAGCCAGTTCACGGCAAATTATCCCATCCGCATGCCGCAGGGCCTCGGTACCGGACAGTTGTACCATAACAACATCGCTTCTCCGTTGCAGATTGACAAGGGCTTGCTTTGGTACAATGGGGCGGATTGGGGCGAACTGCCAGCATAGGTTATACCTATACCTTAAATTACATTACTCACCAAAATAAGAGAGGCCTGCAAAAGTTGCAGGCCTCTCTTATTTTATGAATTAGCCGAATTACATACCAGGGCGACCGCCGCGGTACATACCTGGGCCACGCTGCATGTTTTCCTCAGGTGCAGGGGCGCCTTTATAGCTGCGGATGTTGTACGAGAATGTCAGCATGAAGAAGCGCTTCAACACTGTCGACTGCACGTCTTCCACATAAGATTCCGTGATGTTGCGACGAACGCTCACATTCTGGTTCATCAGGTCGTTTACGCTCAAGCTGATCTCACCCTGCTTGTCTTTGAAGATCTTCTTGCCCAGGCTCATGTTCCAAAGCAGGAAGCTGTTGTCCACGCCGGCCGACAGACCTGAGTTGTACTGGTGGTTCAGTTCTGTACGGTATACCAGGTCTTTCCAGAGGATCCAGTTGTAACGAACATTGGTGTTCTGGTTGAAGAAGTTGTTGTTTTGAGTCGTGCGCAGTGTGTTGGATACGATGTTATAGCTTGAGAAAGAAGATACTGTAAAGTCAATCTTCTCGCTGATGTTGCTGCTAATGTTGAAGCCAGCGCCCAGGTTGGTGTTGTTCGAGTAGTTTGTCAGCCCATCGATCTTACCAGGTATTCTGGAGTAACCCACCGAGCCGTTCAAGTTGAAGTTGGAACTGATGAAGTTAAGCGGCTGTCCGTAGTTGAAGAACGTGCGCACATTGTAGTAACCGTCCATGTTCTCCGGGCGGCTCAGGCGGGCTCCCGGACGGAACTCGTATCCTTCTGCCACACCTTCCGGAGCACCGGTCGTGTACACGCTGTTGGCCACGTAGTCGTTGATCATGGAACCGAACAAACCGATGAAGAACACGCGGTTGGTCTCGGCGTTGAAGTTGCGGTAGCGCATGTTGAAACGGGTCTGGTAGTCCTGGTCCAGGTCGGCGTTACCGATGCGCGCCTGCAATGGGTTAGAGATATCCAGTACTTCCTGCAACTGCTCCACGGACGGCGGGTTGGTGCTGGTTCTGAGGTTCAAGGTCAGGTTCTGCGACTGGGAGAACTTGTACTCATATTCTGCTGATGGCAGGAAATTGTTGAAGCGCCGCTTCATCGGATCCAGGTCAACCGGAAACTGGCTGTCGGTATCGAGGGCGGCAAACTGGTAGCGAGCGTTAAACTGCAATCTGGTTTTGTCGTCACGGTACTGGTAGCTTGGGCCTACGCTCTGCGAGAGGTAATCGCTTTTGAACGAGCTGCTCAGCGGCATGTTGAAGTTAGCGTACTCACCGGCAGTTTCTACATAGTCGTAGGTTCTGCGGTCTGAGTCGCGCATCTGGTTCCCGATGCTGTATTCCAACTGCAGGCGTGATTTCTCACCCAGGCGCTGGGAGTAGTTGGTGCTTCCTGACCAGCTGAAGTTCTTGCGATCCAGGCGGATGAACTGATCACGCAATACATTGTTGTCCGGGTTCTCAAAATTCTGCGTCTGCTCGTACTGGAAGCCATCACCCTCCACGTTGTTGATGCTGGTGTTAAAGTTAGTGGTCAGGATACGACCTGAGTCACCGAAGCGCTTCGAGTAGAGGATGTTGTTGTTGAAGTTAAAAGTAGTGTTGTCAGAAGTGGCGCGGTTCAGGGACTCTGACAGCGTGCCGTTCAGGTCAAAGGTACGGGCGTCTCTTGACGTGAAGCTTTCATCATTCTGCAAACGCAGGCTCGGTGTTACGAGCAGGCGGTTGTTGGCGTTGATGTTATACTGCAAACGCATGTTCAGGCGGTGCCCATCCTCGCGGTCTCTGTTGGTTGAATTCTCGGTGTACTGCAGGCCGGCCTCGTCTGATACGAAGTCGCGGAAGCGGTATTGGTCGTTCACGATGTCGCGGTTGGTGTAGTTGTAGTTGGCGCTCACGTCCATCTTCTTACCCCATTTGTCCTGGTAGTTGATGCCGAAGTTGTTTGTGTTGATGATGCCGGTAGGGGAGCCACCGCCCCAGCCGCCTCTACGGCCACGCATGCCACCGCCCGGTGTTTCACCGATCGAGAAATCGAACATGTTGATGTTGTTGGTCAGGCCCGTCACCGTAATGCGGCGGTCGTTGTTGAAGTAGTTGATAGCCGCGCCCGCCATGTAGCGCTCGTCCGTGCCATAACCTGCCGAGATCTTGCCGGTATAGCCCTGGCGACGGTCTTTGCGGGTAATGAAGTTGATCGTTTTCAGGCGGTTGCCGTCTTCAAAGCCACTGAAGGCAGCCTGGTCGCTCTGCGCGTCAAACACCTGCACGCTTTCTATCATGTCAGACGAAATGTTGCGCATGGCAGAGGTTACGTCTTCGCCGGTATAGCGCTTGCCGTCAATCATAACCTGGCGCACTTCTTCGCCTTGCGCCTGGATGCGGCCATCCTGTACCTGCACGCCCGGCATTTTGGTTACCAGGTCCTCTGCACTGGCATCAGGAGCAGTTTTAAAGGCCTTGGCATTCAGTTGTGTCGTGTCGCCTTTTTGTTCACCAAGCGGTGCACGTCCAATGATCTGCACTTCGCTCAAACGGGTGTTTTGTTCCTGCATGGTCAGCACGCCCAAGTTAACAGGCGCTTGCGCCACCTGCACAGGTCTGGTCAGCAGATCATGGCCTAGGTAGCGAACTTCCAGGGTATAATTTCCGGAAGGTACCCGCTCAAAACGGAAAGCGCCCTGCACGTCGGTCGTAGTCGTCAGGATCGACTCGCTGGCGGCGCGTTTCATCACCACGCTGGCCCCCGGCAAGCCACTTTTGTCTGAAGCGCTCTGAACCGTTCCGGATACTGTTTGTGCGTAAACTTGTGAAAAGCCGATCAGCATGATCAGCAGAGAGAATAACTTTCTCATTCTAAATGTGTGTAGTAGTAGTGGACTTTAAAGTATAGCTTAACTAGGGTATTACTCTTACATGGAGACTGAGGGAGTCCCATTATCTGAAAAGCTTAGAGCGAGGGTAGCCGTGAAGGTTTAACCACCCTTTAAAAATATTTTCAGGGAATATTCCGATTAGAGCGCTGGAGGTTGAATTCGTGGGAGTTCTTGCGTGGAGACTATGCTTCGATAGTTTGCCTTTAGTAGGAAGTGTAAAACGACAGGGAGCCTATACCTGCTTTGTGCCTAAAGTCTGAGCAGCAGGTATAGGTATAGGTATAGGTATAGGTATAGGTATAGGTATAGCGGTTGGGAGCCCTACAGATATTTCTCTCGTAACAGCGCCTTCACCTTTTCCATACCTGTGCTGGCCTTTTCTTCGAAGAGGTGTAGATGAGGGCGCGGCCGCACATAGGGAAGGCTAGGGTCCACGACCAGGATGGGTGCTTCGTCAGGAACCAGGTCCACCAAACCGGCAGCCGGGTATACGACCAGAGAAGTCCCCACCACCAGAAAGATATCGGCCTGTGTGGTTTCCTCCATTGCCTGTTCCATCATGGGCACGGGCTCGCCGAACCACACAATGTTGGGCCGGAGTTGAGAACCTCGCTCGCATTTGTCGCCCAGATTCAGCTGCCATCCCGCTATCGGGTAAATCAATTTCGGGTCAAGGGTACTGCGGCTTTCGAACAATTTTCCGTGCAGGTGAATGACATTGGTTGAGCCCGCCCGCTCGTGCAGGTCGTCCACATTCTGGGTAACGATCCGGACGTCAAAGTCCTGTTCCAACTCAGCCAGAATTTTATGACCAGCATTTGGCTGCACGCTGTGCGCGTTTTTGCGGCGTTGGTTGTAGAAGTCCAGCACCAGTTCCGGGTTTTTGCGCCACCCCTGCGGCGAGGCCACCTCCATCACATCGTGCCCTTCCCAAAGACCATTCGCGTCACGGAAGGTAGCGATGCCACTTTCTGCGCTTATACCTGCCCCGGAGAGCACCACGAGTTTTTTCTTTGCCATACCTTATTTTTTGAATTACTACTGTCTTTTTACTGAAGCCATAGGTGCAGGGTTAAAGCTATACCTATACCTGCAGAAACAGAAAAGCCGCTTCAGGTATAAGCGGCTTTTCTGATCAATTGCTGTTAAGGTTTTTTAGGAGTAGCCTTCTTAGCCGCCGGTTTTTTGGTAGCGGCTTTCTTCGCTGCAGGCTTTTTAGCCGCTGGTTTTTTCTCGGCTGTGGCGGGCTCGGCTTTTTTCTTGAATCCGCCGCGGCCTTTCTTTTCCGGGGTCTGCTCGGCCAGGTCCAGGCATTCCTGCAAGGTCAGGTCAGCAGGTTCTTTTCCTTTCGGGATCTTCACGTTCTTTTTGCCCACTACAATGTAAGGACCATACCTGCCATTAAGCACCTGTACCTCTGGGTTCTCCGGGAACGATTTGATCAGTTTCTCCGCATCTGCCTTGCGTTTGGCTTCGATCAGGGCAATTGACTCTTCGGCTGTTACCGTCATCGGGTCCATCGTTTTAGGCAGCGAGTAAAATTTGCTGGCGTGACTGATGTAAGGACCAAAGCGGCCTATGGCAGCCTTCATTTCCTTTTCTTCAAACACTCCCACAATGCGCGGCAGTTTAAACAAATCCAATGCATCGTCCAGCGTCAGGCTCTCGATGAACTGGCCTTTGCGCAGGCTGGCGTATACCGGTTTCTCACCGGTGTCCGGATTCTCCTCACCCAACTGCACGTAAGGACCGAAACGCCCTAATTTGGCCAGAATCTTCTGACCGGACACAGGATCAATACCTACCTCACGTGCACCAGACACATCGGCGCGGTTGATGTTCTCGCTGTTTTCGATACGGGCGTGGAATTTCTCATAAAACTTCTCCAGCATCTGTTCCCATTCCTGCTGACCTTGCGCAATCTCGTCAAACTCAGCTTCTACGCGGGCCGTGAACGAGTAATCGATCACGTTCGGGAAGTGCTCTACCAGGAAGTCGTTCACCACCATGGCCATGTCCGTCGGGAAGAGTTTGTTTTTCTCCGCGCCTGTAATTTCGGTTTTGGTCTGAGCGCTGATCTGGTCATTTTTCAAGGTCAGCACGTTGAACTTACGCTCTTTGCCCTCGCGGCTGTCCTTCTCCACATAGCCGCGTTTCTGAACCGTGGAGATGGTAGGGGCGTAGGTAGACGGTCGGCCGATACCCATTTCCTCCAGTTTCTTCACCAGGCTCGCCTCAGTATACCTTGGAGCCGGACGGGAGTAGCGCTGAGTTGCCTGCATCTGGCGCAACCCGAGTGCCTGGCCAATGCTCAGCGGAGGCAGCATACCTTTCACATCCTCGTCTCCGCCTTCCTCGTCGTCTTTTGACTCGATGTATACCTTCAGGAAACCTTCGAACTTAATCACCTCGCCGGTGGCTACCAGCTTGTCCGGCAGCGTGGAAATGTCGATGGTTGCGGTTGTCTTCTCGATTTCGGCGTCTGCCATTTGTGAGGCGATGGCACGCTTCCAGATCAGCTCGTACAGGCGCTGCTCGTTGCGGTCGCTGCTGGCGTTCAGTTGCGAGAAATCCGTCGGACGGATGGCTTCGTGTGCTTCCTGCGCACCCGATGACTTGGTTTTGAAACGACGCGTCTTCACAAATTTCTCTCCGAAAGAGTTGCGAATCGCATTGGAGGCACCCTGTATCGCTTCGTCAGACAGGTTCAGGGAGTCTGTACGCATGTAGGAGATCTTACCGGCCTCGTACAGGCGCTGGGCCACCGTCATGGTCTGGGCTACAGAGAAATACAGCTTGCGGCTGGCTTCCTGCTGAAGGGTAGAGGTCGTGAAAGGAGGGGCCGGGCTGCGCTTAAGCGGCTTGGTCTCGAGGTTGCCAATGGTATAGCTTGCTCCGATGCAGCGCTGCAGGAAAGCCTGCGCCTCTTCTTCGGTCTTGAATTTAGTGGGCAATTCGGCATCTAAGGTCTTACCCTGCACATCAAACTGGGCAGTGATCCGGAAAGTAGGCTCGGCATTGAATTTCTCAATCTCGCGCTCGCGCTCCACCACCAGGCGCACCGCCACCGACTGCACACGACCGGCCGAAAGACCGGTTTTGATCTTCTTCCAGAGCACAGGCGACAACTCGAAACCTACCAGGCGGTCCAGCACACGGCGGGCCTGCTGTGCATTCACCAGGTCCATGTCGATGCCGCGCGGTGAGCTGATGGCGTTGAGAATGGCGTTTTTGGTGATCTCCCGGAAAACGATGCGGCGTGTTTTGGCTTCGTTCAGGTTCAGGGCCTCGGTCAGGTGCCACGAAATGGCTTCTCCCTCGCGGTCGTCGTCCGATGCGAGCCAAACGGTTTCAGCTTCCTTTGCCAGTTTTTTTAATTGCGAAACGACATCTTTTTTATCGCTCGATATTACGTAAGTCGGTTTAAACTTATTTTTGATATCGATGGCGTTGTTGTCCTTAGGCAGGTCCCGCACATGGCCGAAACTCGATTTCACCACAAAATCTTTTCCCAGATATCCTTCAATCGTTTTGGCCTTGGCCGGTGACTCGACTATGACTAAATTTTTTATCATCCTTTATAATTAGGGGCAATTCCTCAGAAATTTGCCCAAAGTTCAAATTTTTTTTCAAACATATACAACCTGAAATTGATAACATAGGTTTAACATGCCAACATTGTTTTGGTGAACAGCCTGTTTTATTAGCTTAACACACTATACGGACCACTTTTGTAATTCTATGCAACGACTGTTAGTCATTTGCCGCCACGCCGAGCCAAATGATCCTTTCCCACTCCAGCCTGACTTTGAACGCGAACTCACGAAAAACGGGCATCATCAGGCGCGTATTACCGGGAAATGGCTCCGCGATACATTTCAGAAGGTAGATGCTATTCTAAGCAGCCCTGCCCCCAGAGCCGGCCTCACGGCTAGGCTGCTGGCCGAAAAACTTTATTTTGATGAAGAGCAGATCGTCTACGAACCCGATTTCTACAATGCGCGGGAAAATGTGCTTCTCAATGTGCTGGCTAATCTGCCCGACCACGTGACGCGGGTGCTGCTGGTGGGCCACAACCCTGGTATAACCAGTCTGGCACGTTCGCTTACGGGTGTGCACCTGGGCTACCTGGAGCCCGCAGGGGCCTATGCCATCAAGCTAGACCTGGACACTTGGCAGGATTTACACCTTAAAAGCGGAAAGTTGGAAAAAGAGTTTACACAACCTTAATGCCGTAAAACGCCCTGCAGAAAATATTTGTCATTTTTTTTTGATAGCTTTAGAAACTCTTATCTTTTCGCACCTTTACCTGATCATCAGAAAGCTGGATGAAAACCAAAATAGTAGCCGTTATTAACCAAAAAGGCGGCACAGGCAAAACCACCACCACCATCAACCTGGGCAGCGCCCTGAGCAAACTGGGGCATAAGGTCCTGCTGGTAGACCTCGATCCGCAGAGTAATTTATCCTATAGCCTCGCCGTCTCCTCGCCGGATCATACGCTGGCCGAAGCTTTTTTAGGGACATATGCCTTTAAAGATATTCTTGTCGAAAAAGACGGTCTGTGGGTCGCGCCAGGCTCCAATGAACTAGTGGACGTGGAGATCTCATTGGTGGCGCAGCCAGACCGGGAGCAGTTCCTGAAAACCATGCTGCAGCAGGCCAAAGGCTTTGATTATGTGCTGATTGACTGTCCTCCTTCACTTTCAGTACTAACCCTTAATGCGCTGACTGCGGCCCACGAAGTACTTATACCTTTGCAAATGGAAGTGCTCACCCTGCAGGGCCTGGACCAGATCATGCAAACGATCCAAAAAGTAAAAAAAGCGTTTAACCCGAAACTTAAAATTAAAGGCATCGTAGTGGTCATGTTTGATATGCGTCGCAAGCTGAGCCAGGAAGTACTCGCATACCTGCATGAGAACGTCAAAGAGAGGATTTTCAAGAGTCAGATCAGACTGAATGTGAAGCTGGCCGAAGCGCCCTCGTTCGGACAAAGCGTGCTTGATTATGACAGCACCTCGAACGGAGCGAAGGATTACGCAGCACTCGCCGCCGAATTCAGTCAGGTATAGCCGGTGTTTTTAAAAAGTCGCTATTTTTAAGTAAATTGCAATAACATTCCCTTTGTACTGTTCAGCCGGTCAGCTTTAACTGATGCTGACGAAGGGCCGAACAGATAACAAACCCTATACAACCCTAAACATATGGCCTTAGGTAAAAATTTGAAGCTGAGCAAAGACAAGCTCATTAGTGACGTAGAAACCAGCCAACCAGAAAAGACAACTCCGCCGCGCGCAAAAGCGAAACAGCAGGCGCCTGCTGCCACTACTTCCGTGGCAGAGAAAGCGGAAGCGTCTCCCTTGAAACAGGAAAGCGCCATTGCTACTCCTCCGGTCTCCCGGGCTGAAGCTCCTGATGCTGCCGCCAAGAAGGAGGCAGGCAATGGAACACTTGCTGTGAAAAGTGCGCCCAACGGAAAGCAAAGCCGCAAGCAGGTGCTGCCTTCCAGCCCGGAGTACATCAGCGAGCAGCTAAACAAGGTGTTGTATGCCCTCGATGCCTTTAAAAAAGGCGACATCTCAGTTCGTCTGACAAAACAAAACGATGACATCTTCGCGGAGATCGCCGAAGCCTACAACTCGATGGTGGAAATGATCGGTGGTGTAGGTGGGGAGGTGTCCCGTATCTCGAAAGTGGCCGGTGTGGAGGGTAACCTGAAAGCCCGTGCCTCGGCCGAGAACGCTTCCGGTTTCTGGAAGGACATGATCAATAACATCAACGGTCTGGTAGATTCGATCGCGGTTCCGGTACTGGAAGTAGGCAAGGTACTAAAGAACATCTCCCGCGGTAACCTGGATGAGACATTCCAGATTCCAGTGTCCGGTGACTTCAAGGTCATGGCCGAAACCATCAACCGCACAATCGATAACCTGAACCTGTTTGCTGGTGAGGTAACGCGTGTGGCACTCGAGGTGGGTACAGAGGGTAAGCTGGGTGGCCAGGCATCAGTACCAAACGTGGCCGGTGTTTGGAAAGACCTGACTGATAATGTGAATACGATGGCCAGCAACCTGACCTCACAAATGCGCGACATCTCGAATGTGGCGACGGCGGTGGCGAAAGGTAACCTGGCCCAGAAAATATCCGTGGATGTGCGCGGTGAGTTTGCCCAGCTGAAGGACAACATGAACCAGATGGTGGACTCGCTCAATATCTTCGCTGACGAAGTAACCCGTGTGGCCCGTGAGGTAGGTACCGAAGGTCGCCTCGGTGGCCAGGCCAAAGTGCCGAACGTAGGCGGTGTTTGGAAGGACCTAACCGATAACGTGAACACGATGGCCAGCAACCTGACCTCTCAGATGCGCGACATTGCGAACGTATCGACAGCGGTGGCGAAAGGCGACCTGACGCAGAAAATCACGGTAAACGTGCGCGGTGAAATGGCCGAGCTGAAAGATATCATCAACCAGATGGTGGACTCGCTCAACATCTTCGCAGGTGAGGTAACAAGGGTTGCCCGTGAGGTGGGAACAGAAGGTAAACTAGGCGGACAGGCTGCGGTGCCAAATGTAGAAGGAACCTGGAAAGAACTGACCGACAACGTGAACCTGATGGCCGGTAACCTGACCCTACAGGTACGTGACATTGCTGAAGTAGCCACCGCAGTGGCGAAAGGCGACCTGACTCAGAAAGTGTCAGTGGACGTGAAAGGGGAGCTGGGTGACTTGAAAGACATCCTGAACGAAATGGTGGACCGACTGAATGTGTTTGGCGCGGAAGTAACCCGTGTGGCACGTGAGGTAGGAACAGAAGGTATACTGGGTGGTCAGGCCAACGTGCCAAACGTAGCCGGCATCTGGAAGGAGCTCACCGACAATGTGAACTACATGGCCTCCAACCTGACCCTGCAAGTGCGTGACATTGCGAATGTTGCGACAGCGGTGGCGAAAGGTGATTTGAGCCAGAAGATCACGGTGAATGTAAAAGGCGAGCTCGCTGACCTGAAGGAGAACCTGAACCAGATGGTGGACTCCCTCAACATCTTCGCTGACGAAGTAACAAGGGTGGCCCGCGAAGTGGGTACGGAAGGTCGTCTTGGCGGCCAGGCATCGGTGCCAAATGTAGGCGGTGTTTGGAAGGACCTGACCGACAACGTGAACACCATGGCCTCTAACCTGACCCTGCAGGTACGCGACATTGCCAATGTAGCAACCGCGGTGGCGAAAGGTGATCTGGCGCAGAAAGTGTCTGTAGATGTGAAAGGTGAGCTGGGTGAGTTGAAGGAAAACATCAACCGCATGGTGGACTCCCTGAACATCTTTGCCGGTGAGGTAACCCGTGTGGCGCTTGAAGTGGGTACCGAGGGTAAACTGGGCGGGCAGGCGACTGTACCGAATGTTGGCGGTGTTTGGAAAGACCTGACTGACAATGTAAACACCATGGCCTCTAACCTGACTACGCAGGTACGAGGTATAGCCAAAGTAGCCACTGCTGTGGCGAAGGGTGACCTGAGCCAGAAGATCACGGTAGAGGCCCGTGGAGAACTCCTTGACTTGAAAGAGAACCTGAACCAAATGGTGGATTCTCTAAACATATTCGGTGACGAAGTAACCCGCGTTGCCCGCGAAGTGGGTACCGAAGGGAAACTGGGCGGACAGGCCAACGTGCCGAACGTAGCCGGTACCTGGAAGGATCTAACGGACAACGTAAACTACATGGCTTCTAACCTGACCTCTCAGGTACGTGATATCGCCAAGGTAGCGACTGCGGTGGCGAAAGGCGACCTGAGCCAAAAAATTACGGTGGAAGCTCGCGGCGAGATCTTAGACCTGAAGGAGAACCTGAACCAGATGGTGGACTCCCTCAACATCTTCGCTGACGAAGTAACGAGAGTGGCCCGCGAAGTGGGTACGGAAGGACGCCTCGGCGGCCAGGCCAACGTGCCGAAAGTACGCGGTACCTGGAAGGAACTCACTGACAACGTGAACACCATGGCCTCCAACCTGACGCTGCAGGTACGCGACATCGCCAAAGTAGCCACTGCCGTAGCGAAAGGCGACCTGACACAGAAAGTGTCTGTGGATGTGAAAGGTGAGCTGAACGAGTTGAAGGAAAACATGAACCGCATGGTGGACTCACTCAACGTATTTGCCGGTGAGGTAACACGTGTGGCGCTTGAAGTGGGTACCGAGGGTAAACTGGGTGGCCAAGCCAACGTGCCGAACGTAGGCGGCACCTGGAAAGACCTGACTGACAATGTAAACACCATGGCCTCTAACCTGACAACCCAGGTGCGAGGTATAGTACGCGTAGTAACAGCCGTATCAAAAGGTGACCTGACGCAGAAACTGACCCTCGAAGCAAGAGGAGAGGTGGCCGAGCTGGCCGACACGATCAACACCATGGTGGTGGACCTGAACCGCCTGGCGGGTGAGGTTAGCCGTGTGGCAAGAGTAGCGGGTGTGGAAGGAAAACTGACTGAGCGTGCCACTCTGCAAGGTGTAGGCGGCAGCTGGAAAGAACTGGTGGATACCCTGAACGACTTGCTCGAGTCCATCGTGACGCCGGTACTGGAAGTATCACGCGTGGTGCGTGCCATCTCAGAAGGTGACCTGACCCAGAAAGTAGAAGCCCATACCGCAGGAGACATCCTGGACATGGCCAATGCCCTGAACCTGGCAGTTGACAACCTGAACGCTCTGTTGGGTGAGATCAACGACTCATCGCTGGTAGTGGGAAGCTCCTCCGAAGAAATGGCTGACAAAGGTCTCGAAATGAACCGCGTAACGCTCGATGTGGCACTTGCCATGCAGCAAATGGCGGAAGGTGCCCAGAATCAGGCCCTCAAGACAGACCAGGCCTTCAAGCTGATCGAAGAGATCATGAAAACGACGAAGGACACGGCAGCCCGTGCGGAAGTAGTGAACAAATCCGCTACCCTGGGTGAGGAAACTTCGCAATTGGGTCTTAAAACAGTGGCGGAAGTGGTGAAGAACATGGAAGAAATCTCCAGTTCAGCCTCCCTGACCTCTAAAACGATTGAGGTACTCAGCGCCCGTTCGCAGGAGATCTCCAAGTCTCTTGGTGTGATCACCGACATTGCCGCGCAGACCAACCTCCTTGCCCTGAACGCAGCCATTGAGGCGGCCCGTGCCGGCGAAGCAGGACGTGGTTTCGCGGTAGTAGCCGAAGAGATCCGCAAACTGGCCGAAGGATCACGCAAGTCTGCAAACGAGATCAACACATTGGTAGAAGACGTGAAAAAAGACACGGCCTCTGCCGCGATGGCGATCTCGACCATGGAAGGCCGCGTGTTAAAAGGAAAGAATGCCACCTTCGAGGCATCCGGTGCCTTCAAAAACATTGCAGCATCCAGTGGTGAGACGCTCCGTTCAGCCCAGGATATCCTGACAGCCACGGAAGTGCAGAAATCATCGATCGGTGACGTAGTGAAGTATGTGGAGGAAGTGGTGGCCATTGCCGAGCAAACGGCATCCGGTACACAGCAGGTAGCGAGTACAGCCAAACAGCTGTCTACTTCGATGCAGGAACTTACTTCATCTTCTCAGAACCTGAACGACATCGCGGCTGATCTGCAGATCAGTATATCCGCCTTCAAACTGGTGGACGGTAACCTGGTGTTCAACCACAGCCCGAACAACCGTCGCCTGGCTTCCATGCCAGCCAAACCCAAGCAGAAACAATTGACTGGCAATGCGCGTCTAAGCTCGGTTGGCTCCAGAAACAGAAACGGCGAGGACAATAACTAAACCGTTGCGGACCGATGAAAGAGAAGACAAATAAGAAAGAGGGGACCGATGCAGCTGAGGCAACCGTATCCGGACCAGATAAGGCAGCTGAGACTGCCCTAGCTTCCGCTAAAGAGGGTCAGGCCTCACCGGAGGCCGCTAAGGAGGAGATGATCCATCTGATCGTTTTTAAGCTGGGCGCGGAGGAATACGGCATCAAGATAGACCAGGTGAAAGAGGTGACGGTTACACCAAGTGTGACCCGAATGCCTCGAACACCCGACTTTATCAAAGGTGTAGCCAACATCCGGGGCGACATTATCGCCATCATGAACCTGGAGGAGCGTTTTGGTATACGATCCGTTCCATTGGCTAATGACGTGAACCCGCACATTACTTACACCCTGGTGATAGAAGCCAAGGAATACAGTATCGGTGTGATTGTGCGCGAAGTGCCCCAGTCCCTGAATCTTTCCATGACCAAGATCGACAAGACGCCCTCGTTCCTGCAGGACATCAATATCCACGAAAACTACATCGAGGGTATTGCCAAGGTAAACAACCGTCTGATTATTGTACTGGATATGTACAAAATCCTGACCCAGGACGAGATAAGGGAGTTGAAAAGTAACTAAAGCAATTCATTCAAATTGAAGCTATACTTTAAAGTATGAAAAGAATACTGATTGTAGATGACTCCTTCTACATGCGCACCATGCTCAAAAACATGCTAACAGATGCAGGTTACGAGATAGTTGGAGAGGCGCCGAACGGACAGACAGCGCTGGAACTGGCAAAAGAAACCAATCCGGACCTGATCACCCTTGATGTGATCTTACCAGACAACACGGGGCTTGATGTGCTGAAGGGCATTAAGGCGGAGCAGCCGGATATGAAGATCGTGATTGTTAGCGCTGTAGGCCAGGAAGTGATTGTGAATGAAGCGCTTGAAAATGGGGCTCTTTCATATATTGTGAAGCCTTTCTCTGAAGAGAAGGTGCTGGAAGTGGTGAAGAAAGCCCTGGAAGAATAGCTATATTCTGGCTGTAGGAGTACTCATTGTTGGCAATAGGAAAGGAGACGTACTTTGAAAGGACAGAATAGTAAGCTTAAGGTGCTTATTGCGGACGGATCAAGTCATGCACGCCTGGTGCTCGAAAGCATCCTCAGCTGCTCACCTGATCTGGAAGTGGTAGGCCTGGCATCGGGCCAAACGCAAGTGCTCGAAACGTTGCGCCACCGAAAAGCGGACGTTATACTTGCTTCGGCTGATCTTCGGAAGAACGAGCATTTATTGGTCTTCAAGCAAATCTTCATCGAATGCCCGACACCGATCGTGATGCTGGTTGAAAGAGAGCAGCTTAGTCTTGAACTTTTGAAAGAGGCCATCGATCTGGGCGTATACGGGGTGATTTTAAAACCGGGTTCTGGAACAAGGCCCGCCTATAGAACCAAGGCAGAGGAGATTTGCCGGAAAGTGATGGCGGTGCGGGAAACAGAATACTGGGATCCTGTAAAGCGCCTAAGCTTGCTGGGTGAAGAAATACAGATTTTGCCACAGGCGGAGCATAAGAAGACCCGGAATGCGACGGCAGACACTATCATCGTCATGGGGGCGTCAACAGGCGGAACACAGGCGGCGGAGCAGATTATCCGGCAATTGGATCCGAAACTGAAGGCTTCTGTTTTAGTAGCCATTCACTTGCCGCCGAAGTTTACGCACAGTTACGCGCGCAGACTCAAGGGGATGACAGACCTGACAGTGATTGAAGGCCGTACCGGCTTGATACCAAAACCCGGCCATGTGATCATAGCCCCTGGAGGTAGAAATATGGTGGTACACAAAGTGATGGGAAATGCCGCTAACCTCAAGATCGGCTTTAGTGATGACGACACCGGGCACGATCTGCCGTCAGTTGATCAGCTGATGATGACAGTGGCAGAAAGTGGCGTAAAGCGTGTGATCGGTGTGATACTGACTGGTATGGGTAAAGACGGCACAGCAGGCGTCCGCGCCATATCGCAGCGCAAAAGAGGGCACGTCATCGCACAGGACGAGGCTTCGTCGGCCATTTTCGGGATGGCCAAATCAGCCATAGAGAGTGGCAATACCGACATCGTGCTGCCTTTGGCAGAAATAGCCCCATACCTGAACTGGTATGTGGCAGCAGAACAGCAGCAAGTCAGTACGACTGACGTGAATTCATGAAATCGAGAGAGCAGGAGTATAAAGAGATATTTATAGCAGAAGCGCTGGAGTATTTTGATGCCCTAAACAGGCTCATCAGCGAACTGGAAAAAAAGCCGCAGGACGATCAGGTGCTGGCGGAGATATTCCGTATGCTGCATAACCTGAAGGCGAATGCGAAAGCAATCGGCTATCTCCAGATCTCCGATGTATCGCACAAACTCGAAACCGCGTTTGGCCTGATCCGCAACAAAGAGCTGAGCTTCAGTGACGAAGTGGTGGGCGTGCTCTTTGATGGCATCGACCTGCTCGGTGAGCTGATCAAGAGCATCGACAGCGAGCAGCAGGTTGAGATCGATCCGGTCCTGATCCGCAACCTCGATATCATCGTGGACAGCCTTTCGGACAGTACCGTGGAACTGGCCAAGGTGCAGAAATTCAGCACCTCCCGCAACCTCACGCTTTCCGACCTGATCTACATCCAGGTGAAGAAGCTGGACCACCTCATGAACCTGGTGGGCGAGCTCATCATTGACCGGGACCGTATTCTTTCGCTTAGCCGCGAACTCGACAACGATGAGCTAAAGATGGTGAGTTCGCATCTGTACCGCATTACAGAGGATCTGCAGTACAGTGTGATGGACGCGCGCCTGGTAAGCATCGGAACGCTGTTCAACAAATTCCCGCGGGTAGTGCGTGATATCTCTAGTGCGGAGAAAAAGGAAGTCAACCTGGAGCTGAGTGGTCAAGATATTCAGATTGACCGCAATATTCTGCAGATCATGACGGACTCGTTGTTGCACCTGGTGCGTAATGCGATCACGCACGGCATCGAGAAGCCGGAGTTGCGCGCAAAGGCTGGTAAACCGAAAGCCGGCTCGTTGCAGCTGTCGGCCCGCAGCGACCGCGAAAGCGTGATCATCACCCTGACAGACGACGGCAAAGGGATAGATGTCGCCAAAGTGAAAAAGGCTGCTGTTGAACGCCATCTGGTAGCGGCAGATGTAGCGGACAGTCTTCCGGACTCAGAAGTATACTCTTTCCTGTTTGAGCCCGGCTTTTCGCTGGCCAAGGAGGTAACTGAATTTTCTGGTCGCGGAGTCGGGCTGGATGTCGTAAAAAATGCGATTGACTCCATTGGGGGCCGCATACGTATAGAGTCAGAAAAAGGAAAAGGCACCTCTTTTATCCTGCAATTGCCGACTTCGATTGCGGTAAAAGGAGCCCTGTTATTCGAAATAGACAGTATTTTTTATGCCATCCCGTTGATCCACACCGACTCTGTGGTGGCGCTCGACAAAGACGAACTCCACGAAGTGGGAGAGGTGCTGGTCGCTGACATCAAAGGAGAAACAGTGACGGTCGTATACCTGGACGAGCTCCTGAACATGGAAGAAAGCCAGATGCGCCTGGGAGACAAAACAAGATTGAAGGGGCAGGTACAGAACATCATTATTGTTTCGTACAACAACCGCAAGCTCGGGCTGATTGTAGACAAGCTTTACCGGCAGCAGGACATTGTGGTAAAACCCCTGAGCAAACCGCTGGATAGCATTGATTTGTATGGCGGGGTTACGCTGCTAGGCACCGGCAAGGTATGCCTGGTGCTGGACGTGCCTGCCATCACGAAGTACTTTGTGAACAAAAGATGAGGAACAGAGGCGATGGATTACGGAAATTATAACACGATTGACATGATGGATACACATGTAACCGAGTTGGAAAAGGATATTATCAAAGAAATCCTGAACATAGGACTGGCTCGTGCCGCCGATTCTTTTGCCACCATTGCCAAAGATAAGGTGATGCTCAAGGTGCCCGATGTGCAGCTGATAGAGGTGAAAGAGCTTATTTCGATCATCTCCAAGTATGAAGACTCACACTATATCATTCAGTCCGATATAAAAGGTGACTTCAACGGCGCCACGCTAATGCTTTTCTCCGATGAGCACATCAACCTGCTCTCCAACGTTTGCCTGAGTATGCTTAACGTGCAGAAGGGCGAACTGAATGTGATGCAGGAGTCTCTGCTGCTCGAGATCAGCAACATCATCACCGGCGCGCTGGTTACGCAATTGGCCAATATCCTGAAAAGCAACATCTACGGTTCGCCACCAAAAGCGCCGAAAAGCCACATCGCCAACTCACTGAAGGACATACTGGTTCAGCACCCGCTTTTCCAACCCCTCGTGTTCACCGTTATCACCAAGTTTCAGCACAATTCAAAAGACGTCGAGCTGCCGCTGCTGCTGTTCTTCGACACGAGCACCTTGATTAAAATGCTCGACATCATCAGAACCTTCAAGGTATAAACTGACTTTCTTATACCTGTATCCAAATATTTCAATTAAATAAATCGACGAGCTATACCTGCCTGGTCAGTACCAGCAGGTATAGCTCGTCTGCTTTTTAAGCGATTTGAACTTGAATCGTGTCCATACAGAGCCAGGTCCGATGAAGTCAATGAACAGGTGCTTTTGATTATAGCATCAGTTTTCGTTTTTTTGCGTTTTTATTTTCAAGAAACCGTTAAGTCAATTAATGAACGCTTTAGGAAGACACATTTTAGTTGAGTTTTACGATTGCTCTCCTGAACTGATGAACGATGTGATCCACATCGAAAACAGCATGGTAGCCGCCGCCGAGACGGCCGGGGCTACTGTCATCAACAGTACGTTCCATCACTTTTCGCCTTACGGCGTGTCCGGAGTGGTGGTGATCCAGGAAAGCCATCTGGCCATCCATACCTGGCCTGAGTATGGCTATGCAGCCGTAGATTTGTTTACCTGTGGCGACTCCGTTGACCCGTGGGTTTCTTACCTCTATCTCAAAGAGGCCTTTCAGTCAGGACACGGCTCTTCGATGGAGCTTCGCCGTGGGCAGTTGAGTCTCCTGAAACGCAACGACTTTAACCTGGAGACGCTGCGTGATGCTACTGCCAAAACAATTGAAACGAATGGCGCTATCACGCGAGATGTATGGTTCACCGAGCGCGACGAGAATATTGCCTTGTCATTGAAGCACACAGGCAATCAGCTTTACAAGAAGGATTCTGAATACCAGAGAGTAGAGGTATACGAAACGCTTGCCTACGGCAACATGCTGACATTGGACGGCATGGTAATGTGCACCCAGAAAGATGAGTACGTGTACCATGAAATGATTACCCATGTGCCCATGTTCAGCAACCGCGCGGCAAAACGTGCATTGGTGATTGGAGGAGGTGACGGCGGCACGGTGCGCGAATTGTTGCGCCACGAGCAACTGGAGGAAGTTACGCTGGTGGAGATTGACGAACTAGTGATCGAGGCTTGCAAGCTCCATCTGCCTGAAACGGCTGTGTCGTTCGAAAACCCGCGTCTGAACCTGCTGATTGAGGATGGCATCAAATACATTAAAGAGTGTGCCGACGAGCATTACGACCTGATCATTGTTGACTCTGCTGATCCGGTTGGCCCAGGTGAAGGCTTGTTTACGGCAGCCTTTTACAAAGAAGTGTACCGTTGCCTGACCAAAGACGGTGTGATGATCACGCAGAGCGAATCACCACGCTTCAACTCGGCCGTGTTCGTGGAGATTTACGACACTTACAAAAAGATATTTGGGCAGGATAAGGTATACTGCTACCTGGCAGCTATACCTACGTACCCGACCGGTACATGGAGTTTCTCGTATTCAGCTAAAGGAAATGCCAGTCCTTTGCAATTCGATGCGGAAGCAGCGGCAGCTTTCTCTAAAAAAGAAAGTCTCAAGTATTATAATGAAGCAGTGCATTCGGCTGCCTTTGCGCTTCCTAACTTTGTGCGGGAGCTATTAAACACAAAACCTGAACATGTAACTGATGAGTACTCAGCAGAACCAATCAACCAATAGTAAACAGCAGAAAATCGCAACATTCGACCCGAACGGGGTGGGCGACGTGAACGGCGGCCTTTTCGGTTTGCCTTTTACGATAGAAGAATCAGAGGTCGTGCTGATACCTGTGCCCTGGGAGGTAACGGTTTCGTACAGCGCTGGCACGGCGGCTGGTCCGCAAGCCATCAAAGAGGCTTCCCCGCAGCTCGACCTGTTTGATCCCGCCATTAAAGATGCCTGGAAACTAGGTATAGCAATGGAGGAGATTTCTGAAGAGTGGGCAGCCGTAAGCGAAAACCTTCGCCAACGGGCCGAGAACTACATCAACTGGCTGGAGGATGGTAGTCCGGAAACCGATAGGGCGGAGTTTGAGAACCTGCCGGAAGAAGTAACTGAAAAAGGTGAGGAGTTACTGCACTGGCTGAAGGCAAAGGCAAACCACTACCTGGACCAGGGCAAACTGGTTGGCGTAGTGGGCGGCGACCACAGCACCCCACTCGGACTGATGCACGCCCTGGCAGAGCGCCACGAGGAGTACGGCATTCTGCAGGTCGATGCGCATGCGGATCTGCGCGATGCCTATGAAGGCTTTAAGTACTCTCATGCTTCCATCATGTTCAACGCGCTGCAACTGCCACAGGTCAAAAAACTGGTGCAGGTAGGTATACGCGACATCTGTCAGGCAGAAGACGAACTGGCCAACCAATCGAATGGACGTGTGGCGATTTTCTACGACAGCGTGCTGAAGGAGAATATGTACGAAGGCGACAGCTGGAAGAAAGAGTGTAAGAAGATCATCGCCCAGCTGCCCCAGAAGGTATACATCAGCTTCGACATCGACGGCCTGGACCCGAAGTTATGCCCAGCAACGGGTACACCAGTGCCCGGGGGACTTGAGTTTGAGGAAGCCGTATACCTGATCAAAGCACTTGTGCGCTCTGGCCGTGAGATCATCGGTTTTGACCTGTGCGAAGTAGCGCCGGGAGACAGCGAGTGGAATGGCAATGTGGGTGCTCGCCTACTCTACAAGCTATGCAACTGGATGGCTGTTTCGCAAAATAGACTGGAAGCACAATAGGCTTACCTTTATTCCCGCTTTGCCGTATAGCGTGGTAAGTATAAAATACGATCACTATATATTGAAAAGAAATGGGAATTATAATTAAGATTCTGCTGTCCGGTGTGGCTGCACTGCTGGCAGCCTACATATTGCCTGGGGTACAGATCGATGGGTTTGTTTCAGCCTTGATTCTGGCCATTGTGCTGGCTTTGCTCAACCTCATCGTCCGCCCCATACTGGTCATCCTGACCATACCGGTCACGGTACTGACGCTCGGTTTGTTTTTGCTCGTGATCAACGCCCTGATCATCCTGATGGCCGAATACCTGATACCAGGTTTCCAGGTGGATGGCTTTTTATGGGCGCTCATCTTCAGCCTGGTGCTATCGCTCATCGAAGCAGTGCTGGATGCGATTTTTTAAACATCGATCAAAGCAAAACAGAAAAGCCTCTGATAATTTCAGAGGCTTTTCTGTTTTCTATACCTGCTCTTTTAGCGGGCCATCCAGGCTTCACAGGCATCCGCGCATTCACGGCAGGCTTCAGCGCATTTCTGGCAGTGGTCATGATCGTGTTTTCCGCACTCATCTGCGCACAGGCGGCAGATCTCGATACACTCTTTCATCACGTGCTTTGCATGGGCCGAATCCCGGGCTACAAAACGGGCGGTCAGGGCGCAGATATCGGCGCAGTCACGGTCGAGCATGATGCAACGGACCATCATTTTTACGTCGTCTTCCTGCAGACAGGCAGTGGCGCATGTTTCGCAGGCGGTGATGCATTTGATCAGCACATGTTCTAAATCGTTTGTTCTTTCAGATTTCATAGTTTTCAGGTTTAATGGTTGCTACTCCTTTAAAGTACGGGTGTGTAGGGGCATTGTTGGTTAATATGAAACCTATACCTGAAACAGGAACCAAATTCACGCTGATAATGGTTAACTTTGGGTTTAGGACAGCAATTCCATTTCGCATCGTTACACTTTCTACAAGGCATGAGTTTAGGTATAAGAGAAGCACGTGAGGCATTAAAACTGTATTTTGGCTATGAGCAGTTCAGGCCCATGCAGGAACAGATCATCACGAATATTCTAAACAAGAAAGACGTGCTCGTGCTCATGCCGACTGGGGGCGGAAAATCTGTCTGCTACCAGGTGCCAGCCGTAGTTATGCCGGGTCTGTGCGTGGTGGTGTCACCGCTGATTGCCCTGATGAAAGACCAGGTAGAGGCACTCCTGGCAAACGGTATACCTGCCGCCTTTCTGAACAGCTCACAAACGGCCGATGAACAGTACAAGATTGAGGAAAGATGCCTGGCTGGGAACATCAAACTATTGTATGTTTCGCCTGAAAAGCTACTTTCCGCGGGCTTTTTCTCTTTCCTGAAAAGATTGCAGGTGTCGCTTTTCGCTGTAGATGAAGCGCACTGTATTTCGTCCTGGGGGCATGACTTCCGACCTGAGTATACCCAGTTGCGCGCCCTCAAGCAGCAGTTCCCGGCTATACCTGTGGTAGCGCTTACTGCCACGGCCGACAAGCTAACGCAAAAAGATATACAGGAGCAGCTTCAACTTCGCCAGCCCGAGGTGTTCGTTGCCTCCTTCGACCGGCCCAATATCAACCTGACGGTACTGCCTGGGCAAAACCGTTTCAATAAGATAACAGATTTTCTGTCACGTAGACCCGGCCAGCCCGGTATTATCTACTGCCTGAGCCGCAAGGCTACCGAAAGCCTCGCGGGTAAGCTGCGTGAGAATGGATTCAATGCCACTTTCTACCATGCCGGTATGTCTGCCCAGCAGCGATCAAAAGCACAGGAGGATTTCCTGCGCGACGATGTGCAGATTGTTTGCGCTACCATCGCTTTTGGTATGGGCATTGATAAATCGAACGTGCGCTGGGTGATCCATTACAACCTGCCCAAGAATGTGGAAGGCTACTACCAGGAAATCGGCCGTGCCGGGCGCGACGGAGCCAAATCTGATGCACTGCTGTTTTACAGTTTCGCCGATGTAATGAACCTGCGCTCAATGCTGTCGGAAAATGACAAGGCGCAGAACGAACTACAACTCGTTAAACTGGAGCGGATGCAGCAGTTTGCCGAGGCTACTTTCTGCAGGAGGCGTATTCTGCTGCAGTACTTCGGTGAGCGCATGAGCAAAGACTGCGGAAACTGTGATATCTGCAGGAATCCACCCAGCCGCTTCGACGGGACCCTGATCGCCCAGAAAGCCTTGTCGGCCATAGCGCGCTCGCAGGAAAAACTGAACATGAGCCTGCTGGTAGATGTGCTGCGCGGCTCCCGCAATAGTCAGGTAATGGCTGGTGGGTACGACCGCATCAAAACCTACGGAGCAGGGCGCGATATCGGCACCCTGGACTGGCACCGTTATCTGCATCAGATGCTCAACGCAGGGCTGGTGGAACTGGCCTACGATCAGAATTATACTTTAAAATTGACCGAGCAAAGCAAGCAGGTCCTTTTTGAAGGTCGCAAGATTGAATTGGTGAAGTTTGAGGAGTCTAAACAGCAATCCGAAGCGCTACAAAGAGAAAAGCCGAAACGTGAGTTGATCAAGGATGCTTTGTTTGAGCGTCTCCGTGCTTTGCGTAAGCGTCTGGCCGATGAGCAGAACGTGCCGCCCTATGTCGTGTTCACAGACAGCACGCTGCAGGAAATGGCGGCGGAGAAACCGTCTAACCGTATCGCGATGCTGGCCATCAGTGGGGTGGGAGCTCAGAAGTTTGAGCGCTATGGGCATGATTTCATAAACGAGATCATCGCTTTTATGACGGAAGAGCAGGCAAAAGGGAGCGCCATTAAAGGGGCGACGCACCTGGTAACCTGGGAGGCCTACCAACAAGGCCTTAGTCCCGAAGAAATAGCCAGACGCCGCAATCTGAATCCCGTTACCATTTATTCGCACCTTGCCACTTTGCTAGAGCAGGGTTACGAGGTGCCTGTACACGATTTTGTGTCGAAACGAGAATACGAGTCAATAGTAGAGGCAATAGAGCGGCTCGGTACGGATGCAAAGCTGAAGGATTTGTTTGAACACCTGGAAGAACGCTACGAGTACTTCAAGATCCGACTGTCGGTGGCCATGTACAAGATGCAGTACGCCTGGTAGTCTTATACCTGTAAGCTCTTATAAAATAAAGAAGGCCGCTCTTTTAAGGGCGGCCTTCTTTAGTATTATTGAGGTATAGCAATTACTCAACTGAAGCAATCGGATCCGGCCAGCTGTCTTTGTCGCCGTTCACGATGCCCTGCGAGAAAACTTCACCACGAAGCAACAGGATGCCAGCTACGTGAGGGGCTGCAAGCGAAGTACCGCTTCCGGCGCTGCCGATGCCACCGCCAATGCGTGTGGAAGTTACGCTCACACCAGGAGCCGTGAAATCAACCGGTGCGCCGTAGTTGGAGCTTGACCAAAAGTTTTGGTAACGGTCCATAGCCGATACAGTGTAAACACCGGTCGCATTCACGCGGGCAGGAGAGTTTACAGAGCAGTCAGTTGCGCTGTTACCAGCTGCGATAGCAAAGAGAATGCCTTTGCCAGCCGCTGTAGTCACGGCATTGTCCAGCGTGCTGGAGATACCGGCGCCTAGGCTCATATTCACCACGTCGCCAGGTTTGCCCATGTTGATCACATAGTTCACGGCACTAATGGCGCGAGAAACAGTACCATAGCCAGTGTTGTCGAATACACGGAGGGCCACAATGGTTGCATTGGCTGCCACACCCACCATGCCGCTGCCATTGTTTTTGGCGGCAATGATACCAGCTACATTGGTGCCGTGACCGAACCCGTCTTCGATAGAGGCATCACCATAAATAAGCGATACGCTGCGCTGGAAGTCCACATTCAGATCAGGGTGATCTGTATCAACACCTGAGTCGATAACCCATACGGTTTTGCCTGTGCCGTCACCGTAGCCGTTCATGGCAATGTGCCAAGGCAGCGTCTCACCTGCAAGCGGTGTTATTTTGGTATAAGGGCTCGTCGTAGGCTGCTCCGGCTGCGGCTCAGGGCTAGGCTCTGTAGGAATTGGTTCAGTCGGTGCAGGTTCGGTTGGCGCTGGCTCTACCGGGGCTGGTTCAGTCGGGGCTGGTTCAGTAGGCGTGGGCTCTGTTGGTGTCGGTTCGGTAGGAGTAGGTTCAGTTGGGGTAGGCTCAGTTGGGTTTTTCTTGCCATTGCCGTTCCCAGTGTTGCCTTTCACAGTGTCATCCTTGGTTTTACCGTTCCCTTTAGTAGTGGTTTCGTCCTTGGTTTTGCCACTGTTTCCCTTGGTTGTGCTATTGTCGTTGCTTGGTTTTGCAAGCATGATGATGCGGTCTTGCTCCACGTAGGCCACTTCGGGGTTTTTGCGCAATTGCTCCAACTGATTTTTGGTTAGTCGGGCGGCAAAACCATTTACATTTCCTTCAAAAGTTTGTTTGATAGCTTCAGGTTCTATACCTGATGCAAGCAGCATGCGTTCGCGTAAGGCTACAGTAGCAGCACGTCCGGCCATGGTCATAGCGCTCACACCGGTTGCTCCTAAATTGTTCGAGCCGTTCTTAAACACCACAATATACTGGTCAGGTATAGCCTGTCCGTGCTGTGCGTTTACTTGAACAGTGTCTGTTCTGAACTGCTCCTCCATAAAGTCCTCTTTCTGACAGCTGGATAGTGTAACAATGGATGCCAGCGCTAAACCTGACAACGCCTTGAATAGTGTAGAATTGTTCATCATATAAGTTTGGTTGGATTGGGTAAATAATTGAATTAAATTTTCACTAAGCCCCGTAACAGTACGAATTTTTAAAAAGTTTAAGACTTGGTGAAAATTGTAAAATATTTATTCTGGTAGCTGAATTATAAGGATAAGAAATCCCGGTCCACATTTTAAAATGTGGATTCTCAAAGGTGTTACTCCAAAATGAAGTAGAGTAAGATAGGTTTTATTAGTAGATTTTTACCATATAATACGTGTTTTGTGGTTATTTTCACGAAAGATAATTGTATTAAAAGAAATATTGCAAGTATTTATGCAATAAAATTTCGTTTGCACTTTTTGATGCTGATGTATAATGAATTAAGATCACTATCTATTACTAAAATTGCACTATAAGGTTGAGTATAGTTTTTTATAAATATAACTAAAATTTTAAACAAATATTTGCTAATAAAATTAGTATTATACGTATAGTTTTAGTAAGTTTACATGGCGGTACTAAGGTGTACCCTTTTGATTTGAGAACGCTAAGAAGTTAGAATAGTGGAAAAAGTTACATCGAACATAAGGCACCTCCGCAAGCATGCCGGTTATACCCAGGCACAGCTTGCTGAAAAGTTAGAAATCAAGCGTTCGTTGGTGGGAGCGTATGAAGAAGGAAGGGCAGAGCCTAAGTTGAGTACGTTGGTCAATGTTGCCCGCCTTTTCGAGGTTTCACTGGATGAACTCATCACAGCCGATCTGTCTGACCCGAATTATAAACCAGAACCAGGCCAGACAAATGATGGCAAACTGCGCGTGTTGGCCATTACGGTAGATCAGGAGGACAAAGAAAATATTGAGCTCGTACCATACAAAGCTAGTGCCGGTTATCTCAATGGATATGCCGACCCGGAGTTCATCGAGGAGCTCCCTCGCTTTCGCTTGCCTACCTTGGGCAGCGGCGGCACCTACCGGGCTTTCGAAATCAGTGGGGACTCCATGCTACCTTTGGCTTCAGGTACTGTCATAGTCGGGCGCTACGTGGAGGACTGGAGTGCACTGAAAGACGGTACCCCTTGCATTATCGTGAGCGGCAAAGAGGGCGTTGTGTTTAAGCGGGTATATAATAAAGTGAAAGAGGCTGCTACGCTGCGTCTGCATTCTGACAATCCGCTTTATGTTCCTTACGAACTTCCGATTGATGACGTCGTGGAGATATGGGAAGCCAAATCTTATATCAGTTCTACCTTCCCGATCGCAGATATTTCGCTTGACAAGCTATCTTCTATTGTGTTGGATCTCCAGAAGGAGATGCTCAAGTTGAAGAAGGCAGAGTAAGCCACGCAGTCAGCTATAGCAAAACATAACAGCGCATCCTGCCTCTCACGGGGCAGGATGCGCTGTTTTTGCCCTGTTTTAGACCGCTTGCTAACTACAAACGGCATTATCCGTAAAGGCATAGCATAAAACAAAAGCGCGATATGATACGATTAATTACCGATTCACAACGATACGAGGCAAAATTGGAGGGAGGACTGCGTTCCCACTACCTTTTCTCCTTCGCAGATTATTACGATCCGGAGAACATGGAATTCGGGCCATTGCGTGTCTTCAATGACGATTATATCGGTCCGCGGTCTGGCTTTCCTTCGCATCCGCATTCTGAAATGGAGATCGTGACCATCGTGCTGTCAGGCGAGCTAACCCATAAGGACAACATTGGGAACGAAACGACGGTAACGCCGGGACAGGTACAGCGCATGACCACAGGCACAGGCGTGACCCATTCGGAGACGAATGAGACGGACGAGGAAATTCATTTGCTGCAACTCTGGTTTTTGCCGAACAAGCGCGGGCTGGCTCCTTCATACGAAGTGATGGACACCGGATTTCTGAAAGCAAAAGACGAGCTTATACCTTTGGTGACAGGCCAGAAGGTGTTGGAAGATGTGGCCTATATCAACTCCAACTCCACGGTATATTATGGTAGCGTGACGCAGGGCGAGGAAGTGCCTTTTCGGACGTTTAAGCTCCGCAGAACCCTGATCTACGTGCTGACAGGCAGTGTGCTGGTGAACAACGTAGAAGCTGACGAACAGGATCAGATCAGGTTGGATGACCAGGAAGTTGTTGGAATCAAAGGCACGGCGGATGCCACCTTTATCCTGGTGGATGTTCCGGCTGTGGAGGCAAATTACTAGAGTCTATAACCGAAGGGAAAAGCAGTTCGTGGGGTTTCTGAAAGCCCCACGCACTGCTTTTCTTTTTTATTCGACCTCATCTCCTGGGGTAGCGATGGCTTCTTGCAGGAGGTGTTCATCCAATTGCTTGCTGGTTTTAGCGCCCAACTCCCGTAGTATCTCCACTTTACGGATCAGGTTGCCCTTGCCGTCTGTCAGTTTGTTCATGGCCCCGTTATACGCAGTCTGGCTCTGCTCCAGATGGCGGCCAACGGTTTTTAGGTCTTCCACAAAGCCCACAAACTTATCATAAAGCCTGCCGCTTTCCTCTGCAATTCGGAGTACGTTTCTTTTCTGGTCTTCCTGACGCCACACGCCGGCAACGGTGCGCAGGGTCGCCAGCAGGGTAGAGGTAGTCACCAGCACAATGTTTTTGTCGAAGGCATCGGTGAATATATTTTGGTCGTGCTGGAGGGCGAGGTTAAAAGCCGGCTCAATGGGAATGTACATCAGCACAAAATCCGGGGAATTGATACCGCTCAGGCGGTGGTAGTTCTTGCGCCCCAAATCATTAAAGTGTGTCCTGATGGAGGTGATGTGGCTGCGTAGGTAGGTTTCTAACTGTCCATCGTCTTCGCAACTGCAATAGGCTTCGTAGGCTACAAGCGACAGCTTCGAATCAATGACCAGATGTTTGGAATCCGGCAGGCGCACGATCACATCGGGGCGGTATACCTGCTTCTCATCGTTTTGGCGTACCTCTTCGCGCTCGTAATGCACGCCCTTGCGTAATCCCGATTTTTCAAGCAGGCTCTCCAGTAAATATTCTCCCCAGTTGCCCTGCGTTTTACTTTCGCCTTTCAGGGCTTTGGTCAGGTTCAACGCATCCTGACTCATTTGCTGGTTCAGGGCTGACAGTTGCGTGATCTGCTCTTTCAGCGAGATGCTGTCCTTGAGTGTTTTCTCGTAGGTCTGATCTACTTTGGCCTCAAACTCGCGAATGCGTTCTTTGAGAGGAGACAGGATGCGCTCCAGGTTTTCGGAGGAAGCTTTGTTGAAGTGCTCAGCATTCGTCATGAGTACCTGGTTGGAAATATGCTGGAACTGCTGTAAGAATTTTTCGCGCAGTTGCTCTAGTTCTTCGGCCTGCTCGTGCATGCGTTCGCGCAGGTGCTCGTAGTCGGCCTCGGTCTTGGTCAGGGCATTGGTTAGCTCCATGGTTTCGGTCTGGGCATCACGCAGTTGACTTTTCAGGCCTTCCGCCTCCTGCGACAGGTGTCGGGCCTGGCCTTCGAGCACACCCTGCGCCACTACGGCCTGGTTAAACTTCTCCTGCAAGGCGCTTATTTTACCCTTCATGGCCAGATAGGCCACCACAAGCCCTACCAGAAATGCCGCTATACCTACCATTATCTCCATACAGTAAAGGTATGTTTTTTTAGCAATTCAAACCAGATGCTAACCGTTTTAGTTTTCAGGAATCTTCCAGCTGCTCTGTCGCATTCCATTCAGCATAGAACTGCTCCAGAAAACTCTCCATATACCGGTGCCGTTTTTCGGCCATGGCCCGGGCGGTTGAGGTGTGCATGCGGTCTTTCAGGAGCAGCAGCTTTTCGTAGAAGTGATTGATGGTAGGTGCCGTACTCGCTTTGTAAGCGGTAAAATCTTCATGCAACACAGGTGCTATACCCGGATTATACAGCTCTCTTCCCTTATGACCACCATAGGCGAAGGTGCGGGCAATGCCGATGGCGCCAATGGCATCAAGGCGATCTGCGTCCTGCACTATGCGGCCTTCTAAGGTAGGCATGGCAGAGGAGGTGCCGGCACCTTTGTATGATAGTCCACTTACGATGTCACAAACCGAAGTAATAAGCTCCTCGTCGAGTAGCTGTTCTTCCAGCCACTCCCGCACAAGGCGTGGCCCCACGGTTTCGTCACCGTTATGAAATTTGTGGTCTCCGATGTCGTGTAGCAGGGCGGCCAGCTCCACCATAAAGGTATCGGCACCCTGCTCCTGCGAGGCAATGTAGAGGGCGTTTTTCCAGACCCGGAAAATGTGCCACCAGTCGTGGCCGGAGCCTTCTCCCTCCAGTTGCGATTTTACATAGGCTGCTGTTTTGTCGATAATGGCTTGTTGCTGCATGAGATCAGGTATATTCCTCAAAACTGCGAAATATCCTGCAAAGCCACAAAGCCCTTTCTATACCTTTATACCAACCAAAGCTTCGGCTCCTATACCTTGTGACAAAGGCAGCTTAACCAATTCCAGCTCGAGCAGATCTGCCCAGGTGTTCAGGTATAGGACCACATCGTCGCGCTGGTTGTGTCGGAGGTAGCGCTTGTTCGGGGGAAGCGCCTTGATCACCTTGGCATCCGACAGCCGTTCCAGGTGCGCCAGGTCGTCTTTGGACAATCCCCAAGCAATCATCTGGTCAATGATCTCGTCTAAAGGCAATCCACTCTGAGGGCAGTAGTCGCGCAGCTGTTCGCTCCAGTCGCCCCGTGGATGTGTCCTTTGTCGAGTTGGGTGATGGTTTGGGCCAGGTGACCGCAGTTGCAGCTGCCCATGTGGCCCCACTGGTAAATGGCGCCCTTTGCCAGTCGGTCGGCCGTTTGACGTATGGCCGCCACCAGTTGCGCTGAACTTCTTGCCATAAGCTTACTCTTTTAAAGGTGAATGTTTTAAAGCGTATAAACCCCTCTCTATTAAAACGTCAACGAGTCTAAATGTTATGAAAACAAGCCTTATTTTCATACCTCCCCCAGGCTTTATACCTTTGCAGGTATACCTGCTCACTGTTAAGCTTACCACATGCGTGCCATACCTGTCATCATTTTTCTGCAGTTTATCCTGATTCTGTTTGCCGCTCCAGGTGCCGATGCCCAGATACTCAACATTGAGCGGTCCAGAGTCGAGCGAGACACAGCCAATTTTGTGACAGGCAAGGCCGGGTTGAACTTTTCGATGTTCAACCGCAATGCAGGCCGAAACAACCCCAACAACTTCCTGCAGCTGACCTTCAACGGCGATCTGGCTTATATTTCCAGGCAGCATACCTACCTCTTCCTCAACTATTACAACTACCTGTTGGTGAACTACGACTCTCGGGAGCTGCGCAACACGGTGGCCAGCAATGGCTATTCTCATTTCAGAGTCAATCTGCTGAGCCGGCGCAAGATGTCTTATGAGTTGTTTACGCAGTACCAGACAGACATGGCACGAGGCCTCGAGCGGCGTATTTTGACGGGGGGAGGTCTGCGCTGGTTGCTGTATCGCACCGAAAATACCTCTTGGTTTGCAGGCACGGGCCTGATGCACGAGCACGAAAGCTGGAAAGATCCCGAGCAGGAGGGCGTGACACAAGTATCGGATCTGCTGAAATCCTCCAACTACATCAGTCTGCGCTCCAAGCTGTCAGAGCATGTGGAGACAAATAACATAGCCTATTTCCAGACAGGCTATGATCGGGACATCAGTCGGTACCGCAACCGCATCAGCGGCGATCTTGGCCTGACGGTGAAACTGATCGGTCGTGTGTCCATGCGTACAAATTTCAACTTCACTTACGAAGACAGACCGATCGTACCTGTGACGCGCTTCATCTACGCTATTACGAATGGACTGCAGGTTGATTTTTAGGCTGATGCGTGTTCCCGTAACAACCAATACAGCATTTGCACTGCTCGCTAGGGGATTTATATCAAAAAAATTTAATATAATTTGCACTGAGCCGAACAATGCGGCCAACTTTGGCGTAAGCTGCGTCATAGGATATGTTACAGGCACGTACCTGGCCTGCATCTAAGCAAATATCCTAAGACCGGAACGCTCAATCCTGGTATTCAACGTTTAATTAAATAAAGCTAATTCCGGTGCGCTACAGAAGCGCATATTTTGCACTATATTATCGATGGAAAAAACTTCTAAAATTTACATTGCAGGCCACCGGGGCATGGTGGGCTCTGCCATCCTGCGCCAACTTGAGGCCAACGGCCATACCAACATCATCACCCGCACCTCTTCTGAGCTGGACCTGCGCAACCAAGAGGCCGTGCAGGAGTTCTTTGAGACAGAAAAGCCGGACTATGTTTTCCTGGCCGCCGCCAAAGTGGGAGGGATTCATGCCAACAACACCTTCCGCGCCGAGTTCCTCTACGACAACCTGATGATCGAGGCCAATATCATCCATGCCGCGCATTTGTCGGGCGTGAAAAAGCTGATGTTCCTGGGCTCTTCCTGCATCTATCCGAAGATGGCTCCGCAGCCGCTAAAAGAAGAGTATTTGCTGACAGGCCCATTGGAGCCGACGAACGAGCCTTATGCCATCGCCAAGATTGCCGGCATCAAGCTCTGCGAATCCTACCGCGACCAGTACGGCAGCAACTTCATCAGCGTGATGCCAACCAACCTTTATGGCTACAACGACAACTACGATCTGCAGAACTCACACGTGCTGCCGGCCCTTATCCGAAAAATACACGAGGCGAAAGACAACGGCGCGCCCACTGTTACCGTATGGGGTACGGGCAGCCCGAAACGCGAGTTCCTTTTCGCGGATGACCTAGCAGCTGCCTGCGTATACCTGATGGATAATTATGACGGCCGCGAGCTGGTGAACATCGGCACAGGCGAGGATGTCTCGATCAAAGAGCTGGCCCTGCTTATTAAGGACGTAATTGGTTACGAGGGAGAGTTGGAATTCGACACTTCCAAACCGGACGGCACGCCGCGCAAGCTGATGGACGTGAGCAAACTGCATAGCCTTGGTTTCAAACACAAAATTGAACTGCGCGAAGGTATAGCACTGGCTTATGCCGATTTCAAAGAAAAATACGTGACAGCCTAGTCACAAATTATACTAGACCAAATAAAAAAACAGAATTATATTAAAGAAGTATATCACATGAAGACAGCCCTTATCACTGGCGTTACCGGACAGGACGGCGCATACTTAGCAGAGCTTTTACTGAGTAAAGGATATAAAGTGCACGGCGTGAAGCGCCGCAGCTCGATGTTCAACACCGAGCGCATCGACCACCTCTACCAGGACCCGCACGAGAAGAACATCAACTTCAAGCTCCACTACGGCGACCTGACAGACTCGACCAACCTGATCCGCATCATCCAGGAGACGCAGCCCGACGAGATCTACAACCTGGCCGCCATGAGCCACGTGAAGGTGAGCTTCGACACGCCTGAGTACACGGCCAACGCCGACGGACTGGGCACGCTCCGCATCCTGGAGGCCATCCGCATCCTGGGCTTAACAAAGAAAACAAAGGTATACCAGGCTTCCACTTCTGAGCTATACGGCCTGGTGCAGGCAGTGCCGCAGACGGAGACGACACCGTTCTACCCGCGCTCGCCTTACGCAGTGGCCAAACTGTATGCTTACTGGATCACGGTGAACTACCGCGAGGCTTACGGCATGTTCGCTTGCAACGGTATCCTCTTCAACCACGAGTCGCCGCTCAGAGGCGAGACCTTCGTGACCAGAAAGATCACCCGCGCCGCCGCCCGTATTGCTTTGGGTCTGCAGGACGGCCTATACCTGGGTAACCTGGACGCCAAGCGCGACTGGGGCCACGCCAAAGACTACGTAGAGGCCATGTGGCGCATTCTGCAGCAGGACGAGCCGGAGGACTTCGTGATTGCCACGGGAGTGACCACGACGGTGCGCGACTTTGTGCGCATGGCCTTTGCCCACGTGGGTATCGAGCTGGAGTTCAAGGGCGAGGGCGTTGAAGAGAAGGGCTACGTAGTGGCCTGCAACAACCCGGAGTACCAGGTAGAGATCGGCAAAGAAGTGGTGTGCGTGGATCCGAACTATTTCCGTCCGACAGAGGTGGAATTGCTGATTGGCGATGCGACCAAATCGAAAGAGAAGCTGGGCTGGACGCCGAAGTACGACCTGCAGGCGCTCGTGACTGACATGATGCAGAACGACATCGAACTCTTCAAGCGCGATACTTACCTAATGGAAGGCGGTCACCGCATCCTCAACTACCACGAGTAATTAGCTATACCTTAGATATAGCTCATATAGAAACGGCAGTCTCACTTTGATGAGGCTGCCGTTTCTGCATATAGGTTGTTCGTGGCGTAGGCTTTCGAAAAACAAATAAATATATACCTTCTACCTGCATAATCGTAATCTGTACTTCAGTATGAGTTCAGATCTCGCCTTTTATTAATCATGTATACCTGTGCACGATTAACATCCCCCTGCCCCCTTCTTTGTCGAGGGCCCCTACCCCCAAGGGGGACTTTTGGCCACTACCAGCTCACTAGTATAAGCTTTGTTGTCCCAGACCACTGGCAGGTATTGCAAGACTATATTGTATGCTAACTACAAAGCAAATAATGTTGCCAGGTGCACTTCTCGACACTCCACAGTTGGGGGTGAAGGGGTCCCCCTGTCAAGAGCGTTCAGCGAGTAGGGGTAGGGGCCCTCGACAAAGGAGCGTCTTGACTTTTTTGCTTCCTTTTTGTATCAAGACAAAAGAAGTGCCCGCCGCACAGGCGAAGCTATAGTACAAATCAACTTGGGTATAGCTAACCGGAAGCTACGCTAGGGATAGGGTAGGAGAGATGAGAGCGTTATAAACGCAAAAAGCTCTTACTTTCGCAAGAGCTTTTATGCGGTCTGGACGGGACTCGAACCCGCGACCTCCGCCGTGACAGGGCGGCATTCTAACCAACTGAACTACCAGACCAATACTTTCAAAAAGTCAGAGTCATCTACTCTGAAAGATAAACCGCAGTTTAATGCTGCGGTCCGGACGGGACTCGAACCCGCGACCTCCGCCGTGACAGGGCGGCATTCTAACCAACTGAACTACCGGACCAAAATCTTCGATATCGCAGAGCCTGTTGCTCATGCTTTTGTAAAACCGCAGGGTTTTAAGCTGCGGTCTGGACGGGACTCGAACCCGCGACCTCCGCCGTGACAGGGCGGCATTCTAACCAACTGAACTACCAGACCAAACTGTTTTCCTCAACGCTATCCGTTAAAGTGTCACAAATGTAGAGGGTAAAATTTGATTCTGCAAGAGCATTGCTATATTTTGCCTCTATATTTTTAGCCTGAAACCGTAAGTCGCTCAAAACCAAATATTCTTTTTTTGTAATGCATGATAATTTTTGAATAATCGCTATTCCATATTCTGAAACTGTTAAATTTGTGGTTCAATCAGCAATGAGGATTTATGCTTTTGGATTTTGAACAACCTATAGCGGCCCTGGAGGGCAAACTGCAGGAAATGAAAAAACTGGCCAGCGAAAGCCAGGTAGACGTTTCCGAGGCAGTAAAAGCGCTTGAAGAGAAGATAAAGACGCTTAAGAAAGAGACCTACGCCAACCTCACCCGTTGGCAGCGCGTGCAGCTCTCGCGCCATCCCGACAGACCCTATACCTTAGACTATATTGCAGGCATCACCTCTAAGTTTGTAGAACTGCACGGCGACCGCACCGTGAGCGACGATAAAGCCATGGTGGGTGGTTTTGGTGACATAGACGGTCGTAGCGTGATGTTCATCGGGCAGCAGAAAGGCCGTAATACCAAGCAGCGTCAGATGCGCAACTTCGGCATGGCCAACCCGGAAGGTTACCGCAAAGCACTCCGTTTAATGAAAATGGCCGAGAAGTTTGGCCGTCCCATTGTGACCTTCATTGATACGCCGGGCGCTTTCCCGGGACTGGAAGCGGAGGAGCGTGGTCAGGGCGAGGCGATTGCCCGCAACCTGAAGGAAATGTTCATGCTAAAAGTACCCGTTATCTGTATCATCATCGGAGAGGGTGCTTCGGGTGGTGCTTTAGGCATAGCCATCGGTGACCGCGTGATGATGCTTGAGAACACGTGGTACTCCGTTATTTCGCCTGAATCTTGCTCGTCTATCTTGTGGCGCAGCTGGAACTACAAAGAGCAGGCTGCCGAGGCCTTGAAACTAACGGCCACTGACATGCTGCAGCACAAGCTGATTGACGGCATTATCAAAGAACCACTTGGCGGTGCCCATACTGAGCCGGACAAAATGATGCGTACACTCAAAAAGGAGATTTGCAAAATGCTGGATGAACTGGAGGCAGTTGATACCGAAGACCGCATCATGCAGCGCATCGAGAAATTCTCTGCCATGGGGGTAGTGCAGGAAAGCTAAGAATGTTGAAAGTTAAAAAGTTTGAAAGGTAGAAAGTTACTGGTCTAGCAGTCTATTTTTTTCAAATTTCATTTCTTCAAAGATATAAGAGGTGGTGAGGCGTTTTGCTTGACCACCTCTTATCGTTTTGTTACCTTTAGTCCCTAGGCGAATCAGGTATATGGAGACGAACTTAAGTGCGTATACAGGCACGAGTAAACTACTTTCCATACCTTTCTGCCTTACCAACTTCTAAACTCTCTAACTCAAATGACGCTACACGTTATTGATACCGGATTCTTTAAATTAGATGGAGGCGCCATGTTTGGCGTAGTACCTAAGTCGCTTTGGCAACGAACAAATCCGGCAGATGAAAATAATTTGTGTACCTGGGCGATGCGCTGCCTGCTGATCGAAGACGGCGACCGGCTTATTCTGATCGACAATGGCATCGGCGATAAGCAGGACGCCAAGTTCTTCAGTCACTACTACCTGCATGGTGAGGCCACCCTTGCCAAATCCCTGCACGCTGCCGGCTTTTCGCACCAAGATGTGACGGATGTTTTTCTCTCACATCTTCACTTCGATCATTGTGGCGGAGGCGTAAGGTATAAGAACAGCGATGGAGACCTTGAGCTTGTTTTCCCGAACGCTACCTACTGGTCCAATGCCGACCACTGGAAATGGGCGACTGAGCCCAATGCCCGTGAAAAAGCATCGTTTCTGAAAGAGAACATTTTGCCCATGCAGGAGAGCGGTCACCTCCAGTTTGTTGATCCTTCCAAACCGTCACCTTTCTCTCAGTTTGACATCTTTTATGCCGACGGCCACACTGATAAGATGATGGTGCCGATCATTCCCTACAAAGGACGCAAAGTAGCCTTCATGGCCGACCTGTTGCCATCTACCGGCCACATACCATTGCCCTACGTGATGGGCTACGACACGCGCCCCCTTCTCACGATGGACGAAAAAGCAAGGTTCCTGAATATGGCGGCTGATGAGAACCTTGTGCTATACCTGGAGCATGATGCGGTGAATGAATGCTGCACGGTACAACGCACCGAGAAGGGTATTCGGCTTGATGCGACCTTCTCACTCAGCGAAATCTAATGAAAAAGGTCGGGCTGGCACTATCCGGTGGGGCTGCCAGGGGAATTGCTCATTTGGGAGTGCTCAAAGCCTTTGATGAAATAGGTATAAAGCCTGCCATCCTCTCGGGGGTGAGTTCCGGAGCCATCGTGGCGGTCTTTTATGCGGCAGGCTATAGCCCGGACGACATTCTGCGGCTAATTAAGGAGCTGCGCATTTACCGCGTGATGCGACTGGCCATTGGACAGGTGGGCATCCTTCACCTCGACGAGGTGGAGAAACTCTATTTCCGTTACCTGGGAGAGGGAGCTACCTTCGAGGATCTAGATATTCCAGTAATCATTGGAACGACCGATATGCATGCGGGCGCTACCGTCAACTTTTCGAGCGGTGAGCTGATCAAACCACTCATTGCCTCATCTGCGGTTCCTATTCTGTACCGACCGGTGCAATACCAGGGTATGTTGTTAAACGATGGAGGGCTGCTCGATAATCTTCCGACACAGGCCCTTGCAGGAAAATGCGATGTCAAAATTGGCGTGCACAGCAACCCGATCAATCATGAGGCGCGGATCACCAGCCTGCGAAGCATGGTAGAACGTACAGCGCACCTGGCCATCAATAACAATGTGCAGCTTCGCCGTCATCTCTCAGATTTTTTTATTGAACCCCCTCAACTGAAATATTACAGACTCATGAGTTTTAGCAAGGCAGATGAACTTTTTAACATAGGTTTTAACTACACAATGAGCCTAAAAAGTGAGCTGTTCGAATTGACTAAATAAGGTTGGCATATTTTGATGAAAATATTTTCTTTGTCTGATATTATTTTCTAATATTATACGAGAAAATACAATCCAATTTTAAACATTGCCCGTACATACCTTCATATTCAACCGAACTCTACCATGCTACAACGTTCACTCACCTTTATTGTAGCCCTTTTCTTCATTTCTTTTCTTTCTGTTAGGGCACAGGAAAATGAAAGCTCGCTTATCAGAGCTAAAATTAAACATGGCTCCCTACTGCTGGGCGGCAATTTTCAAGGGAGTTACCAGGTGACTTCGAGCGAACTAAACAGCACAGGCCAGAAAGTTGACGGACGGCGCATTGATTTTAACCTGCGCAGCAAGAATGGATATTTTATTCGTGAAGACTTCGCTGTTGGTCTTGACCTGAGCGTGCTGCACCAGAGTAATAAGCTAGATAACACGTCGGACAGAGTGAGCGAGGCACGCCGTGAGACATTTGTCATGGCCGGCCCATTCCTCCGTTATTACATGCTGAACGGCGTATTCGGGGAACTGACCATGCTCGCAGGTCTTCATAATTTCAATGATGTTAATCAAAAGTATAAAGCGCTGGAAGGTGGTATAGGCCTGGGTTATGCTTTATTCCTCAACAAGCAGTTCTCCTTAGAACCGGTTTTCTCATTGCGCTATTTCCGGAAAGTAGACCGGGATGGAAGGGCCTATAGCGAGTTTGGCCCCATGTTTGGCTTTGGTTTGCAGGCTTATTTGCTCCGCCAAAAATCGCACGTTATCAAACGGGCTCTCTAGAATTCGATTTTAACAGAGAATACACTATATTTGAAATGCTAATCCATACGCCCTCATCGGGTAGTGGATTAGCATTTTTTATAGCCTTTTATATGTTAGCAAAAGCGATCTCTAAACTTATCTTCAAAATTGCAGGCTGGAAATTAAACGGTAATCTGGCTCCGGACCAAAGGCGCTGTGTCATGGTAGCCGCCCCGCACACCAGCAACTGGGATTTTATTTTCGCCCGTGCCGCCTTTTACATGATGGAAGCCCCCATCCGGTTCACGATAAAGAAGGAATTCATGCGATTTCCATTTGGGGGACTTCTTAAAGCCATGGGTGCCCTGCCTGTTGACCGATCAAAAAACACCCGCATGGTGGATGCCATGATCAAGATCATAAAGGAAACACCTGGTGATATGTGCGTGCTCGTAACACCAGAGGGTACCCGCAAGTACCAGCCACGTTGGCGACTGGGTTTTTATCATGTGGCCATTGGCGCCGGCGTGCCCATCGTGCTTGGCTACGTGGACTATGCGAAAAAGGAGGCAGGTATAGGACCTTCCATTTACCCGACAGGCGATGTGGAGGCAGATCTGGAAAAAATCAAGGCTTTCTATCGCACCAAACAAGGTAAATTCCCGGAGAACGGTGTGAGGTAATACTTTAAGCTTTTAACGTTTTTGATCTTCAGATGCATATAGAAAAACTAAGAGCCTACTGCCTGAGCCTGCAAGGGGTAACAGAGGATGTGAAATGGGGAAACGACCTCTGCTTCCTGATTGGCGGCAAAATGTTCTGCGTAACGAATCTGGAAGGTGACTCAAGTGTGTCTTTCAAGGTTTCCGATGCTGAGTACGATGAACTTTCCGTTTCAGCAGGTATAATCCCCGCACCCTACATGGCTCGTAACAAATGGGTGCAGGTACAATCCTGGGACAGGCTCACAGAGCAGGAGTGGGAAACTTATGTTAAGCAGTCTTATGAACTCATTAAATCAAAACTCACGAAGAAACTGCAAAAAGAGATAGAGGCGTTATAGGTATAGGAAAAAAACACCTATACATGGATTTTATGTTACAGTATACTAATATTTACCTGTTTCTGCAAAACAAAAGAGGAGCCGCTCGTTTAGAGCGGCTCCTCTTTTATTCAGGTATAGTCAATGCCTATGCGATCTGTCTTAGATCTACAGGTATCACTCTGGATATACCAGCTTCGATCATGGTGATGCCGTACATCACGTCCGTTGAGGCCATCGTGCGCTTGTTGTGCGTTACCACAATGAACTGCGACTCATTCGAGAACGTGCGGATGATGTTGTTGAACTTATCGATGTTGGCATCGTCCAGCGGCGCGTCCACCTCGTCAAAGATACAGAATGGCGCAGGCTTGAGCAGATAGATAGCGAATAGGAGGGAGATGGCCGTCAAGGTCTTCTCACCACCCGACAGCTGGTTGATAGTCAGCGGTCGCTTGCCTTTTGGCTGGGCCATGATTTCGATGCGCGACTCCAGCGGGTTTTTCGGATCTGTGAGCACGAGATCGCAGTTGTCCTCTTCCGTAAACAGGCTGCGGAATACGCGGATAAAGTTCTGCTTAATCTCGTTGAACGAGGATAAGAACTTCTCCTTGGCCACCGTGTCAATTTCGTTGATGGTATCGATCAAGGCATTTTTGGCGTTCACCAAGTCGTCACGCTGCTCGGTTATAAAACGGTTGCGCTCTTCAATCTCGGTATAGGCTTCGGCCGCCATGGCATTCACCGGACCCATTTTATCAAGCGTTGTTCTGATCTCGCTGATGTTCTTGTTAAGTTCTTCGTTGCTTAGCTCAAACAGCCCATCGCGCTCCATCTCAGGTATAGGTTGCTCTAATTCTTCGGTCGCAATATTGAATTCCGCGCCCAAGCGCTCCTGTACTGACACGAGTTTGATGCGCGTATCGTTGATAGTTTGCTGCATGCGCATCAAGAGTTCGTCCGCATTCTGGCGCTTGCGCTGCAGTTCCCGGATGGTCTTGTCTTTTTCATCCAGTTCGCCACGCAGACTAAAGTATTTCTTCTCGGCAGCGTCCAGTTCATAGCCAAATTCGCGGCGGGCTTCCACCATGGTCTGTACCAGCGCCTCGTTCTCTTCAATAAAATCTGTCGCCTCTACGGTTTCCTCCTCTGACTTCTGCAGTTCCTGGCGCAGACCGGCTATACGCTCCTGATTGGTCTCCACTGTCTTCTGCTTGTAGCTGATCTCCTGCTGAAGGGAGCCAAAGCGGTTTTTCAGTTGATGAAACTGAATGTTCTCCTGGTTGTACATGCTGGAGATCACCGTAATCTGCTCCTGTTGCTGGTTTATTTTTGAGTTGAGAACAGCCAGTTGCTCTTCCAGCTGCTTCAGCGCTTGCATGTCTTCCTCGGCCTGTGGCGATACCTGCTGGCTCTGAACGTACAAGTCGTCGAGGCGCTGCTGTAGTTCCTGTTGCTTCTGATCGAAGTTCCGGCGGTTCTGCTGGTGCTGCTCGTTTTTAATGCGAATGGTTAAGAGATCCTGCTGTAGCTTAGACACCTCCTTTTCGAGTAGTTTGATCGTTTCCTTTTGCGATTCGCTGCGGTAGTTGAGAAGAATTTGCTGCTGGGCGTTGATACGACTCTGCATCAGTTCTACCTCCTGCTGCAGTTGTTCCAGCTCTTCGGCCAGTTGCTCCAGGTTTTGCTTACGTCCCAGACGGCTTCCGTCAAACAACCCGACTGAGCCACCGGAGAGGCTGAGAGGTTTCTTAATGGCTGAGCCATCCTTCAAAATGATGGTGCGGTAGTCTTCCGCCGAAAAGTCTTCTTCGGTCTCGTCACTGATGTATACATTGCGCAGCATGTACTTGAGCAGGCTGCTGTATTGCTTCTCGGCCTTTACCACCTCGAAGGCGGCTTTCAAATCCCCATCGCTAAAGGTAGCCGTTGGCTCCAGTTCTTCAATTTCAGATAGGATGATGAAGTTAGCACGTCCCTTGTTGTGCTGCTTGAGCAAAGCGATCGCATCCACGGCATCTTGCAACTCTTCCACTACAAAGAAGTTCATGTAAGGCTCGAGGTAGCTTTCGATAAGCGACTTATACTCAAGCTCACAAACAATAATGTCAGATAGGAGAGGAGCGGGTTTACTCCAGTCGTCTGACTGCGCCAGGAACTTGATCGCCTCCGGAAAACCTTCCATGTTCTCGACCAGCGATTTGGTCAGGTTGTATTGGTTTTGACGGGCGTCACGTTTGCGGTTCAGCGCTACCAATTGCTCTTTCAGCCCCTCTATATCGGCCTCTGTTTTCTCGATGTTCTGCAGCAGCGACTCTTCTTTGGCTTGTAGGCTTACGAGTGAAGAGGTTTTTTCTTCTAGTTCAGCTTGTGCCTCCTGTAGTTGCTCCTGCAGAATGGCGGCATCTTCGTCGGCTGTCAGCTGCTGTTGTCGGAGCTGCTCCAGGTCCTGCGTCAGGTTGTGGATCTGTACCTGGCTGATCTCGAGGGATTTGTTCAGCTGAAATACAGCGTTCTGTTTGCTGCGCTGCTCCTGCGACAACTCCTGAAAGGCTTCCTGCAGACTGAGCTTCTGCTCATTTGCTTCCTGCAATTGTTCTTTCAGGGCATTCACCTGCTCTTCGGCACCCGCAAAACTATCCTGCACCTGCATCAGTTCATCGCGCAGCTCCACAATGCTTTCCTGGGTATGCTCCAGGTTGGCCGTGTCCTGACTGATTTGCTGGCGAAGCTGCGTCATACGTTCTTTCAGGAAATTGCTGCGCTCAGATTTCAGTTTGATATCATTTTCCAGCTGGCGCAGTTTGGCTGTCTGTACCTGCATGGTTTTCTGCATCTCGGCCAGTTGCTCCTGCGTCTGGTTCAGTTCTGCTTTCTGGTCAGCAATAGCGTCTTCAGCTTCTGTTACGGCCAGCACGTAGCCTTCCTTCAATTCCGTTTCGCGCTGTACATCCTGCTCAAAGCGCTCTAGCGTTTGCTGGTACTGGTTGATGTTACGTCTTGCGAATTCAAGGCTGAATTTCTTATAGTCATCCTTTAGCTGGAAGTACTTAATGGCCTGTTTTGCCTGACGTTCCAGCGTCTTCATGTTCTTACCGATCTCAAAAAGCACGTCTTCCACGCGCTCCAGGTCAGCGTCGGTTTCTTCCAGTTTTTTGAGCGTCTGCTTTTTACGAACTCGGAACTTGGATATACCGGCAGCCTCTTCAAAGAGCAGACGACGGGAGTTTTCCTTGTCGTTCAGGATCTCGTCTACCATCTTCAGCTCAATGATGGCGTAGCTGTCTGATCCTATACCTGTGTCGAGGAAGAGTTCGTTGATATCTTTCAAGCGGCAGGTCACGCCGTTGAGCATGTACTCGCTGTCGCCGTTTCGGTAGTACTTGCGCGTAACGGTTACCTGGGAGTACTCGGTCGGGAGGATGCCCTTGTTGTTGTCGAAGGTGATGGACACTTCCGCCATCTGCACCGGCTTGCGGGTTTTGGATCCGTTAAAAATTACGTTCTCCATTTTGTCGGAGCGCAAGTTGCGTGTCCGTTGCTCTCCCAATACCCAGCGTATGGCATCCACGATGTTGGACTTGCCGCAGCCGTTCGGGCCGACGATACCTGTAATTCCTTCATCAAAATTAATGACGACACGGTCGCCAAAGCTCTTGAATCCTTTAATCTCTAATCTTGATACTTGCATTCGCGTCAGCGGAAACTATTCAAACCAAACTCAAAAATAAGACTAATTTGTTTACCATATCATAGGGAGACAGTATAAATATGCGGGAGGGATAGAGGCAGAATACATTTATTCTGCTATATTTGATTAGAGACCGAGAGCATGGAAGATTTTAAACTGATTCTGTACGTTCTGGCCATCGTGGCCTATTTCATCTACAACGCCTGGCGCAAAGCTTTCAAGACACCGGATGAGAATGGACGCCCCGATACACCAACGCAGGAGCGACCGCAGCGTGAGCGCCCAGCACGCGATATTCCGAATCAGGAACGTTCAGCACCACGGCCTATACCTGCCGCTCCTTCCCAACCCAGACAGGCGAGACCGGCAGTACCGGCCACATCTTTTGAAGACATTCTGCGGGAAATGCAGAGCAAAATGGAACGCGCTAACGAGCAGCACAAAGCGCCGGTGGAGAAACCAAAGCCTGTTCTGCAGCCTATTACGCAACCTGTAGCCAAAACGGAACCCAGAAGAACACTTTCGCTGGAAGACCCCGAACAGGCACGCGCTTACGAGTTACAAAGAAGGGAGCGTTTGGCCACGGCTGAAGCCTCGCGCCAGACGAAGATGCAGAGCAGGAAGACTGCGCCAAACCAATATGCGGAATTGCTTCAAAACCCGGCAACCATCCGCCAGGCTTTCATCATGTCGGAGATTTTTAACCGGAAGCAGTACTAGCTATACCTGCGAAGCTGTTAATTACCGGGTATAATTCTCATCAACCGGGAATTTCATGATAAAGCGCTTGATTGATCTGCATTCCTAATCTCTTCAAGTGCAGATTTTTAGGTATTACTATTCACGGGAGAGGTATAGCTTCCAGGCTCATGCATTATAAATACTGCGTGAGGGCATAAGCCAGAATGTTGGCACCCATCTGCAGCGCTTCCTGCCTTTTGTTTTCAGGGTCGTTGTGTACTTCAGCGTCTTCCCATCCGTTGCCCAAGTCGGTTTCGTAGCTGTAGAAGCAAACCAGCCTGCCCTTGTGGATGATTCCCAGCCCTTGGGGTGGTTTGTTGTCGTGCTCGTGGATTTTGGGAAGGCCGTTCTTAAAGGTATACTTCTGGCTGTAGATCGGGTGGTCAAAGGGCAACTCCACAAACTCGTATTCCGGGAACACCTTCTTCATCTCATTCCGGATGTATTGGTCTAGTCCATAGTTGTCGTCGATGTGCAGGAAACCGCCGCTGATGAGGTAGTTGCGCAGATTCTGCGCTTCAGCATCTGAGAAGACCACATTGCCATGACCCGTCATGTGCACAAAGGGATAGGTAAAGATCTCCGGGCTCCCAACTTCCACCACACCCTCTTCCGGCGCGATGTTCATGTTCAAGCTCTGGTTGCAAAATTTGATCAGGTTAGGCAGCGATGTTTTATTCGCATACCAGTCACCACCTCCGTTATACTTAAGCTTGGCTATTTTAAAGCTATACTTCTGCTGGGCGACCAATACGCCACAAATCAGAAACAGGTATAGGAACAGGAGGGAGCGCTTCATAGGCTTGTAATTTTAGCTTTATAACGGGGCGTAGATATCGTGTAGTACGTGCAAAGTATGGCAGGCGACTAAGGCTGCCGTTTCGGTACGCAACCGGCTCTGGCCCAAGGTGACAGGCTTTATACCTACCTCGTAAGCGGCGGCAATCTCGCTGGCAGAAAAGTCACCTTCCGGACCAATCAGGATGCAATGCTGCCTGTCTGGTTTGTAATAATCGCGGATCGACTTGGTGGCATCATCTTCGAGGTGCGCAATAAAAGTGTCCTCCGGTATACAGGTTTTGATGAACCGCTGGAAAGGCACCATTTCATTCAGCTGCGGCAGGTAGCCCTTTTGTGACTGTTTCATGGCGCTTACCGCGATTTTCTCGACGCGGTCGAGGCGGAGTTGCCTGCGCTCGGAGTGCTCGCACTCTAGGAATGTAATGGCGCTGACACCAATTTCAACGGCCTTTTCTACAAACCACTCAATGCGGTCCAGGTTCTTGGTCGGGGCTACCGCAATGTGCACGTAATAGGGGAGTTTGCCATACTCAAGCTGTTTGTCAATGATTTGCAACTGGCAGCGCTTTTGGTGCGCATCCTGAATAATGGCCGTATACCTGGTTCCCTTCCCGTCCACCAGGTATACCGTATCGCCCTGGTGCAGGCGCAGCACACGGGTGCAGTGCTTCGATTCGTCCTCGGCTAAGGTATAGATATCAGAATGAATGTCGGGTGTATAGAATAAGTGCACGCTTTAATCGGTTGATGTAAGAAACCTGTTTCAGGTATACGAATGTAGGCATTTTTATAACAAGTTAACAGGCTGCATTCCATAAAAAAAGCCTTCCCACGAAGGCAGGAAGGCTTTCTTTGAAGCTAATTTAATCTTAGTTGATAGAAACCTCCACCTGCGGAGCACCAGCCAGGATGTCTTCGTTGGCATAGTCAGCATACTTGCTGAAGTTCTTCACAAACTTGCTGGCCAGGTCAGTTGCTTTGGCATCGTACTCTTCCTTGTTAGCCCATGTGTTGCGTGGGTTCAGGATTTCGGCCGGTACGTTCGGGCACGAATTCGGCATCTCTACGCCAAATATCGGATGCTTTGTGTACTCCACGTTGTCGAGCTCTCCGTTCAGGGCAGCCGTGATCATGGCGCGGGTATACGGAAGCTTCATACGGGAACCAATGCCGTAAGGGCCACCGGTCCAGCCGGTGTTCACCAGCCAAACGTTCACGTTGTTCTCGTTCATCTTCTGACCGAGCATTTCGGCATACTTGGTTGGGTGCAATGGCAGGAAAGCCGCTCCAAAGCAAGCAGAGAACGTGGTCTGTGGCTCTGTAACGCCTACTTCGGTACCGGCAACTTTTGCAGTGTAGCCCGAGATGAAGTGATACATGGCCTGGCTTGTGTTCAACTTCGAGATTGGAGGCAGCACACCAAACGCATCCGCTGTCAGGAAGAAGATGTTCTTCGGAATGTCAGCTCTGGATGGCTCCACGGCGTTGTCGATGTGGTTGATCGGGTAGGCCGTGCGGGTATTCTCCGTTACGGACTTGTTTTCGTAGTCAACTGTGCGGGTACCTTCAACAAAACGCGTGTTCTCCACGATGGCGCCAAATTTAATGGCATCCCAGATCTGTGGTTCTTTCTCACGCGTCAGGTCAATTACTTTAGCATAACAGCCACCTTCGAAGTTGAACACGCTGTCAGAAGTCCAGCCATGTTCGTCGTCGCCTATCAATCCACGGTTCGGGTCGGCAGACAGTGTCGTTTTGCCAGTACCTGACAAGCCGAAGAAGATCGCCGTGTCACCATCTTTGCCCACGTTGGCAGAGCAGTGCATGGAAAGGGTATTTTTCTCTTCGGGCAGGATGTAGTTCAGCACGCCGAAAATACCTTTCTTCATCTCGCCTGCGTAGCCGGTGCCACCGATCAGGATGATGTTGCGGGTGAAGTTGATGATCGCAAAGTTAGGCTGGCGGGTGCCATCCACTTCCGGATCGGCCTCAAACTCAGGAGCGCAGATGATGGTGAAGTTAGGGGTATGGTCTTTAAGCTCTTCTTTTTCAAGACGCAGGAACATGTTGTTGCAGAAGAGGTTATGCCAGGCCTGAGTGTTAACGATGCGCAGGTTTAGTCGGTAGTCTGGGTGAGCGCCTGCGTACGCGTCGCGAACATAAATGCGACGGTCTTTCAGGAAGTCAACCATTTTGTCGTAGAGTCTGTCGAACTTCTCCGGGTCGTAAGCGATGTTGATGTCGCCCCACCAAACCGTGTTTTCGGTTTTGGCGTCCTTCACCACAAAGCGGTCTTTGGGAGAGCGGCCAGTAAATTTGCCTGTGTCACACATCAGGGCGCCAGTGTCCGTGAGTACGCCTTCGCCATTTTTCAGAGCCTCTTCCACTAGCTCGGCAGGGGTGAGGTTCCAGAGCACTTCTTTCGCTTCTTTGATGCCCAGGCTCTCCAGACCTACTGTACCTGATTTATTACCAGATTCTTTCATTTGAAAATAAAGGGTTTTAAGTGAACTGTTTGTTTCACAACGGTGCTACAAAAATATAAAATATTAGATATTAAAATAAGATTAGTCACTATAATTAAAAATGAGGTCTGTTGTGGTATTCTACTAAAAAAATTTGCCTGTAAGTGTTTAAACCGATATATTTACCTTCTTTGTATGCTCAACTAAACTAAACAATCAACTAAAAATCCCTATGTCTTATCAAGATCATACGCTTACTGACCAGGTAAGTGAGCAAAATGCGCCGATTGGAGCTGACCCAACTGGTCCAGAAATGTTCGGGCATCCGAAAGGGCTTTTCTACCTTTTCTTTGCCGAACTCTGGGAGCGCTTCAGTTTCTATGGTATGCGCGCCCTGTTGGTGCTCTACATGGTAAACAACCTGTTTCAGGCTTTTGCCAACCGCGATGAGATCGCAATTGGTATCTACGCAGCTTATGGCGCCTTAGTTTATGCCACTCCGGTGATTGGCGGTATGATTGCCGACAGACTGCTGGGTTACCGCAAAGCCATTATGTTGGGTGCCGTTCTGATGGCGCTGGGTCACTTTGCATTGGCCATCGAGCACCCTGTTTTCTTCTACGGTTCTCTTGCCCTTTTGATTGTAGGTAACGGATTTTTCAAACCGAATATTTCAACGCTGGTAGGTACGCTCTATAAAGAAGGCGATTCGCGTCGTGATGCAGGTTTCACCATTTTCTACATGGGTATCAACATTGGCGCCATGGTGGCACCGCTTATCTGTGGTTGGTTAGGTATGACGTATGGCTGGCATTATGGCTTCGGCGCTGCCGGTGTGGGTATGGTACTTGGCCTGATCATGTTCTGGCAAGGTGGCCGCAGTGGCGTGTTCGGTAACAACGGACTTCCGCCGAATCCAGCGGTTATCAAAGAGCGTGTGGGTGGTATTACAAAAGAGGCCTGGATTACGATCCTGAGCTTCCTGTCGCTTCCTGTGTTCGGTCTGCTGTTGTTCAATGGCACGCTGGATCTGCCAGGTTTTGGAGAAACCGTTTTTGATGGTTCCATCATGCACATCGTGATGAACTACATCCTGCTTCCTGTTATCGCCCTTGTTTTGATTTACAACCTGGTGAAAGTGGACAGCATAGAGCGCCAGCGTTTGTTTGTTGTGATCCTGCTTACCTTCTTCGTAACGGTGTTCTGGTCTTTCTTCGAGCAGGCAGGTTCTTCCCTTACGCTGTTTGCAGAGCGTAACGTGAATTTGACTTTCATGAACGCGGCGCAGACAAACTCGATCAACCCATTCTTCATCATCCTTTTTGCGCTTCCTTTCTCTGCCATGTGGGTGTTTCTTTCTAAGAAGCGCATGAATCCTTACACCCCGGTTAAGTTTGCCTTAGGTATAGCGCAGCTTGGTCTGGGCTTCCTAATCTTCGCCTGGAGTGCCAACTACGCCGATGCGGAAGGCAGAGTGTCTATCTGGTTCCTGATCCTGGGCTATATGTTCATCACGACAGGGGAGTTGTTTGTATCTCCAGTTGGCTTATCTAAAGTGACGGAGCTTTCTCCAAAGAAGATCGTGGCCTTTATCATGGGTATCTGGTTCCTGTCATCTTCGTTCGCGCACTACATCGCTGGTCTCATCGCGAAATTGACTGCCGTGAGCGGTTCTGAGGGAGAAGCTGCTACAGGTATGGCCTCGCTGTTGGTTTACACAGGCGTATTCGAGCAGATCGCCTATGTGGCTTTTGGCTTTGCTGTGCTGGCTCTATTGCTCACGCCGATCATGCGTAAGTGGATGAACGGTATCCACTAATCTGTATTAAATTAAATCACAAAAGGTCCACACTTTAATTAGTGTGGGCTTTTTGTTTTTATAATACAATTCAGGATATTGCGCAAAATTTACAGAACCGAGCTGAACTGCCTGAAATATAGTAGTTTGGTGTTTGTTCGAACTATTAACTTTTAGCCCACTTACATTTTTTAATGCACTTATCCATCAGGCGCTTTTTTACAGCAGCCTCACTTATCCTAATTACTGCCTCCTGCGAGGTAGAAACTACCACCACTACCGAAACCGATGCAACCTTTCCGGAGCCGCCCATAACCACTTATATCATTAGGAAGGGAGGGCACACAACGCAAAATCCGCTCAAGTTCATCGATAACTCAACCCTTCGCTTTGAGGCGACCTTCGACAGCACAGCGATTTATTCGACCAGCCTACCTGCCAATCAGGCTGACATCAATAAGCTTTACGGCTTATCTGATTGCGAGACAGACCACCACACCAACAGCTCCCGTTTCGGCTGGCGCTGGTATGAGGGGCGGTTGGAAATACACGCCTATACCTATACAAATAAAAAGCGCAACACAAGTTATATCACCTCGGTATTTCCTGGCCAAACAAACAGATATGAGCTCACAATGGGCGAGAAGGTGTATACCTTTAAGGTGAATGACAAACAAGTTACGCTGCCACGCTATTGTACCTCAATGGGCAGTAACTATCAGCTATACCCATATTTCGGTGGCGACGAAACTGCTCCCCATGATATTTCAATTAAGATAAGAGATCTATAAGTATATCTGAGAGGCGCTATAAAACACAAAGCCCCGGACCTATTGGCCCGGGGCTTTGCTATTATCAGACTATGGGAGTCGATTACATCATGCCGCCCATTCCGCCCATGCCACCTGGCATACCGGCTGGAGCAGCACCTTCTTCAGCAGGCTCTTCTGATACTACGCACTCTGTAGTTAGCAACAGACCAGCGATAGAAGCAGCATTCTCCAGTGCAAGACGTGTTACTTTCGTTGGGTCGATGATACCGGCCGCAAACATGTTCTCGTACTTGTCATCACGGGCGTTGTAACCGTAGTCAGCTTTGCCTTCACGAACTGCCTGTACCACTACAGAGCCTTCACCACCTGCGTTAGAAACAATCGTGCGAAGCGGAGCCTCCAGTGCAGTCTTGATGATGCTTACACCAGTCTGCTCGTCAGCGTTGTAAACGTCAACGTTACCAAGAGCATCCAGCGCACGGATCAGGGCAACGCCACCACCAGCAACGATACCTTCTTCAACAGCAGCTCTTGTCGCGTGCAGTGCATCGTCTACGCGATCCTTCTTCTCTTTCATCTCTACTTCCGTAGAAGCACCGATGTAAAGGATAGCCACACCGCCAGACAGTTTTGCCAAACGCTCCTGCAGTTTCTCTTTATCGTAGTCAGATGTTGTTGTCTCCATCTGTGCCTTGATCTGGTTCACACGAGCTACGATGTCATCCTTAGAGCCAGCACCATTTACGATTGTGGTGTTGTCTTTGTCGATGATCACTTTCTCCGCTTTGCCCAGATAATCCAGCGTAGCGTTTTCCAGCTTGTAGCCGCGCTCTTCTGAGATCACCGTACCACCAGTCAGGATGGCGATGTCTTCCAGCATAGCTTTTCTGCGGTCACCGAAGCCAGGAGCCTTCACTGCAGCGATTTTCAGGGAGCCACGCAGTTTGTTTACTACGAGTGTAGCAAGAGCCTCACCATCTACATCTTCGGCGATGATCACCAGGCCTTTACCAGTCTGAACAACCTGCTCCAATACTGGAAGCAGTTCCTTCATAGTAGAAACCTTCTTGTCGTAGATCAGGATGAATGGATTGTCGAAGTCAGCTTCCATTTTCTCCGCGTTTGTTACGAAGTATGGTGATAGGTAACCGCGGTCAAACTGCATACCTTCCACAGTTTTCACCTCAGTTTCAGTGCCTTTTGCCTCTTCAACTGTGATCACACCGTCTTTGCCCACTTTGTCCATCGCGTCGGCGATCATTTTACCGATCTCAGAGTCGTTGTTGGCAGAGATAGTACCTACCTGAGCGATCTCAGAAGAGTTTTCGATTTTCTTAGACTGCGCACGCAGGTTCTCAACCACAGCATGAACTGCCTTGTCGATACCGCGCTTCAGGTCCATTGGGTTGGCTCCAGCAGCTACGTTCTTAATACCGGCTGTGTAGATAGCCTGTGCCAATACAGTAGCAGTAGTTGTACCGTCACCAGCCTGATCAGCAGTTTTAGAGGCAACCTCCTTAACGAGTTGTGCACCCATGTTCTCGATCGCGTCTTTCAGCTCGATTTCTTTCGCTACTGAAACACCGTCCTTCGTGATGGTAGGGGCACCGAATTTCTTATCGATGATTACATTACGGCCTTTTGGACCCAAGGTAACTTTTACAGCATTTGCCAGTTTGTCAACGCCAGACTTAATCTTGTGGCGCGCGTCAGCATCAAATGTGATGTTCTTAGCCATAGTTATATCTCTTTGGTTTTGGTTAATGGGAATAGATTAAAGAATAGCCAGGATATCTGACTCACGCATGATCAGGTAATCGTTTCCGTCGATGGAAATCTCGGTACCTGCGTACTTGCCATACAACACTTGGTCGCCAACGGCCACCTGAGGCTTCATCAGAGCACCTTGCTCAGATACTTTGCCTTCGCCTACAGCCACGATCTCGCCGCGCTGTGGCTTCTCTTTAGCAGTGTCCGGAATGATGATGCCAGACTTCGTTTTTTCCTCTGCTGCAGCAGGAGCTACAATCACTCTGTCTGCTAATGGTTTAATGCTGATTGACATAGTTTGTTATGTTTTAGTTTTTGTGGTTAATGATTTAACGTTGAAACCATACTCCCTCTATCATTTCCTGTGCCAATGCCGTTTTCCTGCCATTTCAGGCCATTTTTTCAGTCAATACAGGAATTGGGACTGACAAACCTGTCAGTTTATGTCAGCCCGTGGGGCAGAGGTATAGGAAAATGACAGTAAAGAAGACTGAAAATAAAAAAGCCGGCTTTAAAGGCCGGCTTTCATTTATAGGATTTACGCTTAGTTGTTTGTTGCTGTGTCTACCATTTCAGGAATCTCACCTGTGCCAGGTATTGACATGTCGCCTTCAGACTCGGCTCCTGGCAATGCTGGAGCAGCTGGAGTACCCATCTGGCGGGCACGCTCCTCGTTTACGCTGCGGATTGTGCTTTCAGCACCGTTGTCGCCCAGCATGTGCGTGCTAAGGGTCAGCACTACCAGTGCAATGGCAAAGCCCCAGGTCAGTTTTTCAAGCAGGTCGCCTGTGCGCTTAACACCCATCAGCTGGCTGGCACCGCCGCCACCAAACTGGCTGGACAATCCACCTCCTTTTGGGTTCTGAGCAAGTACAACTAAGATAAGAAGTACGCAAATGAAAAGAATAATGCTGAGTAGGGCGATATACATTTTATGTTATGTTTTGTAATTTCTCGATCTGTTCGGCAAAGTAAGACTTTTTTTCCGGATATTTCAAAATAAGCTGTTCATAAATTTTAACGGCTTTTTTAGGCTTTCCCTGCTGTATAAAGATGTTGGCCAGGCTCTCGGTAGCCATCCCTTTCTTTATCTTGGAGCTCTTAAGCGACAAATCCTCCTGTGGCTCAGGCTTTAGTTTCAGGTTGGCCATGGTCTTGAGCTTCGGGTTGAGCTTGAGGAACTGGTCAATAATATCCAGCTGCCTGCTTAGTACATGGGCCGTCGGCTGTATCGCTTTTTCGAGTTCATGGGTTTTACTATACTCTAGTATGAGCTCCGGGTGGAAGCTTTGAGGCCTAGGGCGGGTATAGTCGTCTTTCAGCTGCAGCATTTCGCCCATGCGGCTGGAGCCCATCCAATAGCCGAGCGCATCTTCTTCATAGAGGCGGTCAATTTCATCAAACGAATAGTTGATCTCAGCCTCTTCGGGGTTGCTCTGCGAAGGTTCTGCGGGCTCATCAGCATAAAAGTCGCTTTCAGACTCTGACGTCTCAGGTATAGCCAAGACTGCCGACGAGGTTTCCTGCGTTCGTTCAACGTGCTGGTCAGGTATAGCCTGCTCTCCCGTTTCTGCAGGGTATGAATCAAGTATAGTTTGTTCCCCTGTTGCCGGCTCTTCAGCCTGCTCTACTACGAAGGAATTCTGATCTGCCGGTTGTGTTGACTCCAAATCATGCAGCGCTTCGGCTGCTTCACTTAGGTGTGCATGCGGGCTTTCTTGTTCTGAACCTTCAAAGCTTTCTTCCTCACGGCTACTTAGTAAGTCAGTAGAAGAGGAGCTGATGCTGTTAAAGGTAAATAGCAAGGCGAGCTCTGAATCTATTTCTGCATCAGGGGTTTCTGGTTCAGTCTCAACTTGATTTTCCTCCGGGTAGGCGTGCTGCTCTACAGGGGCGGGGCTGTATACCTGCTCCAGCGATTCCTCCTGCTCAACCTCCTCGGGCTCAGCTATAGCAACATCAGTTTCAGCGCTTTCTGTTGTGGGTTGTACCGCAGCAACTGTAGTTTCTTCCTCGATGACAGTTTCTACAGTAGCTACCTCTGTTTCTTCTTCCACTGAAGCTTCGTCTTCCCCTGCATAGGTAGGCTCCAACACAGTCGTGGCGTAGATCAGGCGTTTGAGCAGTTGCCGGTCGGTGGCATAGGCCGAGGCCCGGCGCAGCCGCTGCGTAGAGAGCATACTGCCTTTGTCATAAGCTGACTTTGCCAGCAGCAGATGGGCCGTCTGACAATAAGGGAAGGTGGCCGCCACCTGTTCCAGCTCACTTTGCTGCTGGTCAGAAATGTCGGATACCTGCTTGATCAGTTTAAGGAAGGCAGACTTATTCATGTAAGGGTTAAGGGTAACGAGGCTAAGTAATGACTACCAGTTGGCAACCGTCTTGTTAAACACATCGGCCACAAGTCGGTCGGTCATGCGTTCTATGGCCGATTGCGGTATGCTTGTGATGTCCACGGTCGGCGGAAATTCCTCTGTGATCGTGAACTGCTGATCGAAGTCCTGCTCCGGATCCTTGGCATTTGTAAAGCGGATCTGCACACCCATGGTCAGGCGGTTCAGCGTGGCCTGGTCGATGTTTCCTTCCCGTACAACGGCGTTTGGCGTCAGTGTAAAAGTAACGATCTGTCCTTCTAATTGCAAATCGCCGTCACGCTGCAAAACAGTCAGGTTGGTGTTCCGCTGATAGTAGTTCTTGAAACTGTTGGTCACCACCTGTGTCAGGTTCGAAGGGCCCTCCCCGGCGCTGTTCTCAAAGGTCTGGATGGAAATCGTCTTGATATCAGGCGAGATAGAGGTTCCTGTAAAGGAATAGACCCCGCAGGCGTTGCAGCACAGGGCAACCAACACCGTCAGGCTCAGGATTAGGCTTTTAGTTCTCGATATCATATTGTTTCAGTTTGCGGTACAGTGTTCTTTCCGAAATACCCAGGTCGTTGGCGGCGTATTTGCGTTTGTTGTTATGCTTTTTGAGGGCTTTCAGAATCATTTCTTTCTCCATCGACTCCAGCGAAAGGCCCTCTTCCTCAGTTTCGTGCGGAATGTCCTCCACGCGCTCTTCGTAATCCTCTTCGTCGCGGGGCTGCTGCATAGGCAGGTAATAAGGCTCGTGCTGCTCCGGACTCTTGAAAGGTCGCACATGGTTTACCTGCTCGATGTTCTCAAACAGATGGCTGTGCTCTTTCAGCAGTTCGGTGTCGCCAGGCTGGCGTGTCATAAGCTCGTATACCAGTTTTTTGAGGTCCGATACATCGCGGCGCATGTCGAAGAGTACTTTGTAGAGCAGGTCACGTTCAGAGAAAGACTGATCAGCTCCATGCTCTCTGGCTAGCAAAGCCGGTACCTGACTGCCACCCTGTTCACGGGGGAGGTAGTGGCGCAGCCTGGCGGCGTCCAGCTCGCGGTCGTACTCCAGCACCGAGATCTGCTCCACTATATTCTTCAACTGACGAATGTTGCCGGGGAAGCGGAAGCTCAGGAGTTCCTCTACTGCATCCGGCGTCAGTGAAATGGGCTTCACACGATAACGCTCTGCAAAGTCCGAGGCAAACTTTCTGAACAACAGGTAAATATCCTCTCCGCGTTCACGTAAAGGTGGAACTGTGATCGGCACGGTATTAAGGCGGTAATAGAGGTCTTCGCGAAAGCGGCCCTTCTCCACTGCGTTGAGCAGGTTCACGTTGGTGGCGGCTACTACGCGTACATCGGTCTTCTGTACCTTGGAAGAACCTACCTTAATAAATTCCCCGTTTTCGAGCACACGCAGCAGGCGGGCCTGTGTGGCCAATGGCATTTCGCCAATCTCATCAAGAAAGATCGTGCCGCCATCCGTTACCTCAAAATAGCCTTTGCGGGTGTCAGTTGCACCTGTAAACGAGCCCTTCTCGTGACCGAAAAGCTCCGAGTCGATGGTACCCTCCGGTATAGCGCCGCAGTTGATGGCGATGAACTGCCCGTGCTTGCGCGGACTCAGCTGGTGGATGATCTTGGAAAATGACTCCTTGCCGCTGCCGCTCTCACCCGTAATCAGCACGGTCATTTCGGTTGGGGCCACCTGGGCTGCCACCTGTATGGCGTAGTTGAGCAAGGGTGAGTTGCCAATAATGCCAAAGCGCTGCTTTATGCTCTGTATATCGATATTGCGCATGTTTTAAGATTTGAAGATTTGGAAATGTGGAGATTTGAAGATGATCTGAACTTAATTTTCAAATTTTCACACCTTCAAATTCCCAAATCTAATCAACCGCCTCGCCAAAGAGGGTGCCGACGGAGCAGTCGTTGACGAACACGTTCACGTAGTCGCCTTTCTGGTAGTGCTTCTTATCGAAGATCACCACTTTATTCTGGTCGTTGCGTCCGCTCAACTGCTGGTCCGATTTCTTGGAAAAGCCCTCTACCAGCACGCGGTGCACACGGCCTACGTCGCGCTTGTTGCGGTTCAGGGAACACTCGCGCTGTTTTTCGATGATCTCAGCCAGACGGCGCTTCTTCACCTCCAATGGCACATCGTCTTCCAGCTTGCGGGCAGCCAGTGTACCCGGACGCTCAGAGTAGAAGAACATGTAAGAATAGTCGTACTGTACGTAGTCCATCAGCGAAAGCGTATCCTGGTGCTCTTCCTCAGTCTCTGAGCAGAAGCCCGCGATCATGTCAGAAGATATGCCGCAGTCTTCGCCAAGTATGGCACGGATGGCGTCTACACGGTTGAGGTACCAGGCGCGGTCGTAGGTGCGGTTCATTAGTTCCAGCACGCGGGAGTTGCCGCTCTGTGCCGGCAGGTGAATGTATTTACAGATGTTGTCGTACTTTTTCATGGTATACAACACCTCATCTGTAATATCTTTCGGGTGGGAGGTAGAGAAGCGCACGCGTAGGTTCGGGCTCAGTTGTGCCACCATCTCCAAAAGCTGGGCGAAGTTCACGCTTTCAGTTCCGTCCTCAGAGGCCCACTTGTAAGAGTCCACGTTCTGTCCCAGCAGCGTCACTTCCTTGTATCCTTGCGCCACCAGCGCCTCTGCCTCACGCACGATGGAGTGGGCATCGCGGGAGCGCTCACGGCCGCGGGTAAACGGCACCACGCAGAAAGAGCACATGTTGTCACAGCCTCGCATGATCGAGATAAAGGCACTCACGCCATTGCTGTTCAGGCGGATTGGGTTGATATCAGCATAAGTCTCTTCGCGGGAAAGGAGCACATTCACTGCCTTCTGGCCGCCGTCTACTTCATTGATCAGGTTTGGTAGGTCGCGGTAGGCGTCTGGTCCAACCACCAGGTCCACTATTTTTTCTTCTTCCAGCAGCGATTTTTTGAGGCGTTCGGCCATACAGCCCAGAATGCCGATCACCATCTCCGGCTTCTTCTTTTTGAAGTAATTGATCTGGCCCAGGCGGTTGCGCACGGTCGTTTCGGCCTTTTCACGTATGGAGCAGGTGTTCAGGAATACCACATCGGCCTGTTCAATCTGCGCAGTCGTATCAAAGCCTTGCTCGAACATAATGGATGACACGATCTCGCTGTCCGAAAAGTTCATCTGGCAGCCGTAGCTCTCGATGTACAGTTTGCGGGACTTGCCGGTATTCGTTTCAGCGGTCACTTTGGTGTCGCAGGAGGCCGCAGCAGTTGCCTGCTCGGGTGTGCGGTTATCTATAAAATCTAAATCGATGATTGGATCCATGCTTCAAAAAATCTCTTAGGAGGTGCAAATATACTATAATCCGGTATAAAACGTGACAGAATGGCAGAGGAATTCTTAAAATATGCGGCCTATTCCAGCCCCAGGGCTTTGCGTATACCTTGCGCCTTGAGCAGGCACTCTTCGTATTCCTGCTCAGGTACAGAGTCGTAAGTAATGGCGCTGCCCACCATAAAGGACAGGTAGCCGGTGGCGGCATTGTACTGCAGACTTCGGATCACGACATTGAAATCAAAATCCTGGTTAGGTTTCAGGTACCCGAAAGCGCCCGAGTAAAGCCCCCGTTTGGTCTCTTCAAGTTCTTCAATCAGCTCCATAGCCCGGATTTTAGGCGCGCCGGTCATGCTACCCATCGGGAAAGTTCCTTTGAGCGCGTCGGCTATACTGCATTCCGGTCGAAGTTCTCCGGTGATGGTTGAGATCATTTGGCTAACCTGCCTGAAGCCGTAAATGCCGAACATTTCTTCGACGTGAATGGTGCCCGTGGCGCAGGAGCGACGCAGGTCGTTGCGCACCAGATCCACGATCATCATGTTCTCGGCCAGCTCTTTCTCGTCGTGGCGCAGCTGGTGTTGCAGCTGTTGGTCTTCGTCGGGCGTAGCACCGCGGCGGATGGTGCCCTTGATGGGCTGCGAGATCAATTTGCGGCCTTCTTTTTTTAGAAAACGCTCCGGTGAAGCGCACAGCAGGTATAGGTCGCCATACTTAAGGAAACCCGAGAAAGGAGTGGGGGAGTGGGCATTGAGCTGCAGGTATAGCGACAATGGCGCGAGCTTGACATCTTGGGCGTAAAACTCCATGCAGTAATTCAGTTCGTATACCTCGCCATCACGGATATAGTCCCGCACCCGCTCTACGTTCCGTATATAGTCTTCCTTGGCAACCCTTTGTTGCAACTGAATAAACGGCGTGCCGAATTCGGCAGGTATAGGAGTAGCCTCAATTAGAGCTAGTATCTCCTGAATATTATCCGCTTTACTATAGACACTTATCGTGTTTTCGTGAAAGTATAGGTATAGGTCCGGTTCAAAGAAGAAAATATCCGGGAACCCCACTTCATCCTTGTTCTGACTGCTCAGTTTCTCTACCTGGTTCTTGAGGTCGTAGCCCAAGTAACCGCACCAAAGCTGCTGTTGTGCGTAAAATTTATGCTGTAGTTCCTCGAATGAATTCTCCTGATTCCATTCGATAGGTGCCCCACCCGAAACGGCAATTAATTCATCAAAGCCTCCATAGGGGTATTCGATGCAATTGGAGGTATAGCTGGCTACCAGCGGGAATTGCTGTGCCCAGGCGAGTGCCTTCTGACGAAATTCACCAGGAGAAACATTCAGACTAGATATAGGTATGGGCAGGGTATAGGGCATGGTTTAAGACTTTTTAAGCGTCTGGAGCGCCAGTTTGGCTTTGCCGTCTATGCTGTTTTTGTAAGCATGTCCTTTGTAAGCCAGGGCTTTGGTGAACCACTGTCGGGCCAGTTCTGGCTTCTGCTCATCTTGGTAAATATAGCCCAATTGCAGGGCGGCATAGGGTGCATAATACAAGGTTGTATGCTGGCTTGCTTCAATTGCCTGCTCATAATATTGTTTGGCCTGTGGCAGACGTTGCATGCCGTGGTAGATGCGGGCCTTCCGGTAATGGTACTCAGAACGCTCGGCAGCAGGGCTTGCTGAATTTAGCGGCATCTGCGACAAGACTTGCAGTGCTTCCTTATAATAGCCCCCGTCATATTGCAGGCGGGCCAGCATCAGATGGCGGTTCGGTTGCGTCTGTTCCTTCGCAAAGCGGGCAGCATAAGTGTCCTCCTCCCGGTCAGTCTGACCTTGCTGCGCGATCAACTTCAGGTGCTGCTGCGCCTGCTGCGGCTGCCCACCAAGCCAGTGGGCCAGGTAGAGCTTGTAGTTCGTTGCCTTAAGGTAGTGCTCGCCTTTGTGCTGCGCCAGGAAAAGCTGGTTTGATCGGATGGAGCTTCCAAAATCTCCTTTGTATAGGTATAAGTCGGCCGCCATGTGGTGGAGGTAGGGGAAGGCGAGGTAGCCGGCTTGCTGTGGTCGGCGCAGGTATACCTGCAGCGCGGTATTGCTTTGCCTGGTTTTTTTGAGCACGTGCATAGCCGCGAAGCTATAAAGCAGGTTATCGGGATACTGTTTGCTAAGTTTGAGCACTGCTTCAGCCGCCGCTTCGTTCGCCTCCGGATCGATCAGGTGTTGGAGCAGGGCCTGCAACATCTGTGCTTCTTCCCGGAATGGATTGTCTTTCGTAGCGGCCGCTTTTAGGTTAGCCATACCTGTATCGATGCTGCCTTGCATCCCGATGATGTTGAGCAGCACGCGGTAGGAGTCGGGCACGGAGCCAATGAGTACCTGCAGGGCGCCCAGTGTTTTGCGGTTTGGCAGAAAATCAGGGTATTGGCGTGCATTGGCGCTATATTGTGCGTAGGCTTGGCGCAGGTCCCAGGCGGCGCCCACCTTATTGCCCTGTACCAGTTTGCTCAGCGCGATTTGAAGCCGTACTTCAGCCAAGGCATAGCCCACCCAAGCAGAACTTTCCTTCAAATTGCCCAATTGCTGCAATCGCTTTTCCTGCCGGGCCAATATACCTGCGTATACCTCCGGATTCTGCTGGACAGCCCAGGTTAGAAAATCCTGTTGGTTGGCAATAAGCAGGGCGACGGCATTATCTGGATTGTTCAGGAGCTCTTGTTGGATCAGCCGCCGGCCTTCCGGTATACGCAAACTGATTGTCGCGTCATAGGCCTGCCGCACGGCCACGTTGTAGACGGAGGCCGCCTGCGCAGGTATAGCAGGGGACAGGTATAGCAACAAAAAAAAAGGATGGGCAGATGCCATCCTTTTTAGGTATGTATGTAAGCGCATAACGCTCAACGGGTCAACATTTAGTAGATACGCTGCTCCACACCTGCCATTACACGGCCGCAGTGCTCGCAAACGATCACTTTCTTCTGAGCTGCAATGTCAGCCTGGCGCTGAGGAGGCACGGTGTTGAAGCAACCACCGCAGGCATCACGCTTCACCAGTACCACAGCCAGGCCATTGCGCACGTTTTTGCGGATACGGTTGTAGGCAGTCAACAGGCGCTCTTCGATCTGACCGGCGGCAGACTCACGGTCTTTCTCCAGGTTCTTTTCCTCTTCTTCGCTTTCCGCTACGATCTGGTCAAGCTCGTGCTTCTTGTTGTCAAGGTCTTTGCGGCGCTCTTCCAAACGGTTTTTCGTGCCTTCGATCTCGTTGATCTTCTGCTCGATCTGGTAGTGGGCTTCTTTGATTTTCTTCTCTGCGATCTGGATTTCCAGTTTCTGCAGTTCGATTTCTTTTGTGATGGCGTCGTACTCGCGGTTGTTGCGTACGTTCGTTTGCTGGTCTTCGTATTTGCGGATCAGGCCTTCAGCATCTTTGATGGATTGCTTGCGCTGGGCAATGCTGTCGTTCAGGGCGGCCACTTCATCGTCAAACTTACGAACCCTTACCTCATAGCCTTCAATTTCATCTTCGAGGTCCTGAACCTCTTCTGGTAAATCGCCTCTTACTCGTCTGATCTCGTCAAGCTGCGAATCGATACTCTGAAGCTTTAGCAGTGCTTCTAATTTGCTGGCTACCGTACTTTCCATGTAGTTAATTAGGTGTATCTGATAGGGTTTGTGTTTACTTCCGATAAATAGACTGCAAAATTAGCAAAGTTTTTGGAAATTGTATCATAAAAAATCTCCTTTGTGAATACCTCACTTTCGTAGTGTCCGATGTCGGCAATGAGCAGCTTTCCCTCCGCATCGAAGAATTCATGGTACTTCACATCGGCCGTCACGTAAGCGTCAGCACCTTGTCTCAGGGCGTCCTTAATCAGGAAACTGCCGGATCCTCCACAAACCGCCACGCGCTTTATTTTTTTGTCTCCAACAGGGGTATAACGAACCACCGACAGTTGCATGTGCTGCTTCAGGTATGTCAGGAATTCCTGCTCTGTAAGTGGCGTCTCCAACTCTCCGATCATCCCGATGCCAACTTCCTGGTTGCCGTTTTCGAGCAGGGTCATGTAATGGGCCACCTCTTCGTAAGGGTGCGACTCCAACAAGGCAGCCATGATGCGCGGCTGTTTGAAGGCCGGAAAGATCACCTCCACCCGGTTTTCCTGCACCTGCTCTGGTTTACCCTTTTCCCCGATCGTAGGGTCTGCGTTCTCCGAAGGCAGGAAGCGGCCGGTGCCCTGTACCTGGAAGCTGCAGTCGCTGTACTCGCCGATCTGCCCGGCGCCGGCTTTGTGAATGGCTCCCAGCACCTTGTCGGTGTTCTCGACTGGCACAAAGAAAGCCAGCTGCATCAGGGTATGCGGTTTGGAAGTGAGCAGCTTTGTCTTCTGCAGTTTCAGTTTCTCTGCGATCTTGGCATTCACACCGTTGTGCACACTGTCGAGGTTGGTGTGGCAGGCGTAGATGGCAATGTTATTTTGGATGGCCTTGATGATGGTGCGCTCGACATAACTGCGCCCGGTCAGGCTTTTGAGGCCTTTGAAGATGACCGGGTGGTGGGCCACAACCAGGTTACATCCTTTCGTGATGGCTTCTTCAATCACATCTTCGGTACAGTCCAGGGTCAGCAGTACGCCTTTTACCTCATCGCTTGCCTGGCCGGTCTGCAAACCGGAGTTGTCGTAGCTTTCCTGATAGGGGATGGGGGCGTACTGCTCGAGTACTTTTATAATGTCACCAACGGTGGTTTTCTCTTTCATAGTCCTTCTGCTTTTGAAACCACCAAATTACGAAGATCGGTACAGGCTTAAAAATTTATAGCACCTGGAGTTGCAGGTAACCCGTGTCTGGCTGGCGCTTGAGCTCTTTGCCGTTGAAGTAAAAGGCGGAATAGGTATAGTCGGTATAGCACTTGCCCCTGTTCACGGTATAGGCTATGTCGAGTGTGTCGGTGTTCTGGCTGTTGAGGCGTAGCAGCATGCGCACCCGCGACTTGGTATACATCACCGGATAAGTTTCGAAGATCAGGTTGTTCACCTTTTCATCAGTGCCTGTGAAGAGGTAGTTGAATGGCTCGCCATCGAGTGTCAACTGGATGGAGTCGGGATGCAGGCCTGCGCCGGGATTTTGGAAAGGGCTACTGCCAGAGGCATCCACCAGGTAAAAGGCGACAGGGGCCGGCGGGTCGGAGCGGAGCGTGGCGCAGGGCGAGCAGGCCGCCGCACCAAGCAGCAGCAAGAGTGAAAAATAGGTAAGGGTTCGGTTTGCTTTCATGTGCAGTGGTTGGGGTCGGATATAGTATGTACTAAATATAGTGTATTTCAGGTATACGAATCAAGTGCAGGTATAGGCTTTGCGCATATTTCTATACCTTTGCAAGGTATAGCCGCCTTGTATGACTGTTTTGCGCTACCTCTTATGGCCCTTTTCGCTTCTCTACGGTGGCATCATGCTGCTGCGGAATCTGCTGTATGACAAAGGCTGGCTACGATCCGAGCAATTTAACCTTCCTGTTATCTCAGTGGGTAACCTGACGGTAGGAGGCACCGGCAAAACACCCCACGTTGAGTACCTGCTGCGGCTGATGGCCGACAAGAGAACGGCTGTGCTGAGCAGAGGGTACCGGCGGAAAAGCAAAGGTTTTGTGCTGGCCGATGAACGCGCGACGGCAGAAACACTGGGTGACGAACCCTTTCAGTATCACCGCGATTTTCCGGAGGCGCTGGTGGCCGTGTGCGAGAGCCGGCCGGCAGGTATAGCGCAGCTGCTTCATATAGCGCCAGCAACGGAGGTAGTGCTATTGGACGATGCCATGCAGCACCGGCCTGTTCGCCCTTCGCTGAACCTGATGCTGACCGACTTCGGACGTCCGTTTTACAAAGACCATGTGTTGCCTACCGGCCTGCTGCGCGAGCCCCGACAGGGAGCGCAACGTGCCGATGTCGTGATCGTGACCAAATGCCCGGCTGATCTGTCTGCTGCTCAAATGGCCGACATTACAAAACGCATTCAAAGGTATAGCCGACCCGACACACCGGTTTTCTTCAGTGCTTTCCGTTATGGCATGCCGGTAGGTATAGGTCGTGCTGCACAGCCTTCAAAACGGGTGCTGCTGCTGACAGGTATAGCCAACGCCCGTCCGCTGCTGCACCATCTTGTCGAGAGTGGCTATGAAGTGGTGCAGCACCTCGACTATCCGGATCACCATAGCTATACCTTGGCAGACCTGGAAAAACTAAAAGCTTTGCTGGAGCAGGAGCAGGGTAACGATTTGCATATCATCACGACACGGAAAGACGCTGTAAAATTAACAGATCAGGCTTTGGCAGTTTATACCAGTCAGCTACCCGTATTCTATGTCCCGATCGAGGTGTATTTTCTGCGGCAGGCAGATGCCTTTGATGCAATGATCCGGCAGCACATTAGCTCCTTTCGTGGAGTTGAATCCCAGATGGGAGATAAAATTTAAGCGAAAGCACCTGTTACTTCCGGTCGGTACGTATACGGGTTGCATGAAAATCACTAATTTTGGCTTGTGAAAAGTAAGCTCTTAGCAGTAATATGGCTCCTGGTGGGTCTGGCTGGCGCCGCGCAGGCGCAGTCCCAGATCATTGATGACACGACGAAAGCGCTCTACAGCCCCAAAACAACCCTGCAGTTGTACGAAAACGACGTGCTGGAAGGGCGTTATATCCTCCAGCGCATCGATACCAGCATCAACAACATGCAGAACGAGCGTTTCTGGTACCAGGACACGGCCCATTACCAGCATCTGGGCAACGTGGGCACGGCTGCAAAGCCCATCCTTTTCAGAGTGCCGGACAAGATCGGTGCCCGGTTGGGCAAAAACGTATTCGACCGTTACGCCTACCATCCACACCGCATCAATTACTTCGACACCCGCTCTCCCTACTCTCATATTTATTACATTCAGGGACAGCGCGGCGAGCAGATTTTTGAGGCAACTCACGCCCGCAACATCACCCCACGCTGGAATGCAGGCGTGGCTTACCAGATTATTTCCGGCAACCGGCAGATTGGGCCTGGGTTGACGAACCGTGACGGCGTTCTGAGCAGCCAGGCCGTAAAGGCCTTTACCCATTACCGATCTGAGAACGAGAAGTACCACCTTTTCGCCAATTTCACGCACCTCAACCACGAGCAGATCGAATTTGGAGGTATAACTGCCGACTTAGCTAACCTTTTTCTGTTTCAGCAAGCCCTTACCAACCTGAGTCAGGCATCCACCCGGGAGCTGCGCAACAACTACCACCTGCTACATATGTTCAAACTGGCAGGCGAGAACCTGAAACTCTTCCACAGCTTTGACTGGGGCACTCAAAACGATATTTTTCAGGATGACGCCATCCCTAGGCTACAGGATGAAGCGCGTACACCAATTTTTTATCCAAGTATTATCAATGATGCTCTGGATAGAACAGATGACCGGACTGCCTACCGTGAGATGGAGAATGTGGCAGGTGTGACTGGAAATAACAAAATCTCTTTTTACAAAGCCTACGCAAAACTCCGTAATTCAAAGCTTGATTATAGATCACTGGCTACTGCAAAACAGGATAGTACTGAGTTTTATAATGAAGCTACAGAAAAGCTGAACCAACTGTTTGTGGGTGGCGAATTACGCCTGATGTACCGACAGGCATTGCTGTCCTTTGAAGGGGAGTTTCAGATGACGAACGATTACAAGGTGGGAGCTACTGCGAAGTTGGGTCCACTGCAAGGCCGCTTGATGCGTGTGTTGCGCTCTCCATCGCTGGTTGAACAGCGTATGATTAGTAATCACTTTGAGTGGACTACAAACTTCAATAATTCCGTAACAGACCGGCTAGAGGCGACTATTGCGGGCAAGTTGGGGGAGCGACAGTATGTGCGCTTAACCGGACACTACAACCACATCAAACGTCACATTTACTTCGATACGCTTGCCGTGCCTAAGCAGTCTCAAGACAATCAGCAGATCTTTGGTGTAGAGTTGCAGCACCACATTCGCTTCGGCAAGTTACATTTCGAGAACTTTGTCGCCTATACCAATACCAACGAGGATCCCGTTATTCGCATTCCGGAGTGGCTCTTCGATTCCAAGCTATACTTTGAGGGACCGATCTTCAGGAGAGCACTGGTAGGCCAGTTTGGTGTGCAGGTCTATACGCCTACTTCCTACTTTGCCGATGCCTACATGCCTGTAACACAGCAATTCCATTTACAGGACAAATTCACCATTGAGCCCTATCCGATAGCGGATGTGTTTATTACGGCCGATATCAAGAGCCTGAACGTGTTCCTGAAAATGTCGAACATTGCGTCTGACCTAACTGCGCCGGGTTATTTTACCACGCCTTACTACCCGGGTATGCGCACGAGCTTTGTGTTCGGCATCAAGTGGATGTTCTTCGATTAATTGAATTTTATTACCTATGTCTTCCCAATTCACTAAAACCATTCTGCGTCTCCAACTCCCGACTGACCCGCGTTGGGTAAATATTGCCGAGAAAAACATTGAAGAAATTCTGGTAGATCATGCTTATTGTGAGCAGAAGGCGGCCACATCCGGCATTTCGCTGATTGTGAAATACCCTGATAAGACGCGCCTGGTAGAAGAGATGACGGACTTGGTAGCCGAAGAGTGGAGCCACTTTGAGCGCGTGCTGGCCGAACTTAAAAAGCGCGGCTGGGGCCTGGGCCGCAACCGTCCCGACGAGTACGTGGTGGAACTGACCAAGCACATTCGTAAGGGGGGGCAGCGGGAAAGACAACTGATGGACCACCTGCTGGTCAACGCCCTCATCGAGGCCCGCAGCTGCGAGCGCTTCAAACTACTCTGGAAAAATATTCAGGACGAGGACCTGCAGAAGTTCTACTACGAACTCATGGTATCAGAAGCCGGCCACTACGTCAGCTTTGTGAAGCTTGCCAAAGAATACATGCCTGCCGAGGTGGTAGATGCTCGCCTAAATGAACTGCTCGAAATAGAAGCAGACATTATCCGAGATCTGGAACCCCGTCCGGATAGGATGCATTAAGTTAAATTGTTAAATTGTTGATGGTTAAATTGTTGTTTTTTCGACAACATAATTGATAGACAAATTCCCCAAAGTCACTTTGCTAATGATCTAGAGCCGGTCGTGAGTTAGGGGGATGTATAACAATTTAACCATCAACAATTTAACAATTCATCCCTCACGTCTTCTGTTTTTTCTTTTTGGCCGCCGGGAACAGGATGTTGTTGAGTATAAGTCGGTAGCCGGGTGAGTTGGGGTGGAGGGCCAAATCAGTTGGGTCTTCGCCTACCAAGTGCTGGTAATCCTCCGGATCATGACCACCATAGAAGGTCCAGGTGCCGCGCGCGAAGGTGCCGTGCATGTACCGGATCTCGCCTATCTCTTTGTTCTCACCCATCACCACTACTTCCGGCTTCACCAGATTTTTGCGGAAAGCAGTAGTCTGGCCCATAAATCCTTTAATGGTCTTGGCATGGTTCTGTGTCAGCATGGTCGGGATGGGATCCCACTTGGCTGAAAAGGTGAAGAGCTGGAAAAAATCGTTTTGCTCCGTCAGGCCGCGCTCCTGTGGCTGCATGTCGATGTTGGAGTACTCGTACTCCAACGGGTTGCGCACCAGCGAGAAATCCCGGAAGGCAAATGTCTTGCCGAAGTCTAGCTTGCTTTGTGCGTTCGGGTCGGCTCCGTCGCCGTCGTACATCGCTTCAATAAAGTCTATCCCCTCAGCTGCCAGCGCAATGTCGTAGGTATCGGTGGCCGAGCACATGGCAAACAGGAAACCGCCTCCGGCACAGAAGTCTCGGATGGTGCGGGCGACTGCGCCTTTCAAATCCGACACCTTGTTGAAGCCGAGCGCTTTGGCCGAAGCCTCTGATTCACGTTGCTGTTCCTGGTACCAGGGATAGTGGCGGTAGCTCGAGTAAAACTTTCCATATTGCCCTGTAAAATCTTCGTGATGAAGGTGTAACCAATCGTATTTGGGTAAGTCGCCACGTATGATCTCTTCGTCGTATACCTTGTCATACGGAATCTCGGCATAGGTCAGCACCAGCGTCACGGCATCGTCCCAGGGCATTTTCGACTTGGGAGTGTAGACAGCAATCTTGGGTACCTTCTCCAGTTTCATCACGTCCATGTTCGCCTCCGGGTCACTGATTTGTGTGAGGATGGTGTTATACTGCGCATCCGAAATTACCTGGTAGCTGATGCCCCGCACAATCAACTCATTTTCGAGCTGCGGCGCATGTTGAAACGCAAAGCTGCCACCTCTGAAATTGAGCAGCCAATCGACTGACACGCTTTTGGAAAGCACCCAGTAAGCTGCCCCATATGACTTCAGGTGGTCTTTTTGTGTCTCGTCCATCGGTATAAGCACCGTGGAACTGAAGGCACGGAAAGGGAACACCAGGTATGCGGCGAGCAGTAGAAAAAAGCGGAATGACGTCATGAGCGTAACATATGGTAACAAATGTATTGAAATTGGTTCTTTTTTCAGATATTGGAGGTGAATTAGAAATCAGAGGTTCTTCCTTATACTTAACGCAGGGGGGAACGTTTCGCATATAGACCTAAGCTATGGACCTGTTCGAAAATATACGGGAAAGTATTCGAGCCATCAAAAGCAATCTGCTCCGCACCGTCCTCACCGGCCTGATCATTTCGATCGGCATCATGTCGCTGGTAGGTATACTCACGGCGGTAGACGGCATGAAACACTCCCTCAACCAGACCTTTTCGAGCCTTGGTGCCAACTCCTTTGACATTCGGAAGAAGTATAACAACGGGCAGTCCAGATCAGAAAAGGTATACCCGAACATCACTTATAACGAGGCGATCAAGTTCAAAGAGTTGATGGGGCAAAAGGCACAGGTCGGTATCTCGGCCAACGTGTCGGGCGCCACGGTGGTGAAGAGCGCGACGGACAAGACGAACCCGAATATCAACATCATAGCAGGCGATGAGTTTTACCTGCCGGGTCAGAACCTGAACCTGGAGCGCGGCCGCTCTTTTTCGAGCCACGAGCTGGAGCTTGGGACCAATGTCGCCATTATCGGCAAGGAGATCTCCGGCAAGCTTTTCCCTAAAACAGACCCGATCAACCAGTACATCACCTTCCTGGGCCGTCGCTTCAAGATAGTGGGTGAGCTGGAGAAGCGCGGCAGCAGCATGGGAGGTAGCGGCGGCGACCGCATGATCCTGATTCCGCTCGAGACAGGTCGTCAGATTCCACTGGCAAGTGGCGGTACCTTGACTTACAACATCAAAACCTCAATATCCAGGCCGGAAGAATTAACTTATGTGATGGGTGAGGCAACAGGTGTGATGCGCAATGTGCGCCAGGACAAGCTAGGGCAGCAGGAGTCCTTTGAGATCAGAAGAAGTGACTCCCTGATTCAGAGTCTGAACGAAATTTCCGGGTATCTGAAAGTAGGCGGCTTTGTTATTGGTTTTATCACCTTACTCGGTGCCTCTGTCGGGTTGATGAACATCATGATGGTGTCGGTGAACGAACGCACGCGCGAGATTGGCGTGCGCAAGGCGCTGGGAGCGACTGCCCAGCAGATCCAACAGCAGTTTCTGATTGAAGCGATCGTAATCTGTATTCTGGGAGGTATAGTCGGCATTTTCCTGGGTATCCTGATGGGCAACGGCATTGCCTCGCTTATTGGGGAGGGTGGTTTCATTGTGCCTTGGATCTGGGTGTTTGTTGGCTTGACGATATGCGTTGTAGTGGGAGTGCTTTCGGGCTTTTACCCGGCACGTCGCGCCTCCAAGCTCGACCCAATCGAATCGCTCCGTTACGAATAGTCTATGGGAAACCCGAAAGAAGTAACAGCCACCTTCCTGGAATCGCAGCGTCTGGTGCCCATCATGAACCAGACGAAGTGGCGTGAACTGATCGGGGCCATGTGTGCGCTGCCTCAGCTAAACCCGCAGGTGCGCATCAAGTACCTGCAGGAAGACAACCCCTCCGGATTTGCACCCATCTGGTGGGAACAGCTGGAGCAAACGGGTTTGAAAAATATTGAGTGGCTGCAAATCAAGGCAATACAGGATATCAGTGTAGGCTTGCTGTCACCTTCTCTTCAAACGGACTATACCGATCTGATTCAGGAAGTGCTGGACAGGTATAGCATACCGTATACGGTAGAGGGAGATCTGTTCAGAATAACTGGCTACCAGCGATTGCAATAATTGACAGGAATAAAAAAGGCGGGTGTTATCCCGCCTTTTCTTTTGCTATACCTGTGTATCAGGTTATTTTTTCTTAGGAGCTGCTTCTGTTGACTTGGCAGCTGTTTTCTCTGTGTCGTATTCACTGTTCAAGCCGGTCAGCACTTCTTCGGTGATGTCCAGTGAATTATCGCCGTACAGGATCGCGCTCTGGCCTCTGGAGTATGTCAACACCATTTTGTAGCCTTTCTCCTGGCTCAGCTTCTGCAGGTAGGCCTCTACGCGGTCGTAGATCTTTTTCATTTCCTCTGCTTCTTCTGTAGCCAGCTGGTTGCCGGTGGTCTGGCTCTGCTGCTGCAACTGCTGCTGGCGCTGGGCCAGTTTCTGCTCCGTAGAGGCACGCTGCTCTACTGTCATGTTGCCGCCGGTGCGCTGGTAATTCTGCACTTCTTTTTCAAAAGCTGCTGCCTTGGACTGCAAATCTTTCTCAGCCTTCTCCGTTTTGGACTGGAAACGTGTACGGGCGTCTTTAAAATACTCATACTTGCTCAGCAGCGAGTCTGAGTTGATGTAGACGATTTCGGCAGTGCCAGCGGTGGCCAGGCTGTCTGTGCTGGCTGCTGAAGTGGTGGCCGTGCCGGTTGCCTGAGGTTTTTGATCTGTGTTACAAGCAGTTACTAGAGCGCCCAAAGCAACTCCCAAAACGATTCTGGATAGGTTCACAATTAGATGATTAAGCTGTTATTGATTGTTTCAGGCTGAAAATATAGGGCTTATTTTTAAAAATTCAGAATTTTTAATGTTTAAGCACCTCTGTATAGGTTTCCTCGGCTTCCATCAGTCCCTGTTCGTTGATGGTCGTCAGTCGTACATGCTTTGTTTCGTTCACCAAAACTGGGTCATATTTGGCAGCCACGCGCACATAATTCTCGGTCCAACCTTCCATCACACCGTCTTTCACATCGTCCTCAAACAGCACGGTAAACTCACAGCCTACATTCTGCTCGTAGAAGAAGCGCTTTTTCTTTTCGGAAAGAATGCGCAGCATATCGGCCCGGCGATTGCGGTCTTTGATACTTACCTTGCCCGGCATATCGGGCGCGATCGTGTTTTCGCGCTCCGAGTAGGGGAACACGTGCAGGTAGCTCACATCAAGGCCGTTGATGAAGTTGTAGGTCTCCAGGAAATCTTCCTCCGTCTCGCCCGGAAAGCCGACAATCACGTCCACGCCAATGCAGCAATGCGGCATCAAAGCTTTGATCTTGGCCACGCGATCAGCATACAGCTCGCGCAGGTAACGGCGCCGCATCAGCTTGAGTATTTTATTCGAACCTGACTGCAGCGGCACATGGAAGTGCGGCATGAAGCGCTGGCTCTGGCTCACAAACTCAATAATCTCGTCCTTCAGCAGGTTTGGTTCGATGGAGGAGATACGGAAGCGGTCTATACCCTCCACCTTGTCCAGTTCCTGCACCAGCCCAAAGAAGGTCTCTACGCGCTCACCATCCTGCAGACCAAAGTCACCGGTGTTTACGCCCGTCAGCACAATCTCCTTCACACCAGACTCAGCAATTTCGTGGGCGGAACGCACCACATTGGCAATACTGTCAGAGCGGCTGTTGCCACGGGCTAGTGGAATGGTGCAAAAGGTACAGGAGTAATCGCAGCCGTCCTGCACTTTCAGGAAAGTACGGGTACGGTCTCCAAAGGAATAAGAGTTATGGAAGGTGTTGGCCTCGCTGATGGCGCTGGCGTATACCTGTGGCTGCTCTTTCTTTTCGAAGGTCTCCAGGATGTCTACCAGTTGAAACTTCTCAGCGGCACCCAGCACGGCATCAACACCCGGAATTTCGCTGATCTCCTTTGGTTTGAGCTGGGCATAACAGCCCACAATCGTAATAAAGGCGTTAGGGGAGTACTTCTGCGCCTCCTTCACGATCTTACGGCATTTCTTGTCTGCGTTGTCGGTGACAGAGCAGGTGTTAATCACGTAAATGTCGGGCGTATCGGTGAACTCAACCTTCTCAAAACCACGCTCCTGGAAAATCCTTCCAATCGTGCTGGTTTCAGAGTAGTTCAGCTTACAGCCCAGTGTATAAAAAGCAACCTTCTTCTTCATAATCAGGGTGCAAAGATAAGAATTTAATTTTTTTAATCAGTGAAAGGGACCAGGCTTTGCAAGATCCGATACTGCATTTGTCCGGAAACACTTAAGGTATACGCTATACCTATTGCTATACCTTGTGCCATGCCTATTTTCGGACAAAGTCCTCGAACGAGTACTGCATGTAAGCTTTGCCAAACTCAAGCTGCTGAGCCGTTACTCCTTTGCCTTTGATAATGGGCGCTTTGGCCACATTGTCGAAGGAAAGGACCTTGCCAGGTGTGATAAAGCTAAAGCCATCCCGGAAAACATAAAACGCAAAAGGATAACTAGTTGGAGCCAATAAGTTACGTCCCCACTTGAAGTCCTGATACGGTAGGTTCAATTGGTAGAGTAGGGTAGTGGCAATGTCGGTTTGGCTGCCAATGGTAGGTATAGTTCGGCCCTTTTCGGTCACAGCGCCGCCCGTCAGGATGAAAGGAATCCGGAATTTGGTGCTGCGGTAGTTCGGGTCGTCGTAGGGCAGCGGGTGTCCGTGATCTGCCACAAGCACGATCAAAGTTGAGTCCCACCACGGCTGCTTACGCGCCCGTTCAATAAACTGCCCCAGTGCCCAGTCGGTATAGTAAACTGAGTTTTTGAACTTGTCGCTGGTTTTGTCACCTTTAAACTTGGCTGGAATCGGAATTTCGAAAGGCTCGTGGCTGCTCAAGGTATAGACCGTACTGAAAAACGGTCCTTTTTCATTCTCCAGATCCTTTAACACGCGCTCGAACAGCACATGGTCGTGTGCGCCCCACTTGGAATTGTAACTGCTAGCCGGAAAATCACTTTTGTCGATCAAGCGGTCGTACTTGCCATTCTGCAGGTATGAGCGGATGTTGGCGAACTCCAGCTCACCGCCATAATAAAAGGAGGTCCCATATCCGGCTTGTTTGAATACTTGGCTTAAATGAGGCAGTTTCTCCGTTTTCTTGGGGTTTTTGATGATGGAGGTAGTAGTCTGCACCGGATAGCCGCTCAGCAAGGCCACCATCCCCTTCTCACTGCGGTCGCCGCTGGAATAGAGTTTTGTAAAACTGATGCCTTCCTGGGCCAGTTTATCCAAGTTTGGCGTCACCCCAGGCTCCCCGCCCAGATGCTCCACAAACTTGGCGGTATAGCTTTCCAGGATGATGAAAAGCACGTTAGGCCGTTCGACTCCGATTACTTTCTCCGAAGAATCAGCCGTAGCGGCATATAGTTCAGCCACTTTTGCAGCGGCCTTGTCGTGGTCCATGTACAGGTAGGGGTTCTGCGTCTCCTCGCTATACTTCAGCATGGTGTCCATCAGGTTCCAGGGCATGTTAAGGCCAGCGTGGTTGGCGTAGGGATTCTCGGAGAAATACACCACACTCTGGTTGATGGGAATTTGTTGCCAACCACCCCGCATAGGCAGTATCAGTAGGGCTGCAAACAGCAAGGCTATACCTGCATAGCGGAATTTAGAGAAATTGAGGTGATAATTTTTGTAGTCGAAGGTATAGCGGAAAAGCAGCGCGAAGACCAGGCTGGTAGCTAGGGCGATAACGCTGAGCAGCAGCACAGGCGCCATGGCAGCCGAAGCCGCCATCTCTCCCGGCGTATTCAGGTATAGCATGGGAGTGGAGTCGAGCCGGAAACCCCAGTAGGTGTAGAGCTCCAGGTCCACGGCCATCAGCACCGACAGCAATACTAATATAGTGTAGGTGTAGTAACGGATAAACTTGCGCACGCGCAAACTCGGGAAGAGTGTAGTCGCCAGAATAGCCAGAAATGGAATGGCACTAACATAGGCGCTAAAGGAAAAGTCCAGGCGAAGCCCCTTGGCGAAGATAGTCCACAGGTCAGACTGCGACAGTTCCTGTGTCCGGTTATCGTGGTAAAGGAGAAAGATGGCACGGGACGCCACAAAGTAGAGCACCCAGAACAGAAAGTAGAGTGGCTGATATAAAAGACTTCGTTTCACGGCTGCAAATATACGACTTATGTGTCCTTCCCTTAACGTCGCCTCTTCAATTAAAATTCAGGGTATACTTCTGCCTGCGTCAATTCTGGTATCGAACCCATTTTTATTCTAAAAATCAGCAAATTCTAAAACACCCCTATCGTACAACAGGTCAACTAATAGAATTCAGCTAAATATTCTCGATTACCCCCTAAAATTTTAGGGGGTGTCAGAAACAACTAATGTATTTTTGTATTTACCTTTGGATCGAACTTAAACCCAAACCTCTTTAACCCATGGCAATTCTTCGATTCAAAGCGCTCGAACTGGTGAGTCAGCGCAAACCGGCAGAGGTAGTGCTGCCAAACAGCAAAATTTCAGAGTACTTCGGCCAAAACGTGTTCGGTTACGATGCGCTTCGTGCCACCATGTCCACCGAAAACTTCAGAAGGCTTTGCGCTACCATCGACGCAGGCGAAAAAGTAGACCGCAATCTGGCAGATGCCGTGGCTGCCGCCATGAAAAACTGGGCCATGAGCAAAGGTGCTACCCATTACACCCACTGGTTCCAGCCTCTGACAGGCTCCACAGCCGAAAAGCACGACTCGTTCTTTGACCTGACCAACGAAGGCGACCCGATCGAGAGTTTTAAGGGAAGTGCCCTAGTGCAGCAGGAACCGGATGCCTCTTCTTTCCCAAGCGGAGGTATACGCAATACTTTCGAGGCGCGTGGCTACAGTGCCTGGGATCCTTCCTCGCCCGCCTTCCTGATCGAGAACCACGGTACGCGCACACTTTGTATACCGACCATTTTCGTTTCTTACACCGGTGAGGCGCTGGATTACAAGACGCCACTCCTCAAATCGCTCCACTTGCTCAACCAGGCCGCCGTTCCGGTTTGCCAGTATTTCGACAAAGATGTGGTGAAAGTGAACACCACCCTGGGTATAGAGCAAGAGTATTTTCTGGTGGACCTAGCCCTCTACGAGGCACGCCCTGACCTGGTGATGACAGGCCGCACCCTGTTCGGACACGCACCGGCCAAAGGCCAGCAGCTCGAGGACCACTATTTTGGCGCCATCCCCAGCCGCGTGCACTCTTTCATGGTGGACTTCGAGAAATCGGCCCTGAAACTAGGTATACCGTTGCGTACCCGTCACAACGAAGTGGCTCCGAACCAGTTTGAATGCGCCCCAACCTTTGAGGACGCTAACCTGGCCGTAGACCACAACCAATTGCTGATGGACATCATGGGTCGTGTGGCGGAACGTCATGGCTTTAAAGTATTGCTTCATGAGAAGCCTTATAAAGGCGTAAATGGCAGTGGAAAGCATAACAACTGGGCGCTGAGCACCAACACTGGAGTCAACCTGCTGTCGCCTGGCAAAAAGCCGAAGGAAAACCTGCAGTTCCTGACCTTCTTTGTGAACACCGTGATGGCCGTGTACAAGCACGCCGACCTATTGCGTGCGAGCATCGCCTCTGCCAGCAACGACCACCGTCTGGGTGCCAACGAAGCCCCTCCGGCTATTATGTCGGTATTTGTTGGCCAGCAACTTACGGCTGTTTTAGAAGAACTGGAGCGCACGGCTAAGGTGCCGATGGAAAAAGGCGATAACATGTACCTGAAGCTGGGGATTGACAAGATTCCGGAAATTCTTCGCGATAATACCGACCGTAACAGAACCTCTCCATTTGCCTTTACGGGCAACAAGTTCGAGTTCCGCGCCGTGGGCTCTTCTGCTAACAGTTCTTCGTCCATTACCGTGCTGAACACGATTGTAGCCGATCAACTGATCGATTTCCGGGTGGCGGTAGACGATCTGATAGAAAACAAGGGAATGAAGAAGGAACTGGCCATTATCCAGGTGCTGCGCGAGTATGTGGCCACTTCCAAGCCGATTCGCTTTGAGGGCAATGGCTACTCAAAAGAGTGGGAAGAAGAGGCTGCCAGACGTGGTTTGTCTAACATTAAGTCTACGCCGCTTGCACTGGATGTGCACCAGCGCGAAGATGTGCAGGACCTGTTCACGCGTCACGGCATCCTTTCCAGAAAAGAACTGCACGCCAGACACGAAATTCTGCTGGAAGATTACATCAAGAAAATCCAGATTGAATCACGCGTTATGGGTGACCTCGCCTTCAACCACGTTATTCCGACAGCTGTTGCCTATCAGAATAAACTGATTCAAAACATTCGCGGTCTGAAAGACTTGGGGCTGGAAGACGAATACACTGAAACCACACTGGACTCTATTAAGCGTATATCGCGTCATATCAAGACCATCCAGACCAATGCGGTGGACATGATTCAGCAGCGTAAGGTTGCCAACAAGATCGAAGATGTTCGGGAGAAGGCGATCTATTACAACGAGAAGGTGTTGCCATACTTCGACGCAATCCGAACCAGTGTAGACAAGCTCGAACTGATGGTGGACGATGAGGATTGGCCACTGGTAAAGTACCGCGAGCTGATGTTCAGACGCTAAGTCCTATACCTTTTAAAGAGAAAGAGCACCCTAAACAGGTGCTCTTTTTTTATTTAATGTCGGTTTCTGATCCAGCTGATCACTTCTCCGGTCACTTTAGCCAGTATGATGGGCAAGAGTACGATGACCAGAGTAGTTGCTATAATTGGCCGCAGGCCCATCCGCATAATCAGCTTTCGAACTGCTTTGCTGCGAAGTTCGCTCAGCAGATACCTGCCTGCCCGGGTCATCGGCTTCCCTTTGAGCACTTCCAGCACAGCGCGCCAGTTGCCATGCTCAATCTGTCTCCTCAGGAAGCCCAGCACTGTATCCTTAGTGATCAGGAAGGCCTCCGCCAGCTGCTCCTGCCGCAATTTGCCCCACTGCAGGAGTGATCGGAGCTTTTCGTCTGCGTTTTTAGGTATGTAGGCGCTCATATGTATCATCTCTGTCTGATTTATAGGTCTGTGCGCAATTAGCTGCGTTCAACAAATAATTTAACGTTCGCACGGTTAGTTCAAATAACAATATACTGATTATTTCATTTGTAGGTATACCTGGTCCGAGCCAATGCTACAATGGAAGCATGAATCCTGCCACAAAACTGGCGATACGTGGCGCTGTTTAAAATAATGATGCTAAATTTACGCTACCTGTCTGTTGAACAAAGCAGGTCCGAAATAAGTTAAGAGAAAGAAGCTTTAGCGAAGGCCTATTTATATATGAATAAGATCTATTGCCCCAGCCTGACAGAATACAAGCGCAGAGAAACCATCGAAGTTCAGATCGGTGAGGTGCCGATGGGAGCCCACCACCCGATCCGGGTGCAATCCATGACGACTGTGGACACCATGGACACGCTGCGTTCTGTCGAGCAGTGCATCCGTATGATTGAGGCTGGCTGCGAATACATCCGTATTACGGCTCCGAGCATCAAAGAGGCCGAAAACCTACGTCATATTAAGGCTGAGTTGCGCCGCCGCGGGTATAACACGCCGCTGGTAGCCGATATTCACTTTACGCCCAATGCCGCCGAGGTGGCTGCCCGTATCGTGGAGAAGGTGCGTATCAACCCAGGAAACTACGCCGACAAGAAGAAATTTGAAGTAATAGAATATACGGATGCCACTTACCAGGCTGAGTTGGAGCGAATTCGCGAGCGTTTTGTGCCGCTTGTTCGCATCTGCAAAGAGCACGGCACGGCCATGCGCATCGGCACTAACCACGGTTCGCTGTCCGACCGCATCCTGAGCCGCTACGGCGATACCCCGCTGGGCATGGTGGAGAGTGCGCTGGAATTTTTGCGCATCTGCGAAGATGAGCAGTACCACAACATCGTTATCTCGATGAAGGCCTCGAACACACAGGTGATGGTACAGGCCTACCGACTGCTGGTGCAGAAACTGGAAGAGGAGGGACTGAAACCTTACCCATTGCACCTGGGCGTAACAGAGGCCGGAGAGGCAGAAGATGGCCGCATTAAGTCGGCTGTAGGTATAGGCACCCTGCTCGAAGACGGTTTGGGCGACACCGTGCGCGTGTCCCTGACCGAAGCGCCGGAAGCGGAGGCACCCGTTGCCAAAGCGCTCATCGACCGCTATACCTACCGGGCAGAAAAAGCGCAGCCGATCAAGCCGCTCTGCAACATCCCAATCGATCCGTTTCAATATCACCGCCGCGAAACTGCGGAGGTAGAAAACATAGGCAACCAAAATGTACCCCGTGTCATTGCTGACCTGAGCCCGCTCCGCGACATACAGTACGCCGACCTGAAAAGCGTCGGTCACCTGTACTCCATGCTGCTGGACAAGTTCAACATGAACGACCTGGGAGCGGATTACATCTATACCGGTGATCACCCCATCAACTTCATGCTGCCAAACGGACTGAAGGAGATCATTAATTATGTGCCGTGGCAACTGATGGAGGACCAGGAGCATCGTCACCCGTTGTTGACAGTAAAACAATATCTGCAGGCGACTCAGCTGCATCCAAAGCTGAACTACATAGAAGCCGATATCCACGGTATAACGGATGAATTGATGGAGCGACTGAAGGGCGATGCTACAGCCGTGTTGGTACTCTATACCTCCAACGAACATGCCATGCCGGAACTGCGCAAGTGCTTCTTCCGACTTATGAACAATGGCGTCAGCACACCTGCCATCATCAAACGTTCTTACGGAGCATTAACGGCCGATGAAATGCAGCTGTATGCTTCCACGGATGTAGGTGGTTTGCTAATCGATGGGCTAGGGGATGGCATTATGCTGGGCACCGAACTATTACCTGCGCAGGAGAAAGTAGCTTGGCTAAACACCATAGGGAAGCTTAACAACCTCAGTTTTGGCATTCTGCAGGCTGCCCGCACCCGCATGAGTAAAACCGAGTACATCAGCTGCCCGAGCTGTGGCCGTACTTTGTTTGACCTGCAGGAAACAACTGCTATGATCCGTAAGCGAACCGACCACCTGAAAGGCGTGAAGATCGGCATTATGGGCTGCATCGTGAACGGTCCCGGCGAAATGGCCGACGCAGACTATGGCTACGTTGGTGTCGGCAAGGACAAGATAGCTCTCTATCGTGGACAAACTGTTGTCAAGAAATCTGTACCTGCCGACCGAGCAGTGGATGAGTTGATCGAGTTGATACGGGAAGATGAGAAGTGGATCGAGCCTGTGCAGTTAGAAGCATAGGTTAATCTGGAGTATTGAAATACATGTGTGGCTACAGGGGATTGTGGTTACAAGCTTTTACAAAATTTTATTTACCGCACCATGAAAGGCTTATTTGATTTTACAGAAGTAGCTACCTATTTCTTCCGCAAAAATGACCCGAACCGAAAGTCTAACTTTAACCTCCGGGCCATGCATACCATCAACAAGATATCGATTCTGATGTTTCTGGCCGCGATGGTGTACTTTGTGATCAAGCACTGGTAAAGCAGCTAAAGTCGTGCATATCGAGGATTTCAGAAATTACTGTATGGCTAAACCCGGTGCTACCGAGGAATTGCCGTTTGATGAGGATACGCTTGTTTTTAAGGTATGCGGCAAAATGTTCGCTCTGTGTAGCCTTTCTGAATACGGGAAAGGTATAGCCCTGAAATGCGACCCGGAACAGGCTATTATCTTGCGGGAGCAATATCCGCAGGTGCTGCCTGGCTACCACATGAGTAAGAAACACTGGAATACCGTGCTGCCTGAATCAGGCTTACCTTCGGACTTAATCCTGTCCCTGATAGACCATTCCTATACCTTAGTCGTGGCGAAATTGCCCAAGGCGCTGAAGCCGGTTTAGGCAATATTTTTTGTTACACGTCGTTGTAGCAAATTTTTTTTGAATTAGCGATCACTTACAAAAAAAGTAAATCCTGCAAAAACCTGCATAGGATTGTAACATAGGTTATATCTGCTTGCCCGTTTGTGAGCTTTTTGTACAAAACCCCACTCAATCCCAGTTTATAAGAGATTTAAGTGTAAAAATGCGGTAGTCGAATTTGTAACATATATAAAAGATAATATGTATATTAAGACCTATTTCGCAACTATTCACCCTATATCTCACTATGCAATCTCAACGCAAAGTAGGCGTATACGCTTACCGCAACGAATGGCAGCACGCCAGTCTGAACATCATCCTAACCAACAGTTTACTGCTTAACAGTTACGAAGAGTTTTTTAGAAAGCATGACGTAACCGGTCAGCAATACAACATTCTCCGCATTTTACGTGAGCACCACCCCAAACCGGTTTCCACCTCGGTGCTGCGCAACAACATGCTTGACAAAATGTCTGATACATCCCGCCTGGTGGGTCGCCTTAAATCCAAGGGATTGGTAGATGTGGAGCGCAATATCTCTGACAAGCGATTAGTCAACATCGTGATCTCCGACAAAGGGTTCAAACTACTAGACCAGATCGGAGATAATCTGTATAAGCTCGATAACCTGTTGCAGGGACTTTCCGAAGAGGAGGCCATCACTTTAACCAGCCTTTTAACCAAAGCACAGGAGTCGATCGCCTCCGCAGAAGAGCGTCTCTCTAATGTCCTTCAAATGAATGAAGCAGTCTAATAAATTTTTAGACAACAAAAAGGATAGCCCAACTGGCTATCCTTTTTTATTTACCAGAACCGTAAATGGTGATGCTACGAAAAAACCGAAAGCCGCCAGATTTGGGGTCTGAGCGGCTTACGGAAAAGTTAGTGGTAAGATGGAACTCCTTATACCACCACGTTGATGATTTTGTTAGGGACGATAATAATTTTCTTTGGTGCTTTTCCTTCCATAAACCGCACAATCTGCTCGTCGGCCAATACAGCTTTCTCCATTTCTTCACGCGGGGTATCGGTAGCAAAAGCGAGCTTGCCGCGCGTCTTGCCGTTCACGGAAACCGGGTACTCAAAGGTATTTTCCACCAGGTACTTTTCATCCCAGGCAGGGAACGGTGCAAATGAGATGCTCTCGCTATGTCCTAGTTTCTCCCACAGCTCCTCCGCAATATGTGGCGCGTAAGGTGCCAGCGCGATCGTCAATGGTTCCAGAATAGCCCGCTTGTTCGTTTTGAGCGGGATCAACTCGTTGACGCAGATCATGAACGTCGGAACGGAAGTGTTGAACGAGAAGCGCTCGATGTCTTCCTCCACCTTTTTGATCGTCTTGTGCAAGGACTTCAACTCAGCTGCCGTTGGCTCTTCATCCGTCACAACAAAGTTGCCGTCGTTGTCATGGAATAGCTTCCAGAAGCGTTTCAAGAACTTGGTCACGCCATCCATGCCATGGGTATTCCAAGGCTTGAACTGTTCCAGCGGACCAAGGAACATCTCGTACATGCGGAGCGTATCGGCTCCGTTTCGCTCAACCAGGATGTCTGGGTTCACCACGTTGTACTTCGACTTCGACATCTTTTCGATCTCGACACCGCAAATATACTTGCCATCTTCCAGAATGAATTCGGCCGTAGCGTTCTCTGGTCTCCAGGCTTTGAAAGCCTCAAGATCCAGTTCGTCATTCTCAACGATATTCACATCCACGTGCAGCGGCGTTGTGTCGAATTGCTTGCGCAGACCATAGGAAACATAGGTGTTGCTGTCCTTCACGCGGTATACGAAGTTCGAGCGACCCTGAATCATACCTTGGTTGATCAGCTTTTTAAAAGGCTCTTTTTCTACCACCAGTCCCAAGTCGTAAAGGAACATGTTCCAGAAGCGGGAGTAGAGAAGGTGACCCGTCGCGTGTTCGGCACCACCCATGTACAGGTCCACGTTGCGCCAGTAAGCTACTTTGTCTTTGTCAGCAAAGGCCTGGTCGTTTTGCGGGTCCATGTAACGGTACCAGTACCAGCTCGAGCCAGCCCAACCCGGCATAGTGCTTAGCTCATACTCATATTGGTCCTGGTATTTCCAGTCCACGGCACGGCCGAGTGGTGGCTCACCTGTTTCAGTAGGCAGGTAGGCGTCGATTTTTGGCAGCTCCAGCGGCAGCTCACTTTCGTTGAGCAGGTGCGGTATACCGTCTTTGAAGTAGACCGGCACTGGCTCGCCCCAGTAGCGCTGGCGGCTGAACACGGCATCGCGCATACGGAACTGCGTTCTGCCTTTGCCTACCCCCAGTTCTTCGGCTTTGGCTATACCTGCTTTTATCGCGTCTTTCACTTCCAGCCCGTTCAGGAATCCGGAGTTGATGATCTTTCCTTCTTTGCCGGCATATGCTTCTTCTTCCAGGTTGCCGCCTTCCACTACCTGTGGAATTGACAGGTTGAAGTGCTTGGCAAAAGCATAGTCGCGTGAGTCGTGTCCTGGAACAGCCATCACAGCACCAGTGCCGTAACCGGCCAGCACATAGTCAGCGATCCATACCGGTACGCGCTCATTAGAGAGCGGGTTGATGGCGTAAGCACCTGTAAATACCCCGCTCACAACTTTCACATCCGTCATGCGCTCGCGCTCTGACTTGTTTTTCGCCTGGCTCACGTAGGCCTCCACAGCGGCACGCTGTTCATTCGTCGTGATCTTTGCTACCAGTTCATGTTCCGGCGCCAACACGACGAAAGACACTCCGAAGATCGTATCAATACGGGTGGTGAACACTTTGATGTGACCGTCACCCTCAATGGCAAAGTCCAGCTCGGCACCCACGGATTTCCCGATCCAGTTACGCTGCATTTCTTTTACCGGTTCCGGCCAGTCGATGGTGTCGAGGCCCTGCAACAGGCGGTCGGCATAGGCGGTGATGCGCATCATCCACTGGCGCATCAGTTTGCGCTCCACCGGATAACCACCTCGCTCCGATACGCCGCCCACTACCTCGTCGTTGGCCAGCACCGTGCCCAGGGCAGGGCACCAGTTCACTACGGCATCGGCTACGTAGGTCAATCTGTATTTCAAAAGCAGCTGCGCTTTTTCCTGCTCGTCCATAGACTTCCAATCCTCAGCTGTGAAGGCCGGTGTGTCTTCGTCGCAGGCAGCGTTGATATCGGCATTGCCATTGGTTTCAAAGGCAGCTACCAGCTTGTCAATGGATTCGGCTTTGTTGGAGGTATAGTCGTAGTAGCTGTTGAAGAGCTGCATGAAGATCCACTGCGTCCATTTGTAGTAGCTTGGATCCGAGGTGCGCACTTCGCGCTCCCACTCGTAGGAGAAACCAATGTTCTTGAGCTGCTCAATGTACCGTGCAATGTTCTGCTCGGTCGTAATGGCAGGGTGCTGCCCTGTTTGGATGGCGTATTGCTCAGCCGGAAGACCAAAGGCGTCGAAGCCCATCGGATGCAGCACGTTGAATCCTTTGGCGCGCTTGTAGCGGCTCACAATGTCAGAGGCGATGTAGCCGAGCGGATGCCCTACGTGCAGACCAGCGCCCGAAGGGTAGGGGAACATATCCAGCACATAGTACTTCGGTTTATCGGTATTATCCGCGGCTTTAAACGTCTGGTTTTCTTCCCAGTAACGCTGCCACTTCTTCTCAATCTGATTGAAATTATACTCTGACATAGTTTATCGGTATTCGCTTATGCTAAGTTAAGCTGCTAAGATACGTTAAATTGCTAAAATGTTAAACGGTTCGGTTGCTGATTGTTGGATTGTTATAGGACAAGTGTTTTAGAGTGCTTGAGCAGGTATAGGAAAAGTTGATGTAATAGGGCATTCACAATCTGGCGGTTATGATGTGATCTAAGGTATAGGTATAGGTATAGGTATAGGTATAGGTATAGGTGCGCCATGATGCGTGCAGATTTCGTAGACTTAGATTAAGGTCCGCCTTTAGCTATACCTTCCCAAGTCAGAATACTTGTAGGTCACCCAAATATCAATTAACAAGACAACCCTTCTACAATTAGCAGCAATAGTTACCTTTGCACTTTCAAGGAAACCGCAATTAAAATGGAAAAATACGATCTGCTGGATGTGCCGCACCTGATTTACGTGATGGACCCGATGTGCTCGTGGTGCTACGGATTCGCGCCGGTGCTCCATAGGCTCAAAGAAGAACAGGATGGCAAGATGAACTTTAAACTGGTATTGGGCGGTTTACGGCCCTGCACGACAGAGCCGATGGGCGAGGAGATGAAAGCCGCCGTGCACCAACACTGGCAGGAAGTGGAGAAGGCGACCGGACAGCCATTCGATCTTGATTTTTTTGAGCGCGACAGTTTCGTGTACGACACAGAGCCTGCCTGCCGGGCAGTGGTAACCGTCCGCTACCTGCAACCTGAAAAGGAATTGGCGATGGCTGAAGAAGTACAGCGTGCCTTCTATGCCCGCAACAACGATGTCACCAAGCCGGAGGTGCTGGCCGAAATCGCGCTGGGACTAGGTATAGCAGAAGACACTTTTCTGGAGAGGTTTGAGTCGGAGGAGATGAAGGAGAAAACGCAGCAGGACTTCCTGATTGCCCGCCACCTGCAAGCCAATGCGTTCCCGAGTCTATACCTGCTTGTTGGGCATAACCTGACTTTGTTGAGCCGAGGTTACCGTTTGTACGATGCCATGAAGGCCAAGCTGGAAGAAGCACTGAAAGCTAGCAAACCTTGAAAACCGCCCTCTGCCACCTCACCAAAAGGCAATTGTCCTTGAATCAGTTGGCGCTGGGCGCCACCATCCGTCGGCCTATCTTTAAACTGATACAGGCGGATTACCCTGATTTTACGGATGACTCGTATGTGGCGGTGGGCAACCTGAATAAGTACCGCAAGAAGTATCTGGAGCAACTCCTGGAAAAAGAGCTTGGTGAGATTTCGGAGCTTGAAAAGGAGGTGCTAGACAGTATACAGGAGAACGAGCTCCTGTCCACCAACATAGAGGAAGAGCTGCGGGAGAACTTGTCTATTGGCGACCGAATGGCAGACAGGATCGCAACATTTGGTGGTAGCTGGACTTTCATCGTGGCCTTCTTCGGATTCATTATGCTTTGGATGATGGTGAACGTATACCTACTTGCCACTCGTCCGTTCGACCCATACCCCTTCATACTCCTTAACCTGATTTTATCTTGCCTGGCGGCCATACAGGCACCCATCATCATGATGAGCCAGAACCGAAAAGAGGCAAAAGACCGGCAGCGATCAGAGTACGATTATAAGGTGAACCTGAAGGCAGAGCTGGAAATACGGTTGCTGCATGAGAAGATTGATCACCTGATCGTGCACCAGAATCAGCGCCTGCTTGAAATTCAGGAGATTCAGATTGACCTGATGGAAGATATCCTGAATCGCTCCAGGAAGTAAGTTTAACTTAAGGTGTTGTTGATTACTTTGGCCAATGGATCAGCCCCGTTCCAGAGTCCGTAACTTTCAACAGGTATAAAGCGCGCGAAGAGCTCCTCGCTGTACCATTTTTCGGCCCGCGTGCGTTTGATCACTTCCTTGTGGAGGGCCCCTTGGTAAGCGTAGGCTTTCATGGCTTCCATCGACTCCCATACGCTGAAGGTGGCTTGCCGGATCAGGGGTAGCTCGCCAAGACCGATCGAACAGATCAGCCCTTTCGCCTCCTCGAGCCCCTTACTTACCTTAGGCGTAAACCGCCAGAACTGCGGCAATGCCAACCAGTTGATGGAAGCCCTCGTCAGGACGGCGACAGGGCCCTGATTATTTTTTTCGGTAAGCTGCGGCGTGAAGGGTTGCACCCTGTCCCAAAGACCGTGTGCCTGCGTAGGCAATAGTTTAACAGTCCAGATCTCGTAGGCGTGCAGGCGGTATTCCAGCATCAGTTCGGAACGCTCCAAAAATTCATCAGCAGCTTCCTCGCTCTCCCAGGTGCACAGCAGGCCATACCTCCGGAAGTTAGGTTTGATACTGAAGCCTTTACCGTGGCCACTGCCCAACAATTTATGAAACAACAAACCAGGAACCTGGTCTAGTTGGGCTCCTTTGGTACCCATTTGGGCAAGCCCCCAACGGATGTGGCCTTTCCTAAAACCGAAAAGCGTCAGGGTGGTAAGTCGGTCGGACTGTGGGGGGACTTGTCGCACGGAATCGGTATTAAAAGGTAAGTACAAATGCAATTTAATAAACTATTAAAGCAAAAACACCTGCCGAACCGAAATGTTTGGCAGGTGTCTCCAGTTTAAATTTGGCTGGTGCTATACCTACAGGTTAATCTTTTTGTTCTCACCCGGATCGTAACTCTCGCCAGACAAAGTGGCTTTCACAAATCCGATCAGGTGGGTGACAGGGCTGCTTGGAGAGTCCCAGTACTCAGCTTTGTCGATATCCACCCGGATCAGGCCAATGTTCGGATCATCTTTTCCTTCAGGAAACCAAGCCTTCAACTCCGGTGACCAAAGTTCTTCAATCTTGGCTCTGTCTTTACTCAGTTTCGCTCTTCCTGAAACCGACACGTAGACATTGTCATCTGGCTTCGAATAGCTCAGATTAACGTGCGAGTCGTGCACGATCTCGTGCGATTTGCCTGATTCGTAACCCGTAAAGAACCACACCACCCCGTCTTCACCGATGGTTTGCGTGCTCATGGGGCGGCTTCTCAGACTACCGTCGTCATCGATGGTGGTCATCATCGTAAAATCGATGTCTTTTACCAGTTCAATCAGCTTATTCAGATTCTCTTTTTGTTCGTTATTCATAGTGATATGTTGTAAATTGGATTTGTATTGGAGTACGGGTGCTTCCGTCAAAGAGTTTGTCAGCCTCTGCGCTACTTTCCCTACAACCAAGCATCCGGCAAATTGTTTTATCAAATACGTAAGCAAACAAAATTAATTTGAACTACCTGGCCCATGTTTTTCTCTCTGGCAACGACGAAGCGCTATTGCTGGGCAATTTTATTGCTGATGCCGTGAAGGGAAAACAGCTGGAGCTATACCCTGCAGATGTGGCCCGGGGCATCCGGCTGCACCGCCTGATCGATGCCTATACCGACACCCACCCGGTGGTAAGCGAAACCAAGGCCCGCCTGCGTCCGCACTTCCGCAAATACGCCCCGGTGGTGGCCGACCTGTACTTCGACCATTTTCTGGCTAGCCGCTTCAACGAGTTTTCATCTGAACCCCTGGAAGCGTATACCTCCCGTGTCTATACCTTGATCAATCGGCACCTGGCTAGTTTGCCCGAGCGGGTGCAGCATTTCTTTCCGTACATGATGCGCCAGAACTGGCTCTTGTCCTATGCCGAGGTAACAGGTATAGCACAGGCCCTGGGTGGACTAAGCCGGCGCACGTCGTTCGACTCAGGTATGGAAAGGGCGGGAGAGGAGTTGCTCGAAAACTATACCTTGTATGACACCGATTTTTCGATCTTCTTCCCGGAACTGATTGCTTATGTGGAGGAGGTACTGCCGGAACTAAGCTGATTTCTTGACAAAGGAATTTTTTGACAAAAGGCAAAGGACGTTTCGGGAGATCTTGAATGGATTTACCAAGGTATAGGTCCAGAAGTTAGGTGGATCAGGTTACTAGCTGCTATACCTATAAAAAAAGAGCCGCAGGTATAGCGGCTCTTTTTGTGTTTTGCAATTCGGCTTTTCACAAAGTGATCTATGGTGTCAAAAGTCTTTTGTCCTTTGCCAATAAACTCTCTGTCAAATAAGACTAGTGGTGATGCACACCGCCTTCGCCGTGCACGTGGCCGTGGTCTAGCTCTTCGGCAGTTGCTTCGCGCACTTTTTCCACTTTGCCTTTGAAGTATAACTCTTTACCGGCCAGTGGGTGGTTGAAGTCCATTAGGATGGAGTTGTCTCTTACTTCGGCTACACGGCCTTGCAGCTGGTTGCCTTCGCTGTCCGCCATCGGAATGAAGTTGCCCACTTCCAGCATGTTCTCAGGTATACCGCCTTCCACTTCAAAAACGCTCATTGGCAGCTCTACCACAGCATTCTGGTCGAACTCACCGTAACCGGCTTCTGAGTCCAGTTTGAAGTCGAACTCGTCACCAGCGCTCTTGTCAGCCAGGTTCTCCTCGAACTGGTCTGGCAGACCGCTCATGCCGTATATAAATACCATCGGATTTTCTGTATTGGCAGTTTCAACGAGGGTTTGCTGACCACTTTCGCTCTGAATATGAAGCTCGTATGTAAGCGTCACCACTCTGTTTTTCTCAATTTTCATAATGTGTGTTTTGGTTTGGTATCAGAAAGGTAAAAAAGATTTACCGGAGTACTATTACCCTCCCGGTTTAATTTGAACGACTCTCTGATGATGAATAAACTAAATCTAAACTTATACCTACGCTACGGCAGGCTTTCCGTTAGCTCCCAGGCACTTTTATAGGCTCCAATGCTTTCCACGTAGGCAATCAACTCCGCGAAAAACGGATTGGTCGAAAGCGTGGCACTATCACCCACAATAATGAGTTTGCGGCGGGCGCGGGTCATGGCCACGTTCATGCGTCTTTCGTCTGCCAGAAAACCGATCTCGCCGCGCTCGTTGCTGCGCACCAGGCTCATACAAATGATGTCGCGCTCCTGCCCCTGAAAGCTGTCCACGGTGCCGATGCTCAGTTGGCGTTTCTGGTGCAGCTCGTGCAGGCGCGGCGTGTGCTCCACCTTGTCCTGCAGGTAGTTGATCTGAGCGCGGTAGGGCGCTATCACACCAATTTTTAACGGTGCCACTTCAGCTTCCTCATCGTATTCCTTTAACAGGTTAGAGAGGTGGTTGATCAACAGGTCGCCCTCTTCCGGGTTGGCTGAGCTCATCGTGTCCGGCATTTCGGCCTCGGTATACCCGCAACCGGCCGTGTCGATAAACTCCACGGCCATATCAGGGGCGAAGATCGGGTTGTACCCGTGCAGTTCTGCGCTGTGCACGCTTTCGTGCGCCATCAGTTCGCCGCCGTAGAACTGTTTGTTCGAAAACTGCATGATGTGGTGGTGCATGCGGTACTGCGTTTTCAGCATCACGGATACATCCGGCTGGCGCTGAATACACTTCTCAAACAGCGTCACACTCAAGCCACCCTTGTCTGCCTCCAGCGACTTGATGGTAGGAGGAAGCTGACAGTGGTCGCCGGCCAGCACCACGCGGTTGGCACGACTGATCGGGATCCAGCAGGCCGGCTCCAGGGCCTGCGCCGCTTCGTCGATGAATACGGTGTCGTAGGTTAGGTGACGGATGGCTTTGTTAGCCGCGCCCACCAAGGTACAGGTAATCACCTGCACATTGTCAAGCAAGTCGTCGGTAATGTAATGCTCCACACTGTCGGCCTCTTCAAGCAGACGGTGACTTTCGTTTTTGTAAAGCTGCCGCTGCGAACGTTCGTGGTGACCGAATTTGCGCTTGAACTGGTAAGCCATGCGCTTGTACTCTTCGGCCGTTTTCCGCAGGTTTTTGAGGTCTTTGTAGGCCCGGTGCGCCATCACCTGCGCATCCAAGGTATGCTCCAGCAACACATCCGACACGCGCGACGGGTTACCGATGCGGATCACGTTTACGCCTTCGTTGGCCAGCTTCTCGGTCAAAAGGTCTACCGCTGTGTTGGAAGGCGCGGTTACCAGCAAGCGCTTCTGCGATTTCAGGGTATGGAGGATGGCCTGCACCAGGGTGGTGGTTTTGCCGGTGCCCGGAGGCCCGTGGATGATGGCCACGTCTTTGGCCTGCGCAATTTTCTGCACCGCCTCGTTTTGCGATGCGTTCAGGGCCTGTATTTCCTCTAATTTCTCGTCAGTGAAAGTGGCGGGCTTTATACCTAGCATGATGTCGCGGAGCTCAGCCAGTCGGGTGCCTTTAGCTTCCTGCACCTTCTTCAGGCCGATCTCCATTTCGCGGTAGCTGATCTCGTCAAAGGTTAGCTCGATGCCCAGACGGCCAAAGTCCACCCAGTCCGGCAGGTCCTCTTTGTTGGTGGCCAGGATGACTTTGTTGCGTTTGATGCCGAGCACCACGCCGCTAAGGCTGGCTTTCTCGCCGCTATTCGTAAAAAGGGAAGCTGTTTTGCCGGGCTGGAAAAGGTGCAACTGATCACGGTCGGAGGTTCGCTCCAGCTCGATTACTACTTTGTTGCCGAATCCAATCTCCTCTTTCGAGATAACGACCGGATACCAGCAAAGGCCCATTTCCTTTCGCTCCGTGATGGTGCTTTTGAGCGCCTTCAGCTTATACTGCTGCCGGTCTTCTTCCTGTTCTATTTTCAGCAGGTCCTGTACCTGCCGCAGTTCTTCAAAAATATCGATCATGTATGTCTAAAAAAGAAAGGCTGGGTATGAAGCGCCAGCCTTTTCCATCGCTTTTGTCTCTATTCCTATACCTGAAAGGGTATCGTTTTATAACAAAAACCGGGTGCTAAATAATTCCGCTGCATCAGGCTGTTTCCTATACCGGAGGCAGCTATACGTCCTTAGGCTTTCTTGCGTTTTTTAGTGGACTTCTTACTGCTCAGCCTTACCTGCAGGAAAACGGCATAAAGGAAAAAGATGAACGCGGCCACGCCCAGTATGGCGATCACGCGGTCTTTGCCGTAGCGCACTTCGTCAGTGGCTTTCAACTGTTCTTTCAAATCCAGGATCACGCGCTCGCGCTTCTTGGCCTGGCTCTCGAGGGTACTGATTTGCCCTTTCAGGTCGCTGATCTGATTGTTGATCAGGCGCTCGTCCTGCTGGATCATCTTGCCGGCCCGCTGGCTTTCCACGGTGCTTTCGGCAATCCGGCGCACACTGGCCTCTTTCACAGCCGCAATCAGCTCAGAGTCTTTCCGGATAATCTCTTTGAGCGTGTCGATGATGTTGAGCAGATCTTTTTTGGACTGCTTGCCCCAGAAATTGCTGTTTTGCTGGCTGTAGTACTGGTATTCCAGAATCAGCTGTTCGCGCTCGCCCATCAGCCGGGTCACCTTGTCTTCCTGCGCCGTTGTTTGTTGCTGTGCCTGCGCGCCCACAAACCAAAGGCAGCAAATGCAGAGAGCCAGTAGTTTCTTCATCATCATAAAAAAAGGGAAATGCTTTACTCTATCACGCAAAGATGGCCATCCTTATTGGATTCGGCACAAATTATTTTTGGTTCGGCCTGTAAAAGTAGAGGATCAGCACGGGCAAAAGCAAAAGGTCGGCTACCAGGGCGAAAACCAGCGTGAGACTCACAAACACCCCCACGTAAAAAGTGGCGTCGAAGGAGGACAGCACCAATGTCAGGAAGCCGGCTACCAGAATGCAGGAAGTGATGATGATGGCCTTGCCAGCCGAGATGAACGTCGTTTTGATGGCGTAGGGGAGCGACTTGCCTTTGCGCAGTTCAACCTTCAGTTTGCCGAGAAAATGGATCGTGTCGTCCACCGCGATGCCAAAAGCGATGGTGAAGATAATGGAAATGGAGACGGTCATGTTGATGCCCAGAAAACCCATTATGCCTCCGATCATCAGCAATGGAATGATGTTCGGTATAAGCGAGATCACCACCATGCGGAGGGAGCGGAATATAAAGCCCACCAGAATGGCTACCACCAGAAATGCGATCAGCAAGCCCTGCAGCATGTTGCTCACCACATACTCGTTGTTCTTATCGAGCATCACGGCACTGCCGGTAATGCGGGTTTGGAGTAAACTGGGGTCAATGTGCAGGTCGATGAATGCCTTTAAAGAATCGTTCAAGGCCGTTGCCCGCACGCTGCCCACATCCGTCATCTTGCCGGCTAATCGGCCTTCCTGCTGGTCTGTTGTTACGACTGCCCGCAACTCGCTCCGCTTGCTAAAAGCTGCCAGCCGCCGCTTTATCTGTTGCATCTCCTGCTTATTGGCAGGCAAGGTATAGGCCTCTGGCAAACCGCCGTTTTGGGCACGATGCAGGGTGCGCACCACAGTTGCTGGCGAAGTAATGAAGTTAAGGCCGTAGGTTTGGTAGAGGTAGGTCTCCAACTTGTCGATTTCCTGCAGTACCTCCAGGTCGTACATGCTGTTGCCCGGCCCAGCGATCAGGTGCAGCTCAAAGGGGCGCACGCCCGAAAATTTCTCTTCAAAGTATTGGAAATCCCGGATAATCGGGTCATCGTCGCCAAGGTCCTCCAGCAGAGTGGTATCGACCCTGATCATGCTGATGCCAACCAGAGAGACCAACACAATGCCTATACTAGTGTAGAGAATCGGGTAGGGCCTGCGGAGCACAAAGGTATAGATGCGACGCAACAGCATGGGCCACGTCAAGTCGGTACGACGGGCGCGGCGAGGGTTGGGACGCTTGGTCAGCAGCAAAATAGCTGGCAGTACTGTGAAGGCCAGCACAAAAGCCAGCGCTATGCCAATGGCGGTATACAAGCCAAATTCCCGGATGGGAACGATCGAGGTGGTGAGCAGCGTCAGGAAGCCGACACAGGTTGTGAGTGAGGTGAGCAGGGTGGCCAAGCCTACTTCCCGGATCGTGAGCCGGAGCGCCTGCATTTTCGTCAAGCCATGCCCGATCTCGGTAATGTAGCGCGATAAGATGTGAATGACATCCGACATGCCCACCACAAACATAATAGTAGGGAGTAGGACCGTCATGACATCGATGGGTTTGTCGAATAGTCCCATGACGCCCAGGCTCCAGATAACAGAAAGAAGCACGACCACCAAAGGCACCAGCACACCCCAGACAGAGCGGAAAGCGATCCAGAGGAACAGAATGACCAATAGAATGGAAGCAGACATAAAAATGGCCAGCTCTATCTTCATCTTCTCGATAAAGACCGACTGCGCCAACACTTTTCCGGCTACATGGTGCTCCTGCAAACCCAGGCGCTCTATTTCACCATACAAGGCTGCAATCAAAGTGTCGCCGGGCTGTTTGGCCAGGTTGTCGCTGGTCTGGACGAAAAGAGATACAGCTTTGGCATCTTCTGAAAACAGGGTACCCACCAACTCCCGGCTTTGGTAAATCCGTGTGGAGTCTTGTGCATAGCGCTCGGGCTCATCAGGGTGCAGGTAGGGGACCTCGAAATAACCAAACTGCTCGATGATCGGACTTTTGACGGTAGTGGGAGAGAGCACAGATTCTACATGCGGCTGTTGCTGTATAAACTGGGTCAGCGTATCGACCTTCTGTAGAAACTGCTGATCGAAGAGACTGCCGCCATTATCAAGACCGATCAGCAGGTAATCGTTGTCGTTGCCGAACTTATCGCGGTAGCTGAAGTAGTACGCCAGATCAGGATCACCCTTTGGGAAGAAGTTGTCGAAGTTATAATCGAAGCGTAAACGCGAGGCGTAGAAGACGCTGATTGCCGTCAGGATAGCAATGAGGGAAAGTGCGAGTAAACTGCTGGTTCTGTGGCTCAAGGGATTAAAAAGTGAGAATGATCATTTTTGGGATTAGGCAGATCGTGTATATTTACTCACTCAACAACAAAGGGTTAATTTCTGTTTAAACAAACGATAACCAAACGATATGAAGAAACTAGTTTTAGTGCTGGCCCTGGCAGGATTTGTAGGTGCCGGCATGGCTACACCAGCCTTGGCCTGCGAAGGCGGCAAGTGCAAAATGGAGCACGCCGATAAAGACGGCAAAACCAAAAAGTCTAAGAAAGGCGATAAAGCCGAATCCTGCCACATGATGGCCGCAACAACTGATGCCAAAGACGGCAAAGCAACTGCCTCTGCTTCTGGTAAGTCGTGCTGCGCCAAGAAAGATGCTCCTAAAGCTGAAGCTACAAAAGAAATAAAAAAATAACGCCGATCTGACGTGCGAACTAAGGGGACTTGCTGTTATTTCGGTAAGTCCCCTTTTGTTTTCATAAGGTATGGCTTGTAAACGGCATGGATTGATTTATCGCCTGACAATCCAAACGGGTATTATCGTTTACGATTTTTCGGTGCATGATTCGGACAGGTCGCGAGCTGCCCCTACAGCGGGAGCCTTTTAATTTCTAAACTCAATTACTTCACCAATCCAACCCTGAACTTTCTGCCCTTAATTTTTCCGTTGGATAGTGCCTCAACGATCGCATTCGCCTGATAAGCAGGTATAGCCACATAGCTGGCTTTGTCCTGCACCTCAATGCGTCCGATCTGGTCGGCTTTCAGGCCAGCGGCAGCAATCAAAGCGCCAACAATATCCCTTGGACTGAGCTTATCTTTACGGCCGGCATTGATGTGGAGCGTGGCGAAAGCCTCTGTTGCTTCCGGGGCAGCTTTTTCAACACGAGCAACCAAATCTGCAGCGTTCAGCCATTCATCCATACGCACCAGTCCCCAGTCGCGGAGTTTTTGCTCGTCGCGGGTGGTGGCGAAGGTATAGACTTGGCCGCTACGCCCGGCTCGCCCTGTGCGGCCGCTGCGGTGCAGGTAGGCGGCATCGTCGTCGGGCAGTTCATAATGAATAATGTTTTTGAGAGCGGCAATATCGAGTCCGCGGGCGGCCAGGTCGGTGGCGACCAGTACCTGTGTGGTTCCGTTGCGGAAGAGCGTCATGGCTTTGTCGCGGTCCTGCTGCTCCATGCCACCGTGCAGGGAGCGAGCCCCGAAACCATGCTTGGCCAGCATGGCTGCCACATCGTCGGAGGCGCCCCGGGTGTTGCAGAACACGACCGTGCCAGCCGCGTTGATGCTTTGCAACAGATGGAGTAGGGCTTGCTGCTTTTCGGAATGCGCCACTTTTATACCTGTCAGCCGCACCTGGTCAGGTATAGCATTGGGCGACACCTGCACAAATTGCGGATTTTTGAGCGAATCAGCGATCAGCTGCTTTACCTCGTCGGGCATGGTGGCTGAGAAGAGCACAGCCTGTCGCTTTTTAGGTATAGCTTCCAGAATCTGGTCTATTTCATCGGCAAATCCCATTTCGAGGAGCTTATCGGCTTCGTCGAGCACCAACAGGCGCACCTTGCTAAGGTCGAGGGTCTGGCGGTAGAGGTGGTCGGTGAGGCGGCCGGGCGTGCCCACGAGCACCTGGGGCGGAAACGCCAACGAGGCCCGCTCCTGAGAGAATGAATGCCCACCGTAAAATGCACTGATCTTAAGGTTATCTATTTTCTGGGCCAGCTGCTTCAGTTCGTGGCGCACCTGCACGGCCAACTCGCGGGTGGGTACCAGCACTAGCGCCTGCACCTGCTGTTTGCCCGTGTCAATTTGCTGCAGTAGCGGCAGACCAAAGGCTGCTGTTTTTCCGCTGCCTGTCTCTGCCTGTCCGGCCACATCCTGTCCGTTTAGGAGCGCAGGTATAGCAGCAAGCTGAATAGGGGTGGGGGTATGGAATTCGAGTTCAGCGAGGCGCTCCAGCAGCGCAGGGGAGAGTTTCAGTTGATCAAAAGAAGCCATGGGCATGCGTACGTGAGGTGCAAAGGTAGGGATTTATACCTGCTTGATACTTCCTAATATTTCAGCCATACGTCATCGCTAAACATAATCCTATACCAACCGATTAAGCCTATCGATCAGGGACTTTCCAAACCATGTATTATAATCTCAACTTTAACTTTCTAAGTCCTCAACTCTCAAACTCCAATATATCCCTTCCGCTATTTTTTCAGTATGTAGGGCTATGGCAAATGACTACGATCGGATAAAGAAGCTTACGTATTGGCTGTTGTTCCTGGTGCTCCTGGTGTTTGTGCTGGTCGAAACGCGAGAGTTCCTTTACCCGCTGGTGATGTCCATGCTCTTTGCCTACCTGCTTTACCCGGTTGTCAGGCGATTGGAAAGCTGGGGCCTACCCCGCATCCTGGCCAACTTCGTGACAATTATCTTCTCGCTGGCACTCGCTATCGGTTTGCTGATCCTGCTTTATAAACAGCTGTCTGTTTTCCTGACCGACTTACCTACACTGAAAGATAAGGCGCTGGCAAACATCGACAACCTGCAGGCCATCATCGATCGGAAATTTGGCGACGAAAACCAAGCCAACGAGCGATGGCTTCGGATGCAGGTGAGCAATGCACTCGATCTGAGCGGCGCGGCCATTACGAACCTGCTGCTGGCTATTACCAACACGATCACCAAATTCGGTCTGATGCCGGTCTATACCTTCCTGATGCTCTATTACCGGAATAAGTTTGAGCATTTTCTGATGCGCGTAGTAGCGTCGCACCGCCACGGCAAGGTAAAGATGATCATCGACGAGGTATCGAATGTAACCCGGCATTACATGGGTGGCGTGGTGATTGTCATCCTGATCCTGTGCTTTCTCAACTCGGCCGGATTACTGATCATCGGCGTGGAATATGCTATTTTGCTTGGGATTGTCTCGGCTCTTCTGAACTTCATTCCTTATTTTGGCACCCTGATCGGCGGCGCTATACCTTTCCTCTATACCTTAGTGGTGCAGGGAGATCCGCAAAAAACGCTCGGCGTGCTGCTGTTCTTTCTGCTGGTGCAGTTCACCGAAAACAACATCCTGACGCCTAACATCACTGGGAGCCGCGTCAACATCAACCCGCTCTTTACCATAATCAGCATTATTGTGGGCGGTATGATCTGGGGCTTGCCGGGTATGTTTGTGTCAGTTCCAATTCTAGGTATGTTCAAGATCTACTTCGACCACTCGCCGGATCTGCAGCCCTTTTCTTATCTACTAGGTACGAAAGGTACTGAGGAGCATGCGCTCACCTTAGACAAAGTACTCCGGTTTCTGCGCATCAGAAAATAGTTTAGAAAGCAGTCGCTATACCTGACATTAAAAATACCCCAAACAATACTTTTAGAAGCAGGTTACTTTCCTGTGTTTCGGGCATTAAGCTGCAAGGGGATGGCCTAATTTTTGTGCGCCTGTGCATGCAACCCTTTTGCGTCACGGGGTGTCTTCCTTATAGTTCTATCACGCAGCAAAAATTTAAATCAGATAACAGTTTGTCTACCTCTATCGTCTCTGCATTTTTCAAGCGCCGCATCGCGCAGCCTGTGCTCAACCTGCTCCGGCAGGGCATGACGCCGCACAAGCTGGCCGTGACGGTGTCGCTGGGTACGGTGGTTGGTATATTGCCTTTCTTCGGCGTCACGACAGTGCTGGGCACTGCACTGGCCGCCCGCTTCAGGTTGAATATTGCGGCTACTGTGCTGATCAGTTACCTGGTGCATCCGCTGCAGTTGGTGCTGATCATTCCGTTCATTAAAGCGGGTATCTTCATGTTTGGCCTCGATGACCTGAAAATCACTCTCGACGAATTGATCGCCATGTTCAGACTGGACTGGCTGGACGCACTGAACAAACTCTGGATGGCCAACCTGGCCGCGGTTTCGGCCTGGGCCATATTGGCTATACCTGTTGGGGGTCTGCTCTACCTTGCTTTGCTTCTTGTATTGAAAAGATTTTTGCCAAAGCCGGCAGCGGTTAAAGAGACTATACCTGTCGCCCCTATACCTGAGCTTACAGTGCCTGTCATACCCGAACCAACAACACAGCCACAGGTATAGCGGCTTATTTTCTGACAGCCATAAAAAAACGAAAGCCAGCTCCTTTACGAAGCTGGCTTTTCTGTTTTATTCTAAACCGATCAGGCTGACTCCAGGATCTGGAACAGTTCGTCCAGTTTAGGCGTGAGGATGATCTCGGTACGGCGGTTTTTCTGACGCGCTTCTTTTGTTTTCGCATTATCAAGCGGCACGTAAAGGCTGCGGCCGGAAGGAGTCACGCGGTCTGGCTGCACGCCGGCTTGTGTCAGGATGCGGGTGATTTCAGTAGCGCGGAGCACGCTCAGGTCCCAGTTGTCCTGCATACCTACGGTGCCACGGGCGATTGGCACATCATCAGTATGGCCTTCCACTACCACGTTTACATCGTTCTGCTCTTTTAACACGGCGGCCAGTTTTTTCAAGGCATCTACACCTTTCGGGTCCACTTTGGTAGAGCCGGAGTTGAAGAGCAGTTGCTCGGCCAGCGACACGTATACCTTTCCATTGCGAATGTTCACGGTCAGGTCTTTGTCGTTGAAGCCTAGCAGGGCGTTGCTCACCTTGGAGCGAAGCGCGTTCACGGCTTTGTCCTTCTCGTCAAGAATACGTTGCAGTTCGGCCAGGCGCTGTTCACGGGCTTTGAGGTCGGCATTCAGCTTGTCGATCTGCGACTTGCTCATGTTCAGGTTCTCACCCAGCGTCTTGCCTTCTTTCAAGGCCTGCTGCAGACTTGCCTGGTATTCGGCTTTCTGTTTTTCCAGTTCAGCACGCTCCTGCTCAAGTTGGGCCTTTTCTTTTTCCAGTGACGACTTCTGCTGCTCCAGATCCGACTTGTCCAGTTCCAGGGCGTTTTTGCGGGCCATCAGGTCCTCGTACTTCTTTTTGGAAACCACGCAGGAAGAAAGCGAAAGGCTCCCGACCAACAGGAAGAGGGAAGCTTTGTAGAAATGCTTTTTCATATCAATCTTTTAGGTTGGATGATGCTATAGTGTTGTTCTTTGTTAGTTAGCCGACTCTACGGCGTTAGGGTCGTTGCGGAACATGCCTTTGGGGTCGGGCATTTGTGCGAGCAGGTCGGCCAGGAAGTTATAGTCCAGCGACATGATGTTGATGTCGCGGCTGCGGTGCAGATAATCCCAGGCTTCTGTGTATTTCTTGTTATAATAGTATACCTGCGCGTAATTGGCCAGGGCAAAAGCGTTGTTCTGGTCTGCTTTCAGGGAGCGGTCCAGAAAAGCGGTGGCCTGCTTCAGGCTCTTTTTCTTTTTGTCTTTGATATACTGCTGTAGGTAGGCAGCGCCCACATCGGATAGCAGGAGCGAGTTGTTCGGCTGGTATTTCAGGGCACGGTCAAACATCCCGATCGCTTCCTGGGTGTTGCCTTTGCTGTTTTCCACCAATCCGAAAGCCCAGTAGGTGTTGTAGTTATCCGGGTTGAGGAGCCAAGCCAGGTTGAAACGGTATACCGCGGTATCTACCTGCCCTTCGTTCAGATACTCCCAGCCGCGCTCCATGAAAAAGTTACTGGCCTCGGTACGACTCTCGAAGCTCTTGTCGCAGCTGGTCAGGAATTTCTCGTCTGCTTTCTGCTGGGCGTCCGTTTTGGCTACCTGTCCAAACATGGGTAGCACTTTGGGGTTCGATGCGGGTTGCTGCTCCTGCGCATACGCCATGGAGACACTAAGTACTAGAGTGGCCGCAGCCAGAAAAAATCTTTTCATGTGATGTTATCAGCTAGGTATGGTCGTCCTTCCTGGTTTAAAAATACGCCACCCGTCTTGAAATAACAAATGATGTCCTGTCATTTACCTGTATTTACCGGCCGGGTCCTGCTGCTTTTCCAGCAAGGCGGCTATAAATGCGGCATCTGCTACTTCCTTGTCTTTGCTGATACTCTTGTGCAGGTAACTCCATGCCTCGGCGTACTCCTGTAGGTAGTAGTGACTGATGGCTAGCTTGTAATAGGCGTCTGCCGCGTCAGGGGAGTAGCGAACGGCGCTTTCGAGCAGCTTGCGGCTCTGCACCAGGTCTTCGGGGTTGCTTTCGGCGTAGAATCGGCCCAGGTGACTGGTTGCCAGGTCGGTGAGGAGCCGCGGATTGTGCTGGTCTTTCTCCAGCGCGTGATAGAGTAGAAAGAGTGCTTTGTCAAAGGCTTTTTGCTGACCGTACACCAGCCCGTAGCCCCAGTATACATCGTTGTTGGTGCTATCCATCAGCCAGGCACGCCCGAACAGGTAACTGGCAGAGTCCGGTTTGTCTTCGTTAAAGGTGCGCTTGGCCTGGTACACATAATAAGCCGAGGCTGCCTCGCGGTTTTTGAAGCGTTTGGCGTCTTTGTCGAGTTGCTTCTTCTGCTGTTGCTTTTCCGAAGGCGTTAGGGTACTTTTGGCAGGTATCACATCGGCCATCCGGAGTTCAGGCCTGGGCGACTGTGTGTTCTCGGTGATGGCGTTTTGGGAAGTGCAGGCGGCCATTGTGCCTGCTATCATTAATCCGAAAGCGATAAGTTGGCTTCGCATGGGTAAGCGGGTTGATTCTGGCTTCAAACGATGTGTGGCTTGGAATAGTGCCTCTTTCGCTTCAATTCGAAAATTTCAATTGTATTGTCCACTTCAGAAAAGGTATAGCCCTATTCGATTATATTTTAAAAAGCAGCTTCCGCTTTGCCGCTGCAGGTATAGGAATAAAATTAAATAGCAACTTGTCGGATAATTTGCGACAGATTTCGTATATTTGAGAAAAGGAAATTGTTATGGGAAAGGCACTCAAAATAAACGGTGGCATTAACTATAGTCTCATCGACGACCGGGATGTGTTTATGCTGATCACGACCGTGCGGGAAGGTATAAAGTACGCCACTTTCCAGAACATCGCCAACAAGATTCCCTTCAGCCTGGGCGAGTGGTCGGAATTCCTGCACTTGTCGGAGCGCACCTTTCAGCGCTATAAAAAAGAGCAGCGCAAGTTCGACCCGTTACATTCTGAGAAGATCCTCGAAATCACGCTGGTCTACAACAAAGGAGTAGAGGTGTTCGGCGAAAAAGAGGATTTTGATGCCTGGCTGGAAGCCAAAAACGTGGCCTTGGGAGGCATACGCCCCAAAGAACTGCTTGACAGCACCTTCGGCATCGGCCTGCTCCGCGACGAGCTGACCCGCATTGAACACGGCGTGCTGGCATGATCGTATACCGCCTCAGCAGAAAACAGTATTGCAACGACCTGTCGGGTAAAGGCGCTGAACTGGCGGGTGGCCGCTGGAACAGCAAAGGCACCGCCGTACTCTACACCAGCGAGTCTATTGCGCTTTGCACTGTGGAGATAGCTGTGCACATGCCGCTAGGCATCGTTCCAAAAGACTATCACCTAGTCACCATCGAACTGCCGGACGAGGGCCCAATCGGGGAGGTGCACGAAAAAAACCTTGCTCCGGCCTGGAAATCGTTTCCGCATAGCAGTGTGACGCAGCAGGTAGGCGACGACTATGTGAAGAACGGGCTATACCTGATCCTGAAAGTACCCTCGGCCACCGTGCAAGGCACCTTTAATTACCTCGTCAACCCGCGCCATCCCGCATTCAACAAAGTCCGAATCCTTAAAACAGAGGCCTTTGTGTTTGACAAGCGCCTGTTCATCAAATAGCTAACTTTTAGTGCAAATCGTAGGTAGTGCCCATCTCGGCAATGGTGCAGCCCCAGCCCAGCGTGTCCGTTATTTTCAGTCGGAGAGCCTCCAAGGCCTGGGCTTCCCCGTGGTTTAGGAACACCTGCTGCGGCGCCTTTTTGAAATGGCTCAGCCACCAAAGCAGATCGGCCTGGTCGCCGTGCGCCGAAAGCGATGAGATCTGGTGAATCTCAGCCTGCACAGGGTAGTAATTGCCCTGCATCTTGATCTCGTTGGCTCCGCTCAACAGCAGACTGCCCCGCGTGCCCGGCGCCTGAAATCCTACCAGCAACACCGTATTCTTCGCGTCCTGAATCAGGCGCTGCAAGTAAAAAAGCACACGCCCGCCCGTTACCATGCCGCTTCCCGCAATCACGATCTTTGGCCCCGGCTTGTCCAGCACGCGCAGGGTCTGCTCAAAATCCCGTATCACCTGCACGTTGTGCATCATGGTGCGGCACTCTGCATCGCTCAGGCTATGCCAGTCGCGGTGGTGCAGGTATAGCTGTGTCACGTCGATGCCCATGGGCGTGTCGAGGTAGATGGGGACGTTGGGTATGCTGCCTTCTTCTCGCAGCGTGTTGAGGATCAGGAGTAATTCTTGGGCTCGCTCCACGGCAAAACTCGGAATCACCAGTACGCCGCCTTTTGCCACGGTATGCTTCACATAGGCCTGTATTTCGTCGTAAGCTGAGGCCTGTTCATGCAATCTGTCACCATAAGTTGACTCCAGCACCAGGTAATCGGCCTCCCTTACAAAAACGGGGGGCTCCATCAGCAACGGTTTGCGGCGCCCGATATCTCCGGAAAACACAACGGTGTGGCCCTTGCACTTGAGCTCCACAAAAGCAGAGCCCAGGATGTGCCCGCTCTTCCGGAAGCAGAATTTCATGTCTTCGTTGATGATCACCCACTCGTTGTCGTCGTGCGTTTCGAAGAGAGGCATGGTCAGATCTACGTCCTCAGCGGTATAGAGCGGCTTGGCCGGATTGTGCTTGGAGTAGCCACCCCGGTTAGCTTCAGCGGCATCTTCCTCCTGTATCTTTGCGCTGTCGCGCAGGATGATCTCTGCTACGTCTCGTGTGGGCGTGGTGGCGTAAATAGGACCATGGTAGCCGTTTTGCGTGAGCACTGGAAGATAACCGCAGTGGTCCAAATGGCCGTGCGTCAGGATGACGGCATCCAGCTCTTCCACATCCAGGGGCGGCTTTTGCCAGTTGAGCAGGCGCAGTTGCTTCAGGCCCTGGAACAGACCACAGTCGATGAGCACCTGGTGCCTGTCTGTTTTGAGCAGTATCTTAGAGCCGGTCACGGTGCCGGCGGCGCCTAGAAAAGTGAGTGTGAAAGGAGGAGTTTGGTGTAGCATCGTTTGAAAGGCTAGTGGGTATGGGCAAGCTATAAAATCCTATTAATGCGGATAATGATATATGTCTCTTTCCTCATTTAATATTAACAAAAAATCTTAGACAGGACGCTTAACAGTAATTTAAAACTGCAGACTGGCAGCTACGCGGGTTTTGACGTATCTTCGCCGCATGAAACAGATTTTCGTTTTGCTGGTCTGCCTGCTCTGGCAACGACTGGCATTCGCACAAGTAGACACGGTGCAGCGCGTCCAACCCAACAGGTATAATAGCCCGGCCCAGCAGGAAAAACCCTACGTGATCCTCATATCTGCCGATGGTTTTCGCTACGATTACGCCGATAAGTATGATACGCAATTCCTGAAAGCGAAGCGCACAGAAGGTGTGGCGGCTGAGTCGATGTTGCCGGCCTTTCCGTCCAAGACATTCCCAAATCATTATTCCATTGTGACGGGACTCTACCCGGCCAGCCACGGGCTGATCAATAATTACTTTTACGACCCACAGCGCAATGAGCACTACACCATGCGCGACCGCAGCAAAGTGGAAGACGGCAGTTGGTATGGTGGCACGCCGCTTTGGGTACTGGCCGAGCAACAGCAAATGGTGGCGGCCAGCTTCTTCTGGGTGGGCTCCGAGGCCCCGATTCAGGGTATACTGCCTACTTACCATTACCAGTACAGCGAGGTGATGCCGATCGAGCGACGCATCCAGACAGTGGTGGATTGGCTGAACCTGCCAGAGGATAAACGGCCGCACCTGATCACCTTTTACCTACCTGAAGTGGATCATGCCGGTCATCGCTACGGTCCGGACGCTCCCCAAACCAAACAAGCGGTTTTGGACCTGGACAAGCACATGCAGATGCTGACTGAGGCTGTGGCCAAAACAGGTCTGCCTGTCAATTACGTGTTTGTGTCGGACCATGGCATGCTCGGGGTAGATACCAAAAACACACTTCCCATGCCGGCTGCGATCGACACGGCAAAATTTATGGTATCCGGGGGAGGTATGGTCGTGGAGTTGCATGCCAAGGATAAGAAAGCTGTGAAGTCTACCTATCGCAAACTGAAGAAGGAAGCAAAAGACTATAAGGTATACACCCGAAAGAAAATGCCCAAGCACCTGCACTATGGCGCTAAAGATGATAAATATGGCCGCGTGGGTGACATTCTGTTGCTATCGGATGCGCCCAAGGTATTCCATTTTTCATCCCGTCCGCCGTCTCCGGGCCAGCATGGCTATGATGCCACGAAGGTGAAAGAGATGCACACTGTGTTCTACGCCTGGGGGCCAGCCTTTAAAGAAGGAGTGAAGGTAAACACCTTCGAAAATGTGGACGTGTACCCGCTAATAGCAGAGATCCTGGGCCTGCCCTATACCCATAAAATTGATGGCAGCCGGCACCTGATCCAGAAAGTGCTGCGTTAACAAAGTTGACCTAACGCCTTAAAAAAAGCCCGTTTCTGTAAAGGAAGCGGGCTTTCTCTTTTTAGGTATATCAACTTACAAATTACCGCGGCCGGGCAGGTAAATCTGGAAACCCACCCCAACGGCAAGACCGGAGGTGCTTGTGTCGACTGTGATGTCGGCGCTGGTGCGGGTATAGTTCAGCGTGGCTTCTAGCGCAATGTTGCGGGCAACGAAGTGAGCGTATCCTGCCCGCAAGCCCAGCACAGAGCCAAAAATACGGTCGCCGTCGCTATCCTTCAGGGAACTGCCGGCAAAGCCAGCCAGTGCCTCTCCAAACCAGCGGCTGTTAGGGGAGGCTCCCTCCGGAAAATAGTAACGGGCAAAAGGAGTTAAACCATAGCTGAAGTTCTCACCACCATCGTAAAGCGCCAGGCCAAGCTGGGCCTGTGCCCCGATCGCTGCATTGTCGCTGATAAAATAGCCTGCCCGAGGTTCGAGGATTAGCTGGAAGGTTTCTGATTTAAAATTATAGCCAATAGAGCCTACACTGGCACCTACCAACCAGTTGCCTTGCTGTATAGACTCGTTGGCCACAGCGGCCGAAGTTTGTGGTTTTTGAATGTCTAAATCGGTGTCCTGCGCCAGGAGCGTACCAGTTGTAAACAAAGCGCAGAAAGTAAACAGAAAGTAAATACTTTTCATAGGAGTAATATTAGGAGTTTGAAATAAATTGTACTTAAATAATTGTCGTCTAAACATTAAATATTAACGAAGGGGACAATCATTTGTTCGAAGTAGCTTTATATCAGCATATTACATGTTTATATTTACTCGATATAGGTGAGTGCAAATTTGGGTTTGCTTCTTTTCTAAGGCTAAAGTGAAAGTTAATGAAATCCGGGTAGACAATCGTCCGAAGTAGGTATAGGAAGGCGTTGTCTTTTGCTGTATGCTGTCTTATAGCATGACAACTACTCTAATCAATTAAGAAGGGCATATGTTAAGTTAGAGGGGAGAGCGGACTAACTCCCTAAAGGTATAGCACGACAAAACTAAGGCTCCAGTAAGTAGTTTACTAGAGCCTTTCATGTGAGTTATTACTTGGAGGAGTAGTCCGCGAACAAACCCTCGTAGATCCAGTTGGCCAGAGCCTGCCTGTTGTCGGCTATCACGAAACGGCGTTGGTCCTTTACGTTGCGAATGTTGCCGAGCTCGATGAAGACGGTAGGCGGGTGACTGTACTTGATCACATAAAGGCTGCTGCGTTGTGTTACATTGCCGGAGTAGTCGCGGTTGGGCTGGTAGCGACGGTATTTGTTTGTAAAGGTCTGGTGTATGTTCTTGGCGAGCTGCTCGCCGTCCTTGCTGTTCTCGTGGTGATAGAAGAACACATCGATGTTCTGGCTCTCGCTGCGGCTGTCGACATGGATCGCCAGCATGCGCTGGTAGGCTCCCTTGTGCTTCAGATATAGGCCGTTCACGGCCTCCGTGCGCTGGCGCAGGCGAGCACTGTGGTTGAGGGGTATCTTTCTGTTCGGGTAGACTATTTCATCCCTGTCCATTTTCAGCACCCCCTCGTCACGAATGCCGTCGTCCGGGTCCTGCACGATCATGTATACCGTGGCGCCGTGCTCCATCAGGACGCGTGCCAGGCGAATGGTCACATCGTAAGCGTATTCGTCCTCGGCCAGGTCGTTGCTGCCGTACTTGCCGACTGCCCCTGGATCGGGCCCACCATGGCCAGAGCTCAGGTAATAGACTGCGCCCTGCAGCTTGGAACTTTTCACCTCCACCCGGGAATACTTCTCTCCAAAAAGCGGCATTTCGAGCACGCGCGCGGCTACTTTGGCCGGACCGGCTGTTACATCGTTTCGGGTTTTGGTCTCGACGGCGGCTACCCGGGTATTGTCGGTGGTGACGGTGTTGTTATCTGCTAAAGTTGCGCCTTCGGGCAATGTATAGGTTTTACCGACAATCAGGCCATTGTCTTTGCCGAAACGGTCTTTGTTGATTTCTACAAACTTTTGGAGATGCTCCGGCGGATTGAGGCCGTGCCGGCGCAATAAGGTATAGATGCCGTCGCCGGGCATGGCAACGGCTTCCAGAAGGGAGCTTTGCCCAAACGCGGTTAAGGATGAAAGTGCAAGAAGAAGGGTGAAAATAGAGGTACGCAATGCAATAAGGTTTACCGGCATATGTTAAGAATCCGATATTAGTAAAAATGCACGAGGTATAAAAGCTCCTCTGTGAGATCAACGTAAAATATCGGAGGCTCTATATACGGATGAACTGATTTTATTACTGCGTTATTTCAGATCAATCGAAAAATTATCGCTCGATCAGGGAGATTAAACATGTAGAACTTTACTGCACCCGGTAACTGATCAGTTCATAGCGCCGCATCAGTTTGTCGGAGTCCGCGTAGTACCAGTCTGTCCGGATCATGCCCAGTTCAGGCGTAACGTATTCTTTCACCCAGGTGGTGCTCAGCGCAGCAGATGCCTTTTGTTCGGTTTGCCTTTCAAAACTGAACTCAAGGGCCTGGTCAGCATGCTTTGAATCCGGTATAGGTACCAGGCCTGCTGTTCTTCTGTGGTAGATCCACAAGGTATAGTTCGGGTACTGATACCCGTAGGCGATGCCCGACATCTCCGGGCTGGGGTAGGTGATATACTGCTCTCTTGCATCCTTCCGATAGTGCACATAGCCGTCTTTGTCGTTCCTCACAATCATGCCATTATTCAATATGTACCAGGTGGTTTTATGGATCAGCGTATCCTTTACGACCTGCCGTCTAAACGAACTGGTGGAAAGAATTTTGCCGTCCGATGTATACTCGATCACATCATACACCCATTCATTGCCTACTTTTAGGGGCATAATTTCTTCAACGGGTACTGGCACTTCTTCTTTCTCGCATGAAAGTAGGGAGAATGAAAGGCAGAAGAAGGTAAAGGCTCTGAACAAAGGCTGCAATTTCATAGGACTCGTGTTTTGAATGTATGATACCCAAATTCCTGAAAACGTTGCATGCTCAGCTATAATAATATTGCAGAATCAAGATATTTGTAAGCTAGCGCGCACATATCCCCCGGTACGGACAGTATTGGCAAATCTCCAATTCCTTTGTCTTCCGGATCACTTCATTTGGGTCGAGCAGTTCCTGTACAAAGCGCGAGAGCAAGGCTTCGGATGCGGAGATAAAATCCTGCCCGGTGGACTGCTCAAACGGAAAATCAGCTGTCAGCACGCCGGCGTCGAGGTTGCGGAACGAGAGTATACCTGACTTCGGCACGATGCGGGCAGGGTCAAGATGACCGGCATTGCGAAGCAACAGCTCGGGCTTCTGCTGCAGGTTGCGCTGCAAAATGTACTCGTAGAGCCAGAGCTGGCGCGCCTTGTCATAATTGGGGGAGGTGATGAAGTGCAGGTCCATATCGTCCGGCTTTACACTCACCTGGTTGCGCTCTACCTTGCCCGTCTTGTAATCGATCACGCGGAGTTCGGCTCCTTTCAGGTCAATGCGGTCGGCCTTGCCGGCCACCTTTACAGGTATAAGCTCATCGCCTACCTGCACCTCCAGGATCGTTTCGAGCTGTTCTTCGAGACGCAGCACATAAAGCGGCAGTTCGTCCTCCGAACTCAGCAGCCCCTCCAGGTACTTCTCCAACACCTGCACGGCCACCTTAAAAAGAAGGAAGTTCATGCCGCGCTCTGGACTGGCGCCACGCGTCACCTTACGGAATTCTTCTTCCACCTTGGCTGGTAACTCGCGCAGCATCTGCTCCACATGTTGCTTTTCGATCGGCTGGCCATTCTGCTCAAAAGGCCGGAAGAAATCTTCCAGCACCTGGTGCACGATCGTACCAAACTGATCAGCGCCAAGCTGCTCTTCCACCTCATCGATCTCCCTGATTTTGGCGATGCGGCTGAAATAATACTGCAGAGAGCAGTTGATGTACATGTTGAGGTGCGAAGGGTAGAGGCCGCGCTTCAGCTCCTGTCGCAGTTGCTCCAGCGTCTGAGCATCTTTGTGGATGACTATGTCCTCGTCGTATTTTTTCTGATCGCGCAGCTCCACAGTGGCCGTCAGGTCGCGGAATTTAATCTTGGGGTTGCGCAGGGCCAGGTCGTTTTGCAGCTGCAGGATAAAACGGCTTTTTTCGCCAGAGCCATAGGTGTCGGACGGCAGCACGTACAGCAAGTTCACGTTTTTGGCGCGCTGCAGCAAGCGGTAAAAGTTATAGGCCATCGCACCTTCGGTTTCGGCGTAGGTCGGCAGCCCGAACTGCTTCAACACATCGTACGGCATCAGCGACTCGTGCCGCTTCGGAGCAGGCAGCGTGTTTTCGTTCACTGACAGAATGATCAGGTTCTCGAAGTCCAGGGCACGGGTCTCCAGCATACCCATGATCTGCAGGTCGGAGATAGGCTCACCGCTGAAGGGCAGGCGCTGTCGTGCTATCAGTTCGTTCAAAAACTTGCGGAAGCTGCGCACCGATATCTTCTGCTCCCGGCAATCGAAAATGGTGTCAAGGCGCTTGACGATGGTATAGAAAATATAGAGGTACTCCGTTTCGATGGTGCTCGGCTGGTGACTGTACATCTTGTGCAGCAGGTCGATGAGCTGGTAAAGCGAAGCGATGATGTCGTCGCAGTCGCGCCAGGACTTGAATAGCACTTCGAAAAGCGGCTCGTGCTTGCCCATCTTTAGCAGGTCGTTGGCCGTAATCAGCACGCGGTTGTCCTGCACGATCTGGTCGAGCACACGCTGTATGAAGCCATGGAATTCCTGTTTGTCGGGCTGCTCGTTCAGGTATAGCTCATACCTGCGGATGAAAGGGTGGGAGAGCAGCTTGGTCACCGTCAGGTGGTGGTACTGGTATACCTTGTAACCCGACTCCTGCAGCTGGGTCACGCCCGTCAGGTGCACATCAAAGAGCAGGTCGATCAGGTTGTAGAGGGGCGTACCTTTAAAGCTGAGGCCCATCGTTACGTTATAGTTCGGCACCTCATTGGGTATAGAGTGTAGTACGGGTAGCAAAAGCGTTTCGTCGGGCATTACCACCGCAATTTGGGCATGTTTGTCGCGTTGGCGAATCTCCTGAATCAGCTGTCCGGCTAGCTTGCCCTGCATGCTCGCATTGGCCACCCCAATCACGTTGATTTCCTTCTCGTCGGTGAGGAGCAAGTTTTGCTGCCAGCGCCAGTCCGCCATATTCCAGGTGCTCTTATACCTGCGCAGGAAACTGCCCGCCCGATTCGGCGTTCCTTCTTCCATATAAAAATCATCAGAGTCAAAGAGCACTTCGGCCTTGTTGTGCTTGAGGAGCGTGCGGATAATGTGCTCTTCAGAACTGGTGAGGGCGTTGAGACCGATAAAAAGGTACTGGGCGCATTCCGGCGATTTGGCTAATTGCTCAATGTTATCGGCCACCAGCCGGAAAGCCATACCTGTATAGGCCTGCTTGCGCTCCTCCAAATGGCCTTTCAGGTTGTGGTAGGTCCTCTCAATGTTATCCCACAAACTGAAGTATTTCTTAACGGCGGGCGTCAGTTCTTTACCCAGGTGCGCCGGGTCCCAACGCTCCAGCGCCTTGGCCTCGCTCACGTAGTCAAACAGCTTGGTGGTATCTACCAGGTTCTGGTCGATGCGGCTGAAGTCGTCGAGCAGGGTGCCGCCCCAGGTGATGAACTGGTCGAAATCGAGGTTCGGGTCCTGTTCGCGCATCAGATCGTAGAGCTCCAGCTGCAGGTTGATCGGTTCCAGCACATCCACTTTGGCCAGTTTGGTGATGAAGTCCTCCATACCTGACACCTCCGGCGACCAGATCGGCTCCGGAGCAGCTTGCGCCAGGGCGTTTTTAAAAAAGAAGCTCGCACGACGCGACGGCAGCACGATGCACAGCTCGCTGATGTTCTCTTTATACTTCTCGTATACGTATTTTGCCGCTAGCTCTAGGAAGGTCTGCACTTTATTGATTTAGTGAATTGGTGATTGAGTGAATGAGTGATTGCGTGATTTATCTTGACTTAGAAGAATCAATTAAAAGATGTGATTCGAATGATTGAAAGAAATACAGCAAATACTGCAGACGCTAATGGCAAAGCTATTTTAAAGCGATCACTATATGATCGTCGTTTCATCGGAATAATCGAGATGAGTAGTGCAGGTATAAGGCCGAACAGAATCATAAGGAATATGTGAACGAACACTTCAATAACTTGAAGCAAAACTGTTGGTGATTTCGAAAAAGTGGCATAATCCACAACGACACTGACTATTGCGAATACTAAGAAAATAAGCCAAGCAGTTTTATCCTTCATCAACTTTATAACTAAATCTTGATACGAATACTCACTAACTTAAAAAGCTCACTGTTTAATGTAAAGGCAAGAAAGGGTTGTAGGCGATTTCCCAGAGGTTGTCATCCGGGTCGGCGATGTAGCTGCTGTAGCCGCCCCAGAATACTTTTTCGGGTTGCTTGAGTACTTTTACGCCTTTCGATTCCAGCTCTGCTATCAGTTCGTCCACCTCTTGTTCTGAACGCACGTTATGAGCTAGCGAAAAACTCTTAAAGCCTTTGCCATCTGCTTCCAGACCAGCGTCATCGGCCAGTGACTCCTGTGGGAAGAGGGCCAGCTGTATTCCATTCAATTGAAAAAAGATGATGCTTTCCGTGCTGCTCTCCAGCGGTTGCCAGCCAAAAACCTGCTGGTAAAATTCCCGGGAGCGCTGCAGATTTCTGACGCCCAAAGTGATCAATGTAATTCGCTGTTCCATATTCTCTCTATTATACTTTCTTATCGCAACCTATACCTATACCTATACCTATACCTATACCTATACCTATACCTATACCTAAGACCGCTTACCTAGCTTGCTCATAAGCTGCCTTCAGCCAGCCAATCAGTTCAGCATCGACCTCATCTGCAGACTGCAGTTTCACGCGGTGCGAGCACATGGCGTTAAAACTTCCGGACTTCTCCAGCCGACCCTCTGGCTCTCGGCCTTTCAGGTTGATGCCCACATCCAGCCTGGTTTTGGTAGAAGGCTGTAAGAGAGCAAACTGCTTTTTGCTGCGCGCACTGACGTACGCGTTCTTGGGCGCCAGTTCCACATCCTCACCAAACTGCTTTAGCCGCGTCACCAGCGCTTCGTAGATGGGTAGCAGTTGTTCTTTTCCTTTGTATTGCTTCACGATTAGGTCATCGGGACTCTCGGCCGAACCGGCGTCTGATCCTTTGGCTTTGAGCACCACCATGTTGGCGAAGCCGTGGGTGAAACCATGTTCCGTTTTTAAAAACTTCACCATCTCGCCATGCTTCTGCAGGCCGGTACCCTGAACAATCTTGATCCATTCTGAGAGCGACTTCCCTGTGTTTTTCTGCAGGTTATCGATCATCGTTTGTGCTGCCTGATCCATCTTTATATAATGAAGAATGATTAATTATTAATTGTTACCTCGATTGATGCCGCAAGAAGAATCATTCATTCTTCATTACCCATTCACCATTATTATAGCGCCAGTCCTATCTGCTGGCTTTTGCCACCATATGACCACTCGTAAAGTTCTTCGGTATCAAAGTAGTAAAGGAGGCATTTTACTTTTTCGTAGCCCAACTGCTTGAAGCGCACCGCATAATGGTCGAGCTTGTTGCGGTGCTCCTCCAGCGGAGGTGGCAGTTTAAATTCCATCAGCACCACCTGGTCCCCGTCGAACACCACCCGGTCGGGTTTGTAGAGGTAGGCGCGGGCATCGAGCAGTTCCTTTTCGTGCTCCACAATGACAGCTTCGGAAAAATAATGGCTGATCTTCGGGTGATTTACCACCTCCAGCAAGCGCTCTTTCAGCGAAAGCTTTTCGCGGTCGCTGATGATGCCCTGATACACCATTTGGCGCAGCACATCGTCGAGCTGTGCGGCGGTGAGAATGCGGGAAAGTGCATAGTGCAGTTTTTTGTTCTGGATGCGCTGTTCGGTTTGCGTCTCGAAATCGAACACGTTGTTGGCATGCTGCTTGAGCTGAAGCCGCTGTGCCCAGTCGTTGGTCTGCAGAAAATCCAGGGCATAAGCAGGTCCTATCTCTTGGCTGCCGCTATTCTGTTTCCGGGCCTCACCCGCGTAAACCTGATAGCACAGCTTGCCGGGTTCCCAAAGGTTTTCCGCCACCAGGTAGCGGTGTAGCAAGTGGCTCACATTTTTGGCAGTTCCTTCCAACGCTTTCAGGGCCTTTCGTTCTTCGAGCAAGTCTTTCCCGTTGCCGATCAGGTATAGCCGGTCTTTCGGGCGGGTGAGCGCCACGTACAGCATGTTCAGGTTTTCGATAAAGGTTTTCTCGATCTCGGTGTTGTATTGCTTGGCCAGCTCCGTGTGTTCCAGGCGGGCGCTAATGTTCACGGCCACGCTGCGCAGCTTGCCCATTACTTTGTTGTTGTCCGACAGGCGGCTCCACATGAGGGCGTGTGTCTGCGGCTCAGTACTCCAGTCGGCGAACGGAACGATCACGATCGGGTAGGCGAGGCCTTTGGCTTTGTGAATACTGGTGATCGTGATGGCGTTGCGGTCTTTTGGCGTATTAATGCTTAGCTTTTCTTTCTGCACGTCCCAGTAAGCCAGGAAATTGTTCAGGTTGTTGCTGTTCTTGAGGCTATACTCCAGCACCAGGTCCAGAAATCGGAACAGGTACTCGCACTCGTTGTTATGCCCCAGCAGATTAAAGATGCGGATTAGCTGTTCGGTCAGCTCGTAAATCGACAGGTTGCCCGTTTCCCGCTCTTTCACATCATAGCCCACCTCGCGCAGGTAATCGAAGAACAGCTGCCTGTCCGTTTGGTTAGAAATTCTGGCAATCGTCTGCGCAAGTTCTGTCGTAGGCACCCGACCAGTGGTTACGGTATGGATCAGGTAGAGCGCTTCGGATTTTGCCAGCGTATCGTTCGGGCGGTTGAATACCCGGAACATGGCGATGATCAGGTTGATCACCTCGGCAAACTGTAGCGACAGCGAATCCTGCGATATGATGTCGTACTGCTTCTCCTTTAAGAAATTAGCGATCAGTTTGCTTTTGGCATTGGTACGGCACAGCACGGCCATGTCTTTTAAGGTATAGCCATCGGCCTCGCCCTGCCGCACTAGCTCGAGCACCATGTTTAGGGTACTGGCATCGTAGCTCAGTTCCTGCTCATGTGTATAGTTGTCATAAAGCGATTCCGAGCGAACGCAGCAGCTCAGGTCGTATTTGTAGTTCAGATCATCGGGGTAGGTGAACATGATCTGCACATGCCCGCCCGTTTTGCCCGATGCAGGCGCTTCCTGCACAAAATCTTCGTCGTAAATAGAGGTGAAGGTGCCGTATAACTTGTGTTGCTCACTAAAGTAGGTAAAAAGCTTGTTGTTGAACTCGATGATCTCGCGGCGGCTGCGGAAGTTCTGCTGCAGCACATCAGGCGCCAGGTTCTCCCGCACCGATTCGTAGCGCTCCCGTATCATGTGGCCGTGGCGCCTGTTCTCGTAAAGCAGGTGCGTGTTGTTCTTATAGAGGTGCAGAATCTGTTCCATCTCCCCGCCGCGCCAGCGGTAAATAGCCTGCTTGGCATCGCCCACCACCATGCTGAAGTGCCCCGAAGCCAACGCATTGTCCACGAGCGGCAGCAGGTTGTTCCACTGCAGCACCGAGGTGTCCTGAAACTCATCGATCAGAATGTGGTTGTACTTCTCGCCCAGTCGCTCATAGATGAAAGGCACCGGTTCTTTGAGAACAATATCGATGATGCGCTTATTGAACTCCGAAATATGCACCGTGTTACGGTCCAGCTTAATTTCCTGCAGGCATTTCTCCAGCTCGTTCAGCACCGACACCTTATATAAGTGGGGCACTACCGCCGAGATCAGGGTAAAGGTACCCGCATATTGCTCCTTGATTGACTCTATGTTATAATAGAGGTCTGTCAGCAGCTGCCTTATGCCGTCGATCTGAGTTTTGGTGGCCGATGAGGCTTTGCCAGCATACCATTTGTCTTCCTCCACCGTTTGGCGGGCGTAGTTGTTGGCGTAGGTCAGGTCGGCTTCGCGGTTGAATTTGCTGAAATAACCATAAAGACCGCGTGCTCCCTGGTAGAAGTCAGCAGGAGCGAGGCCTGCCTGCTCGATGGCCTGGAGTGCTTTGCCAGCATCTTCCTGCAGGGCGGCCAGTATACCTTCCTGCAGGGTTTTGAGTTGTTGCCGTATCTCCCGGAAATCTTCCAGCGTCAGGCTCTGCAGGTCCGTCACTGCTTCGTATACCTGCTCGTTCAGCAGGTTTTTGGCAAAGTCGGCCAGGTCATCGGCCAGCGTGTTCCAGCTGCGTCCTTCACGGGCTTTCTCCAACGCGTAGTGCTCCAGCGTTTCCGAAAGCAGGTCGTCTTTGCGGTTGCTTACCTTGTCCAGCAGCAGTTGCACGGCGGTGGTCACCAGTGTCTGCGAGTCCAGGTCCACCTCAAAGTTATAGGGTATGTTGAGTTCCTTCGTAAAAGCCTGCACGATCTTGTTCACAAAGCTGTCGATGGTGCTGACAGAAAAGTCACTGTAATTATATAGTATCTGTGTAAACAGACGACCCGCCCGCTGTCTGATCTGCTCTTTGTCAAAGCTTTCGCCCGGGTAACGCTGCAGCAGCTCGTCTACGATCTTGTCGAGCAGGTCTTCGCTTTTCTCCCGTTCTCCCTCGCTCAGATTGGGGTCGTTGAAGTTACGCAGTGCCCCCAGTATGCGCTCCTTCATCTCAGCGGCCGCATCGTTTGTAAACGTAATGGCCAGGATAGAGCGGTAGTAATCCGGGTCGGAAGTATGCAGCGCGAGTTTCAGGTATTCTTTTGTCAGGGTATAGGTTTTTCCGGAACCTGCTGAGGAAGAGAGTATCTTGAAGTTTGGCGACATAGCGGGCGAATTAAAAGGGATTCTAAAGATACATGGACGGCGTGGCTTATGCCAGAGCCGGGCTTTAAAATAATGACAGCCCGCAGCAAGTGTTTGTCGGTCAGGACCTAAAATACAAAAAGCTCCCCCGCCTGCGCGAAGGAGCCTGTTGCCTTTCTATTCTGAGTAAAGGGTTATGCGTATACGATCTGCCCTTTCTTCTCCTCTTTTTCCTTCACCTGTGCATGGTCATTCACACACACGTTTCGCACGATGCGGGCCATCGAGATCGAGTAATCCGTGATGATGCAGTGTTGCTGTTCGGTGCTCATCAGCGCCTTACCGCCGCCCAGTGTCAACTTGTTCAGCTCGATCACTTCGTCGAAATTCTGGCGCAGCATCTTGAGCGCCTTAAACGATGGCTCGTTGTAATACATCGGAATTACCTGGCACACGGCATAGCTACCCTTGGCACGCTCCTTCGCAATCATGTTACACAAGTTGGAGGCATTCATCTTGTCCAGGTCCGAGATGATCACAAAGAACACTTTCGCCTCGCTTTTGTCGGACTTGATAACCGCGTTATTGGGGAGCAGATTGCGTGAGACCTTGGCACCCTTCATAAAGTCTTCGTCCTTCAGGATCTTGTTGTGGATCTTAAAGGCCAGTGCGCCTGAGGCGATTAAATGAAAGTCCTTGCTTTTAGCTGTGATTTTGGAGAAGTGTAACATAATTAGAAAGGATTAAAGGGTTAAAGATCAATGCTATTTTTAATTGTAAAAATGTCTTTCTTAGGATTTTTATCTTTCAATTTTTGCTTTCAAGCAGAAAAGTGGGGCGGAGGCAATAAAACCGAATCTGTAAACCGGAAAATTCGGTCATTAAATTCAAGCCAATAAAATGTTAGTTAAAATTGGACTGATTTTGATCCAGTAATACACTAAACTACGAGCTAAATATTGGATCTACCAATGAAAAACTTTAATAATAGTTAACAGCTTGATTTTAAGGGTGAACGTAGTCAATTTACGGGCAAATGAAACGTGTGTTTCTTATTTTAATATTTATTTGCAATATTTTAACGCAAAATAAAAAAGAATTTGAAATAAATATAATCGTTCACCATTTTTTAGAACAATTTTTTGGTAGAATAATGCAGGGATGTGTATAGAAGGCTGTTTAAGAATAAATTAGATCGTATGACAATGGTTTCATTTATTCTGCGTACCTTTGCACCCGATTTGGAATCAGTCTGATTTAAGTAAAACTGGCTACACCGCTTTTTGAAGCATAACCTGGTTGATTTTTTTTCTTGTCGGACCTCTTTTTCGTAAAGATGGGTTTATGGACAGGCTGTCTCCAGATGAAGTGTAAAAAGTTATTATTATCAGAATGAACAAAATCAGATTTGACGAGCTTCCGCTTTCGCCGGAAGTACAGCGTGCTATCGCTGACATGGGCTTCGAAGAAGCATCTCCCATCCAAACAGAGGCAATCCCGGTAGTATTAGAAGGACGCGACATTATTGGCCAGGCCCAGACGGGTACGGGCAAGACGGCTGCCTTTGGTATACCTACCATCGAGAGCATCGATGACAACGACCGCAGTGTGCAGGCCCTTATCCTGTGCCCAACGCGCGAACTGGCTATTCAGGTAGCCGGAGAAATCCAAAAACTTATTAAGTACAAGCCAGGCATCAGCATCGTGCCGATCTACGGTGGCCAGGCCTATGACCGTCAGCTGCGTGCCCTGAAGCAAGGCGTGCAGATCGTGATCGGTACGCCGGGTCGTGTGATGGACCACATCGAGCGCGGAACTCTGAAGCTGGACAAGATCAAAAAGATCATCCTGGATGAGGCCGATGAAATGCTCGACATGGGCTTCCGTGAAGACATCGAGTTTGTGCTGAGCAAAATGCCGGAGGAGCGCCAGACGATCTTCTTCTCGGCCACGATGTCTAAGCCGATCATGGAGCTGACCAAGCGCTACCAGAACGACCCGGTGATCGTGAAAGTGGTGCATAAGGAGCTGACCGTTACCAACATCGATCAGGTATATTTCGAAGTGCGCAACTCCATGAAGCAGGAAGTGCTTTCCCGCATCCTCGACATGCACAACATGAAGTCGGTGATCATCTTCTGCAATACCAAGCGTATGGTGGATGAATTGGTAACCAACCTGCAGGCACGCGGCTACTTTGCCGATGGTCTGCACGGTGACCTGAACCAGAACCAGCGCTCTAACGTGATGGGCAAGTTCCGTAACGGCATGCTGGAGATCCTGGTGGCCACAGACGTAGCCGCCCGTGGTCTGGACGTGGATAATGTGGAGGCGGTGTTCAACTACGACCTGCCGCAGGACGAGGAGTCTTACGTACACCGCATTGGTCGTACGGGCCGTGCCGGTAAGTCTGGCCGTGCGTTCTCTTTCGTGTCCGGCCGCTCTGACATGTACAAGCTGAAGGATATCATGCGCTATACCAAAGCCAATATCCAGTTGCAGCAGGTACCTACTTACGAGGACGTAAATGAAATCCGCACGAACCTGTTCCTGGATAAGGTACGCGAAGTACTGGAGAAAGGAAACCTTAATAAGCACATCTCTAGCATTGAGAAGCTGGTAAACGAGGAGTATACCTCACTTGAAGTAGCTGCTGCCCTTCTTAAAATGAGCTTGAAAGAAGCCAAAACAAAAGAAGCTGGCAAAGAAGCGGAAAAAGGCATGGGTGGCCCGAAAGCTGGTTTCGACCGTCTGTTCATCACCATTGGTAAGAAGGACCGCGTGCATCCGAAAGACCTGATCGACCTGCTGAGCCAGAACGCTGACATACCTGCTTCTAAAGTAGGCGACATCGACCTGTACGACAAGTTTAGCTTTGTGGAGGTGCCAACCGAATACACAGCGGACATTCTGCAGAAAGTAGGCCGCATCGAAGTGGACGGACGCATGGTGATCGTAGAGAAATCGCAGAAGAAAGAAGGCGAGGCCGGTGGTGGCAAAGAAGACTTCGGTTTCAGCGATCGTGAGAAAGGCAGACGCTTCGGCGGCGGCGGTTTCGGAGACCGCGACCGTGGTGGCTATGGCGACCGTGACCGCGGACCGCGCAGAGATGGCGGCGGGTACGGAGGCGGTGGAAGCCGTTTCGGTGGCCGTGGCGATCGTGACTCTTTCAGAGGCGGTGACCGTCGCAGCAGCGGTGGCGACCGTGGCGGATTCCGCAAAAAAAGATTCTAAAATCAAAACCTGTCTGCGGGCACCGCGTATAAACAGATATACAAAGTGAAGTGTAAAAAGCTTCAGATTGTTAGAAAAGGCTGACTTGAAACGTCAGCCTTTTTGTTTTTAAAAATATTCTCTCGAATGTGTAACCTTGGTTATACCTTTCCGTTAAAGAAGGTATCATAAAAAGGTTGGAAGATTATTCTACTGTTTTACGCAGTTAGAATTGATAAGCCTGACATCAGACGGATGTCAGGCTTATTACTTTTATACCTGCCTATACCTGAGGCGACAGAGCAGGGCGTAAAAAAAGGAGCTATAAGGCTCCTTTCTTGTAATATTAAACTCTAGCAAGCAATCAGGCACTGTCGCGCAGCGAACGAATGTGGTCATGCGCATTCTTCACGTCCTGGTACTGCTGCGCCACAATCGGCTTCAACTCACCTGGCAGATTTTTCTGCATGGCTTCTTCGTAGGCTTTTACCGCATAATCCTCTCCACGCTCGCACTCTTCCAAAATACGCTTTCTGTCCTTCGAAGATAGAGCGGCTTTGATATCGATCCAGGCGCGGTGCAGGGTGCCTTCGATAGAGCTGGACTCATCGTCGGTCTTGCCCATTCGGTGCAGCTGGTCCTGCAGCTCTGTGATCATGCTGTCGCGCTGCACGGCGTATTTGCGGAACAGGTCTTTCAAATCCTGGTCCTCTACGTCCTCAGCTGCCGTTTTATAGCCTTTTACGCCGTCTTTGCATCTTTCAATCAGATGGTGAACGGTTGAGTAAACTTCTTTATTAATTTCCATAGTGATATTTTTTATTTGGTTTTGTATGCTGATGTACTGCATTCTACCAGTTTTTGTTACCAATATGGATATACCGCTATACTAAGATATGGGAGCAGCCATGGCCCGGCCCGCCAGATAACCCGTTGTCCAGGCGGCCTGAAAGTTAAATCCACCCGTAATGCCATCGATATCAAGTACTTCGCCAGCAAAATAGAGTCCTGGATGCAGCCTGCTCTCCATCGTTTTCATGTTGATTTGACTCAGGTCCAGCCCCCCGCAGGTCACAAACTCTTCTTTAAAAGTGGTTTTGCCATCTACATCCACCGGCATCCTCAGCAGTGCCTCCACCAGTTTGTTGGTGTTTTTGGCAGGCAGTTCGGCCCATTTCACCTCCTCGCTTATACCTGCTATACCTGTGAGCGCTTTCCAGAGCCGCTGCGGCAGACCAAAGAGTGGGTTAGAAGTAACAACCTTCTTAGGGTGTGCCTGCCTGAAATCCTGTAGGTGCCCGCGCAGACTTTCTTCGGTCTGTTCGTGCACCCAGCTGACGAGGGCTGTGAAGCGATAGCCCATGCCGTGAAAGAGACGGGCGCCCCAGGCCGACAGCTTCAGCACAGCCGGCCCGCTGTAGCCCCAGTGCGTAATCAGCAGCGGCCCTTCGTACTCCAGTTTGTGCCCGGCTATACGCACACGGGCCTGTGGTACCGAAACACCCTGCAGCTCCTTGAGTGGCGAGCCCGGCACGTTAAAAGTAAAGAGGGAAGGGACCGGCTCCTGAATCGAATGCCCCAGTGCCCGCAGCCAGTCATAGTTATGGCTTTTGGGATTGCCTCCTGAGCTCACCAGCACCCGATCCGCCTGCAGCTCTTTGCCATTGTTCAGGTATAAGGTATAGCCGCCCTTTTCCGGCACGGGTACAATGCGCTCAACGGCTATACCTGTTTTAACCGTTACACCGGTTCGGGCCGCTTCACGCTGCAGACAGTCAATGATGGTTTGGGAGTTGTCCGTTACCGGGAACATGCGTCCGTCAGGCTCAGCCTTCAGCTTCACGCCGCGCTGCTCAAACCAAGCCACTGTTTCTGCCGCTCCAAAGGCCTTGAAGGCCTCTTTTAACTGCTTTGCGCCACGCGGATAATGCTGCGCAAAAACCGTAGGGGTAAAACAATGGTGCGTGACGTTGCAGCGCCCACCACCCGATACCTTCACTTTCGACAGCAGTTTGCTGCTTTTCTCGAGGATGGTCACCTGTGCCTTCGGGTTTGCCTCCGCACAGGCGATTGCCCCGAAATAGCCCGCCGCCCCGCCGCCTATCACGATTATGTTCATGTATGGAATTGTTAATTGTTGATTGTTTGCTCTGTTTGATTTAACAATTAGCAATTAACAATCAGCAATTCTTGTTAAGATATTAAAAGAATGCCATGGGATTGGGGTGCGTGAAGACGTAGGCCAGATCGTCTTTCAATTTCTGACTGCTGATGAGCTTAAAGTGGGTTTCTTCCATGTCTTTGAAATTCGGGACTTCCAGGTCGAGGGCTGTCGCGGCTGCTTCGTAAAATTCCCTTCGTGTTGGGTGTTCGTCAGCACAAGCATTGTATATCTGGCCCCACTTTTCCTGCGAGATGATGCGCTCCAGTATGTTCAGGCAGTCCTCCAAGTGAATCATGTTGACAGGCGCATCGCCATTGGGCAGGTCACGTTTGCCCGCCAGGAAGCGACCAGGTTGCCTGTTGCCGCCCACCAAACCGCCAAAACGCACGACCGAGCAAACCCAGCTGTCACTGTTCTGGAACAAGCGTTCAGCCTTCAACAGCACGTTGTCTGGATCAAGGTCGTCTGTAAAGCTGGTGTCTTCTTCGGTCACAATGCGGTTGAGTTCCGGGTATACGGAGGTGGAGGAAACAAAAAGCACCCGGCTGACCGGCGAAGCCAGCAGCGCCCGGTGTAGTAAGGCCATTTGTTGCAGATAGCTTTCACCTCCATCAGCGCGAAGCTTGGGTGGAATGTTGAGCACGAGCACATCCGTCTGCAGAAACTCCACCAGTGTCTGTTCGTTCAATTCCGGATCAGAAAGGTTGATCAGAAAGGGGCGTATACCTGCCTGGGCCAGCATGTCCAGCTTTTGCTCTGAAGTGGTGGAGCCGTTTACCCGTCGGCCGGAACGAGCCAGTCCTTCGGCAAGCGGAAGGCCGAGCCAGCCACAGCCCATCACACTGATATCAGCTTTCTTTTGCATCGCTTTGGTTTTTTAAGGGTAACATTCCGTAAGCCCGATTGTTGTCTCTTGCGACAAAGGTAAGCCTAAATTAAGACAAACATGCAGTACGATGTCATCCTGATCGGCTCGGGTTTTGGTTCGCTCTCGGCGGCAGCTTTGCTGGCCAAGCAAGGGCTAAAAGTAGCTGTGCTGGAACAGGCCAAATACCCCGGTGGCTGCGCCTCAACGTACAAACGCAAAGGCTACTGGTTCGAGACGGGGGCCACCACACTGGTCGGTCTGGACGAGCACATGCCGCTACGTTACCTGCTCGACGAGACAGGTATAGAACTACCCTTGATTAAGCTTCCGACCCCGATGCAGGTGCATTTGCCGAATGGGCAGTTGCTGACCCGCTATGCTAATCTGGAGGAATGGATCAGAGAAGCCGAGCGGGTGTTCGGAGCGAAGGGGCAACGTCCTTTCTGGCAGCACTGTTATCGCATCAGTCAGCAGGTATGGCGCACGTCGCTGGAGCAGCAGTCGTTTCCTTTCTCCAACCTGCAGGACCTGTGGCAAGCGGCGCTGCAGGTGCGCCCGCATCAGTTATCCCTATTGCCGGGCGCTTTCCGGACCATGCAGGATATGCTGACACGTTACGGTTTGCTAGACAACAAACTGTTCACCGACTTTGTAAACGAGCAACTCCTGATCACGGCACAAAACCACCTGGAGGAGGTAAACGAGCTTTTCGGGGCCACGGCCCTTTGCTATACCTTGTTCGGCAACTACTATGTTCCGGGTGGCATGATCGGACTGGCCCGTGCGATTGAGCAATACCTGCACGAAAAAGGCGGCACCATTTTATACCGGCACAACGTGCACAGGATTATATCGAAGGCAGATGGTTATGAAGTGTCTTGCATGGCAGGAAGCTTTAGTACTCGGTTCGTGATCAGCGGCATTCCGCTCAATGATACCTACCGCCTGTTTGAGGATGAAAAGGTGAAGAAAAAACTGGCGCCATACCTACTTCCTTCCCGAAAACTGAATGGCGCTTTCACCATGGCCATCGCACTTCGTAATGCGGCTGCTATACCTGTGCTGCACCACCAGGTTCACGTGCCCAAAGGTTTGCCGCTAATCGGCAGCAGAAGCTTCTTTGTCAGTTATAGTCACCCGGCCGACAGGAGCAGGGCAGGGGAAGAAGAGCGGGTGGTAGCGATCAGCACGCACGTGCCCGATCCGGCTGCACTTCGGATTCAGGACAAAAAGGAACTGGAAGAAGCGATCCTCGGCCGGATGGAAGCTTTGGGATTATTGCAGAAGAAGGATATCCTATACCTGGACTCGGCCACGCCCGGCGCCTGGATTTTCTGGACACAACGGGCCTACGGCATGGTGGGCGGATACCCGCAATACTGCGACATCAAACCCTGGCAGATGAAAGACGCCCGGCTCGATCACAAAGGTGCTTACGTCTGCGGCGATACGGTTTACCCTGGTCAGGGGATTGTGGGTGTTTGCCTGAGCGGAATCATCGCAGCCAACAAACTGCTCCGAGATCATATCTAAGTATGCCCCACACTTTCTGACTTACAATTCTTGTCTTCCAAACGCTAAATAAATCTCAAGGCTTTACCTTTGCTCAGGCAGCGCTTTAGGTTCAAAATTGAGCGGATCTTTGAGAAGATATAAACTTATGAAAATATGAAATTGCCATAATGTCCGTTTCAAAATAGAATAACAATTTTGCTGCCCCAATTACAGTTTACACCATGCTCAAGCACTTGAAACGCTTCACCTATTTTGCCTTTGTTGGGTGGTTATTTGTATCCTGTTCGCAGGAGGATGGGGTTGCTCCCAAAGGTGACAACCTGGCAATGGGCAATCCGAGTGAGGCTGCTACGGATTTCTCAAACTACCTGATCGAGAAAGCGCAGTACTCGTTATCCTATAACTCTTACCGCGGCACACCAAACTGGGTGAGCTGGCACCTGAGCAGCACCTGGCTGGGTAGTGCTCCACGTCAGGATGACTTCAGAGGAGACAACTCGCTGCCTGCAACCTTTTACCGCGTCACGCCGGCCGACTATACCGGCAGCGGTTTTGACCGTGGCCACAATGCGCCATCAGCGGACCGTACCCTTACTGTTGAGGACAACTCGGCTACCTTCCTGATGTCAAATATGATTCCGCAGGCACCCAATAACAACCAGCAGACCTGGGCCAACCTGGAGAACTATTGTCGCAAGCTGGTGAGCCAGGGGAATGAGCTCTACATTATCATGGGGCAGTATGGCAAAGGAGGAACTGGCAGCGCAGGCTTCAAAGAGACCCTGGCAGGAGGCAAGATAACGGTGCCGAACCGTATCTGGAAGGTGATCGTGGTGCTGCCGGAAGGAAATAATGATGTGAACCGGGTGACCAGCAGCACCCGTGTCATCGCGATCGACACGCCGAACTCCAACAACATCAGTACCAGTTGGGCCACTTACCGCACAACGGTAGACGCGATCGAGGCCAAGACAGGCTATGACATCCTCTCTAATGTATCAACTACAGTACAGCGTGTGATTGAGGCCCGAGTCGATGATGGACCGACTTCCTAAGGTATAGCTATACCTACTAGATTAAAAAATCCCTGGCTGCAGCAGTCGGGGATTTGCTTTTGATCAGGTTTCTACAACCAGTGTTTTAAGGCCGGCAATCTCACCATCGGAGGTTCGACCCAGTATGAACACCAACTTCTGGGTTTCGCCGACGCGGAATACCTTGACGTTCTGCAGGAGTTGAAGCAGTGTCTGTTCCAGGTGCTGAAAGCGCCGGGCCTGCTGCCGTGCATCATCGTGCGCTTCCGGGCTGGCCTGGGTCATGTTACGGAGAAAATAACTCAGCTCCATTTCCTCAAACGGATAATCAGCAGGCATGCCCGACAGCTGCAGCACCGTTTCCTTATCCAGTGGCTTGCCGCGAAAGTTCTCGGCATGATAGAATTCAAAGGGAGCATCTGTCTCGCTCATCATCAGCAATCCGTCGGTGGCTTCCTTCAGTTCAGATTCAATTGTTTTTAAGTCCATAGTTTTATATCGCTTCAGCAAAAGAATGCTTCTTTTACTCTAATTCTCGCCTTAGGTTCTTATATTTAGAACATGTTTATTATTCATTTCTAGTACTCCAGATTGTCCTGAAGTGAGTTGTTCATACCGATGCTTATATTAAGCAGACTTGCTAAGTGATACACGAGTTGCAACATCAGAACCTTTAGGACCAAACGTTGCCAGCAGAAGCGAATTTTAAACACGCTTATACCTTACTACCCCGTACTAATATACGTTAGCTTAAAACATACAAAATAAGACGATGAAGGCAGAACCAATGTTGAAAGAAGGTGCCCTGAAAGGCAAAACCATAGTGGTGACCGGCGGCGGCACCGGCCTGGGCCGCTCCATGACCAAATATTTTCTAGAGCTCGGCGCTAATGCCGTGATCTGCAGCCGCAAGCAGGATGTGCTCGAGCAAGCTGCCCAGGAACTGATGCAGGAAACCGGCGGGCAAGTGTTGCCCATTGTGTGCGACGTGCGCAAGTACAACGAAGTGGAGGCCATGCTGCAGGCCACACTCGACAAATTCGGCAGGGTGGATGTGCTGGTAAACAACGCAGCCGGCAACTTTGTGAGCCCGACCGAGCGCCTCAGCCACAAAGCCTTCGACGTCATCACCGACATTGTACTCAAGGGCAGCTACAACTGTACGCTGGCGCTGGGCAAACATTGGATCGAGCAAAAGCAGGAGGGAAGCATCCTCAACATCGTGACAACCTATGCCTGGACAGGCTCTGGTTATGTAGTACCCTCGGCCTGCGCCAAAGCCGGCGTGCTGGCCATGACCCGCTCTCTGGCTTCTGAGTGGGCCAAATACGGCATTCGCTCCAATGCCATCGCACCCGGCCCTTTCCCGACAGAAGGCGCCTGGACACGCCTGTTCCCAAAACAACTGGCCGATAAACTTGATCCGGTGAAGCGTATACCTATCGGTCGTTTCGGTGAGCACCAGGAACTGGCTAACCTGGCCGCTTATCTGGTGTCAGACTACGCTTCGTTCGTGAACGGCGAAGTGGTAACGATCGACGGAGGCGAATGGCTGTACGGCGCCGGCGAGTTCAACAGCTTCAACCAGATACCACAGGAGATGTGGGACGCCATGGAAAAGCAGATGCGCGGGAAAGGGAATTGAGAAATTTAGTGTGTTAGTGAATGAGTGATTAGTGGGGTGAACGATAATGTATTTGTAGGACAGGTCGCGACCTGTCCTAATCGTGCACGGATGCTGTGCCAGAACCATCTCCAATGCCATATTTTAAGCAGTTGTTTGTCATTTCGAGCTGGGAGTAGGGCCCTCTATTAGGGAGAAATCTGAAGTATTGGATAGTTACTAATATACTTCAGATCTCTCCTTTTGTCGAGATGAGATTTTGGATCTGTAGTCACTTAAATCGAAGAATCTAGTGTACCATACATATATCAACTCAATCAGAGCCTTTCCAGTCTGTATGAAAATACACACCGGTTGGTTTGTCCTTGCGCTGGTAGGTATGGGCTCCGAAATAGTCTCGCTGCGCCTGGATCAGGTTAGCGGCTGAGTCTGCTGTGCTATACCCGTGGAGGTAATTTAGCGCAGCGGACAGCACCGGCAGCGGTATACCTTGTTGCAAACCTATTGACACCACCGAAGCAAAACCCTTCCGCGCATTGCGGATCCGCTCGACGATGGTAGGGGCCAGCAGCAGGTGCTGTTCCTGTTTGTAGATCGTTGCCAGTTCCTCCATCAACTCAGAACGAATGATGCAGCCGTTGGTCCAGATGCGGGCTATCTCGCTGAAGTTGAGATTCCAGTTTAGCTGCACCGAAACTTCCCGCATCAGGTTAAAGCCAATGTCGTGGTTGATGATGCGGGTTGCCTCGTATGCACTTTTCAGGTTGGGGACAAAGCTGCTTTTATCAATTGTGATGTCGGCGGGCTGCTGCAGGTATAGCGCGGCCGCTTTCACCCTCTCTTTTTTCATGGCAGAAAGCGCCCGGGCCATTACGGCAGCGGAAAGCGTGTCGTAGGGCACGCCGTACTCGAGGCCCGCAGCGGCTGACCAGCCTCCGGTACCTTTCTGCTCGGCCTGGTCCAGCACTTTGTCGAGCAAGAGTTCATCGCCCTCTTTCTTTTGAAGTATATCGATGGTAATCTCAAGCAAGTAACTTCCCAGTCCGATCTGCTGCCACTCTTTTAATGTAGCGGCAATGTCAGCGGGTGCTATACCTGCCAGGTGGCGTAGGAGCGCGTATACTTCAGCCAGGGCCTGCATCTCAGCATACTCAATGCCGTTGTGCACCATCTTCACAAAGTGCCCGGCTCCGTCAGGTCCAATGTAGGCTGTGCAGGGCTTGCCCTTGCTGTCCCGGGCCGCAATCAGCTCCAGGTAGTTCGCTACCTGTTCGTAGCCTTCGCGCGGCCCCCCGGGCATGATGGACGGTCCTTTACGGGCGCCTTCCTCACCACCCGATATTCCTGTTCCCACAAAGTGCAGCCCCTTGCCGGAAAGCAGCGCTGTACGCCTGGCAGTGTCTTTGTAATAAGAGTTACCACCGTCGATCACCACATCACTTGGCTCCAGCAAAGGTATAAGTGCCTCGAGCTGGGCGTCGAGCGCGCCGGCGTAGATCATCAGCAGGATTTTGCGCGGCTTTTCCAGCGACTGCACAAATTCCTCCAACTGGTCGAATCCTTTTAACTTGGAAAGGGAAGGGTTTTCTGAAATAACCCGCGCAGCTATACCTTCTTCCGAGCCCGGCACATGCCGGTTGTATATCGCGACGCGCACACCACGATTAGCTAGGTTCAGGGCAAGGCTTTTGCCCATCACGCCCAGCCCGATCACGCCAAATTCTGACTGTGGATTCATATGCTCTAGTTTTGTGATGACTTCCTGAATGATCTGCTCAGGAGCTAAGGAAACGTCGACGTGTATGCCGTAGGCAGGCTTCTCCAGCGCCTCTAACTGCGACTCCAGAAGGGTAGGCGGCATAAAGTGCGCCTGCCGTGCCTGCAGCCGCTTCAGGATGGTGTCACGTGAACCGTCGAGGTAGATCCAGCTGATATCGGGCACCGTTTGCAGTGTTTTGCGGTATTCCTCTTTCAGGGCTGAGCAGGCGAGCACGGCGCCTCCCGCAGCTTCCCAGGCAGGAATCAGGCTGGCTAATTGCGCCAGCCAGGGTGCCCGGTCCTGGTCGTTCAGGGGAATGCCCTGGCGCATCTTGTCGATGCTCTGCCGGGGGTGGTAGTCGTCTGCATCGTAAAACGGGAGCCGGAGCCTGGCGGCAAGTTTCTGTCCGACGGTGGTTTTGCCACTTCCTGTAACTCCCATCACAATGTAGATCATAGTTGCTGCATTAATAGAGCTCCGAAGAGCTTCCGTACACTATCGGGCTTTTGTACGGAAATGCAGCCAGTAGTTTGCAAATAGTCGATTGCCCAGCACACAATTGTGATTATCGAACCAAAAAGGAAATGCTGCGTGCCTGCTCATGTAAGGTTAAGTGATGGTAGCTGTGACTAGTTGAAAAACTGCGCTTTCTTTATTTTCTGCAAGTGGCGAATGTGTGCTATGCTGTGCTGGAGCTCGCCTGCATCTTGGCTCAGGTATAGGTCAAGCGCCATGCCCTAGAGCCATTTGGCTTTTCGGCTAAGTTGAGTGTAGGGATGGTAAATGGGTAGCGCAGGCCGAAGCAACCGATGCGCGTGGTCAGTGGTGCTTGATAAATTACTTTATTACGTATCCAACCTTTACGCCCATCGCTACATGCGGCCGATAAAAGACACCTTCTTTCCGGTCGATGGGTGGGAACCAGAGATCAGTTGGTGCATACAATTCATCTTCTAACAAACCGACGGGCTGGTGTTCAATAGAAAGCCGTCGCACGCCCAGGCCCAAGAAAGGGTCGATCACAAAGTTGTTGACTTTCACCTCCACGCCATACTTTAAACTGGTGGTCCAGACTGTCCTATCAATCTGGGAAGACTCATACCTGTACGAGGTACCATTCTTTATCAGATAATCATGCTCCTTCTCATATTCCTGCGGAAAATACATACCCTCTACCGCTATGTATGATCGTACTTCTGATGCTGCGTCGCTCATGAAGTACTTCAGTTCCGCTTTGGTTTTAGAATATTTATAATTCTTCCGCTCACTTTCACCTTCCGACATGATCTTTCGAAAGGTCTGCAATTTAAATCCATGGTCCATCGACAGAGCGAACCGCTGACTTAGATTCTTCTGCACGCCAACCTGCAGAACGCCGGATATCGGGTCCAAAAAGTTCAGGGGAGCAATGTGAAAGCGTACCATCTCTTCTGTAGGCTGACTATAGGCCTTGCTGTTCATCAATAGGAAGTTGAGCAGCAGGAAGGAGAAAGCTCGAATTTTCATTGCTTGAGATTGTTGAGGAGCAATTTTGCTATGGTGTTTTTATGCACTAAAGGTCTTGTCAGCAAAGGTGATTTTAATTTTTTATCTGAATCAAGGTTTAATCAGCTGGTTCTACTTTATAGTACACTACTGCTTGATCACCGTTAATTCTTAAATCTGCTATCTCGTTTGAAGTGCGCTGTACCCTGAACTCGCCAATCTTCTTTTCAAACATGGGAAATTTAGTTTCATACAGGTTGTACGAGCAACAACCACTTAAAAATCCTGTATACTGGCTCCTGATTTGGTACCTATCACTCTGCATAATGTTGTCTGCTGGAGTCAAGAAAGCAAAGAAGATAGAGCCTAATAAAGCACCTAAGATTCCGTCAGATAACCATGAGAAGAACACAACAATAGGTGAAAGAATATACAAAGGCGAATAATAGGTTATGGCGCTTCTGTTTTTGAAGGTATTAATGAACAATAATACCCCTGTTGCATATATAAGCACCCGAACCAGGAACATCAATCTATTATCAAACTCAAGGTCTGATATTACAAACAGCAACAGATTCGCAAGCAAGAGCACTAATAAGCCAAGATGTACTTTCTTAACCATGCGGCTGTTATTCATAAGTGTGATACCTGCCAACGGATTGTATAGAAGGCTAACGAGGCGTAGCCGAAGTGTGGCTTATAGGCTTTGTTGGTAGCAGTCGTTTTCTTATTTGGCTGTTTATTATGGACTAGTCTCGGGTAAGTTTGAAAGTTTGAACGTATTTTCTTGTTGACTTCAGCATGCCGCCATCACTCCAATCTTGATATTCCACTGAATTAATTCCTTGCTCCTGTGTATCGATCGCGAGACGCATTTCCTTCTCAGAAACATACTCAACTCTATAATCCGTGAACCCTTTTACTTGCTCAGTTGACTTACCGTCTTCAATGTATAAACGCTCCTGTCCATCTAACTCGTAAAATTTATAAGTACTGGATCTTATCGTACCTCCCCAGCTAACGAAGTCAGGGGCAGTAATCCAAAGGGAGTCTTTACCAAACTCAAACTTGTTGCCCTTCATAACCTTATAGGGTTCTTCATAGACAAGTTTATTTGCATCGTCATAGAACTGCCATAATAATTCGACAGTTTCCCATTTCCCTTGAACCATCTCTTTGGCCGAAGGATTTACCTCTTTATCTTTTGCACAACTGCATAGTAACATTATGAATGCAATAGAATTGAGTAAATGCTTTTTCATATTTGAGTGCTTCGTATGAATTGATTCTTAAAATATGATTGATATTACTGGTAACGTTACTCGTTCAGCCAATGGGCGGGCAAAGCCGAGCGTATAGGCTGCACGTGTAACTTTGCCAGAAGGAGTTTTTGTTTTATTTTTTACTGATTCCTGTTTGTAGCTCCACTGGTTCTACATTCTAAGACAAACAATCATCATAATAAATGTAATATAAGCACCAAAGATATAAACCCAAGATAGCGTTTCAGTAAGTTTATCCCTTAAGTACCTTTCTTTAAAGTTCTCAAATATTTTCAGGTATCTGCTACCACCAATAAACCACAGCCAATGAAGTCCTACAAAAGCAAAACCTGAAGGAAGAATATACTTCTTATCAAATTCTGGCATTTCTCCATTAGAGAGGTAGTAAGCCAAGTCAGCAAAAGTAAATAGATACAATAGACTGGATGTACCCACTATTCCAGAGGCAGTTAACCATGGAATATCATTTTTGTACATTCCATTTTTATAATAGCGCTTGAAAACGTGGAAGAATATCAGGTTGTACCAAGTCACTTTTGATTGTTTCCTTTTCTCTTTTAATGATTTCGATTACTGGCAACTACTTCGAAAGCGTAAACATACGGTTATTGGCACTCTATGCGAAGTAGTAATCTGCCCTATACAACTGCTGCACCGTCACTTTAAAACCATCTCCAACTCCTATAATCAATTACATTGTTTCCAGCTAATATACGATTTTCCTGAAGACAGTCAAGCATATTGCTCATATCCAGTACCTTGAACTCCACAGCTACTGTTGCCCGACGAAATTTACTTGTTGCGAGTGATCAACCCTACATGGCGCTATATAAGGTATAGCATACTCCATACGCAGGTATAGAACAACGAAAAAGCCCCGCCTGAATAACCAAGCGGGGCTTTTTCAATAACAAAGTGCTGATTTTAGTTTACAAGCTCAGCAGCTTCTTTTTCTTTCTTTTTGGCTGCTTTTCGGGCGGCTTTCTCCGCTTTGCGCTGCTCTTTCTTCGAAAGCTGCGTCGCTTCTGCCGGAGTCTCGGTTTTGCGGCGGGCGTCTAACTGCGGCAGGCCGGACGTGTTGTCGTTTACCAGCGTCATTTCTTTTACGAGGTGACCGGCACCGGCAAACTTGTCTACTATGAAAAGCATATAGCGCGCGTCCACCGAAATGTTGCGTACCTGGTCCGGGTTATAGGTCAGGTCACTCATGGTGCCTTCCCAATTGCGGTCGAAGTTGGTACCGATTAGCTGGCCATTGGCGTTGATCACCGGTGAACCGGAGTTACCACCTGTGGTATGGTTAGAGGCAATGAATGCTACCGGCAGCTGACCGTTCACACCGTAAGGGCCATAGTCCTTCTTCTCGTACAACTCCTGCAAGCGGGCAGGTATAGCATAGTCCTCAGCAACACCAGAGGCGGCTTTTTCCATTACACCTTCCAGTGTGGTATAGTGGATGTACTTCACACCATCTACCGGCTGGTAAGGCTCAACTTTGCCATAGGCCACACGTAGGGTAGAGTTGGCATCTGGGTAGAACTTGCGGTCCGGCTGCATCTCGCGCAGACCAGCTACATAGGTTCTATAGAGCAGATTCAGGTTGTCATTCACCTTGGTATAGGTCGGCAACACGTTCGTACGGTAGTAGTCGTTGATGCTGCTGGCCAGCTGGAAGCCCGGATCATTCTTCAGTGGATTAGCTTTACCGGCCCGGATATCGGCAATAGCTTTGCGTACACCTGCCTCTGACGTAAAGAGCGACTTGCTGTATACCTCGTCGGCATACTTGCTGAAGTCTCCCTTATATTTCTGTCGCACCATGGCGAAGGCCGAAGGATGTAGTTTATGGTCCAGGTTCTCATAGTACATGCTCAGCAGGGCCGCAAACACCTTCTTGTCGGTAGGAGCGTTGTAGTTCTTAAAGTATCCCGCTGCGCCTCTCTCGAGTCGGTCAAGCTGCGCGTTGATCTCCTGCTGTGGCGCTTTGGCCTCAATCAGTTCGTTTAGTTTGATGAAGTCGTTGGCATAACGCACAAGCTCCACCCCCCAGGCGGCTTCCATAATGTAGTCGCGGGCGATGGTGACGCCCTCCAGCTGCTTATAGTTCTGAGCAAACTCATTGATCAGGTTGCCATAGGTTTGCTTGCGCTTGGCATCGCCATTGGCCCAGGCCGTGAACTGTTTCTCGAGCTCCTGCTTACGTTCAATGGTATTGGCCTTACGCAGACCGCGGCTCTCACCGATCCACTTTTTCCAGGCGTTGGCCACGCTCGCATGCTTGGCGGCATACTGAATGCGCACGGCGTCAGAAGCCTTCATGTCCTCATCCAGCACCGCCAGCTTCGTGTCACGGATCTTGATCTTGTGCGGGTTAGACACTTCGTAGATCTCCTGAATGGCATGCGAGGTCAGGTACTCGTTGGTACGACCCGGGAAACCGAACACCATTGTAAAGTCATTTTCCTGCACACCGCTCAACGAGATCGGCAGGTGATGCTTGGGCTTGTAAGGCTTGTTATTTGGGGAATACTCGGCCGGGTTGTTGTTCTCGTCGGCATAGATGCGGAAGATGGCAAAGTCTCCAGTATGGCGTGGCCACATCCAGTTGTCGGTGTCGCCTCCGAACTTGCCGATCGAAGAAGGAGGAGCACCCACGAGGCGGATGTCGCGGAAGGTCTCCGTGACATACATGTAGTACTCGTTGCCATAGAAGAACGGGCGGATGATGGCGTCGTAGTGCGTGCCGGCAATGGCCTGCTGACGAACCTTGGCGATGTTCTGCTGCACCATGCGCTCGCGATCAGCCTCAGCAGCGTTAGCAGGTATACCTGCCAGGATCTGCTGCGTCACGTCTTCCATGCGTACGATAAAAGTGGCAAACAGGCCCGGGTTCGGAAGTTCCTGCTCGCGGTTCATGGCCCAGAAGCCTTCGGTCAGGTAGTCTTTTTCTACGGAGCTGTGGCTCTGGATCTGTCCATAGCCGCAGTGGTGGTTGGTGAGCAGAAGCCCCTCAGAAGAGATCATCTCCCCGGTACAAAATCCGCCAAACGACACAATAGCGTCTTTCAGGCTGGACTGGTTGATGCTGTAAATGTCTTCGGCAGAGAGCTTCATGCCCTTTTTCTGCATTTCTGCTTCGTTCAGCTGCTTGAGGAGCATAGGCAGCCACATGCCTTCATCAGGCTTGGCCGTGCTTATACCCAGACTCAGACAGGCGGCAGCAAAAAATGCTATTATGCGCTTACTGATCATGGTTTTTTATAAGAGTTGGTTTTAAGTCCCCAAGATACGGAAGAAATGCGAGTTTGGTAGATTAGGAAGTTTAGGAGTTTGAGAGTTGAGGAGGTAAGATGTAGCGACCTTAGAATGTAACGTCGTGGTCCAACACAGCATAGATGTTCCATTGTAGGGACAGTTCGCGACATGTCCGAATTACGCGCGAATCGCAAATGCTCTTCAGGAAATCCCTGTCCCGAAGCTAACTGTAGGGGGCTTCCTAGTCCCCGTGTGCTGGAATACGCGGACAAGGATGTCCGAATCATCTTCAACAAAATCCTTAAGTTGACACCATTGGGTCGCGAGCTGTCCCTACAAATACACCACATTTACTGATTCTAAGTCCAGAACGACAGTAGAAAATTTATAAGTAGGTATAAACGCCATTAAAAAATGCCCTTGTCCAAAGAAGATTGAACAAGGGCATCCGGGAAATATACTTCTTCGACTTAGGTAACAATCAGCCCGCATTAAGGATTATTCATTCCTCATTAGTCATTAATCATTACCTAAAGCGTTCCCATCGTCGGCTCAAAGTTCTGGTTGGTCTCCCAGTTTTTGAAATTAGCGATTTCCTTTTGGAACGAGTCGATGAACCAGGCCATCAGACTGATGTCATCGAGGAAGCCGAGCACAGGTATAAAGTCGGGTATCACGTCGAGGGGTGTCACCAGGTATAGCAACACCGCCACACCAGCCAGCAGCGACTTGTTCGAAACCTCACGATAAGAGCCGTTAATGTAGGCCTTCACCAGACGAATGAAGGTCTGCATCACGCCCTTCACCTGCTCAAACCCACTCTGATTACTCTCTACATCTACAAGCTTGCCATAGGCTGTTGTCAGTAGCATGCCCAGCTTTACGGGTTTGGAAACCAGCCCGCCGGCCCGTCCCAGAAAGCGCTTGAAAATAGTATGCTGTGAGAGTGTTAGTCCTTTATTGATAAGATCCTGAATCATGTTTTTGTCTTTTGTTTGGCCCTTATACGGCATCGGGCCGCTAATTGGTGTGAACTCGGCCGGGCGGAAACAGAGCTAAGACTTAGATATAAAAATATTCTTGTATACTTGCTTGTCAGTATTGTTTTTTCTCCTTTAAATTGGTGTACGTTTAGCATCAAATTATCCCATACACTTACAGGCATGTCGCATCGTTTATGAAAGCGTCGTTCATCGTGCTGGTGTCGTTGCTGGTAACTTCGGCCGCAGTTTATTTCGGTTCTTTTCTTCTTCCGGATTCCTACGAGGTCAGGCGCACCATTGTGGTGAGCGCCAAACCCGAGCAGGTGTTCCCATACCTCAACAACCCCACCAAGTGGGAAGAGTGGAACGCCTGGAATAAGGACTATGACCCGACCATGATCCGGCTTTATGGTGGCCCGATTACGGGTAAGGGAGCTCACCAGGAATGGATAGGCGACCGGGTAGGGATGGTAAAAGTGCACTTTACGGAAAGTACACCTCCCAACCAACTTTACTACAAGCAACTCACTAAAGGCGAGGCCTTCGAGACGATCGGCATCTTCAGCCTTGAACCGACGGAAGGAGGCACCCGCGTGATATGGCAACAACGGACGCAGGTAGTCGACGACCCATTTAATAAGTATAAAGGGTTCTTCAACAAACTAAAGACGGAGCAGGAAACCGAGCAAGGCTTGCTTTTGCTTAAAACAATCTTCGACCCCGTCGAGGAAGAGGGCAGCACATCACGAATCGCAAAAGAAAAAGGCCGCAGCTAGGTATAGCAGCGGCCTTTTGCCTTTTATACAGGTATGGTTAGAGCAGTTCGTTCGCCAGGTTCGCCAACTCGGAACGTTCCCCTTTCAACAGTGTGATGTGTGCATACAACGGGTGGTTACGTGCCCGGTCAATCAGGTATGAGAGGCCGTTGCTCTGTGAGTCGAGGTAAGGCGTGTCGATCTGGTAAATGTCACCCGTAAATACGATTTTCGTATTTTCACCGGCCCGCGAAATGATGGTCTTCACTTCATGCGGTGTCAGGTTTTGGGCCTCGTCCACAATAAAGTAAATGTTCGAAAGGCTGCGTCCCCGGATGTAGGCCAGCGGCGTGATCACCAGTTTCTCCAGCTCCACCAGCTCCCGGATCTTCTGATACTCCTTGCTGCTCTCGGCATATTGGTTCTGGATGTACTTCAGGTTATCCCAAAGCGGCTCCATGTAAGGGTTTAGCTTCGATTTGATGTCGCCGGGCAGATAGCCAATGTCTTTGTTGCTAAGCGGAACGATGGGTCTGGCCAGGTAGATCTGCTTGTAGTCGCGGCGCTGCTCCAGAGCACTGGCCAGGGCCAACAGCGTTTTGCCAGTACCAGCTACGCCCTGTATGCTCACCAGCTTAATGCGCGGATTTAACAGGGCGTGCATGGCAAAGGTCTGCTCCGCATTGCGAGGCTTTACACCATAGGCCGTCTGCTTGTCTACCCGTTCAAACTGGTCCTCCGCCGGATTATAGTAGGAGAGGATCGAGTTCTTGAAGCTCTTGAGCACATAAAAGTGATTGTCCGCAGGGGTTTCCTTGATCACTTTCCCGCTTTCTGAACTGCCCTTTTCGTAGAGCTCATTGATGATGGTCGGATCGATTTCTTCCAGCGTATCGCTGCCCGTGTACAGGCCCGCCACATCCTGTATCTTACCGGTTTCATAGTCTTCCGAGATCAGATTGAGGGAACGGGCCTTCAAGCGCAGGTTGATGTCTTTGGTGACCAGTACCACCTTGCTTTTCGGGAAATCCTGCTGCATCTGCAGGGCGGAGTTCAGGATGTGGTGGTCGTTCTTGTCGCCGAAAATCTTGGTGGCGTCGAGCTGCGTGCTGCCGTTCATCATCACTTTAAACTTGCCCTTGGTCTTGCCATTGAGCGGAATCCACTCCTGCAGCATGTGTTCGGAAGAGAGCTTGTCGATGAAGCGGATGAACTCGCGGGCCTCAAAATTCTTGATGTCGTTGCCTTTTTTGAAGTTGTCGAGCTCCTCCAGCACCGTGATCGGGATGGCCACATCATGCTCCTGGAAGTTCTGCACCGCGCTATGGTCATAGAGGATGACCGAGGTGTCGAGCACAAATATTTTTTTCTCTTTTGCGTCAGTCGCTTTGCCGTTGACTTGTGTTTTGACCTTGCTTAAAGTAGGGGATTTCTTTTCGGGTTTGTCCTGGGTTGACTTCGTCTGTTTGGGCATAAGGGTAGGGGTATAGTAGAGACACACTCTTTTTACGCAAATACATAGCGCGCAGTCTATCTATGAAAGACACAATTTTTGCAATCGCACAGGCCCTGTTACCACATCGGATTTTGTTCGATTTTTAGTCCCTTGAATCATAACTGTTTACCTTTAAAAGATGTATAACTAAATAATTAGTTATGCGTGAAAATTTATGTATATTTGTTTAGTCGTTCCTGAGACAAGTTGAGTGCTTAGCCGGATGTGACTTGTAAAACCAGATAGCGTGTATGAAAAAGATTTATACCTTCACCTTGTTGCTACTTTTGCTACTGCCACTGACCATGCATGGGCAAGTGAAGCAGAAGCCCAGTAAAGGCATCTGGCCCTTCCAGATCAATCGATTCGACAAAGAGGGGCGGCACCATGGTCGCTGGAAGCTATACCTGCCAGACAACACCACGCTGCTGCGAAACGGACGTTTCAAGCACGGGCAGGAGCGAGGCAAGTGGCGTTACTACTATCCTGATGGCAGCCTCCGCAAGATCGAGTACCACAAACCAGGTTCAAAGGAGTTCCTGGTCAGGCTCTTCCACGACAACGGCCAATTGGAGAAGCAGGGGATGGCCCGGGTAGTAGAGACCGACCGCGTGATCCACTACTACTGGTTCGGAACCTGGCAGATCTACAACCGCGCCGGCCAACTCACTCATACTGAGTATTATGAAAAGGGGAACGAGATTAAGCTTGATTTGAGTAAAAAGTGAAGGCTAATAATGTCTGTAAAGGAAGCGCTGATCTCACAATGTCTCATAACCTTACGAGAGTATACCTAATTGGCGGTGGTTGAACAGGTATAGCTAGTCAGAATCAGTATTTTCGGGATTAAAGGATTTTCAGGATTCCAATGCACGATTGTCATCCCCCTGCCCCCTTCGAAGGGGGACTTTTCTGTAGCTGCTATACCTAAGGTATAAGCGGTGTTGTTTCTGTTTTGCTTAACCGGGTCCAACCACCCCTAGCCCCTCCTGGAGGAAGGGGCCTTCTAAAAAGTCAAAGGCGAGGAACCAGAAACTGTTACTCCAAGGTATAGGCGTTGAAGTATAGGGCATCTCTAGGTATGGTTCTGTCATTTCGAACGCCAGTGAGAAATCTGGGATCAACAGTCTCAATAATCCAGATTTCTCCCGTTGGTCGAATTGACAGTGACGGACAGGTATAGCAAAGCTAACTCGCACGCTCATAATGCAACAGAAAGCTGTGCCAGGTGCGCTTTTCGACGCTCTACTGTTGGGGGTGAAGGGGCCCCCTGTCAAGAGAGGTCAGCGAGTGGGGGTAGGGGCCCTCGATATGTGTCAAGACAAAAAGTGAGTGCCCGCCGCACAGGCGAAGCTACACAGCAGTACAGGTTGCTATACCTGCGACAGCCGTTGCTACAGCGCACGCCATCCCTATACCTATACCTATACCTAGGCCAGTAGCCCCACGATAGTAGACAGAAGGTTGGAAGCTAGCGCCATAAAAGGCTGAATCAGCTCAGGGTATAAAACTCCTCCTTTTCTTTATAGTGCAAACGCAAATACCCATGAATCACCAGCTTAACCAGCATGCGGTAAGCGCGTCTTTCCGATAGGTTCGCAATCTTCATGTACTGACGGAGTGTGACGCGGCGGTTGAGTGCCAAGTAATCGAGTACGGCGCGCTCGTGGCGGTCGAGGGGAATACGCTCGAATGTGGGCTCTTCGACCTGAAAGGACTTCTCTACCATTTTGCTGGTCTGCACGCTGGTGTCTTTCACCCGCACGTAGCCGCGCCAGTCGTCCTCCTTTATTTTGGCAAAATGGGGCTTTGTCTTGCTCTCCGGTACAGTCACTTTCAGGATGGTGTGGCCATCGAACTCCACTTCTTCGTAGCTGAGCAGCAGGGGAGGGTCGCAGTAGAAACCGGCGGCTAGCTCCAGGGTGTGCTTTTCTTCCTCCGGATCAACGCCGACGACTTTGCCATTGTCTTTCACCCCGATCAGGATGGTGCCGCCACGCGTGTTGGCAAAGGAAACCAGCGTGCGTGCTATTTTGTCGGGCTGCGTGACGCGCTGCTTGAAATCAACCTGATCGTTTTCGCCCTGCCAGATCAGGCGCTGTAAATCGTCCATAGTCAGAAGGATGCAGGTATAGCTAGCGGCTATACCTCGTTATAAAATAAGAAGAGCAGGTAGCCTCATTTTGTTCTAAACAAATCAAAAAGGCATAAAAAAAGCGAGCCTGTCGGGGCTCGCTCTGTTTATACGCAATATGTATTAGAATGGCAGATCGTTGTCTGCATCGCTGCTGTAGAATGACGGAGCCGCTGACTCCTGAGCAGGGGCATTGTAACCGCCAGCAGCGGCTGCACCCTCTACACGCCAGGCCTGCAGGTTAGTGAAATACATGGTCTGTCCGTTCTTCGTGAAGGGCTTGCCTGTCAGGTTGAACGTCACTTTCACTTCGTCGCCCGGCTTGTAATTGTCGATCAGGTTGCATTTGTCTTGTGTCAGCTGGAACTTGCAGTACTGCGTGAAAGAACCGTCCGGAATCTCCAACACGAACTCACGTTTTCTGAACTTTTCACTTACCTGCTGTTCCTCAAACACTTCGTACAGCTTTCCTTGAATATCAAACGACATAAAATAAACTTTAGAATGAATAGATTGATCTAAGGACAAATATACAAAATCTTTGGTTTCGCCGGGACTGAAAAATGACTGCTTTTTTAAATTTTAGGGCCTGAAACCCCGCTCGTAAAACAGGCAAGGCCCTGCAGGCGTAGGAGCCTACTATAACGCACCACAAACTATGCAAAACTTAGCCATTGCCATACACGGAGGAGCCGGCACCATCACACCCGACTCCATGACACCCGAACTTGAGAAAGCTTACAGAAAAGACCTTGCGCATGCCCTGAACCAAGCGTACCAATTACTAGAGAAAGGAGGATCGGCCTTAGATGCCGTGGAAATGGCAGTTGCGCTGCTCGAAGATTCGCCACTGTTCAATGCAGGAAGGGGCTCGGTGTTCACGAAGGAGGGCAAGCACGAAATGGACGCGGCCATCATGTGTGGCAAGACGCTGGATGCCGGCGCGGTAGCCGGCGTGCGCAGCATCCGCAATCCGGTGCGCCTCAGCCGCACCATACTGGAGCAGTCGGACCACGTGCTTCTGAGCAGCTACGGAGCAGAGGAGTTTGCCCGCAAGTACGACATTGAGTTCGCACCTGAAGAGTACTTTTACGATCAGCACCGCTACAACCAGTGGCGTGAGGTGCGTGATACGGATACCTTTATGCTGGATCACAGCAAGGAACGGAAATTTGGGACGGTGGGGGCCGTCGCCCGCGATGCGAACGGTGACCTGGCAGCAGCCACCTCCACAGGCGGCATGACGAATAAGAACTACAACCGCATCGGCGACAGCCCCCTGATCGGCTCGGGTACATATGCCAACAACAAAACCTGCGCTATTTCCTGCACCGGACACGGCGAGTACTTCATCCGGGCGGTGGTGGCGTACGACGTCTCGTGCCTGATGGAATACAAGGGCTATACCTTGCAGGAGGCCTGTGACGAAGTGGTTCTGAACAAGCTCGTCAAGTTTGGGGGAGAGGGCGGCCTGATTGCGGTAGACGGCAAAGGAGAATTGGCCCTGCCTTTCAATTCTGACGGTATGTACAGGGGCTACCGCAGCAGCGGGCGTGAAGGGAGGGTGGCTATTTACAAAGATTAGCCTCTCGTCTCCGAAGCGAGCTCGTTCCGCTCCACAGCCTCCTTGTCCTTGTAAAAAGCGCGCGTATTGATGTTGAATACGTTCCCCTTGGCCAGTGCATGCATCATCATACCGGAGATGGCGATCGGTCGCCCGGGCTCTATGTCATTGATATTGGTGTAATCCACACCGTGGCCATCCACGATGACCACCAAGTTGGAGCCAATTGTTTCAATCATGTGGCCATCGGTGATCAGCACACCCGTGTCTTCTCCCAGCCCGATGCCAACAGTTTTGGGGTGCGTTACCACTGCCTCCATCAATCTGCCAAAACGTCCCCGGATGACAAAGTGCGAATCGATGATCACACCGCTGATCAGCCCGAAGCCACGGCCCATCTTGACAGAGCCACGCAGCAGCGACTCCGTTGAGCTACCCCCTTTGATCATGATCTCTGACATGGCCATGGCGCCCGCACTCGTCCCTGCGACCACAAAATCTTCCTGCCAGTACCTGTCATGCACGATCTGCAGAAACTCCGTTTCGCCAAAAATGCGGGTCAGGCGCGACTGGTCGCCTCCGCTGAATAACACGCCGTCAGCCTTGCGGATGCGCTCCAGGTACTCCGGCTTCAGGGCGTCTTCTTCTTCCCGGATGTGCATCAGGTTGGCGTTCTCGCATCCCAAAATGCCGAAGGCGCTTTCGTAGCGCTCACCTACTTCTTCGGGTATAAGCGAGGCCGTCGTGATCACTTCAATGGTGGGATTGCGATTGGGTATCTCGTTCAGGAAGCGCTTGAGTATACCCAACTCAAAAAAATCGAGGTAATATTTCTTTTTGTGTTTCGGGTTCGGGTATGAGCCTTTGTCTTCGTTTCCGCCAATGGCTATGAGCTTTCCTTTTGGTTTATCCACGGGTGTTCTTTTATATGCTAATTGTATGCTAACTCTAAAAGGTATGATGGCCTGCGATGCCATCACCCTCCTAAGATTACCAATATTTTTCAAATTCGTTACGGAATAGGCTTCCTAATTGCGTCATTGGCCTGTAATAATGCCTTTCTGTCAATTGCACAGGTATAGCTCCCACAAGAAAGATACCACATCCGGGGTATAGCCGAATATCATGTGATCTTACTATATATATTTTATCTAATAAAAATTACATTTTTAAACCTCCGTCTTAACCTCCCGTATAGTAATCTCACAAGCTTCGGCTTGCAATTATTTACGACGCTAAACCTTTCCAAGCTATGAAACTAAACAATCTGAATGACTTATTCATCCATGAACTAAAGGATATCTACAACGCTGAAAAGCAGATAACCAAGGCGCTTCCTTTAATGATGAAGCAGGCTTCGTCTACACAGTTAAAGAAAGCCTTTGAGATGCACCTCGGCGAGACAGAGAAACAAATTGAGCGGCTGGAGCAAGTCTTCGACCTCTTGGGCATGAAGGCCTCCGGAGAAAAGTGCAAAGCGATGGAAGGCATTATCCGGGAAGCACAGGACATGATGTCCGAAAACGCTGACTCGGAAGTGATGGACGCTGCCCTGATCGCTTCGGCCCAACGCGTGGAGCACTACGAAATTGCCGGCTACGGCACGCTTTGCACCTATGCCAAGCAGCTAGGCCACAAAGAGGTACTGAACCTGTTGCTCATGACGCTGGAAGAAGAGAAGGCAACTGACCTGAAATTGACAGATCTGGCTGAGAGCAAGATCAACATCAAGGCTGAACACAAAGGCACAAAATAAGGCCCTTCAAGACATACGGAAAAAAATCTGTCCTTTCCCCATGCTAACCAAGCTGGCCAGAAGGAGACAGATTTTTTCGTTTATACCTGTTTGCATCAAAAAAAGCCCCGCATCGCTGCAGGGCTTTTTTATGTCTGGTTGGCTATACCTATTTCAGCATGGCATCCAATGTGTTGGTGGACACGGCGTGGTAATTCGGCTTGGCCCTGCTATAGATTTCCTGGGCTTTTTTCTTGCCTGCCGGCGTTGCGGCCAACTCCTTATAGATTGGCACCAGGAATTTGCGGCGTCCTACATTGGTCAGGAAGTTGTCGAGCGCTTTGTCGGCAGCCGCGTAGTTATTGCGGATGGTGTGGATGAACCATGCGGCCAGCACCTCGGAGTTGCCCGAATTGGTAAAGCCGAAGGCCTTGTCCAGATCCGCCATCTGCTGCTGCGTCATCTGCTGAGGCAGCATACGGATAAAGTGCAGCCACTCGTGACTAGACCAGTCTTTGGTCTGCAGCTGAGCAGCCGGCTTACCGCCCTGCCAGGCCTTGAAGGATTCTTCTACCTGAGCAAATCGCTTAGAAGTTGGCTTCACATGGTCTTCCGGCAGACCCGGCGTATACACCCAGCCTTCAATATTGATCTGCTCGGCTATCTTCTCGTCGCCCTGAATCAGTTCTTTGCGCAGAAAATCCAGGAAAAGATTTGTGTTCGTGCTTTGGAAAGCGAAAGTCTGGAAGTACTTGTTCAGGAACTGATCGAAACGCTCGCGACCCACCACACGTTCCATGTTCTGTAGGAAGAAGTTGCCTTTCTCATATGCGATGTCGGTCAGGCCTTCGTCCGGATCACGGCCTTCCAGATCAAGTTTTAGGCGGGTGTCGTCGCTGTTTGGCCCCAGCTCCTGCAAGGTATTCTGCAGATCCTGGTAACCCAGTACGTTCAGCATATCGGCGTAATCCTTACCATAAATCTCCTCCATGATGCGGCGTTCGAAGTACACGGTAAAGCCCTCGTTCAGCCAGAAATCGTCCCAGGTACCATTGGTTACCAGGTTACCGCTCCAGCTATGCGCCAGCTCGTGCGCAATCAGGCTGGTGAGGGAGCGGTCTTTGGCCAGCACGGTCGGCGTCACAAAAGTCAGGCGCGGGTTTTCCATACCGCCGAAGGGGAAGGAAGGAGGCAACACGAGCAAATCGTAGCGATCCCAGCGGTACTTTCCATACAGTTTTTCGGCGGCTACCAGCATCTTGTCCATTTCGGCGAACTCGTACACGGCGGCATCGATGGTGGCAGGCTCAGCATAAATACCAGTCTGCTTCCCAATGGGTTTGAAAACCATGTCACCTACCGAAAGGGCCATCAGGTAAGAAGGGATTGCCTGGCGCATCTCGAAGGTATAGCGGCCGCTTTCGTTCTTCTGCTGTGGGTTATCGGCGCTCATCACGGCCATCAGTTCCTTAGGCACCTGCACACTGGCATTGTACGTAATGCGTATACCTGGGCTGTCCTGAATCGGAATCCAGGTGCGGGCCAAAATGGCCTGCGACTGCGTGAACAGGAAAGGGTGCTTCTTGCCGGCCGTCTGCTGCGGATTGAGCCACTGCAGCGCGTCCGCATTGGCGGTGGTGCGGTACTGGATGGTTACATAGTCCGTCTCCGGCTGTATGGCCACAATCAGCGGACGCCCCAAGAATTCTTTTTCATCGCCGAGCTTGAAGGTGGTCGGCGTCTGCTCTTTGCCCAGGTATACCTGCTCAATTTCGAGTCCGCGTGTATCGAAAACGATCTCGTTGCCTTTCGCCAGGTTTTCGATCTGGTAAGATGCTTTGCCGGAGATTTCCTTCTTATCAAAATTCACGGCAATGTCCAGGTCCAGGTGGCGAGCCACGGCCTCAGCGGGCCTGGCAAAACTGTGCACGTCAGTCGGTGTCTGGGCCATGCCTTGCTGTTCTGCTGTCATAGTTTCTTCTGTGGTAGTAGTTTGGGTGGAGCAGGCGCCTAGTTGTAAGCTGCTGGCCAAACCCAGTCCAAGTAAAAATTTACGGTATGGAGTCATTGTATACTTTGGTTGTAGGGTGGAAAGATACATTTTTTGACAGGAACTAGAAAGCATCCTCCTCAATCACATCGTCAGAGGAGCGAAGTACGTATGATGTTATAGGGTTTTCTGTATAAGCTATACCTGAATCAGGGCTCCGGATCTAGTTCTTAGCCCAACTGCCGATAAGCCTGTATGCGCATATATAGAACATTTTATACCTGTTTAAAGTACATAAAGCAAAATCAACATAAAAAGGCATTAGAGCAGACAAATAGCACAATTTTAAGCGAGGGTTTTCACCCGCATTATACCAAAAGCTCGCTAATGCCATTAAACCGACCAACATGAACCCTTACAACCTACAGAAATTTAAACCAATCGGGATAGCCCTCTTATGTCTGTTCGGACTTGCCTCCTGCAACAAAAGCGGCGACAGCAAAAAAGAAAACGGCGGCGTGAAGGAAATGCTGGGCCTCAACACCGTGGCCGCCACCGAAACCGACAGTCTCTACATCCGGGACTACATCAGCCAGCATAAGCAGTTTAAAGAGCACGAAGACCTCATCTACCTCTTTTACGGCGACCGCGACTATCGCCTGGGCTGGTTCAAGGGATCAGACCTGGTAGCGGAGTCGGAAAAACTACTGAGCACCCTCGACAACGCCTCTCAGGAAGGCCTGGACCCCAAAGAGTATAAAGTGGTGGCCATTGACGAAATGATCAGCCAATACAACGAATTAGGGCGCAAAGACTCCGCCCGACTGGAGCTGCAGCAGCAGATTGACATTGCCCTGACGGCCACGTACTTTAACTATGCCTCTGACTTTTACAGGGGCCGCATCGACCCCCGCAATGTGAAACAGGTGCAGTGGGGTGTGCGCAACAACAAAATAAAACTGCACAAGGCGCTGCAGACCATTTTGCGGGAGCGCGAAAGCACTTATCCATACTATGAGTTTGAGGCGCTGCACAAAGGCTATTCCGATCTACGCGACGCCTTGCAGAAATACCGCGAACTGGAGGAAAAAGGAGGCTGGGCCAAAGTGGAGCTTGGCAACCGGAAAATGCTGGTGAAAGGGGATACAGCCGCCGCTGTCGTGTCGCTGCGTCAGCGCCTGAACCTGGGCACGCAGATTAACGCCAAAGACCCGGCCATGCGCAAGTTCGACGATAAGCTGGAAGCGCAGGTGAAAGCTTTCCAGGAACTGCACGGCATTGTGCCAGATGGCAAGGTGGGCGGCAATACGCTGCGTACGATGAATGTGCCGGTAGAGGACCGAATCCAGCAGATCATGATGAACATGGAGCGCTGGCGCTGGATTCCTAAACGCCTCGTACCGAAGAGCCTGGACCAGAAATACATCTGGGTGAACATTCCGGAGTACAAACTCTACGTGTACGAAGACCCGAGTAACAGCCCGGAAGCAGAGCGCGAATACAAAAAGACCATGGAGATGAACGTGATCGTAGGCAAAACCATGCACTCCACGCCAATTTTTAGTGACAGAATGGAATACGTGGTACTGGCTCCTTATTGGAACGTGCCGAACAGTATTGTAGAGAAAGAGATTGCGCCTGGTATAATGCGCGAACCCGGTTACCTGGACAGACAGAACATGGAAGTGGTGACCAAAGAGCGCAACCCGAAGCAAGTTGATCCGGGTTCCATTGACTGGTCCTCTGTCACAGAAAAGAATTTCCCCTATATGGTACGCCAGCGTCCAGGTCCTAAGAACTCGCTCGGAACCATGAAGTTCCTGTTCCCGAACGAGCACGCCGTATACCTGCACGACACACCAACAGGTTCCTTATTCAGCCAGACCCAGCGCGGTTTCAGCCATGGCTGCGTCAGACTGGAGCGCCCTATGGACCTGGCGAAGTACGTCCTGAAGGACATGCCGGAGTGGAACGAAAGCCGTATCGAGGAAACCATCAATGGAGGTGAGGAGGTATGGATCACGCTGCCGAAAAAAGTGCAGGTATACCTGGTGTACTTCACCAGTTGGGTGGATGAGGACGGAAACGTGCATTTCCGCGACGACATCTACGGACACGACAAGCGACTGGAGCAGGAGCTTTTCAGCTAAACCGTAGGTATAGGTAATAACCCTTAACATGCGCGCTATGAAACAGCTAGGTATAGCAGGCCTGCTTGCTGCACTCATGTTTTTTGTCTCCTGCGGGGGAGAACGAGAGACAAGTGACAGGCCAGAAAAAATAACGGACGAGCCGCTGACGCAACGCCAGCAGGAGCCGGACACAACCCTGCAAGAGGTTGCCGAAGTAAATATTCGGGCAGTGGGAGGTGAGACACTGGAAAGTATGACCTACGACCAGGACACCATCCAAGTGAAAGTAGGTACGCTCGTGAAACTGACTTTCACGAACGAAGGCAAAGACCCCAAAATGATCTATAACCTGGTGTTTACCAGGGAAGGCTACTCAGCCCAGGCTGCTCAGAAGGGAGGAAAAGCCGGCGCATCGGGCAACTACTTGCCTGATAGCTCATTGTTGCTAGCTGCCACACCACTTGCCTTGCCCGGCCAATCCGTCAAGATGGAGTTTACTGCACCCGACTCAGCCGGCGTGTTTGAGTTTGTGAACACCTACCCAAGCGAAACACCGCTCATGAAAGGAAAGCTGATCGTCAAAGAATAAACCCGTTTCCGGGTACAGCACTCTGGAAAGCCTTTGCACAAAAGCAGGGGCTTTCTTTTTGATCTTTAACCACTTAGCAGGTATAGCCTGCGAACGAAATGCAAAATTTCCATGTTAGAAGGCATACGATGTTAGCGGGATTGCATACTTTTGCAGTATCCTGATTGCTTATGAAATTCACCAACCCCGACTGTCTGAACTGTTCGAGCCGAGCACACTCCCTGCTGAGCTGCTGCCGGGCGTCTGAGCTGGCGCACGTTTCTGAAACAAAATCGTGTTTCGCTTACAAAAAAGGGCAGCTGATCTTTCATGAGGGAGGCAAACCGACGGGCCTTTACTGCATTAACACCGGCAAGATCAAAATAGCCAAGCTTGGCAGTGACGGCAAAGAGCAGATTGTGCGCCTTGCAAAACCCGGCGACCTGATCGGATACCGTGCTCTGATGGCCGACTCCAATTACTCAGCCTCGGCTGTTGCGCTCGAAGATGCCGTGATCTGTTTCATTCCCCGTTCGCAGTTCCTGGAGCTGATCAGCCAGAACGTGGAGTTTGCGGGTGGTTTGATGAAACTAATTTCGAACGCTTTGGGAGAGGCGGAGGAGCGCATGGTGCAGATGGCCTACAAGCCGGTGCGCGAACGTCTGGCCGAGGCCCTGCTGCTGCTTCAGAAAACCTACCAGGAGCGCGAAGAGGGCGACCAGTTCACCATCTCCATTTCCCGCGAAGACCTGGCCTCCATCGTTGGCACCGCCAAGGAAACCACCATTCGTCTGCTTTCGGAATTCAAGGAAGAAGGGCTGATTACAGCCAAAGGCAGCTCCATTACCATCCTGGACCACGAGCGGCTATACAAGATCAGCCACATGTACGACTAAGCCAACCGGCGCTAGTAGGTATAAGGCATAAAGTATGGGCAATAAAAAACGGCAACCGTAAAACGCCTGCCGTTATTGTAGCTCAGTCTCTCCTCTAAGCTAAATCACCTTATACTAAACACTAAACTTTAATCACAAAACAATATCTTGAAGGGTTTGCAGTACTTGGCTGCTTGCCTTATTTGTCATTGTTGATGTTACAAAGGTCGGCCATCCGCCCGGACTATGCACTGAGGTATATCAGTTCAGAAAGTGACATGCATCATCTTTTAGGCTTTTGCATCCAATTACCTTTGTCTCAGACATTAATAAAGGATAATTGTGATGGAAGCCGCACTCCAAACCAATATTCAGAACTGCTACCACTGCGGGGATTCCTGCGGTGACGAGCCCATTGTAGCGCATGAAAAAGCTTTCTGCTGCGATGGGTGTAAAGCCGTTTATGAACTTTTAGAAGAGAACAACCTCTGTACCTATTATAACCTGGAAGAGAGCCCGGGCCTGTCTGGCAAGAAGCCTGTTTCAGAGGCTCGTTTTGCTTACCTCGACGATCCGGGGGTAGAGGCGCAGCTCATCAACTTCCGCAGCGACAAGATCTGTAAACTGACCTTCTACATTCCACAGATGCACTGCAGTTCCTGTATCTGGCTGTTGGAAAACCTCTTTAAGCTGAACCCAGGTATAGCCGAGACTACGGTGAACTTCATGCGCAAAGAAGTGGCGCTCACCTACCTGCACGAGAAAACCTCGCTGCGTGAAGTGGTGGAGCTGTTGACCCGCATCGGTTATGAGCCTGCTATTACGCTGGCTGATACCGACGGCAAGAAAACGACCAAGAAAAGTCGCACCATCATTTATAAGCTAGGTATAGCGGGCTTTGCGTTTGGTAACGTCATGCTGCTGGCCTTCCCAGATTACCTGGACTTCACTCAGGGGCTGCAGCATAGCTTCGGATCCTTCTTCGGCTACCTGAGTATCCTGCTGTCTATACCTGTGTTCTTCTACAGCGCCCGTGGTTTCTTTACATCGGCCTGGGAAGGCATCAAGCAGCGCATGGTCAATATCGACCTGCCGATCTCCACGGGTCTGCTGGCGCTCTTCTTTGTGTCGTTGTTTGACATCCTCACCGGCCGCGGGCCCGGCTACCTCGATTCATTCACAGGCCTGGTGTTCTTCATGCTGATCGGCAAGTACTTTCAGCAGCGCACCTACGACTCTCTGTCTTTCGACCGCGACTATACCGCCTACTTCCCGGTTTCTATCACTGTGTTGAAAGAGAACGGTGAGGAAAGCTCAACAGCGGTACGAAACCTTCAGGTAGGAGACCGCATCCGTATTCGGAACCAGGAGCTTATACCTGCCGACGCCATTCTGCTGCGCGGCCGCGCCATGATCGATTACAGCTTTGTATCCGGTGAGTCTGAACCGGTAGAAAAGGTGATGGGCGAAGTGATTTACGCCGGTGGCCGTCAGGTAGGCGAGAGCATCGAAATGGAAGTAGTGAAAGAGGTGTCGCAGGGCTACCTGACGCAGCTTTGGAACGATACCGTTTTCTCCAAAAACGAAGAGCAGTACCTGCATACCTACTCCAACATCGCAGGCAAGTGGTTCATCATCGTGACGCTGCTGGTGGCCGCCGGAGCGCTCATTTACTGGGTGCCCCGCGACATGGACATTGCCATGAAGGCCTTTACCTCAGTGCTCATCATTGCTTGTCCTTGTGCCCTGTCACTGGCAACGCCTTTTGTGCACGGACATACCATGCGTGTGTTCGGACGCAATAAGTTTTACCTCAAAAACACCGGTGTAGTAGAGCGACTTGCCAAGATCGACACCGTGGTGTTCGACAAAACCGGTACGCTGACAGAACCGAGTGAAGCGGAAGTAACCTACACAGGCAAAGTGCTTTCAGCGGAGCAGAAGCAAGCGATACTTTCAGTCCTCCGTCACTCCACGCACCCGCTTAGCCAACGCATCAGCGAGACAATGAAGGGCAATTCCGCTCCGGTTTCAAAGTTTCAGGAGTTTACTGGAAAGGGTCTGGCAGGTGAAGTGAACGGCAAACTGGTTCGTATCGGTTCTGCCTCATACCTGGGCGTTCCGACTGATAAGCAAAAAGACACACTCAAAACTACCGTTTATGTTTCCATCGACGGGGTGGTGTTGGGTTACTATACCTTCTACAACGTGTACCGCGATGGCCTGAAGGATGTGCTCTCAGGTATAAGCGACAAGAAAATAGCCGTGTTGTCGGGTGACAATGACCACGAGGCGGCCCGCTTGCGTGAGCTACTGGGCGAAGAAGCCGAACTGAACTTCAATCAGTCGCCGGTGCAGAAGCTGGAATACATCCAACAACTGAAGGAGCACGGTAACCGCAAGGTGCTGATGGTAGGGGACGGCCTCAACGATGCCGGTGCCTTGAAGCAGAGTGACGCAGGTATAGCCCTGAGTAACAGCGTGACCAACTTCTCACCGTCCTGCGACGCCATCCTGGATGCCGAGTCCTTCGACAAGCTGAGTACTTTCCTGAACTTCTCGAAAAAGACCATGAAACTGATCCTGCTCACCTTCGCCGTGTCGCTGGTCTACAACGTGGTCGGGCTGACGGTAGCTGTGATGGGACTATTTACGCCGATTGTATCTGCCATCCTCATGCCGATCAGCACGCTCAGTGTGATGACCTTCGCCACACTTTCCGTGAAGTACGCCGCCAAAAAAGCAGGTTTGTAAATAATGACTAATGAGTGACGATTAATGAATAATGTATAAAAATGAGGTGAGTGGTAAGTGTATTTCGGGCTAAAGCATTGAGTTAGGACTCAGTCTAGTTGGTCATATCACCACCCATTAATCATTACCTATTAATCATTAATCATTAACTCAACCACTCAATCGCTAACTCACTAAATCCAACACCCATGTATATCATATTCATTTTGATCGCCATAAGCGTGCTGGTGGCAGCCGCTTTTCTGGGGGCCTTTCTGTGGGCCGTTCGCTCCGGGCAGTACGACGACGATTATACGCCGGCCGTGCGCATGCTTTTCGAAAACGAAGCAGGCAGCGGGCCAAAAACCGAAAAAACTAGCCAGAAGCAGTAATTGGGCGTGCTCATTACTGATGACAATCACCTGGAAGAATGACATTGGTCATCTTTTGAGATAGGCCGATTTCTCAATTTTGCACATGATTTTAGAGCAAACAAACAGTATTTCACAACACACCTTAACCAATGGAGGACACCGCACATGTCAACTAATGCAGGAACTGTCTTAGAGCCGAGCCCGAAACGGGTAGGTCAGGATTCTGGGGGCATCGAATCCTTTTTCTACGACAACAAGATCGTTCGCGACTTCGGCATTGCCACCGTATTTTGGGGCGTTGCCGGCATGATCATCGGTACGCTGATCGCTTTCCAGCTCGCAAACCCCGACATGAACCTGGGCAACCAGTACACCACTTTTGGCCGTATCAGGCCGCTGCACACCAATGCCGTGATCTTTGCCTTCGTGGGTAATGCCATCTTCATGGGTGTGTACTACTCGCTGCAGCGCCTTTGTAAGTCGCGCATGTACAGTGACCTGCTGAGCAAACTCAACTTCTGGGGCTGGCAGCTGATCATTGTGGCGGCGCTAATCACGCTTCCATTGGGTATTACAACATCTAAAGAATACGCCGAATTGGAGTGGCCTATCGACATAGCTATCACGCTGGTATGGGTGGTATTCGGCTGGAACATGTTCGGTACCATCGCCAAGCGTCGTGAGAAGCACATGTACGTAGCCATCTGGTTCTACATTGCCACTTTCCTGACAGTAGCGGTACTCCATATTGTAAACTCTTACGAAATACCTGTTACGTTCTGGAAAAGCTACTCTGGCTACGCTGGAGTGCAGGATGCGCTGGTACAGTGGTGGTATGGCCACAACGCGGTAGCGTTCTTCCTGACCACACCGTTCCTGGGCCTGATGTACTACTTCCTGCCAAAGGCTGCCAATCGTCCGGTATACTCTTACCGCCTGTCCATCATTCACTTCTGGTCGCTGATCTTCATCTACATTTGGGCTGGTCCGCACCACTTGCTGTATACCTCACTGCCTGATTGGGCACAGTCACTGGGCGTTGTTTTCTCTGTGATGCTGATCGCGCCAAGCTGGGGCGGTATGATCAACGGTCTGTTGACGCTGCGTGGTGCCTGGGACAAGGTGCGTGAAGAGCCGGTACTGAAGTTCATGGTTGTAGCGATCACTGCTTACGGTATGGCTACTTTCGAAGGCCCAATGCTGTCGTTGAAGAACGTGAACGCTATCGCGCACTTTACGGACTGGATCGTAGCACACGTGCACGTAGGTGCCCTGGGCTGGAACGGCTTCCTGACCTTCGCGATGCTGTACTGGTTGTTCCCACGCCTGTATAAAACACAACTGCACTCCAAGAAGCTGGCTAACGCGCACTTCTGGCTGGGCACATTGGGTATCCTGTTCTACGCTATACCTATGTACTGGGCAGGATTCACACAAGGCCTGATGTGGAAACAGTTCACCCCAGAAGGAACGCTTCAGTACTCTAACTTCCTGGAGACAGTACTGCAAATTGTTCCGATGTACTACCTGCGCGGTATTGGCGGTGTGCTATACCTGAGCGGTGTGTTCCTGATGATCTACAACCTGTACAAGACGGCTAAGTCTGGTGCTTTGGAAGCCAACGAGGCAGCAGTAGCTCCTCCGGTTGTGAAAGAAGCAAGCCACAACGCCGGTCACTGGCACAGCTGGATTGAGAAACGCCCAATGCAAATGGCAGTTTGGGCAACCATAGCGATCCTGATTGGTGGTCTGGTAGAATTTATACCTGCCTTCGTGATCAAGTCGAACGTGCCGACCATCGCCAGTGTGAAGCCTTATACCTCACTCGAACTGCAGGGACGTGACCTGTACATCAAAGAAGGCTGTGTGAACTGCCATACGCAAATGGTTCGTCCGTTCCGCTCTGAGACAGAACGCTACGGCGAGTACTCCAAAGCGGGTGAGTTCGTGTACGACCACAACTTCCTGTGGGGCTCCAAGCGTACCGGTCCGGACTTGCACCGTGTAGGCGGCAAGTACCCGCACAGCTGGCACTACCACCACATGCTCGACCCGACTTCCATGTCACCAGGCTCCATCATGCCAGCTTACCCTTGGTTGTTTGAGCAGGACGTGGACCTAAGCACCACACAGAAGAAACTCGAAGTGCTGAAGCAACTGGGCGTGCCTTACGAGGACGAGTACATCGCCAATGCAAACGAGGAGCTGATGAAGCAGGCAAAAGCAATCACCGCCGACCTGGCCAAAGAAGGCCTGGAAGTGCGACCTGAAAGCGAGATCGTGGCCATGATCGCCTACCTGCAGCGTCTGGGTACTGATATTAAGGTAAAGGAAACACAGGAGTAACTAAAACGACACAAGTATTACGTATCACGACACTCGACTAAAAAACAGGTCTTGATACGTGATACGAGTGTCGAAAAAATAAAAAGCCATGTACAAGAACGTGTTACAAGCCATAGATGGCATTGAAATATACCCGCTTATCTCATTCACCATCTTCTTTCTATTTTTCCTGGGGCTGTTGGTTTATGTGGCCCTGATGAGAAAGGAGTATGTGAGCAACATGAGCAGCTTAGCCTGTGCCGACGAAGACGAAGATCAAACAATAGGAGGGAACAGACAATGAAATCTCCCATGACAAAACTGAGACAACTGGCCCTGGCGGCCGGCTTTGTCCTGATGACGGGTGCCTCGGCATTTGCGCAGGATGCGGTGCAGGGTAAGAAAATCTTTGAAGGAAACTGTACCGCCTGCCACAGCATCGATGCTGATGTAGTAGGGCCAGCCCTCAAAGACGTGCACGAGCGTCGCGGCGACGAATGGTTGCACAAGTTTATCAAGAACTCGCAGGAGCTGATCGCGTCGGGTGATGCAGATGCTGTAGCCGTTTACGAGAAGTTCAACAAAATGCCAATGCCGGCCTTTGGAGGTTCTCTTACTGATGACGACATTAACCATGTGATCGCCTACATCAAAGAAGCCAGCGCCGCTGCACCAGCTGTTGTAGTAGAGCCGGCAGCCACCGAAACGGCTGAGGCTACTCCGGCGGCCACACCGCAAGAGGTTGCCTTCATGGACCTGCCGCCCATCGTGCATTTCATCTACGGCCTGGTTGGCCTGATCATCCTGCTGATTGTGGTGGTTCTCGTGATGCTGTTCCGAGTGATCGTGCCGATGATGGGCGACTCGCTGAAGGACGAGGAATTCCAGTCCACTTTCTCTGGCCGCGTATATGCGTTGCTGAGCGGTGATGCCACCGTGATGACGGGTAAGGCAAAAGACGTTATTCACTCCAACCACGACTTCGACGGCATACAGGAGTACGACAACGACCTGCCACCGTGGTGGAAGTACATGTTCTATGTGACCATCGTGTTCGCAGTGGGCTACATGCTGCACTACCACGTGTTCAGAACCGGTGCGCTGCAGACAGAGGAGTACGAGATGGAAATGGCGCAGGCAGCCCTGATTGCCGCTCAGAACGTGGAAGATCCGAATGCGGTTACCAATTTCGAAGTGCTGACAGATGCTTCAGCCCTGGAGTCGGGCAAAGCTATCTACCTGCAGAACTGCGCGGCCTGCCACGGCCAGGCCGGCGAAGGCACGGTGGGTCCTAACCTGACGGACGAGTACTGGCTGCACGGTGGCGACGTGAACGACATTTTCAAAACGGTGAAGTTCGGGGTGCCAAGCAAAGGCATGGTGCCTTGGCAGGGCAAGCTAACCAAAGACCAGATGCTGGAAGTGAGCAGCTACATACTGTCACTGCAGGGTAGCAACCCGCCAAATGCCAAGGAGGCGCAGGGCGAAAAAGAATAAATCAACCCTTTTTGATTGGAAAGGCGGGTATTCCGAAAGGAGTGCCTGCCTTTTATCATATCAAGGCCATTACTGATGACAATCACTCCAAAGAATGATATTGGTCATCTTTTTCAAGAGGCCGAATGCTGAATTTTGTAGCAGTAAAGAACGGCACTTATCCGGCTTTGCTGCTTAATTTTTCATTCACAGGCAGGATTAATATCCGCACAAATTAAACTGCCATGGCAACTAAACTGGGTACTTCGCGAGAAGAGTTTCGCGATCATATCTCGACAGTAGACGAGCACGGGAAACGGGTATGGATCTACCCGAAAAAGCCCAAAGGCAAACTCTACGATTACCGCAAATGGGTGAGCTACGGTCTGTTGGCTTTCCTGTTCGCAGGTCCTTTTATCAAAATCAACGGGCTGCCGCTGCTGATGCTTAACGTGGTCGAGCGCAAGTTCGTGATCTTCGGCGTGCTGTTCTGGCCGCAGGACTTCTTCATTCTGGTACTCGCATTCCTGGCGCTGGTCGTGTTCATCATCCTGTTCACGGTCATCTACGGCAGGCTTTTTTGTGGCTGGGTCTGTCCGCAGACCATCTTCCTCGAAATGGTTTTCCGCCGCATCGAGTACCTGATCGAGGGTGACTACACCAAACAGCGGGCGCTGAACAAAATGCCCTGGAATACCGAGAAGATCCTGAAGAAAGGCTCCAAGACCGCTGTTTTCCTGCTGATTTCCTTTCTGATCTCCAACCTGTTCCTGGCCTATGTGATAGGTATAGACGAACTGAAGAAAGTGATTGTGGAAGGCCCGATCAACCACATGGCTGGCTTTGGTGCTTTGGTGGCTTTCACAGGCGTATTCTACTGGGTGTTCGCTTACTTCCGCGAGCAGGTATGTACCATTGTTTGTCCCTACGGGCGCCTGCAGGGCGTGATGCTCGACAAGAAAAGCCTGACGGTGGCCTATGACTACGGACGGGGAGAGCCGCGCGGCAAGTTGCGCAAAGGGCAGGAGCGAACCGAAGGCGACTGTATCGATTGTCACCAGTGCGTGCAGGTATGCCCGACAGGTATAGACATCCGCAACGGAGCGCAGCAGCTCGAGTGCATCAACTGTACCGCCTGCATCGACGCCTGCAACGACATCATGCGCATGATCGACAAGCCAGAGGGGCTTATCCGTTACGATTCTGAAGAAGCCATTGCCGAAGGTCGCCAGTGGAAGCTCTTCACACCGCGTGTAATGGGCTACAGCGCTGTGCTGTTACTGCTGATGGTCGCGCTGACAACCCTGTTGCTGACGCGCGACGAAGCACAGGCCACGATATTGCGCACACCGGGCCAGCTATACCAGAAAACAGAGCAGGGTACTGTGAAAAACCTTTACAACATTTCGGTGATAAATAAAACCAATCATGAGATGCCACTGACCCTGAAATTGCTTGACAAAGACGGCAAGATCCAGATGGTGGGTAGTGAACTGGTACTGCCAGCGCAGGGCAAGGCTGATGGCGTATTCTTCGCAGAGATTCCGCAAAATCAACTGACAGGTATGAACGCCAAAATAGAGATCGGGGTGTACCACGGGGATGAACTGGTTACCACTCAGGACACCAAGTTTTTAGCCCCAGCCAAGTAAAAACAGCTTTAATACAGCTCATCAATTCAAGCGAATTCATCATGAAAACTGAAAATAAAAAATTCACCTTCTGGCCTTATGCCATCGTCATCGGGCTGGTATCCTTCATGGCGTACATCATTTACTTTGTGGTACAGGCCATGAACCAGGATGTGGACCTGGTGAGCAAAGACTACTACGCCCAGGAAATTGCCTTCCAGGACCAGATTGACCGCGTGCGCCGCACTCAGGCGCTGGGCGATGTGATGCTGCAGTACAACCAGGAGGCAGGCAACATTCTGCTGCAAGTACCGGCCACTTACGAAGACAAAAAGCTGAACGGCACTATCACGCTGTTCCGTCCGTCGGATGACAAACTCGACAAGCAGTTGCCTTTACAGCTTGGTCGGGACAAGAGCCAGCTTATTGAAGTGGGCGACCTGGAGAAAGGACTTTGGAAAGTTCGCGTGAACTTCAGTGACGGGGCCGAAGCATATTATTCAGAGAAAACATTCCAAATAAAATAAGGCCATGATCTGGGCAGGATTTCTATTTGGCTTACTAGGCAGTTTCCATTGTGTTGGGATGTGCGGCCCTATAGCAATGGCGCTACCATTTGTCGGGAGCTCTGGCTGGCGTTACTACGTCGGCCGGCTCCTGTACAATGGTGGTCGTATCGTTACGTACGCATCCTTGGGCGCGCTCGCAGGCGCCTTCGGTCAGTCCCTCGAAATGGCAGGTTTGCAACAGACCGTTTCGATTGTATCCGGCGTGATGATCTTGCTCATGCTCGTGTTGCCGGCCGCTCTCAAAGGGAGGGCCTCCAATGCGATGGGGACAGACAAAGTAATGGTCTGGGTGCGCAAAAAGCTGGGCTATTACTTTCAGAAAAACTCTTTGGGCTCACTTTTCATGGTGGGTGTGCTTAATGGTTTACTTCCCTGCGGATTTGTCTACATCGCCCTGGCCGGTGCCATCAGTGCGCCAGGTATAGGCGGCGCCATGCTCTACATGGCCCTCTTCGGTCTGGGCACTTTCCCGCTGATGTACCTTGTGTCGCTATCGGGCAAGCTCATCAGCCTGAAGGTGCGGGGCATATTTAACCGGGCGGTACCGTATGTGGGCATGGCGCTGGCGGTGCTCTTCATCGTGCGAGGTCTTGGCCTGGGTATACCTTACCTCAGCCCTAAAGTCGTGCAGACGGCGCAGCACACCACCGAAATGAGCTGCTGCTCCAAGCCGAAATAAATCTAACAGCAATACTGTTAAAAGTCACTTTTTCGGGTGATGCAACTCACTGCACCCGAAAGGGCCTTCCTATACCTTTACGACACTAACCATAATGACTATGATAACGCTATCGCAGACAAAGCGCATCCTGGTTCCGCTGGAACTGAACGAGACAGGTGAGGACCTGTTGAACTATGCCGGTAAACTGGCACATGCACTGGGTGCGGAGCTATACCTGTTCCATGCCTGCAAAATGGCCGACATGACATTCACCCAGCAAAGTAACTGTATCCAGAAGCTTCGATCTTTTACCGAACGCGTGTTCAGTCGGGAGCTCAAGACTTCTAAAGTTACCGTGCCCTTCGATTGTGTGGTGCGCCCCGGCCAAATACGCGACAGTATTCAGGCGGTGGTGCAGGATTACCAGATCGACCTGATGCTGATGGACGCCGGTGCGCGGGCTAACAATGGGTTAACAGGAGAAGCAGCAGAGCTAGCCGCCACCATTATGGACCTCGTTCCGTGCCCGGTGATGGTGTTGCCTGACAAGGTTCGTTATAAAAAACTGAAGCACCTGGTTTTTGCAACCGACTTTACAGACCAGGACCAGCGGGTGCTGTTCCGCATAGCAGACCTGGCACAGCAGCTGAAGGCCAAATTAACCCTTGTGCAGGTATACGGCGAGGAGGAGCGCTCCCAGTGGTGTACCTATCAAACAGCCATGCTGGAGCTCGAAAAGCAGTTAAAAGGCCGCAAGGTTGCTTTCCGGTTGCTGGAGGAAGAGGACGTACTGGAGGGCATCAGCGAGTTTTCGGAGGAAGAGTCGGCAGACATGCTGATACTGGCCACGCAGGACAATTACCTGCTGGAGCGCCTTTTCAGCACGAACTACATGAAGACCATGGCATTTCACACGCGCATTCCGCTGCTGACCTACCGACAGTTCAAGAAGAAGCCATGCTCTGGCTGTTGTGCGAACTGCAAGAGCAAGAAGGCACAAATGGAATTGCAAGCTATAAACGTGTAAACGAGAAAGCGGTATGGCGTTACGGGCTTTTATAGACAAGGGGGTGATTGCAGGGGAGTTGGAAGCCCTGGAGTTTGGTAATAGCATCTTCAGGCAAGGAGAAGCGGTTACCTGCTTCTATCTGATCACGAAAGGCCGCGTGGCACTGATAGACCATACCACAGGTATAAGCGAGCAGTTGGTTGCCCCACCGGATTTTCTGCTTGGCGCCACCGACCTGCTGCATGCCACTTACAGCTTCACCGCCTATACCTTGGAGCACACCGAACTGATCCGGATAAAGAAAGACGCGATTCAGGAAGCTGTGAACAAAGACCCGCTGCTTCGGCTATACCTGCTCAAAATGATGAGCTGGGAAGCCAGCCTCACCAAAATGGCATTCGAGTAAATTAACCCTTTTTATGTGCAAGAGCCGGTAGTAGAATGCTGCCGGCTTTTTGCTTTACAACCTATACCTGTCGCTGGTAGTAAAAAGTAGAAATTCTATCCAGCCATTATTTATGAAGAGGATCATAGGCAGGCTAAAGCTTGTTGCGCAGTTCATCTATACCAGCATTGGCTTTTACCCGACCTTGCTCTCTTTGCTCTTTTTCGGAATAGCAGTACTGATGATCTATTTCGAAACCAGGGGTATTAGTAAATCCCTTGAAGACGAACTGCCTTTCTTCATTATCAGCCATGGCGAAACTGCCAACATGATCCTGAGCTCTATCGCTACGGGCATTTTTTCGCTGATCGCCTTCGGTTTTACCATGGTGATGCTGGTGCTCAACCAGGCCAGTGCCAACTTCTCTCCCCGGGTTATTCCGGGACTTATCACTTCTAAGTCAAACCAGAAAGTACTGGGTCTATTTCTCGGGACGCTCATCTATACCTTGGTGGTGATGGTAAACGTTCGCTCGGAGCACTACGACACTGACCTGCCGGGGCTTGCCGTGTTCCTGGCCATGTGCTTCACCATACTTTGCCTGGCTTTCTTTGTGTATTTTATTCATTCCATTTCAACTGCTATTCAAATTGGCAGCATCCTGGAGGACACCTACAAGCTGACTCTTGACAAGCTGCGCAGGGAACTGGCACAAGACGAGGGAAAAGAACTTCAGGCCATCTTCAAAACCGGTAGCTGGCAGCTACTTGACAGTAGCAGGAGTGGCTATTTGCAAAAAATCGACAGGAATGCCGTGATTGAGCTTTGCAGAGAGCAAGATGTGGTATTGGAGTTTTTGCAGCCACTCGGTCACTTTGTGATAAAAGGACTGCCATTTGCCAGAGTGTCCGGCCAGTTGAAGGATGAAGAGGCTTTTTGCAACGAACTCGACACGCAGTTGAGTTTTTATCAGGAAGAACTGGCGGATGTAAATTACCTCTACGGATTTAAGCAGATCACCGAGAGTGCTGTGAAGGCGCTTAGTCCCAGCATCAACGACCCGGGCACTGCCATAAAAGCAATCGATTACCTCACCGACCTTTTGATTGTCCGGATGCCCCTCACCGATGAGAAAATATTTCACGACAAGGAGCATGTACTTCGTCTGCGTCTGGATGAAGTGAGCTATCAGGATCTGCTCAGTTTGTGTTTGGGACCTATTCGCGTCTATGGCAGAGAAGACCCGGTTATTTTGATGCGGCTGCTGAACCTGGTTAAAAATTTGTTCCTGGCTGCAAAATCCTATCCCAACAGGCAAAGTTCGATTACAAAGGAAGCTCAACTGATCGTAGCAGATGCAGATGATTTTGTAAAGAACGAGGGAGACCGGCAGAAGATTAACCAAATGCTAGACTCCCTGAATGACACCTGCGGGCTTGACCAAACACTACCGAAGCTCCAGGCATAGTTGGGTACTTAACCGAGAAAAGGTTATTTTTACAGGAATTGCAATTTCCTGTTTATGATTTTTGATACAATCAAGCGGTCCCTGGGCAGTGTGCTCAACATCATCCACGAGACCGATGAGCCCGGCACCATCCGCGAAATTTACGATAAGATTCCGGTGCGCGGCAACAACACCTGGATGCTGATCTGCTCGGCCATGCTGGCTTCCATCGGATTGGATACCGGCTCAGGCGCCGTCATAATCGGGGCCATGCTTATCTCACCGCTTATGTCGCCTATACTCGGGGTGGGGCTGTCTGTTGGCATCAACGACCGCGAAATGCTCTCGGCTTCGGTCAAGAATCTGTCTATTGCCGCTGCCGCCGGCCTCATCGTGAGCACGCTTTACTTCATGATCACGCCACTGGGAGAGCCTACCAACGAGCTGCTGGCCCGCACCAAACCCACCTTGCTGGATGTGATGGTGGCCTTTTTTGGAGGCGTGGCAGGCATTGTCTCTATTTCGAGGTCCGATAAATCGAACGCTATACCTGGCGTGGCCATTGCCACCGCCCTGATGCCGCCGCTGTGTACAGCAGGCTACGGGCTGGCGCTGGGCCGTTTTGACTTCTTCTTCGGGGGCTTTTACCTGTTCTTCATCAACGCCGTCTTCATCAGCCTGGCAACCTTCCTGATCGTAAAGTACCTCAAGTTCGACACCAAGCACTACGTGGACAAAGCCACTGAGCGTCGCGTGGCCCGTATCATGGCAGTGATGCTGTTCATTGTGGTATCGCCCAGTGCCTATTTTCTCTACAACATTTACCAGGGCGTTCAGACCAAAAAGAAGATCGAAAACCTGGTCGTGCGCGATTTCGCAAACCGGAACAACGAGATCATCAAATGGGAAGTGATCGATACGGACACGCTCAGCACAATCAAAATTTACAGCGTAGGAAATCCGGTGAACGACACCCTCGTGGCACACTACAACACACTGCTGACCAACAATTCGCTTCCGCAACACAAAGTCAAACTGGTGCAGCTCGATGTATCGGCAGAGGACGTACGCCGTATGGCTTCTGATCTTACAAACAACCTGACGCAGGACTTTCTGAGGACAATTGAGATCCAGAAACTGCAAAACCAACGGGCCGACAGCCTGATGCGACTGGCCAATACTTTCACTCCGGTCAGTGCCACCCGCGAACTCAAGCTCATCTTCCCGGAGATAGACAAGGTGGAGCTTGGGGAAATCGTGTCGGTGACGGAGAACAAGGCAGCGCTCGACACGGTCATGCTGGTGATGATCGAGTGGAAGAAACCGCAGGCTGCCAATCCGGCCAAAAGCACGAAGGCTGTATTTGTGGATCCGGCCAAGATTAAAGATTACGAGCAACGTATAAAGCAGTACATGGCCAGTCGCTTCCGCCGTGATTCAGTGAGAGTTTCATCTTCACTCTAAAGCGCAGTATGGCAAGTCAGCGAAACGACTCATTGAAACACAAGCTCTACAGCATCATTTTTGAAGCTGAAACACCTTCGGGCAGGACTTTCGACATCATCCTGCTGATCATGATCGTGGCCAGTGTCGTGGTGGTGTCGCTGGAGAGCGTTGTTTCTTTGCGAAGAGAATACCTGCACGTGTTTCAGGCACTTGAGTGGACTTTTACTATCCTTTTTACGATCGAGTATTTTCTCCGCATTTACAGCTCGGAAAGGCCCCTTCGGTATATCTTCTCCTTTTTTGGGATCATCGACTTCCTGGCCATCATACCTACGTACATGAGTCTGTTTGTTATTGGCTCACAATACCTGCTGGTGATCAGGGTGTTCCGGTTGCTTCGGGTAGCCCGTATTTTCAGGCTGACCAACTTTGTGAATGAGGGACAGGTGCTCACTAAAGCCCTTCGTGCCAGCCTGACTAAAATCTCGGTTTTTCTGGGGGTGGTACTGATGTTGGTGGTCGTAATGGGTGCGTTAATGTATGTGGTGGAAGGACGCGCCAGTGGCTTTACGAGTATACCCATGAGCATTTATTGGGCCATCGTGACACTTACAACGGTGGGTTTTGGCGACATTACACCAGCTACGCCCTTGGGTAAGTTATTAGCCAGTTGCCTCATGATCATGGGCTATGGCATCATTGCAGTGCCCACCGGCATTGTTTCCGTGGAGTTGTCAAGGGCTGACAAGCTGGATGCTACGTCACGCGTCTGCCCGAATTGCCACAAAGAAGGGCACAGTTCCGACGCCAGATACTGCGACAACTGTGGCTTTCCATTGAGAAGGCTAGCAGAGTGATCGATTCAGGTATAGCAATCAGTCCACGATATAGCGGGGAATATTCATCGGGAGCCTGGTCAGCAGTTCGTAGTTTAATTGTGTGCTGAGCTCTGCGAATGAGGCTACGGTGATATGTTCGTTACCCTGTTTGCCAAGTAGCACCACTTCGTCTTTGAGCGTCACACCCGGTATACCTGTCACGTCTACCATCAGCACATTCATGTTCACGATGCCCACCACCGGCGCTCTGTGGGACCTGACCAATACCTCGCCCTGGTTGCTCAGGCTACGGCTATACCCCCAGGCATACCCCACAGGTATAGCGGCGACCAGCATGTCACTACTGGCCTGAAAACTCTTGCCATACCCTATAAATTCGCCTGCAGGTATGTGCTTCAGGCTCATCACATGGCTCTTCCAATTGATCAGCCGCCTCAATGGATCTGTGCGATCGGTACTGGTACCCATATAACGCTGGTAGATTTCCGGGCTTGACCAGAAGCCATACTGCATGATGCCCACCCGCACCATATCCAGGTGGGTTTCAGGGTATGCCATTACGGCTGCAGAGCATGCCGTATGTAGCGTCTTGATCTGGAGCCCTTTCTGCTTCAGCGTGCGCACGGCCAGATGGTATTGCTTCAATTGCGCCGTCACCCGGTCATGATTTTCGCTGCTCTCGGCACCCGCAAAGTGCGTGGAAACACCCACTACTTCAAATGCGTCAGGTTGTTTCAGAATCAGATCAGCTGCTCTTTCTACTTCGCGTGTTTCCAATCCGAGGCGATTCATCCCTGTCTCTAAATCCAGGTGAATGCGGGCCGGTTTCTGCAAACGACGTGCTGCTCTACCTGCTGCTTCAAGCCTGTCAATCGAAAAAACATAAAACTCAATGTCGTTGGCGATGGCCCAGGCTAGTTCCTCATCATCAATATAACCCATGATAAGGATGGTGGCCTTGTGTGGCAGCACCTGATGCAGGCGGTAGGCTTCGTCGGCGCTGAAAACCGAGAAATGATCGACACCACAGGTATAGGCTAGCTCCCCGAACTCCTCTACGCCGTGCCCGTACGCATTGCCCTTGATCACCGATGAGAAACGGGTGCCAGGTCTTAGTTGTGCTTTAATAAAGCTAACATTATGCGCTAAAGCTGAACGGCTTATTTCGATAAAGGAACTATAAAACATGAAATGATTATGGAGTTAAAATAGATTCCGCGATGCGGTAAAATAAAGTGGCACCGACAGGTATAAGCTCATCCGGGAAGTCATAATCGGCATGATGCAGCTGTGGTTGGTTTATACCGGAACCTAGGCCGAAAAGGGCACCGCTATACCTGTTTGTGAAGTGGCCGAAGTCCTCTGACCAGCGTACCGGCCGCTCTGCCTCTTTCACGTCCATGCGCAGATACTGTGCTGCGCTTTGCACCAGTTCTACAGCATCCGTACTATTGCGAGTGGCAGGAAATTCTTCCACCCATATAACCGCACACTTTAACCCGTACTTGACCGAAACCAACTTAACTGCTTCTAAGGCAAGCGATTTTAACTTATCCAAATCTTCCTGCTCAAAAGCCCGAAGGGTAGCCATCACTGTTGCAAAACCTGGGTTAGTGCCAAAGGCGACTTCGCCCAGACGAGCATGTACGACTGTAAGCAGCGTCAGATCCTGAAATTGCTGAGGCTCCCGCACCAGCGCATTAAGCGCCTGTATCAGTTCGCTCATACCTTCGCCGGGGTTCAGCCCGTTCTCCGGCTCAGCCGCATGCGATTCCTTTCCATGCAATTTCACCTGAAGACCCACTGAAGCAGCAGCAAATATGCCGGAGCGCACCAGCACTTGTCCCATAGGCAGGCCCGGCATGTTGTGCAGCGCAAAAACGTAGTCAGGTGCTATTCTCTGAAATGCAGTTGTATGGAGAACATCCCAGGCACCAGCGCCCGTTTCCTCTGCCGGCTGGAAAAGCAGCACAACACGACCACGTGTTAGTGGCTGCTGTTGCAGCAGACTGGCAAGCCCGGTCAGAGTCGCCATATGTCCGTCGTGCCCGCACTTGTGGCTGACACCTTTCTGAGTAGAGGTATAAGGCAATTCGTTTTGCTCTAGAGTCGGAAGCGCATCCAGTTCCGCTCGAAACAGCACGGTGGGCCCCTCATGCGTTACTTTGCCATGGAAGACGGCCGCGAAGCCAGTGCCGCCTAAGTCCTTTATAATTTCATCAGGCTGATAACGCTCCAAAAAATTTTGAAGGGTATGGCTTGTCTGGTATTCGAGTCCGGAAAGCTCGGGATGTTGATGCAAGTGGTGGCGCAGCGCGGTGATTTTTGTCAGGTCAGGTATAGCAGCAGGTGATAGGGTAGGGGACATAGACGGATCAGGTATGGCAGTTAGTATGGTTTACGGGTATACGACAATATAATTTACAAAAAAACCTGTCCCGCTTCACCATCTGGCTAGCGGGACAGGTTTTTTATTTGTAAAAAGTATAGTTAAAACTTCTTAGGAGGTGATTTCCATTCTGATCTCATCCACCACCTGTAGCAGCACCTGCCCAAGCTTATGTACCCCTTCGCGCACTTCAGGCAGGTTGGTTTCCTGTTTTGCATTTGACTCCACAAAGCGCACCACTTCTTTCAGAGACTCGATCTTCATGGTGTCGATCGTGGACTTTACCTTGTGTGCCAGCGCACCCACCATTTTCCAGTCTTCCAACTCCTGGGACTTTTGCATCTCATGCACAGTAACAGGTATGGTGTCTGCAAAAAGCTGGCGGGCCCGGTTCATGAACGCCTCATTGTTATGCGACATCTTCTGAATGATCTCCATGCTGTATAGCGGTGCTGTCTGTATTTTCATTTCCTCTAAAGGCTGTACCAGATCAGTGTCCTTAGTCTCCGGTTCATTCAGCTTGGCAGGCACCAGGCTGGCTATTTTGGAAAACAGCACTTCTGCTTCAAAAGGCTTCGACAGGTAATCGTTCATTCCTACGCTCAGGTATTTCTCGGCATCACCCTTCAGCGCATTAGCGGTTAGTGCGATGATCGGAACGCTTGCCTTTCGCGGGTCGCTCATGGCCCTGATTTGCATGGTGGCGTCTATACCACTGAGCTCTGGCATCTGGATGTCCATCAGCACGATATCGTAGTCGGATTGTCTAACCATCTCCACAGCTTCAAGGCCATTGTAGGCTACGTCTAATCTAAAGCCCCATTCCTCCATAATCGACTGCGCGAGGAAAACGTTTACCTCATTGTCCTCTGCCAGCAACACCTTCACGGCTCCTAAACTGCTGTAGTCGATTTCAGCGGCTTCCACGTTTGGCAGCTGCTCGACCTCACTCTTCGGATAGGTAATCATGAAGCGGAAAATACTGCCTCCTGCCGGGTTGTCCTCCACCCAAATTTCACCGCCCTGACGCTCTACCAGATTTTTGCAGATGCTGAGCCCCAAGCCGGTGCCCCCATACTTTCGGGTGATACTGGAATAGGCTTGCGTGAAGCCTTCAAAAATCAGGTCCTTTTTAACAGCTGGCACGCCTATACCTGTGTCCACGATCGAAAACTCGATGGTGATGGTAGAAGTTGTTTCTTCCAGGGTCGTGGCATGCAGGGTAACGCTTCCTTCCTCTGTAAACTTAATGGCATTGTTGAGGAGGTTGAGCAGAATCTGGTTCAAACGGTATGGATCGCCCTGCAGCAGCATGGGCGGCAGCTCGAGTGTGCCGAGCCGAAGGGCAATCTCTTTTTCTTCCGCCTTGTATTTCAAGGCCTGGTAAGCAGCCTGCACCGTGTCTTCAATCCGGAAAGGTATAAACTCGAGTTCCAGTTTGCCGGCCTCTATCTTGGCCACGTCCAGAATATCGTTGATGACCACCAGCAGGTTGTCAGCTGACTGATTGATGATTTTCAGATAATTAAGCTGGGTTTCATCCAATTGGGTTTTGTGCAGCAGGCCACTCATACCTAGAATACCGTTGAGCGGTGTCCGGATCTCGTGGCTCATGTTGGCCAGGAAGTTCTCTTTCACACGGGCCGATTCTTCAGCAGCTTCCTTGGCACTCTTCAGTTCACGCTCGGTCTGGATGCGATCGGTCACATCCTGAGCGAAACCAATCACATAAGGCTCTTCACCATCTTCGGTCACCTTGTAGTTTTGGTAACTGAGGAAGCGCTCCTCCTTGTCTTTTCGCATCACACTCATCACACCTTTTACCACTGTCTGGTCCTCGAACTGATTCAGGTATTCCGGGAAGTTCTGGCGATGCATTAACGGGAAGAAATGCTTCATCTCCTTGCCAATGATCTCCTCTTCCTTGTAGCCCAGCATTTCAACCAGGTAAGGGTTGACGGACAGAATGACGCCTTGCAAATTGTGCGTGCACATGTAGGCCTGGCTGTATTTGATCAGGTCGCGGTACTTTTTCTCGCTCTTCCTTAGGGCTTCCTCTGCCAGACGACGCTCCGTGATATCGCGCGATGAGGACTGAAACTTGATCACCTGACCCTCACTGTCTGTGATGGCCTTGATGCTGGTTTCCACCCAGATAAAGTCACCGTCGCGGTGGGTGAGGCGATGCTGCACCGTGATGTTGCTCTTTTGTTTCATCGCAACCAACTGGCCCATGGACTGAACTTTTTGCAAATCCTCATGGTGCACAATAGTGGTGGCCGAGACACCGATCAGTTCGGAAGGCTCATAGCCTAGCATTTCTTCAATGGCATTCGACACGTAGAGGTAGTTGCCATCTGCGTCGTACAGACAAACCAGATCGCGTGAGTTCTCTGAAAGTAGCCTGTGCAGTTCCTCGCTCTCCTCCAGTCTCTTATTCGCGTTGTACTGCTCGGTGATGTTGGCAGAGATACCAAGCACATGCACCTCCCCATCTTTTGTGATGAGGGGCTTTTTAATGGTATTAAACCATTCCACGCGGCCATCCGGCAGCGTAAAATTTTCCTGCAAGCGCAATTCCTGGCCTGTTTCGATCACCAGCTGGTCTATACGGTTAAAATGCTGCAGTTCTTGGTCTACACTGTGCAGATCGCGGTTATTTTGCTCAATTATATCTTCAGGCGTAAGTCCAAACAAAGCAGCAAACTCCTGGTTCGCCAGCTTGAAATTGCCTTCTCCATCCTTTACATAGATCAGCGAAGGGCTGGTGTTGAGTACCAGTCGAATGAAGTCATTTTTCTCTTTTACCTCAAGAGCAGCCATGCGCTCTTCTGTTACATCGCGAACAATGGTGAGAACCTGCTCGTCATTGTACTTCACAATACGCCCTTCGTAGTAGCGATCGTTTAGCTCGTAATCGATTGACTGCATCTGGCCAGTTGCCAGCACAACCTGTATAAGGTCAAAGGCTTTCTGACTCAGGGAGGCCGGGAGCATGTCGAAAAGCGTTTTGCCAATCACTTCTGAAGGCTGAACCTGATTGTCCTGCACGTGCTCGTTATGCATTTCCAGGTATACACCATGCTTATCAATGATGAACATCTGATCCGGTATGGCATCCAGAATAGCCCTTATTTTGGCCTCGCTGTTTCGAATCTCCTGCTGTGCGTTATGCAGGTCGGTGATATTGAGCCCATGCCCGATAACGAGTCTCACTTCGCCCTGCTCGTCCAACACCGGATTTAGTTTACGGATGTGGTAACTTGCATTGCCCTGCTTGTCCACCAGCTTTTCCTCAAATGACACCTGGCGGCGCTCATCCATCACTTTGTGCAAGTGCTTGCCCCGGTTCTCGATGCGGTGAAGCGGCACGTTCCGGTAGGCGCAGTACTCTTCGTTAGTTTTATTGATGATCCATTCACGCAAATGCGGATCGGAAACAGCGGCAGGGTTCACGAAAATATAGCGCAGCTTATTGTCGTACACGGCCACGTCCGAGGGCAGGTTGTTCAGGATGGCCTCGTAGAATTCCTTCTGCTCGGCGAGCTCCCGGTTTTTATGTCGCAGCTTGGTAACGTCCTCGGCCGAACCGATGATCTGACTTACTTTGCCATCGGCATTGCGTCTGAAAACAGCTTCTCTGCAAAACAGGATTCTGGTTGAACCGTCGCTGGCCCGTACACTATAAGTAATTTTGCGCACCTCGCCATCCTGTGCATTCAGCATACCAGAAGAATGCTGCAGCAGAAGGGGCTTGTCAGCATCCAGCACCACCGACATAAAGAAATGCCCGTTCATCGAATCCAATTCCTGCTGCGAGTAGCCAAGGATTGATTTAATGCAATTGTTCAGGTAGATACTTTTGTCCTGATCCAGGTCGTAGATGTAGACGATGCTGGGCACCATGTGCATGACGTCTTGCACCAGCTCTGCCGATGTTTCAGACTGGTTTTTACGGAGCTCCTCTAGTTCGCAGGCAAGTGTTATGGCTTTTTGTTCGGCTTCTTGCCGTGCCTCCCTTTCTTTTTCGAGCTCCCTTTGCATTTCCTGCAGCTCGTACGAAGATTCCATCATGCAATCACTAAAATCCGGATAAACAATGCGGCGGATTTTACCGCAAATTATCGCTTTTCCGTGATGTAACAATCGATGTACGAGGATAATTTAATGCAATACCGAAATATTTTATGTGACAGTTCTATAACACGTTCTTATAAGTCAATGCCAGTCCGTTAAAAAGGTATGCCAAAGTCCTAACATTAAACCGCTATTAAAATAGTAACTTTCAGATATTACACCTGATGTTATAGTGTAATGTATAAGCTAGTGGTACGAGTGAGCCCTATAGAGAAGTACTACTTTAGCAACAGGGTTGACTATCCCACCCATTAATTACCATTCAAATACAACATAACAACCCAATAACAGCACGACCTATGTCTGCTCGAGCTATTATCTGCTATATATAATTAAAATTAGAATGCACCTTCCTTTGCCGGAGTATCCCATATGTATATCCTATACCTTAAAACTGATTGCCTGCTTTTGATAGATTAAGTAAGCTGGTAATGGAAATCAGAGGTGAATAGTCCGACATGCAAATCAAAGTCATAACATTAGATGTTAGCAGCTATATAAATCCCAAAACTTGACACACCCAAGGTATAGTCTAGTTAGGAATCCAATACCTATCAGCTTTTGGATATCGAAGTAGACATCTTCCAATCGAGAGGTGTCATTGCTAGTCATCAGGGTTCGCGAATTGGAACCTGTTCTGCCCTAAAACTGCTTTCAGCTAAAAAAAATAGGGACTTAACAAGCAAATGACGACGATTACCGCTTGCAGCCGTACATTTAAATACGACCCCATGTAATTACTGCAGCTATAAAATATCCAATGGATATAAAGAAAGAATTAGAACTGTATCAGTTCGAAAAACTTAACCAGACGCTTTTTCTCAATCATCCGGATGCCATCTATCTCCTGGATCTGGAAGGAAATTTTATGATGGTGAACGAAGAAGTATGCCGGATTTCTGGCTATGACCGGGAAACCCTGATTGGGCAAAGCTTTGAGCCACTAATTGAGGAAAGCATGAAGGCTTTTACGAAGGAGCGCTTTCTCGAAACTATGCAGGACAGGCCACAACGCTACGAAACTGCCATTGTCACCAAAAACGGGGTCCGGTACCTCGACATCACCAACTTCCCGCTCAAAAACGAAAACCGCATCCTGGCCGTTTTCGGCATCGCCAAAGATATTACCGAAAAGAAACAGAAGGAGATTGAGCTCGAGCAATACGCCGCTCTGCTGCAGGTACACAACGACGAGCTGGAGATATTCCGGAAGATATTGGCCCACGACATGCGAAAACCAGTTGCCAATGCACTAGGTTTTGCCAGACTCCTGCAGGGCAGTCTTTCCGACCAGAAAGAACATGAAGTAAAGCGCTACCTGTTGCACACCGTCGAGTCTGTGGACGCGATGCTGCGCGACCTCAACGAACTGATCGCGCTGCAGTCGACGGGCAAAGAGAGCAAAGAGGAAATAGATGTGAACAAAACGCTCCGACGCATCGTCAACTTTTTCAAGGAAGAGATCAGGCAATCGGGTGCGGTGGTAGAGCTAGAAATTCCGGAAAATACCCGGTTTCTAGCCATCAAAGCCTACTTCAACAGCATCGTCCGTAACCTGATCTCCAACGCGCTGAAATACCGCAGCCCAAACCGACCGCCCCTCGTAAAGGTATACACTTTGCTGCGCGTTGAACAACTGACGATTCAGGTATGGGACAATGGCATTGGAATGGACCTGCCGCGCATTGGCAAGGATTTGTTTCAGATGCACCGCCGTTTCGCGCCCAAAGTGGCAGAAGGCAATGGTCTGGGCCTTTACATCGTGAACCAGCAGGTCAGGCTGATGGGCGGGCAGATAAAAGTCGAAAGTGAAGTCGACAAGGGCTCTTTGTTTACCATCATGCTTCCTGCCAATTAAATCCGCCTATACCTGTGCTCATCTACGCTCCGCCAGGTTCGTTTATCCCTTAAAGCTATACCTTATTTAACCGTGAGTTCCTGACTCTGGATCATGCGGTAAATGGTCGATTTCCCGATATCAAGTTTATCGGCCACCAGCAGCACATTGTAGTCATACCTGTCCAGGAAGCGTTGGATAATGGCAGTTGTGTATTCTTTTAAACTGCGCTCTTCGGCCAGGAAATCCTTTTCGGTGTGACTGGCGGAGAAATTGATGTCCTGCTCCCGTATCGTGTCATCATCTGCCAGCACGGTTGCCAGTTCTACCAGGGCCTTCAGCTCACGCACGTTTCCTGGGAAGGCGTAGGAGAGGAGTTTCTGCTGCGCCTCAGACGACAGGTGTTTACGACCAAGCCCGTTTTCTTTGGAGAAGGCATCAATAAAGAACTTTGCCAGCACGAGAATGTCACTGCCTCTTTCGCGCAAAGGCGGTAGTTGGATGGGCAGACCCAACAGGCGGTAGTACAAGTCTTCTCTGAACCGGCCTTTCTTTACTTCTTCCGCCAGGTTTTTGTGAGTAGCGACAATGATGCGCACATCCACTGGCACGACGGTGTTGCCACCCACACGCGTAATCTCCTTTTCCTGCAGTACGCGTAGTAGTTTGGACTGCAAGCTAAGTTCCAGCTCACCAATCTCGTCCAGAAAAATGGTCCCTTTATTGGCTTCTTCGAACTTGCCCAGGCGGCGTGACACAGCTCCGGTAAAGGCCCCTTTTTCATGGCCAAACAGTTCACTTTCGATCAGTTCGCGGGGTATAGCAGCCACGTTTACAGCCACATAAGGAGCCTTTTTGCGTGTGCTGTTATAATGTATCGCCTTAGCTACCAGCTCTTTTCCGGTTCCTGTTTCGCCATGCACAGATACGGTGATGTTGGTCTTCGTCGCTTTATCCATCAGGTTAAACACCTTTTTGATGGCGTCGCTATTCCCGATGATTACTTTCCCGAAGTCGTATTTCTGGCCGATCTCTTCCTTCAGGTGGTCGATCTCCTCGCGCAGCGACACATTTTCCCTGATCTTGTTGATCGTGTTCCAAAGCCTTTCAGGAGTATCCTCGTCTTTTACAATGTAGTCATAAGCGCCCAGTTTGAGCAGGTCCACCGCAGTGGCCACGTCTTCCTGTCCTGATATTACCACCACCTGTACATCCGGGTTCTGTTCTTTGATGCGCTTGAGCACCTCCGAGCCGTTTTTGTCGGGCAACGAATAGTCGAGTGTCACCACATTGGGGCGCAGGTGCATGTTGGCAAGGCAGTCGCTGGCTGAGTGAAACTTACGGATCTCGTAGTCCGGGTTCAGCGAGAGGTGGTATTCGAGCAGTTCGCTATACCAGATGTCATCATCCAGTATAAATATTTTAAAAGAACCGTTTGTCATCAGGAGGTCAGGTAAATGCAATTTGAGGTCAAATATAACTGAAATGTTATATCCTGATAACAGTTTACGGCTCAATTTTGGTTTAACCGCATGGCTTAATTAACATTTCAAAAGAATGTTATAATATGACTCGGTTCAGTACTTTCTACTAAGTAATTATACCTGTTTTCTCTTATGTAACAGGTATAGCTGCTTGTTTGCTGACCCTATCACTTTGTATTGATCACCTCGCACTTGGCCCGGACAAACATGAAAACGCCGTAGCAGATGAGTCCCAAGGCTAATATGCCCAGCAGGAAAGAGCCATAGGAAGAACTCTCCACAAACTGAAAGGCTTGCGAACTACTACCTGCCTCACGGAAATTTGAGTTCAGCGCGGCACGCAGGAGCAGATAGCCAATGATCAGCCAAACGAAACCCCGGGCGATGTAACCAACCAGTCCGGCACGCACAAGCGAGGTCCGGAGTTCCGGCTTCAGCTGTTGTGACTGCACTTTGCTCATGTACTTGCCGGAATAGGCGCGGTAAAACTGGTATATCCCCATCACCATGGTGCCGATGGCCACTGCTCCGAGCAGCCATTGTCCAAATGGTTGGGACAGCAACTCACGGGCCAGCGTCTGCCGGGAATCGGAGCCGCTGCCACCGCCACCATTGCCGAGCAGCAACTGCGCCGCCGTAAAGGCGAGGGCCCCGTACACGGCTCCACTAAAAGCGTAACTGATGCGCTTTCCGATGCCCTTTGCATCGGTGCCTTTGTCTTCTGTGTCGCCGAAGGCCTGGATGAAGCGCCACAAGGTATAGCACAACATGCCAACCGTCACAATGGCCAGCAGCACTTTGCCATAAGGTTGCTCCAGGATGAACTGAAAGACTCCTGTCTTACCGGCTTCTTCAGCTGTTTGTCCACCCAGTTCGAAGGCCGCCATAAAGGCGAGTGCCCCAACCAGGCAATAAACGATTCCTTTTGCGATGAGGCCGACGCGGGCAAATCGCACGACCCATTCCGGTCGGGGAGAAGGTATACGGGAAGGTGAAATCGATATATCCATATGTTAAGTATCTGACTTTCCCATACACGCAAACCCGAAGCGAAAGTTTAGTATCGTGGCTATAAGTTTTTGAAGCGCTTGTGCGCCTCTTCCTCCAACCGTTCCCGGTGGTCCGGGTGCGCGATTTCGATCAGTGCCTTAGCCCGCTGCCGCAGATTTTTACCGTACAGGTAAGCTACCCCGTACTCTGTCACCACATAGTGCACGTGCGCGCGCGTCGTCACGACACCAGCTCCTTGGTTAATGTAAGGTGTGATGCGCGAAATGCCCTTGTTCGTGACAGAAGGCAGCGCAATGATCGGTTTGCCTCCCTCTGATAGGGCAGCACCCCTGATAAAGTCCATCTGGCCGCCTATACCTGAAAACTGATAGGTACCGATGGAGTCTGACACCACCTGGCCGGTCAGGTCAATCTCAATGGCGCTGTTGATGGCAGTCACTTTCGGGTTGGAACGGATGACGGTCACATCGTTCACATAGTCGGAGCTGAGCATGGTGATCAGCGGGTTGTCGTCCACAAAATCATAGAGCTCCCGGTTGCCCACAATAAAGCCCGTTGCAATGCGGCCACGGTGCTTCTTCTTGAACTCGTTCGTAATAACGCCTTTCTGTACCAGGGGTAGTACCCCGTTGGAGAACATCTCGGTGTGGATGCCGAGTCCTTTGTGGTTGGTCAGGCTACGGAGTGTGGCGTCCGGTATACCCCCTATGCCCATTTGCAGGGTGGCACCATCTTCCACCATTTCGGCGATGTAGCGCCCGATGGTTTCTTCAGTCTCGGTTATGCGCGGACCATAGTCTACTTCCGGAAGTGCCTCGTTTACCTCTACCAATGCATCGAAGCGGCGGATGTTGATCAGGGCATCGCCGTGGGTGCGGGGCATCTGGGGGTTTACCTGCGCGATGACGTGTTTGGCACTGATAACCGCCTGCCGGGCAATGTCCACCGATACACCAAGGGAGCAGAAGCCATGGCGGTCGGGCGGCGACACGTGCACAATGGCCACATCAAGCGGCATGATGCCGGAGCGGAACAGGTTCGGGATCTCGCTCAGGAAAATAGGCACATAGTCGCCGCGGCCACTGTTGACGGCCTCTCGCACGTTAGCCGAAACAAAGAGGGAGTTGATGTAAAACGCATCACTACAACGTTCCTCGGCGCAGGGCATGTCCCCAAAAGTGGAAATACTCACCAGCTCCACATTTCGCAGTTCGTCGGCTCGCTCTGCCAGCTTGTGCACCAGGTACTGCGGTGTGGCGGCACTGCCATGCACAAACACACGATCACCTGATTTGATAACAGAAAGGGCTTCTTCAGCTGTAGTGTACTTCATTTGGGCTTGGTTCATGGTTCTTCTTTTTAAGAGTGTAAGCTTAGGGCGTATCGCTTAACTTACGGTTAGCCAGACACTCGGTTTGAAATGCCTCCGAAATCGGGGCGCACTGTTTATTTATTCGCAAAAGAATATATAAATTTGAAAGCAAGCGATGATAATTGTCACCCTTAGAAATTAGCATGCGTAAGGAGGGAGGAAATAAGCCCTGTACCTTTGCCAGCCACACCAGCATCAACTATGAAAAGCATGAAAAATAAACTGGCCTCAGCCCTATACCTTCTGCTGGGCACTGTTCTCCTCAGCTCCTGCGTCGCCACGTCCGGCATCGATCATACCAATACGATCAGTTCTTCCGAAGGAGTGCTGAGTAAAAAGAAGACCTATGCCTGGTACCAACCTACACCAGCCGCCCAGCCTGCCTACGGCCCGGACTTTGACGCCAACCTGCACGAGCACCTGCTGAAAGCGGTGGACGAAGAGTTGGGAAGAAAAGGCTATACCAAAACCACCGTGAACCCGGACATGCTGGTGGCTTATGATGTGAGCGTATCGGTGCCGGATGCGATGGACAAACCGGAGCTGTATGGCCCTGGTTTCGGGTATAGCTACGCCTATATGAGTGGCTACAGGTATAAGTATGGCAATGCTGAGCTGCCCGGCTACCGTGCAGTGGACCTTTTCAAGCAAGGCACGCTAATCGTGGATGTGATCGACCCGAAATCCAAGCAGCTGCTCTGGCGGGGATGGACCGAGGGAGCCATCAAGAGTTTTAATGCGGGCTACAGCACCGTAAAAGGCCAGGTACAGAAGATCGTGAACCGTATGCCGAGCGCCGGACAACCCTAAACGGAAGTAAACCTTTTTTTGAAACCCGAATAAGGACGCGCTATACCTGCGACTAGAAAACAGGCGACAGTTTTTTCGTCGGATTATTTTTGCGCTATCTTTATGCTTCGGAAACTTACACGCTACTAACAATCCCTTATGAAACAGTACCTGGACCTGATGCAGCACATCCTCGACAAGGGGGTGAAAAAAGAAGATCGTACCGGCACCGGTACCCTCAGTGTGTTCGGCTACCAGATGCGTTTCGACCTGTCAGAAGGCTTTCCGCTGGTGACAACCAAGAAGGTACACCTCAAATCCATCATTCACGAACTACTGTGGTTCCTGAAGGGTGACACCAATATTGCCTACCTCAAAGAGAACGGCGTGACGATTTGGGACGAGTGGGCGGACGAAAACGGAAATTTGGGCCCGGTATACGGTTCGCAATGGCGCAGCTGGCCAACGCCGGATGGCCGCCACATCGACCAGATCACCCAAGTGGTGAACCAGTTGAAGCACAACCCGGATTCGCGCCGCATTATTGTGAGCGCCTGGAACGTGGCGGAGATCGAAAACATGAAGTTACCGCCATGCCATGCCTTCTACCAGTTTTACGTGGCCGAGGGTAAACTGAGCTGCCAGCTCTACCAGCGTTCTGCCGATGTGTTTTTGGGCGTACCCTTCAACATCGCCTCCTACGCCCTTTTGGTGCTGATGATGGCGCAGGTAACGGGCCTGGAGCCAGGTGAGTTCATCTGGACCGGCGGTGATACGCACCTATACCTGAACCATTTGGAGCAGGCGCAACTGCAGCTGACGCGAGAACCACACGCGCTGCCCACCATGCGTCTGAACCCGGATGTGAAAGATATTTTTGACTTCAAATTCGAAGACTTCAAGTTGGAGAATTACGTTTCGCATCCAGGTATAAAGGCGCCTGTTGCGGTATAAACTATTCAGGTATAGCTTCATAAAACAAAATGCCCGAAGCTGAACTTCGGGCATTTTTTGTTAGGGGTTGGTTGACCAGATGCCGGCCTCTTTGATGAACACGCGACGGTTCAGTTTCAGTTGCGCCACGATCAGCTCCGCGAAATCTTCCGGTTGCATCACGCGGTCGGGGTTGCCGTCTGTCAGCTTCAGATCGATGGCCATGTCAGTTGCCACAGTACTCGGCGTAAGGGTGCTCACCCGGATGTTGTGCTTGCGCACCTCCTGCATCAACGACTCTGAAAGTCCAATTACCGCAAACTTTGAAGCACTGTAAGCACTCGTGACCGGAGCGCCTCTTTGTCCGGCCGTGGAGGAGATGTTGATGATGTCACCGGTCTGGCGCTCGATCATTTCCGGCAACACGGCGCGGGTCACATAGTATGTACCCAACAGGTTAACCCGGATGATGTGCTCCCATTCGGCCGGCTCCAGCTCAAGGAACTTTCCAAACTTGGCCGTACCGGCGTTATTAATGAGGATATCGATGGGTCCGAGTTCGGCGCCAATCTGCTTCACCGCTTCGTTTACAGAGTTTATGTCTGCCACATCGGCTGTCGCGACAGCGGCTTTAACACCTTGCGCTCTGAGCTCAGCGGCTACTTCTTCTAACTGTGCTGTGGTGCGGGCCAGCAAACCTACGTTAACACCTTCTTTGGCCAGCGCGATTGCGATCGCCTTTCCTATACCTTTCCCAGCTCCTGTGATGAGGGCGCTCTTTCCTTTCAATGATTCCATACAGTAAACTAATGATTTTTGTAGCTACAAATATACTACGGAATCGACTAAAATTTTGATCCGGCCTCGTAAGGGGAGAACAAAACTAATCGAAGGCCATTGCTTTCCCTTCCTGGCTGCTCTGCATGGCCAGTTCGATGATGCGTATCGTGTTCAGGGCCTGTTCCGGTTTCACCTCCAGTTCGGCTATACCAAGGACGGCATCCCGCACATTCTCGTAAAAGCCCCGGTAATCGCCGGGTTCGCTCTTAATCTTGCCGATGAGTTGCTGCCCGTTAAGCTCTGTATCAAGTTTGCCCCAGATCTCTTCCGGCTCCAGGCCCCAGTCAGCACCTGAAGGAGCGAAGCCGGCTTTCAGCGCTGCTTCCTGCACATCCAGTCCGTGCTTCACAAAGGATCCTTTATCGCCCGACAGCATAAAACGTGGCCCTGGTTGCCTCACCAGCATACCTGCCTTCAAAATAGCTTTCAGTCCACTTGCATAATACAGCGTCAGGTCGAAGCTGTCTGTTATTTTCCCGCCACTTCGCTGGGTGCGCAGGTCGGCGTATACCTGCTGAGGGGTGCCAAACAGTACAAGTGCCTGGTCGATGAGGTGAGCGCCCAGATCGTAGAGAATACCCGTACCCGGCAGGTCTTCTTCCTTCCAGGTAGAGGAAGCAGGAATAGGGCGGAAGCGGTCAAAATGGGCTTCGTACTCCACCAGACGGCCCAACAATTTATTTTCGAGCAACTTCTTCACAGTTCTGAAATCGCTGTCCCAGCGCCGGTTCTGGTATACTGTTAACAGCCTGCCTTGAGATTTGGCCAGTTCGATCAGTTCACTTGCCTCACTGGATGTCACCGTAAAAGGTTTTTCGACCACCACGTGCTTTCCTGCCTGCAGAGCGGCTTTAGCCAACTCAAAGTGTGTATCGTTGGCAGTGGCCACGATTACCATATCAATCTCCGGGTCCTCTAATACGCTGCTTGTATCTGTTACAACCGCAGCATCAGGGTATAGTACTCTAGCAAGGGCAATGCTTTCAGAGCGGGTTGCTTTTATTTTGCTGAGTTTCAGGCCATCCACAGCCGATACAATTGGCGCATGAAAGACGCGCCCGGCCATGCCGAAGCCGAGAAGGCCGATATTTATAGTTCTATTCGTCATCAAAAGGTCTTTACGGTATTTCCTTATGGCTGCATGCATTTGCCTCCAATAAAGAATCATGATTACTGCACTATTATATGTAATCTACTATATTTAAGCTTTCTTACACCAACCATACCTGCAATTTGAAACAAATTTTACCCCATCACCTGAAATTCCTGAAGTATAGTTGTGCCGCTCTTGGATTACTGATCACCAATCCTGTCTTTAGTCAGGGTGAACAGTTAGCCGATTCTACCTCGGCTGCAGCTGATACTTTACAAGCGACCTACAAACCATACGAATTAAACGCATCCGATTTTAACAAGGGACTTGTCACCTCTGTGGAACAGGCTATTAATGGCAGGTTGGCGGGTCTTCGCATTACTCCCAAAAGCGGAGCTCCGGGAGCGCCTTATACCATGGAAACCGGCCATGGCAACTCCTTGGTGGGGCAAAATAGCCCTTTAATTGTCATCGACGGTGTATTGATCAGCTATGCGGATGTCTCAGCGAATACCGGCGTGCTCAGCTTTCTGAACCCAGAAGATGTAGCCTCGATCAGCTACCTGCGCGACGCGTCGGCTATGGCACTCTATGGGGGCAAAGCTGTTAATGGAGTGTTGGTGATCCAAACGAAAGCAGGCAAGCCGAAAAGTAAAACACAGGTAAGGTTCAATACGACGGGAGCCGTATCCTCGCTTCGCAGAAAAGCAGACGTTTACAGTGGAGACGAGGTACGCAACCTGTTGCAAACCAAATACCCGGGCCAAGCCCACCTAGCCGGCAGTCACAACACGGACTGGCAAGATGCTATATATCAGCATGGCTACAGTCTGGATAACAGCCTGAGCTTGCAGGGCGCTATTGGCTCTTTGCCATACCGCGTTTCAGCTGGTTATCTCACACAGCAGGGCATCCTGAAGACTTCAGAAAGACAGCGCAAATCAATGTCGCTCCACCTGAACCCGAGTCTGCTGCAGGACCACCTTACACTGGATTTATCCTTGCTACACAGCGATCAGCAACTCCAGGTTGCCAATGAAGGAGCTATCAGCCAGGCACTAGGCTTTGACCCAACACAGCCGGTACATGTCGAGAATCAGCATGGCGGTTACTTTGTATACTACAATCAAAATGGCACAGTCAACTACGATGCCCCTAATCCGCTGAGCATGTTGGAGCGACGCGATGCCAGAGACCAGATGGCCACTTGGTTTGGTCAGGCGCATTTGCGTTACAAACTTCACTTTCTGCCAAGCGTCAAACTAAACTATCGCCATGCCTACCATAGCTCTGACAGCGACTTTCGGATAAGCGATAATCAAGCCACTTTTGTGTATAACAACCAGCTTCTGCACACGCAGGAGAACAAAATGGACCGCACCTACCAAGAGGCATTTGTAGATTTTGATCAGCAGCTGAACAGCATCAACGGTCTTCTTCATTTGACGGGAGGAATTCTGAAGACAGATCTCATGACCAGGAGCGAGCACATTATAAGGGATGGCGCCACAAACCAGGCTTTTCAGGGGAAAGGGAGTAAGTTGACAGAAACTGATCTGGAATATTACGGAAACCTGCATGTTACGATGCGCGACAAGTATACGGCCGGTTTGTCCGGAAGGCGCCAACTGAGCTCGCCTACCCGCATCTCAAGAGACCCCTACAGTGCTCAGAGTGCCGGGCTGCGACTTGGTTGGAATGTGGCCAAAGAGTCTTTCCTTAGCCAATCGACCTGGTTGTCGCACTTAAACATAGGTACTTCACTGGGTTATTTTGAGCGCCTCGACAACCCAAACCAATATCTGATTCTGAACTCAAATCAATATGCCTATGCGCCTGGGGGAGATGCAGAAAAAACAATAACCAAGCGGGTGGGCCTGACCTATGGCTTGTGGAGCAATCGGCTTCAAGGTACCCTTTCATTTTACCACAACCGCTCAACCGATCTGCTGCTGGCTTTTTCGCTACCAAATGCCCAGGGCGGTGCAACCATCGGCAGAACGGCAGGTGAGCTAAAAACAAGCGGCCTGGAAGCTTCCTTCCTCATTAAGGTTATCAGGAACGGAGACTTTTACCTGGATTTGGGATTGAATGCGACTCAGATGAACAGCAAAGTGGTAAGCTTTGACGAAGCACCGACACAATTCCATTACATTGAGCCGCACAACAACTACTTGGTCAGTGAGCTAGGCAGGTCTGTGCAGAGCTTTTACCTTTTTAAACAACTATACGGCCCGGATGGCAGACCAATACAGGATTATGAAAGAATAGATGGGAGAGTAGTCAAGATGGTAATTGATTCCCCAAAGCCCAGTCTGATCGGGGGGCTACAGGCAAGTACAGGGTATGGAAAATGGCATGCTGCTCTCTATATGCGTGGCAATTTCGGGCAGAAGGTGTATAACTACGCGGAAGAGCGAAGAAGCTGGTTTTACGTTGGTCAGAATAGCAGCCGGTTGCAAAATGCCAGCCGGACCTATGCAGATACTGGATTCCGACAAATTCAGTATCAATCAGATTACTTCCTGGAAAAAGGCTCTTTCCTTCGGATGGATTACCTGCAGGTATCCTATGATGCGGGCAGTATAGCTGGCAACAGAGCAAATCTGAAACTACATGCCACCGCGCAAAATGCTTTCATTTTGACAAAATACAGCGGCATGGACCCCGAAGTGCGCAGTGGCATGGACAGAGGACTAACACCTCAGCCCCGCACATTTTCCCTGGGACTACAGCTCGTGATATAAATCTGGCAATGGACTTAAAATCAAAAGGCTGTCCTTTAATAAGGGCAGCCTTTTCTATACCTGTTTAGTTTTGACCTATACCTGCAGACCAGCTTTGATAGCTTGCAGCCAGTCATTCTTTATATGCAATTGATGATCTGCCAGCATTTCTATACCTCGTATACCTGTCACGTTCGCAGCAAAAACACAATTGGCTTGAACTATTTCTTCCGGTTTAGCTAAAACTTCCAGCGCTGCTATACCTTGCTGCTGGCACCAGCGCAGGATATTGCGGCGCAGGATCCCGTTCACGCAGCCTGTCTCCAAAGCGGGCGTATAGAGCACACCATCCTTCAGCCAGAAAATATTGGAAGAGATTAACTCTGACACATTACCGTGCACATCTACTAGCAGCATATCATCTAAGCCGCTTTTTTGCTTCTCTATACCTGCCAGCACATAAAGTGGTGCTTGAGGGCCTTTGAAATGGGAGAGGGGCGAAAAAAGCGTTCGGACTGACTGGCATATGCCGATCCGTATACCTGAGTCAGGTATAGGGGGGGCAACTTCTGCGGTCGCCAGCCACTCTATTTCATTTGATTGCGGGATATACAATCCGCCACCAGCCCGCCACACCTTCAGTTTGATGCGCCCATACTGCAATACTTGCCGCTGCTTCGCTAACTGCAACAAATTCTCTTCCAGCTCACCGTCCTGAAAATAACCAGGTATAGCCAACTGCAGTGCCTCAGCCGCCTCGGTTATACGCGCTTGGTGTTCTGACCAAAAACGAAGTCTGCCTTCTACCACCAGGATCGTCTCAAAAAAACCATCGTTGTACTGAAAAGCCCGGTTCGTCCAGGAGAGCTTAAGATCTTGAATGGGTAGAAAGACGTTGTTATAGAGAAGCACTTTAAGTTAGAAGGTTAGAAAGTTATGAAGTTAGAAAGTTGAAGAGCTTACAAGAGTTATTCTCCCCATTATGTCATCTTATTAAGTTCTTGGTGAAGAGGGCCCCTGCCTCCGCACATTGCACGGGCTTTTGTAACTGGCAAACAAGGTTCCTACTGAATGACAAAAGGTGATAAATCATGGCTATCGTGTCAATTTATCTGATCAAGGCGAACCGCTTACCAGGCATGGCTTTTACCATCCCTTTAAATTCGAGTGCTAATAATATGGAGGCAAGTTGACTCACAGATACTTGTGACTTCCAGGCTAAATTATCCATTTGCTCTTCCCCGCTCTGAATCAACACCTGTAGTACCTGCATTTCCTCCGGCGTGAAGTCTGCCGGGTCGAGGGCAGGTATAGCAGCGGCTCGCTTGGAGGCCAGCTTGTCTTCCACATCCCAGTTCAACAGCTCGATCAGGTCTTGGGTGGAGGTGAGCACAGCAGCTTTGTGCGACTTGATAAGCCAGTTCGTGCCTTCCGACATGGGCGAGTTGATGTTGCCGGGCACGGCCATCACTTCTTTGTCGTAGCTGTGGGCAATGTCGGCGGTGATGAGGGTGCCGCTTTTGAAAGCAGCTTCTACTACGATCGTGCAGTCGGACATGCCAGCAATGATGCGGTTGCGGGCCGGGAAGCGGGGAGCGTCGGGTTTGGTGCCAAAGGTGTTTTCGGTGATTACACCGCCCTGTTCTAGCATTTTCTCTGCGTACTTCTTGTGCACGCCCGGGTAAATGGTGTCGGGACCGGAGGCCATCACGCCGATGGTGGGCAGACCTGCCTGCAACGCAGCGCGGTGGGCGGCAATATCGATGCCATAGGCCAGTCCGCTGACGATCATCACATTATAGGGCTTCAGCTCTTCCACAATCCGTTCGGTTATACCTTGTCCATAACTCGTTGGCTTACGGGTACCTACAATGCTAATAATGCGGCGATGGTTTAAGTCGGTGTTGCCTCTAAAATAGAGGAGGGGTGGTGCGTCGGGAAACTGTTTGAGTCGGTTTGGGTACTTCGGCGATGTATAGAACAGCAACTCTACATTTTTGTCTGCAGCCTTCTTCAGCACGTCTTCCGCTTCCACCAAGGCCTGGCGGCCATTGTCTCGGATGCTTTTGGCTACCTTTTCACCCACGCCCGGCACCTTCATTAGTTTGGCGACGGGTGAATCAAACACGGCTTTGGCTGAGCCACAATAGCTCACCAGCACCTTCGTCAGCTGGTCGCCGACGTGGGGCAGAAACGAAAGGGCTACTTCAAACTGGGCTTCTTCAGACATGCACCAAGGTACGCAGGCTTAGCTTTTGGTGTTCAGCTGTTCTTTGATGCCTACCAGGAAAGAACGCACTTTCTCCAATGAATTGATGATTTCGATCTTGTCCTTGGTCTGCACCGACTTATTCTTCAACACCTCCTTAGCGCCCTGAATCGTGAAGCCGCGCTCTTTCACCAGATGGTACACGGCGCGCAGCTCTTCAATGTCCTTGGCGGTATATTGGCGGTTGCCTTTCTTGTTTTTCTTCGGCTTGAGCTGGTCAAACTCGGTCTCCCAGAAGCGGATGAGCGAAGGGGCAACGTCAAATATGGCAGCTACTTCCCCAATGGTATAGTACTGCTTTTCTATTTCTTTTTCTTTATAAGGCATAGTATCGGTTTCAAGGTATGGCACTACAGCACTAATTTTCAGGTATAGCACGCTGAATTACGGCTAAAATTGCTACTTTTGCCCTAATTGCGGCATTAGAAACACCACCCGAAAGGGCTCTTTCAATAAGGCAAAAATTCTATATTTTTTGTTATTAAACAACAAGTATAGCAGATTGTATCTAAAGGCTTAATAATCATAGATGAACTCAGCTGAGATTAGACAAAAGTTTCTTGACTTCTTCGCCCAACGACAGCACCAGATCGTGCCGTCGGCACCCCTTGTGGTAAAAGATGACCCTACCCTGATGTTTATCAACTCAGGTATGGCGCCCTTCAAAGACTACTTTCTGGGCAACAAACCCGCCCCGTCCAAACGCATCGCCGACACCCAGAAGTGTCTGCGCGTTTCGGGCAAGCACAATGACTTGGAGGAAGTGGGCTACGATACCTACCACCACACCATGTTCGAGATGCTGGGCAACTGGTCATTCGGCGACTATTTCAAGAAAGAAGCCCTGACCTGGTCCTGGGAGCTACTCACGGAGGTATACCAGCTGCCGAAAGACAGGCTGTATGTGTCGGTGTTTCAGGGTGATGACTCTGAGAACCTGCCAATGGACCAGGAGGCTTATGACATCTGGAAGTCTATGATCGCAGAGGGTCGCATTCTGATGGGCAACAAGAAGGACAACTTCTGGGAGATGGGCGATACGGGTCCTTGTGGTCCCTGCTCGGAGATACACGTAGACTTGCGTACCGAGGAAGAGCGCGCGCAGGTGGACGGCAAGACGTTGGTAAATGCTGACCATCCGCAGGTCGTAGAGATCTGGAACAACGTATTCATGGAGTTCAACCGTCTGGCGGACGGCTCGCTGGTAAAACTGCCTGCGCAGCACGTGGATACAGGTATGGGCTTCGAGCGTTTGTGCATGGCCATCCAGGGCAAGCGCTCCAACTACGACACCGACGTATTCCAGCCGTTGATTCAGTTCATCGCCAAAGAAGCTGGTGTAATGTATGGTGAAAATGAAAAGGTAGATATCGCCATTCGCGTCATGGCCGACCACATCCGAGCCATCGCCTTTGCCATTTCGGACGGTCAGCTGCCATCGAATAACAAGGCGGGTTACGTGATTCGCCGTATCCTGCGTCGTGCTGTAAGGTATAGCTTTACCTTCCTCGACTTCAAAAAGCCATTCCTCTACAAACTGGCTGCCATGCTGGCCGACCAGATGGAAAATGTGTTCCCAGAACTGAAAGCACAGCTGAGCTTTGTGCAGCGCGTGATTGAAGAAGAAGAAAATGCCTTCCTGCGTACACTGGAGAACGGTCTGAAGCGACTGGATGCCTTGGAGGCCAAATTCAAAGAGAACAACAATACCATCGACGGCAAAACTGCTTTCGAGTTGTATGATACATTCGGTTTCCCGCTAGACCTAACCGCCCTGATTGCCCGTGAAAAAGGCCTGAAGGTAGACGAGGCTGGCTTTGGTGTGGAGATGGAGCAGCAGAAGAACCGTTCCCGCAATGCTTCTGCACAAGAGCAAAGCGACTGGGTGATCATTCAGCCGGACGTAGAGACAGAGTTTTTGGGTTACGAACATGACGTGGCCGATTCGCACATTGTGCGTTATCGTCAGGTGAAGACCAAGAACAAGAGCGAATTCCACATCGTGCTGGACCGCACCCCGTTTTACGCCGAAAGCGGCGGACAGGTAGGTGATACGGGCTATCTGATTTCTGATTCAGAACAGATCGAAGTGCTGGATACCAAAAAAGAAAACGACCTGATCCTGCACATCACTTCTAAATTGCCGCAAAACATTGAGGCTACTTTCAGAAGCGAAGTAGATTTTGAGCGCCGCAACCTGATTCGTAAGAACCACTCTGCTACGCACTTACTGCACGCTGCTTTACGTAAAGTTTTAGGTGAGCACGTGCAGCAAAAAGGCTCTTTGGTGAACGAAAAAGTACTGCGTTTTGACTTCTCGCACTTCTCTAAAGTAACCGACGAGCAACTGCGCGAGGTGGAAACCATTGTAAACGAGCGCGTGCGCCAGGCGATTCCTTTGGAAGAACAGCGTAACGTGCCGATCGCGCAGGCGAAAGAGATGGGTGCCATGGCGTTGTTCGGCGAGAAGTACGGCGAATTTGTTCGTGTGATCGCCTTCGATCGTGACCACTCGGTAGAGCTTTGCGGCGGTACGCATGTGTACAACACCGGCGAGATCGGCTACTTCAAGATTCTTTCCGAAAGCTCCGTAGCCGCTGGGGTGCGTCGTATCGAGGCAACTACCGCTGGCTCGGCAGAAGAGTACATGCAGCAACAGCTGAACGAACTGAATGCCGTGCGCGAAGTGCTGGGCACGCACAGCAACATATCGGGTGCCGTGCAAAAGCTGCAGGAAGATAACAAAGCCCTGCAGAAGCAACTCGAGCAATTTGAGCTGAAGCAACTCACCAGCCTGAAAGAAAGCCTGGTGCAGAAAGCGCAGTCCATCGATGGCGTGAACTTCGTGGCCGAGAAAGTAGACGTATCTACTTCGGATTATCTAAAGAAACTGGCTTTCGACATGCGTCAGGCGCTCGACAACCTAGTGCTGGTGTTGGCGGCTGAAATCGACGGCAAGCCACAGATCGCAGTGATGCTGTCGGACAATCTGGTAGCGGACCGCAAACTGAACGCCAGCCAGATGGTACGCGAGCTCGCCAAAGAGATCAAAGGCGGTGGCGGCGGACAGCCATTCTATGCCACAGCGGGTGGTAAAGACTCAGCTGGTTTGCAGGCTGTTCCTGGCAAGGCAGCAGAGTTGGTTAAATTACTAATGAATAATTAAGAATGAGTAATGATTAATGAATAGAGGAAATGCTAATGAAGTAAGATTTAAGGACTCAATCAGTTCAGAGCAGCCATTAATAATTATTCATTAGTCATTCTTAATTATTCATTACTCATTATTCATTAGTCATTATAAAATCATGGATAAAGAGATAAGAGACAAATACCAGGCGATTATTGGTCTGGAGGTACACGCCCAGTTGCTCACGGAGAGCAAGGCCTATTCGTCTGACTCCACGGAGTATGGCGTGTTGCCGAATACGAACCTGAGTGTGATCACATTGGGGCATCCGGGTACTTTGCCACGCATCAATAAGTCGGTGGTGGAGATGGCTGTGAAAATGGGTTTGGCGACAAACTGCGACATCACACGCTACAACATCTATGCCCGCAAAAACTACTTCTATCCGGATCTTCCGAAAGGCTACCAGATCACGCAGGACAAAACGCCTGTTTGTACGGCTGGTCACCTGTTGGTAAAAGACGCCGAAGGCAATGACAAGCGCATTGGCATCACACGCATTCACATGGAAGAAGATGCGGGTAAATCGATGCACCTGGCTGGCGAAACGGAAACGCTCATCGACTTGAACCGTGCCGGTGTTCCCTTGATCGAGATCGTGTCGGAGCCGGATATCCGTGACTCGGAGGAGGCTTACAACTACCTGACAGAGATCCGTCGTTTGGTGCGCTACCTCGAGATTTGCGACGGCAACATGGAGGAAGGCTCGCTGCGTTGCGACGCCAACATTTCGGTGATGCTGAAAGACTCGCCGCTTTGGGGCACCAAAGTAGAGGTGAAGAACATGAACTCCTTCCGCAACGTGCAGCGTGCCATCGAGCACGAGATCGAGCGCCAGATCATGGTGCTGGAGAATGGTGGCAAAGTAGAGTCCGAAACACGCAACTTCGACGCCAACACGGGCACTACTACGGCCATGCGCTCGAAAGAGACGCTGAACGACTACCGCTACTTCCCGGAGCCGGATCTGCCGCCGTTGGTGATCGAGCAGGAGTGGCTGGAGCGAATCAAAGCGACCATGCCGAGCCTGCCACAGGAATTATACAAGCGCTTTACAGTGGAGTTTGGCTTATCCGACTACGATGCCGGCGTGTTGACCGACACCAAAGAGATCGCGTTATATTACGACGAGCTTTGCAAGTATACCAAAAACTACAAAGGAGCCGCCAACTGGGTAACCGGTCCGGTAAAATCATACTTAAACGAGCTTCAGTTGCACATCAAAGACTTCCCGCTGCAGCCGCATGCCATTGCCGAGATCATCACGCTGGTGGACGAGAACAAAGTGAGCCACTCGGTAGCTGCCAAAAAGATTTTCCCATACATGCTGGAGAATCCGGGTATACCTGCGCACCAGGTTGCCGAAGAGCAGAACCTGTTGCAGGACTCAGATTCGGACGCACTTAAGGCGATCGTAGCCGAGGTGCTGGCCGCCAATCCGCAGAAAGTGGAGGAGTACAAGGCTGGCAAGCAGTCGCTCATTGGAATGTTCATGGGCGAGATCATGAAAAAGACCAAAGGCAAAGCTGACCCGAAGGTGGCAAACAAATTGCTGCAGGAAGGCCTTAAATAGACGTATCACGACACACGTATCACGATGCATAGAAAGAGAGCCTGACAATATAAGTCGTGCTACTTGCTACGTGATACTTGCTACGAAATATAAATAAACGCAAGAGATATGAACCTAAGGAAGTATGTAGTACTGGCTTCAGCGGCTGCGCTTATGGCAGGTTGCCAGGGTAATAAAACCGCCACTAATGGCAGTGCTTATACCATTGAGGGAAAGCTGCAAAACGCCACGCCAGGGCAAATCTTTTTGTTTGAGCTAGGTGAGCAGCAGTTCATCGCCCGCGACACGGCCGACATCAGCCAGGATGGTACCTTTACTTTTCAGGGCGAGGTGACAGAGCCAACCCTGTACCGCCTAGGACTCGATCAGCAAAACGCGATGATGATGGTGCTGGAAAACAAAGCCATCAAAGTAGAAGCGGATGCGCGAGACCTCAACGCGACGGCTAAATTTGAGAACTCGGAGGACTCAGAGCTTTTCCAGCAGATGAATAAAATGGTGACGGAAAATCGCCAGAAGGAAATGGAGCTTAGTGAGCAATTCAACCGGGCCATGTCGGAAGGCAAGGCAGAAGAAGCCGAAGGTTACCGCCAGCAGTACCTGGCTTTGCAGAAAGGTGTCAAAGATTTCATTGCCAAGCACCCTTCCTCCATCGTGTCGGCTTTCGGAACGCTTAGCCTCGTAAACCCGCAGTTGGACTTTGCCTTTGCTGACAGCATGCTGGCGCTCTATACCCAACACATACCAGAGTCAAAGTATACGAAGACCCTGGAAGAGCGCCTTTCGTCATTGCGCACAACCGCCATTGGTTCTGTTGCCCCGGACTTCAAGCTTCCTACACCTGAAGGCGGCGAAATAGCGTTGTCCTCCCTCAGAGGCAAATATGTGCTGATTGATTTCTGGGCCAGCTGGTGCGCCCCATGTCGCAAGGAAAACCCGAACGTGGTCAAAATGTACAACAAGTACAAAGACCAGGGCTTTGAGATTTTCGGTGTGTCGCTCGACCAGTCGCGTGAAAAGTGGCTGAAGGCGATTGCAGACGACAAGCTGACCTGGCCACAAGTATCAGATCTGAAAGGCTGGGAGAGCTCCGCCGCACAGTTATACCAGGTAGACGCCATCCCCCAAACCATCCTGCTCGACAAGGAAGGCAAGATCATTGCCAAAGGTTTGAGAGGAGAAGAACTGGAAGCTAAAATCGCCTCGCTGGTTCAGTAAGGTATAGGCATAGCCCAAAACAAGAAGAGCCTTTTCTGTTCGGAAAGGGCTCTTCTTGTTTATAAAGGTATAGCCTTCAAAAGTTAAACCAAGTCAAGTCTTGACTGCCTGGGTTAATTATCAGGGTTGCATGCTAAGCGTGGTCGTCTACTGTTGAGTGAACTAAATGCCAAGCTTACTTTTTAAACACACGTTGCAAGGCGCTCCAAAGCAGTTTTTTCTGTTCCTGGTCACCGTCCAGCACCGCCAGCGATTGAGAGAAAACCACAGGCACGCTGCCGACCAGCACCGGATTATACAGTGTGAACTTGTCGTGCGGCAGGTCCGTATCCAGACGACTGGCGAAGCTGAGGATATAATTAGTTTGCAGCGTGTCGCATAGCGCTTCGAACTTCGTCGTGGCGCCCGATACATTATTCACAAAAGCGACATCCGCAGGACCAAAACCAATGGCAGCCAGAATCCTGGTCAGGAATTCAGATTTAGGCAGGGCTTTAAACTCTGGCTCTGGCAGCGTCACCAAAACGAGCAGCCCCTTTCGGTTTTCACCGATCACCTCGAAAGATTTTGGCTGTTCCGTCTTTTCAACCTTAGGTAGTTTAGGTATAGCAGCTGAAGAGGTAGAAGGAGCCGGACCGACAGGTATAGCCTCCGGTGCTGCGTTTTCGACAGCAACAACCGAAACTTCTACTTCTGACTCAGCAAAAACCATTGGCGCACTGACCTCAGCTACCTGCTCTCCATCGATCAGGTATAGCGTTTCCGGCATAAAATGGCGGAAAAAATCATCGCTCAGTTGCTCTGGTGTCAGTGCTGTCATGTGTTCAGGTATAAATTACTCCTTGCCTTCCTTCAGATCGAAAATAGAGCGCAGTTCGTTTGCTTCGCTCGGCTTCATACGGCCAGCCAGCACAAGGCGCAGCTGACGCCGGCGCAGTGCACCGTCATAAAGCTTGATTTCCTCTTCTGTTTCAGGTATAGCCTCCGGCACATCAATCGCCTTACCGGACTGGTCAACGGCAACAAACGTGAAGAAGGCTTGGTTTGACTTTACTTTTCTTCCGGAAGGAATATCCTCGGCATACACCACAATGTGTACTTCCATAGAAGAAGAGAAAGCGCGGGTAACTTTGGCTTCGAGGGTCACCACGTTGCCCAGTTTTATACTTTCAGCGAAAGAGACGTTGTCCACCGAGGCCGTCACCACAATGCGGTTAGAGTGCCTTTGCGCGGCGATGGCCGACACAATGTCCATCCAGTGCATCATCTTGCCGCCCATCAGGTTGTGCAGGGTGTTGGTATCATTGGGCAATACCAACTCGGTCATGATCACGTAAGATTCGCTTACTTTTTTCTGTTTACGCATATCAGTTCTATAAATTCTGCCGCAAAGATAGGGGACGGGAGGCCAAACTAAAAGCCAGGTATAAATTAAGGCGCTTCTGCTTATTTTTATAAAGCGGGATTATCCCAGCCGGATTTTCCGAGCAAAGGCACGAATTTGAAGTCGGAAAATGCTTCCTGCGAGAATTCATTTTCGCCCGTGCGGGTGATGCGCAGCATTTTCTGGCTCGATTCGCCCCCAACCGGGATCACGAGAATACCTCCAATGGTCAGCTGACTCACGAGTGTCTTCGGAACACCCGGTGCGCCGGCCGTCACGATGATTTTGTCGTACGGAGCGTGTGCAGGCAGCCCCAGCGAACCATCGCCGTGAAAGGTATGCGGAAACAGTCCATAGGTTCTGAAAAATTTCACAGCCTTATTGTAGAGCGGTTTGTTATACTCAATGGTGTATACCTTCGGCGTAATCTGCAGAAGCACGCAGCACTGGTAGCCCGAACCGGTGCCAATTTCCAGCACCTTATCGGTTGGCTGCAGCCTGAGCAGCTCGGTCTGAAAGGCCACGGTATAGGGCTGTGAAATGGTCTGGCCCTCGCCGATCGGGAAAGCCTTGTCCTGGTAAGCCTGCTCCAGAAAGGCTTTATCGAAGAAGAAATGCCGGGGTACTGTTTCGATTGCCGCCAACACCCGTTCATCGCGTATACCTTTGTCTCTCAACTGCTTTACCAAGGCGCGGCGCATGCCTTTGTGCTTGTACAAATCTGTCTGCATTTCCCTCTGAATCTAGTAATGTAAAAAGCAGGCTGTTCGCATTGAGGTATAGATTGACGCTATACCTGGCCAGCCATCAGCCCGAAACTCCTGTATGCGAAAATAAGCATACCTACCCAGAGTTACCTAACCGGTTCGCAATTTAATCTCACCCCGCGCGAATTAAACGGGCCGATTGTGCATTTGAGTCAAATCATGGTTAATTTTGAATTCAGACAAAGAGTTAGCAAAGCCATGTTTACAGGTATTATAGAAGCGATGGGCCAGGTAGAAGCCATCCGCGAAGAAGGCACCAACAAGCATTTCACGCTGTCGGCCCCATTCACCAACGAGCTGCAGATCGACCAGAGTGTGGCCCACAACGGCATCTGCCTGACGGTGGTTGAAATAGCAGGCGATCACTATACCGTTACGGCAATTGATGAAACCCTGCAGAAAACGAATCTAAACAGTCTGAAAGTAGGCGACAAAGTGAACCTGGAGCGCTGCATGAGCGCCAACGGTCGTTTCGATGGGCACATTGTACAGGGCCATGTGGACCAGGTAGCGGTATGTGAGTCGGTGGAGGACCAGAACGGCAGCTGGATCTTCACGTTCCGTTACGACCCTTCGCTGGGCAATGTCACCGTGGAGAAAGGCTCTGTAACGGTTAATGGCATCAGCCTGACAGTAGTCAATTCGAAAGATGACCGTTTTTCAGTAGCGATTATACCTTATACCTACGAGCATACAAACCTGCACCAGGTGAAACCGGGAAGTACTGTAAACCTGGAGTTTGATATTATCGGGAAGTATGTAGCGAAGTTGCTAGGTAAAAGTTGAGTGATTTAGTGATCGAGCGAATGAGTGAATTGAAATGACTTAACCAAGCGCAATTAAAAAATCACTCTACCACAATCCGGTGATAAGTCACCCCATAACCGCCCCACACACCTAAGCCTCCGTTGATATTTGACCGCGTTGTATTCGGCGATCCAATCGGGCTGCCGTTGTTGTTGCGCTCGTTTTCCAGGGTATACCAGAAACGGTAGTGTTCCAGATCGATGGCAGCCCAGCGCACCACAATAGTGTCGCCCTTGCCGAAATAGCTATAGGTGTCCAGATCCGGGTCCTTTCCGCGAGGTTCGCCCCGGTCTAGCGGAAAGCTCAAATTCTGCACACCGTTGATCAATTCGTCATTGAAAACGGAGTTGAAGTAGCCCGGGTAGAAGGGCTCGCTGTTGCGTTTGGTGAAGTAGCGAATGCTGTTGCCCAGGGTATCGGGGTCGCGGTAGCGGTAAAAGAGCACAAACAAGCTATCCTGTGCCGGGTCGGGATGTGGCTGTATAAACAACTCCTCCAGCGGATTTAACTGCGGAATGGTAGTCGAAGCAGTCAGCACGTGCCCTTCGTGACTGATCCGGAGTTGGTAGCTTTTGCCAATTTCTCCGCGTAGTTCCTCAGAAGTATAGACATAGAATATAAAGTCGCTGCCACTGGTAAGTTTATCTTCGGGTATAGCGTATTGCTCAGATACTACACGCCGTAGCTCAGGCCAGAATGCGGCTGCCGGCACTTCTTTCAAGGTATAGCTGCGTCCACCCGAACGCACTTCCACCTGCGCGCCATGCACAAAGCTTGCCTCGATTTCAGCAGGAGTGAAGCCATCGAACACCGGCATACTGCGCGTGAGCACCACCACGGGCGGTGCACCCTGCTCGATGTGCCCTTCCACCACCAGCTGTTCCTGACCGGCAGGAATGTCGATGCTTAGGTTTTCCTCGCAGCCTACCAGGAAAAGTAGTGAGATTAATATCAGGAGATTGTTCTTTAGCATCGTATTACCATTTAAAATTCCAGGTGACCGAGGGCAGGGGGAACGGAATTAATGAGACTTTTTTGGCTTGTACCTTTGTATCGGTGCTGTAGGGCGCTCCTTCGCTATCGATGAAGTAGAGGAACGGATTACGCCGTCCATATACGTTGTATATCGCGAAGGTCCAGCTCGACTGCAGCCTTCGCTGCGTCTTTCCTTCCAATGTGGCGGAGAGGTCCAACCGGTGAAAAGGCTGCATCCGGAAAGCGTTCCGTTCTCCGTACTGGTAATTGACCGTGCCTTCGATCAGGTAGCGGCGTTCGGGCATGGTGGTGGCCTGACCAGTGCCATACACAAAGCTGCCCCCGAAGGTCCAGCGGGGACTGTAGGTATAGGTGGCGACCAGCGAGATATCGTGGCGACGGTCGAAGCGGGCGGGGAAGGTACGGCCCTGGTTAATATCAGGAAAAGTGCGGTTTGTCCAGGACAACGTATAGCCGATCCATCCCTGCAGGTTGCCGTAGTTGCGCCGCAGGAAAAACTCCGCTCCATACGATTCACCGCTTCCGCTCACAAACTCGTACTCCAGGTCGCGGTTCGAAGGTCCGGCTACAAAACCTTCGCGGTACTCCAACTGATTCTCCATGGTTTTGTAATAGACCTCCACAGAGCCTTCGTACATATTTTGGTCAAAGCTCCGAAAGTATCCAACCGCATATTGCGTGGCCCGCTGCGGCTCCACAATCGCCGAGCTCGGCACCCACACGTCCAGCGGCAGCGTGGTATAAGCGTTCGACACCAGGTGCAGGTATTGCGCGGAGCGGGTATAGCTGGCTTTGACGGAAGCATCACCTCCCAAGGTATAGCGCAGCGAAACACGCGGCTCCAGCGCCTGAAACTCTTTCACCCGTTCGCCTGCCGAGTACTTCACCGAATCGACAGCGCGTTGGTTCTGATCAAACTGATAAAAAGTGAAGGGGCCCATTTGTGCAAAATAGCTGCCCCTAATTCCCAGGCTCAGCAACAGCCGATCGGTCACGTTCCAGTCATCGGACAGGTATAGCGCTGCCTGATGAGCCGTTTTGGAAAGGATCTGGTCTGTTGAAAAGACATCGCCCTCGGCGGTTTCGGCACTGCCGGAACGGGGACGGAGGGTATGGTGGGTGTAGTGCAGACCATAAGACAACTGGTGGCGCACCGAGGGAGTATAGACAAAGTCTGTTTTGAGGCTATAATCCCGCACGCCGGTCTCCACAGTGGTGGTGATGTCAGCGAAATCCCAGGTGAAATTAAACCCATAATCACTCAGTATGCCTGACACGTCCACGGAATGCCTGTCTGAGAACCGGTGATTCCAGCGGGCAGTAGCGGCGGCATTTCCCCACTGAAAATCGGCCACAAAACGACCGGAGGAGAGTTTGAGCGAGCCCACATCCTTGCCATAATAGCCGCTTAGGTATAGCTTATCCTTAGGCGACAAGGTATAGGAGAGTTTTCCGTTGAAGTCGTAGAAATAATAGGGCACGCCGCCTTGCTCCGTATTGCGTAAAAACGGGCCAAAAAGCACATCGACATAGGTGCGGCGGGCGGAGAAAATGAACGCAGCCTTCTCTTTTATGAGCGGACCCTGCACCGTCAGCCGCGAGGCGATCAGCCCAATGCCTCCTTCTACCTGTAGACTATCCTGGTTTCCTTCCCGCATCTCCACATCCAGCACCGACGAGAGCCTGCCGCCATACCTGGCTGGCATGTTACCTTTGATAATGGTAGCACTGTTAACCGCGTCGCTGTTGAAGACGGAGAAGAAATTGAGCAGGTGGCCCGGATTGTAAACCACGGCCTGATCGAGCTGAATCAGGTTCTGATCGGAACCACCACCGCGCACATAAAAGCCCGTATTGCCTTCACCGCCCGACTGTATCCCCGGCATCAACTGAACGGTTTTCATGATGTCGGTTTCGCCAAACAGCACCGGCAGCGTCTTCACCGACTGCATCGGAATATCAAGCTCGCCCATGGTGGCTGTCTGGGTGATGGGCTTCACGCGCGTACCGATCACTTCCACTTCGCGGGTGCTGTAGCTGGCTGGGGCTAGCCTGATGTCCAGCGTTTCGTTTCGGAAAAGCTGCAGCGGCAGCTCCTGGCTTTGGTAACCGATGTAGCGGATCAGCAAGGTATAGGTTCCGGGAGGGGCAGTCAGGCTATACCTGCCATCGGCCTCCGAAACCGTACCAATAGAAGGGCGCTCCTTTAAACTGATGGAAGCACCAGCCAGCGGATTGGCCGAGTTCGTCTCCAGTATCCGGCCGCGCAGCACAAAACTATCCTGCGCCCATGCGGGCAGCGCGGGCAGTAGAATAAAAAGCGGGAACAGGTATAAGAGATGTCGTAGTTGCAAGTCCGGAAATCAGCTGTTCTAACAATACGACAGAAACAGCGGATTATGCCAAAGGTTTGTGTTGAAAGCGGGTATATTTTCGGAGCCAGAAACGGTAGCCTACTACCGCCAGCATCGCGGTTCCGGTACCAACCAAAGCGCCCCCGATGATATCGCCCGGGTAGTGCACGCCCAGGTAAATGCGTGAATAAGACACCAACACCGCCCAAGCCACTAGCACGATCTTGAAAACCAGGTAGCGGTCGGAGAGGATCAGGTTGAAGAACACCGCCAGCGCAAAGCCCGTGGAGGCATGCGAAGAAAGGAAGCCGAACTGTCCGCCACAGCCCTGCACCAAATTCACCATAGCCGAAAGCTCCGGATCGTGGCAGGGACGCAGCCGGGCAAAATAGGGCTTAAAGATACCGGAGGCCACATAATCAGCCAGGCCTACACCTGCCACCGCCATCAACAGCATCGGGATGCTCTGCAGACGATAGCGCCAGACAATGTAGCCGATCAGCAACAGGTAAAAAGGAATCCAGAAGTATTTGTTGGAGACCGTGACCATTATCGTGTCCCAAAACGGGCTCTGCTGCTCGTTCAGGTATAGGAACAGTTCCTGATCAAGTTTTTCAAGTTGCTCCAGCATGTGGTCGCTACGCTTGATTAAAAATTACAGAATTAAAAAAGAGGTTTAAAAGACTGGCAATTCCGGCTTAAACTAAGCGATGTTGATCCAGTCAATGTCCTTTTTGAGATAGGCCAGCGTCTTTTCTTCCGCGCTACCCGGCTCCGGCTGGTGGTTGTATACCCAGGAGGCATGTGTTGGCAGGCTCATCAGGATGGACTCAATGCGGCCGTTAGTCAGAAGACCAAACTTGGTGCCGCGGTCGTACACCAGGTTGAACTCTACATAGCGGCCACGACGGATCAGCTGCCACTGTTTCTGGCGCTCATGATAAGGGAGGTCGCGGTTCTGATTGATAATCGAGGTATAGAAAGGAGCGAAGGCATAGGCCACGTCACGCACAAAAGCAAAGCGCTGCTCCAGGCTGATCTCGTCAGTCGCCATCAAGCGGTCGAAGAAAATGCCACCCACGCCGCGTGTTTCTTTGCGGTGCTCATTAAAAAAGTAATCATCCGCCCACTTCTTGAACTCCGGATAATACGAAGGATGATGTTTGTCGCATACCTCCTTCATGGCCTGGTGAAACTCACGCGCCTGCTTCACATCCACGTAGATCGGGGTCAGGTCGATGCCACCACCAAACCAGGCCGTACCGTCGCCCGCCTCGAAGTAGCGCACGTTCATATGCGTGATCGGCACCATCGGGCTATGCGGGTGCATGACGACCGATACGCCAGTTGCAAAGAATTTCGGGTCCGGCATCTGAAGCATTTTCAGAAAAGAGGGCGAAAGCTCACCCTGCACAGCAGAGAAGTTGACGCCGCCTTTTTCCAGCACGTTTCCATTTTCGATGATGCGGGAGATGCCGCCACCGCCCTGCTCGTGCTGCCACTCATCTTTCTGAAAAGTGGCACCGCCGTCACAATTCTCCAGGTCACGCACCAAATCCAACTGGAACTGGCGCATAAAGGCTTCAACTTCTTCTCTGAACATATTTCTCAGGTTTTAAAAGTCGTATCAAGTATCACGTATCAAGTAGCACGACTTTGCTCAGGGAAATGACTGACAAAGGGCTTCATGACAAAGGACAAAAGAATTTCATACGGCAATTACATCTTACCTTAAATTGTCCTTTATTTTTGTCTAATAGTCTTTTGTCAAATAATCTCCGAAGGAATCGTGCTACTTGATACGTGCTGCTTGATACGAAGCCTCAAAATTACCAAATAAACCCCGCTCTACCGAACATTCGTAAGGATTTCAGAAAAAGGGCTTTTTTGCTTATCTTCGGCCAATAACTAAGCGCAATCTATGTCAAAAGAACTGATGGAGGCTTTTAAGATTGACACAAGCATTCTTAAAAAGGCCTACCGCCTCATGATAACTGCCAAGACCATGGCAGACACCTACGAAGAAAACAAAACGATCTGCAGCAAGTACGTGCACAGTACCTCACGGGGTCATGAGGCCATCCAACTGGCCGCTGCCTTTCAGCTGAAGCCCTACGATTACGCCGCACTCTACTACCGCGATGATTCCATGCTCCTGGGTATGGGTATGCAGCCTTATGAATTGATGCTGCAACTCATGGCCAAAGCCGGCGACCCTTTCTCGGGAGGCCGCACCTACTACGGACACCCTTCGCTGCGCCGCGAAGGTTTTCCGACGATTCCGCACCAGAGCTCGGCCACTGGTATGCAGGCGATCCCTGCTACCGGCATGGCGCACGCCATTGCCTATATGGAGTCGCAGGGGCTGCTGAATGGAGAGGAGAAGCCGGTCGTGCTTTGCTCGTTGGGCGATGGCTCGGTGACGGAGGGCGAGGTAGCCGAGGCCTTCCAGATGGCAGTACTCAAAAATTTGCCGATCGTATACCTGGTGCAGGATAACGACTGGGGTATTTCGGCTACCGGCAAGGAAATGCGCGCCATGGATGCCTATGAGTATGCGGCCGGGTTTAAAGGCATGGAGCGCCTACGCGTGAACGGCTCTGATTTCAGCGAGTCGTACGAAGGTATGCGTGTGGCTTTTGAGTATGCTAGAGAAGTTCGTAAACCGATTTTGGTACACGCCAAAGTGCCGCTGTTGGGCCACCATACTTCGGGTGTGCGCCGCGAGTGGTACCGCGGTGACAACCTGCAGGCACACAGCGTAAATGACCCGATCCCGAAACTACGCCAGGCATTGCTGGAGGCGGACGTGACCACAGAAGAAGTGCAGTGGCTGGAGCAGGAGGCGCAGAAAGCAGTAGCCGATGACTACCAGCGTGCACTCGATGCCCCAGTTCCTGATCCAAACACATTTGACCAGCACGAGTTTGCGCCAACGCCGGTTACAGAAGAAAAAGGCGAACGCAGCCCAGCAGGAGCAGAGAAGACCATAATGGTGGATGCCGCGCTCCATGCCGTGGACGATATTCTTCGTACCTATCCGGAGGCCTTGTTCTATGGACAAGACGTGGGAGGGGAGCTCGGTGGCGTGTTCCGTGAGGCGGCTCTTTTGGCCAAAAAATACGGCGACGCCCGCGTGTTCAACACCCCCATTCAGGAGGCTTACATTGTTGGCTCAACCGCCGGAATGTCGACTGTAGGAGCCAAAGCGATTGTCGAGATACAATTTGCCGATTATATCTGGCCGGGTATGAACCAACTGGTAGAAGAGCTCTCTAAGAGCTGCTACCTGTCAATGGGCAAGTTCCCGATCCAGTCCCTCATCCGGGTGCCAATTGGCGCATATGGTGGAGGAGGTCCTTACCACTCCGGCAGTATTGAATCTACGCTGCTTACCATACGCGGCATTAAAGTAGTATACCCTAGCAATGCTGCCGACATGAAAGGCCTGATGAAAGCCGCTTTCCTGGATCCGAACCCGGTGATCATGCTCGAACACAAAGGCCTATACTGGTCAAAAGTAGCGGGCACCGAAGACGCTAAAACCGTGGAGCCGGACGAGAATTATATTTTGCCACTTGGTAAAGCCAATGTGGTTCAGCACGCAAGCGACGAAGAAATCCGATTGGGCAATTCCATGACTGTGATCACCTATGGCATGGGCGTGTACTGGGCGAAAACGGCTTCGAAACAATTTAAAGGAAGTGTGGAGATCTTGGACCTGCGCACGCTCAACCCGCTGGACTTTGAATCGGTAGTAGCCTCTGTCCGCCGACACGGCAAGGCGCTGGTGCTGACCGAAGAGCCACTCATGAACTCCTTTGCTGAGTCACTGGCTGGACGCATCTCCAAGGAGTGCTTCCAGCAGCTGGACGCGCCCGTCTATACCTTGGGTGCCGCCAACCTGCCCGCTATACCGCTGAATGTGGAGCTGGAAAAGATGATGCTGCCTAACCCTGATAAAGTAGCCACCGCGATGGAAGAACTACTGAACTACTAAACCCAGGTATAGCAGACATAAATAAAGCCCCGTCACTAACTGACGGGGCTTTATTTATTAAGATTAGGTTCTAGAAAGGATAACCGATGCCGATGTTCAGGTTAGTCCGTCGCTCTGCAGGAGGAGCCTGACGGAAAAGGTCAGAGAAACGGAAGTCGCGGATGACGAACTTGTTCCCGTTGATGTCGCCGGCCGGATCGTATACCTGCGTGGCAAAGTCGAAGCGCAAGATCACAACCGAAAAGTTAAGACGCAGGCCAAAACCTGTGCCGACGGCTAGTTCTTTGTAGAAACGATTGAACTGAAACTCCGAACCCGGGCGGCTGTCAGGCTTGAGCATCCAAACGTTGCCGGCGTCGACAAATACTGCCCCATTCAGAAATCCAACCATGTTGAAGCGATACTCGGCACTGGCCTCCAGCAGTACTTCTCCCGGCTGCTCCGCTACATAAGGCCGCACCACAGGTTCTCCGTTTACAATTTCGGTACGCAACGTACGGTAGGAGCCGGGCCCCAAACGGCGGGCCGTCCAGGCTCGCACGCTCGCAGCACCACCGGCAAAGAAATACTTATCATAAGGTAGCGCAGTAGAGCCAAAAAGCGGGCCACCCACCCCTGCGTTCACTCTGTAAACAAAATAGCGGTTGCCACCCAGCGGAATGTAGCGGCGATAATCCGGGTTGATCTTGGCGTACTGAAACTGTCGCAAACTTCCGAACTCCGGCAGAATACCGAGCTTCGATGTAAGTCCGCCTACCTCGCTGAGCACACGGAAATAACGGGCGTTGCGTGACTGTATGAAGTCGTTGGTGTTGTAGATCAGGTTAAAGCCGATAAAAGAAACAAATCCGCTCCGGAAGCTCTCGATGAAAGAGCGGCTCAAATCACTCAACTCCCTCAGATCAGATTCGAAGGTTGAATCAATGCGGCCAACCTGGATCACGTTCACATTCACCGGCGAAAACACATACTGCACCGTAGGCGTTAGCAACGGACGCGGGTATTTGTACCAGATATAGTCCAGCGAAGCCTCATAAAGCGTGCGCTGAAACTCCAAACGGTTAACATTGGTGTAACCGGCATACAGCCGAGTGCGCGGATTAAAGTCCTGCAGAATGTTTTTGCCCCCGAAAGGTAGAATAAAGAGCGGAAAAGTCAGGGCGGCGTCTCCACCGAGCTCGCGTATCATCACCGTCTGCTCCGGGTTAGATATGTTAAACTGTCCTTCCAGTCCTCCCCGTATACCTAGCTCCAGGTTCTCAGCTCCTCCAAACACATTCCTGATCTTTAATCGAAAGGTAGAAAAAGGTCCCGGCCGGCGCTCTGAGTAGGTAAGGCCCAACTCCGTCGTTTGCTGAAACTTTTTAGAAGGGACAGCATTCACAAAAGCGTCGAGCTGATTTCCAGCCAGTATATCAGTCGGGTCTGTTATCTTGCTGTAACTGACGTTGTTGAACTGAAACACGTCCATTTCGGCCAGCCGCCTCTGCGTAAGCGAAGTCCTGAACTGACTATAGCGCTGATCTGGGTAGACGGATACCTTTTTATCCAGTATATTAGGTGAGAATCTCTGATTATAGGCCAGGTACTTCACATTGTTGTACTCCAGGGTGTCGCGCACCAAACCGAAGCGGTCTGCGTCTGTTTTAAAATATACGTTCCGGATGGTATAAGCCTTGTGAGCGGGTTGATCCTCCGGGTTCTGGATGATGGTATTGACCCGAACGGTGTTTCCTCCGAAACTGGTATCGACCTCAAACTCGATGTAGGCGCGCACAAAGTCAAAATACCCGTTATGGCGAATCATTTCGTACAGGCGATCCCGCTCAGCACTGATCAACTGCTCGTCATACACGTCACCCACCTTGAGCAAAGAGCGATCCTCGTACCGCTTCACAACCTTCAGCAGGGAATCATCAGGTATAGCATAGTTGAACTCACTGTAGCGGTAAGGCTCGTTTTCGTTGATGTTAAGCGTAATGTATACCTTTTTGCCCTTTTCCTTCTTATCATAGCTGAGCTCGTGGTTAAAGAAGCCTTTGGTGTTCATGTAAATCTCCACCTGGTCCATGGTGCGCTCCATTAGCAGGGAGTCGTAAATGGCAGGGGGCTCACCGATCTGCATGAGCAGGTTGCCCTCTTCCTTGCGGTCGCGCTGACGGGCAATGCGGCGGTCATAGCGATCTTGTATGCGGCGCGATTTGGTGGAGTCGCCACCCACTTCCGCAATTTTGTCTGCGCGTTTTTTGCGAAGTTCCGCAATGCGCTCGTCGATGCGGGAGGGGCTGTAGAATTTTTTTCCGAAATTGTAGATGGCCAGGTAGGGGGTAGAGGCCAGGAAGGTGCGGTTGGGCTGCTGCTGATAAAGCGCCTCCACATCCGTCTGGCTTACATGGTTAATACCCTTGGGCTCTATACCTAAGAGGAGTTGCTCGTTTTCGCCCAGATTTTTGGTGGGCACACAGGCAGCAAAACTAATAATTGTAATTACCAGCCCGAATATGTAACATCGTGTTCTCAAACGATTCTCTGCTCTATGTTGTCGAAAGCTACTGTAAAGTACGTTAATGCCCTGCAAGTAAAAAAATACCGTAACCAACACCAAGCCTTTGTGGTGGAGGGTGCCAAAAGCGTACTAGAGCTTCTGAACTCTGATTTTGAGCTGCAGCACCTGTTCATTACCGATGAGTTTCTGCAGGAGCACGGCAACAGGCTGGGCAAAGGTACACGATACGAACTTGTTACGGAACAGGAGTTGACAAAGGCGGGCACTTTTTCGAGTAATAATGCCGGACTGGCCGTGGCCCGCATGCGCCAGCTGCCTGCACTGCAGTTCAAGCCCGGTGATTTTACAATTGCCCTGGACGATGTTCGCGACCCGGGCAACCTGGGCACCATCATCCGCATTGCCGACTGGTACGGCATCCAGACGATCGTGTGCTCTGAGTCCTGCGCTGACTTCTACAACCCTAAAACCATTTCAGCCACTATGGGCTCCTTCACCCGCGTCAAAGCCTACTACCTCAACCTGGGCGAGTGGTTGCGCGAGCTGCCGGGTAGTATTCCCATCTATGGAGCATCGCTGGAAGGAGAGAACCTGCACCGCATACAACTGCAGCCCCAAGGCGTGGTAGTGATGGGCAACGAGGCCAACGGCATACGCCCGGAGGTCGCCAGTGAAGTGAACCAACTGATTAAAATCCCCGCCTTTGGCAAAGCCGAATCGCTGAACGTTGCCACAGCCACGGCCATCATCATCGACAATTTCATGCGCCATGCAGGGGCCTGAAACAACAAAGGCCTCTGAATAGAGGCCTCTGCTGCACACAATTTAATCACCTAACAAACAGTTCTTTAGTTGAACAGCCTCAGGCCGAAGCTGATCACATTGGCGTCCGGGCCACGATTGTCTTTGAACAGGTCATTCATGTTGTATTTCACGAACAAATCCAGGTTGCCGTAGCCTACCACGCCGGTCAGGCCGTACTGGAAGTCGCTCAGGTTATAGCTGCTGCGTACTTTTTCCTTCTGCGTCTTGCCACCGTCCTCGAACTTGAACTTGGAGTGAGCACCTAGGCGGTAGCCGGCGAACGGACCAACACCGATCTTAAATCCTTCTTTGCCATTCTGGCGCTTAAACTTCAGCATCGGCATGAGCGGCACGTTTACAGATGAGTGCGTCAGCTTAGACTTGTCGTAGTTGATTTCAGTTTCACGGCGGAAAAAGGTTACATCATTCACATCCTCCTCAATCACGAAATTGCGGTCGAACATGTAGTTATTGAAGGCAAACTCAAGACCTGACATCAGGTAGAAGGGGCTTTTGCGGCCACCAATCTGAGAGTTCAGGTGCCAGTTCAGGCTCACGTAACGCGATCCGAGCGGTTTCAGGTCAGGCACCTGCTGGTCGTCGGCGTTCAGGAAATTGTTCAGGCCCAGGTCCACATCGAAATTGAAGCGGGTGGCTTTGTAGGACTTGCGCTCGTTGCTGGTGCGGATGCTGTCGCGTTCGGCCCGGTTCGGCACATTCACGTCTACTTTCGTGTTGCCATCCTTTTCCTCAATTTCCACATCAATCTTGATGTTTTTGTTGATGCGGATCTCATGCTTTTCCTTCGTCACTTTGCCGTCCTGGCCCGTCTCCTGTACCGTAATGGTCACTGTTTCGGGGTCGTTGCCCTCCTTTCCAAACACAACCGTTGTTTCCTGCGACTTAAGTTCTTTGTTGGCGCTGTCCATGCGGTCCACCTGGTCCACATACTTATTCAGCACACGCATGAGGGAGTCGAGGCTATAATTTTCGAAGGCTTTGAGCTGCTCTATGTTCTGCAGGTATAGCACCATTTTGGCGCCGTTTGCCATTTTCACCACAATGGTGTCTTGCTGGCCGAGCCTTTCGCCTATGGTTAGACCGCCTTTGGCAGACGCACCGGTGGCTGCAGCCATGAGGATGGCCGTTACGAGAAGTAGTATCTTTTTCATGGTTTTAAAAGATTAGAGATTAATGACTTTAGATATTTTCTGTTTTCCTATTTGTGTTTCAAGTGCAATTCTGTCTGCATTGATGCCGAGTTCCGACAGCTCAACCTTTTCCCCGTTCGACAAATTTCGAACCTGCTTGAAGATGTTTTTGGCCAGTTTTTGCTTTTTCTCAAAGCCGTTTAGTTCTTCGTTCTCTTCAAACTCTTGGGTGGCCACGGCACGCTTTATTATAATTTCGACAGGTTGTGCATTCATATCGACTGTGTTTGAAGCAAATACAACCGGCGTGGTTTCTCCTGTGTTACCGAGGTCAACCTGCTGAGGAGCGTCAGGTATAGCCGGCCGCTCATTACGTGCCAGGAGTTGTGAAGTGGCGACTACGTTTTTTGCACTGTTTTTCAAGCCGACACTCTTAGCAGCCGACTTTGACTTTGCTTTGGCGATAGTATGTCGGGCAACCACCTCCGACTGCTTAGGTGCACTAACTACAGTCTCAGCAGGTATAGCGAACTCTTTTGCTTTATCATCTGCTGAAGGAGTGGCGGCAGATTCCGTTGCCTGTGCTATTTGCCCTTCGGTAGTGGCGGGTTCAGGTATAACGAGCGGCTGCTCTGGCTTCAAACCATTGTGACTGGCCAGGCCATCCCGCTCAACTGGCACAGTACCGTTCTGCACGCTGTAAAACACTACGCCCACTGAAAGTAAAAGCGTAATGGCTGCTGCGATGGAGTAGGAAAGCCACATAAAGCCACGCGGTTTTGCTTCACTCTTGTTGGCGGCAGGCATCTCCGTCTCAATCCTGTCCTGTAATCGGTTCCAAAGGTCGGCAGGCGGCGTGGGCGACGAGCCTCCCAAACGCTCCTTGAATAGTTTGTCTATGTCTTCTGGTTTCATGATTGAACCTCCTTCTTATCAGCTGGCGACTGCTTCACGTCCGGTCAGTCTTCGCTGCAGCATGGCGCGCGCTTTGCTCAGCTGCGATTTCGAAGTGCCTTCCGTAATGTTCAGCATGTCGGCTATTTCTTTGTGAGAATATCCTTCTATTGCATACAGGTTAAAAACTGCCCTGTAGCCGGCAGGTAAAGTGCGCAACAACTCCAATAGTTCGCCTTCCGCCAGATCGTTGTCGGCTCCCATGCCGCCCGCCACTTGTACGTGGTCATCCTCGATCGACAGGTATAGCGACTCCTTTTTTCTCAAAAACCCAAGCGCCTCGTTTACCATGATGCGTCTTACCCAACCCTCAAAGCTGCCCTTGCCTTCGAACTTGTCTATGTTTTGGTATACCTTCATAAACCCGTTCAGCAAAGCCTCTTCCGCGTCCATCTGGTTTTTGAGGTAACGCAGGCACACGCCGTACATCGGCGAGGCAAAGCGTTCGTAAAGGCATTTCTGCGCTTTACTTTCGGCCTTCTGGCAACCTGCTATTAACTCCTGTTCCGTCACGCTGGGTAAAATTTTATCAAATAGTGTCGCTTGTCTGGCCTTTGTCTGAGCTGTTTTGCTGCTCTTTACCTCTTAGATGAAGATACTTGTCGGGAGGTTGCCTAAGCAAAAATAAATTTCTGATATTTTTTTGAGAGCGCCCTACCGTTGGCTATGAAATATAGGCTGTCAGCTAGATTTTATTTAAGCCATTTAAGAATAATTCTGAATTAAGGCCATTGGAACCTGTTTCAAATAGAATGGTTTATATTTGTAGACATGAAGTTCGTGGCTATCATCTTTTCCCTGTTCCTGCTTTGGACGGCTTGCTTGCCGTGCACGGACAAGATCATGGAAAGCCATGAACATCACCCTAACCTGACGGACGTTGCTGACACTACCGGCGAATCACCTTTTCACCAAGACACCTGCCCACTGTTCTGTAGCTGCGGTTGCTGTGCGACCTTTACAGTTACCGTAGAGCCGGCGCATATTGTGTTTCGTATACCTGTTATTCCTCAGACCAAACCTCTCATCTACCCGGAGCTGCGCGAAATCAAGATCGCTTCTACCTGGTGGCACCCTCCGCGGCTGGTAGCCTGATCCAATCTCAAGTTAAAATGCAGCTTAAAGCATAACCACAGGCCCTGAAAAGTGCTTGGGGCTTTGCTGCATTCTTATTCCATTGATAAAATCAAGCTTACCATGTTTAATAAGATCATCGATTTTTCGATACATAACAAACTGGTGATCGGGTTGATGGTGCTGGCATTGATCGTTTGGGGAACGTACTCCCTTACGCAACTGCCCGTAGACGCCGTTCCCGACATCACCAACAACCAGGTGCAGGTGGTGACCTCTTCGCCTACACTGGCTGCCCAGGAAGTGGAGCGCTTCATCACAACCCCTATCGAAATGGCGCTGGCCAACGTGCCGGATGTGGTGGAGATGCGCTCTGTTTCGCGCTTTGGGCTTTCCGTCATCACGGTCGTGTTTAAAGACGAAGTAGACCAGTACCTGGCCCGGCAAATGATTTCAGAACGTCTGGGCGATGCCGCCAGGCAGATACCGGAGGAGATGGGCACGCCTGAACTGGCTCCCGTTACGACCGGCTTGGGCGAGATTTACCAGTATGTGCTGGTGACAGACCCGGAGAGTGATAAAAAATACAGCCCTACCGAGCTTCGCACCATACAGGACTGGATCGTACGACGTCAACTGCTGGGCACGCCCGGTGTGGCGGATGTGAGTAGCTTTGGCGGTTTCCTGAAAGAATACGAGGTAGCTGTGAACCCAGCGAGCCTGCGCAGCATGAACCTGACCGTCACCGATGTGATTGGGGCGCTGGAGCAAAACAATGAAAATACCGGCGCAGCCTACATCGAAAAAAACCAGAATGCCTTTTTCATCCGGGGACTTGGACTGGTGAGTTCGCTGGAGGATATCGAAAAAATTGTTGTGTCCAACCGGAATGGTATGCCGGTGCTGGTGCGCGACGTGGCCAAAGTGCAGTACGGTCACCCCGTGCGCTATGGTGCGCTTACCCGCAACACCGAGGGTGAAGTGGTTGGCGGTATCGTGCTGATGCTGAAAGGAGCCAGCTCTTCCGAGGTAATCAAAAGCGTGCAAGATAAAGTTGCTACTATTCAGTCCTCTTTACCTGAAGGTGTCATCATCGAAGCGTACCTGGACCGCAGCGATTTGGTGAGCAAGGCGATCAACACGGTGGCGACGAACTTAATCGAAGGCGGTCTGATCGTGATCTTTGTTTTGGTGCTCATGCTTGGAAACCTACGGGCAGGACTTGTGGTGGCCTCTGTTATACCTTTATCGATGCTTTTCGCGCTGGGTATGATGAATGTGTTTGGCGTGTCGGGCAACCTGATGAGTCTGGGCGCCATTGACTTCGGCCTGATCGTAGACGGTGCTGTGATTATTGTAGAAGGCGTGCTGCACTTCATTGTAGTCAAGAACAAAGATCTGCCACTCCGACGCTTGACCCAGCAGGAGATGGACCTGGAAGTAAAAAGCGCTGCCTCCAACATCATGAACTCCGCGGCCTTCGGTATGCTCATCATTCTGATCGTATACCTGCCGATTATGGCCCTGGTAGGTATAGAAGGCAAGATGTTCAAGCCAATGGCCCAGACCGTGAGCTTTGCTATTCTGGGTGCTTTTATCCTGTCACTTACTTACGTGCCGATGGTATCCACGCTGATGCTCAGCAAAACCACCAAGCACAAACCCAATATCTCCGACCGTCTGATGGGATTTTTGGAACGGGTATACCGACCGGTTATTACCTTCGCCCTGCGTAGCAAGGGAATTGTAATCGGAGCAGCGCTCGTGCTTTTCGCTTTCAGCCTGATTGTGTTCAGCCGCATGGGAGGGGAGTTCTTGCCAGATCTGGAGGAAGGCGACTTTGCGATGGACTTGCGTCTGGTACCAGGCGCTTCGCTCAGCCAAACCATCGAAACCACTACCAAAGCCAGTGAAATTCTGCTGACACAATTCCCGGAGGTAACGGAAGTGATCGGTAAGATCGGCACAGCCGAGATCCCAACGGACCCGATGCCGATTGAGGCGGCCGACGTTATGATCCTGCTCAAGGACAAGGACGAATGGACCAGCGCCAGCAACCGTCAGGAACTGGCCGCCAAAATGGACGAGGCACTGAAAGTGCTGCCCGGCGTGAACTACGGCTTCCAGCAACCAATCCAACTGCGCTTCAATGAACTGATGACGGGTGCCCGCCAGGATGTGGCCATCAAGATATTCGGCGAGGACCTGGATCAGCTTTCCGATCTGGCCGGTCAGGTAGACAAACTGATTGCTCCCGTGGAAGGGGTGCAGGATATTTATGTGGAAGAAGTAACGGGTCTGCCGCAGATTGTGGTAGACTACAACCGAGCGCGTATGTCGCAGTATGGTTTGCAGGTGGCTGATGTAAATGCGGTACTCCGTACTGCATTTGCCGGTCAGACTGCCGGAGCCATCTACGAAGGCGATCGCCGCTTCGACCTGGTGGTACGCATGGAGGGCGGTGCCCGTAACGACCTGAATGACATCGAAGACCTGTTTGTATCGCTGCCAGCGGGTGGACAGATACCGCTTCAGCAAGTGGCGGACATCCGTTTTGAGGAAGGCCCGATGCAGATTTCGCGTGAGGATGGCCGTCGCCGTATTGTGGTGGGTTTCAACGTGCGCGAGCGCGACGTGGAGTCGATTGTATCCGAAATTCAAGATAAGTTGGAACGTGAACTACCGCTTCCGGCTGGCTATTACATTACCTATGGCGGACAGTTCGAGAACCTGGTACATGCCAAGGAGCGTCTGTCGATTGCCGTTCCGGCCGCCCTTTTGTTGATCCTACTGCTCTTATACTTTGCCTTTAAGTCAGTCAAGCAAAGCCTGCTCATTTTCACGGCTATACCTTTGTCAGCCATCGGCGGAATTTTCGCGCTTTGGCTACGCGATATGCCCTTCAGCATCTCGGCTGGCGTTGGCTTTATCGCTCTGTTTGGTGTGGCTGTATTGAACGGTATCGTACTGATCGGTTACTTCAACCAGCTGAAGCGGGAAGGGATGACGGATGTTTACGAGCGTGTACTGCTGGGCACAAGCGTGCGTCTTCGTCCGGTACTGATGACGGCTTCTGTAGCGGCTCTGGGCTTCCTGCCGATGGCACTTTCCGGCTCAGAAGGAGCGGAAGTGCAGCGTCCGTTAGCTACAGTCGTAATCGGAGGCCTATTTACATCTACCTTGCTGACGCTGGTAGTATTGCCGGTGCTCTACTATATTTTCTCTTCCAACGAAAAGCCAACCGAAGAGCAAGTGCATCACAAAGCAGTACCCGTACACTTTATCACGCTGCTTCTCATTGCAGGAGGAACTCTGTTTGCCGGACAAGGTATAGCACAGTCGGTGCAGGGTCCGTTGAACCTCGAGCAGAGTATCAACTATGCCCGCGAGCATAATCTCGGCCTGAAAAGCGCGGCCTATAGTGTGGAGCGGGAGCAGGCCCTGCGCGGCGCTGCCACTGATCTGCCCAAGACAAATATTTCTTATAGCCGTGGGCAGATCAGCACGATCAATCAGGACGAGTACATTTCTGCTTCCCAGCAGTTCGCCTTTCCGACCGTTTACCGCAATCAGGCGCGATTAGCCGATGCCAACATCAAACAGTCCGAGGCCCAAAAGCAGATCGTAGAGCGTGAACTTGTCCGGGATGTGAAGCAGGCCTGGTATTCGCTGCAATACCAGAACGAACGCCTGCGGCTGTTGCAACAGCAGGACAGCCTATACGGACGTTTTACCCGAGCCGCTACCATCCGCTTTAAGACAGGGGAAACCGGCTATTTAGAACAAGCCACCGCCGAAACACGCAGCCTAGGTATAAGAACAGAACTGCAACAAGCCCAGGCCGATCAGCAAATAGCCGAGCGAAGATTGCGTCAATTATTGCAGGCAGAGGAGCCGCTTCGCTTTACCGACGAGCGCCTGAGCAAGCGGGAAATTGTCATACAGGCCGATAGTTCTACCTTGGCATCGAACCCATACCTGGCCTTTCTGCAAAGTGCCACACAGGTAGCCGAAAGACAGAAACAAGTGGAGCAATCGCGTCTGCTACCAGACTTTACGGTCGGTTACTTCAACCAAACCTTTATGGGTGAAGCACCCCGTGATAACCCCAACCGCGTGTATGGCTCCGGCGACCGCTTTACGGGCTATGAAGTAGGCATAGCCCTCCCGCTTTGGTTCGGGGCGCAGCGCTCGCGCATCAAGGCGGCCAGAATGAATGAGGAAGCCGTGAAAAGCCAGGTACGCTATCAGCAGCAGCAGCTCATGACAGAGTTGCAAAACCTGGCGCAGGAGTTGCAGAAGCACGCTAACACTTTGGCTTTCTTTGAGCAGGGCGCCCTGCGGCAGGCCGAGCAAATGAACAAGGCGGCCGAACTCAGTTTCCAGACCGGCGACATCGACTACGTGGAGTATGTGCAGGCCTTGGACCAGGCTTACCAGCTACGCACCAATTACCTCAACGCCCTCCGGGAGTACAACCAAACCATCATTAGTTTAGAATTCACTGCAGGACTCGAATAACATGACAGCATATAAAATCAAAATCATCACCCTTTGCGGACTTATCGCGCTGGCCTCATGCTCCAAGCAGGCGCCTGCCGAAGAGCCGGAAGCCGCTACAACAGAAACCACTACCAGCACATCGCCGTTTGTTGTCACCTTTTCGGAACAACAGCAAAAAATGGGTAACCTGGAACTGGGCACCATCGAAAACAGGCCTTTGTCGGCCCGTATTACAGCTAACGGACAGCTTCAACTGCCACCACAAAACAAGGCCAGCATTAACCCATTAATGGGCGGTGTGGTGCGCAGCATACCTGTCAAAGAAGGAGAGTACGTGAAAAAGGGCAAGGTGCTGGCCACTATCCAGAACCCGGAGCTGATCAAGCTGCAGGAGGAGTACCTGACCACGCGCAACCAGCTGCGTTTTGCCGAGCAGGACTACGAACGCCAGCGCACCCTCAGCGAGGAGCAGGTAGGCTCGCGCAAGCGTTTTGAGCAGGCCGAGTCGGATGTGCAGGTACAGCGCGCCCGTATGAAGGCGCTGGCGACCCACCTTTCTGCCATGGGTGTTTCGCCAAAGAGCGTAGAAGCAGGTCAGATCACGTCCACCATGGCCATCACTGCCCCGATTGACGGCTATGTGCGCGTGATTGACGTGAACATGGGCTCTTACGCACAACCAGGCCAACAAATGTTCGAGATCGTGAACAACCGGCACTTGCATCTGGAGCTCAATGTGTTTGAGCGCGACTTCAGCAAAATGAAAGAAGGACAGAAGGTGTTGTTTACCATGCCGAATGTGGCCGGTGAGCCCCTGGAAGCCGAGATTTTCGCATTGGGTAGAGCTTTTGAGGGCGATTCGCGCATGGTAACGGTGCACGCCGAACTCGAGAATGAGAAAAATGCCAATCTGTTGCCAGGCATGTATGTGAACGCGCAAATACTGGCCGGAAAACAGGAGATGCCCACACTGCCTGAAGAGTCGGTGGTGCGCTACAAGGGCAAGCACTACGTGTTTGTGAAGGAAGGCCCCACCACGTTCCGCATGCAGGAAGTGGAGACAGGTGTAGCCGAGGGCGGTTTTACGGAAGTGAAGCCTAAGGCCAAGTTGCCCGAAGCAGCGCAGGTGGTAACCATAGGTGCTTACTACGTACTAGCCGAGAAGATGAAATCGGAAGTGGCTGAAGACTAACAGGTATAAGACCAATGTAAAAAAATACAGCGCCGGCTCCAATGAAGGGACCGGCGCTGTTATTTTTTGAAAGGATTAATTATTAATTAAACTTTCAACTTTTAGCCATGCTTTTATACGTGGCAATGGTTGTGTTTGGTTACAAATCTTTGAAAATAATTTAAAAATTTTTCAAAAAGTGGTTTAGGAGGCTCTATTCGCAATTAAAATTGGCTCCAGCACCGTCCACACATTGTCCGCCAGGATGCGCTGCCCCTCAATCGTCGGGTGTATGCCATCGCCCTGGTTCAATGCCCGGTCGCCTGCCACACCTTCCAGCAGGAAAGGTATAAGCGTCACATCCTTGTCCTCAGCCAATCGCGTGAAGACCTGTTGGAACTCCTGGGTATAGCGCTGACCCATGCTCGGCGGCATCTGCATACCTGCCAGAATGATGGCTGCCTCCGGATTTTGCTCCCGTACCTTGTCGATGATCGTACCGAGGTTATCGTAGGTCGAAGCCGGGTCTATACCTCTCAGACCGTCATTGGCACCCAGTTCCAGCACAAACACGTCAATGGGCTGTTTCAGGAGCCAGTCGATACGACTTTTGCCACCTGCAGAGGTTTCACCACTTAGTCCGGCATTCACGGCTTTGTAAGGGAGACCCAACGAATCAATGCGCTCCTGAAGTAGGGCAGGGAACGCCTGGTCAGGCTCCAGTCCATACCCGGCCGTCAGGCTGTTTCCGAAAAAGACGATTGTCTTGACTCGCTCGTTTTTAGGGGCTTCGGCAGGAGTGGTGGTGTCGTTTTGTACCTGCTGCTCTGTTGTCACCTGTTCGGTAGTCCCCGCCTGATCACAGCTGGAAAAAGTAAGGGAGAGGGCTATAAATAGGGAGATATACTTGCTCTTATTGTTCATGTAGCTGATTTTTTCCTAAATTTAGTTTTATCAATCTTAAAACCTATAACGACCTGTAGAAGTTATTAGGTTCGGGAATAGCTCAGCGTTTTCCTATACCTGTTGTGCTATACCTGTCGTTCCATTTCAAAAAACACAAAAACGTGTCTACTATACTAGAAATCAATAACCTGAAAAAAACCTACAACAGCGGCGACCGTCACCTCACCGTGCTCGAAGGCATCAACTTTACACTGCAAGCCGGTGACACCTGCTCGATTGTGGGACCATCTGGCAGCGGTAAAACCACGCTACTGGGACTTTGCGCCGGACTTGATCGTGCCAGTAGCGGCTCCGTTATCCTGAACGGTGTGCGCCTCGATAATCTGAGCGAAGACGCTAGGGCGCAGGTGCGCAACCAATATGTGGGTTTTATCTTTCAAAACTTTCAGCTTATACCAACTCTTACGGCGCTTGAAAACGTGATGGTGCCGCTCGAGCTACGCGGCGAACGCAACGTACAGCGCGAAGCCATGGACCTGCTGGCCCGTGTGGGCTTGGCCGAACGCCATGACCACTACCCGACACAATTGTCAGGTGGGGAACAGCAGCGGGTTTCACTGGCAAGGGCTTTCTCCAACCGGCCTACCATTCTGTTTGCTGATGAGCCCACCGGCAACCTCGACGAGGAAACCGGCGAGAAGGTAGAGAAGTTGCTGTTTGACCTGAACCGCGAGGCCGGCACCACGCTCGTGCTTGTCACCCACGACCTCGAACTGGCTGAGAAGACACAACGCATTATTCGCATCAAGGGCGGTCATGTAGTCTCCGATACAGGGGCTCCCGAGCGGGTTCAGCAACCGGAGGGCTCCAATTTCTGAAGTGGCACTTGGCAAAAGAACTTTTTGACAAAGGACAAAAGAGGCCAAAGCTTACATAAAGTGCAGGTTAGATACTCCTTAAGCACATTGTCTAACGATTCTTTTGTTTGAGAAATAAACAGCAGTACAACAATAACTTACTTCACCAAACATAAAGTATACCTTGTCTAACAACAAGCCAAATCCAGATAAACCCAGGCTGAACATACCCTGGCTTCTCAAAATGGCCTGGCGCGATACGCGTCGCAGTAGGGGAAGGCTGTTGCTGTTCCTTTCATCCATCGTGCTGGGTATAGCCGCTTTGGTGGCCATCAACTCGTTCCGTGACAGTCTGCAACTGGCTATCGACGAAAAAGCTAGAAGCCTGATTGGCGCTGATCTGGTGATGGGCATGAACAAAGAGCCTGACTCCCTATCCTTAGCCATCATCGACTCGGTGAGTACGTTGGGCGAGCGCTCGGACGAGAACCGCATGATGTCAATGGTTTACTTTGTAAAGAGTAACGATACCCGCCTGGTACAGGTACGGGCGCTGGAAGGCGGTTTCCCTTACTTCGGTGCTATCGAGACCAATCCGGTTGAAGCCAGCCTCAGCTTTCGGGAAGGCAAACGGGCGCTCGTAGACTATAACCTGATGCTGCAGTATGAGGCTCAGATCGGAGACTCGATCCGGGTGGGTGCCGTAACCTTTGCCATCGAAGGTGCCCTGCACCGTATACCTGGGCAGACGGCCATGACGGCTGCCGTAGCCCCCGTAGTGTACATTCCACGTCAATACCTACCCGAGACCGGACTGATCCAGCGCGGCAGCCGGGTTTCCTTTTACTATTACTATGATCTGAACGAATCTGTGCAGCCGGATACGCTAGCCAACAAGTTGGACCCACGCTTTGAGGAGTACGGCATGTTCTACGACACCGTAGAAACCCGAAAAGCGAGCATGGGCCGTTCTTACGACGAGCTAGCCCGTTTCCTGGCATTGGTGGGCTTTGTGGCCTTGCTGTTGGGATGCGTAGGCGTGGCCAGCGCGGTACACGTGTACATGCGCGATAAACTGGCTACTATCGGAATACTGCGTTGCCTGGGTATGAGCGGCAAGCAGGCCTTTTTGGTATACCTGTTTCAGGTGATGGGCATGGGCTTGATCGGAGGTATAGCCGGTGCGGCTCTGGGCAGTGTGGTGCAGTTGATTCTACCGGAGTTGTTCAAAACATTCCTGCCCGTTTCGGTGGATGCGTACTTTTCTGTGACTGCTGCTACCCAGGGCGTGCTGCTAGGGGTGATCGTATCGGTTTTGTTTGCACTACTACCTTTATTGAGCATCCGGCAAGTATCGCCACTGATTACGCTGCGCGCCACCGTTGAGCACCTGACGAACCAGAAGGATCCGCTGCGGTGGGCGGTATACGGTTTGCTCTTAGGCTTTATCGTGGTCTTCTCGCGCTGGCAACTGGGTACCTGGTGGCAGGCGCTCTACTTTACGGGTGGCGTTATCGCGGCCTTCCTGGTGCTCGCACTACTCGCCAAAGGGCTTTCCTGGACCGTCAAACGTTTCTTCCCGGCACACTGGGGTTACGTATGGCGGCAGGGACTGGCAAACCTCTACCGACCCAACAATCAGACCCTGTTGCTGATGGTGTCAATTGGTTTGGGCACGGCGCTGATTGGTACACTTTTCATGGTACAGCGCACTTTGCTGAGCGAGGTGTCCCTTTCTGGCACCGAGAACCAGCCCAACCTGGTGCTTTTCGATATCCAGAACAGCCAGCGGGAACAAGTAGCCGACCTGACCAAAGCGGAGGGACTGCCGATCCTGTACTTTGACCCGATCGTGACCGTCAGGCTGGAGCAGATCAACAACCTGACGCTGGCCGATGTGCGCAAAGACACGACGCTGGAGATCAGGCCACGAAATTTCACGCGTGAATACCGGGTAACGTACCGCGACCATTTAAGTGATTCGGAGAAAACGGAAGCAGGAGAATGGAGCGAGGGGCAGTACAAGGGCGCTGACAGGGTACCTGTATCGCTGGAAGAAGGGTATGCAGAGCGTATCAAAGTAAAGGTAGGAGACTCGCTGGTGTACAATGTGCAAGGTGCGACTATACCTGCACGTGTGGCGCATCTGCGCCGTGTGGATTGGAACCGGGTGCAGACCAACTTTCAGGTGCTTTTCCCGGAAGGTGTGCTGGAAGAGGCACCACAGTTCCATGTACTGATGACGCGTAGCGACAACGAGCAGCAGGCAGCGCAGTTCCAGCGCCGCATGGTCGAAACCTTCCCGAACGTATCGGCCATCGGGCTCGACCTAATCCTTCGTACGCTGGAGGAAGTGGTGAGCCAGATCTCTTTTGTGATTCAGTTTATGGCGCTCTTCAGCATATTCACGGGTTTGCTGGTGCTGGTGGGCTCTGTCAATGTCAGCAAATTTCAGCGGGTGCAGGAGAGTGTGCTGCTACGAACACTGGGCTCTAACAAGAAACAAATATTAGGTATAACGCTGATGGAGTACCTGATGCTAGGCATCCTGGCCGCCGCGGTGGGCTGTGTGATCGCTTTTGGCGCCGCCTGGGCCTTGGCAGTATTTAGCTTCGAGATGGAATTCGTACCAGTACTCTGGCCATTGCTCATCATCTTTGTGCTCGTGACTTTGCTGACGGTGGTGGTAGGCCTACTCAACAGCCGGGGTGTTTTGAACAGGCCGCCATTGGAAGTGCTGCGGCGGGAGGCATAAAAACAAAAAAGGGATCTCTTGAAAGATCCCTTTTTCTAAAATTCGCATAGACAACAAATGCCATCTGCAAACTTTGATTATATTGGATTATACGCCCACCTTCTGCAGAGGTTACAGCTTCCGATTAAAAATACCGGAAAAATTAATAAGTACTGGAGGCCAGCATAACGAGCGTGCAGTGGTGCATGGTTTCTATACCTGCATCCTCAGCCATTTGCTCCAGTTCACGGTTCTCTGTACCCGGATTGAAAATGATGCGCTTAGGCCTTAATGTGAGGATATAGTCATACCAGCTCGGCTGGTTTTGCGGTCCCACATAAAGCGTGACCGTATCAATCCCTTCTATTTTCTGTTCTTTATCGGTGATGATGGGCTGTCCGCCGACTTCTCCTTTGCGAATGCCCACCGGCACCACTTCGTGGCCGTGCTGCTGCAGCCGGTGAATGGCCTTGTAGGCAAAGCGGGATGGATTATCGGTAGCACCCAATACAAGTGTCTTTTTCATAGTTCAGCTTTTGTTGATCCCTCTATTTAACCGCAATGAGACCTGAAACGTTACAGCGCAATAAGGTATAAACCAGATGCAATACTGCACGCTATACCTGTTGCAGCACTTTAGCCGCAATTCTCTCTGCGCAGCGCTCCCCATCCATTGCCGCCGACGCGATACCGCCCGCATAGCCGGCGCCTTCTGCGCACGGGTATAAGTTCTTGATCTGCACATGTTCCAACGTTTCCCGGTCGCGGGGAATGCGCACAGGGGAGGAGGTACGGCTTTCTACCCCGACGATCTGGGCATTGTTGCTTAGGTAACCGCGCATTTTGTTACCAAATGCCTTGAAACCTTCGCGAAGACGATAGGCCATCTCGGGCGAGAACAACTGGTTCATATCCACTGGCGTGAGGCCGGGTTGGTAGGAAGTTTCCAGTAAGGCGCCACCAGTTTTCTGAAGTGTGAAGTCGAGGAGGAGCTGGGCAGGGGCTTTCTGCGTCCCTCCGGCCATTTCGCAGGCTTTTCGTTCAAGGGCTTCCTGCATGCGCAGGCCTGCCAGCGGGCCATACTTATCCAACTCCATGTCTTCGAGTTCAATGGCCACCACTATACCTGAGTTGGCAAATTTAGAGTCACGGCGACTGGGCGACATGCCATTCACTACCACTTCGCCGGGCGCTGTAGCCGATGGCACGATGAACCCACCGGGGCACATGCAGAAGGAGAAAATGCCGCGCTGTTTGTTGTCATAAACCGTCTGGTGTACCAGCGCATAAGAAGAGGCTGGCAACCAGCAACCGCGGTCTTCACACTTGTACTGGATGCTGTCGATCAGTTTTTGCTGATGCTCTACGCGAACGCCCATCGCAAAAGGCTTTGCTTCGATGGTAATGCCTTTGTGGTGCAGCAATTCAAAGATATCGCGCGCGCTGTGGCCAGTAGCCAGGATGACGGCCTCGCCTAGGTATTCCTGGCCATCCTGCGTCACGACACCCTTCATATCGTCCTGCTCCAGTATAAAGTCAGTCACGCGCTTGTCGAACAGCACCTCGCCACCTGCAGCTTCGATGCTTTCGCGGATGGCAGAAATGATGCGGGGCAGTTTGTTTGTGCCGATATGCGGATGGGCGTCGAACAGGATGTCGCGGGTAGCGCCATGCTGCACAAAAATTTCGAAAATGCGTTGCAGATCGCCGCGTTTTTTAGAACGGGTATAGAGCTTGCCATCTGAATAAGTACCGGCACCGCCCTCCCCAAAACAGTAGTTCGAGTCCGGATTCACGATGTGCTCTTTGTTGATGGCAGCCAGGTCACGACGGCGGGAGCGCACATCTTTGCCACGCTCAAGCACTATTGGCTTCAAACCAAGTTCTATACAGCGCAATGCCGCAAACAGCCCGGCAGGACCGGCCCCGACAATGATCACTTTCCTGGCATTACCGACATCGGAGTAAATATACTTAGCTGATATAATCTCAGCAGGAGGGGTGTCCAGGTATAAGTCAGCTCTTACACGGAGCAACACCTGACGACCGCGCGCATCGATGGAGCGCTTGATGCGGTGGATGTGCTTTACCTGCTCTGCTTTGAGACCAGCACTTAAAATGAGCTCACGCTCCAACAATTCGTCGTTGTACGCCACCTCAGGCGACAACACAACTTCAACTTCTTTCTTCTTCATTTACAGTTTGTAAGGTATTTATCCTTAAAGTTTTTATTGAGTGATTGAGTGTGTTAGTGAATGAGTGATTTATTGTTTTATTTGATTAAGTGGTTGAGTGAGTGATTCATTTATATCTTGATAATTATTGACACTCAACGTTTGCGAAAAGCTCTAAGAAAGAGATAATCATCCATCAAAGCATGCAAGGTATAACCACTCTTAAAATCACTCGTTCACTAACTCACTCAATCACTAACTTCTAAATCTCTCCGTTCAGCACTTTCTCAACCCAGCCTTTACCCCAGTTGTTCAGTTCTTCTTCGTTCCAAAGTTCTGGGTAGAAGATGCGCTTCTGGAATTTAGGAGGCAGGTATTTTTGCCAGTTGGTGCCACCAGTAGCAGCGATCACTTCCGGATCGCGCTGTAAATAGCGCACGGCCGATTTATAGTGCATCAGTGGCCAGTTCACGTTCACGTTGCTGTCCAGTTCACGCAATTGACGGATCAACCGGGGATTTTGCTGTTCCTCCTCAGACAAACGCTTGTAGGCGGACCAAACGTTCATATGCTCGTACTGCTTTGCAAACTGTATCAACTGAACAGTGTACTTTTCCTCAAATCGGATCAATGTAAGTGTTTTAGCGCCAGACGAAACTTCGGTAGCGCCTTCCTTCCAGTAGATGCAGCCCATCAGTTCTTCGTGTGTGCTCTGCAACCCTAGCGCCTTGCGTTTCTCTTTATCAGTCAGGTTGCGCAATTCCGTAGAGGCGATCTCGATCATGCGGTACTGCACCGACTGGAAACCACTGGCCGGCATGAGCGCCATCCGGAACTGCAGGAACTGCTTCGGATCCATGCCGTCTACCATCACATCAAAGGAGTCGATCAGGTTTTCGAAATAGCGGTTGATTCGCTTCAAGCGTTTCAAGAGTACATCACCTGTAAGCTGCTTGTCTTCACCAATTTGCCTGTACTCTTCCAGACACAGCTTGAAATAGAGCTCCGTGATCTGGTGATACATAATGAAGATCTTTTCATCAGGAATAGAAGTGCGTGGATTCTGCAGACTCAACAGGGTATCGAGGTGGATGTAATCCCAGTAGTTGAGGTAATCCGTATAGTAAAGTCCTTCCAGATAGGCAGCCAGGTCCTGGCCGAGCGGCACGTACTTAGCTTCCAGTCTTCTGAGCTGCTCCAGCACTTCCGGCTTAAAAGGTTGTTGCTCCATGGTATGCAGATGGGGGTTGGTGAATCGCCATTCTTCCACAAATAAAGTAAAACAATCGCACAGAATTCGGCTGCATGCTCATATTTATCGCACGCTATCTTTAAAACACGCTGGAGTTGAAATAAATCCAAATCTTGCAGGCAACCTTTTATACAAAAAGCACATCCTGTGTACGGGCAGCGTCAAATTCAAGCTGATGTGGCTGGTGGTTAATGGTTCTATTGACTATATTGATAGAGTAAATTCGACTGTTGGTAGAAATCCAAAGAATATAACAGTGAAAAAATGTTATCATTAGCCTAATTTGTTAAATTTGGGTTTTACGATATTTACCCGCTCCAGCTCCATGGCAGAAAAAAGCAGTGTTTTTGATATGATCGGCCCTATCATGATCGGTCCTTCCAGCTCGCATACCGCTGGCGTTGTGCGCATTGCGCGCGCTGCCATCCGCGTGTTAGGGGCTGCTCCCGAAGAAGCCATCATCACCTTTTATAATTCCTTTGCACAAACTTACGAGGGCCATGGCTCCGATCGTGCCATCATAGCGGGTCTACTGGACTTCAAAACAGATGACAAACGCATCAAAGAGGCTTTCGATCATGCCAAAGAGCGAGGCCTGAAGTATACCTTCCGCTCGGTTGGAAACGCTTCTACTATGCACCCCAACACGATCAAGCTAAACCTGAAGGCAGGTGACCGCCAGGTAGAGGTGATCGGACAGAGCCGCGGAGGCGGAGTGATTAATATTGTGGAGGTAGACGGTTTTACGGCCAGCTTTTCTGCCAACCTGCACACCCTCATCATTGACGCAGACGACGTGAAGGGCAGTATCGCTTTTATCGCCACCGTCATCGCGCACGATGACTGCAACATTGCCACCATGAACGTGTCCCGCAAGGGCAAAAACGAAATGGCCCGCCAGTTCATTGAGATGGATTCCGGCATCAAGCCCATCACGTTGGAGTACCTGAAGCAGTTGAGCTGGGTGAAGCACGTGATTTACATTCCAAACATCGATCTTTAAGAAGAAGATACACTATGAAAAAAATGTCAAACAAAGTGCTTTTACTGGCTCTTGGCCTCACTGTGGGCGGTTTTGGCTCCGCGATGGCGCAGCAACAGGGTGCTGGCGGCGATGGCATCTGGTCGTTGCAGGAAGCCGTTGAGTATGCTAAAGCGAACAACCTGAACGTGCGCCAAAGCAGCCTGAACCGCGATTTAACCAGAGCTGACCTTAATCAGTCGAAGGCGGCCAGACTACCGAGCATCAATGCCAACGGCAATTACAGCTTTAACACAGGTTCGTTCCAGGACCCGGTAAGCTTTAACCTGCAAACACAAAACGCACGGACTTCCAATGTTTCGATCAATGCGTCGTTGCCTTTGTTTGCAGGTTTTCAACAGGTTAACCAGATCAAGCAAAACGAATTGAGCCTGGAGGCAAGCGAGCAGGAATTTCTCTCTGCACAAAATGATGTCACCATCCAGATCGTAACGGCTTATCTGAACATCCTGTTTGCCAACGAGCAAATGGCTGTTTCAGAATCGCAGCGCAACCTGACCAATGAGCAATTGAGACGTACTCAGGCGCTTTTCAAGGCAGGCAGCGTAGCTGAAAACGCGGTATTGGATCTGGAGTCGCAGCTCGCGACAGATGACCTAAACTATATCACAGCGCAGAACCAGCGCGATATATCCAGGTTGACCCTGATGCAGTTGCTAAACATCCCGACAACTGAGGAGTTTCAGGTGGAGATACCTAATATACCAGATCCCGAAGAAAATCCGGTGATTGTGGACGGAAGTCAGGTATACGACGTGGCTTTGCAAACATTGCCAGCGATAAAGGCTGCGGATTTACGACTGCGAAGTGCTGAAACAGGTTTGAGTGTTGCCAAGGGAGCTTATTATCCCCGCCTGAGCCTGTTCGCTGGTGCAGGTAGCCGTTATGCTAGCACTAGCCGAAGACTTATCGATGTGGAACAGGTGGTCGTGGGTCGATTTCCACAAGTTGTATACAGCAGCAAAGATGGCCCCGCAACTCAAACCCTTTGGTTTGACAATGTGGAGACACGGCGCATTGACGAATATTACGGCATGTTCCGTCAGTGGGACGACAACCTGAACACACAGGTAGGCTTGTCGCTCCAAGTGCCTATCTTGAACGGTTTCCAGGTACGCACCAACGTGCAGCGCGCGAAGCTGCAACAGCAAAATGCGCAGCTGAATGCCGACATTGCTAAAAACAACCTGCGCCAGACCATCGAGCAGGCTTATGTAGATGCTGTTGCCGCGCAGCGACGTTATGCGTCGGCCCGCCAGCAGGTGAACGCCTCTGAAAAGAACTTCCGCAATGCTGAACTAAGACTTCAGGGTGGTGTGATCAACACCGTAGATTTCAATGTGGTAGCGAACACTTACCGCTCTGCCCAGTCTAGTTTGATACAGGCAAAATACGACTATACCTTTAAACTAAAAGTTCTGGACTTCTACCAGGGCAAAGACCTTTCTTTCTAACATAAAATTATGGCTGCAAAAAAATCGAATAAGCTTATCTACACCCTGATAGGCGGACTGGTTCTGATTCTGATACTGGCGCTGGGAGCTAAAAAGGCTGGCTGGATCGGTAAAGAAGAAGGAACAGAAGTTGTATTGTCAGAAGTCAAACGTACCGAGATCGTTGAAAAGGTAAGTGCCTCTGGAAAGGTACAGCCTGAGACAGAAGTAAAGATCAGCCCGGACGTGTCTGGTGAGATCATCGAGCTGACCGTGCAGGAAGGCGACTCTGTTGTAAAAGGACAGTTGTTGGTGCGCATTCGCCCTGATAACTACAAGTCATTGGTAGACATGCAGACGGCTGGTGTAAACCAGGCCCGTGCCAACCTGTCACAGTCGAAGGCGCGTTTGGCACAATCGCGTGCTAATTTTGCGCAGGTAGAGCAGAACTTTAAGCGTAACAAGAGCCTTTTCGATCAGAAGGTAATCTCTGAGGCTGAGTTTCAGCAGATCAAAGCGCAGTACGAAGCCGGTAAGCAGGAGATTGAGTCTTTGGCGCAAAGCGTGCGTGCAGCTGAGTTCGGCATTCAGAATGCGCAGGCCTCTCTGAATGACGCCCGCGAGAACCTGAACAAAACCACTATCTATGCACCTGTAAGTGGCACCGTGTCAAAACTTAATGTAGAGCGTGGCGAGCGTGTGGTAGGTACATCGCAAATGGCTGGTACCGAAATTATGCGCATTGCCAACCTCAACAACATGGAGGTGCGCGTGAACGTGAACGAGAACGACATCATCCGGGTAGGTATGGGTGACTCGGTAATTGTAGAAGTGGACTCCTATACCAGCCGCGACGAGAAGTTCAAAGGCATCGTGACGTCTATCGCCAATACGGCAAAAGACGCTGCTTCTTTGGAGGCTGTAACCGAGTTTGAGGTGCGCATCCGTTTGCTCAACGACTCCTACAGCCACCTGGCCGATAAGAATGCACGTCCTTTCCGCCCGGGTATGACCGCCTCGGTAGATATCATCACAGAGCGCAAAAACAATGTTTTATCTGTACCTTTGTCGGCAGTGACGACTCGTTCGAACAAGCCAGCCAAGGCAACGGGCGAAAATGCTGAGGAGAAAGAAGCTGATAAGAACGCGGAGGAAGCTCCTGTAGCCCCTGCAGGTCCGGTAGAAGAAGTAGTGTTCGTACACGATGCTAACAATACCGTTAAATCGGTGAAGGTAAAAACAGGCATCAGCGACTTCGACAACATCGAGATCCTGAGCGGTCTGGAGGAAGGCCAGAAGGTAGTTTCCGGTCCGTTCAGAGCTGTATCGAAAACGCTGAAGGACGGTGCCAAAGTGGCTGTGAAGGACGAGAAATCACTGAACAAATCAGCTTTGGCTGATGCGAATGGTGAAGAAAAATAAACATCCGATTTGGAAAAAATTGCTGTAATAGGAGGGGGAAGCTGGGCTTCGGCTCTGGTGAAGATACTCTCAGAGAACAAATCACAGGTACACTGGTGGATGCGCAACGAAAACGACGTGCAGCACCTGATCAATTACCGCCACAATCCGCGCTACCTGAGTGGCGTGACCTATGACCTGAACTACGTAAAGCCCTCAACGGACCTGCGCAATGTCGTAGCCGTGGCGGACTGGGTGATATTGGCAGTCCCGGCTGCTTTTATCCAATCGGCTCTGAGCGGACTGGAACAGAACGCCCTGAAGGACAAAGTGCTGATTTCTGCCATCAAGGGCATGATCCCGAAGCAGAACATCCTGATCACGGATTACCTGGGTCAGCAGTACGGTGTCCCGAACAGTCACCAACTGGTGGTTGCCGGCCCTTGCCATGCTGAGGAAGTAGCCATGGAAAAACAGTCGTACCTGACCATTGGCTCCTACGATTTGCCTACGGCAGAACGCTTCTGCGAACTGCTTCGCAACCGCTACGTCAAAGCCAATCCGCTTGAGGACCTGGACGGGGTTGAATACTGCGCTGTGATCAAGAACATCATTGCGTTGGCCTGCGGTATAGCCCGAGGCCTGAACTACGGCGACAACTTCCAGGCAGTTCTGGTATCGAACGCCATGCAGGAGATCGAGCGCTTTCTGCATGCCGTTATGCCGATCCACCGCGACCTGAGCGGGTCGGCCTACCTCGGTGACTTGCTGGTGACAGCTTACTCGCAGTTCAGCCGCAACCGTACATTCGGTAACATGATCGGCCATGGCTATACCGTGAAATCGGCCCAGATCGAGATGAACATGGTGGCGGAAGGATACTACGCCGTGCAAAGCATTTACGAGCTCAACAAAAAGCTGAAGGTGAACATGCCAATCACAAAGGCGGTATATCTGATCCTGTACGAGCGCATCGCACCGGCAGTGGAATTCGAAATATTGAAGGAAAAGCTTACGTAGGCTAAGCGACCAAAGACGCGAAAGGCATACCCGGTGGTGTGCCTTTCGCGTTTAAAGCCCTGACCCAACGGCTGGGCCTGACACATGAAACAGCACTTCCAGCAAATTGATATATTAAAGGGACTGGCTATTGTGGCCGTGCTACTACTGCACTCGCTTTCGCGTGGGCAGTTGGTGGATAGTTACGCGATTTACCACATCTGGCAGGCTGTTCCGGTTTTTATGGTGCTGATGGGCCTGAACCTAGGCATGTCCTACGGCAGCAAAACCCTGCACTTCAAGCAGCTCTATACCCGACACTACTTCCAGAAGAAGGCGCTGCGCATTATTTTCCCGCTCCTTCTAATCTATGCCATCGCTCTGGTACTGGGTTTTGTTTGGGAACAGGTATACGGAAGGGAGGTCTATACCTTAGATTGGAAAAACCTGATCGGGGTGCTGCCTGTTTCAGGCAAGGGAAATTACTTTATCACACTTTTACTTCAGTCCCTGCTCGCGCTTCCGCTGATTGGTTATACCTTCCATCGCTGGCCAATACTTACTACGCTGGTGCTGGTACTCCTCGAAATCGCCTTTCAGGCGCTAGCGTTCCAGATCAGCTATTTCAATCAGGACCGTTATCTCTACGATGCCGCCTTGTTCCGTTACTTTTCAGCCATTGCCTTGGGCCTGTGGCTTTCCCGCTTGATCACAGCATCAAACAGCAGGTATGGCTGGCTCTTGCTGCTCGCCGGTCTTGCCAGTGGCGTATACCTGTACTTCCATATTTACCAGCAAGTCAGGCTGCCTTACATCCGGCCGGAGTGGCAAGCGCAACTGTTCCTCACGTTCCCTTTTGCCACTTTGCTCTGCTATTGGGGTATACTGGCTTTCCCGCAGCAATCAAATGTTCCGGTTCTCAAAGGTATGGCCACGGTTGGGAAGGCGTCTTACCATATATTCCTGGTGCAGGTGCTTTACTTTGGCCTGGTGGTAGATGACTCTAATATTGCCCTTAATTTAACGGTGTGTCTGGTAACAGGTATGATCTTCTACTGGGTCGAATCGTTTTTAAGCAAAAAAATATCGAGATAAAAGTATAACTTCGTTCTATTTGAGTAACTTAAGGTATGATTACTAAAGTAACTTGTGCCCTTATTGAACAGTACGGTCGTGTGCTCATCACCCAGCGCAGCGAAACCATGCCGCAAGCTATGCTGTGGGAATTTCCGGGCGGGAAAATAGAAGAGGGAGAAACAGAAGAAGCCTGCCTGGTGCGGGAAATACAGGAAGAACTGAACCTTAGCATCACCCCGCTGCAGCGCCTGACACCCGTTCTCCAAACATACGGTGACAAAACCATCGAGCTGATACCTTATTTGTGCCAATATAACAGCGGCGCCATCAGGTTGGCAGAACACCGGTCTTACCATTGGGTTCAGCCGCATGACATGACTAGTTATAACTGGTGCCAAGCCGACATTCCGATCGTACAGGAATATTTGGCAATGGCCGCTGAGCAATTTTTAGGTAACAAGTAAAGCCAACCTTTTCCCGAAAAGGTCAAATTGCCGTACCTTTGGGTATGGAATTACCACAATCATTTGTCCAGCGCATGAGGGGGCAGCTGGGTGCGGACTACATCCGTTTCGAGCAAGCACTGCAAAAACCTGCGCCAATTAGCATACGCCTGAACAAAAGCAAGCTGCCAGGCCAACCAAACCTGCCGCGCGTGCCCTGGACTGAAACCGGCTATTACCTGCCGGAGCGTCCGCAATTTACGCTCGATCCACGTCTTCACGCAGGGGCTTACTACGTGCAAGAGGCCAGTTCCATGTTTTTAGAGCAGGCCCTGCGTCAACACCTCGACCTCAGCCAATCCCTCCGGATACTCGACCTTTGCGGCGCGCCCGGCGGCAAGTCCACCCACATTGCCAGCCTGATCTCACCCGACAGCCTGTTAGTTGCCAACGAAGTGATCCGTAGCCGCGCCGGCATTCTGGCTGAGAACGGGACCAAGTGGGGGAGCGGCAATGTAGTAGTGACCAACAACGACCCGCGTGATTTTAACCGGCTACCCGAGTTTTTTGATGTGATGGTGGTAGACGCACCCTGCAGCGGTGAAGGTATGTTCCGCAAAGACCCACAGGCCATGAACGAATGGTCAGACGAAAATGTGAACCTCTGCGCCCAACGCCAGCAGCGTATCTTAATGGACGTGTGGAATGCCCTGCGACCAGGCGGACTACTTATCTATAGTACCTGTACCTGGAATTTGGCTGAAAATGAACAGAACATTGCCTGGCTGGCCCAACAGGAAAACGCTCAGCCGCTCTCCCTTAAACTGGATCCGGCCTGGGGAGTAGAGGCTACTTCTCTCGATGGGGTGTCTGGCTATCGTTTCTATCCGCATCAGGTACGGGGGGAGGGTTTCTTTTTATCCGTTATCCGAAAGGCGGGGGAGTATGAAGCACCGCAGCGATCCTCTAAAAAGAAAAAATATAAGCTGACGCACGCCGGTAAGAAGGAAAAGGCTCTGGTAAACGACTGGTTGTTGGAGCCGGAGCGTTTTGCCTGGGTGCAGTATGGGGAGGTGATTTCGGCTATACCTGAGAATCTGTTCGAGGAAGTGGATGAACTCTACCAGAACATGCACGTGATCTACGCTGGCACTGAGATAGCCGAAGTGAATGGCAAAAAACTGAAACCACTGCAAGCACTGGCGCTCTCGCAGTACCTCAACCAAGAAGCTTTCCGCACCGAAGATCTTGACCTAGAATCGGCGTTGCGCTACCTCCGCAAAGAAGACATCGGCATCAGCGGCAACAGCAACGACTGGATCCTACTTCAGTTCGAAAACCAGTCCCTCGGCTGGGCCAAACAAGTCGGCAATCGACTAAATAATTATTATCCGAAAGAATGGCGGATCCGAATGGAATTGCCAGATAAATTAGCTGAAAGTTTAGAGTTATGCGTTAAGAGCGATTAGCGATCACATACCTTCTTAACTCATAACTCTAAACTTTTAACTAGCAAACCTATTCCACCATCAACACCAGCCCTTTCAAGTACTCGCCTTCGGGGTGGAAGATGGAAATGGGGTGATCTGCAGGCTGAGTGAGGTGGTGCATGATCTTGATGTTGCGACCGGCCTCAATGGCAGCTGCCATCACCGTGTTGTTGAACAGGTACTTGTCTACCACTTGTGAGCAGGAGAACGTGAAGAGTATGCCGCCTGGCTTGATGCGCTTCATGGCCTCGGCATTCAGGCGCTTGTAGCCCATCACGGCATTGTGGCGCACTTTCTGGCTTTTGGCGAAGGCAGGCGGGTCTAGCACGATCACATCATAACGGTCTTCTTTGCCTTTCAGGAAATCAAAAGTATCTATTGCAAAGGCTTCGTGGCGCTCAGGTGCCTGACTCAGTTCGCCGTTTTTGATCGTTAGTTCGATCGCCTTTTTCGACACGTCCACTGAGTGTACTTCTTTGGCTCCGGCGTTGAGGGCGTATACCGAGAAACCTCCGGTATAGCAAAACGTGTTCAGCACCGATTTGTCTTTCACATAGCGGGCCAGCAATTCGCGGTTTTCGCGCTGGTCTATAAAGAAGCCCGTCTTCTGGCCGCTTTCCCAGTCCACAAAAAACTGGTGCTCGTTCTCGGTCACCACCACGCCACCGCTCGACTCGCCGAAGAGATAGCCATTCTGGGCCTGTACCGGCATCTTTGCCGGGAGTGACTCCGCGCTTTTGTCGTACACCGCTTTCAGTTTTGTACCGTAGATTTCCTGCAGTGCTTTGGCAATGTGCTCGCGAACCGAATACATGCCCACAGAATGCGTCTGGATCACAGCTGTGTCTTTGTAGATGTCCACAATCAGGCCGGGCACGCCATCACCCTCGGCGTACACCAGGCGGTAAACGTCAGTATGTGGATTATCGATCAGGCCCAACCGCTTGCGGTAGTCGTAGGCTTGCTGCACCTTGCGTTTCCAGAAAGTATAGTCCGGCTCCACTTGCTCAAAAGAGAACACGCGCACCGCAATAGAGCCCGGTGCCCAATGGCCCATGCCCAGAAACTCACGCTGGTTGGAGTAAACCTCCACAGTGTCGCCTTCTTCAGGCTCCGATCCTTCAATTCTTTTAATAGCGCCAGAGAAAACCCATGGGTGAAAGCGTTTCAGGGAGTGTTCTTTCCCTTTGGCCAGGTATAGTTTGGTTAATGACATTTATGGAATGTGCTGATTTTTGAAAATGCCGATTTTGCTCAGATTAGTCTGCAAAAGCGGTACGAAAAAGATAAAGCTGTAAATGGAAAATATCGTTCCGTGCCCGGTGAAGAAAATTAGCTGGGGCTATACCTACAACACAGCAAAGTAGTGCGATTTAGCCGCGCGGGAGGAAATTATTCAAAGAAAGGGTCTTGGCAAACCTTGCGGTAAGCAGTTGATGTTTAAAAGTTGTATGATCATCCAGTTAGCCTTTGGCTAAAATTATCCAGTTCTTTTTTACAGTAAATTAAAGGCCAATCACCTGAAGATCCCGGAGGTGAGTGTAAAGTTTCTGTACGGGCAGGCCGACCACATTAAAATAGGAACCCTCGATCTTTTCGATCCCAATCTTACCGATCCACTCCTGTATACCATAGGCGCCTGCTTTGTCGAAGGGTTGGTAGTGAGCGATGTAATAGTGGATCTCTTCGTCAGTCAGTTCCTTAAAGTATACCTTGGTCACATCGTGGAAAACGGTCTTCGACTCCCTGGTCAGGATGCAAACGCCGGTAATCACCTCGTGATGGGTACCGGACAAAGCGCGCAACATGGCAAAGGCTTCCGCAGCATCGGCGGGTTTGTTGAGAATGCGCTCACCCAGGCAGACGATCGTATCGGCTGTGATCAGCACCTCGTTTTGCAGATCGGCGGTATAGGCATCGGCTTTGTGTGAGGCCAGAAACTCGGCTACCTCTTCGCGCTGCAAGTGCTCCGGAAAATCCTCGTGCACTTCTTTTACCCGCACCTCAAATTGGATGCCAAGGCCTGCCAAGAGCTCTTTGCGGCGCGGCGAGTTAGAGGCAAGCAGTATCGGACGAGATAAATTCATTTTCTTTGATTGAACTGAATAAGAATCCGCAGATTGTTTTAGGATAAAAGAAAGTAGATTTCTGTGGCATGATGGCCCCGCTATGGCATACCTTCTTCACCTGTTCCATCGACACATCGTTTGTGATCAGTGCCAGACGGGCTTTGCCAGAGTCTACCTGGCTGACGCAGGCAGTGAAGTTGCGTACATAACTAAGGCCGGGGTAATCGCGCTGTGCCTCGCGGTCTATACCTAACACCTTCTCAAAAATGAAATAGTGCATCACGGTCAGGTCGAGGTCCTTCACTTCCTGTGGCACTGCCCAGTCGATTAAAGAATGTGCTTCCGGCTTCAGGCGCAGCTTGTAGGCGTTGCCTGACAGGTAGAGCCCGAAAGCCCAATTCTTGCCCACAATCACCTCATTCAGTTCGTAGGCATCTTCCTTAGGCGTCACCACAAAGTATTCCCGCAAGCGCTCCAGAAACTCCTCGTCGCTCAGGTCAATTTTCTCCAGCACGCGGTGCGTTGGCAGAATGCGCAGGTCGTCGGCCTCGGTGTTGGTCAAGTACATCAGGTGGTAGTTGTAAGCCTCCTCACCGGTGTGGTTTGGATTAGCGACCATGCGCTTCTTGCGGTACTCCAGCGAACCTTCGTAGCGGTGGTGCCCGTCCGCCAACAGCACCTGTCTTGATTCGAGTACCTCTAGAAAGTGCCTGATCACATCGTGGTCGTGGATCACGGAAAGCACGTCACGTACGCCCTGATAATCCTCGGTCACATAAAGAGGCGACTGAATGCTCTCATCCATGTAGCGCTCCAGCACAAACTCAGGATCGGTGTAGAGGCCGTGGGTGGCACTGGTGTTCAGGAGCGTTTTGTCTAGCAAGTCGATGCGATCGTTCACCGCGCTCGGAATCGTGTTTTCGTGTCGCAGCAGGACACCTTCATTCCAATCGTAGGCTTTGATGTGACAGATGAAGCCTTTACGGCAGTACTCGCGGTCGCTACCGGGCAGCCTGAAGTATTGATAATACACATAAATACCGGGAAGCGGATCCTGTACAAGCGTGCCGGCCGCTTTCCATTCCTGCAACAGATCTGCCGCCGTGTCAGCTGGTTTTTCGCCGCGTGGCACGGAGAGGTGGATGCTGTTGATCGGGTTCTGGTACAGCGCCTCCCGCTGCTTTGCCGACACCACATCAAAAAGGGGAGAGGTCAGTTCTTCAATCGACTGGCTAAGCTCTTCTTTGTAACGCCAGGCTTTAATCGGTAATATTTCGGCCATCAGGAATGCTTACAGGTATAGGTAATGAGTAATGGTTAATGAATAATGAGTAATGCACCAGGTCTTAACACCTCCAGGTATAGGCGTGATTAAAGCGCTAGGTGAACCAGGTATAGATATAAGCATACTTAAAGCTATAAACGAAGCAAGTATAGGTATAGCGCTCAAGGTATAGCCGATCAGGGAGCCAGTCGTTTGCGGGTCCATTGGCTATCTGCCCTTTCAAACACGATGCGGTCGTGCAGGCGGTTGGGACGACCCTGCCAGAACTCGATTCGTTCCGGCTTCAGCACATAGCCACCCCAATGTTGCGGACGGGGCACCACATCCAAAGCGGCAAAATCCTGCTCGTACTTCGCCTCTGCCTGTTCTAGTTCCTGGCGGCTTTGTATCTCCTGGCTTTGCGGCGAGGCCCATGCCCCAATCTGGCTGCCACGCGGACGGCTGTGGAAGTAGGCATCCGACACCTCCGCCGACACTTTCTCTATTGCTCCTTCAACTCGTACCTGGCGCTCCAATTCTGCCCAGAAAAAGGTCATGGCACCCAGTGGTCGTTCGGCCAATTGATGCCCTTTGCGGCTGTCGTAGTTGGTGAAGAACACGAAGCCATCAGAAGAAACCTCTTTCAGAAGCACAACCCTTGCAGAAGGGTGACCGTCAGCGGACACGGTGGACAATACCAGTGCCGTCGGTTCCAGCACCTCCGAGAGGATGGCCTCGTTCAGCCATACCTTAAACTGGTCTAAGGGGTCTTGTGAAACGGATTCTTCTGAAAGCGCCTGCCGGGAGTAGTTCTTCCGGATAGAGGCAATGTCGTGTTGTAGCGCCATGGCATAAGCAATGATTTGCCCAAAATTATAAAATAATCGGCTGTAGGTTAAATTTTAATTAATATTGCAATAATTTAAAAATATTTTATAAAATTAGAAGACTTATTTCTCTGTGTTGACAGGCGTTAGACTGCCTGTAGCTGTTTTTGCAAGGCTTCGGCGCATAACAGGATTGTACCCTAATGTGTTGTTTTCGTAAGAAGGTATAAACAGCGATTACCGGGCCTGCGAGGTCAGAAGTTTACGTAAGGTAAAGCAATTAAACCCTGGATTATAATGGAGGAAGAAAGCGAAAATAAACCACAGAACGGCAGCATTCTGATATCGGAGCCATACCTGGGCGACCCTAATTTTGAACGCACGGTGGTTTTGATTTGCAGCCACGTGGAGGACGAGGGAACGTTCGGGCTGGTACTGAACCGCCTGTCAAACCTAAAGCTGTCTGATGTGGTTGATATATATAATGATAGCTTTGAGGCCGAGCTCGGTATAGGAGGACCTGTGCAGTACAACACCCTGCACTACGTACACCAAATAGCCAGCTTGCCTCAGGCTGTGCAGCTAAACGATAACCTGTACTGGGGCGGTGATTTTGAGTCGCTCCGCACCCTGATCGGAACCGGCGAAGTGACACCGGCAGACATCCGGTTTTTTCTTGGCTACTCCGGATGGACACCCGGCCAGTTGCAGGAGGAGATCGACAAAAATGTTTGGATCGTGAACAACAATGCTGCAAATAAATTATTTAATTTGGAGGCAGATACGCTTTGGCGAAACATACTGCGCCAAATGGGCGGAAAATACAAGGTACTTTCAAACTACCCGGTAGACCCCCGCCTGAATTGACAAAACGTGGACTAAAACCTCAAGTCATGACAACTGATAAACAGCACACCGACGCAACCGGAGCTGAGGCCAACAAGCCCCGGCCACAAGACGAAGCACAAGCCAACGGGCAGCAGGCCTCGTCGCCGATGGACATTGTAGAACAGCGCCTCGCCGAGATCAACGCACAGAAAGAAAGCGCACAGGACAAGCCATCCGATGCCGGTGTGCCCAAAGAAGACCAGCCTGAGATAAAACCAGAACTGGCTTCAGAGGCAGAGACGTCAGAAACAGAAAAAATAACAGAGGCCTTTGCAGAAGCAAACCTACCGGAGTCCGAAGCTGAAACAACACCTGCTGAAGCTGCTCCTGTAGCTGAAACAGTTGAAGCAACTGCAACTGCTGAAGTACAGTCTGACACCGCCGCCCAAGCGCCTATGGCTTCAGCTGAAGAGCATCACGACGAGGAGGAGTTCGATGAGGACGACCACGCAGATTACAGCCAGATGCCTTTGGAAGAACTCCGTCAGCATCTGACGCAGCTCCTGAAGGTGCCGGACGCCAAGCGCAAGTACAAAAAGATTCAGGAAATTCATCGCCAGTATGAGGAGAAGTTCCAGGTAGAAAAGGGCCAGGCACTGGACCGTTTCCGGCAGGAGGGAGGCACCGAAGAAGATTTTGATTACCATGCCCCCGTCGCCCACACCGAACTTGAGCAGCTTTATGCCGCCTACCGTGAGGCCCGTCACCAGGACCGTCAGCTCAGCGAAGAGCAGCGCGGCCGCAACCTGGAGCGTAAGCGCGAGCTGTTGCAGCAACTGCGCACCTTGGTAGAGTCCGCTGAAACCAAAAACAGCAGCGATGAGCTGAAGAAGCTGCAAGCGGAGTGGAAGAGTATCGGTCCGGTGCCACCGGGTGAGGCCCAGGAGCTATGGGATTCCTATCATGCCCTGCTCGACATCTTCTACAACAACCGCAGCATGTTCTTCGAAATGAAGGAGCTGGACAGGCGCCGTAACCTGGATGCCAAAATGCAGTTGATAGAACGTGCCGAGGCACTGCAGAACGAAACCTCCATCAACAAAGCCTTGCAAGAGCTGCGCCACCTGCACGAAGAATGGAAGAACATTGGACCGGTGCCAAACGAACAACGTGACTCCATCTGGGAGCGCTTTATACAGGCTTCTGAAAAGGTGCACGAACAACGCCGTTCCTACATGGAAGAGCGCAAAACCGTTGAAATGGCCAACCTGGAAAAGAAACGCGGACTGCTGGCCCGTTTACAGGAGTTCCAAAGCTTCAACACAGATCGCATCAACGAGTGGCGTGACAAGACGGACGAGATCCAGAAACTGAAAGAAGAATGGGACAACGCCGGTCTGGTGCCGAAAGAATATGCCGAAGAAGTGAACAAAAGCTTCTGGAGCAACTACAAGGCTTTTTTCCAGCACAAAAATCAGTTTTTCAAAGGTCTGGATGAGCAGAAGATGCAAAATCTTCGCCTAAAGACGGAGTTGTGCGAGCAGGCCGAGAGCCTGAAAGAAAGCACGGACTGGAACGCCACTAAGGAGAAGATGATTCAGCTTCAGAAGAAGTGGAAAACGATAGGCCGTGTGCCCGATAAACATTCGGACAAGATCTGGCAGCGCTTCCGTTCGGCCTGCAACGAGTTCTTCGACCGCAAGCAGGCGCAGGAGCAACAGAAAGGTGCGGAAATAGAGAAGCTTTCTTCCGAAAAACTGGCCCTTTGCGACCGTCTGACAGAGGAACTGGCGCAGCCCAACACCACCACTTCCATTGAAGACTTCAACCGGATCGTGGCAGAGTGGGACAGCATGGATGCCGGCAATAAACGTGTGAGCACCCGGGTAGAGGAGCGCTTCCTATCCCTGATGGAGCGGTATTTGGAGCGAGTACCGGACCTACACTACGACGACCGTACTACCATACTTGCGCAACTGCAGGTTGATCGTCTGAAAAACAGCCCGGACGCCTCGCAGAAGCTATATCAGAAGGAACAGACGATCCGCCGTGAGATTGCGCAACTGCAGAACGACATACAGACCTTACGCACCAACCTCGACTTCTTTGCGCGTTCCAAAAACGCCGACAAGCTGCGCGAGGAGTATGAAGGACGTATAGACGACACGGAGAAACGCATCGACATCCTGCAGCGGCAGCTGGCCGCTTTCAGAAGTTAAAAATTTCTGTTTGATACTCAAAACCTTATCCTGAAACGGCAAAAAATCCTGCAGCGGGTATTTGTATATTAAAAAACCTTATTATACCTTTGCAACGCTTTAGAACGATAGGGCAACACAAATAAAGTATCGCCTCCATAGCTCAGCTGGTAGAGCAACTGACTTGTAATCAGTAGGTCGTTGGTTCGATTCCGACTGGGGGCTCAGCTTTATTTGTTCTTTTTCCGCCTCCATAGCTCAGCTGGTAGAGCAACTGACTTGTAATCAGTAGGTCGTTGGTTCGATTCCGACTGGGGGCTCTTAAAAGGCTTCAGAGAAATCTGAAGCCTTTTTTGTTTTTACACCTCCCCCAATTCTGACGTTGGCACCCCCCGTCAGGCTTTTAGACCAAAGCAACCGCAGCTATATAGGCTTTTTCAAGTTTTATGGCTTATTTTGGGAATTCACCCAAGCACAGAATACAGCGTATGCAACTGATAGAAGTAAACACCCCGGAACTGGCTGAAGAGTTTATAAAAATGCAGGTCAAGCTTTATCGCAGAGACCCCAACTACATCCGCCCGCTCGACAAAGATGTGCACCAGGTGTTCGACCCCAAGAAAAACAAACTGCTGCGAGACGGCGAAGCGATCCGCTGGATTCTGCAGGACGAAGATGGTGAGACCATCGGTCGGGTAGCTGCATTCATCAATAAGCGAACAGCCAACACCTTTGAACAGCCGACTGGCGGAATGGGCTTCTTTGATTGCATCAACGATCAGCAAGCGGCTAATATGCTCTTCGACGCCTGCAGCAATTGGCTGCAGGAGCGGGGCATGGAAGCCATGGATGGGCCTATTAACTTCGGTGAGCGCGATAAGTGGTGGGGACTTCTGGTAGATGGCTTCTACGAGCCTACCTATTGCATGAACTACAACCATGCGTACTATCAGAAACTGTTCGAAAACTATGGCTTTAAGCTGTACTTTAACCAGTATGTGTACTACCGCACGGTAGATGATCCCTTTCCGCCTGAGTACTACGAGAAGGCACAACGCGTGCTGGCAGACCCGGATTACGAGTTCCGTCATCTGGACAAGAATAATCTGGACAAGTATGCTGAGGACTTCCGGATCATCTATAACAAAGGCTGGGTGAAACACGAAGGAGTAAAAGCCATGGGAGAGGCGCAAGCCAAAAGCATTATGAAGTCTCTGAAGCCGGTGCTGGACGAGAAGATCATCTGGTTCACCTACCACAAAGGAGAGCCCGCCGGATTCTTCATTGCTATACCTGAAATGAACCAGCTTTTCAAGCACGTGAACGGCAAGCTGGACTTGTGGGGTAAGATTAAGTTTATCTACCACCGCTGGAGAGGCTCTTGCAAGACCATGTACGGCATTGTGTTCGGCATCATACCCGAGTGCCAGGGCAAAGGCGTAGAGGCGGCCATGGTGGTGGCAGCCGCCAGAGTGGTACAGGGGAATCCCAACATCCCGTACTACGACCTGCAAATGAACTGGATCGGTGACTTTAACCCGAAAATGATGAAGGTGGTAGAGCAGATTGGAGGCCGTATCCTGAAAACGTATACGACTTATCGCTTCCTGTTCGACCGCGAAAAAGAGTTTAAGCGCGCCACGATCATCAAGTAGGTATGGACTCGTTAACACAGATTGTATTAGGAGCCGCGGTTGGCGAAGCAGTAGCCGGACGCAAGCTGGGTAACAAGGCCCTGCTGTGGGGCGCCATTGCCGGCACTATACCTGATCTGGATGTATTGGCCAATCCGCTGCTGGATATGGTGGGACAGCTGAGTTTTCACCGCTCCGTTACACATTCTTTTTTCTTTGCGATAATTGCTTCGCCCTTGCTGGGCTGGGCACTCTGGCGGCTTTACAAAAATGAGCACGCCTCGTTCCGGGACTGGACGCTGCTGTTTTTTCTGGGGTTCACAACGCACGCCATTCTCGACAGCTTTACGACCTGGGGCACCCAGCTTTTCTGGCCCTTCACCAATTATGGGGTAGCCTTCTACAACATCTTCGTCATCGATCCATTCTACACTGTTCCTTTCCTCATCTGCGTGATTGCCGTGCTGTTCTACGACAGACGCAACCCGAAACGAAAGCGCTGGAACAACGCCGGCTTGATCATCAGCTCGCTATACCTTGTTTTCTCCCTTGTAGCGCAGGCCTATGCGAAAGGTGTTTTCAAAAAAAGTCTGGATGCACAAGGTATAGCGTACGAGTCAGAAATCGTGAAAGCCACCCCCATGAATACCCTGCTTTGGTCTGTCACAGCAGCGACTGAGGATGGCTTTTACAACGGTTTTTACTCCTTGCTGGACGATGACCAGAACATCAGGTATAACTTTGAGCCAAGGCAAGAACACCTGCTGGAAGGCTACCGAGGCAAACCGAAAATAGAGCGGCTGCTCCAGATCACGAAAGGCTACCACGCAGTAGAGGAGGCAGCAGAGGGCATCAACATCAAGGACCTCCGCTTCGGTCAGTTCGATGGCTGGCAGGAAGGCAAGGGGCAGTATGTGTTCGTATACCATGTCTGGTACGAACAGGACGGCTCATTGAAATTTGAGGAAGTGAACAACCGTCCGAAAATAGACGGTGATTACCTCAAAGCATACCTACACCGTATTCTCGGAAATAAAGACTAGACACATGCACACGATAGCAGCAAGGTGGCAGCTGAACGGCAAAAAAGCCGTTGTTACAGGCGGGTCCAAAGGGATAGGAGCCGCCATTGTAGAAGAGTTTATCGGGCTGGGCGCCGAGGTGTTGGCGGTAGCCCGCAAGGCAGAGGACCTACAACAGTTGCAGGCAAGATTTCCGAAAGGATTGCAAGTGCTGGTAGCTGATGTCAGTACGGCTGAAGGACGAAAAACGCTGCTGGATCAAGTACAGACACGTTGGGCCGCGCTCGACATCCTGGTCAACAACGTAGGCACCAACATCCGGAAGCCGACCACCGATTATACGCCGGAGGAATACGATTTTGTGATGAGCACGAATCTGCGCTCCGCCTTTGAGTTGAGCCGTAGTTTTTACCCGCTGCTCAAGGCTTCTAGCCAGGGTAACATCATTCAGGTGACTTCTGTGGCGGGCCTTACCCATGTACGAACAGGTGCCATCTATGGCATGACGAAAGCCGCGCTGGTGCAGCTCACCAAAAACCTGGCAGGGGAGTGGGCCGCAGATGGGATTCGCGTAAACGCTGTCGCTCCCTGGTACATCAGCACACCCCTTGCCCAGACCGTGCTGCAGAACGAGCAGTACCTCCATGAGGTGCTGGTCAGAACGCCCATGCGCGTGATCGGCAAACCAGAGGATGTGGCCGGTGCCGTTGCCTTTTTGTGCATGCCGGCGGCCGCTTATATCACCGGTCAGACGCTGGCTGTTGACGGTGGTTTTACGATCAATGGATTTCACCCCGCCTGAACCGCAAAACAGCTATAAAACCGTAGTTTCAGACCAGTAAAGTATACCCCGAAAAGCTGGTTTATTAATGCAAATTTCACTACTTTTGTATGATAAGGATACAAGAGCAAAACACCTGTTTTAGCGCTCTTCATAACCCGACATGCATGGCAAAAATCCGATTGCTCTTACTCTTTAGCGCCGCTCTGCTGCTTCTGACTGTTTCATCCTGCAAGCCGATGTGTCCGATCACTTCCTGCCAGGTGCGCATGGAACACCTGCATGGTGAGCAGGAGTTCCGAGGCCAGCCCATTTACAAAAAGCAAAACCCTAAGATTGGTGAAAAGCTGCCCAAGCAAACAGGAGAGGTGCGCAAGCGCAACAACGACAAGAGCCAGCGAAAGAACTAACGAATGTTACGGGCTTTTGCCCGATGAGTATATTATCCAACACAAAACTATTATTTAGACCTTGAACATGAACGAAGGCGAACGAATAATACCGATCAACATTGAAGACGAGATGCGCGGTGCATACATCGACTACTCAATGTCTGTTATCATTTCCAGAGCCTTACCTGACGTGAGAGACGGCCTGAAGCCAGTACACCGCCGTGTGCTGTACGGTATGTCCGAACTGGGGGTATCTTATAACAAAGCCTATAAGAAGTCAGCCCGTATCGTAGGAGAGGTGCTGGGTAAGTACCACCCGCACGGCGACTCCTCGGTATACGAAACCATGGTGCGTATGGCCCAGGAATGGTCATTGCGTTACCCACTGGTAGACGGTCAGGGTAACTACGGCTCGATTGACGGTGACTCGCCGGCTGCGATGCGTTACACGGAGGCCCGCCTCAAGCGCATCGCCGACGAAATACTGGCCGATCTGGATAAAAACACGGTGGACTTTGTGCCCAACTTTGACGATTCCCTCAAGGAGCCGTCGGTGATGCCGGCTAAGTTCCCGAACCTGCTCGTGAACGGCACATCCGGTATCGCGGTAGGTATGGCCACTAACATGGCGCCGCATAACCTGACAGAGGTCATCAACGGCACGATCGCTTATATCGACAACAGAGATATTACGGTAGCAGAGTTGATGCATTACATCACAGCTCCCGACTTCCCGACCGGTGGCATCATCCACGGTTACGATGGTGTGAAGGCTGCTTTCGAGACAGGCCGTGGCCGCGTGCTGATGCGCGGGCGTGCTAACTTCGAAACCACGTCAACAGGCAAAGAGCAGATCATTGTAACGGAAATTCCTTACATGGTCAACAAGGCTTCCCTGATCGAGAAGACCGCTGCCCTGATTAACGACAAGAAAATAGAAGGTATATCGGACCTGCGCGACGAGTCAGACCGCGACGGCATGCGCATCGTCTACGACTTGAAGCGCGATGCTATACCTAATGTAGTACTCAACAACTTATACAAGTACACAGCACTGCAATCTTCGTTCGGCGTGAACAACGTGGCCCTGGTAAAAGGGCGCCCGATGACGCTGAACCTGAAAGAGCTTATCCATTACTTCGTAGAGCACAGACACGAGGTGGTGATCCGCAGAACGCAGTTCGAACTGGACGAAGCGAAGAAGCGTGCCCACATACTCGAAGGCTTGCTCATCGCCCTGGACAACCTGGACGAAGTGATCAACCTGATCCGTTCGTCGCGTGACCCGGAGATTGCCCGAAACGGCTTGATGGAGCGCTTCGCCCTGACCGAGATCCAGGCACGTGCTATACTGGACATGCGTCTGCAGCGTTTGACAGGTCTGGAGCGCGACAAGATTCAGGCAGAGTACGCCGAGATCATGAAACTGATCGATTACCTGACTTCTGTGCTGAACGATGAAGGCCTGCGCATGCAGATCATCAAAGACGAGTTAACCGAAATAAAAGAGCGCTACGGCGACGGGCGCCGCACCAGCATCGAGGCCTCTACTGGCGACATCTCCTATGAGGACATGATTCCGGAAGAGAACATGGTGATCACCATTTCGCATGAAGGCTATATCAAACGTACTTCGCTGAGCGAATATCGCAGCCAGAGCCGCGGTGGTGTTGGTTCACGTGGCGTTGCTGCTTCTAAGGAGAGCGACTTTACAGAGCACTTGTTCATTGCCAGCACGCACCACCACATGCTGTTCTTCACCGAGTTTGGTCGCGTGTTCTGGATGAAGGTATACGAGATTCCGGAAGGAGGGAAGACCACCAAAGGACGCGCCATTCAGAATTTGATCAACATCGAGAAAGACGATAAGATACGGGCAGTGATTAATGTGCGCGACCTGAAGAACCAGGATTTTGTACTCAACCACAACCTGGTATTCTGTACAGAACAAGGCACGATCAAGAAGACCGTACTGGAGGCTTACTCAAGACCGCGCACCAACGGCATTAATGCCATCACGATCAACGAAGGCGACCGTCTGCTGGATGTACAGCTGACGACAGGTAACAGCGAGATCATCATCGCGCTGAGCTCTGGCCGTGCCATCCGCTTTAACGAAAGCCAGGTTCGCCCGATGGGTCGCAACGCAACAGGTGTGCGTGCCGTAACACTAGCCGGACCGGAAGACAAGGTAGTTGGTATGGTTTGTGTAGAAAACGCAGATACAGAACTGCTGGTAGTCTCTGAAAACGGCTTCGGAAAACGCTCATTGCTGGAAGAGTACCGTATAACGAACCGTGGCGGAAAAGGAGTGAAGACCCTGAACGTAACGGAAAAAACCGGTAAACTCGTGGCAATTAAAGGCGTGGTGGATACCGACGATTTGATGATTATTAACCGTTCGGGTATTACGATCCGTCTTCGTGTAGCCGACATCCGTGTGATTGGCCGTGCCACACAGGGTGTGCGCCTGATCAAGCTAACAGAAGGTGACCAGATTTCGTCGGTAGCGAAGGTGGAAATGGAGAACGAGGAAGAGGTAGCAGAGGCGCTGATGGAACAGTCCGAACTGAAGCCAGAGGATTCTTTACAACCTGATACTCAAATAGATCCTGAAGTAGCAGAGGATGAAGTTTAATCTGTAAATGGAATTATATTTTTTTATTAATCGTCTAACATACAAACAAAAACCAATCTCTGAATAGTATGAAAAAAATACTGATGACAGCTATGGCAGCCGTAAGCGTTCAGGTTGCTGTCGCTCAGAACTCGGCCGTGAACAGCGCCGTGCTGAACCACAAGAACGGCACGCTGGATAAGGCGCTAGAAGACATCAATAAAGCAACTCAGCACAAAAAAACGCAGGATAAAGCGAAGACATGGTTCTACCATGGTGTGATCAACCAGGACCTGATCGGCAACCCGATTTATGGTAAACTGGCTACTGAGCAAACACCAGAAGTGGTGCTTTCGTCATTCAACAAAACGCTTGAAATTGACGGTAAAGATGGTCAGTTCGGCAAAATGGTGCCTGAGCGTATGGAGATGCTTTATGGCCAGGTTTTGAACCAAGCCGTTGAGTTCCACAACAACCAGGACTGGGACAACGCCATCGCCAAGTATGACATGGCTTCTCAGATCAACCCAACTGACACTACTGCTGTGCTTTATGCTGCCTATGCATCCACTGCCAAGCAGGACTATGCCTCAGCGGTTAAATATTATGATAAGTTGATCAGCATCGGTCACACAACCGAAGATGTTTACAAAAACAAAATTCAGCTGCAGCAGGCTATTGAAGCAAGCGATGACGTGGTAATGGCTTCGATTGCTGCTGGTCTGGAGAAGCACCCGAACAGCGTATACCTGATGCAGGAAGAGCTGCGTTACTACCTGAAGAACGACCGTGCCGACGAGGCTATGGCGAAACTGGACAAAGCGATTGAAGCTGACCCGAAAAACGCCAGTTTGTATGCCGTTCGTGGTAACCTGGAGGAGCGCAAAGGCAACATTGATGCTGCTTACAAGAACTACAAGAAAGCAGTAGAGGTAGACCCGAACAACTTCGACGGTTTCTTTAACCTGGGTGTGTTGGAGTACAACAAAGGCAGCGAGTTTAACAACAAAGCCGCTAAGATGGACTACGCAACTTATAAAAAGCAAGGTGCAGGGCTGGAGAAGCAAGCTATCAAGCACTATGAGGCTTCACTGCCATACTTCGAGAAAGCTCTTGAAATTCAGCCAGATGACCAGGCAACGCTTGCCAACCTGCAGCGTGTTTACACCCGCCTGAAGCGTACTGCTGATGCTGAGAGAATCGGTAAGAAACTGAAAAACTAATTTCTGAGTAGATCAGATATTATGAAAAGGGAGCCTAGTATAGTCTCCCTTTTTTAATTTATGGCTTTTGCTCGAGTAGGCTTAAACTTAAGATCTACATCTACCGAGCACAGTAATGTAGTGAATTAAAGAATACCAAAGCAGGTGAGAAGCAATAAAGGTATAGCATGACAATTCTACATTAATTCTATACCTGATGAAAAGTGAAGGAGTAGAAACGGAATAAAACACGGGACATTATAAACATTACTTAACATAATATAAATTATAAGACTGATTATATACGAGTAAATATACTCTATAATAAGTGTCACTGATAATATACTTTATGTTAAGTAAGTGCATCTTCATTTCTATGCTTCTATCTCTTATAAATCTCTAGACTTGATTTTGCGCAGCGTTTCCTGCAGCCAGTCTGTCGATGCGTTGTGCTGTTTAGCGAGTTTGATGGCAGACTTTATGTTTTCCTCAGCCCCTTTGAAGTTTTCGAGTTTGTAGAGCAGCACCGCATAGGTATGGAAATAAGCCACTGTCGGATCCAGCTCTACCGTACGTTTACTCCAATCTGCCGCCGTCCTTAGAGTTAGTTTACTCGTTGTACCGGTCTGGTATATGTGGTATGCAGCGTTGTTCAGCTCCATGGTATAGGAACTTGGCGCTGGTTCAAAGCGTGTCATCACTATAGTCTCTGTCTGCTGACCAGCTTGCTTCATATTCTCAGTCATCGCTGGTCCGGCAGCTGTCTGGGCTTGTTGCATTCGCTTTTCATTCGCGACAATTTTCGCAGCCGAATCCTGCGGTATAGCCATGAAGTAGCGGTTATAGTAACCCAGGGCGCTCGGTATGTAATTGGCAGTGTCTTTGGTACCTCTGAAGAAACTTAACATATTACTGAGGTATACCCGTTGTCCGCGTGGCCGATCATTGTTCCAGGTGCTGCGGGCAAATCCGGCGCCGCGCTCGGCCATACCTTTATCTTTCGTTTCAATGGCCGTCCGCATTGTATTGACAATGATCTTGTTATTGATCTCCACGCGCTTGGCATACGGCAAGGTTCTGTATAAACTATCCACCAGGCGCTGGTCCTGTCGTGCGTACTGAAAAGCCTGGCTACCTACCAGAGGGCCAAACTCATGGATAAAGATCACTTCCGAAAAAGAAGCTATACCTGCCTCAGACAAACTGCCAGTATAGGCGTCCAGCAATTCTGGCGCAGGCTCCACTCCCATTTCTTTGTGCAGCTGCAGGTATTGCCTTAAAAAATCAGCATCTCTCCTGCCCTTTTCAAACTCCTTACTGAAATAAGCCAGGTTATGTGTGCTGTTCAACTTATCCTGAAAGGCTTTAACATCGTCAATGTAACGCTTTGGGGTTGAATAATTTCCGTGATTGCGGTGGATCAGTATACCTTCCGGACTCAGGTATAGGAAAGTAGGAAAAGCGCGAATATTATACCTCGTACTCAGTCGAAGCCCCGCAGTAGACCGGTAAGGTGCTTTGAAGTTGATAAACTGACTGTTATAAGCCGCTGTTACGTCCGGGTGGTCCATCCCCGACCCCGTCATCTGCTCGCGCATTTGCTTGGGTACATCTTTAGAGATCGCAGGTCCGGAAACGAGTATAAAGACTGGTTTGCCTAACTGCTTCGCCTTAACTAAAACCGCTTCCAGAGAATCCTGCTCAAAATTGATCTGCTGGCTAAAAGCGCTATGACAGATCAGGATAGTGAAAATGAAGGCAATGATGTTTTTTTTCATGCTATACGGAAGAGGGTGTTACTCCCTTAAATATAGATAAAACAATATAAATTAGAGATTCAAATAGATTATTTATCTCTTAACATAAAAAGGCAGCCAGAATCGGATTCCAGCTGCCTTAACTATACCTGGTTTTAGCAATTAGATTAGTTGAACTGCATTTGCCTCGTTTATCTCAATCTTTGCGAAATACTGCTCAATCTTTGGTTCATTTTCTAATCTGGCCATGTCATCGTCGCCACCTCTCGCCCAACCAACCAGCACCAGCGCAATGGCAGTTGCAATGGCAATCACAAAGGCTGGCCACCAACCGTCTACCTTAAAATTGCCTACCAGCTTGTCAACCAGCTTGATCATCAGAGCTGTCACGATCAGACCGACAATTGCTTCGAGTAGAAAGAACGACACGAGATTGAGCACACCTCGTAGCAGCCAGCCAATTGTTGCATTGAGCAGACCGACCAGAAAAGCCACCCAAAGGGCTGTTAAAAAGCTCTTGACATGCACTTGCGGCAATGCGTAGGCCAGCAGCACGATGACGCCAGCGCTTACTAATAAGTTGAGTATAAAGTCCATAGTTTGTTTGGTTTAGTAACATTTTTGTCCTAATACGCATACAAACTTTTATGGATGATCGTTAAGCTGATTTTCTGTAAGATCATGCCAAAGGTTACTGATTCAAATAATTGTCTTTCAGTTTGCTACGGAAAGAGTCTTCAAACTTTAAAACCTTGGGTTTGGCAATGGAAATGACATAAGGATCGTCGGGATTATTACGGTAATAATCCTGATGGTAGTCTTCCGCAATCCAAAACTTGCCAGCTGGTTTGAGCTCGGTTACAATTTTGTTGCGGAACGTGCCGGCGTCCTCGAGCGAACGCATGTAATTACTAGCCTGTTTCCGTTGCTGTTCGTCGTGATAGTAAATGGCGGAACGATACTGCTTACCAACATCTGGGCCCTGCCGGTTTAGGGTAGTCGGGTCATGCGTGGCAAAAAACACTTCCAGCAATTCCCGGTAAGAGATCACGTTTGGCCTGTACCAGATGCGCACAGCCTCCGCATGGCTCGTCTCACCGCTGCTAACCTGTTCATAGGTGGGGCGCTCCTCTCTCCCACCCGTATAGCCTGATTCGACCCGCTCAACTCCTTTGAGCCTTTCAAAATAAGCTTCCGTGCACCAGAAACAGCCGCCGGCAAAGGTAGCTTTGCTAAGCCCGAGGGTATCCGGACTGTCGCCATAACTGTAGGCGCTCTGCTGCAACAGCATGCGCTGCTCACCTCCGGATTCTGTGCAACTCCAGAGCAGTAACAAAAGGGGGAACAAAAGATAGGTATATTTCCGAACCATACGCCACAAGCCTTAATATTGGCTACGCTAATTTAACCCTTGGGGATGGCTTTTTGTTAAAAGAATCCACACTTCTTGAAACTACCCATTCTTCTCCACGCTGTCTGGCGTATAAATGGCGTGTTTTTTATCGGCAATCACTTCGTCCAGGTCCCACTCCACCCGTTTCCGGAGCGGGGCCCGTCGCACATCACAGTCAGTTTTGGTGCAAATGGAGCACGATACTTCCACGCAAGGGTCGGTGTGAATAAAGAGTTCGATATCCGGGTCGATCTGTTCCCTTACCAGCGCTCCAACGGCTTCGACCTCCTCGTGCGCCTCCAGCACGGTGAGGTACCATGGCACGGTCAGATGGCAGTCTATGTGAAGCGTGTTGCCGTATTTGATCACGCGCAGGTTATGGATATCAATCCAGTTTTCTCGCCGGTTATCGTTCAGCACCCGCACAATGCGCTTCAGTAGCTCATAGTCCGCCTCATCCATAATACCGGCCAACGAGGCACGCAGAATCCGGTAACCAGTGTAGCAGATAAAGGCACCAAACAGGATGGCCACCGCACTGTCCAGCCATACTTGTCCGGTTAGGTATAGCAGCAAGAGGCCAACCAAGATACCTGCTGTTGAATAGGCGTCGGTCTTCAGATGCTTGCCCCCGGCTACCAGCACCATGGAATTGGCATTGTTTCCCCGCCGTTCTGTCAAATAACCTACAACATAATTGATGATGCCCGATACGGCAATCAGGTATATACCGGCGTCGAGCCGCGATATGACCTGCGGTTCGAAGAGGTTATAAAAGGACTTAAAGATAATAGCCCCTCCTGCCACCAGAATCAGGGAGCCCTCCAGCGTAGCGGCTACGAATTCTATCTTTCCATGGCCATAGGGGTGGTTATGGTCTTTTGGCCGGGCAGAAAGGACCAGACTGTAAAGTGAGAAACCACCGGCCACTACGTTAATGATTGACTCCAGGGCGTCAGTGAGTATGGCGTTGGAGTTCGTCAGATAATAGGCCAGAAACTTGGTAAGCAGCAACAGCACTCCTACCGCCAGCACCAGTAGTTGCATGCGTATGTTCTCGCTTTGCTGCGACAGCATTTTTTTCATGGCGATGGGTAGGTTCCGGCTGGTGCACAGCGCTCAGCCCTATGCCTTACAAGGTACAAGGATCAGCGGCGAAAGGCAAGTCTAACGAAAATAGTGAATAGAAAACCGGATTATTGTGCTAGCTGAGTGTATCGGCCAGATCGAGCCAGTTAGGATTCATCGACTCTACAAGACGGAGGTGATCTTCGGGCCCTGCCGACTTAATACGGCTTTCGCGCACCCGGGCTACCTCTTCCAGTTCATAATGCTCGTAATACACCAGTTTGGTCTGTCCGGCTTGGCCATCCCTGCCAGCCAGTTGTTGAAGGAGGTCTTCAGAAACGCCAATGCTTAGCTGTGGCTCGGACTGATCGCCCATAATGTAAACGTAGAAGTGATTTGCGTGCTGATCTGGCTGCATAGCATAGGTGAGTTTGTAACAAGGTATACGAAAGAAAAACTACCTGGTTAAAATTGCTGCAGCCATTGGCGGGCATCCTCCTGAATGAAAAAGGTGCGCATGGCTATACCTGTGCTTCTGTCGATGGTGTTGTCGATTTCGAGTTGCGTGAAGAATTCATAGGAATAGACCCACGCAAAATACTGCACGCCTGCTTCGCGCAAACCGGGTGTCCATACCTTGGCCATCCAGGTAGTATCTCCGGAGTGGCCTGTTACTTTCGAGTTGTCGTTTAGAATTTTTGTAATCTTAAACTCATTTACTAATTCCAGTATTTTAGTACAGCCTGAATGCCCTTTTGTAGTGTCAAGCCAACCCTGCCAATCCGAAATCAACACCCTGTCTTTTACATTCACCTTTATTTCCAGGTAATCACTGCTATGAACCAATTGTTCCTGATTTTTATGCACTGATAACATATTTCTGATAACACACGACTTGGTCTTTCTTGTATTTTTTACCTAACCACTTTCCTTAAAGTTGCTTATTCCTAGATAATCATTGAACTATCCTAACAATACATCATTTAATGTAACGATAATTGAACTATATACTACCTAAATAGTATTGTTAATATACTGCCCATCTACCTCAAAGCATACATGAAGCAATACAAGGACAGTTACTGTCAGATCAGCTACAACTCTGCCACCCACCAGGTATACATGAAATGGCTTCTTCCTCCAGATGAAACAGCGCTTCTGTGCGGTTACAGCAAGGGGTTTGAAATGGCTATCTCGAATCAGGCTTCAAGTTGGGTGGCCGATAACAGCATAGGCTTTCAGGTCAATGTCTCGATGCAGCGTGCACTGGCGCAACTGGCTGCCAGTCGGCTAAAGCAAACTTCCCTAAAGCGGTTCGCGCGCGTCACACCCATTGATGTATTCCAGGAGTTGGTTACAAACAGTATCTTCAGCCAAATTCGCGCCCTGAGCAGAAACTGCATCGAGTTCGAGGTTTTTCATGATCCCAAAGATGCCCAAGCCTGGTGTACCCAAGCCGGTCACTTATCAGTTAATTGAATTTCGGAACGAAAGCAGATTATCCTGTCCCTATGGCACTTGGACCGAAACTACTCGAGAAACTCGACAAACTGTACGCCCCCGACAGCAAACTGGACCAGCACTACAATGGCAAGGACCTGACCTTCATCACGAATGAAAACGGGGAACCAGTCACTTTGTTCATTGGCAAGCGGCTGGAGGACGGCGCGATCTCAGGGGAGCGCTATGTGCGCAAGATTGTGCGCGACAACAAAACCGGCAAAGTGCTGCGCAGCCACTGGGACCTGAAAGGCAAAGTCACGCGCGGCGCCTAAGGCTATAGTTCCTGCATGTCGAAGTCTTTGCCACGGCCATAGCGGAACAGGTCGTTCAGCAGGAACACATCCAGCGTATGCAGGTCTTTTACCAAATAGCTTCCCTCCTCTGGCATGTCCACCACCTGAAACTCGTAGCGTTCACCGTGGTTCTCCATCACATACTTTTTCCCTTTCCTCAGGTTGTCAAACGATATGGCCATGCTGTTTGTTCTTTCTGTAAATTTTAAGCAAGTATAGGCAGCTTTCCGTTCAGTTCTTACCAGATAGGCTATCTTTACCGAAAAATAAGTGCAAATGTTAGAGATCATATACGAGGACGAGCGCTACGTAGCGGTGAACAAACCGAACGGCTTACTGGTACACCGCACCCGCATAGCAGAGGAGAAAAAAGAGTTCGCCCTCCAGATGCTGCGCGACCAGTTAGGCTACCCTGTCTACACTGCGCACCGGCTCGACCGCGGTACCTCTGGCGTACTGCTCTTTGGCAAAGATCCGGAAGCGGTAAGTCCGATTGTGAAAGCATTTGAAGAAAAGCAGGTAGACAAGGTATATTATGCCATCGTGCGTGGCTATACTCCTGAAAAAGACACCATCGACAGTCCCATTCGGCCTGACAAGGATCATAGGCACAAGGCGCCGCAAGAGGCCGTGACGCATTACGAGCGCCTGGCTACTGTAGAGTTGCCTATACCTGTCGGCCGCTACAGCACGGCCCGTTATTCGCTGGTGAAGGTGATGCCTGAAACGGGGCGCATGCACCAGATCCGGAAGCACTTTGCCCACATCCGCCACTACATTGTGGGCGACAAACGGCACGGCGACTGGCGACACAACCAGATGTTTCGGGAGCAGCTGGAGTCCCCAATCATGCTACTACATGCAGCCGCACTGTCATTTACGCACCCTTTTCAAGAAAATAGTATTGAAATAAAGGCGCCGCTGCCCGCACATTTCGAGCGCCTGTGTTTTCAGTTTGGATGGGAGGAGGTGCTGCAGCAGGAGAGCTTGGCGCAGGAAACATTGCGCTGATTAGGCAGAGCGGAGCATATGGCTCACCATTTCGAGTTGTAGCTGGGCGACAAAGGCATTGCGGGAGTCGGCGTTGAGGGCCGTGAGCAGGTAGGCCATCCGCGACAGGCGCCAGTCCTGTACCACCTCTCCATTTACGGAGCGAAACACCACTTTAAAGTTCTCTTGAAGCGGCACATGCATACAATTGCACACTTCTGTGGCCCGCTTTACCGCTTCGCTCAACTCCTTTAGGCTCTGGCAGCCTTGCTGCTCCAACAAATCGCTGGCGTAACAAGTCAGGTTGCTGTCGGTCAGGCTGTCAACAAAGCTATCGATCGGACCGTGGATATTGATGTGGTCGATGGTCATTAACATGGCATTCGGCTTAAAATTCCACTCTATTTCTTATACGCTGGCTGTCTTGCGCTGATGCAGTTCCCGGAGCCTTTCCATCAGGCCCCGCTCCTCTTCAGAGAGATGCACCGGTAGCTGCACTTCTATCCTTACGTACAAATCGCCGTGCTGGTCTGCTTTGCCGTACACGGGCATCCCTTTTCCGCGCAGCCGCAGGGTCTTGCCGTTCTGGGTGCCGGCTGGTATTTTGAGTTTGATCCGGCCGGTAAGCGTGCTCACCTGTACCTCGCCTCCCAATATGGCGGTATACATGTCGAGATTCAGTTTGGTGTGCAAATCATCGCCCTGCCGCTCAAAGCCGGGAAGGGGTTGCACCTGCACGCGTATGTACAGGTCTCCGGCGGTGCCACCGGCCGTAGCAGGCCCTCCTTTGCCTTTGATGCGGAGCACCTGGCCATCTGTCACGCCGGGCTTGGTGGTGATGCGCAGCTGCTGGCCATTAACGGTTAGCAGGCGAGAGGTGCCGCTATATGCCTCCTGCAGCGTGATGAGCATCTCTGCTTCGTAGTCCTGGCCTTTGGGAGCGCGTCTGCCAGAGCGGAAGCCGCCACCCTGCTGCGAAAAGCCACCCCCGAAGAACTGCTCGAAGAAATCAGAAAAACCACTGCCTCCCCCGCCGAACATATCCCCCATGTCGCCTTCGTAATAGGTGCCGCCGGGCCTTCCCTGGCTTGGTCCCCCCTGCTGCTGGAAATGTCGCCAGTTGGCGCCCAATTCATCGTACTGCTTGCGCTTTTGCTCATCTCCCAACACCTCATAGGCCTCGCTGATGTCCTTAAACTTTTCTTCGGCTGCTTTGTCGCCTTTTGTTTTATCCGGGTGGTACTTCTTGGCTAAAGCACGGTAGGCCTTTTTGATTTCGGTCTGGGAGGCAGACTTCGTGAGGCCAAGAATCTTGTAATAATCTTTATAGTCCATGCTTATAAAGGTATAAAAGTCAGTTACAGGTATAAAACGCAAACCTGCACGAGGGGTTAAGCAGGTATAAACCAAAAAGCACCACCCCTGGAGGCAGTGCTTTTGGTAAGTTAATTAGATACTGTCATTAGATGGTGTCGGTCACCACTAGCAGAGCATAAATTACACCCGGAATCCAGAAGAGCAGCGTCAGGATAAGGCTGATCCAGAAAGTAGTACCGATGCCATCGTGCAGGAACACGGCCAGTGGCGGAAGCAGTACGGCCAGAATAATCTTGATGATGCTCAGATCACCTCCACGGTCCTGCTTCAGGGCTTCGCGCACTTCTCTCTTGAACTCCTTCTTCTCAGCCTTCGTCATGTTGGCGATGCGTTCCTTTGCCATGGCAAGGGCCTCAGCTTCCGTCATTGTCACCTCTTCTGCAGCTGCTGGCGCAATAGGAGCAACTTTTGGAGCTGGAGCAACAGCAGGGGCTGGCTTAGCAGCGCTTGCCTCCAATACCGGTTCTGCTACTGCTTTCTCTGTGGCTTTTTCTTCGGCAGCTGCCAGGGCTACTTCACTCAGAGAAATTTCCGGGGCTACTTCCTGCTTTGGGACAGGTTTTTTCATGTCGTTGTAAGGTGCCTGCTTGTGGCCGGCAAACTCATAGTACTTGGCTGAGCTACAGGCGAACATCAGTTGCGCGGCTACTAACACAAATACCAGGTTAAGTAAACTTTTGATCTTCATAGTTTTAGGTTTTAAAGGTATTTAAATAAAAAGATTGTTTCCTGATTAAGGATTGATGCTACATGGAGAATAGTGCTAAAGTTATATGCAAAACTCTTCATATATACCATACAGTACTGCATAAACGCGTATTTTGTTCTCCTAAATGGTGTCCTCGGATTGCGAAGCCTTGTTGCGGTCCACGACTTCCTGGAGTGTGAGCGCCAACAGCTTCTGTATTTCCTGCCAGCGGCCCCCACCCTGCTGCGGGAATTTCTGGTTTACTTCGAGCTCGATGCCTATGTACTCGTCAGCCTTAAACTTGCGACGCAGGTAGGTCGGGAAACCGTCGGCTATACCTAGGTATGGATAATTGAAGCGAATCAGCAAATCTTTGTCGGCTTTGTTTAGAGCGGTTTTCCATGCCTTGCTGTAAGCCTGTTCGTTTTTCCGTTTCGGGTCGTACAGGAGGCCGATGTCTGCCTGCCGCTCCTCACCGTTCAGGACGGGTGTGAAGGTATGCACAGCCACATGCAACACGCTTCTGCCTGCCGACACAAAATCTGACACCATTTGCTCCACTTGCTCCCGGTAAGGCTTGTAGTGTTTTTTCAGCAGGCGCTCCTTTTCAGTAGGCGGCAGCAACTGGGTATAAGCAGAGAATAGTTTGGCATGATGGAGGGATCGGTTCAGCTCTACCAAAAGCCGGCTCGTCTCTGAAAAAAAGCCTACATCCGCTATAGATCTCAGGGTATGATAAATTTCCAAAGCCCCGATATCGTAGCCCTGGTGTGTTTTAAGTATTTCTTCCTGCCCCTGAAAGAGTGGTGCATAGGCAGCGGGAATCTGGTTACCTCCGTGTTCGCAGGTCAGCAGTAGTCTCAGCATGGTTTTTCAGGTATAAATACGTCGCCATTTTGCAGGCAACGGGAAAGGCTCAGGTATACACGCTTTATGTCCTGCTCAGTTGGGTTCTCACCCATTGCTTCTACAATGCGCTTGGACAGGCAGCCGCGCGATAGGATGACGTTGAGGGCGTGGGCCACATGTGGCTGTTCTTCGAGGTTGAGCGTCTCGGCTACCAGGTGCTTCCAAAGCTCGCCTACGGTGCAGTTATCCTTGCAATCGAAACCAAAGCAATCGATAAAGTCACGGTCGTTGATCACGACTTCCTGGCCGCTGCGCACCACCTGCAAAAATAAATCCGACAAGCGGTTTTCGTCCCACTGCTTCAATTTGTCTATACCTACCCAACGCTCCGCTATCAGTGCCTGTATGGCCGCTACCACTGCTTGCAGCACGGCCAGGTCGGCCACCGGACTTTCCTGAATGTCGATGATGCGGATTTCGATGGCACTGCGGTCGAAGCGGGCGATGGCACCGCGTGAGTTCAGGAATTCCTCCTGCAGCACGCCCTCCGGATCGTGTGGCGCCACAGCTTCATACATGCGATTCAGGATCTGCTCCTCGTAATCCTTTTGCGTGAAAACCGGCTCGGGCACCACCTTGCCGGCAATGGCCGGAATTCGGCCCTGGTTTTTACGGTATACCTCCAGGCGCGTGTCCAGCAAACCCGAAGCCTTGCCGTCCAGCACAGGCGAGGACGCAGCCAACGCAGGTATAAGGGGCAGCACCATCCGGATGGCCGCATGCAGCTTTCCGAACTCCTCATCATCACCAAAAGGCAGGTTCAGGTGCGTGCTTTGCAGGTTGGCCCAGCCGTGCCCGCGACAATCGAAGATACGGTTATAGGCTTCGTACACGGCGTTGTGCTCGTGCGGCCAAAGTTTGGTCTCTTTGAAAGGATCCATCAAGGGGTGCGCTCCGGTCGGCAGCAGCATGGCGTTGTGCTTCTCGAGCAGCTGGTTGATCTTCCGGACGTGTTCCTGAAAATCGTTTTCCAAGCCGAGCAAGGTATGGGCAGGCGACTGCGTTTTGAGCTCTACCACATGCAGCACCAACTCGTTGGACCAGGCCATTTTGCCGAACTCCACATCCGACACATAGGCGCCCACCTCGTCGTAGATCAACTGGTCTGTGATGGGCCGCACCTGCAGGGTGTCCCGGTCCACGATCATATACTCCATTTCCACGCCATAGCCTTCAAACAGGTGCAGCGTCACGGGTTTAGTACTCATCTGTTTTAACGTTCTTGTTGTCATCTATGCGTTTCTTTATGGATTTAAGGATAGCGGTGTAAAGCTCTTTTTTGAGTATCTGGTCCTCGCAGCCGGCGTCGATGCTCGGGTTGTCATTTACCTCAATCACGTAGGCTTTGCCGTCTATCTCCTTAATATCCACTCCATACAGCCCGTTGCCGATCAGGTTCGCCGCTTTAATGGCCGTGTGCAGCACCACGAAGGGTACCTCTTCAAACGGCACCGTTTCATGATCCCCCTCTGTGTCGTTCTTCTTGCCGTTCCAGTTATAGATCTGCCAGTGTCCTTTGGCCATGAAGTACTTGCAGGCGTAGAGCGGTTGTTTGTCCAGAATGCCGATGCGCCAGTCAAAGTCCGTCGGGGTAAACTCTTGCCCGATGATCAACTCAGAATCAGCCAGCATTTCGTCCAACTCACGCTGCAGACCTTCGCTATCCTTGGCCTTTACGACACCTTGCGAAAAAGAGCTGTCCGGTTTTTTGAGCACGCACGGTATACCTAGCTCCTGCTCCACCAGCTCGCGGTTGTCTTTGTGGATGATCATGGTCTTGGGGATGGGCACTTTGGCTTTGGCAAGCAATTCGGCCAGGTATACCTTGTTGGTGCAACGCAGGATCGAGATCGGGTCGTCGATCACCACCAGGCCATCGGCATAGGCTTTGCGCGCGAACTTGTAGGTATGGTGATTCACCGAAGTGGTCTCGCGTATGAAGAGAGCATCAAACTCGGCCAGCCTGCGGTAATCGTCTTTCGTGATCATCTCCACATAAAAACCCATGCCCTCACCGGCCTCGACAAAGTGCTGCAGGGCCTTCTTATTAGAGGGCGGTTCTTTCTCGTTCGGATCGTGCAGAATGGCCAAGTCGTAGATTTTATTCCGGCCGATCTTAGCACCCGAAAAGCGGTGTCGGGCAAAGTAAGATTTGGCAAAGCGCACCAGGTAGCGCCAGTGATGCTCCGGCACATCGTTGATCGGTATGGCCGAAATGCTCTGCAGCACCCACTCATCTTTGTAGACGAACTGGGCCCGCAGGAGCGGTGCCTGGAACAGGTCATGCAATTGCTTACAAAGCTTCTCGTACTTCTGAGCCACATTCTGACCAAAGTAAATGCTAAGCGTGAAGGACTTGGACCGCAGACTTCCCAGCGTTTTGTGGATCAGGTCGTTGAGCTCCACCGTGATGGCCCGCACGATGGTGGGACTTTTGAGGTCCTGCATGGTGGCCACGCTAGGTATAGGTTTGTGCCCGCGCGCCTCGGCCAACAGCGACACGTAGTAGCCGGCACTCTGGTATTTATAGGAACGGCACAGGTTAAATATGCGGGCATTCTTGATGTCAGTATAAGTGGTATCGGTCAGATAAGTCTGCACATCCACTACTTCCACGTCTTCAATCGCCACATCCCAGTCTTTGGGATTATCCACTACAACTATTTTTCGCATGATTTATTCGTCGATGGGTTCAGCGTCCACTGGCTTTATGGCAAGCAGGTTGGCATCAAAAGTGGCCATGCCCAGCATAATGGAATTGAGCAGGTGCGATGCTTTCACCTCGTAGTAATTGTTTTTAAAGTAAGGGTTTTCTTTATAGGGGTCTGCCACCACAATCTGCTTCTGGTCGTCGGCAAAGCCACAGAGCACCACAAAATGCCCCATTGGGTAGCCGCGCACATCGTCGTAAATGGAGTTGCCCGCCTCGTCGCTCGTCTCGCGGGAGCTTTGGTACAAATAGGTGGCGCTGAGGCCGGTGAGCAGGGGAATGCCTTTCTCGAAATACTCGCGCAGCAGCCCTTTGGTCAGGTCCGTGCAGCGCAGCTCGCCTCCTCTTTGCAGAAAATCGATATAGGCCATGGTGGCCCGCCTGAACTTGGCGCCTTTCTTGAACTCCAGTTGATTCTCCAGTTTTTCAATGATCTCGTCGTTGCTGAGTTGGAACCAGGTTGGATCAAAAATATGCAGATTGTAGGTATAGATGCGGGCTTTATAACCTCGTTCCAGGGCATGACAAGCCAGTAGCACCTCCAGCGTACCGCCCTCGTCCAGATACGGTACTTCTTTGATTACCTCGCTCAGGGAGATGGAATCGTTGAAATAACGGTATACCGCGTGCAGACTAGTGGGTCCGCAAGTGGAATCGTCGGGTTGCGTATGGATCTTGATCGGAATCACAGGCAGCTTTTTTGTGTTGCACTTAAAACAGTGTGCCTGTTATACGCGGACCAGGAAAGAAGTTATCTGTATTTTAGAAAGAAGAAGTATGAGTATCTGGTAGGGCCGGCACCCTATTTGCGTTCAAAAAAAGGTAGCTTATGTTGGGTAATATGAGCTGAAAACGTATCTTGTCTTATATTAAATCCTGTTGATTATGAACTGGGCCTATCGAATTACAAAACGTGATAAAGTGGCATTTGCGCTAGGTTCAGTGTTTGCTATCATCATTCTGGCTAACTGGTTTGCCAGCTACAGCATTGGGCGGGTGAGTAACCAGTTCAGCGAAGTGTACCACGACCGACTGGTGCCCTCGCTGGTAATCTCGGATGTGATGGAACGCTCCTACCAAAACCGTCTGACGCTGGAAGACCACATCCTTTCCAGCGCTGCATCCGAGCACGATAGTCTGCACCAGTTGGTTACTGCCAATACAAAGGAGATTGAATCGCTTATCAACCAGTTCGCCAGAACATACCTAATTGAGCGCGAGAGTGTCGGTCTGGCAACCTATCAAAAAGAGTTTGCGAAACTCGTGGCTGTGCAGGACCGCATTCTGAAACTAAGCAGCGCGGGTGCGAAAGAAGAAGCGGAAAACCTGTACCGCACCGAAGGGCATCAGGCCTTCCTGCATTTGCTGGAGCCGCTGCATGAACTGATTAAGTTGCAGGGTGAGGTTGGTCAGGAATTGTACCAGTCAGCTGACCGACAGGTTAAAACGCTGAAAATACTCTCTTACTTGGTGATCGGCATGTCGGTGTTCATCGCCCTGCTGGTTGCCACGCTTCTGCAAGCCACCCGTAAGCTGAACAACATAAAACCACAGAATTTCGGATTGAATTAAGTTGGGGAGTTTAAGAGTTTGAGAGTTTAGGAGTTTAAAATTTTGATCCTTTATTTAAACACTAAAGGCCTGCTGGTGCAGGCCTTTAGTGTTTTCGAGGTATAGCGACGATTATAATTTAAGAGAAAAGGTTGATAAGATTCAAACTCACAACTTCCCAAACTCTCTAACTCCTAAACTTAACTCACTAACTCTTTCAGCGCCTTCTCTGCACGTTCAAAGTTAAACTCAGCGATGGCTTGCTGCATCAGAGTAGTGATCTGCTCGTTACACAGGTTGCCGAGGCTACCTTCGTGGGTGTGTTCTACCGAGTCAGGTATAGCAAAGGTACCCTGCTCAATGCTTTCTCCTACTTTTTTGTAGGCATCACGGAAGGGCAGTCCACCCAGCACTTCGGCATTCACCGCGTCTACGCTGAAGGCGTACTTGTACAGCTCATCTTCCATGATGCGGTCGCGCACTTTCAGCTGCGGCAGCATAAAGGCCATCATCTGCAGACAATCCTTCAGTGTGCTGATCGCCGGGAATAGGGATTCTTTGAGCAGCTGCAGTTCGCGGTGATACCCAGAAGGTAAGTTGATCAGGAGCATGGAGATCTCCGTTGGCAGAGCCTGTAGCCTGTTGCACTTACCGCGCATGATCTCGAACACGTCCGGATTCTTTTTATGCGGCATGATGCTGGAGCCGGTCGTCAGGTTATCCGGCAAAGTCACAAAAGCAAAGTTCTGGCTCATGTATAGGCACAGGTCCATGGACATACGCGCCAGTGTAGCCGCCACAGAAGCAATAGCCGTGCTTACCACCCGTTCTGTTTTGCCCCGTCCCATCTGCGCATACACCACATTGTAGTTCATCGTGCCGAAGCCAAGCAAGTCAGTGGTTAGTTGGCGGTTGAGCGGGAACGAAGAACCGTAACCGGCAGCTGAGCCCAGCGGGTTTTTGTCAACAATCTTGTAGGCCGACTGCAGTAGCAGCACATCATCTACTAGGCTCTCGGCATAGGCGCCAAACCAAAGTCCAAAAGAAGATGGCATGGCCACTTGCAGGTGGGTGTACCCAGGCAGTAATTTGTCTTTGTGTCGCTCACTCAGCTCCTGCAGCACATCAAAAAGCGCCTTCACCTCCTGCACCACTTGTTGCAGTTCATGGCGCAGGTATAGCTTCAGGTCCACTAGCACCTGGTCGTTGCGCGAGCGGCCGCTGTGAATTTTCTTGCCGGCTTCCCCCAGTTTGCGCGTTAGCTCCAGCTCAACCTGCGAGTGAATGTCCTCCACACCTGGCTCGATTGTAAAATCACCTGCCACAATGCGGTGGTAAATAGCCTTCATCTCCTGCTGCAACGCGTCCAGGTCTTCTTTACCGAGCAAGCCCACCTGCTCCAGCATGCGTGTGTGCGCCAGCGAACCCAGCACGTCAAAAGCAGCCAGCTGCATGTCAAATTCAGGGTCACGACCCACTGTAAATTCCTCTATCTCTTTTTTGACGTCGGTGTTCTTTTGCCAGAGTTTCATGATTTGATTGAGTGAGTTAGTGTTTGAGTGAATGAGTGATTTTTTTCTTTCTATCGTTTCGGACCCTAGTGAGAAATCTGAGATACTCGTCAGAACCGTGAACCAATCCAGATTTCTCCTATCGTCGAGATGACACTGAAGCGAAAAAGTTATTTAACTACCCTTTCTAAGATATCAATGTAAAGCGCTATACCTTCTTCGATCTCCTGCAGGTAAATAAACTCGTCTGCCATATGCGAACGAGCAGAATCACCGGGACCCAGCTTGAGCGAAGGTATGGAAAGCAGGGCTTGGTCAGAGGTTGTCGGGGAGCCGTAGGTAGTACGGCCCAATGCTATACCTGCCTGCACCAACGGATGCTCCATCGGGATAGACGATGGCTTCAGGCGCATGGAACGAGGCGTAACCTCGGCCTTCACATGCTGCCGTATCACCTCCAGCACTTCCTCCATGGAATAAGCATCCGTCAGGCGAACATCCACCGTGAATTTACATTTGTCCGGCACCACATTATGCTGTGAGCCAGCCTCTATCATGGTCACCGACATTTTCACAGGTCCCAGGTGCTCCGACACGTTCGGGAAACGGTAGGTCTGGAACCAGGTAATGTCCGGCAAGGCTTCGTAAATCGCATTCAAGCCTTCCTCCCGGGCGGCATGGCCTGAGCGACCCTTTGCAACACAGTCCAGTACCAGCAGGCCTTTCTCAGCCACTGCCAAATGCATCAACGTGGGTTCCCCGACAATAGCCGCTTCCAACTCACCCAATTCCGGCAAGATCAGCTCCAGTCCGTTTCTGCCGGATATTTCTTCCTCTGCCGTTGCGGCATACACCAGATTATACTTTAAATCCTGTTCTTCATAGAAATACAGGAAAGTAGCTAATAGCGATACCAGGCAACCGCCGGCATCATTGCTGCCTAAACCATACAGTTTCCCATCTTCAACAGTAGCTGCAAACGGGTTGCGGGTATAGCCGGTGTTGGGTTTTACCGTGTCGTGGTGCGAGTTGAGCAGCAGCGTAGGCAGTGACGGATCAAAGTGCTTGTTGAAGGCCCAGACATTGTTGAACTTACGGTTTACCGCTACTCCTTTTGATTGCAGAAAGGCGGCAATTACGTCCGCCGTTTTATCTTCTTCTCTACTGAAAGAAGGTATGGCGATCAGTCGCTGCAAGAGGTCCAGCGCCTGTGGGTATAGACTGTTTTTATCCATGCTTCAGCGAAATGGTGGTGCCTGTAAAACCTGAACCGGTGGCCAGCGATGGAAGCGCTTCAGCCTCTCCAATCAGCACTGCACTGACGCCATTCTGCAAAGCAGCAAAGGCGTTGTCGAGTTTCGGGATCATCCCGTCTTTCACCACGCCTTCAGTTTTCAAAGCGCTATACCGGTCTAGGTCAATGTGCGCAATCACAGAATCATCATTATCTGCATCGGCCAGTACGCCTTTCTTCTCGAAACAGTACACCAGCTTCACCGCAAAATGCGGCGCCAGTGCCGTTGCCAGCACTGAGGCAATGGTATCGGCATTGGTGTTCAATAGGCCGCCCTGACCGTCGTGTGTGAGTGGTGCAAATACCGGTGTTAGCCCTGCCTGTACCAGGGCATGTATGGCGGCAGCATTGATCGTTTCTGGACCAGCCACATCTCCCACAAAACCATAGTCAATGGTTTTGACAGGACGCTTAGTCGCAGGTATAGCATTGGCGTCGGCACCCGTCATGCCGATAGCGTTGCAGCCAAGTGCCTGCAGCTGCGCCACCACGTTCTTGTTGATCAGCCCAGCGTAAACCATGGTTACCAACTTGAGTGTTTCAGCGTCGGTCAGGCGTCGGCCCTCCACGTATTGTGGCTCTATCCCGAGCTGCAGCCCGATGGTAGAGGCGATTTTGCCACCGCCGTGCACCAGTATTTTCGGCCCGGGCAGCTGCGCGAAATCAATCAAAAAACGCTGCAGCCGCACCGGGTTGTCCAAAACATTGCCGCCGATTTTAATGATGTACATATGTTAAATAATGTGCTAATGTATAATGTGCAGATGGGTTAATGCTGTTTATCTGACTGTTACATTCTTTCTAATTGTCATCCTGAAAGGATCTTGGTAGCAAGTTGCAACGGCTTAACCTCCCTTCACATAAGATTCTTTCAGAATGACAATTAGTAGTGAACTTGTCTTTTTAGACTGACACATTTCCTTTTTAAGGGGAACTACTGGCTATTCGCTCCGCAGGTATAGATGCTGTAGTAACGCCTCAATCTATACCCTCAAGAGCAGCCAGAGTCTGCCCGATAGCTCACACTCACCAGAGACAAGCGAGGAAGAAACGAGTTCCTATAACGAATAACGATCAACGAAAAACGATTAACGATCAACCGCCTCCAACATACGCTTGAGTACAGCCTGAGCCGCATACAAGCGGTTGTTGGCCTGCTCGATCACCAGGGAGTTTGGTCCGTCCAGTACTTCATGGCTGAGCTCCAGACCGCGGCGCACCGGGAGGCAGTGCATTACTTTCGCATTATTAGTCAGTGCCAGCTTTTCGTTGGTAATCATCCAGCCCTGGCCGTCAGTCAGCACTTTGCCGTATTGCTCGTAGCTCGACCAGTTTTTGACGTACACAAAGTCGGCATTTTTTAGCGCCTCGTCCTGGTTGTGCAGCACCTGGGCGCCTTGGGTGAACTCCTCGGCCAGGTCGTAGTCCTCCGGATTGGTGATCACCAGTTCTACATCGGCCTGCTGCATCCACTCGGCAAAAGAGTTGGCCACGCAGTGCGGGATCGGCTTGATGTGCGGTGCCCAGCTTAGGACTACCTTCGGCTTCTTTCCAGCCGCAGCCTGTTCTTTGATCGTGATCAGGTCGGCCAGGCTCTGCAGTGGGTGGCGTGTCGCTGACTCCAGGCTCACGATCGGCACGCCGGTCAGTTCAATGAACTTCTTGAGCAAATCCTCGCTGTAGTCCTCTTCTCTGTCTTGCAGCTTCGGGAAAGAGCGGATGCCGATGATGTCGCAGTACTGGCCCATCACAGCGGCCGCCTCCCGGATGTGCTCCACCGTGGAGCCGTCCATGATCACGCCGTCCTGCGTTTCCAGTGCCCAGCCCTCTTTATCCAGGTTCATCACCATCACGTTCATGCCCAGGTTCATACCTGCCTTCTGCGTGCTCAGGCGGGTGCGCAGGCTGGGATTCATGAAGATCAGGCCAAGGGTTTTGTCCTGTCCGAGGGTTTTATTGGCGTATGGTGCTTTCTTTAGTTCAAGTGCTTCGTTCACCAGTGCGGCTACATCCTGCACATCTTTTACGGAAGTGAATTGCTTCATTAGGCGACTACTTTTTTGGCGAGAATAGAAGAGAATGCTTTGATAAACTGGTCTGCTTCGGCTTTGGAGATGGTCAGGGCCGGGAGCAGACGCAGCGTGTTTTTGTTGGAGGAGCTGCCCGTGAAGATGCAGTGCTGATTCAGCAGTTCTTTGCGTATGCCTGCACAAGGCTCGTGCAGCTCAATGCCGATCATCAGGCCCTGGCCTCGTACGGCCTTCACACCTGGCATACCTTCCAGCTTCTCTTTCAGGTAATGGCCCATGATAGTGGCGTTTTCCAGCAACTCTTCTTTCTCGATCACCTCCAACACCGCAATGGATGCCGCGCAGGCCAGGTAGTTACCGCCGAAGGTAGTTCCCAGCATCCCATGGCGTGCCTCAATCTCGGGGCTGATAAGCACACCGCCAACCGGGAAGCCATTGCCCATACCTTTGGCCACCGTAATCAGATCCGGCTTGATGCCGGCATGCTGGTGCGCGAAGAATTTGCCTGAACGTCCGTAACCCGACTGCACCTCATCCAGAATCAGGAGAGCGCCCACTTTTTTACAGCCCGAATCTAACGCTTTCAGGAAATCAGTTGTCGGAATGTTTACCCCTCCTACACCCTGTATCCCTTCCACAATCACCGCAGCCAGTTCCTGTCCGTGCTGTTGCAACGTCTCATCAAAAGCCACTACATCGTTGAAAGGCACAAAGATGATATTCTCGGTCTGGTTGATCGGTGCCACGATAGACGGGTCATCGGTAGCTGCTACAGCGGCTGAGGTTCGACCATGGAAAGAGGCGGAGAAAGAGATGACTTTCTTGCGGCCTGTCTGGAAAGAAGCCAGTTTCAGGGCGTTTTCGTTTGCCTCGGCGCCGGAGTTGCACAAAAACAGGCTATATTCTTTGTAGCCACTGAGTCTGCCCAGTTTCTCGGCAAGTTCCTGCTGCAGCGGCATCTGCACGGCGTTGGAATAAAAGCCGATGTCGTATAGCTGGCGCGCGATGCGCTTCACGTAGTGTGGGTGAGAGTGACCGATCGAGATCACGGCGTGGCCGCCATAAAGGTCAAGGTATTTTTTGCCTTCCTTATCCCATACGGTCAGTCCGGCGGCTCTTACTGGCTCGATATTAAAGAGCGGGTATACATCAAAGAGGTTCATGGCTATAGAATTAGATGTAGGAGGTGAGAAAATAGATGTAGAAAAGTGTTCTGGGGTACTGTAGCATATTGCTAAATTGTTAATTGCTGATTGTTAATTGTTTAATCCTGCATGTATGGCGCGAGCGTCCTCGCTCGTGATTTGCTATCGTGGTGCCTCTGGCCCGTTGTGCTAAACTGCGAAAACAAACAACTGGGCCAGAGCCCCCTTCATATTAAACACGAGCGAGGACGCTTGCGCTATTCAGACTTAAAACGCTGTCGCTTTCAACTTCAGCCCGGTAGTTTCCTCAAGACCGAACACCAAATTCATGTTCTGCACGGCCTGGCCGGCGGCACCTTTCAGCAGGTTGTCAATCAAGCTGGTGATCACGAGCATCTGACCGTGCTTCTGCAGGTGGAGCACGCATTTGTTGGTGTTCACCACTTGCTTCAGGTCCGCATGCTGGTCAGTCACGATGGTGAAAGGGTGACCTTCGTAGTAGCCTTTGTACAGCGCCTGCGCCTCTTCCAGCGATAAGTCCGTCTGCAAGTAAGCTGTGATGAAAATGCCTCTGGCAAAGGGCCCGCGGTAAGGTATAAAGTGGATGTTCGGCTGGTTCTCCGGCTGCAAGCTCAGCAGGCTGCGCTTGATCTCGCGCATGTGCTGGTGCTCCATCACTTTGTAAGTCGAGATGTTTTCGGTGCGCCAGCTGAAATGCGAGGTCGCGCTCAGACTTTGTCCAGCCCCTGTCGAACCGGTGATACCGCTTACATGCACTTCCGAGGTCAACAGGTTTTGATCTGCAAGCGGTAACAACGCCAGCTGTATACCTGTCGCAAAGCAACCCGGGTTGGCGACGAACTGCGCCTCTTTGATGCGCGCACGCTGCAGCTCCGGCAAGCCGTAGACAAAGCTCCGGCCGTCGGCCTCTACATTGGCAGTGGCCGTGCATTCGTTCCAGCGAAAATCCTGGCTCAGGTCTATGATTTTTGTCCCGTCTGCTACCTCATTTTCAGCCAGATATTTAGCTGCTTCCCCGTGACCAGCGCAAAGGAAAAGTACATCCACCGAAGCACTCGCCCCGGCAGAAAATACCAGCTCCGTCTCGCCCAGGAGATCTGGGTGCGAAGAAGAGACCGGCTTGCCGGTCTGGCTGCGGCTTTGCACAAAGGCCAGCTCTACATTGGGGTGCAGCAGCAGTAAGCGCAGCAGCTCGCCTCCGGCATACCCTGCTCCGCCTACTATACCTGCTTTAATGGATTGCGCCATTAGAATTCAGTGTTATTGATCTTGTGATACATCATGGCCTGGTTGCCGAATATCTTGGAGAAGCCTTTCACATCCTCTCCGGACCAGGCATTGTTCATCTCACCGTAGCTGCCGAATTTCGACGACATCAGGTCATAGTCCGATTCGATGCCTTCTACCTGGAAACGGTATGGCGCCAGCAAAACGTGTACTTTGCCGGTCACATTCTCCTGCGTTTCCTGCAGGAAAGCCTCGATATTGCGCATGGTCGGGTCGATGAACTGTCCTTCGTGCAGCCAGTTGCCATACCAGGTCGACAATTGGTCTTTCCAGTAGAGCTGCCACTTAGTGAGCACGTGCTTCTCCAGGGTATGGTGCGCTTTGATGATTACCATCGGAGCTGCTGCTTCAAAACCAACACGGCCTTTGATGCCGATGATGGTATCCCCTACGTGGATATCACGGCCAATGGCAAAAGCACCGGCTATACCTTGCAGCGCCTGGATGGCCTGCACCGGGCTTTCATATGTTTTGTCGTTTATACCTACTAGCTCGCCTTTCACGAAGTGCAGGGTTATGCGCTCCGGCTGCTCTTTGGTGAGCTGCGTCGGATAGGCCGATTCTGGCAGTGGCTGGTGCGAGGTCAGGGTTTCTTTGCCGCCTACGGAGGTACCCCAGATGCCTTTGTTGATGGAGTACTGTGCTTTCACGAAGTCATACTCCACGCCATGCCGCTTCAGGTACTCGATCTCCTCTTCACGCGAAAGCTTCATGTCGCGGATCGGGGTGATGATCTCAATATTTGGGATCATGATGTGAAAGATCATGTCGAAGCGCACCTGGTCGTTGCCGGCGCCGGTGCTGCCGTGTGCCACGTAATCGGCACCAAGGGCTTTGGCGTGGCGGGCAATGGCCATGGCCTGCGTCACGCGCTCGGCGCTAACCGACAGCGGATAGGTGTTGTTCTTGAGCACGTTCCCGAAAACCAGGTACTTGATGCAGCTCTGGTAGTAGTACTCGGTCTCGTCGAGGTTGGTGTGCTGCGCCACGCCCAGGACATAGGCGCGCTGCTCGGTCTGTTGCAGTTCATCCTCAGAAAATCCGCCGGTGTTCACTAATACCGAATGTACTTCCAGTCCTTTTTCTTCTTTCAGGTACTTTACACAGTAAGAGGTGTCAAGGCCGCCGCTGAAGGCTAAAACAACTTTCTTCTTCATGTCTTTTTTAGATGCTTGTAGGGTTCGTGTTTTGGTTTCCGTGGCTTTGTGCAAAGGTGCCATAGCCAACAGGTATAGACGGCTCTTCCACAGGTGTCAGAATCTGCACCTGCTCGCGCGCAATGGGTTTCTGCTCACGGGCCGGATCGTACAGCATGGCCGTGCAAAGACAGTTGCTGCGATTCTTCATCGTCAGGATCTCGTAGTTCACGCAGCTCTTGCAGCCCTCCCAGAAAGCGTCATCATCCGTCAGCTCCGAGTAAGTCACCGGACGGTAGCCCAGGTCGGAGTTGATCTTCATTACAGCCAAACCGGTGGTCAGTCCGAAAATCTTGGCGTCCGGGTATTTAGTGCGCGAGAGCTCGAAAATCTTCATCTTGATCAGCTTGGCCAGTCCGCTTTTGCGCAGCTCAGGCGACACGATCAGGCCCGAGTTGGCCACATACTTGCCGTGGCTCCAGGTCTCGATGTAGCAGAAGCCGGCCCACACACCGTTTACGTCCAGTGCGATCACGGCCTTTCCCTCCAGCATTTTCTGGGCGATGTATTCCGGCGTGCGCTTGGCTATACCTGTGCCCCTGGCCTTGGCCGACGACTCCATTTCGTCGCAGATCTGTGCAGCGTATGAAGTGTGTTGCGCTGTGGCAACCGTAATGATAAAAGGAGATGGCGTCATTTTAAAAATAATATACCGGGGCCATGCCTGTGCATAACCTGCTGATACAGAATTAAAAATACTAGAAACATTGTCGTGAAAAAGTTATGCGGGTGCGCATACCTTCGTCAGGCAACATCAAAAACATACATCGTATTGGGAAGATTGACTACTGCGTAGGTAGTCCGGAAGCACGTCGGCCTAGGGCCTGTAGCGGACCACGGCGTTAATGGCCCTCAAAACTACCCTGGCAGACAGGATAGAAAAAGACGCACCCTTCAGAGAAAGGTGATTTACCATCACAGATGATAAAGTCGACTTTTTTTTCATTTCAATTTGTTGGTTCAAATTTTTTAAAAACAGGTCTTTGCCTGTTTCGGAAAGCAAAGATTTGCAATTAATATCGGTATCTACAACAAATAGTTGTAGATTATGCTAAAAATTACACCTTACTACAAAATGTTACAACATAAAGTTTAAAAGCACTCCTATTTCTTATGGCTGGCAGGCAAAAACTGAGTTGGTGACAAGTAAGCTTGCCGGAAATTTTGGCTGCTTTGCGTATCTTGCAGTGCAATGAAGAATTTATCCCTGACCGTTATCATCGGCATTCTTTTTTCTGCCATCGGCACAGCCTCCCTGTTCATAACCCAGAATCCGCTTATGGCCGCCGTCTGGCTCAGTTTTGGCAACGGCCTTATTCTATCCAATCTGCGCTTTTCCAGACCCGATGCAGCAGGCAATATGGTGGCCGCTCCTATACCGAAGGTAAGAATCTATGTCGGTGTTGCCCTTATTGCGATGGCTGTTATATTATTGGGCGTGCAGGTATACTCCGATTTGCAGTAAGCTTGCGTTAGATCCTGCTCTGCAGCACCATCTCAACGTTTACCAGTTTGGAGTCCCGCTTCAGCTTCAGTCTCACCTTGCGGCCTGGCTTACTTTCGAAAAGCTCCAGCAGCTCGTCCAGCGCCAGTTCAGTGCAATCGCGACCGTTGATGTTGATGAGTTGATCGCCGGGCAGTAGTCCGCTCGCTTTGGCGGGCGAATCGTCTATCACATGCGACACGATGTAGAAGTTGGCTCCGGGCAGCGGCGTGCTGATCTCAAAGCCCGTCATGTTGTAATAAAACGGTTCGCTGTACTTGCTGTTAGGCACCAGCATCATGCGCTGGTTCGGATAGTCGAAGATCACCGTGAAGCGCTTCAGTATATCAGACCCCAGGTTGCCGTTGCGGTTCGCCAGATTGAGTGCCGCCTTGATCGACTCTTCATCAGGATAAGAGGCCGGTAGGTTGAGGAGCTCGTATTTGCCCAGCGAAAAACTGTTGATGCGACCAATCTTGCCTTTGATGTCACCGCTCAGCCCCCGGCCCAGGTAGGCTTCCATCACTTTAGGCGGCAGTTGCAAGCGCTCGTCTGTGGGCAGGTATAGCGATATGGAATGACTGGCCCCTGTGTCGATCACTAGTTTCACTTTAATGTCATCCCCGTTGTGCTGCCGTACTCCCGCTTCTACATAGGCCTTGGTGTTTTCGATATGCAGTGGGTATACTTCCCCTTTTTTCGGGATCTTGAGATTAATGTCCGGCCGGTAGAGCGTCAGGGTTTTGTTGCTGTAATTGATCTTGACAATGAAATTCCGGAAGATGTCGTATCCGATGATGCCGTGAATGGCCATGCCCATGCGCATCGATAGGTTGAAAATGTCTTCCATCAGCACATAAACCTGGTGATTGACACCCACGATGCCCGGCATGCGCATTAAGTTTCCCTTAGAGTAGATCGCCTCCAGTTCGTGCCCGGTGCCCAGACCTTGTAAAGAAATGCGTCCGGCCTCGTTCAGGCTCAATGAATCGGAGTAATGCAGGCGGGTAATCAGGGTGTTTTTGACGCCGGAATCGAGTATGAAATTGAGCTGTTTAGAATCGTTGATCTGCACCGGAATGATGATCAGGTTATGCACCAGTTTGAAAGGAAGGGTAACGCTTTTGCGCTTGGAGGTAAAGTAGACAGTATCAGAGGCAAAATCCTGCGCCTTTGCTTCAGAAAACAACAGACAGAAGCAGAGACAAAGCAGAAAGAAAGGAGAAAACCTTGCCATGACAAAACCTACATAAGATACAGATAATCAGCCTGATTAGTATACGTAGATTCCAGCATAAAATGGTATGTTTACTTAAACTCATTGTTTAAATACCATACCTGCGCCAACCTTGATCAGAAAGGACTCTTACTTTTATTGATTGAATCGCCGTTTGGGCACTGTTATAAAAGGCATCGCTATACCTGTCGGATTACCTAATAGTACTCCATCACCTTTAAATTCCAAACTATACCTGTTCTAAATTATAAAAAGGCTGTTTCCACTGATCGTATACCTGATCAGCAGAAACAGCCTTTGCTATACCTTTGCTTTTAGTTCTGGTTAAACTTCAGCAGCGTGGCTATACCTATCCTGAAACCGATCTCCTGAAATTTTCTGTCATTAAACGAAGCGGCCGTTTCGATGCGGAACACACGGAACACGTTGTCGAGCGAGTAGCCTACTTCGTAATAGTGCGGCGAGTGCTCGGTTTTGAGGTAGTTGAAGAAAATGTTCTCCTTTATACCCGTGAAGCGCACCTCAGGTATCTGGGTGAGCAGGAACTTGCGGAACTGGTAATGCGTGTGCGCCGAAAAATAGGCTCCATTCGTGCTGTACTGGTAATAGTCGAGCAGGCGGAATGAGCCGGCCGGCTTGAGGCTGCTCAGGATGGTGCGGTTGCCGTCGAAATGGTTGTAGTCCATGAAGTACATGCTCCTGTTGTTGAGGAAAGTGCCGCCACGAAGTTCGAACTCCAGTTTGCCCCGCACCCCAAAGGCCAGCGCATGGTTGACGCCCAGCTGCACCTGGTCGAAGTTCACGTCGCTGCCCAGCACACCTGCTATACCTTTGCGGTACATGAATAACAGTTCCGGCGAGCGCTCCATGATCGGAATTTTCCGGCCATTATACATCCGGTAGCGCTGCACCGGACGGTAACTCACATTAGCCTGCAACACCAGCGATTCGTGCTTCGGAAATTCGGTGGTCTCCAGTTCCACATTATCCGGCGTGCTGGGGGTAAAGGTTCTGTCTTCGTCGGTATAGAAGAAACTGCGGTCGGTGTTGTTGTAGAGTTGGTTGCGCTGCGACCACTCCACGTTGCCACTCACCTTCAGCCACACCGAAGGCTTATACTCGAAGCCTGTCTCGACAAAGCTCTTTTCGTAGATCTTCATGTAATTGCGGCGGAAGAGCAGCGTGCTGAGCGTGTTGATGTGCGGGTGGATCGGGTTGTCGCTGTTGAACTGCTCCACAAACTGGCCGCCCTCCAGGTATAGGGAATGCGACTTGCCCTTGCTCCGGACAGCATGCGACACGCGGGCCTTGGCGTAGAACTCCTCACTGTCGAAGCCATACCGGAAAGTGGGCGCTACCTCAAACGTCCGGCGCAAGCTGTCGTACTGGTGGCGCAGTTTGCCGCTCAGGTTCACGTTCCAGCCTTCCACGGTGTTGTAGTACACATTGGCAAAAGTCGGGTCGATGTTGATACGGGTTCTAGGCGATAGACGGTAGCCTCCACCCATTAACAGGTCCTGAGGCTTGAATTTCTTCTTCTTGATCACCTTGGTCGAGTCTTTGCCCGTCAGCTCGGCCGATTTGATCTGTGCCAATGAATCGTCGCGCTGATAGCCCCTGATCTCCTTCTCGCTCAGCGGCACAGGGCGTATGGACTCCCAGTAAGCAGAGTCACGCTTGGTGGCCAGTTTGTCGACGGTATAGCTGCGCTCCGACACCACTTCCGGGTCCTTACGTTCCTTGAGCGCCTCCTTCTCCTGCTCCAAAATCAGTTGCCGGAACTGCTTGCGCGTGAGCTTGTCCTGGTTGGCCAGCGCCTCCAGGTTGGGGTTCTTGTTGCTCGATTTGATGGCGGCAATCGCCTCCGGTACATCTTCCACCTTCTCGTCGATGATCTCTTTAGGCGCCACGAGCTTTTTATTCAGTACCACTTTGTAATCAGAGCTGGAGGCCAGGTAGCGGAATTCGCCGCCAAAACCCATCACCTTGCCCGAGAAATGAAACTGGTGCGTGGTCGGCATCCAGACAGTCGGGGCCACTTCCGCATAGTTCTGCTTCACCCGGATTGGGAAGCCCATCATGCTGGTTTTGAGGTCGAGGCTGTGAATGGCCCAATAGCCTTCGATGATGTAGATGTAGCCCTCAAACACATTGTCGCCGCGAGAGCGTGGGGTCACCTTGATCTTGTTCACGTCGATGTTTCCTTCCTGAAAACTGCCTTCGTACTGGAACTTGTAGTAGGCGAAGGCAGAGCGCGAAAGCGGTGAGACCATCTCCGCCACTTTGTCGTTGTAGAAACTCGCACTGACAAACATCATCGGCGAAATGGTGCCTTTGTTGTCGCCGGACGTGCGGATGGAGATGACCTTCTCCTCAAACTTGTTGGGCTGCGCAAACTTGATCTCGCTCACCGACTCCACGGTATAGGCCTCGTTCAGCTTCACGCCTTCCTCTTTGAGTTTGTTCTTCAGGAAGAAGGGCGCGTTGGTCAGCTCCCCAGTGCCCTTCACGTATACCTTCATCTGATAGCTGTCGTACTGCAGCAGGTGGTATTTCTTTTTGGCGATGGCCTTGCGCATGATGGTGTAGGCCGGGTCCTCTCCTTTCCCTTTCACCTGCACTTCCTTCAACGCAAAGGACTGCTCACCTAACCTAAAGTCGCGCTGCACCCACTTGTCCGTTATCTCTACCTCCACCTGCTGCGCTTCGTAGCCAATGTATTTTACCACTACCGTGTGCTTACCGGCTGGCAGCTTGATTTCATAATCGCCGTTTGCGTTGCTCGACGAGCCGTTGTTTAGGTTGGTGATGTAGACCGAGGCAAAGGGCAGCGCCTCGCCTTTCTGGTTTTTGATGCTGCCGCGTATACCTTGGGCAGAAAGTGAAAGCTGTGACAGAACCAGCAAAAAGGTAAGAAAAGAAGCTAAAAAACGCATTGTAAGAAAGGTATAGAAAGCTTAAAAGATAAGTAAAAAGGGCCTAGCACATCAGGCATATCGGAAGGGAGCAAATCGGGGAAGGCGGGTGCCTGAAACACCGGAGTAGCGGAGTGTTAGTTTTCATAAACAGGTATAAGTAGGTAAATGAGCACAATTATATTCTTACTGCAATATATAGTTAAGATGCAATTTAACCTCAATCAGTTGCATTCAATTTTGAAATTTATCTAAAAAAAACAGCTGCTATACCTGGCGGGCGGTGCCAGGTATAGCAGCTGTTAAGAAGGCCCCTATGAATGAAGGCTGTGTGCCTTACTCTTTCGGCAAATAAAGCGTCAGGCTGCCGGGCTTAAAGACGACCTCATCCAGATGACCCATTTTGGATCGGTCCTTCGTGAGCAGGTGCAGGTGCATGAAGGTATCGTGATGCGTGAAGACGGCTTTGTGCTCCGTGGAGAAGAAACCTGCTACCTCCACCTCCTCCTGTTCCAGTTCATAATTGACCTGCCCCTGATGCGCTTCGTCGGGGTTGCTCACGGTAGAGCCTGCCGGCAGGTTCACGATATGGATGGTAGCTGTCTCTACTTCGCCACTCAACTTAAAGGGGAAGGGCCGTTTGCTGTTTTTAGTCTCCGCGTCCAGGTATAGCTCCAGTTGCTGCAGGTTTTGGACAGAATCCGGCACGGCGCGCTCCTGCCACTCAGGTACCTGCGCATAAACGAAAAAGGGCGCTTTGGCCGCAAAGGTTTCCTCCACCCGCATGGTCGAGTCGCTGGTCACGACCGATTTATAGCTCTTGCCATCCACGATCATCATTTCACCGGCCAGGTACTCCACCGGACCCAGCCCGATCAGGTGCTTTTTAGCAGAAAGCGTATCCAGGTCGATGGTGCCGCCCAATTCGCCCTTCCACATCACGTTGCGCATCGCGCCAACCACATGCACTTCACCTGAAGCGATGTCAGTGTTTTCGGTGGTATTGGTGGCGCAACTGCCCAGCAAAATAACAGATGTCAGAGTAAGAGCGGAAAAGGTTAAATGCTTCATGATTGTTTCCGAATAGGTTGGTATTTGGTGAAGCGGCAAGGTATAAATTAGTTTACGATTTTGGCTTCGTCCTCTACCTTTTTGAGGTAGGCGATGGCTTCGTCAGAGAAGATAAAAGGCTTCGATTTGTCTTTTTTGGCGGCTTTGTTGTAGAGGTGGATGATCTGGAAGGGGTTGTCCATACCTGCCACCAGTTTCTTTTTCAGCCCGTTGCGCTCAATTACGTCGGCCATATAGAAACCGGGCACGTGACCGCTCATCCCGATGACCTGGTTCCTGATCTCCTTGCTGGAATATTGTTTTTCGCCGGAGGCCGTTTCCCGGATGGCGGCGTCGACTCGCGGCAGGTTTTGCTTGCCCAGATCCAATAAATAGGTCCCCCACTGCATGTCGCCCGGCACGTGTGGTGCCACGGCGTATTTCTTGTCGATCAGATCCGGTACGCCCTCGTTCGTCAGCAATTGCAGCATCAGCAGGAGGCTCTTGTCTTTTTCAGCCACTTCGTAGCGCTTCGGCTTGAAGAGCAGATGGTGCAGTTCGTGACCGCCCACAGCGCCGGGCATCACCTGGTTAAATTTGTATTCGGCCCACAGGTTCAGCACCATGTTTCCATTCTGCGCCACCGCGTCATTGCCTAGTGCGATCAGGTAGACCCCGGTCTCTTTGTTCCTGCCTTGCATGCGTTTGGGCAACACGGTATAGCAGCTCTGGTACATGGTGCTCACATAGCTCTCCTTATCGGCCGCCAGCTGCGCCAGGTACTGCCGCAGTTCCGCTTCATGCGCTTTGTACACATGAATGCTGTAGGTCAGGTAGTTTGCCTGATTGTCCTGCAAGCGGACTTGCAGGAGGCTATCATGCTCAGGCAGGTAGACCACTTCCATCGTTTTTCGGAAAGTGTTCAGGTATGCGTCCTTGTAGTTCTGGTTTTCGATGTACTGGCGGTTGCCTTCCATGGCCAAAAACTGCTGCCAGGTATGGTCGTGCAGCCGCTTGCCGGACTTCAGGGTATCCACCAATTGAAAGTAGCGTTCGGCTGACGCCACGTCCACGAACTGCGCCTGGGCTGTGTAGCCGGAAACTGCCAGCAGCAATAGGGTAAAAAGTTTTTTCATGCAGGTATAAGTTTGTTTTAAGTGAGTTATTTGCGTTTGTGCAAGCCCTACAGGTATAGCTGAACGACTGGAATTAATCAGACCCTTAAGGCGCCACGAAATGCCCGGGCGGCATAGTAAGATTGCGCCCCGTTGTGGTACACGAACACATGATCGTAGCGGCGATCGCAGAAAAGTGCGCCACCTAGTTTTCTGATCTCAGCCGGCGTCTGAATCCAGCTCGACGTTTTCAGATCGAACTCACCCAATAGCTGCAATTCCCGGTATTGCGCTTCCGTCAATAATGCAATGCCCATGGTCGTGGCCATATCGACAGCAGTGTTCTCGGGTCGGTGCTCTTTCCGGGACTCGAGTCCTTCTCGGTCGTAACAGACGCTGCGTCGCCCTTTGGGACTTTCGGCTGCGCAATCGAAGAAGATTATTTCATTCGTATCTGGGTCCTGCCCTACCACATCCGGCTCCCCTCCCGTGCGCTCCATTTCGTGCAGCGACCACAGCTTGGTGGGGTTTGCCTCCAGCCGCGACTGCACAGCTGACCAGGCTATACCTGCGTGGCGGTGCTTATTCTTCTCAAAACGGGTTTTTAAAGTATGGAGGAGCTCCTCGGCTTGTTCCGGAGAAAGATTATTCGTCTTTTTCATTGTCATCTTTTGTTTTTTATAAAGCTACTCAACGCTGATGCTAAACTTATCCTGCGTGCCATATTTTTCAGGTTTGCCCAGAGAAACCATCCACCGGTCGTAGGTTGCTTTGGCCAGCCATTGCACCACGTAGTCATCTTTTAATTCGCTTACAGCCGCCGCTTCACCGGCCAGTTTCTGTGCTATTTCAAACAGATCGCTCTTCCGGCTGTGATGAAACACAAAAGCCGCATAGAATTTATCTTTCGGCAGGCTGATCTGATTATCGTGGTAGAGTTGGCTAACCTGCGCGAGCCGGATACTGTCACGCATTGCCAGGCTGTTTTCGTATAATCCCGTGTAAGCGCCGATCGTCATGCGGTCGGCCTGGTCGGTTTTGTAGGCATAGGCCAACTGCTCACTCACATCACCTGCGCCCAGGATCGCAGGTGCTAAAGGACGCAACAAGCCAATCAGAACGCCCATGGCACAAACAGACATTAGCAGCAAAGGTCGTTTCCACCACTTCGGTGAAAGGTCAGGACGAAAGGATTTCACTATACCTGCCACCAACAAAGCAACCAGGCAAAAAACCATGATGGCAAGCAACAGAAATCCTGTCAGGCTATAGAGATAAGAAAGGATACCGAAAGGTATAAGTAGCAATAGCAGCGTTAAGTTTTTTTTCATTGGGGATGCTATCAAATTACTGGGAGAGTTTGCATACTGCTTCTGCAAGGGAGCTCACAAAATTGACTTGCCTGCCTTTGTTGCTTTCACGGATAAAGTCCTGAACGCTCTGACGGTTATATTTTGAGAAATCGCCCACGATAGCCAACCTGACTCGATAGTTGGCGAACTTTTGAAGAATTTCTCCCGCCATGCCGTTCTTCAGTTCAAAAAAATCAGGCGTGATGTTCTGCTCATGGAGGATAACCCGATCAAAGTCCTGATAATAAATGTTCCCTAACAAGTCTATACCGTCTTCCACCCCATGGATGACCCTATCCGCTGAAACCACTTCGGCTATTCTGATATCGTCTATGGTATGGGTAACTATTTTCATCTTGTCTGCTCTTTTAAAGAAGGCTTCCATTTCATGCAATCTCACGGTTGCTACACCTTTGCCAGCTGAACCTTCCCGAATTCCACATAAGCTATTGCTATATATAGCGATCAACCAATATAGGTATTTATCTAAAATTTCAATCCAATAATGCTAATAATCTCACCTCCGGCTTTCACTTTTATCATACGCTTCTACTAAGCATAGCCAGGCATTTGTGATGCTTTTCTAAATGTTACTATCCTAACAAAACGACGCTCCCCTATTCGTTTTTAAATAACTAACCACATTAGCCTGCATTCTCAGATTTTGCATAAAAGCTATACCCCATTTTAACTGATTGCACCACTTATAGCCACTTTATGCTCAAAACACGTGCTTTTAAGCAAACTTTTGAGTATATTCAAAATTAGCGATACTGATACCATCAACACAAACTTATACTATTCTAATACATGCATTATCTTGACCTCACTATTTTCGTGCTCTACATGCTGGCCATGCTGGGCGTTGGTTTTTACTTTCTGAAAAAGAACCAGGGCGCAGACGACTACTATGTGGGCGGACGAAACATGGGAAGCGGGCATATTGGTCTGTCTGTAGTGGCAACGGACGTAGGCGGCGGCTTCTCGATAGGGCTGGGCGGTCTTGGCTTTGTGATGGGCCTCTCCGGGGCCTGGATGCTCTTCACCGGTCTGCTCGGCGCCTGGCTGGCAGCAGTCTTTCTTATACCTAAGGTCAAGCGCAATCCGGCTTTCGACAAGTTTCTGACCTTTCCCCAGATCTTCGGCCACTATTTTAATGCCCGCGTGGCACTGCTGGCCGGTATCATTTCGGCCATCGGCTATACCGGCTTCACCAGTTCTCAGATACTGGCAGGTGCTAAACTGGCCAGCGGCACCTTCATCAACCTTGATCTGAACACGGCCCTTATCATCATGGGTGTCATCGCGGTAGTCTATACTGTGATGGGCGGCATGAAAGCGGTGATCTATACCGACACCGTGCAGTGGGCGATCCTGATGGGCGGACTGGTCTTCATCGGTATACCTGTTTCCTTTCTGGCAGTGGGCGGCGGCGTGGAGCAGATCAGCTTCAGTCAGCTCACGGACCTGACCTGGCTTCAGGAGCAATCCGGTCGCAGCATGGAAGCCATTCGGAGCACCCTGCCCGATGAGTTTCTGACACTGACCAACATCACCTGGCCGCAAATCGTGAACTGGGCCATTACGATCATCCCCATCTGGTTTGTGGGCATGACACTTTACCAGCGCATTTACGCCTGCCGCGACGAGAAAACAGCGAAGAGGGCCTGGTACCTGGCTGGCCTCTTTGAGTGGCCGATCATGGCCTTTATGGGGGTGAGCTTAGGTATACTGGCCCGCGTGGCCGCCGAGCAAGGTATGTTTGAGGCCCTGGGTATAGGCGCGGAGGTTGATCCGGAATCGGGTCTCCCGATGCTGCTACGCTCGGTGCTGCCCGTTGGCTTGATGGGGCTGATGCTCTCGGCTTATTTTTCGGCCATCCTCTCCACGGCCGACAGCTGCCTGATGGCCTCTTCCGGTAATATTGTCACCGATGTGATCGGGCGATTCACCAAGGCAGATCCCGATTCCCCGCACATGCTGCGCCTTTCACAATTGGTGACCCTGCTGGTGGGCGTGCTCGCGCTTGCACTGGCCAGCACCATGACCAATGTGCTCAACCTGATGCTTTACTCATACGCGTTCATGGTATCAGGATTGTTCGTGCCGATCATCGGGGCGTTGTTCTGGAAGCGCCGCAGCAACGTGGCTGCTTTCTGGGCGATGCTTGTCGGTGGCGCCACCACCATTCTGCTGCAGGTAACCATGAGCGCCGAGGGCTTCGTAAATATTCCGTTCCTTGGGCTTCGCTTCGGGTTGCCTTACGGACTCGATCCTAATTTATTTGGCCTCACAGCTGCCCTAGTGCTTTACATTACGTTAACTATTCTATACCCTAACAAAACGCATAAGAAATGGCAGAACACAACTCCGTCCAATACGAGATCCATACCCCAACCAATCACCAGCAACTAAACCGCGACGAAGTGCTCGACTTCCTGTTTGAGCACCTGGACCAGTACGGCGACGCCCGCGCCGACATTGCCAAGTGCATGGACTATGCGCTGTCGGAGGCAGAGGGCAAGGGCGGTTCGGTGATCGTGGCCCGTGAGGCTGGTAAGGTAGTGGGCGCGCTTATCCTGAACAATACAGGTATGAGCGGGTATATACCGGAGAACATACTCGTATATGTAGCCGTGCATGGCAGCCAGCGTGGCAAGGGTGTGGGAAAAAAACTGGTGCAGCTGGCGACAGAAAATTGCGAGGGCAGCATTGCCCTGCACGTGGAGCCTGATAACCCGGCCCGACACCTCTACGAGAAAATGGGCTTCACAAACAAATATTTAGAATACAGACTTATCCGATAACAGCATGGCCGTCTTAAAACTGTGCCGCTCCAAACTCAGACACAACTACAACCACCTCGACCGCATATTCCGCGAAAAAGGCATCGACTGGGGCATTGTCACCAAACTGCTCTGCGGCGAAGAAACATTCTTGAAAGAGGTACTCGACCTGGGTGTGAAAGAGGTACACGACTCACGCGTTTCGAACCTGGTTGCCATAAAGAAAATGGCGCCCGATGTGCAAACCGTCTACATCAAACCCGCTCCGAAGCAAAGTATTCCGGACATCATCCGCTACGCCGACGTAAGCTTCCAGACTGAGCTCGACATCATTCGACTGCTTTCCGACGAGGCCGTCAGGCAAAACAAAACGCACAAGATCATCATCATGATTGAGATGGGTGACCTGCGTGAAGGCGTGATGGGCGACGATCTAGTGGACTTCTATGCACAAATCTTCAAGCTGCCTGGCATCTCCGTGATCGGACTCGGGGCTAACTTCAACTGCCTGCATGGCGTAATGCCCACGCAGGACAAACTGATTCAGCTCAGCCTCTACAAACAGATCATCGACGCCAAGTTCAACATCGAAATTCCCTGGGTGTCGGGCGGCACCTCCGTTACGATTCCACTGCTCTTCAACCACCTGATGCCGAAAGGCGTCAACCATTTCCGGATTGGAGAAGCGCTTTTTTTCGGACTCAACCTGTTCACTGGTGAGACCTTTGAAGGGATGCACGACGACGTGTTCGAGTTCTGTGCCGAGATCATCGAACTAAACGAGAAGCCCATGATTCCGATTGGAACGTTGGCCGAAAACCCCAGCGGCGAGAGCTTTGAGATTGACGAAAGCCTCTACGGCAAAACCTCACATCGCGCCATTCTGGACGTTGGTCTGCTCGACATCAACCCCAAGTACTTACTGCCCAAAGACAATTCCCTAAGCGTGGTGGGTGCCAGCTCCGATATGCTGGTAGTGGAGTTAGGCACAAACGAACAGCATTACAAAGTAGGCGACGTGCTCAGCTTCAACTTAAGGTATATGGGTGCGCTCAGCATCATGAACTCCCGGTATATCGCCAAGGAGGTGGTGGATTGAATTGTTAAATTGTTGATGGTTGAGTGGCTGGTTACCCGATTAACCTGCCGCTCCGAGGAGGGGATTTTCCTGCACGATACGGGTAGGACTGCTATTGCACGATTCAGACTGGCCGAGGCCCTTCTTAGCGCTCTTTCAGACTCAGATATCAGAAAGAACTGGACAGCTTACCTATACCTACTCTTTATCCTAACGCCCTCACTCCAAAACTTACCGTGGTGAGGGCGTTACTGCTTTCAGATTATTTTGCTGAGAGGTATAGACCGGTCAAAACTTTTCAGGGCTTGCTACGTCTCTATGGTGTATCTGAATATGGCTATCTACTTATACCTTGGCTGCAAAACCAACCTTAGTTAACCGCATTGTCTACTCCTTTGAGTTGTTCCAACAGGTACTGTCGCGTGGTGGTACGCTGACCATTGTAGTCGCACTGCTGGCGCTCTCGTGGCTCAACTCGCCATGGGGAACGGCCTGGCTATACCTCTGGGAAAATCCGCTGACCATTAAATTCGGAACTTACGGCTTTGCCCGACCGATCGGCTTCTGGGTGCAGCAGGTGTTGCTGGCGCTCTTTTACCTGGCGCTGGGCCTTGAACTGAAACGAGCGTTTCGCGTCGGCGAACTAAAAGAAAGGCACGATAAGCTGTTCGCCATGGCGGCGGCTTTGGGCGGCATATTGGTACCTGCAGCCCTATACCTATACCTGGCTCCATCAGCTGCACAGCCGGGCTGGAGCACAGTGGCCACTGCCGATGCGGCGGCCGTGCTGGCGCTGCTCGCACTCGCCAGCAATTACCTGCCGCTGTCTTTACGGGTGTTTGTGTCAGCAACTGCTATCATGCAAGGTATAGCTTCTCTGCTCCTCAGTGTCATCCTCTATGCGTCCATTCAAAATCTGTTGGCACTTTCGGTGGCCACGGGGGTGTTTGGTTTGCTGGTGGTATTGCGGGCATTGCGCAACCGCACCATGTGGCTATACCTGCTGTCGGGCTTGGTGATGCTCGTGAGTTTTTTGTTGGCGGGTGTACAGGGGGCGGTGGCAGGCGTAATGCTCGCGCTCGTGATCCCGATATACTCCCGGGTGAATGAAGAAGATTTTGTGACCGCGACAGATACCGTCATGGGCCAGCTCCATGCCCTGCGCATGATGAAACGGCCCGAACCCGGCGAAGTAATGGAAGAGGACTTCCAGGCAGCTGCGCATACCTTGCGGACGAACTGCACCAAGGCACTCTCCCCTCTGCGTCGCTTGCAGCAGCGACTCCTGCCCTGGGCGGCCTACCTGGCGCTGCCCCTTTTTGCGCTGGCATTCGTGCCTTTTGCCTACAACAGTTTCGCCTGGCGCGACCTGCTAGGCCCGGTTCCGCTGGGAATATTTCTGGCGCTGGTGCTTGGCAAACCCATTGGTATGCTGCTTTTTGCCTGGCTTGCTTCCCTGACAGGTATAGCGCGCATACCTGCCTCTGTGGGTTGGGGGCAGCTGACGGGCGGAATGTTACTTTTGGGAGCTGGCTTTATGCTGTCGCTGTTTCAGGCGCAGCTGGCCTTTACAAACGAAGAGCAGCTGACGCTTGTGAAGATCAGCATTTACGCCGCTTCGGCCGTCGCGGCTTTGCTCGGGCTGTTAGTACTGGCGGTGGCTGGCACAAAAAAAGAACTGACAAACACGTAGCTTTTAATGAATAATGGCTAATGAGTAATGAATAATTGATCAGTATTAGTTAGTCTTTATTACTCATTACTCATTCATCGTTCTCCATTAATCATTACCCAGCAGCGCATCCAGGAAGCCGATCTCTTCATTCTCCTTTCGGTACACGATCATCGGAATGTCGTCGTTGTAGCGCAGCATTTTCTCGGTTACGCTGCCCAGCACGAACAGCGCGGCAGCCGACAAGCCCTTGGCTCCGATCACAAGCAGATCTGCCTTCAGTCGCTTCGCCTCTACTACCAGTAGCTCGCCCATGTCGTCCTCGTTTTCCTGCTTCACTAAATGCAAAGTGGCACGGCCATCCAGGCTCGGGAATCGCTCCAGCACCTGCGCAAACTTGTTGTGGGCAAATCCCTGCATGCGCTTGTCGAAGTCTTCATAGTTCATCCCCAGTGTAATATAGCCGCTCGGCACCTGGTAGGCGTGCAGGCAGGTGATGCGTACGTTCGGCTTGGTCAGGGCGGAGGTAAGCATTCGCTCCAGCGCCATCAGCGAGTAGTCCGAGAAGTCTACACTCACCACGATATGGTCTAGCTTTGGCTCTTCGTTCTCAGGCACAAACAGAACACTCACGCGGCCGTTACGCAAAATTTTCTGGGCCAGCAGGCCACTTCCCCTCATGTGGAATTTTCGGCCTACCACGACCAGGTCGATGTGGTTTACCTTAGATAAGTTCAGCAGCTCTTTCAATGGTGATCCTTCCACCACCAGTACCTCCACTTGCGTGCGGCTATCAGGACCAAAATAGTGCTCTACTTTTTCTATAAGGGAGGTGCGCAGTTTTTCGTCTGCCGGCATTCCGGTCGGCATGCTTTCGAGCACTTCCTGCGGAATGTCAAGGCTCTTTTCGGCATGAATAAAGTACACGCTCTCTATCTCAGAAATGGAGCAAAGGAAGGCGGTGTAGCGGATGAGGGTGTCGTCCATCTCTGACAGGTCGAGGCCCACCATGATACGTTTCAGCGAGTTCATTTTTTTGAGGTTTATGGGTTAAGATTTGCTGCGTCCGTCCGTTTCATGTTCACCCCTCAATTTCGGTCCTTACGTAACATAAAATACGCAGATTGGTACTAAGTGTAAAATCATCTACGGAATTAACAAAGATACATTTACAAACTAATCATTTTTGATGTTTTTAGCTATACTCGCAGGTTTCCTGTTGGCATTTGCCGCGCCTTTACTTCACCGCTGGCTCGGCAAATGGGTGGTTGTGCCTATGGCGCTGCTTCCTTTTACCATCTTCGTATACCTGCTCACGCTCTCCCCCGCCGTGCTGGCTGGCAACAACCTGGGCGAGCTGCAAGCCTGGGCTCCCTCGCTCAACATCAACCTGCATTTTTTCCTCGACGGCCTCAGCCTGCTTTTCGCGCTGCTGATCACGGGCTTCGGCACCCTCATCATGCTCTACGCGGGCGGCTATCTGAAAGGCCACCCTTTGCTGGGGCGTTTCTACCTCTACCTGACGTTGTTTATGACGGCGATGCTCGGTCTTGTGCTGGCAGGCAACATCATGGCCATCTTTGTGTTCTGGGAGCTTACCAGCATTAGCTCATACCTGCTCATCGGTTTCAACCAGGACAAGGAGTCCTCCCGCAGCTCGGCGCTGCAGGCTTTGCTGGTGACCGGACTTGGCGGCCTGGCCCTGATGGGCGGACTGATTCTGGTAGGTATGGCAGGCGAAACCTATACCTTGAGCGAGCTGCTGGAACGGGGTGACCTGGTGACTAACCATGCGCTATACCTGCCCGCGCTCGTGCTGCTCCTGCTGGGCGCGTTCACCAAATCGGCGCAATTTCCATTTCATTTCTGGCTACCCAACGCCATGGCCGCGCCTACGCCCGTCAGCGCCTACCTGCACTCGGCCACCATGGTGAAGGCCGGCGTCTACCTGCTGGCCAGACTTACGCCCGTGATGGGCGGCACCGACGAGTGGCAATATACCTTGATGATCGTTGGAGGAATCACCACCGTGCTGGGCGCTCTTCTGGCTACGCAGCACGTCGATCTGAAAGCCATTCTGGCCTATACCACCATCAGCGCACTCGGTCTGCTGGTGACCATGACGGGCATCGGAACCGCTCCGGCCATGGAGGCAATGGTGGTGTTTCTGCTCGCGCACGCCCTCTACAAAGGCACTCTGTTTCTGGTGGCCGGCAACGTGGACCATGCCACCGGCACCCGCGACCTGACGCAACTCACTGGTCTGTCGGGTACGATGCGCTACACAAGTATAGCCGCTTTGCTGGCAGGTATGTCCATGGCCGGCATCTTGCCTTTTTTCGGATTTATCGGCAAAGAACTGCTCTACGAAGCCTCGCTCGAGGAAAGCCCCTTCCGGTGGATACTCTTTGCAATGAGCTTCTTTTCCGGGATGGTGTTTGTGGCTGTGGCGATCGCGTTGGGGTACGGCATTTTCTGGCGTCGCAGCCAAAACCCCACTCCCCTGCAGCATCCCGACAAGCCACTGCTATACCTGCCACCGGTCATATTGGCCAGCGCGGGCCTCGTGTTTGGCTTGCTGCCGGGCTTTTTTGTGACGCCATTGCTGCGCAGGGCTTCAGAGGCTATGCTGGGTGTGGAGCAAACGTTTGACCTGGCTCTCTGGCATGGCTTTACGCTCGCTTTAGGACTCAGTGTACTCACCGTGCTCCTGGGCTATGTGGTGTACCGCTTCTCCAACCGACTGCTAAGTTATGCCAGCCGTTTCAGTGGGCTATACCTCTTCGGTCCGGCCAACTTGTACCAGCTCGCGCTCAGGGGCTTTATGACAGGGGCAACCAAGATCACGGCTACCATTCAAAACGGCTATTTGCGCAGCTACATCGCGGCCATCATCACGGCGCACATTGCCCTGGTGGTGCTCTCGCTGTGGGAAAATGGCCCTCGGCTGGAGCTGGGCAACAATCTTCACCTGCTCTCGCAGCTGCGCATGTACGAAATTGTGTTGCTGTTGATGATCGTGTCGGCGTTGATTTTCCTCTTCAAGTCTCAGTCCCGCCTGACCTCCATCGCCATTATGGGCATTGTCGGTTACTCGGCCTCGTTGTTCTACATTCTGTTCGGAGCTCCCGACGTGGCGGCCACGCAGCTGCTCATCGAAACGCTCACCGTTGTGATTTTTGTGCTGATCCTGCACAAACTCCCCGTTTTCAAGTACCTCTCGCACGCCACGGAGCGCTACAAATACGTGACGCTTTCGCTCACCTTCGGAGCCGTGATGACCTACGTCATCCTGATCGTGAAGCAATACCCGCTGGACTCTCAGCTAAAGGCCTACTTCGGCCAGGGTAGCTTCCTGCTCGGCAAAGGGCGTAACATCGTCAATGTGATTCTGGTCGATTTCAGGGCCTTCGACACGCTCGGCGAGATTGTGGTGCTGGCCGTGGCCGCCATCGGTATCATGGCCATGCTCAAACTACGTATGCATAAAGGAGACAAACCATGAAAACCGTCATACTTGCGACCGCCATTCGCATCCTCATCCCGCTCTTCATCATCTTTTCGGTCTATACCTTGTTTCGGGGCCACAACCACCCGGGTGGGGGCTTTATCGGCGGGCTGATCGGGTCTATCGCCTTCGTGTTCCACACCATGACGCACGGCCCGCAGCAAACCGTAAACACCTTCCTGAAACTGAACCTTTATGGCTACCCGCGGCAGCCCAACCAAAGCCGCTCGCTCTACCTGATGCGCATGATGCGCGTAAACGTGTGGCGCCGCCGGAGAATGGCCCGGCACCCGGAAGTAAAGCAGCGCATGCTCCGCATCGAGCCTGTTTACATCATTGCCACGGGGCTGTTCCTGGCCACCACCAGCGGTGTGCTCGGTTTGCTCTCCGGGCAACCTTACATGCACGCTTACTGGAGCGATTTCTACATTCCGGTGCTGGGTAAACCGGGCACGCCGATCCTGTTTGATCTAGGCGTATACCTGCTGGTGATTGGGGTGGTGCTTAAAATAACCTTTGTGATGTCAGAAGAATAAGAATATGGAATTTTTACTCCCTTTTTTGATCGGAATACTTTTTTCGGCGAGTTTATACCTGATCCTGCACCGGCACTTCTTCAAGCTGATACTCGGGCTCATCCTGTTCAGTCTGGCTACTAACTTGTTTCTGTTCGTGATCGGTCGCCTGACACGTGGGGGCTCGGCCATCATCGGGCAGGACGAAAACGTGGCCGTGGAGCCTTTTGCAGACCCGGTGCCGCAGGCGCTGCTGCTCACGGCCATTGTGATCGGCTTCGGCATCCAGTCTTTTACCATCGTGCTCATCAAACGGGTGTACCAGTCGTTCGGCACTACCGACCTCGACGACATGAACACCACCGACCAAATAGAAGAACACCACTAAGCACCCTCTATGAACCACCTGCTCATCATGTTGCCTATACTCATTCCGCTATATGGGGCTATTCTGAGCCTCTTCTGCTGGCGGTCTGTGCGTGTGCAACTGTACATCGGCATCCTGACGCAAGTCTGTCTGCTGGTCGCTTCTTTTCTGCTCCTTTTTGATGTTAACGAAAGCGGTATCCGCACCACCCAGATCGGAAGCTGGCCGGCTCCCTACGGCATTACGCTGGTGGCCGACCTGTTCAGCGCGATGATCGTGATCACCAGTGCCATCACGGGTATGGCCGTCTACCTTTTCTCTATCAAGGGGCTCGACAAAGCGCGGCAGACCTTCGGCTACTACCCGGTGCTCCTTGTGCTGCAGTTGGGCGTATCGGGGGCCTGCCTGACGGGCGATTTGTTCAACCTCTTTGTCTGGTTCGAAGTGCTGCTGATGTGTTGCTTTGTGCTGATAGCGCTGGGCGGTACCAAGCCACAGTTGGAGGGGGCCATCAAATACGTAACCATCAACATTCTGGCTACGAGCTTTCTGCTGGCAGGTATAGGGATCGTGTACGGCACGATGGGTTCGCTCAACATGGCAGAGCTGGCCCTGCTGGTGCGCATGCCGGTGGCGCATCCGGCCCTCATTAACATGGCTGGCATGTTTTTCCTGATCGCCTTTGGTATCAAGGCTGCCATTTTCCCGCTTTTCTTCTGGCTCCCGGCTGCCTACCACACACCGCCCATTGCCATATCTGCTTTTATAGCGGGCATCATCACCAAAGTGGGTATGTATGCCTTCATCCGGCTTTTCACCCTCATTTTTGTGACGGACCAGGAGCTGACCATCCCGCTTTTCACGGTGCTGGCGGGCTTTACGATGGTGATCGGGGTGCTGGGCGCGGCCTCGCAAAACGACTTCCGCAAGATCCTCTCTTTCCACATCGTCAGCCAGATCGGGTATATGCTGATGGGGCTGGCCCTCTTCACACCCCTGGCGCTTGCGGGGAGCATTTACTTCATCATCCACAACATCCTGGTCAAGACCAATCTTTTCCTGATCAGCGGCGTGGTGGCCCACCGCCATGGAACCTTCGCGCTTAAAAAGTTGGGTGGCCTCTACCTGCAACAGCCCATCCTCTCGGTGCTGTTCTTTATTTCGGCTTTCTCGCTGGCCGGTATACCGCCTTTCTCCGGTTTTTGGGGAAAGTTTATGCTGGCAAAGGCAGGTTTTGAGATCGGCAGTTTCACCATTGTACTGGTTTCGCTGGCCGTCAGCCTGATGACCATTTTCTCGATGACAAAGATCTGGAACGAGGTTTTCTGGAAAAAGAAACCCGAGCAAGAGCCTCTGCTGGATGTGGTTCCACAGCAGAAGCTGCGCGACAACCGGCAACTGTACCTGCCCGTTGGCATTATGACGGTGTTCATTCTCCTTATCGGGCTCTATGCCGAGCCAGTGGTGGCGATGGCGCAACTGGCGGCCGAGCAGCTGCTCAACAGCAAATTATACATTAACGCCGTATTGAAAAGATAGCATGAAAACTTTTATCGTCCATTTCCTGATCGCTTTCTTCGGCAGCTACGTGTACTTTAAATACGGGGATCCGCTTGTGCCCTACAACGCGATCTGGGCAGTGCTGGTGGCTTCCTTCATTATGTTTCTGCTCTGGCTGACCTCGCCCTTCTACCACCGTGCCTACTTTCACAAACTGCCGCAGGCCATCAGCCTTTTTGTGTATTTTCTGAAAGAGCTGGTGGTAGCCAATTTCCGTGTGGCCTACGACATCCTGACGCCCAATTACCGCATGAACCCAGCGGTGGTGGCCGTACCCCTGACTGTATCGACTGACATGGAAATTACGCTGCTGGCGACTATCATCACCCTGACACCGGGTTCACTGATGATCGATGTAAGCGCTGACCGCAAGTACATTTACATGCACACGCTTTATGTCAAGGACAACGATATGGAAGCAGCGAAACAGGAAGTAAAAGATGGATTTGAACGACGCATATTGAAACTGACCAGATGAGCCTTTTTTCCTTCACCCTCATATTTGCCATGGCCGCACTCAGCGTTTGCGTGGTGATGATTGGTATACGCTTCGCCATGGGCCCCACGCTACCCGACCGCATTACGTGCTTCGACCTATTTGTGGCCAACATCATTGGCATTGTCGCCATCTATACCGAGTTGACCGGCAACCAGGACTTTATCGACGTGGCCATCATTCTGTCTTTGTTCGGTTTCCTGGGCTCGATCTCCTTTGCCTATTATCTCATGAAATCATCCCGATAGCCTATGCTTGATAACATCAACTTCCTGCTCATCCGCGAAATCGTCAGTTCGGTGCTCATCATCATGGGTGTCATTTTTATGCTGATCTCCTCGATCGGGCTTTTGCGCTTCCCGGATTTTTACATCCGCATGTCGGCCATCACCAAAGGAGCCACGCTGGGGCTGGGGCTAATTCTGACGGGTATGGGCATCTACTTCAACGAGCCTGACATGCTGCTGAAGGTATTACTGATCATCGGGTTTACGTTCCTGACCTCTCCGGTAGCAGCACACGTGATTGGCCGAACGGCCGTGCGCAACAAGATCCCGTTCTGGGGACCTACTGACCTGGAGGAATTTAAGGACTACCTGCGAAAAGAGCACAGCAATCACCGCGACCACGAGCGAGACAACAAACACTTGTAACAGATATAGCAGGCTTAGTGTGAGGGCTGATGCAGGAAGGGTCGGATAGAATCGGCGTAGGTGTCGAAGGCCTCAACCGAGGTCAGGACATGGTCAGGATAGGTAAGCGCCGTGAGCTTGCCCCCGAAAACGCAGCCTGTGTCGATGTTGATGGTGTTGTTTTTCCAGCGGGGCTCCCGCACCGGCGTATGGCCGTACACCACGACTGCCACCCCGGAGTATGCTGCTGCCCAATCGAGGCGGACGGGGAGTCCATGGGCATCCACTTCGCCAGTGGTAGGGCCGTAAAGGCAAAGGTCACGCACTGATTTGCTGTGCCGGCCATGAAGCCGCTCCTCCAGACCCGCATGCGCCACCACCAGGCGGCCTTCATCCAGTATTATGTGGTGCGGTAATTGACCCAGAAAGTCGCGTACCCGTCGGACAAAAGCCTGGTCGTAGTTTTCGAGCTGCGCCATGGTCAGTTCGAGCCCATGGCGAACCTGCACATTGCGGCCCATCAGTTTGCGGTACAATTTGTCGTCGTGGTTGCCGCTCACGCAGAGGGCCACTTCCTGCTCCACCATGTCCATGACCAGGCGCAGTACTTCCGGTGAGTTCGGTCCACGGTCCACCAGATCGCCCACAAACACAGCCATGCAGCCTTTAGGCGGCGTCACGTTATACCTGCCTGTAGATTTGTCGTCGTATACCTCGTAGCCTAGTTTTTGAAGTAGCGCCAGCAACTCATCATAGCAGCCATGCACATCCCCAACAATATGGAAATGCCCATGCAGGTCTTTCAGTATCAGGTTTCCGCTTCTATCCGGCTCGTGGTGCATAGTCTCAGATTGTATTGATTTTGGTCAGATCGCAACCAGTATAATAACTAGAAAAGGGCGCTACAGGTTAGAATTCCTGTGTTATTTTTTTTTATAAAGGTGTTGGGTTGAGGCATTTATGACGGGGTTTGTACTGGTTTGGACACTGTAAACTGCCTGAATTTTATGTTGGCGTTCTCATTCGGATATAGGACAGGCTTTAACTCTATTTTGATCCATAATCAGCAGCCTTATCCCGCTAGCCATACTTGCTCGGAATAATATTAGGAGAATTAACGCGTCCTTTACCCTTTGCAAGTGAACAATTGCTGCACCTTCAACGCCTTTAGCGGTTCGGGTCTTGAAGGTCGGCACCGAAGTTTTCGACGCCGGCAGCGGTCCGAATGCCGCTGACCAGGCAATCTTTCCAGTAATTGAAAACCGAGCGCCTTTGGGCACGCACCACCTCAATGTCACCAGCCCGCAGTTCTTCCCCTGCCTTAGGATTATGCGATTCGATCACAAATTTGTTGGCCACGGAAGAGAGTATTTTCTTACCCTTCGACTGTCGTGTGTCTTCGTCTTTGGTCAGCAGATCTACTTTCAGGTTCTGGTAGCGTATGTTCAGGTTGCCGCTGGCCTTGTTTCGGTTCAGTTCTATAGCAAAATCACTCTTTTGCAGACTCCCCTCTTTCACGCTCATAAAGGCTGTCGGCTCCAGTATCTGATTCAGCACGGCCAGATCGCCTGGTCCTGCAGTTCCCTGTAAGATATGGTGGCCGTTCGGTGCCAGCAGGTTTAGTTTAAGGTTGACAGTGAGGGGTACTTTTCCGTATATCCTGGTCTTCGCCTCCACCACAGCAGGGTTCTTAGCCGACATGCGGTTTTTGTCGTTGGTGACATTGCGGATAGTGGCATCCAGCTTCTCGAATGTGATCAACCCTTTCTCTTTGGCTTCCTCGCCAAGTTCTTCGTAGCGGACGTGCATGCCCTGCACCTCTATTTTCTTTATCGTCAGGCCGGTTTTTAAATCCTGAATGAAGTCATGCGGCAAAGGTTTGTTTCCTTTTGAGGTGAAGTTCTTCCGATCCATGAAAGCGCTGATCGAAGGGTTTTTGATCACGACATTGCCGGCATCGAGGTTATTGTAGCGGGAGTGCACCTTGTAATCGACTCCGCTGAGGTTAACTTCCGGCACATCGAACCGCATCGTTGAAACGGCCTGGCCTTTTGAGCGGGCGAGTGCCGCATTGTCGAGCAGCGGAATAAGCTTCAGGTTGCCAATGTTGAGCGTGCCATCTTCGGTATTGGCTTTAAGGGCAGTGGCCTGCAGTTTATAGGTGCCGTCTGGCAGTCGGAACTCCACTTTCCCCGATTCCAAGGCAATGCCGCGCGCATAATAGGCCCGCTCATTATTCTCAAAGGCGGTGCTATCCAATTGAAAATCGTTGACTCTAATCGACAATTTCTCTAGTGCGATACGGTCTGCCTTCGCCTCACGTCCCTCTCGGATGCGCAGCGTGGCCCCCTCTACCTCAATAAGCGTGATCTTCAGGTTCTTCAAAATACCGTCTACTGAATTATGCAGGGGTTGGTGGCTTTCAGTCGTATCCTTTCGCATCCCAGTTATCAGGAGGGTGGGCTGGTTTACCTGCAGCTTGCTCAGCTCGAGCGGTTGGCCGCGCAGGATGCCGATGAAATTTATACCTGTCAGTACAAGCTTGTTTGTGCTCAGATCGATCAGGGTGCGGGGCGCTTTTGTGGCGGCGGTGTCCTGCTGCTTAGCTTTGTGGCGCTGCTCCCATACTTTAAAAGAAGGTATCAGATGGATAGAGTCTGCTGTAATACGGCCGCTCAACAAAGAAAAATCAAGGCCATGCAGTTTCAGGGTATAGAGCCCGCTCGATTCCTTCTTTACCCGCGACTCCAACTCACCTTGCAGCCAGGGAGTAAAGTACAGGGATGTAAGAATGCCAATGAGCAAGAGAAGGGCCGCAAGGAGGCAGAGGAGCCATACCCACCATTTTTGAAAGAGCTTATTAATTTCCACGTATCAGATCAATTTCTTTGAGTTCGGACACAGAAGCCATGCGTTCGGACACTGTCATCTGCTAATTGAATGTTCAATTACTGCGAAGTAATATGGAGACAGGTATACGGAGCCAAATGTTTTGCCGTTAGTAAATGAAAATTGCTGTACATGATGGCACAGGTAAATTGGCTATACCTGGTCTATTATCGTATTTGATAAAATGCAATCGCAAAATCAACTTTTTATATGAACGAACGTTCAATCATAGTATATTTGTGCGGATGTTCATATCGTTATGCCCCGATTCCAGGAAAAAAGAGAGCACAGTATCAATAAGTTAGTGGAAGTGGCCCTAAGTCTTTTCGCTCTAAAGGGTTATGAAGCCACTTCGATCCGCAACATTGCCAGTGAGGCCGGCATGTCGCTCGGATTGCTCTACAATTATTTCAAAAGCAAAGACGAGCTGCTGGAAGAAATATTCCGGCGCGGCGTGGAAGACATACACGCTTCCTTCGAGCAAAGTCCCGAGCAGGGCGGTTCAGGTATAGAGCAGCACATCCGGCAGACCGTGAAACTGCTTAAGGAGAAGAAGGATTTCTGGAAACTGCTGCACGGCATCCGCTTACAGTCCGAAGTGGTGAAACAATTGATGGCTGAAATGCAGGAACAAACCGCCTACATTGAAGATCGCATCCGGCAAAACCTCATCGAGGCGGGTATCCCCTTCCCCGACCTCGAAGCCAAACTCCTTTTCGCCTCCATCGACGGCATGGCCAACCATTTTTTACTATACCCTAATTACCCCATCGATGACGTGGCTTCGCTCCTGATCATGAAGTATAAAAAGTGACTTTAGCCAGATAATAAAGATGAAATCACCAAAATGGCTTGACCGCATTCTGTATCCGTTCGCGCACCACACCCTGCAGTTGCAGACAGGGCAAATGCATTATGTAGACGAGGGCCAGGGCGAGCCCATTGTGTTTGTGCACGGCACCCCCACCTGGTCGTTTGTGTGGCGGCAGCAAATCAAGGCCCTGAGCCGTACCCACCGCTGCATTGCGCCCGACCACCTGGGCTTCGGTCTGTCCGACAAGCCCATGAACTTTGCCTACACGCCCGAAGCGCACGCCCATAATCTGGAGCAACTGATCGATCAGCTGCAGTTAAAAGACATCACCTTGGTGGTGCATGACTTTGGTGGCCCCATTGGCTTGAGTTATGCCCTGAAGCACCCGGAAAACATCAGGCGCCTGGTTATCCTCAATACCTGGATGTGGTCGCTCGAAGACGAAGCGCAGATGATGAAGATCAGTGGTTTCCTCAATAGCGGCATGGGGCGATTCCTATACCTGAACCTGGGTTTCTCTGCCCGCATGTTGCTACCTAAAGGCTACCATCAGAAACGCCACCTGAGCAAAGACGTGCACCAGCATTACTTGAGTCCACTCAGCAACAGCCGAAACCGGATTGGCACCTGGCATTTTGCTGTAGCGCTGAAAGAATCAGGCCTTTGGTTTGACACCCTCTGGAAGCAGCGTGAAAAACTCCGCGCTATACCTAAACTGATCTTGTGGGGAGAGAAAGATAAGCTGCTGCCGCTGCACCTGCTCGATAAATGGCAGCAGGCCTATCCGGATGCGACCGTCAAACGGTATGAGGCCGGGCACTTTGTGCAGGAAGAAAAGGGCGGCGAGATTGCCGACGCTATTAAACATTTTATATAAAGAATATGTAATATTTATTGCAGTTAAAGTAATCTTTTTCATACCTTTATAGTCAAATTAAAACTATGAAAAAGATCATACCTTCGACATGGCTTTTAGTCATTGCCATTCTTTCCTTTTCTTGTGATAAACAGGATGATGAAAGTACCACGATTTTACCCAAAGTGGAGGCTACGATGGAGCGATCTTTTCATTACCTGGAATCAGCAGAAGAAGAAAAAGTAGTCTACAGCCTTAGCCTGCGGGAGATGCAGCTTTTGTCGGACGATCAGAAACTGCAGATTGATTTTGCTCCGGCACGCCCTGCCGCCAACGACGCATTGGTATTCAGCATTAACCAATCGGATCTGTTGAACGGCTACATTGGCACTTACCCGATCCGCTCGCTTTCGAATAACAAAAAGGGACGCGCTGATATAACCTACTATCACTACTATAATAAAACGAGCAAAAGCGCCTTATTCAGTAGTGGCAACCGGATGGAAGGGAAAATTGAAATCAGCGCCTACAATGCCGCAACCGGCCTGGCAAACGGTAGTTTTGAAGTAACGATCAGCAATGTGACCGACCCGACGTCGTACGAAAGCAAGCCTGAGAAGCCGCGCAAGTGTAACATTACTTTGAGCGGTAAATTCAATAACCTGAAACTGGTAAACCCTTAAGTAAAACAGTATACCAGGAAGGTATAATAAAGGTATAGAGACCAGCCGCAAATGCGACTGGTCTTTTATTTTTTATGTCGTTCCTGCAGCACGGCCACCACATCGGCCAGTTCCAGACCGGTAGCAGCCAACAGCACCAGCAGGTGGTAAAGCAGATCGGCAGCCTCGCCCTTCATAGTGTCCAGTTTCCCGGCCACCGCATCGATTACGGTTTCAACAGCTTCCTCACCCACTTTCTGCGCGATCTTGTTCACGCCCTTGTCGAATAGGAAATTGGTATATGACGCCTCCGTCGGGTTGGCCTTGCGCTGTTGGATCACCTCCTCCAGCCGGGCAATGAACTGGATCCCAGCAGCACGTTTGACGGCAGGATCTTCGCCAAAGCAGCTTGTGTCGCCGGTATGGCAGGTCGGTCCGTTGGGCTTCACCTTGATCAGGAGCGAGTCATTGTCACAGTCCTCTGCAATGCTGACCACCTGCAAGGTATGGCCGGAGGTTTCGCCCTTAGTCCAGAGGCGTTTTTTAGAGCGGGAGAAAAACGTCACGAGTCCCTCCTTTTCAGTTTTATCCAGCGCCTCCCGGTTCATGTAGCCCAGCATCAACACCTGGCTTGTCTCAGCATCCTGTATCACAGCAGGTATAAGCCCGCCCATTTTATCGAAATCCAACATAGGTATAGTTTAAAAATTGTTAAATTGTTGATGGTTGAATTGTTGCCTGATGCACGAGCAAAAAAGGTTTCACTGCTTGATTATCAGCGCACGATGGACAGGTCGTAACCTATCCGATTCGTTCACCGGCAAAACATACACCGGTAAATTTGTCCGAATTGTGCAAAACCAATCAACAATTTAAGCAATCAACAACTCACTCACTCACTAAATCACTAAATCAAACCCTCACCGCTATACCTTCGGCTTTCAAAAATTGCTTCAGGTCAGGTATAGACAGTTCGCGGAAGTGGAAGAGGCTGGCGGCAAGGGCGGCGTCGGCATGTGCCACCTGGAAAGCGTCTGCAAAGTGCTGCATGGTGCCGGCGCCGCCTGAGGCAATCACCGGAACGGAAACAGCTTCCGACACTGCCTTCGTAACATCGAGTGCGAATCCGGCTTTGGTGCCGTCGTTGTTCATGCTGGTAAGCAGGATCTCGCCCGCCCCTAAGTCTACTACTCTGCTGGCCCAGTCTACAGTGGCGTGTTCTGTTTCTACGGTACCGGCCCGGGCGTATACCTTCCAGCCCGTGTCTTCGGTATACTTGGTATCAATGGCAACGGTCACACACTGACTGCCAAAGCGTTTTGCCAAATCCTCCACCAGCTGCGGGTTTCGGATAGCAGCCGAGTTAATCGAGACCTTGTCGGCGCCCGCCATCAGCAGCACTTCTACATCGGCCACAGCACTGATACCGCCTCCCACTGTAAAAGGTATATCAATGTGCTTCGCGATGTCACGCACCAGCTCGGCAAAGGTTTTGCGCTCCTCGTTCGTGGCTGTGATATCCAGGAACACCAGTTCGTCGGCGCCCTGTTCAGCATACCATTTGGCCAGTTCAACCGGATCGCCGGCATCGCGGATGTTTTCAAAACGAACACCCTTCACGGTACGGCCGTTCTTAATATCCAGACAAGGTATGATGCGTTTGGTTAACATAAGAATCGCGCTAAGTCCTTTAATGAAATGGTTCCTTCGTAGATGGCTTTTCCGATGATGGCCCCTTTTACGCCGATCTCCTGCAGCTCCTCCAGGTCCTGCACGGTGGTAACGCCGCCGCTGGCAATGACTTGGGCCTCTGGTAGTGTCAATTTCAGATGACGGTAGGTGTTCAAGGACGGGCCTTGCAGCATGCCGTCTTTGCTCACGTCGGTGCAGATGAACAGACGGGCGCCGGTTTTGAGATAGCCGGACATGAAATCCTGCAGCGGGTACTTGCTCTCCTCGGTCCAGGCGCTGATGGCGATGTTGGTGCCTTTGAAGTCGGCCCCGATGATGATCTTCTCGTGCCCGTACTCCAGCAGCCAGTTCTTCACTTTCTCCGGCTCCCGCACCGCAATACTGCCCGCTGTGATTTGCGCCGCACCTGCGTCAAATGCCTGCTGCACTGCCTCGTCTGACTGTAAACCTCCTCCAAAGTCAATGGTGAAGCCGGTGTTGGTTGCGATGTTTTCCAATACGGCCAGGTTGACCGGTTTGCGGGCACGGGCACCGTCCAGATCCACCAGGTGCAGGCGCTTGATGCCGTGTGCCTCGAAACGTTTGGCCACTTCGAGCGGATTGCTGTCGTAGGTGGTCTGGCGCGCAAAGTCGCCCTCGGTGAGGCGCACGCACTGGCCGCCGATCAGGTCAATGGCTGGGATGATCTCCATCATAAGGCAAGGAAGTTTTTGATGATCTGTGAACCGGCAGGTCCGCTTTTTTCGGGGTGAAACTGCGCGGCGTAGAAGTTTTTGTAGTGTAAGGCAGCTGAAAATGGCTCCGGGTAAGACGTCTGCGCAATAGTATGCTCACTCACCGGCACATAATAGCTGTGCACGTAATAGGCATACTCGCCTTCCGCTATACCTCCAAACAAAGGCGATTGTAGCTTCTCCAACTGGTTCCAGCCCATGTGCGGCACCTTCAACTCCGTCTGGAAGCGCTTCACCGGCAAAGGAATAATGCCCAGCATGTCGGTGTCGCCTTCTTCGGAATGCTGGCAAAGCAGCTGCATACCCAGGCACACGCCAAAGAAAGGCTGCTCGAGCGTTGGCAACAGTTTGTCAAGGTTACGAGCCTTCAGTTGCGCCATGGCAGAAGAGGCCTCGCCCACGCCCGGGAAGATCACCTTATCGGCCGACTGTATGGTTTCAAAGTCGCTGCTCAGCGTGGCCTGCACCCCAAGCCGCTCCAGCGCAAACAGCACCGACTGCACATTACCGGCTTTATAATCAACTATAACGAGATCCATTTATATAATGAGTAATGAATAGTGACGAATGATTAATAAATCCTGAAAATCTTTTAATCCAGAAAATCCTGATCCAGATAAACAAAAAAAGCCTGACTCTGTTCGGAGTCAGGCTTTTGGAATATACGCATTAATTAACTACATGCTAGTCCATAGGCAGATGGCTCCGAAACTTTTGCTTCGTGCATGATGATGATGCAGATGTGCCAATGTGCCTTTCATGGCTGCAAATATAAGTGGCGTGTAGCGTAATACCTTGTTTCTAGCTGATTCTTTTTTAGTCCAGGGTATAATCCCTTTTCAGAATGTCAGGTTTTAGGCTATTTTTGGATCATGAAAAAGATAATGATACTGGCTGGTGTGCTTGCCGCGACCATGGCACAGGCCCAGCAGCAGCGCATGACCCCGGAGCTTCTCTGGAAGCTAGGCCGGGTTTCTGCCGAGACCATCACCCCAGACGGTAAATCCGTGATCTACGGCGTGAGCTACCCCAACGTGGAGGAAAACAACAGCGAGCGCAACCTATATACTATACCTGTCAATGGCGGACAAGCCACTCAAATCACCTCGACCAAAGGCGGCGAGAGCGTAGTGCACGTTGATAAGGCTACTGGCAACATTGTATACCTGCACAAAGGCCAGCTCTGGCAGCTAGCCGGCGGCAAGGGCGAGCCGAAGCAACTGACCAACGTGGAAGGCGGTCTGAGCAACGTGCGCTTCTCTCCGGACAGCAAACATGTGCTGTTTTCGCGTGAAGTGCTCGTAAAGCCGATGCACAGCAAAGACCTTTACCCGGAGCTGCATAAGGCCAATGCTTATGTATTTGAGGACTTGAACTACCGTCACTGGGATACCTGGGAAGACGGTAAGTTCCAGCACATTTTCTTCGCCAGCTACAACAACGGACAGCTCGGCACGCCGGTCGACCTGATGAAGGACGAGCCTTTTGATGCACCGCAGATGCCTTTTGGCGGCAAGGAAGACGCGATCTGGAGCCCGGACAGCAAAGCCATTCTGTATGTAAGCAAGAAGAAGTTCGGCAAGGACTACGCCGTGAGCACCAACACCGACATCTACCGCTACGACATCGCCAGCGGCAAGACCACCAACCTGACGGAAGAAAACAAGGGCTATGATACGCACCCGACCTTCAGCGCCGACGGTACTAAAATGGCCTGGCTGGCGATGGACGAAGAAGGCAACGAAGCTGACAAAAACGAGCTGATCGTGCTGGACATCAAGTCTGGCAAGAAGTATAACCTGACCAAAACCTGGGACGAAACCATCAACTCCTTTGAGTGGAGCAACGACGGCAGCAAGATCTGGTTTGTGGCCCCAACCAAAGGCACGATCCAGGTATATGAGATCGCGCTACCGAAAAACCTTGACAAGTTCACTGCCAAAGGTATACGCCAGGTGACCAAAGGCCAGTTCGACGTGAATGGCATCGTGGGTCAGGCCGGCAACAACCTGATCGTGTCGCGCAACGACATGAACCACGCGCCGGAGCTGTACCGACTCGATGTGAAGTCTGGCAACCTGACGCAACTCACCAAAGTAAACGACGAGGTATACGGCAAACTGGCCAAGAGCAAAGTAGAGCCGCGCATCACCAAGGCCAGCGATGGCAAGGACCTACTCTCCTGGATCGTGTATCCGCCGGATTTCGACCCGAACAAAAAATACCCGACGCTGCTTTACTGCCAGGGCGGTCCGCAGTCGGCCCTGACCCAGTTTTACTCCATGCGCTGGAACCTGCAGCTGATCGCGGCGCAGGGCTACATTGTGGTAGCGCCTAACCGCAGAGGCATGCCGGGCCATGGTGAAGAGTGGAACCGCCAGATCAGCGGCGACTGGGGGGGTCAGCCTATCCGCGACTACCTATCGGCCATCGACGACATGGCCAAAGAGCCTTATGTAGACAAAGACAGACTGGGAGCAGTTGGTGCGAGCTACGGCGGTTACTCGGTGTTCATGCTGGCGGGCGTGCACGAAGGTCGTTTCAAGACTTTCATCTCGCACAACGGCCTGTACGACATGCGCAGCTGGTATGGCACAACCGAAGAGATGTTCTTCGCCAACAACGAACTGAAAGGCCCTTACTGGAACACCAAGTCGCCACAGAGCTACAAAGAATTCAACCCAAGTGAGTACGCTGACAAGTGGAACACGCCCATCCTGATCGTGCAGGGCGGCCGCGACTACCGCGTACCGATTGAGCAAGGGCTGCAGGCCTTCCAACTGGCCCAGCTGAAAGGCATCAAGAGCCGCCTGCTCTACCTGCCGGACGAAAACCACTGGGTACTTCAGCCACAAAACGCCATGGTATGGCAGCGTGAGTTCTTCAACTGGTTAGACGAAACGCTGAATAAGAAAGCCAATTAAATAAAGAAAGCCCGGTGCAAAGTGTGCCGGGCTTTTTGTTTGTCTGAATCAGGATTTTCAGGATTAGAAGATACACAGGATTATCGTGCACGATTAACATCCCCCTGCCCCCTTCGAAGGGGGACTATCGGCTATTACTATGCGAGGAGTATAGCTCCGTAGTCACTGTTCAGCAATACCGGGTCGAACCACCCCTTCCCTCCTTGTCCAAGAAGGGGTATCACCTCCCCTAGCCCCTCCTAAAAACAGGAGGGGGACTTTTCTGCCATTGCCACTTTTCAGGTATATGTGCTATAACACTGACATCCTTACAACCTTAGCTGAAGAGTTATAGCTTTAGCCAGGTGCACTGATGACGATTTTGTGTTTGAGCGGTCAGCGAGTTTAAAATCGTCTTGACTTTTTTGCCTACTTTTTTTGTCAAGAAAAAAAGTAGGTGCCCGCCGCACAGGCGAAAAGCCAGCTATGCAATAGCAAAACCGCTATATCAAAAGCTTTCCCGCAGCGCATACGCCTGTCGCATACGGTTTATCAGCCGCTCCGACTCCTTAAAGTTCAGGGTTTGCTGCCCATCCGAAAAAGCCTCCTCCGGTTTCTGGTGCGTTTCGTAGATCACACCATCAGCACCCGCCATGACAGCGGCCAGCGCCATTGGCTCTACATGGTCGCGCAAACCGATGCCGTGCGAGGGGTCCACGATCACCGGCAGGTGCGACTTGGCTTTGAGCACTGGCACTGCGTTCAGGTCAAGCACGTTGCGGTAGGCATTTTCGTAGGAACGGATCCCGCGCTCGCAGAGCATGATCTTTTCGTTACCATTTGAGAAGATGTATTCCGCCGCCTGCAACAGCTCCTCCAGCGTACCGGAGATGCCGCGCTTTAGCAGGACCGGCTTCTGTGCCTCTCCCAAGGCATCCAGGAGGTTGAAGTTCTGGCTGTTGCGGGCTCCCACTTGGAACACATCTACATAATTGATCATGTCCTCGATTTGCGACACCTGCATCACCTCCGTGATGATCTTGATGCCGTTTTCGTGGCAGATGCGGTGAAACATTTTCAGGCCGTCAATCCCCAAGCCCCGGAATGCGTAAGGCGAACTCCGCGGCTTGAACACGCCACCACGCATGATCTTTACATCATTCGCCTTAAGGTGCTCTACCACCAGCTCGATCTGCCGCTCACTCTCGATGGAGCACGGGCCGGCCATCACGCTGAAGTTACCCTCCCCAATCAGCACACCATCACCCAGATCGATCTGAGTTGGCTCTACCCGCCACTTGCGGGAGATCAGCTTATACTCGTCCGACACACGGTGAATGTCGGCCACGCCCGGCAGTTGGCCCAAAGTCCGGATGTCAAATTCTTTCTTGCCGATTCCGACCAGATAATGCCCCTCCTGTGTCACTACCTCATTAGCCTTAAACCCTATACCTTGTACCACCTGCAGGATGCGCTCCTTCAGTTCGGCCGGTATACCTTGTTGCAGTTGTATGATCATGCGATTTGCTCTTGTTTGATGCTCTGAATGAATGTGCTGATGTTTTGCTGCAGACTTCCCTCCTGTGCCAGCGCCTTGATGAAGGCACTGCCAATAATGGCGCCGCTGGCATGGTTGCAGGCTTGCGTAAAGGTGTCGCGGTTGTGTATGCCGAAGCCGATGATGCCCGGATTGCGCAGTCCCAGCGCCTTAACCCGCTCAAAATAAGCAGTGTTAACTACCGAACGCTCCGTTGTACCGCCCGTCACCGAGGCCGATGACACCATGTAGATAAAGCCGTTGCTGTGCCGGTCAATCTCCCGGATGCGCTGCTCCGGTGTTTGCGGCGTGATCAGAAAGATATTGCTCAGCTGATGCTTTTCAAACAGCTCCTTATACTCCCGCACATAATCCGAGAGTGGCAGGTCCGGCAGGATCAGCCCGTCTATACCTATTTCGCTGGCTTTTTGTAGAAAGCGTTCCACACTATACTGCATCACCGGGTTCAGGTAGCCCATCAGCACCAGCGGAATCTGGGTATGGCGTCGGATATCCTGCAGCTGCTCAAAAAGCTTCGGAATGGTCATCCAGTTACGTAGGGCAACCTGTGAGCTTTGCTGAATGGTCGGTCCGTCCGCCAGTGGGTCAGAGAAGGGCATGCCGATCTCAATCAGGTCCACCCCATTTTTCTCCAGTTCCAGAATGATTGGCACTGTGTCCTCCAGGTTGGGGTAACCGGCCGTGAAGTAAACCGAAAGCAAGCCCTCCGGCTTTTGCGCGAAAAGTTGCTGAATTCTATTTGTCATCGAATTTGAATCTGTCAAGGTAAGTACTTAAGTCTTTGTCGCCACGGCCCGATAGGTTGATCACCACCACTTCGTCCGGCTTTGCGCCCAGTCTGCCGATGGCGGCCAGGGCGTGGGCAGATTCAAGGGCAGGTATAATCCCTTCGAGTCTCGTCAGTTCCAGTACCGCCTGCAGTGCCTCTTCGTCGGTTATGCTTTCAAAGATGGCGCGACCAGACTGGTGCAGGTGCGCGTGCAATGGTCCTACGCCCGGGTAATCGAGACCGGCGGAGATGGAATAAGGCTCTGTCACCTGGCCATCCTCTGTCTGCATCAGAAGCGTGCGGCTGCCGTGGATGATGCCTTCCTTGCCCAGCACCGAGGTAGCGGCCGATTCACCGGAGTCTATACCTAGACCGGCAGCCTCCACGGCCACCAGCTTCACCTCGGGCGTATCGAGGTAGTGATAGAAAGCGCCGGCCGCATTGCTGCCACCGCCCACACAGGCCACTACATAATCCGGATTCTCGCTGCCTGTCTTCTCCTGTAGCTGTGCCTTCATCTCTTCGGAGATCACCGCCTGAAAGCGGGCCACCATGTCCGGGTACGGATGCGGTCCCACTACCGAACCGATGATGTAATAGGTATCTTCCGGGTTGTTGATCCAGTCGCGGATGGCTTCGTTGGTAGCGTCTTTCAGGGTGCGGCTGCCGCTGGTAGCGGGCACTACTGTGGCGCCTAACATCTTCATGCGGGCCACATTAGGAGCCTGCCGTTGAATGTCTACTTCACCCATGTACACAATGCACTCGAGGTTCATCAGCGCGCATACCGTTGCCGTGGCCACCCCATGCTGACCGGCCCCCGTCTCAGCGATGATGCGGGTCTTGCCCAGTCGCTTTGCCAACAGGATCTGCCCGATGGTATTGTTAATTTTATGCGCACCGGTGTGGTTCAGGTCTTCGCGCTTGAGGTAGATGTTAGTTTTATACTTCTCTGAAAGGCGCTTGGCAAAGTAGAGCGGTGTCGGGCGGCCGACATAATCCCGCAACAAGACCTGCAGCTCCTCCTGAAAGTCCGGCTCCGCCATGATCTTGAGGTAATTCTGGCGCAGTTCCTCTACATTGGGGTATAACATTTCGGGTACATAAGCCCCACCGAAGCGGCCATAGAAACCATTATCGTCAACTTGGTATTTCATTTCTGTTTCTTATTATCATTTCGACCATCGGGAGAAATCTGGTACACATTCAAATTCAGATCTCTACTATCTTCGAGATGACTGTTAATTTAATTCTTATCCCTTATTAAGCTAAAAAGCTTTTTCAGCTTCTCCACATCCTTCAGCCCCGGCTCCAGCTCAAAGCCACTGTTCACATCGATGGCGAAAGGTTTGGTTCGCAGTTCTTTGAATTCCTTGCTCTGCAGATTTTCCAGGTTCAGTCCACCACTTAGGAAATAAGGTATAGGTGAGAAGTTGCCTTTAAGAATCTCCCAGTCGAAGACAGTGCCGTTGCCACCATAGTTGTTGCCGCGGGTATCGAAGAGGAAATAGTCACAGTAGCGCTCGTAGAGCAGGGTGTTTTCGAACACAAAGCGATCGTCTACGGAGAAAGCCTTGATGATTTTTATACCCGCCTCCTGCAGTTCCCGGCATTGTCCCGGCGTTTCGCGGCCATGCAGCTGAACCAAGTCCAACCCGTATTTCTGGACAGTATCCTGGATGACTTCAGTTGCTTCGTTCACGAACACGCCTACTTTCTGTATACCTGCCGGCAGCCCGGCTAAGAGCTCCGGGGTAATATGGCCTTCACAGAATCGCTTGGAGCCTTCGTAGAAAATGAAGCCCATGTAATCGGGCTGCAGTGCTGCCACCTGCCGGATGTTCTCCGGATCGCGCATGCCACATACCTTTATTTTGATCGCTGCCATGTCTCTGAAATTTTGCCTTATCAATATCCCTATACCTTGCTCAAACTGGTCTGCTGCAAATTGCGCAGCTCCCTAATAAACTCCGCCGCAGCACGCTCCGGACGGCCATCTGTCATGAAGGTCTCACCGATCAGGAAACCGTTGTAGCCTACTGCTTTGAGCTCCACCAGCGTCTGTGCTGATTTCAACCCGCTTTCCGACACTTTGGTGATACCTGCCGGAATATGGTTGGCGAGTTCAAAGGAAAGCGCCACGTCTGTCTGGAACGTCTGTAGATTACGGTTGTTCACGCCCACCACCGTAACGTCCTCACAGAGCGTCTCTTGCAGCTCTTCCAGGCTGTGCACTTCCAGCAGCACCTCCAGGCCAAAGGAGCGGGCAAAGGCGGCCAGTTGTTTCAACCTGGTCGGCTCCAGTGCCGCCGCAATCAGCAAAATAGCATCGGCTCCAATCGACTTCGCTTCCACGATCTGGTACTCGTCCACCGTGAAGTCCTTGCGCAGGATCGGGCAGTAATTGTACTTGCGGGCGATCATCAGGTCTTCATTCTTGCCGCCGAAGAAATTCGTATCGGTTAAGATAGACAGCGCCGAAGCTCCTGCCTGCATGTAACCAATCGAGGTGCGCTCCACGGATACATAAGGATTGATATCGCCTTTTGAAGGCGATTTGCGCTTGATCTCGGCAATGATGCCACTTTTGTCCGTCCGCAAGAGGTAGCGCTCCAGCGACAGGCAAGGCGTTTCGAAGTAGAGGCTTTTCTCCAGCAGCTTCACCGGGTATAGCGCCTTGCGTTCTTCCACTTCTTTGTATTTATGGGCGATGATCTCGTCGAGTATGTTCATGATTTTCGGATTTGAAGATTTGGGGATTTGAAGATTTGAAAATGATCAGACTGTGGCCAGCTTTTCATCCTGTATCAGCCTGTTGAATAAGGTATAAGCTCTGCCTGATTGCAGTGTTTCTTTAGCTATCGCCACGGCATCCGGTATGGCAAATTCCGGACGGGCGCAGTGAATGGCCATACCTGCATTGGCGGCCACGACGTCGGTCTGTGCCGCGGTGCCTTCTCCTTTGATCACCTTCAGGAATATGTCAGCTGAATCGGCTATCCCTCCGCCGCCTTTGATCTGGCTGTGCTCCAATCTGCTCAAGCCAAGGTCACCGGCGTCCAGCAGCTGCTCCTTGTTATCGGCTATCACTTTAAAGGGACTGGTGAGGGAAATCTCGTCGTAGCCGTCCAGGGTATGGAGGATGCTATACCTGACATCGGGCTGCTGTTGGTAGAGGTAGCCATACATGCGGGCAAGTTCAAGACTAAAAACGCCAACCAGCTGTTTTTTAGGGAAAGCTGGGTTCACCATCGGGCCGAGCATATTGAAGAAGGTCTTCACGCCCAGGTCCTTGCGGATCGAGCCGACACTTTTCATAGCCGGGTGAAAAAGCGGCGCGTGGAGGAAGCAGATGTTGTACTCGGCAATGCTACGTTCCAGCTTGTCGGTGTCGGTTGTGAAGCGAATGCCCAGCGCCTCCAGCACATTGGACGAGCCGCAGGAAGAGGACACACCGTAGTTACCATGCTTGGTAACGGCAATACCATTAGCCGCTACTACAAAGGAAGATAAGGTCGAGATGTTAAAGGTATCCTTCCCGTCGCCGCCCGTCCCGCACAGGTCGATCGGATCGTAGGCATCCAGCTCCACACGATGGCAAAGGTCGAGCAGCGCATTGCGGAATCCTTCGAGTTCCTCCACCGTAATGCTCCGCATCATGTACACGGTCAGGAAACTCGACACCTGGTTTTGGTTATACCTGCCAGCCGCAATGTTGACCAGCACCTGCCGCGCCTCTTCCCGGCTCAGGGTTTTATGTTCGAATAAGTGATTCAGTATTTCTTTCATTTTTCTTTGCGTATCACGACACACGTATCAAGTAGCACGACTTTTAACTTTTAACTCTTAACTATTTAACCAGTTCTTCACGATGTCACGTCCGTGTTCGGTGAGCACTGATTCCGGATGGAACTGCACGCCCCGCACATCATACTCTTTGTGGCGTAGTGCCATGATATGGCCAGCTGCATCGACCGCTGTGGGTACCAGGCAGCCGGGTAGATTTGATTCGACCAGCCAGGAGTGGTAGCGGCCGGTGCTGAACTGGCGCGGCAGGTTTTTAAAGAGCGGCTCCTCCGCACAGACTACCTGGACAGGTGTGGCCACGCCGTGCCATACCTCGTTGCTGTTAAACAACTTACCGCCGTATACCTCACCTATTGCCTGATGTCCCAGGCACACGCCAAAGAGGCTTCTGCTTGGGCCAAACTCCCGGATAATCTCCTTTAACATACCTGCTTCATCGGGTATACCCGGGCCGGGTGAAAGCATGATCTTGTCGAACTGCGCCACTTCTTCCAGGCTTGTTTTGTCGTTGCGTCGGACAGTCACTTGAGCACCCAGTTCCTGCAGCAGGTGCACGAGGTTGTAGGTGAAAGAATCGTAGTTGTCAATTACCAGTACTTGCATCTTAATTAATCTCCTGTGCTAAGGTGAGGGCTTTGCGCAAAGCCATTAGTTTATTGTCCACTTCCTGCAGCTCGCTCTCGTCGTCGGAGGCGGCCACGATACCAGCACCCGCCTGGTAGAATAGTTTGTAGTCTTTGCTCAGGAAGGATCGGATCATGATGGCGCTGTTGAAGTTGCCTTTAAAGTCCATGAAGCCGATGCAGCCGCCGTAGAAAGAGCGGTTAGTCGTCTCGTAGCGGTCGATCAGTTGCATGGCCTTGTGCTTGGGCGCGCCGGAGAGTGTACCGGCTGGAAAGGTGCTGGCTACCATCCGCAAGGCATCTTCCGGCTTGTTCAGCTGCCCGGATACCTTAGATACCAGGTGAATGACGTGGGAGTAAAACTGGATCTCCCGGAAGGTCTCTACCTCCACACTATGCCCGTTGCGGCTCAAATCGTTGCGGGCCAGGTCCACGAGCATCACATGCTCCGCGTTTTCCTTCGGGTCGGCGAGCAGCTTTTCAGCCAGGGCGGCATCGGCGGCATCTTCGCCCGTTCTTCGGAAGGTGCCCGCAATCGGGAAAATACTGGCCTTGCCGTTTTTGATCACCAGCTGCGCTTCTGGCGAGGAGCCGAAAATTTTGAAGCTGCCATAGTCGAAGTAGAACAGGTAGGGCGATGGATTGACAGAGCGCAGCGAACGGTATACGTTAAACTCGTCTCCCTGGAAAGCCTGCTCGAAGCGGCGGGACAGTACCAACTGGAATACATCCCCCCGGAAGCAGTGTTCTTTGGCCTTTTTAATATTCTGCAGAAACCCTTCCCGGCTGATGTTGCAGGCCTCTTCACCCACTGCCTTAAAGGTATAGCTCGGAATGTTGCGGCTGTTGAGCAAAGCCTCGAGCTGCGTGATGCCATCCTGATCAGGCTCACCACAGGTATGGGAGAAGAGATAAGCTTCGTTCGTGAAGTGGTTGATAGCGATGATGTAGCGGTAGACGGCATAATACAGGTCCGGCATCTGCTGGCGGTCCGGGCGCAGGCTGATCTGCACGTCTTCGTAGTAGCGCACCGCATCGTAGTTCATATAGCCAAACAAACCGTTGCTGATAAAGCTGAAGTGCGTCTCCTCCGGCTCAAACCTGCCCGCAAAGGCCGACAGCAAGGCCGGCACATCCGTGTCACGGGTGATAGGCGTTTGGCTGGTGTGACCATCCGGGTATACCTCCGTCAGTACCTCGTCCTCTGCCTTAATGCTGGCCATTGGACTGCAGCAGATATAGGAGAAGCTGTTTTCTGCACCGTGGTAGTCCGAGCTCTCGAGCAGAATGCTGTTCGGGAAACGGTCGCGCAGTTTCAGGTATACACTTACCGGCGTGAGCGTGTCGGCCAGCAAGCGTTTGTAGACGGTGTGAATCTTGTAGTTCTTCATCAGTTTGAAAAGGGGTAGAAAATAAAAAAACCTGCCATTCAAGTGAACAGCAGGCTTTTATACCTTTGGCTATAGATTGTATTAGCTTCTTATATCTAACATAGCGGGTCTGTTCACGATACTTTGCGTAACGTGCCACCACCATGCAGTATGAAGAAGATTTTGGATCATGTGCTTTCTAAAACAGGGACAAAAATTGAAGTCCTGTTTTGCAAAGGTAAAGGCTAAACCGTGGAATGCAAATTCTTTCGAAAATTTATTTAAGCAGGTGTGCCAATCTATACCTGTCTTTTCATAACGAAAGATGACCCTAATCTGTAAAGTAACAGGGCGCCAGATTTTGGGAGAAGGCATTCCATAATTGGGAATATTTTGAACAAACAATAACGAGCGCCCTATTGATTAAACCTTGTTTGCCAGCTATTTGGCTCATTTTACCAACCTTGTACTGATTGGGTCTGGTTTTTGAGCAATACCTATTCCACTTGGATGTATTTATCCTGCTTCAATGGCTCAGCATAAAAGCTATGCGAGCGAGCAAGGTTAAGGCTGGATGTATCTGAAATGAACTTATGAAATTGGTTAGGAACGAAATTTTGCATAGGCAAAGCAATATTCTGATTGAATTTAACCACTCGGAGGGATGGATTTATGTGAACTGGCGCGGTTACCAGAATTACGACACGGTGGTGGCCGGCTGTGAAAAGATACTGGAGATACTACTGGAATTAAATTGCACTAAAGTACTCAACGACAACACCAACGTGGAGGGCATTTGGTCAGGCGCTTCGAGATGGGTGGGTCAGGACTGGCTTCCCAGAATGCAGGCTGCCGGGCTGGAGTGTTTTGCGTGGGTGTACTCTCCCAGCGTTTTTAGTCGGCTTTCAGCTGACAAGACACTCAGTTGCACTGAAGACCCCAGCTTTATACGAACTTTTGATGAAATCACGGCGGCTAGCGACTGGTTGCGCAGCTTCTGAAATCAACCAACCGCTTTAACAACCAGAAAAGGGGTTGCCTGTAACTATTCAGGCAACCCCTTCTTAATTCTAGATAGTGCTATTTACAAAGTCCCTTTCGTGCTAGGTATAGAGTTGTCCTCCGGATTTCGCTTCACCGCCATCTGAATCGCTTTGGCAAACGCCTTGAAAATCGCCTCGATCTTGTGGTGCTCATTCTGCCCTTCGGCTTTCACGTTGAGGTTACACTTTGCCGCGTCGTTGAACGACTTGAAGAAATGGAAGAACATTTCGGTTGGCATGTCGCCCACCTTCTCGCGCTTGAACTCAGCTTCCCACACCGTCCAGGGCCTTCCGCTAAAGTCCAGGGCCACTTGGGCCAGCACGTCATCCATCGGCAGCAGGAAACCATAGCGACTGATGCCTTTCTTATCGCCAAGCGCTGCCAGGAAGGCTTCGCCGAGGGCAAGTCCCGTATCTTCGATGGTATGATGCTCGTCGATGTGCAGGTCGCCTTTTACCTGTATGCTGAGGTCCAGTTTGCCGTGCTTGGCGAGCTGCTCCAGCATGTGGTCGAAGAATCCGAGTCCGGTATGGATATTCATCTGCCCGGTACCATCCAGGTTCAGGTCGATTGCTATATCGGTCTCGCTTGTCTGGCGTCTGATAGAAGCGCGACGGGCAGGCAGTTTCAGGAAGGTATAGATCTCATCCCAGTCGTTGGTGCTCAGGGCGGCATCCTCCACCACGTTCTCCCCGATAAAGATCGCTTGGGCACCCAGGTTTTTAGCCAGTTGTACATCCGTTAGCCTGTCTCCAATCACATAAGAGTTGCCCAGATCATATTCTCCTGACAGGTATTTTTTCATCATGCCTATACCTGGCTTTCTGGTCTCAAGCCCTTCATGCTCAAAGCTGCGATCAATTAGAATATCGTCGAATGTGATGCCTTCTCCTTTCAGGATATCGAGCATCTTATTCTGGTAGGGCCAGAAGGTGTGCTCCGGGTATGAATCAGTGCCGAGTCCGTCCTGGTTGGTTACCATCACGAGTTCGTAATCCAGCTCGTTGTAAATTCTGTACAGATTACGAATTACTTTGGGCAGGAACTCAAACTTCTCAAAAGAGTCCACCTGAAAATCGGTTTTCGGCTCTACCAGTATGGTGCCGTCCCGGTCTATGAATAATGCTTTTTTCATTTTTTATATCGTGCTACAAAATTAAAACTCAGCTATAGCCTGAAATAGCTGTTGATTTTCTTCTGTGGTGCCAACCGATATGCGCAGGCAGCCCTCACAACCCGGCAGACTGGATCGGTTACGGACCACAATGCCATGCTCCAGCAGGTGGTTGTACAGGCCATTGGCGTCTTTTACCTTCACGAGCAGGAAGTTGGCATCCGATGGGTATACCTTCAGCACAGCATCCAGGGTCGGAAGGGCTTGCACCAGCATTTCCCTTTCCTGCACGATTTCCTCGATCATATAAGCCAGCTGCTCTGTTTGCTCCAGCGCCTGGAGGGCCAGTTCCTGGGTAGCTTCATTAATGTTATAAGGCGGTTTTATCTTGTCGAGCAGCGCAATAATCTCTTCGGAGGCAAAGGCCATACCTATCCGCAAACCGGCCATGCCCCAAGCTTTGGAGAAGGTCTGCAAAACAACCAGGTTCGGATACTCTTCCAGGCGAGTAGTCCAACTCGGTGCATCGGCAAAATCGATATAGGCTTCGTCAACCACCACCAGGCCATCGAAATTATCCAGCAGGGTTTCAATGCTTTCCGCTTTGATCAGGTTACCGGTTGGGTTGTTGGGCGAGCAGATGAAGATCAGCTTGGTTGTGACCTTTACCTGGCGCAATACTTCCAGCACCGGAACCTGAAACTCCGGTGTCAGTTGCACGGCGTCCAGCTGCACTTCATTCAGATTGGCTGACACTTCATACATGCCGTATGTTGGCGGCAGGTGCAGCATGCTGTCCTGTCCCGGTCGGCAAACCATCCGGTAGACCAGATCGATGGCTTCATCAGAGCCGTTTCCCAGGAAAATCTGGGAAGGCCTCACTCCTTTTATACCTGCGATCTTCTCCTTTAGCTTTTTTTGATGCGGATCCGGATAACGGTTGTAACCAGCTCCAGCCAGACTGCCCACATTATTTTCGTTTGCGTCTATGAAGACGCTCGCGGTGCCTTTAAACTCATCGCGGGCCGATGAATAGGCTTTCATGTTGCGAACGTTCGGGCGTACAATACTTTCCAGGTTAAACATTTTTCACCTCCTTCAGTCTGATAGTGACGGCATTCTTGTGTGCTTCCAGGCCTTCTGCGGCAGCCATTACCTCGATCGTCTTCCCGATGTTCTGCAATCCTGCCGGTGTGATGTGCTGGAACGTGATCTTTTTGACAAAACTATCGAGCGACACGCCACTGTAGGCGCGGGCATAGCCATTGGTAGGCAAGGTATGGTTGGTGCCCGAGGCGTAGTCGCCGGCTGACTCCGGGCTGTAGTTACCCAGGAACACGGAGCCCGCATTGGTGATCTTGTCTAGCACTTCCTCAAAATTGCTGATCGACAGGATCAGGTGCTCCGGTGCGTACAGGTTCGAGAAAGCTATCATCTCCTCTACACTGAGCAGCACTACACCTATACTGTTCGATAAAGCCTTTGCAGCAAAACCTTTACGTGGCAGCAGCTCCAGTTGCGCTTGCAGCTCCTTCTCTACCTGGCTTAGCACCTCGGCTGAGTTGGTCAACAGCACGACCTGCGAATCAGCGCCATGTTCCGCCTGCGAGAGCAAGTCGGCTGCCACGAAAGCAGGGTTGGCCGAGTCATCCGCGATCACGAGCACTTCCGAAGGACCGGCAGGCAGGTCGATAGCAACGCCTGTTTTGCTGAGCATCTGTTTGGCCACGGTCACGTATTGGTTACCCGGGCCAAAGATCTTGTTCACAGCCGGTACGCTCTCCGTGCCGAAAGCCATGGCGGCTATAGCTTGCGCGCCACCAGCTTTCACTACTTTCGCTATACCTAGCAACGTGGCTGTATAAAGGATGGCCGGGTGAACGGAGCCATCTTTGGCAGGCGGCGTGCAAAGCACCACTTCCGGACACCCTGCTAGTCGAGCCGGCACCCCCAGCATCAGGAGGGTCGAGAAGAGCGGCGCTGTGCCGCCAGGTATGTAAAGTCCTACGCTGTCAATCGGTACGCTCTTGCGCCAGCAGGTCACGCCGGGCATGGTTTCCACCGGCTTGGATTGCTCCGCCTGCTGTGCGTGAAATAACTGTATATTGCTGTAGGTTTGCAAAATAGCCTGCTTTAGTTCTTCCGAAAGTAGAGACTCTGCCACTGCCAGTTCTTCAGGGGAAGCGAGCAAATTTTCTAATTGCGCACCGTCGTATTTCTGAGCCAATTCTCTCAACGCTGCATCTCCCTGCACCCGCACTAGCTGGAAAGTCTGTGCTATACCTGCCTCTAGATCTTCAAAGTTTTGTGTAGGCCGTTTTACCAGCTCGGGCCACTCCGCTATACCTGGGTATTCGATCTTGCGCATCATACAATCATCTTTTCTATGGGTACCACCAAAATGCCTTGCGCACCTGCTTCTTTCAGCTTCTCGATGATTTCCCAAAAATCATCCTCGTTCACCACCGAGTGCAGCGAGCTCCAGCCCTTCTCGGCAAGCGGCAAAATGGACGGCGACTTGGCACCAGGCAACAACTGACTGATTTCCTCGATCTTTTCGTTCGGAGCATTGAGCAGAATATACTTCGCCTTTTGGGCCCGCTGCACCGCATGGATACGGAACAAAAGTTTGTCCAGCACCCTGCGCTTTTCTGCATCCAGTCCCTCGTTGGCAATTAGCACAGCCTGCGAACTAAACACACGCTCTACTTCCCTTAGCCCGTTGCTTATGAGTGTGCTGCCAGAGCTTACAATATCGCAGATGGCATCTGCCAGACCAATGCTGGGCGCGATCTCGACAGAGCCGCTGATAGTATGGATGTTGGCATCAACGCCTTTCTCATCGAGGTAGGTCTGGAGCAGTTTTGGGTAGGATGTGGCAATATTCTTGCCTTGCAGGTCGCTGATATGCTCGTAGCTGTCGCCTTTCGGAACAGCCAATGACAGGCGGCATTTCGAAAAACCCAGCTGCTCGACAGCCAGTCGCTGCATCCCTTCCTCTACCAGCACATTTTCGCCTACAATGCCAATGTCGGCCACACCGTCGGCCACATAGCCGGGTATATCATCGTCGCGCAGGTATAGGATCTCGAGCGGAAAATTGGTTGATTCGGTTTTAAGTTTAAGTGAGCTGGTAATAAAGGAGATGCCGCACTCGCGGATCAGTTTGAGCGAGTCTTCGCTCAGTCGGCCAGACTTCTGGATTGCTAATCGTAGCATATAATTTGAGTAGATTAAACAGGTATAACGACAAAAACCTTGCTGAAGGCAAAGTGTAAAAAGGGTGCAAGACCCTACAGGGGGCTATATAGTAGTATGATTCCTCTTACGAGGAATGATGGAAATGATGATGCGCAGCAGAACCACAGGCAACAGGCGCTGCCGTAGAAGTGAAAAGAATGCTATTTAGCGTGGTTTTGTTCATCTGCTGACGCAAAGGTACAGTTGATTTTGGTATATACAAACCTGAGCCAATAATGTTTTGGGCAGCACATAATTTGGCCCTTCACTAAAAAGGCACCCGTCAGTTACGACAGGTGCCTTTTTAGTGAAGGGCCAAAAGACCCCGAAAGCGTCAGGTTACTTTTTCAGGATCATCTTAATGCTCTGCGCTTTAGAACCAGTGATCAGGCGGGCAATGTATACGCCTTCAGCCAGGTTGCGGGCATCCAGTTCGTACTCGTACACCTGTCCGGCCTCAGCCTTGCCGGTTGCTACCTTTTTGATCAACGAACCTCTCACATCGTATACCTCCAGTGCAAACTGCTCTTCCGTATCGAATGCGAAGCGAATCGTCGTGCGGTCAGAGAACGCATTTGGATAGTTGTCGAAGCGGGCAGAAGACAAGCCTTCCAGTTGGTCAGCTGTTTCGAGTTTTTTGCCGTTGCTGGCTGTAAGCTCTTTCGCTTCATGGATCACGATAGAGCCACCGCCTGTGCCACTGTTGCCCAGGATAGTCGCATCGTCTCCATTTTCAGCTTTGCCGATTTGGTTGTCATATACTACTTGGTTTTTGCTGTCCAAGATCTTGATTCTGAATCTGTCGGCATTAGGGGTACCTTTCGTGTCACCGTCAATTGCAACTATGGTAAACTTAAAGCCAGTCTGTCCATTTACAGTACCAGTACCACGGTAAGTTGCTTTACCACCGGCAATCACAAGTGAACCAGACTCGTGCATTGTGCTCTTGAAGTTCACGTTGCCGGCGCTGAACTGGAACTCAGTATTACCGTCTACCTGACTGCTGCCTTTCTTGTATTTGGATACAAAACCGAAGTTTGCTTTGCCAATTGCATCAGGATCTAAAGGCATCGCACCTTTGGGAGACTCGATCCAACCACCACCAGTTACAAAGCTGCCGCTGGCATCGAACACAGGGATGTAGGCTTCTGAAGAAGAACAGCCTTCCCCTGCTGTAACTGCTACCTTGTAAACGCCTAGTTTCAAAACTGAACTTGGAACTTCACCAGTTGCAACACCTGACGCACCCGTCTCTGTAGTATTAGTATGTACAATAGCTCCTGCTTCATTAGTAACAGTAAAAGTCACCGGAACACCACTAATATAAGCAGTACCGGCAGTCACAGTTGCTGATAAAACTGCAGAAGTCGTATTCAATGCAACAGGTCTGCTGCTCGCACTTGCATCAACCGATATACCTAGAATATCGAGGTTTGCTGATACATAAGTGATGGCAAAGTTACTATTAGTCAGAGTACCCTGGCCGATGACATAGGATCCTACAATCTCGCCCCTAGTTCTGGATAGAGAACCTGCGAAGCTAATCTCAGCACCATTTGCCAAAGCAGCACCTACAGCAGGGCTCGATCCGAAAGTTAGAGTAGGATCTGCTTGACCGCAGTATTTCTGCTTCGCTTCTGCTGTCACAGTGACACTCAGCGGTGTGATGCTCAGGTTGGCGCCATTGTAAGTCAGGGTATAGTTATCGCTCAGGGCAAGAGAGCCTTTCGCAATCGCATACGAGCCTACGTTTTCGCCGACAGCTCTGTTCAGAGAGCCAAAGAAGGCATCATTTCCAACAAGTGAGCCAGTCGTGATAGTATAAGTTAAAACAGGATCCACATCTCCATAGGTCTTGCTTTTTGAATTGGCCGTAACAGTGATGGCCGCCTTGTTGATCACAATCGAGGCAGTGCCGCTCTGGTCTTCGTAGTTGCCGGTCGCGTCGGTGAAGCTCCAGTTGGCCGTGCCGCCAGGGGCGTTGGTGAACGTGCCGCCTAGGTCGAGGCCGGCAAGGCTCTCGCCCTTCACGCCTTTCGCCGAACCTGAAGCGCCGTGCTCTTCGCCGTCATAAGTAACTGTCTTGCCTTCCACGCTAACAATGGCCGCCGCCTTGTTGATCACAATCGAGGCAGTGCCGCTCTGGTCTTCGTAGTTGCCGGTCGCGTCGGTGAAGCTCCAGTTGGCCGTGCCGCCAGGGGCGTTGGTGAACGTGCCGCCTAGGTCGAGGCCGGCAAGGCTCTCGCCCTTCACGCCTTTCGCCGAACCTGAAGCGCCGTGCTCTTCGCCGTCATAAGTAACTGTCTTGCCTTCCACGCTAACAATGGCCGCCGCCTTGTTGATTACCAGTGTGCCTTTTACAGTAGCTTCCTCATAGTTGTCGTTTCCGGTAAACGCAGCCAGCACATCGTAAGAACCAGCGTTAACTGGAGACACCACAGTTGTTTCACTCTGCTTATATGTGACAATTGCAGCGCCCAGGTCAGCACCATTGACACCAGTTACCTGGGCAATAGTAACCGATTTTCCCGCTCCGTCATAGGTATAAGGTCCACCAACTTCCAACGAAACGGACGGTGTTGCTTTAGTGACATTAATCTTAACAGTAGCTGTTGCTGTTTTGTAATTATTTGTTTCGGCTGCTGTTACAGTAATAGTTTGATTATTACCAGCATTGAGGACTATACCCGCTGACGGCGAGTAAGTCAAAACAGCATTCTCCAGTGCCGAGGCGCTCAATTGTGTTGCTGAAAGTGCAGTACCATAAGTAATGTAAGCAGGATTATTCCAAGTGATTGTTTGATCGGCTTTATTTACAGATAGGTTGGCAGTGTTGCTACTTTCACTGTAAGTAGCATCACCTCCAAACATTGCGGTAACAGCATTAGTGTGTTCTCCTGCGTTAATACCACTTAGGCTAACATTATTTAAAACGGCAACTCCATTAGCATCCGTTGTAGCAGTACCAACTGACTCGCCATTCAAATTAAAGCTAATGTCTTTCCCACTAAGGTTAGTGGTTTCTGATTTGAGGGTAGCAGAAAGTGAAGTAGTTCCACCGTATGTACCTATAGCAGTACCTAATGAAAGAGCTGTAGGTTTTATAGTATTGATTTCAACTTCAACTGTACCCGCAACACTAGTACAACCATTCACAGTCGCAGTTACCGAGTAAGTTCCGCTAGCTGCTGAATTGACATTTGTTATAGTTGGATTCTGTGCTGTTGAAGTAAAACTATTGGGGCCAGTCCAAGAATAAGTGGCTCCAGCTACTAAAGAGGCTGATAGTCTTAATGTTTCGTCCACATTAACTGGACTGTTGCTTGAAGCTGTTGGAGCAATAGGCGCCGGATTGATTATGATATTTACATTATTGAGTGGAGAATTAGTTTCTGGATTTATGGATCTAACCCTAACTCTATAATTCGCCCCTGCAATTACCGATGGTACTACACCATTTATTGTAAGTATTCCATTCCCCCCATCGTTGTCTGTTAACTCTCCAATTTTACCAAGAACCATTGTTCCATTAAAATTAGTAAGCTCAGCAATAAAAGTAGCACCCGCTACGAATTGTCCTCTAACTCCATTGTTCTGTGCAGCAACTTTTTCAAATTCCACAGAAATTGGTTTCCCAATACAAAAATTTGTCCCATTTAAAACTTTAACCGAACTTATCCCTGCGTCAGTAAATGTTGTAGTTGCTATTTTACCGGTTTGCTTACCTTTTACCTCAACAGTAAAGGTTACCCCTAAGTGTCTCTCTTCAATTGGATACTCAATTTTCCAATATCCATTTTTATCCACTTTTGTATCATGATAACCGTGGTGATGATCATGAGCAGGATCTTCGTTAAAATGAACATCGACTAGGGAATCCTGCACCCAACCAAAACCTTCAATAATAGCGGTTTGCCCAGGTGAGTAATCATCCTTATCCGATACAACCGTCGGCTCATAATTATCTAAGGCGCTTACGCCTGCAAAGGACAGCGTAGCCAGCAACGTGACTACATAAAGCAGCCGCCACTTTGAAAAATGTTTTAGTAAAAGTTTCACATTCATAAATCTGTAGTAAAAGGGTTATAAATAAAGGGTTTACATTTTGAACTCGCTCTCGGCAACCGCTCAGAGCGCAACTGTAGAATAAAAAAGTTTGATTATACCTGGCCTAAAATAGAAAAGAGCAAATCATACCCTGCGGCCTGCTCGGCAGCCGGAGTACAAGATGCTCTGGGTAGAAGAACTCAAGCAAATTACTAAAGTTTAAATTTATAGTATCATTATACAAAAATACAGTAAAATGGTTATACTATTCAAACAAATTTTTAAGTTATTTTTACAGATTACAATATCTCAACAATAGTCTATCCTTTGTTAGCGTGCTTTTCATCCAATTATTTGCTCAAAATGCCGGTTTATGTCATGTTATCACGAAATCATCTTTTTTATCAGTACTATTTTTAGCTAACTTTGTATCAGAAATTTGATATATAGCTGTGCTTTCTTTGGCATAGTTTTTTCAATAACCGCCTATACTACCAACGACATATCACACGTATATAGATCATGAAGAAGTATCTGCTCAGTTTATTGGCCCTGTTTTTTTGCTTGGCGCTTAGTCAGCAAGCTGCCGCTCAGATTAAATTGCCGCAGGCCAGCCCTGCCGCTATGGTAAAACAGACTATTGGATTAACTGAGATAACGGTGCGCTACCATGCGCCGGGTGTAAAGGGTCGTCCGATCTTCGGATCGCTGGTGCCCTATGGCAAACTGTGGCGCGCCGGTGCCAACGAGGCTACTTTGATTACCTTTGAAGATGATCTTTTCCTGAACCACGAGCGTGTACCGGCGGGCACTTATTCTTTCTTCATCCTGCCCGAAAATGAAACGGAATGGAATATTGTGTTGAATAAAGACACGACGCTCTGGGGTTTGGAAGGCTATAGTGAATTGAACGACGTGGCTTATCTACGGGTAACGCCTACCAAGATCCCTTTCCAGGAAACGCTGCAATTTGCATTCAGTGACATCAGTACCAACACGGGCACACTAAACCTGACTTGGGAAAACTCCAAGGTATCCATCCGCATCGAGACTGAAATTGAAAAGAAGGCGCTCGCTAATATCCAAAAGGCTTTGAAAGAAGCGGCTCCGGACGACTGGTATACCTGGGCACAGGCTGCTGATTACCTGACCTCCCGCAAAGACCAGCATGATAAAGCTCTGGAATACATCAACAAGTCGATTGCGATTAAAGAGAATTTCTACAACAACTGGGTGAAAGCCAGACTATACGCGCTAAATAGGGAGTACCAGGTAGCAGCTAACCTGACTGCAAAAGCCATGCAGTTAGGACCAAAGGAACCGGAAAGCTACCAGACCTATGCGCGCGAAATTGAATCGGCCTATAACGAATGGAAAAAGCGTAGGTAAAACAGGTATAGCTAAACAAAGAGCGGGACTTCGGCATTAGTCGGAGCCCCGCTCTTTGTTATTTAGAACCTGGCAATAAAGCGGAGGTTGAGCCGGCGACCTGTCAGGAAATTAGGTATAGCGTAGGTCAGGTCATTCACATCTGTCACATAACTATAAGATATGCGGTTCTGTGCGTCGATGATATTAAGAACCTCCAAGCCTATCCAAAGGCTCTCCAGGGATACTTTTTTGCGCTCTGTCAGATCATCCCCCAAGGCAATGAGTTTCGAAAACCCAATGTCCACACGCTTGTAGGACTTGCCTGAAAAAGCATTGCGGAACTCCGGACGGTTGGGCGGACCAAAAGGCAATCCACTGCCATAAACTGCGTTCAGGTACATCCGGATGGTCGGATTGTCAGGCAGGTGGTCCTGGAAAAAGACCCCAATATTCACCAACTGGTCAGTCGGGCGGCGCAAATAGCTACGGTCATTGCTTCCAATAATTTCGCCGGAGTTATTATAAACGAGAATGGAATCGCCTTGCACATTCTCGCGTGTTTGCATTAGCCCTAAACTCAGCCACGACTCCGCTCCAGGTATAAACTCCCCGTTTACACGCACATCTATACCTGTAGCATAGGCTTTCGCGTTGTTCTGGCCGTAATAGCGCAGCCGCACATTGTCCAGGTCATAGGGCACCACGTTCGTCATATGCTTGTAGTAGGCCTCGGTGGTCAGTTTGAAGTCTCGGTCCCAGGCTTTGAAGAGGTAGTCACTGCCCACCACGGCATGAAGGGAGCGCTGCGCTTTCAGGTCTGGATTCAGTTCGCCCTGGAAATTGCGCAGTTCTCTATAAAAGGGTGGCTGGTAATAAAGCCCGACGGCGGCTCTTAATGATAGGTCCGGATTGTGACGGGTGATGAAGGAATACTGTATGCGTGGCGTGATGGTCAGTTCATTGTTATAAGTCCAGTAGCTAGCCCGGATGCCGTAAGTGATTGTCTTGAGCGAATCCAGTTCGTAGGTATGCTGCACATAGCCGTTGTAGCGCTGTGTATTCAGATTCAGCTCAGAATTGAGCTGATAAGCCATGGTCACGTAATCGGAGGAGTCCACGAAGCCGTACTCGGCCAAACGGTCGTTGATGCGCTCCAGGCTGGCTTTGGCTCCGGCCAAAATGGTACTGCGACTGCTCAGGCGCCAGGTATTGCGGCTCTCAGCTGCCAGCACCAGTGCTTTCAGCGCGTTTCGGGCATGGTCAAACTGGCTGCCGATGCCCCTATCGCGTAGGCATTCGCCCATGTCGTTGCGCCCGAGCGTGTTCACATCGCACAGGCGGTAAGCGGCCTCGATGTCGCGAAACTCACGCTCCAGCGAATGCACGCCCGAAATGATAAACTCCGTCAGCAAGTCTTCTGATACCCGATGGCTGAGATTGGCCCCTACCTGGTAGGTATCGTAGTCCATGTTCTCCTGCCCGTCGTAGGCGACCAGCAGCCGGAGCGGAGCCTGACGGGTTCCGAAAGTGGTGGTGCGGGTTTCAGGCTTTACTCTGTAATTATTACGAGCATAACTACCAAGCACTCCGAGCGTGGTCCGTTCCGGCTGTTTGCCCAGGTCGAAGCTCAGGTATAGCTGGCCATCTGTGAAGGTAGGCCGATACTGTCCGTCTACCTGCAGCCCCTGCAGCATGTACTGGCTGTTTTTGTGGCGCAGGCCCATCAGGTATGAGACGCGCTTATTCTTGGAGGCCTCTTCCAAGTGAATGGCACCGCCGGTGAGGCTGCCTGTTACGGAAGCCGCAAACTCCGTTGGGCGCTTGTACTGGATGTTCAGCACCGACGACAGCTTATCGCCATACTTGGGCTGCCAGCCACCGGAGGAAAATTCGACATTGGCGACCAGATCCGGGTTCACAAAGCTCAGGCCCTCCTGCTGCGCCGCTGAGATCAGAAAAGGACGGTAAATCTCGATGCCATTGACATAGACCAGGTTCTCGTCGTAGTTACCGCCACGCACAGAGTAGGTCGAGGATAGTTCGTTGTTACTCGTAACGCCTGGCAGCGTGGCGAGGATCATGTTGAAATCGCCGAAAGCGGACGGAAGGGTTTTCGTGAGCGTCGGGTCGAGTCGAGTCACGCTGACCTGCTCGCGGGTATCGTCCTCGCGTTTGCCCCGCACATCTACCTGGCGCAACTGCTGCGGGTCGGGCTCAAGCACAAAGTCAAATACCTGCTCCTCTCCTGCCTGCAGTCGCACAGTCCGCTCCTGCTCCTTATACCCTAGGAATCGCACCACCAGCACCAGGTCTTCCACAGCCGGTACTTTCAGGCTAAACCTGCCCTGGGCATCGGTTTGAACGCCAAGGGTACGGCCCCGCACCCCAACCGTGGCCATCTCGAGTGGCTGGCGGTTTTGGTCCAGAACCGTACCCTTCACTATTCCCTGCTGTGCAAAGACACCTGCTGGCAGCAGCATAAAGAGCCATACCGCAAGATATCGGAGCATAGAGGGCGATTAGGTTATAAATTATGCCTGGTTCTTCAGATTGGCAATGGTTTGCAGCGGATCAGCTGAGTTAAAAACGAAGCTGCCGGCTACGAGCGCATCAGCGCCTTTTTCTAGCAACAAAGGGGCATTCTGCTGGTTCACCCCGCCGTCGATTTCGATCAGTGCATTGGAATTACGGGCAATGATCAGGTTCTTAAGCGCTTCGATCTTTCGGTAAGTGTTCTCGATGAACTTCTGTCCGCCAAAGCCTGGGTTAACCGACATGATACAAACCAGATCCACATCTGCGATCACATCGTCGAGGAGTTGTACGGAAGTGTGCGGGTTAATGGCTATACCTGCCTTGGCTCCTGTTGCCTTTATCTGCTGAATGGTACGGTGCAGGTGGTTGCAAGCCTCCAGGTGCACGGATATGATCTCCGCTCCCGCCTCTCTGAACTGCTCAATGTACAGCTCCGGCTCCACGATCATCAGGTGCACGTCCAGCGGCTTTTTAGCATGGCGCTGAATGGCCTGCAGCACAGGAAAACCAAATGAGATGTTCGGCACAAAGCGGCCATCCATGATGTCGATGTGAAGCCAGTCAGCCTGGCTTTCGTTCAGCATTTCTACTTCAGACTGCAGGTTGGCAAAGTCAGAGGCAAGTAGAGAGGGGGCAATAATTGGTTTCATGAAACAAATATAGAAATTAAGATAGAATCCTTCGTTTGAAAAATCTGCTACATCAGAGTCTGACAAAGCGCAGGGTAGCGTTCCTGCTAGCTGAGCTCACCTGACACAAGTAAATGCCTTTCTTGAGTCGGGAAGACTTGATATTGAGCGTATGGACTGCCTGGTTTGCGCGCAACAACTGGGTATGAACCAGTTTGCCAGAGGCGTCATAAAGTCGCGCTAACGCATTTTCCCGCTGCCAGTTCTCATCCATTCGCAGCACAATAGGGTCTTCCGATACCGGGTTGGTGATGCTGATTCCGGTCGTCAGTTCATCCTCCAAACCCGTGACGAGTCGACGGTAAGTCGGTATGCCGTACCCGATGGTGTTGTTGGGGTTGTTATAGTTGCTTCCCATCTGGCGGATTAGCTGCAGCAGTTCCATGTTGGTGAGCTTTGGTCGGGCCTGCCAAATACATGCAACCATACCTGCCATGATCGGTCCTGAGAAGGAGGTGCCACTCGAACGTCCTAGATTCCCAGACGATGACAGCACGAATACCTGCTGCCCCATCGCCACCACATCCGGTTTCAGCCTTTGGTCGGCCGTGGGTCCTACAGAACTGAAAAGCGCATGCACTGCCAGCGAATCGACCGCTCCGACGGCCAACACGGAGTCGGCGTCAGCAGGTGCCGAAATATAGCGCCATGCTTTGTTGCCCTCGTTGCCTGCACTCGTCACAACTAGCATACCAGTGGCAGCAGCCAGATCGGCCGCGCGGGTAATGATGGTCGTGTTGCCGTTGAGCTCGCTGTAGGTATAGCTGTAAGAAGGCGCGTCGAATAAGGTATAGCCGAGTGAGGAATTGATCACGTCCACACCGACACTATCGGCAAACTCAGCGGCCAGCAGCCAGTTGACCTCCTCAATGTTGTGCTCCGTGGCAGCGTCCTCTGTGCGTAAGAGGTAATAGTCTGCTTTAGGAGCCGTACCAACTATGCGGCCGGGCTCGTAGGCTGCCATGGTCGACAGCACCGAAGTGCCATGCTGGCTATGCCCATAAACGTCTTTTTTGTTTCCCACAAAGTCGTACGTGCCTTTTAGCTGCCCATTCTGAAACAAATGTGCGAATGCGTTGACGCTGTTCACGCCTGGGAAACCCGCGTCGAAAACCGCGATGGTCATGCCTTCGCCCTGGAAGCCAGCTGCGTGCAGTTCTGGTATACCCAGCATGTTGGACTGGTGGAAAGATGGGCCAAAGTAAGATGGGTCGAAAGAAGCCTTGGCAAGCTTCAGACTATCGTTTGACTGAGTGCCTTTCTTGCCAGTTGGTGAAGCAGGTAAACGGTTAAGTTGCTGTGTTCCTTTTATGAAGGCCAGCGATTGCAACTCGGCCAATTTTTCAGGCGGGCACTGCACGACCGCTGCATTGAACCAGCGGGAGGTATAGAGCACTTTTGCACCCTTTGCTTTCAGGCCACTGACATAAGAAGGATTAACTGGCAGGTCACGAACAGAAAGCGCTATACCCTGCTTGTTTCGGCGTTCGAGGGCCTTAGCAGAAAGGTATAGCGCTGGCTGTTCTAAGGTATAAGGAGAGTCTTTTTTGTCGGTGAAGTAGATCAGGTGCTTCTGCTCAGGGCCGCCACTTCCCTGCGCCTTTGCAAAAAGGGCTATCAGCAGAAAGTAAGTGAGCAGCGTCAGTGATCGCATAAGCCTTATAGTTTACCGTGCTCGATTAAGATTTCCTCGCGTTCGTGGCCATCTGTTATACTGTAGCCATCATCATGTGTATTAGACTTGTAATTGATACGCTTATAAACCCGGTGTACTAATCCGATACCCTCTGCATAAACTTCGAAGCGATCATCTAAAATGGTATTGATCGAATAGAAGTTCTGAAGTACGGTTGCAGTGTTTGAATAAGAATTTCCGCTCACTTCATAATTATCTCCTACGTTCTGGAAGGTATACACTTGCTTACCATTGCGTAATTTACCTCCAGCTCCTCCTTCAACCTGCCGAGTGTTGTATAAATCACCAACAAACTCTAATCCGTTCTTTACAGGAAAAACCATCTTCACATATCTAGTATTGTCCTTGGTAAGCATGACCATTGTCGGGCTTTTAGACACAGTCATCACGGAGTCATCCAGCCAATCAATCGATGCATCAGATCTTTTGGACCGGATAATCTTATAAACAAGCTGTCCAGTCTGATCTTGGAAGCTCGTATCTATACGCTCACGCAATTGGTAGTTAAGGTTAGAGGGTGTTTCATTGAAGTAAAATGTTTCCTCCACATTATATACACGGTACTGCCCTATCTCCAGCGGATAGTAATCGTAACCCATCGCCTGCGGGTCGGGGTCCTTGTATTTACTTTCGCAGCCAGCCACAAAAGCGGACAGCACGACCAGAAGCAGAAGGGCTTTTCTCATTATTGCAACACCGTCAGGTTATAATCTGAATTAAAGTTCGTCTCGATCCACCCACCGCCCACTACGTCGTTGCCTTCGTAGAAAACGGCTGCCTGTCCAGGAGCAATCGCATGGACTCCTCGCAGGAAATGTACTTTCATTTTGTCGCCTTCATGCTCAATAATGGCCTCTGTGCCCGGGTCGTTATACCTTACTTTCGTAATGGTAGGTATAGGCTGGCCAATCAGGTTTTCGTATTTCACCATGTTTAGCTTTCCGACAGTCATGGCGTTTTTGGCCAGGTCTTCGTAATTACCAAGCACTACGCGGTTGGCATCTTTTTCGATACGTGTTACATAGGCCGGGAAACCAAGTGCTATACCCAGGCCTTTGCGCTGGCCGATGGTATAGAACGGATAACCTTCGTGCTTGCCTACCACAGTACCGTCCTCAAGCACAAATTCGCCACCGGCTACCTGCTCCTCCAGTCCATCTACCCGGCGCTTCAGGAAGCTACGGTAGTCATTGTCAGGTATGAAGCAGATCTCATAGGACTCCGGTTTGTTCACTAGTTCTGTAAAACCGCGGTCCATGGCCATTTGGCGGATCTCCGTCTTGCGCAGTCCTCCCAATGGGAAAATAGTGCGGGCCAGACTCTTCTGAGAAATGCCCCACAGCGCATAAGACTGGTCCTTGCTTTCATCCAAGCCTTTGGAAATCACATAGCGGCCGTTCTCTTCGCGGATGTTGGCATAGTGTCCCGTAGCGATAAAATCGCAGCCCAGCTGGTCGGCGCGACGCAACAGCGCGTCCCATTTAATGTGTGTATTGCACAACACACACGGGTTTGGCGTACGACCGGCTATGTACTCGTCGGTGAAATGGTTGATCACAAAATCACCAAACTCTTCGCGTATGTCTATGATATAGTGCGGGAAGCCAAGCTGTACCGCAATGTTGCGGGCATCGTTGATCGAGTCGAGGCTGCAGCAGCCGGTCTCTTTCTTGCTGGCGCCACTCGAAGCGTAGTCCCATGTCTTCATGGTCATGCCTACTACTTCATAGCCTTGCTCGTGCAACATCACCGCCGCCACCGAGCTGTCTATGCCGCCGCTCATGGCTACCAATACCCTTCCTAACTTACTCATTTATCTTCAGAATTGAGATTCGAAATGCTATAATTTTACTACAAAGATAGTAACATCGGGGCACTAATAAAGATTCAGCCGGGCAAATATTGTAGCAACAACTATGGGAGAAGTGGTCGCGGCATAAAAAAAATATTGCATCATACCCAATAAGGGGCTTACTTTGGTATTATATATGAAGAACTGAACCGATCTGGTTCTTAAAAGATAGATTGCTATGGGCTTACGTACCTCTGTAATAGTAAATGGTATTAATAATTTGAGCGATGCTCGTTACTGCGCCGGCATGGGCGTAGATGTGATCAGCTTTAACCTGAAACTGGACGACAAAACCCGCATGTCTTCCGAGACGCTGAAGGAAATTGTGGGTTGGGTATCTGGCGTGAAACTGGCCGGCGAGTTCGAACGCGCCAAGCCCGACATCATTAACCAGTACGCCGATGAATTCGGCCTTGACTATATTCAACTGGATACCCCCTACCTGATCGATGAAATCGAGGAAATCAACCGCCCTGTAATCCAGAAGGTGTTTATCAACAAAGACACGGTAGAAAGCGAACTGCTGGAAATGATGGAGCTCTACGAACCTTCCGTGGACAGCTTCTTAATCTACTCATCGGACTTTGACACCATTGATGAGACGAATACCAAGTTCCTTAAGAACCTGGCCAAGCGTTTCCAGATATACCTGGGCTTCGGCGTGCACCGTCACAATATCACAACCATCCTGAAGGAGATAAAACCTGCCGGAATCGGGTTGCGCGGCGGCCATGAAATTAAGCCTGGCCTCAAGGATTTTGACGAGCTGCAGGAGATCTTCGAAGAAATAGAGGAAAGCTAGGAAGTTTTAGAGTTTAAGAGTTTAGGAGTTAAGATGTAGCGACATTATAGTATATGGTCGTGGTGCTACGTAGCTTTTCCGTTTCCCTGAAGGTATAGGTCGCAACTTGTCTGAAGCGTCCTTTTCACTATTTAGGTTGCTTTTTAGACTAACTATACCCTAAACTAAACCTGAGAAACCAGTAAAAACAAGAAGGTCCGCTATACTCGGGTATAGCGGACCTTATTCGTTAAAAATGTAAGTAGCTTAGGTAACACCTATACCTTGAACTGCAGGTACTTAATCGTTATGCCTTCAGCTAAATAGCGTTTCTCATAAGTGGTGTAGATGCCCATGGTGTGCTCCTGCAGGTCAGACTGGTAAAGGTCGTGGGTATGCAGCAAATCTTTGGGTTTGCGCTCCTGCAACACTTCCAAGGTATAATCAAAGAGCATCTGGTTGTCTGTTTTCAGATGCAGGATGCCGCCGGGTTTCAGAATCTTGGCATACAGATCGAGGAAGCGCGGTGAAGTCAGGCGGCGCTTGATATCGCGGTCTTTCGGGCGAGGGTCCGGGAAAGTTACCCAAATTTCATCTACTTCACCCTCGGCGAAGTTCTCTTCCAGGTTCTCAATGAATGTGCGCAGAAAAGCGACATTGTCCAGATTTTCCTCTTCCGCCAGCGAACTTCCCTTCCAGATGCGAGCCCCTTTGATGTCGAGTCCCAGAAAATTTTTATCTGAGTACAGGCGGGCCATGCCCACAGTATACTCCCCTTTACCGCATCCGATCTCCAGGATCAGGGGATTGTCATTCTCAAAAAACTCTTCCCGCCACTTGCCTTTCAGCTGACCATAGAGTTCACCTTCCGGTTCTATCACATTCTCGCGCTCCGCTATGGCGGCAAACTTCACTAATTTACTTCTTCCCATTTCTTATAGTTCGTCAATCTCAGCGACCACAAAGGTACTACCTCCGATAAATATTACCTCATCCGGTTTCGCATTTCGCCTGGCCGCTGCGATGGCTTCGCTTACGGTTGCATAGGCAGTTCCTTGTAATCCGACCTGGTCGGCTTTTTCCTTCAGTTCTGCCACAGGCAAAGCACGCGGAATCTGCGCCTGACAGAAGTAATAGGTATAGTCCTTGGGTAAAAGCTGGAGGATGATGGTCACATCTTTGTCATTCACGGCTCCGAATACCAGGTGAACGTGCTGAGGTTGAAGGGCAGTTAGCTGAGTAAGTATTTGTTTAATACCGTCCACATTGTGCCCTGTATCACAAATAGTTAATGGATTATAGCCTAACACCTGCCATCGTCCTTTCAGGCCGGTTATGGCTTTTGCATGCGCTATACCCTGGCGAATAGCCTCGTCAGGTATAGCAAAGCCACGGTCGCGGAGCAACAGCAACGATTGCAACACGCCGGGTAAATTATACTGCTGGTAAATCCCCGCCAGGTCTGACTGAAGTGATGGTAACCACAGCTTGCCATCGGAGAACACGTCGTATACCTGGCCCTCCATGTTTTGCTCCATTACCTGCACAGCAATATGATCGGTAGCAAAATAAAGCGGTGCCTCTTCAGCTGCAGCCTTCTGCTCAAACACTTGCACGATGTCAGCTTGCTTAGTACTAACGACGGCAGGTATATGGGGCTTGATAATGCCGGCCTTCTCCCCTGCAATCTCAGGCAGGGTGTCGCCAAGCAATGCCTGATGGTCAAAACCAATATTGGTAATGAGCGAAAGTTCCGGCGTAATGATGTTAGTCGAGTCCAGTCTGCCGCCAAGCCCCACTTCGATCACGGCCACATCCACCTGCTCGTCAGCAAAATACCGGAAGGCAAGCGCCACGGTCATCTCGAAAAAAGATGGTTTCACCTCCTCAAAAAGATCCTTGTTTTGCTCCACAAAACGAATCAGGTAATCCTGCGGCAGTTCGGCACCATTTACGCGAACCCTTTCGGTAAATGATTTGAGATGTGGCGAGGTATAGAGGCCCGTTTTATAGCCGGCGCTCTGGAGCACGGAGGCCAGCATGTGCGAACTGCTGCCCTTGCCGTTTGTCCCTGCCACATGCACGCTTTTGAACCTGTGCTGCGGCTGGCCTAGCGCATCACACAAGGCTAAGATATTGTCGAGGCTCTTCTTAAAAGCAACATTGCCGATGCGTTGAAACATCGGCAATTGCTGGTATAAGTAATCAAGACACTCCTGATAGGTCATGAAATCAATAAAAGTTATCGTGATTTGATCACAAAAGTAACCGTACCAGTGGCACCGGAGGTGGCTCTGCTGCCTCCAATGCGGCTAAAAGTTGTCTTCTGAAGCTGCTCACGGTACCATTTCTCTACGTGCGGCGACACGGTGCTCTCCAGTCGATCGATGCCGATCAGGTTGCCGTCGGCATCGATGCGGATGCGGAACTTCACAAAACCTGTTTCATTTTCGTAAGGGTCGCGCTTAGGAGAAATGTCGTAGCGCCAGCCGGCCATGTCCAGACCGTCACCACCGCCTCCACCGCCTGGCGTGCCTTCGTAGTTCTTGGCCCCCATGATACCTCTTGGGTCACCTTTGTCACCTACCTTGTTAGCGTCGTCGCCGTTGTTGTTACCAGTGGCTTCGTTCGATGTGCCGCTTTTGCCTGTACCGGTGCTTTCGGTTGGCTTGCCAGGGTATAGCGAGCGTGGCTTTTCAGGTTCCTTCTTAGGCTGCTCCACCGGCTTCTCGGCAGGTTTTTCAACCGGTTTCTTTATTTCCTCTTTCGGCTGTGGCTTTGGCTGGGGCTTCACTTCTTCCTTCACCACCACTGGCGCGTCGGCCGTGGTCGTCACTACCTTGGGTGTTTCAACAGGAGTTGGAGGCGTGACAGCCGCTACAGGCTTTGGCTCCGGCAGTGGATCGGGCTGCGTTGGAGCCGGCTTGCTGTCCTGCACGTTCTTCGACTCGTTCGGCGTGGCCTTCGACTGCACACTACCACTGCCGACAGCACTCATGCCAAAGTCCAGTTCAATGCCTATCTCCTCATCCGGTTTACCCGGAGCACCATTCCATGCCAAGAGGTAGAACAAAAGCAACAAGATAATCACGTGCAGGGTAATGCTTATACCTGCCGCGATTTTCTTGTTTTTTTCTTCTTCCTTGTTCAGTGCTATCTCCATCCTAATAATTTTATTCTGTCGGTGTGGTGGCCAGCGTTACCTTTGCATTCAAACCTGCCGCCACACTGGCAACATTCACCAGGTACTCTACCGGCACACTCTTATCGACATGCAAAACAACCACACCTTCCTCAGCGTTCTGCAAAAGTGCTGCCAATTGTGGTTCCAGATCAGAAAGACTAACTTCTTTACCGTTCAGGAAATACCTCAGGTCAGGCGTAATAGTAACGCTGATCTTCTGAATAACGATGGTAGATGACTTGCTCGTAGGCAAACTAACAGGTAGGCCGGTAGGTGCCACGAAGTTTGAGGTAAGCATGAAAAATATGAGCAACAGGAATATGATGTCGGTCATCGACGACATATTAAACTCAGGGTTGATCCTATTTTTAGAGCGTAAATTCATGCTTAAAGTTGTGGTTCTTGTAAAAGATCAATAAACTCAATCGAGGTATATTCCATCCCGTGCACAATGTTGTCGATCTTTGACACCAGGTAGTTGTAGCCTACATAGGCCGGCAGACCGATGATCAGACCGGTAGCCGTGGTCACCATTGCCTGGTAGATACCGGCTGACAGCAATTGCGGGCTAATAGTTCCCTCGGCCTGCGCGATGGCGATGAAGGCCTGGATCATACCTGTTACCGTTCCCAGGAAGCCCAGCATCGGTGCTGCACCTGCTATTGTTGCCAGGGAAGCCAGGTTGCGCTCCAGCTTGCTGATTTCGATTTTGCCTACGTTCTCGATAGAAGTCTCGATGTTTTTAAGTGGGTTACCGATGCGGCTGATGCCTTTACCCAGCATGCGGGCTACCGGTGTGTTGGTTTGAGCACACAGCATGCGGGCTCCGTTGATGTCGCCTGCCAGTACCATGCTCTTGATGCGGTCACTGAAGCCATCCGGGTTTTTGGAGGCCTTCTTGAGGGTCAGGTAACGCTCGAAGAAGATGTAAACGGCAGCCAGCGACAAAAGCAGCAGCGGGATCATGGCCCAGCCACCCGCCATCGCCAGATCCATCAACGAAACTGAGTTTTCCGCTGTTTCTGCGCCATCCATCAGCATTGAAGTCGTGTCGGCAGGAGTTGTCGTAATTTGTAAGAAGAGAGATGTCATGTTAATTATTATAAACCCAAATATTTTCTCCGAATGATTTTCTGTAGGTGTTCATGGCTGCCTGAGCCTCCTCTGCCGAAGCAAAGTCCGCTACAGATACTTTAAAGAGCCTGCTGCCTTTCCCGGGCTCCAAAACTTTGGCCTCGTGGCCGAACTCCGCTATTTCCTGACGGCTGAACTCAGCATTCAGCATGCGGGCATAACCACCCGTAATGATATAAAAGCGACCATCTTTACCGCTAACTGTCGTAGCTAGTGGAGCCGGAGCAGGTGCTTCTTCAACAACCGCTTCTTTAGTATTAACGGATTCATCTGCTGCATATTGAGCCTCCTGTCCAGAAGTACTGATCGAAGAAGTATCCCAAGCATCCGAGCTATCTGCTATACCTGCTTCAGCGGCATCGAACACATCATTGGAAGCAGGCTGACCCAGTGTCGCTTCGTGCTGCACAGGTATAGCCGCCGAAGCGGTTTTTTCAGTTTCTGCCTGTCTGTCGCCGCTGATGAGCGAAATAGGATTCAGCGTGCTCAAATTGTAGTCTGTTTGAAGCGAAAGCATGTAGAGGGCCGTTCCGACTAAACCTGTCAGGGCCAGTCCTGCTGCCACGTGGTAGGCGCGCTTCAGGCGGACTTTGAAAGGTTTCTTGGCTGGCGCCGTATCTGCTGCCTGTCGTTCCTTAATCAGGGTACGCAGCACAGCCGGTTCCTCAGGGCGGATCGGTCGGGCCACTATCTCCGGCAGACCAAAGCTGGCTTCCAGCAGATTGTCGCCCTCCGTGTACTCAAATACCAGTCGCTGCTCGTGGTTGTATTTAAACACACCGATGTCGGTCAGCTCATAGCGCTGCTCACTTTCCAGACGGGTTCTTACCTCATGCACAAAAGAGATAACCAGTTGCCTGGCCTCCTCCTTGGAGCTGTTGTTGGCGTAGGCGATGGTGCTGATGAGCAGGCCATCGTTCAGAACCAGCTTCTCGTTGAAAGCAATTTTTTTGGACGGCGGCACCAGCGTGTGCTTCACCGGGTTAATCCGGGCAGGCACATAGCGCGTAATCAACCCGCCAAAATCAGGTATGATCACGCAGTCGTGATTGTAGAGCAGGTGCTTGATGTGCTTTTCTACCATAGGCACTTAGAATGAATAAGAGATGCCTCCTATCAGGTTGATACTTTTGTTGGGGTAATTTACAAACCTTTCGTATTTCTGCGCAAACAAATTATTCACCATCAGGAAAGTCGTGAACCGGTTGGAGAACCTGTAGTCGGCCTTCAGGTTCAGGTCCACGATCGTGTCCGTCTCCCGCAGCCCGAATGTGCCGTCAGGACGGGTAATGCGCCCGAAAGAACTCCCAATATAGTAAAGTTCTGAATTAAAGAGAATCTTGTCGTAGAAGTTGTAGGTGGCAAAAACACTCGCCATCAGCTCCGGACGGTGAAATGCCTGCTCTAAGGAAGCCGTGCTATACTTGTTATAATCAGCTTTTAATCCGATGCGCAGTTCGTCTGAATAATTGAAAGTGGCCTCACCATAAATATTCAAAACATTTGTCACGCCGTCGTCATACACCAGGTCGAACTTAGTCGAGTCGGTAGCCGAGTTGTTGTAGAAGTACATGTTACGGAAGTTCTGGTAAGCCACGCGACCTGTCAGGTGCACAAAGTTGGCAATGTTGGCCTGCATACCACCGTATACCTCTAATCCTTTGTTCTGATCAGCTACGCGCACGTTCGGTGCCAGGTATGGATTCTCTTGGGTCAACTGATATAAAGTAACCCTTTGCAGGTCACCCCCTATACCACCGTAAATCAACAGGTTACCCTTTATAGGCTCCACTCCTACGCGTACCGTTGGGTATATATTGAACTTGCGGGCGTCATTCACGGTGTCGCCTGTATAGGCGATGTTAGCACCAATAGAAAGGCGGATGGCGTTCAGCTGACGCTCGTACTGCGGATGCACTTTGAACAAGGTACGGCTCACCGAAGCAGAATCCTTGTGGGACACCAGCGACAGGTCAGCATCTACTTTGAAAGCAGATACATCATCTAGTCCATACTCGGTGTTGAGTTTAGCAGCAATGTTCGTCTCTCGCATGTCATAGCGGTCGTTGAGGTAGTTCACGTTCAGACCAGCTTTGAACAAGAGCGGCATGCCGGCACCGTGGTTGTGCATATACCCTTCGGCATTCACCCGGTTGAACACCTGGCTGATGGTGTCACGGTCCACAGTGGTTTCTTGGGGACCATATCCGTAGAAATGATATTTGTCGCGTCCGTAGCCTAGCTTACCTCCCAAAGTAAGGCCCTGCAGGTATGTTTCGCCGTTCACGTTGATGGCCGAGTTGGTGACAGCCGAATTCTTGCCATCAACAGGTCCTCTGGCGGAAGTGATGTGACTAACATCCGCTCCGTAAGAAGCCACATTGCTGCGCTTGTTGTGGAAGTAGCCTTTCAGGTATAGCGTGCCGTAGTTGCCTATACCTGCCTTCACATAATTTCCGTACAGCTTGCTCAGCTCTTCCTGCTTAATGGTGAGCACACGCATCTGCAGGTTCACGTCCTGGTCTTCGAGGCGGTAATCGTTGAAACGGTAGCGCACGTTGCGCTCGCCCGGCTCCGGAGCCACCACTGCAAATTTCTGGTAATTACGTGAAGCCCTCGGCAGCTCGATCTTGCGATCCTTTTCTACCACTACTTCAGAATCCTGCAGCTTAGCGCCTTCGCCCCAGCCTGTTGTCTGCGCCTGGGCACTGTTCAGAAAGCTATACCCGGCACACAGTACGATCGCCGCAATGGAAGCTTTTTTCAATCTATTCTTCATGTTGATCTTTCTCTTCATGATGCATTATCTTTTTCTTCCCTTCACGGAGTCAGCCGGGGCAGTGCTCGGCGTACCTCCCAACTTGGCCAGCTTTTGCTTCGCCTCCTCTACTATCTCCGGCACTGGTGAGTGCTCAATAATGGAGTTGAGGGTGGAAGTAGCCTGGAAGGTTTCGTTCTGTGCCACGTAGTTGTCCGCAATGATCAGGAAGGATTTGCCCAGCCAGAAGTCGTAGCTGGAGAACTTCGAGTTGAAGTCAAAGGCTACATCAATCGACTCAGCGTATTTTTTCTGTTTGTGAAGGATCTCGGCTACCAGGTAGTGCGCCTCTGCTCCGTTCTCGTCTGTTGCTGAGGCTGAGGCTTCGCGCAGTTCTTTCAGAGCCTGGTCCAGATTGCCTTCGGCGTACGTAGCCTTGCCCTTGTAGAGCTGTGCCGTGTTGAACACATACAAGGCGGAGTTACCCTGGCTGATCAGCTCATTGGCAACACGCTTCGTCGCAGCATAGTCGTTTGTCAGGAAGTGGCTCTTCATCAGGCCAGTCAGAGCTGTCTGCTGCTCACGGCGGTTTGTGGCCGTGTCGCGCAGGCGGCTGTAGTACTTGATTGCCTCGGTATAGTTCTTGTTTTCAAACTCAGCATCTGCCACCTTTTGAATGGCCCGGTTCACGTACTCGCTCTTGCCCTCCTCCACTACAGACTTCATAAGCGGCAAGCCTTTGTCTGGCTGGTTCACACGCAGATAAGAGTCTGCCAGGAAGTAGTTGGCATCGCTCACATAAGGACTGTTCGGATAGGTTTTCAGGTAGTTCTCCAGTTTGGCGACTGCCTGATCATATTTTTCGTTGAAGTAAAGCGTTTTAGAAGCCTCGAACTCAATGCTTTCCAGCGCATTGCTCTCTGGGTTTGCCGTTCTGAACTTCTCAGCATACTGATCAAATTCACCACTTTGGTTCTGGGTAGCCAGCACTTCCTGCAGACTATAGAGTGAGCCGCTGGCAGAACGGGAGTTCGGGAATTCGTCGAGTACGCGCTTGTAGTCTGCGGCGGCCTCCGCGTTACGACCCAGGTTAGCGTAGGCTATACCTCTTTTCTCCAACGCATTTGGCAGCAGGCGGCTTTGCGGTCTTCCCTGAATTAGGGCTGTGAAGCCGGAAACCGCTGACTGGTAGTTGCCAGCTTCAAAATCGATGATGGCGCGCTGGTACATGGCCGGCTCTACATAGCGCGACTTCTGGTACTGGCTGTAAACGGTTTGTAAGTTCTGCTTGGCCGCTTCCTTGTTGCCCATCAGACTCAGCACAATGCCTTTCTGGAAGTACACGTAGTCTTTATCGTTGGAATTGGAGGCCAGCACTTTGTCATAAAGCGCAAGGGCAGGTGCATATTGCTTTTTCACGTAATGCAGGTCCGCCAGACGCATCATGGCATCGTAATGGTTCGGGTCGCTGGTGCTGGTGCCGTCCACGTATGCCTTGAAGTGCGGCATGGCTTTGTCGTATTCCTTGCTGTTGTAGTAAGCGTAGGCAATGCCATAGCGCGACTTCATGTAGTACTCCGACTTGCGGGCTTCGCTGTTGCGGAACACGGCCGCGTAGCTGTTGATAGCATCCACGTAGCGCTGTCCCATCGAGTAAGCCTCCCCTTTCACGAAGTGGCTCGCTGCCGTGATCTCCTTATCGTAAGGGTACTGCAATGATTTATCCAGCAAGGAAACTGCCGTTGGGAATTTGCCTTCATTGTAAAGGTTCACGCCATACAGGTGCGTCATGCGCTGGTAGGTTTCCAGCATACGGTAGCTCTTGTTTGGCATGCTCTCGATGTGCCGGATGGCCTCTGAGTAGTTGTTGGAGTTAAAGTACGCCTCTGTCAGCAGCGCATCTACCTCGGCGGCATGTTCCGATTTGGGGAACTCCTCGTTGAAATTCTGCAGCGAGCTGAATACGTCACGGAAGTTACCCAGCTCGTAGCTCACCTGCGCAAATTTTACCGTAGCCGCCTGTGTGATGGTGGTGTCCTGGTTGTTCTTTCGGGCCTGGTCAAAGGCTGTGAGAGCATACTGCTTGTTATCCTCGCGTAGGTAACTCAGACCAAGATAATAGGCTGCATTCTGTCCAAGGGCATCCTTTTTACTGGCTACCTCCTTGAAATTGGCAATGGCGTTTTTGTAGTTACCGTTCTTGTAGTCGGTATAAGCGATTTTGTACTGGATCACCGGATCCATCTTTCGTTTGCCTTGGGCATACTGGCTGAAATACTCTTCTGCCTTCTTGTATTCGGCGCGCTGGTAATAGGCATCTCCCACCAACAGGGCGATTTCCTCTGCCTGCTGCACTTTCGGGGTCTTGGCCAGCGCTGCCTCGCCGTAACGGATCACTTCAAAAATGTCCTGCTCCTTGTAGAGAATCTCCGTGATCATGTAAGGCACGATCTGCGCATAGGCCTCGTTCTTCTCGGCAATCAGCAGGTCCGCCTTGGCCGCGTCGTAGTCGCCTTCGCGGTAAGAAATGTAGCCGGCGTAGTAGTTAGAGGCATAGGCGTAGCGGTGCTCGTCTTCTCTGAAACCGGTCGTCTTGTTCTTGTCGAACCAGATTTTGGCGTTTTTGAAGTCCTTGTTGGCGAAGTAAGAATAGCCCAGCTTAAATTCCAGCTCTTTGTTCTGCTTGATGCTGAGCAAGTGCGTCGGGGCGCTCTCCAGCTTCTCCACCGCCTTTTTGTAGTCCTTGTTCTCGAAATAGAAAAGGCCCAGCTCGTAGTTGGCAAGCGTCGTCTTCGGGTGGGCCGGGAACTTGCGGGTAAAGTTCAGGATCAGCTGTTCGGCATCGGGATGCAGCAGGTATAGGCCGCTCAGGGCGTAGTAGTACTGCGCGTCTGCGGTCTTGGCATCGTCGCCGATCAGGTTGATGTACTTGCGGAAGGCCTCCTGCGCCGCGCCGTACTTGGCACGGTCAAACAGCTCTACGCCTTCGTGATAGTGCTTGTCTTTTGCGGTGAACACCTGGGTGTGCTGGGCCACCGCGATGTGGCTTCCCCCAGCCAAAACCGATGCCAGCGCTACTTTATAGGCTATCTTCATAATGTATCTAACTGCCCGCTTACGAGCTATTCTTATGGCTTATTCTTAGAAAACAGGTATAGGCGCCCGCAAGCGCCATGCCCGAAAGGCAAACTCAAAGTTAATTAAAAATCGATAACCGCACGAACCACAGGCGATAAACATGTCGTCAGAAAACGCCTCACACTCCTATACAATGCCGCAGTAGCAGCAAATATTGTGCTGATCGCAGGAATTTGTGCTTAATGAAGGGCTAAAGTCCTCGGCACAGGATGCAATATCTTGAATACCAATTCCTTTAAAATTTCGGATTCACTCATATCGCCGCCAGTTATACCTTTCACCTGCAAGTCGGCCACCCGGATATGGTGGATGATGTCCACTACGCGCATGAGCGGAAACACGCGCAGCGCCAGCATGTATTCCTTTGCAAGGAAACCCCGATTGCCCAAACTCTTCCGCACCCCGGCCTCCGATTTGTCGGCGGACTGGTGCAGGGTCAAAAGCTTGGTGAAAAACGTAAAGAGCAGGCTCAGGTTCGGTATAAGGGGATTATTTTTTGGGTTTGCCTCAAAATACTGGATGATGCGGTTTGCCTTGAGCGCATCCTGGGCAATCAGCGCTGACTGCAGTTCAAAAATATTGTACTCCTTGCTGATGCCCACATTTTCCTGCACCACGCGCTCGTCAATCATCTGACCTGGCTGCAGGTTGATCAACAACTTGTCTATCTCGTTGGCTTGGCGTGACAGGTCGGCCCCGATAAACTCACTGAGTAGCAGCACCGCTTTGGGACTGATCTGCAGACCTTTGCTCTTGACGTAGGCCGTTATCCAGGCGGGTATCTGGTTATCGTAAAGCTTTTTGGTCGTGAGTAGGACGGCATGCTTCTGTACCACTTTGCCCAGCGACTTTCGTCCATCCAGGGTTTTGTGCTTGTGGCAGAATACCAGGATCGTAGAGGGCAGCGGGTTTTGCAAATAGGCCTCCAATTGCCGGATGCCTTCTTCACGTTCCAGGTCCACAATACTTTGCGCTTCTTTCACAATCACTACCTGGCGCTCAGCCATCATCGGGAAACGCTTGGCTTGCAACAGCACCATGGCTACATCTACGTCTTTCCCATACACCACCACCTGGTTAAAGCCCTTCTCATGCTCCTGCAGCACGTGCTTCTCAATAAAGTCAGCAATCTGGTCGATGTAGAAAGGCTCCTCTCCCTGCAGAAAGTAAACAGGGGCGAACTGCCGTTTTTTTAACTGCTCCAGAATGCCCTCCGGGGTGTGCGACATGGCGTTGGTCAGGTATAGAGTAAGAGATGGTACAGATATACAGAGACCAAAGATACAGCTATCCGGGCTGCAAATGAAAGGCAACAAGGTGAAAAATCAGCATTGCACCTATTTGTTAGGCTATACCTCTGTGCCTCAAATTTAAACACACATTAAGGTTGTAATCTCCTGTTATACCTTAACTTATCTTTTAAGTAAATACATACAACGTGTTTTATATCATAATCTTATACTGTTTTTATAATCATTTAGCAGGTATAGCATCATGACTAAAGTGTAGGAATCGCCAGTTGAAGTTCACAAGAGGTATAGCAAGGTATTAGCAGGTATAGTGACTGATAAGAAGGTCCCAACAAACCTATACCTACTTAATTGTATCACCCGCCGAGCCCAATTTAAGGTATAGCCGCTGCTTCTGGCTAGCCCTATACCTTCCGGTCGTCACTCGACTGCCTGATAGCTTCTCGATTTACCTTCCGCGAATCTGCCAACTCTTTTTTATCTTTGCCCTGAATTGACGATTATTTAGGTTTACATGAACTTGATAGAAGAACTACGTTGGAGAGGCATGCTCCATGATTTCATGCCCGGTACAGAAGAGCAACTTGCTTCCGGTATGACCACGGGCTATATCGGCTTCGACCCGACTGCCTCTTCCTTGCATATCGGCAACCTGGCTACCATCATGCTATTAGTGCATCTGCAGCGCGCCGGTCACAAGCCAATCGCTCTCGTGGGTGGTGCTACCGGCATGATCGGCGACCCATCTGGCAAGTCTGCAGAGCGCAACCTGCTCGACGAAGCCACCCTGCAGGCCAACCAGGCAGGTATACGCAAGCAACTCGAGAAGTTCCTGGACTTCAATAGCGGCGAAAATTCTGCAGAGATCGTCAACAACTACGACTGGTTCAAGGAATTCAGCTTCCTTGGCTTCCTGCGAGAGGTGGGCAAGCACCTGACCGTAAATTACATGATGGCCAAAGACTCGGTGAAAAAACGCATTAGTGCCGACGAAGAGGGAAACCGTGCCGAGGGCCTATCCTATACCGAGTTCACTTACCAGCTCATACAGGGCTACGACTTCTACCACCTGTATAAGAACAAGAATGTGCGTCTGCAGATGGGTGCATCCGATCAGTGGGGCAATATCACGACAGGCACGGAGTTGATCCGCCGTATCGACGACGGCAAAGCCTTCGCGCTGGTGGGAAAACTGGTGACGAAAGCGGATGGTACTAAATTTGGCAAATCCGAGGGCGGAAACGTATGGCTCGACCCATCCTTTACCTCTCCTTACAAGTTCTACCAGTTCTGGCTCAACCTATCGGACGAAGAGGCTGAAAAGCTGATTAAGGTATACACCTTGCTGCCGCAGGACGATATTGAGCGCTTAACCGAAGAGCACAAACAGGCCCCGCATTTGCGTATTTTGCAGAAAGCGCTGGCTAAAGATGTTACAATTCGTGTGCACTCCGAAGAAGATTACAAATCAGCGGTAGATGCCTCTGAAATTTTATTTGGAAAAGGTGATTTAGAGACACTGAAAGGCCTAAAAGAGGATGTTTTGCTGTCCGTATTCGAAGGCGTGCCGCACATCGAAGTGAACCGATCTACCTACGAAGGCGCGGCTACGGTGAGCGATCTGCTTTCTGAGGTAACAGGGGGCCAGATTTTCGATTCGAAGGGCGAGGCCAAGCGCATGATCAAGAATGGCGGCGTGAGCATCAACCGCCAGAAGATCCAGGGAACGGAAGAGCCTGTGAATTACGAGCTGCTTCAGGAAAAATACCTGGTGGTGCAGAAAGGAAAGAAAAACTACTACCTTGTATCAATCAAATAACTGAAATACAGCTACTTACAAACAAAAAAGGTGATCTTTTCAGATCACCTTTTTTGTTGCTATTGCTTCTTGAGTTGCTTATTTCTTCTCAGTAGAGCTGTTTTTCATGTCCTGAACTTCCTTACGGATGTCCTGCGCCATGTTTTTAAGGTCCTGCATACCTTTACGCACGCGCGTACCGGCAGCTGCATTGTTCTTGTCGTAGAATTTTTCGAAGTCAGCTTCCAACGACATTACAAGGTCCTTGAGTTTGCTAAAGTTGTTGTTCATTTGAGGTGTTTATTATAGTGAAACATTTGTTATTACTGCTCCAATATACACATTAAATGATAACATGCAAAGATTAGCAAACTTTAATATATGCCTCTAAATCAAATTAAGCGGACACCGCAGACTTAGAGTATAGACCTTTATCTAGTTTTTGTGCAATCTTTTCGAAAGCATCGATCGTCTCTTTCACGTCGTCCAGGGTATGCACAGCTGTTGGGATCAAGCGAAGCATGATCACGTCTTTAGGCACCACCGGATACACCACGATTGAGCAGAAGATGTTGTAGTTTTCGCGAAGATCGAGTGTCAGTTGAGTCGCATCCGGAATCTGACCGTTCAGGAACACTGGCGTCACCGGCGACTCGGTTGTACCGATATTGAAGCCTTTTTCACGCAGACCAGACTGCAGAGCGTGAACTACCTCCCACAGTTTGTCCTTCAGTTCAGGCTGGGTACGCAGCAGCTCCAGGCGCTTGATGGCACCGATCGTAAGCGGCATTGGCAGCGACTTGGCGAAAATCTGAGAACGCATGTTGTAACGCAGGTACTCTACTACTTGCTCGTTAGAGGCTACGAAAGCACCGATGCTGGCCATAGATTTGGCGAAAGTAGAGAAGTAAACGTCGATACCGTCCTGGCAACCTAGGTGCTCACCAGTACCGGCACCGGTTTTACCCATCGTACCGAATCCGTGTGCATCGTCCACAAACAGGCGGAAGTTGAATTTCTCTTTCAGCTTTACCACTTCGTCGAGCTTGCCCAGGTTACCGGACATACCGAACACACCTTCCGTGATCACCAGAATGGCACCACCTGTGTTTTCAGCCCAGCGCGTAGCACGCTCCAGTTGCTTCTCTAAGCTAGCCATGTCGTTGTGCGAATACACAAAGCGCTTGCCTTGGTGCAGACGTACGCCGTCGATGATACAGGCGTGTGACTCAGCGTCGTATACAATCACATCGTGGCGGTCAACAAGCGCGTCGATGATCGACACCACGCCCTGATAACCGAAGTTCAGCAAAAGGGCGTCCGGCTTCTGCACGAAATCGGCCAGCTCAGACTCCAGCTGTTCATGATAATTGGTGTTGCCAGACATGATGCGGGCACCCATTGGCGTAGCCATACCCCAATCTGCAGCAGCTTCGGCGTCCGCCTTGCGCACTTCCGGGTGGTTAGCCAGGCCCAGGTAGTTGTTAAGGCTCCAGGTAAGCACTTCCTTGCCCCTGAACTTCATACGCGGAGCAATCTCCCCTTCAAGCTTTGGAAACGTGAAATAGCCATGCGCGTAGTGTGAGTGGCTGCCTAACGGACCTCTGTTGGTCAACAACTTTTCAAATAAATCCACCTTGTGTTTAATTAAGTTACGGGATAATTTAAGGATTTTATGTAGTAGTTTATACTATATATTCACTTGATATAATACTGCCTGCAAATTTATGATTTTATAGATTCATAAACAATTTCTAATACTCCTCCGCTCCCTTTTTCGGCAGCTCATTTTTAAGTTTGCCTCATAAGCTGTTTCTTTGAACAAAAATAGCTTAGCTGCTGCATGAGAAAAATCAACAAGATACTGGTAGCCAACCGTGGTGAAATCGCCCTGCGTGTGATGCGCTCTGCCAAAGAAATGGGTATCAGCACGGTAGCCATTTACAGCGAGGCCGACCGCAACGCCCTGCATGTGCGCTACGCCGACGAAGCCGTTTGCGTAGGAGGTCCCAAGTCAAACGAATCTTACCTGCGCGGTGAAGTGATCATCGATGTCTGCAAACGACTGCAGGTAGATGCCATACATCCGGGCTACGGCTTTCTTTCCGAGAATGCTGCTTTTGCCCGTCAGGTGCAGGAGGCTGGCCTTATCTTCATCGGTCCTTCCCCGGAGGCCATTGAGCTAATGGGAAGCAAGCTGGCTGCCAAAGCTGCTGTTTCTAGGTATAAGATTCCGATGGTGCCCGGCACAGAGGAGGCCATCACAGATGTGGAAGAAGCGAAAGAGATCGCCTCTAACGTAGGATTTCCGATCCTGATCAAGGCAAGTGCCGGCGGCGGCGGCAAAGGAATGCGCGTGGTAGAGAGCGTGGAGGTGTTTGAAGAGCAGATGAAGCTAGCTGTCAGCGAGGCAACCTCTGCCTTTGGCGACGGCTCAGTTTTCATCGAAAAATACATCGGTTCTCCCCGTCACATCGAGATTCAGGTATTAGGTGATACGCATGGCAACATTCTGCATCTGTTTGAGCGAGAATGCTCCATCCAGCGCCGTCACCAGAAAGTGATTGAGGAGGCACCTTCCGCCGTTCTCACCCCTGAGCTCCGGGATGAAATGGGACGCTGCGCTGTGGACGTGGCCAGGGCCTGCGACTATGTAGGAGCTGGTACGGTGGAGTTCCTGGTAGATGAGAACCTGAACTTCTACTTCCTGGAAATGAACACCCGCCTGCAGGTGGAGCACCCGGTTACCGAGCAGATCACGGGCCTTGACCTGGTGAAAGAGCAGATTCAGATTGCCGAAGGCAAGCCGCTCAGCTTCCGCCAGGAGGACCTGCAGATAAACGGCCACGCGCTGGAACTACGGGTATACGCCGAAGACCCGGCCAACAACTTCCTGCCAGACATCGGCCGACTGGAAACCTACGTGCGTCCGCAGGGATTGGGCGTACGCGTGGACGACGGCTTTGAGCAAGGTATGGACATTCCGATTTACTATGACCCAATGATCGCCAAGCTGGTGACTTTTGGTAAAGACCGTCAGGAAGCCATCGGGAAAATGCTGCGTGCCATCGACGAGTACAAGATCACAGGTATAGAGACCACGCTTCCCTTTGGCAAGTTTGTGCTGCAGCACGAGGCCTTCGTTTCCGGTAACTTTGATACCAAATTCATTGAGCGCTACTTCACTCCGAGCGTGCTGGAGGAAAAGCCAACGGAGGACACGGAAGTAATTTCGGCTGTGCTCGCGGCCATGCTACTGGGAAATAACAAGCCCAAAGTAAATACGACGAGTACGGGTGCGCAGAACGCAACTGTTTCTAACTGGCGTAAAAACAGAGTGTAAGGTATAGCTTATACCTAAAACAGCAGGGGCCGGTCACTTGACCGGCCCCTGCTGTTTTATAAGAACTTCGCCTGTTATATCAGACGATATCGAACAGGTTGCGAACTCCGATTTGTTTGGCAGAGGTGAAGCCCTCGCCGAAGGTCACCCCAATGGCATGGCCATATTCACGGGCTCTGGCTTCGATAAAGTCCAGGAACTCAGGCGATGAAATATAAGTGTTGGGGGAATTGTCATCCGGATTGTAAAACTGTGTCCGGAAAGCCCGAATGGTTTCGACTTTTTTCTCCCAATAGGGTGTCACATCCATTACGAAGTCCGGCTTGATGTAACGGTCCTGAATGAAATTGTAGGTAGCCTTTGGGCGCCAGGCCTGCTGCTCCTCTCCCTTCTCATCCAGCGTCTTGATCATTTTGAGTCCGGCCAAAAAACAAGCCTCGGTCACTACTGCCGCACCGCGTCCGTGATCCGGGTGACGGTCATGCAGCGCATTCATCAACACGATGTCAGGCTGGTACTGCCGCACTTTTCGCACGATCTGGAGCTGATGCTCCCGGTCATTGGCAAAAAAACCATCTGCAAAGCCCAGGTTGTCGCGCACGGCAAGTCCCATTAGCCTGGCGGCATCCTCTGCTTCTGCCAGTCGCTCTTCCGGAGTGCCCCGCGTACCAAGCTCCCCTCGGGTCAGGTCTACCACCCCGGCGCTTTTACCGGCAGCGATGTGAGCTATCAACGTTCCGGCACAGCCAAGTTCTACATCATCCGGGTGGGAGGCAAAGGCAAGTATGTCTAACTTCATCTTCAACTGCTTTCTTATTTGATTCGGAGCGAACGTCCAACTTTCAGAGTTGTACGCGTGCTGATGCCATTCAGTCTGGTAATCTGGCTGACAGAAACACCGTAGCGCTTGGCTATACCTGACAAGGTATCACCACTGCGTACCTTATGATAACTTGCTTTGCGCGAACCACCACTGCTGCTTTTCGCCTTGTTGTAATAGTTGAACAGGGCTGAAGTGATGACAAAACTCTGCCCCTTTAGCAGATAGTCCGGGAAATCGTACATCAACTCCGGGTCCAGAGGGTTACCCTGGTAGCGAACCTCGTAGTGTAGGTGCGGTCCGGAGCTGCGCCCCGTGCTGCCACCCAGACCAATCACTTCCCCAGCCTTTACAAACTGCCCTGTTTCGGCAATGGTTCTACTCATGTGCCCGTAGAGCGTCTCCAGGCCGTTGTAGTGGCGCAGCACAATGTAGTTGCCGTATCCTCCGCCGTCCCATTTGTTGATGCGCACCACACCGTCAAAGGCGGCATAGATGGAATCACCTGTGTTCAGGTCGATGTCCGTACCATAGTGCCAGCGATAACCTCTATGACCGAAGCGGCTGGTAACCGGCGTCTTTTCCAAGGGCATGTTGTAGGCACGGTTAGCCTTTGGATCATACAGCGTGATATCCACGGTGTCTTTCAGCTGACGGCCGTCCATGCGGTATGGGTTGATGTTGCGTGTATCCCAGATGGCGTAGTAGCCTGCGATTTTGATCCAGGTAGAGTCTATGAGCACTTCCTCCGACACCTCTACAATATGCTGCTCTCCCAAGTCGAGCTCCGAGGTGTCTTCACTAACGATGGAAAGCTGTTTCTTCGGGTTAAAGAAGATAGACTTGCCCGCGTCCGAGTCATCCTCCGGAAACTCCTCGTACTTGATCAGAATGGTGGTGTCAGGCCGTACATAATCTATCTTAGGCGACTTTACCTTGAAAAGATCTTTGACCTTACCCTGCGCAAAGGCACTTGACCCGGAAACTAGACCGAGCAAAAAAAGTGCAATCGTAAGGGGTGCTTTATACTTTAGCATCGTCTTAAATATTAGGCGGAGCAGATTTACTAAGCTCAATGTCGCAAAATTAACTACTGCTGCGCCATTTTATTGTGGTCACCTCCCGCCTGGCTGAAACAAATTTCGCCTGACAGGTATAGCACACTCGTAATTTTAGTGCAAATCCTGTGCGGACAGATAACGCTCCGCATCCAGTGCGGCCATGCAGCCTGAACCAGCTGCCGTAACAGCCTGGCGGTACGTAAAGTCCTGCACGTCACCACAGGCGAACACCCCGTCAATGTTGGTTTTGCTCGTACCCGGAATGGTTCTAATATATCCGTTCTCGTCCAGGTTCAGGTAGTCGGCAAAAATACCGGAGTTTGGTTGATGGCCGATCGCCACGAAAAAGCCCTTTACAGGAATCTCGCGCAGCTCGTCCGTCAGCACATTGCGCACACGCACACCTTCCACGGCAAATTCACCTAAGATATCGTCCGTCACTGAGTTCCAGAGGATCTCGATGTTCTTGGTCTTCTTGACACGCTCCTGCATAATAGTGGAGGCGCGCATCTCGTCACGACGAACGATCATGTATACCTTGTTGCAGATGTTGGCCAGGTAAGTGGCCTCCTCAGCTGCCGTGTCACCGGCGCCTACGATCGCTACATCCTGTCCGCGGTAAAAGAAACCGTCGCAAACGGCGCAGGCGCTTACCCCGCTCCCATTCAGGCGGACTTCAGACTCCATGCCCAACCATTTGGCAGACGCGCCGGTGGAGATGATAACGGTATGCGCTTCAATTACCTTCTGGTCATCTATCGTTACTTTGTGCGGCTGCGAAGAAAAATCCACGGCTGTGGCGATGCCATACCTTACGTCTGTGCCAAAGCGTTCCGCCTGGCGCTTAAAGTCCTCCATCATCTGCGGACCGTTGATGCCATCCGGATAACCCGGGTAATTTTCTACGTCGTTTGTGATGGTAAGCTGACCGCCAGGCTGCAACCCCTGGTACAGCACAGGGTTAAGGCCGGCACGTGAAGCATAGATGGCTGCTGTATAACCAGCGGGACCTGACCCGATGATCAGGCATTTTACTTTCTCTATTTCCATGTCTATGTGAGGCTTATTCGAAATTGGTTGCAAGTATACAAAAAATATGATGCTCTGCCTGCATACTTCCTGTGTTAATTAGCACAAACCCGACGGAGAGCAACTATCCCTTGCCGGAAATGCAAAGAGCCCTGACCTTTCGGACAGGGCTCTTTTTAATGTTATATTGGCTTAACCGAGGTAAGGCTTCAATGCTTTGCTTCTGGAAGTGTGGCGCAGTCTGCGGATGGCTTTCTCCTTGATCTGGCGCACACGCTCACGGGTCAGGTTGAACTTCTCCCCGATCTCCTCGAGCGTTAATGAATGCTCACCGTTCAAACCAAAGTATAGCGTGATCACGTCAGCCTCGCGCTTGGTGAGGGTAGACAAGGCGCGCTGTACTTCTTTACGGAGCGAGTCGTTCATCAACCCTGTGTCCGGCGACTCTTCGTCTTCATTCTCCAGCACGTCCAACAAGCGGTTTTCCTCTCCCTGCACGAACGGTGCATCTACTGACACGTGACGACCTGAGATCTTAAGCGTGTCAACTACCTCGGCAGTCGTCAGTTCAAGTACCTCTGCGATCTCTTCCGGAGAAGGCTCACGCTCGAACTTCTGCTCCAGTTCAGAAAATGACTTGGAAATCTTGTTAAGAGAACCAACACGGTTCAGCGGCAGACGCACAATACGAGACTGCTCGGCCAATGCCTGCAGAATAGACTGACGGATCCACCAAACTGCATAAGAGATAAACTTAAAGCCTCTTGTTTCGTCGAAACGCTTGGCAGCCTTGATCAGACCCAAGTTTCCCTCGTTAATAAGGTCGCCTAGCGAAAGGCCCTGGTTCTGGTACTGTTTGGCCACCGACACTACGAAACGCAGGTTGGCTTTGGTCAACTTCTCAAGTGCAAACTGATCTCCCTCTTTGATTCTCTGAGCAAGCGACACCTCCTCATCCGGTGTAAGCAAATCGACTTTACCAATCTCCTGAAGATACTTGTCCAGCGACTGGCTTTCGCGGTTGGTGATCTGTTTGCTTATCTTGAGTTGTCTCATCAGAGTATATTGTTATTACAAAAAATGTGAAAATCTTAATTCCGGGCCCGGACTGGTAACATCAGAAAATCGCGCAAAGTTCTTACATTTTGAGATTAAAATCAAGAACACTTTCCGCGACGGCAAAACATAATACTCCTGACGCCACTCCGCCTTATACGGAACGGGCATCAGGAGTATATGAAAGTAGGATTATTGTTGCGCTTCAGCGCCTGGTTTCGGAAGAATCGCCTTGCGAGACAGCTTAAACTTACCTGTTTTCTTGTCTACGTCGATCAGTTTCACCTTCACCTCTTCGCCAATCTCGAGCACGCCATCCATCGTTTCGAGGCGCTCGTGCTTGATCTCGGAAATGTGCAACAGACCGTCTTTGCCTGCCATGAACTCCACAAAGGCGCCGTAAGGCTGGATGGATTTCACTTTACCGATGTAAACTTCTCCTATCTCAGGCTGTGCCACGATCGCTTTGATCTTGCTCACGGCGTTGTTCATAGAATCCTGGTTGCTGGCAAAGATGTTCACGTGGCCTTTTTCGTTCTTCTCTTCGATGATGATCGTAGCACCCGTGTCCTTCTGGATCTGCTGGATCACCTTACCACCTGGTCCGATCACGGCACCGATGAACTCCTTGTCAATCACGATGTTGAATGAGCGTGGGGTATGCGGCTTGTAGTCAGCATTAGGGGCAGCAATGGTCTTGTTCATCTCACCTAGGATGTGCAGACGGCCTGCTCTTGCCTGTGCAAGTGCCTGGCTCAGCACATCGTGCGACAAGCCCTGTACCTTGATGTCCATCTGGCAGGCTGTGATACCTTTGCTGGTACCCGCTACCTTGAAGTCCATGTCACCCAAGTGGTCTTCATCGCCCAGGATGTCAGACAATACGGCAAACTTACCAGTCTGCTTGTCTGTGATCAGACCCATGGCTATACCTGAAACGGCATCCTTAACAGGAACACCCGCATCCATCAGCGCCAGCGAGCCGGCACACACGGTAGCCATAGAAGACGAACCGTTAGACTCCAGAATATCAGAAACCACACGGATAGTGTATGGGTTCTCTCCGTCTGCAGGAAGCACCTTCTTAAGGGCACGCAGCGCCAGGTTACCGTGACCGATCTCACGACGCCCAGGGCCTCTGTTTGGCTTCACCTCGCCTGTAGAGAAGGCAGGGAAGTTGTAGTGCAACAGGAATTTATTTGAACCTGATACCATCGCGCTGTCGATCATCTGCTCGTCCAGCTTGGTTCCCAGGGTTACAGTAGTTAGAGACTGCGTTTCGCCACGTGTAAACACGGCAGAACCGTGTGTAGCTGGCAGGTAGTTTACTTCAGACCAGATCGGACGAATCTCGTCCAGCTGACGGCCATCCAGACGCACACGGTCATTCAGGATCATGTTGCGTACGGCTTCTTTCTCCACGTCGTGGTAGTAGGTCTTGATGAGCGTCATGTCATAGCCATGTTCCTCACCCAGCGACTCCACAAATTCGTTCAGCACAGCGGCGAAGCCTTCTTTGCGCTCGGCTTTGTTGGCACGGCCACGCTTGGCAACTTCGTACGCTTTGTCGTAAGTGGCAGCGTATACCTTCTGGCGCAGCTCATCATCGTGTGTTTCGTGCGAGTACTCACGCTTCTGCAGCTTGCCTACCATTTCGGCCAGTTCCATCTGGGCCTGGCACTGTACTTTGATGGCTTCGTGTGCGAAAGCGATTGCCTCCAGCATCTCTTCTTCCGACACCTCGTTCATCTCGCCTTCCACCATGGCCACGCTGTCAATCGAAGCACCAACGATCATGTCGATGTCGGCACGCTGCAGGTCAGAAGTCAGTGGGTTGATTACGAGCTGACCGTCGATACGGGCAACGCGCACTTCAGAGATAGGTCCGTTGAAAGGAATGTCAGATACTGCCAGTGCGGCAGAAGCGGCCAGTGCGGCAAGCGCGTCCGGCATAATCTCCGTGTCAGCAGAGATCATATGTATAGTCATTTGAGTTTCCGCATGGTAGTCTTCCGGGAACATCGGGCGCAGAATGCGGTCAACCAAACGGGAAATCAGGATTTCGTAGTCAGAAAGGCGTGCCTCTCTTTTGAGGAAGCCCCCGGGGATTTTGCCAGAAGAAGCAAACTTCTCCTGATAGTCAACTGAAAGAGGCAGAAAATCAACTCCCTCGCGGGCTTCTTTGTTAGAAACAACAGCTGCCAGTAGCATGGTGTTACCCATCTTCACGACAACAGAGCCGTCTGCCTGCTTGGCTAATTTACCAGTTTCGATAATGATCTCCCGGCCATCCGGAAGAATGATTGTTTTTGTGATTGCGGTTTGTGACATCTTCAATTCTTATTTTTTAGCATCAAATAGAACAGGGCTACCATTTGCAGCCACTGCTGGGGTACTGGCAAAGAGGAAGGGGAATAAGGAAGGGTACAGAAAAAATTAGGGAATCCCTGTTAGAAATTCCCTAATTTTCTATAAGCTTATTTACGGATACCAAGCTCGGCGATGATCGCTCTGTATCTTTCAATGTCATTTTTCTGCAGGTAGTTCAGAAGTCTTCTTCTTTTACCTACCAGCTTAAGAAGGCCAAGACGAGTAGCGAAGTCTTTGTTATGAATCTTCAGGTGCTCTGTCAGATCAGCAATGCGCGTAGTGAACAGCGCGATCTGGCCTTCTGCAGAACCCGTGTCAGTCTTAGACTTGCTCAGGCTGTGCTTTTCAAAAATTTCTTGTTTCGCTTCAGTAGTTAATTTCATTGCGTATAAAAAATATCAATCTGTTATAATCAGTGGATTTTTCCCGTATAAGCCGCAAAGTTAAATAAAATATCTACATTAAAAAACTTTTTGCGGCGAGTTATTCAGGTATAGCGCTATATTTTGTTGCGCTTCAAACGGGTCATCAGCTTGCGCCAGAAATCAACTTCCAGCAGGCTGGAGTCGTTTTGGGCCTGGTACAGGAAGAACAAACCAATCGGCAGCAGGATGGCATTCGCGCCCCACATCCCCGCCTCCACCGAGATCAAGCCCTCCCGGGCCCATTTCTCGCCCAGAATCCCCAGCACATACATCACGATAAAGAACATGATGGATATGATCACGGGAACGCCCAAGCCCCCTTTCTTGATGATGGCTCCCAGCGGCGCCCCGATCAGGAACATGATCACGATGGCAAAAGACTGCGTGTACTTTCGCCAGATCTCTATTTCGTAGTTGTTGGCATCGCGGCTCAGCGTTGCCACGCGCTCTTTGTAGCTGCCGGTAAAGCTCTTCACATTGCGGGCTTTGTTGGCTGCTGCCGTCATCACATCGGCCGTGGTAGGCGGCAGCGTCTTCTGCTCGTGCACCGAATCAGGCAAAACTTTGGTAAGCGGTAGACCATTCTTCACCTGCCCCGTGTCTGCTTTAAAGTACATGTAGAATGGGTCCACGTTCGGAGCGTACATCCGGCGCTCCCGCGTTCCGGACTGGCGCAGGGAGTCTGTTACCGCTGTCAGCTGCCCGATGTTCTTCATCATCTTATTATCCGAGAAGAGCTCTTCGCGGGTGCGACCCAGCTCAAAGGAAGCCAGACTGAAAATGATCTTGGTGGCGTCAAACTTCTCGCGCACAAACTGCTCCGACGAGTTCCGGAATCCGCCATTGTTCTGATCCACGTAGGTATTGCCTCGGAAAAGCTCCAGAATCAGGTAATTGTCGTTGTACTCGGTGTACATCTGACCTGAGTCAGCAAGAATTACGGTGGTGTTGTTACCGCCCTTAGAGTGGTCGTAGATCATGATGTCGCGCAGGGAGCGGCCATCGTTGAGCTTCTCGTTGATTTTGATGCTGTAGCCAGGCAGCCCGTTGTAGAAGGCCCCCTCCTTGAAGTTCATGGCAGGCTTTTTCTGCCGGATGTCCCAGAGCAGGCTATAGGCCTTGAGGTTCGCCTTCGGAACCACGTAGTTGTTGAAGAAAAAGGCCCCAATGGCAAGCGCAACCACAAAAAAGGCAACAGGGCGCAGAATGCGCGGCAAGGCTATACCTGAGGTTTTAATGGCCGTGAGCTCGTGGTGCTCCCCCAGCGTACCAAAGGTCATCAGGGCGGAGAGTAGTACGGCAAGCGGCAGGGCGACAGGCGCCATGTTGATGCTGAAGTAAAACAGCAGCTCGGCGAACACGTCGTACCCAAGGTCCTTTCCTACCAGCTCATCGAGGTACTTGAGCATATACTGCGTAAGCAGAATAAACTCCACGATGGCAAACGTGAGGAGGAAAGGGCCGGCAAATGATTTAAGTATTAGCTTATCTAGTTTCTTCATGTGAGCCTGTTGGCAGTCGGGGGTCCGAAAACCCGGATATTTTCTTTAACACCGGACTTTCAAAAATCGTGCAAAGATAAGCCTTTGGTGCTAAGATGCGCTACCCTCCTACTATTTCACGCAATTTCTGCAGCAAGTGCTCCCACAGCTCCTCCAACTCCTCTTCATCGCTTTCCTCTGAGTAGTCAACCACTTTCAGATACTGCTCCTGGGTCAGTTCGCTTGTCTCGATCGAGAAGTCGATATAGGATGGGTCAGAAACATGCGATTTGTCCTCGTTGAGAAAATTAAAGCGGGCGGAGCGGTTGGTACGGTGGCTCGTCATCTCAGCATAGTGGTTACTGCCGTCCCAGTAGAAATTGAACACCTTGTCCTCATCAATGGAAACGTCGTCACAAAACCACTGCGAAAGACCGCTCGGGGTGCTTAGGTATGGGTATAGCAAACGGGCAGATGCATTTACAGGGTACTCCCGCACAAATTTCGTCTTGGTTGCCTTCATTGTTTGTTCTTGTAAGTGACTGACTAAGTATAGTGTTAATTTCTGATTGGCTAAATATACAGAAAATAAAATATTTTTTTGTGCATCAATAGTTGCTTTTTTTAAAACTTACCCCTTATATTTGCACCACAATTCGGCGGGGTAGCTCAGATGGTTAGAGCGTAGGATTCATAACCCTAAGGTCGGCAGTTCGATTCTGCTCCCCGCTACAGAGCCCTGGAAGTAATTCCAGGGCTTTTTTTATGCCTTATACTTTTCTTCTCCACCACAGCTGCTGGACCTGGCGTTGTACTTGTTTCCTCTCTACTTATCAGCGATCCAGAGGACACGACTTAAGAAAAGTCACCATCCAGCATGCTTTCTACCCTTCGAGAGACTAAAATATACTTTACTGCCTCTTGCCAAGGTATAGCTCTTCTTCACCTGCACCTAGGTATTGTAAAACCAGTTTAGATTTTCTGTTAAAGGAACAAGTTAAAATAGAGACCTCTTCTCCCGAAGGCTAGTGTAACACCATGATCTCACAAAGTCTTAAAAGAAGGGCATAAATGTAAGCTGAAACGCCCGTTCTCTATACCTGTGTGGTGTATGCCTGGGCAACGAATGCAGTTCCTTTCGCAAATAGGTATAGGTATTAGTCGAGCGATGAGCACTTCGTTAAAGCTAATCCTGACAGCATGACAAGAATAAATTGAGCATATTTCAATTAGACAGATTTCTGCAAACCAGGCTGGAATGAAATAAAGTAAAACTTAAACTTTAAGTATTCAATACCATTGATTAACAAGGGTATAATATAAAGTATCATCTGATAACTTCGTGCTGTACCTGTTGAACCTTTTTGTAATGATGAACGAAATAAAGGTATAGACCCTACATCTTCAGCCTGCTAGGCACTCGATCTGCCAACTCTTAATTTTCTTTCTGCCTATAGACCACTTTCTTCCATTCTACACAAGGGATAATGATTGAATATCAGGAAACATAAGATTTATCTGAGGGCGTTTGAGAACTAAACTTTGCAGTGTATTACACCCTATCGTCAGAATACGCAAGTCTCCATCAAATACAACTTAACTCTATTCGTCTTAAGACTTACAGGTAGAAATGCAAAAGGGCCTGACTTGCGCCAGGCCCTTTTGTGTAATATAGCTAAAGTAAATTACTTTACTTTGTCAACGATGCTCTTGAAAGCTTCCGGATGGTTCATCGCCAGGTCAGCAAGTACTTTGCGGTTCAGGTCGATGTTCGCCTTTTTCAGAGCGCCCATTAGCTGAGAGTAAGACATGCCATGCTCACGTGCACCGGCGTTGATACGCTGGATCCAAAGGGCGCGGAAATCTCTCTTTTTCGCTTTTCTGTCACGGTAAGCATAAAGCAAACCTTTTTCAATTGCGTTTTTCGCAACTGTCCAGACATTCTTGCGACGGCCAAAGTAACCTTTGGCCATTTTCATCATTTTTTTTCTTCTGTGTCGCGCTGCGACAACGTTTACCGATCTAGGCATTTTGTAAAAGTTTTGGCGGCTGGTGATCCTTTTCGATCTTCATTAAACCAGGCACCGGGTTCGTACTAAATAATTAACCGTTCTAACTCCTGAGGAATTAGATTTGAAGCATCAGCTTCACTCTGTCCATATCAGCTGTGCTAACAAGGCCAGTGTGTGTCAAATTACGCTTCTGCTTAGTCGTCTTCTTGGTCAGGATGTGGCTCTTGTAAGCGTGCTTACGCTTAATTTTGCCAGTACCTGTCAAAGAAAAACGCTTCTTTGCACCAGATTTTGTTTTAACTTTTGGCATGTGTATATAATTAATGAAACAAATTACTTTTTAGCAGGAGGTGCCACCTTAGGTGCCAGAATCAGAAACATTCGCTTCCCTTCCAGCTTCGGCAGCTGCTCCACCTTCGCTACTTCCTCCAGTGCCTGGGCAAATTTCAGCAGCAGGATCTCTCCTCTTTCCTTGAACACGATCGTACGACCGACAAAGTGCACATAAGACTTGATCTTATAGCCACTCTCCAGGAAAGACTTTGCATGCTTCAACTTAAACTCAAAGTCGTGGTCATCTGTGTTAGGGCCGAAACGGATCTCCTTGATGACTACCTTCTGAGCTTTGGCCTTCATCTCACGGGTTTTCTTCTTCTGCTCGTACTTGAATTTCGAGTAGTCGATGATGCGGCAAACCGGTGGATTAGCAGTTGGCGAAATCTCAACCAGGTCAAGATTCTGCTCGTTCGCTATTTTCTGAGCATCTCTTGTTGAGTATACCCCCTGCTCTACATTGTCACCAACTAACCGGACTTCTCTGGCAGTTATTTTATCATTGACTTTGTATGGCTCCTCCACTTTTCCGCGTGGGATGTAGCGCTTGTTTGGCGTAGCTATAGTTTTACCTCCTTAAATTTAGTTTCTACAATCAGGGTGCGAATATCGCACATTTTATATCAAGAAAAAAATATCTCCTCTTAATTGTTCAGCATCTCGGCGATTTTTGACTGAAAGCTGGCAATGAATTCATCCACCGTCATCGTGCCCAGGTCACCCTCGCCGTGCCGGCGCACCGATACCGCGCCGTTCTCCTGCTCCTTCTCCCCTACAATCAGCATGTAAGGCACTTTGCGCACTTCCGCGTCTCGTATCTTACGGCCGATCTTCTCGTCACGGTTATCGACAAAGCCCCGGATATCGTGCTGCTGCAGACGGTCGTAAATCTGCTGGGCAAAGTCTTGGAATTTCTCCGAAATCGGGAGTATCGCAAATTGCTCCGGGCTGAGCCACAGCGGGAAGTTACCACCGCAATGCTCGATCAATACGGCCACGAAGCGCTCCAGTGAACCAAATGGTGCACGGTGGATCATCACAGGGCGATGTTTGGCATTATCGGCGCCGATGTATTCAAGCTGGAACCTTTCTGGTAAGTTATAATCCACCTGAATAGTTCCCAACTGCCACTTGCGGCCCAGCGCATCGCGCACCATAAAGTCCAGCTTTGGACCGTAAAACGCAGCCTCACCCAGTTCGGTTACAGTAGTCAGCCCTTTCTCGGCAGCAGCTTCAATGATGGCGCTTTCGGCTTTCTCCCATACCTCATCAGTACCAATGTACTTGGCCTTGTTCTCCGGGTCACGCAGTGAAATCTGGGCGGTATAGTCTTCAAATCCAAGTGCTTTAAACACGTACAGCACCAGGTCGATCACCTTGATAAACTCTTCCTTCACCTGATCCGGACGGCAGAAGATGTGCGCATCGTCCTGCGTAAAGCCACGCACGCGTGTCAGACCGTGCAGCTCGCCGCTCTGCTCATAACGGTACACGGTACCGAACTCTGCAAAACGCACCGGTAGCTCTTTGTAAGAGCGCGGACGTGTCTTGTAGATCTCGCAGTGATGCGGGCAGTTCATCGGCTTGAGCAAGAACTCCTCGTTCTCGTTCGGCGTCTTGATCGGCTGGAAGGAGTCGGCTCCGTATTTCTCGTAGTGACCGGAAGTCACATACAGTTCCTTGCTACCAATGTGTGGCGTCACCACCGGCTGATAGCCGGCCTTCACCTGTGCCTTGCGCATGAATTGCTCCAGACGTTCGCGCAGCAGCGTACCTTTCGGCAACCAAAGCGGTAAGCCCATGCCCACCTTTTCAGAGAAGGCGAACAACTCCAATTCCTTGCCTAGCTTGCGGTGGTCGCGTTTTTTGGCCTCCTCCAGACGCTCCAGGTATTCCGTCAGTTCCTTTTGTTTCGGGAAGGTGATGCCGTAGATGCGGGTCAGCTGCTTGCTTTTTTCGTCACCTCTCCAGTAGGCACCGGCTACGTTCATTAGCTTGGCAGCTTTGATGAAGCCCGTATTCGGAATGTGTGGTCCACGGCAAAGGTCTACGAAGTTGCCCTGGGTATAAAAGGTGATGGTACCATCTTCCAGGTCCTGGAGCAGGTCCAGCTTATATTGGTCGCCTTTCTCAGTGAAGTACTTAATGGCATCGGCCTTTGATACTTCCTGGCGCACATACTCATTCTTGGCGCGAGCCAGTTCCAGCATTTTCTGCTCTACTTTGGCAAAGTCGTCCTGTGAGAAGGTTTTGCCTTCACCCAGGTCCACGTCGTAGTAAAAGCCGTTCTCCACGGGCGGTCCGATGCCGAACTTTATACCGGGGTATAGCGCTTCCAGGGCCTCTGCCAGCAAGTGGGCGGATGAATGCCAGAATGTGTTTTTGCCCAGATCGTCGTTCCAGGTAAGCAGCTGCACACTGGCATCTTCTTCAATGGGGCGGGACAGGTCCCAAACGGAACCGTTCACCTTAACGGCCAGCACATTGCGGGCAAGTCCCTCGCTAATGCTGGTGGCGATCTCGAGGCCTGTTACACCTTTGGAATACTGGCGTACAGAGCCGTCTGGCAAAGTGATGTTGATCATGTTCTTTTCTTAGGTATCGTGTTAAAAGCCCCGCTGCCTGACAGCCATGCTGTCCAGCTGGGGTCTGGGTCTTTCTAATTTGTACCGAAGCCGGGCAATACTCTGCCTGGCATAGGTGTGTTTTGGCTCAATGGCCAGCATCCGCTCGTAAGTACGCAGTGCGGCTACGTTTTCCCCTGTTCGCTCCAAGCTACTCGCCCGCACCGACAGGTATTTCAGCTGACTGCTATACCTGGGAGCCTGCTCCAAGTGCTGAAGCACCAATTCATTTTCTCCTAACCCGTGCCGCAACTGCGCCAGCTGAAAATGTGCAGCCTGCATCGTATCTGACAAAGCGAGCGCGTTTTCAAAGCTAGCCAGGGCGCTGTCCTTCCGAGCTACTTGCAGCTGAAGCATCCCTTTGTAGAGCCACAGCTGCGGATCTTTCGGCGACACGCGCAGTCCTTGCTCCGTATGCTTTCTGGCCTGCGCCGGTTCCTGTTGCGCCAGGTATAGCCTAGCCAATGCGCGATGCGTTTCTGCAAAGTCAGGCTTGTACGTCAGCGCCTGTTGGTAATGCTTCATGGCAACGGCTGTATCGCCCGTCACTTCTGATACCCTCCCTTTGTAGTAAACCACCTGCGGATCGTCTGGAGAAAGCTCCAACGCCTGACGCGCAAAATGGGCTGCCTTTGCATACTCTTTCCTGTCCAGGTATAGCTCCGTCAAAAGCACGTACAGCGACGAACTCTCGTACGAGTTCCGCTCGGCCTGTAGTGCAAGCGGCAGTGCCTCCTCCCGTCGGCCCATCAGGTATAGCACCTGTGCCTTCACGAAAAAGTTGGCGGGCTCCTTCGACAGTTTGATAGCCTCATCCACATCGCTCAGCGCTTTGTCCAGCTCACCCTGCCGGAGCAGCACCATGGCTCTTCGGGCGTACAGGCTGCCGTCGCGCTTCGAGCGCTCGATGGCTTCGCTGAGACTTACCAGTTGCTTGGCGGGATCCTCCACAGCTACGGCTTCCAGGTTTACCATCTGCTCCCGTATACCTTCTTCTTTGCCGCAACCGGAAAGCAACCATACCACCACTACCCAACTTAAGGTCCAACGAGACATCATGTGCTGTCTTTTCTTACAATCCAGATTGGCGCTAAATTATAGATAATTTGCTTAAATATCGACAAATCGCCTGCCATATAGTTTTAAAGAAAAGCAAAGGGCCTGCTCCCAGATAGAAGCAGGCCCTTTGCTTGGCAATGATATCCTGTTACCTCTGATAGGCTTGCAGCATCATCTTACAGCGCCTGCTTAACTCCAGTTCCTCTTTCGTTTGCAGATCGAGGTTCTGGGCCATGGCACGCTGCAACGTATACACACAAGCTTCCTTGTTTTTCATTTCCTGATAGATGTTGGCCAGATCAAAGTAATAGCGCAGGTTGTTCGGATTGTGCAAAATGGCCATTTCCATCGCGTAGATCGCATCTTTGTTAGTAGCAGATTTTTGCGCAAGTCCACCCAGCATCACTTTATAAGCCGTAATTTCAGCAAAATTGAGGTTGGCCATTTTAAAGTACCAGCGACCCAGCATATGCCAGGCATCCGCATGGTTAGGATCGGCCGCCAGGGTACCATCCAGGTAGGACTTGATTTCGCTGATCAGGGACAGCCGTTGCTTTGGTCCCGACACCATAGCCAGCGAGGCCAGCGAGAGCGCCATGGCATAATTTGACTGAGCATTGACGGAGTCCAGCATGTAAGCTCGTTGGGCGTACGCTTTGGCAGTGCTGAAATGATCAATCTTGCGGGTATCATCCGTGAAGCGATTTCCCATCAGACTGTGCAGCACGCTGGCCTGACAAAGCGCCTCGAAATTGGATTCGTCAGCAGCAATAATCTGCTCATACACAGCAAGTGCCTCGGTCTCCTTGTACTGCTCTTTCAGCTCGTACGCCTTCTTTAAAAGCACATCATGCCCGGAATCTCCCAGCGCGTCCAGCGGACATACCAGGGAACCGAGCATGATGAACAGAATGGGTATAGCTTTGAAAAGTATTCGCATAATCTATAATAAGCAACCTAATATATTGCTTTAAAACGACTTATGCAAAAAAGGACTTAATTTAGAATAAATCCAGCTGCTTCTTTTCCTTCAAAGCCTTTTTTGTACTGTTGTCGTCTATTAGGTCTTCTACGGCTTCCAGCGTATCAAGTTGAGCCCCACTGGCTTTGGCCGCTTCTTCTGCCAACTCTTTCAATTCAGAAGGCAACGTAACCGGCTCCCGCTTTGTGGTAACTTTCTTAGCTTTAGGCTTTTCTTCCTGCTCTATTTCCTCCAGTCTCGGCACTTTCACATCGAAGATCTTGAAGTAACTGAGCTTGTTGCCCATCGCTTTCCAGCCTTTCACGTCAATGAATTCGCTGAGCAGCAGTTTCTCGGTTTCCTTCTCGCCACGGAGCGAGCGCTTGAAGCTGATGGTCGCCATCGGAACCGAATGCGTCGAAACGGCTTCCAGTCTGGAGTTCTTGGTCTCCGGGATGAAGCTGAATTTCTTTCCTACCGTAGAGGTCTCAATTCTGAAACGCTTTACATAGTAGGTTTTATTTTCACCCTCGTAATAAATAGCGGATACCACTAATTCCGGGTCGAACTTCTGCAGCACTTTGATCTTCTCCACGGTATAGTGGTTGGCCAGGTCAAAAGTGGACTGCTCATAGGTTCCGTCTTCATAAACGACCAGAATGGTGTCTTCCGTATTGAAGGAGCCCAAATAACGGCCGCGACCCTCAGTGTTCAGACGACCGATCACTTCGTCGTAGAAGATCTCACGTCCACCCAGTGTCGACTCGCCCAGACTCTTCTGCACCACCTTCTTGATCGGGTACTTGGTAACGATATTACCGTTTGATCCCTTGCCTTTTATCATCAGTTCGGCAAAGTCAAAGTCGAACTGTTTGTTGCGGGCAGTGGCCTGTGGCGAAAGCGTGATGCTTACCACTTCCGACTCAGAGTTAGGGTTGGCCGTCAGGTAATGCACCTTGGAGCCCTTCTCTCCTTTTGTCAGGTCGTATTCTTTGTCACGGGTAATGGACTTCACGGCGAAGCGCTTCGCAAACGACACGCCAGACTTACCATCCACATAGATCATGTTGTAGACCATATGCTCGTCGTTCTTGTTATAAACGCCAGCCATGATGATGTCTTTGCCTACAAACGTCTTCTCAGCAACTTTGGTCACAGTAAACTTACCATCTTTGCGGAACACGATGATATCATCCATGTCAGAGCAGTCACACACAAATTCGTCTTTGCGCAGACCAGTACCGATGAAGCCGTCCTTGGCATTCATGTAAAGCTTCTGGTTAGCGATCGCAACTTTCTGTGCTGTAATCACATCAAAGGTTCTCACCTGCGTCTTACGGTCGCGTCCCTGGCCATACTTCTTCAGCAAACCTTCGAAATAAGCGATCGCATAGCGAATCAGGTTAGCCAGGTTATCATCCACCTCAGCCATCTCCTCTTCCAGTTTCTTGATGTACTCATCGGCTTTGAAGGAGTCGTATTTGGAGATACGCTTAATCTTGATCTCGGTCAGGCGAATAATATCCTCTTCTGTTACCTCACGGCGCAGCAGTTTCTTGAACGGATCCAGACCTTTATCAATGGCTTGAAGCACCGCCTCCCAGGTCTCGCACTCTTCGATGTCGCGGTAGATGCGGTTCTCGATAAAGATCTTCTCCAAAGAGGAGTAGTGCCACTTGTCTTCAAGTTCAGCTTTACGAATCTCCAGCTCGCGTTTGAGCAAATCCACTGTCTTGAAGGTGGAAATACGCAGCAGTTCGTCCACGCTCAGGAAGTGCGGCTTCTCGTCGATGATCACACAAGTATTTGGTGAAATCGATACCTCGCAGTCCGTGAAGGCGTAGAGCGCGTCCATGGTCAGGTCAGGCGACACGCCTGGCGGCAGCTGTACCTGTATCTCCACATCAGCGGCCGTATTGTCGACCACCTTCTTGATCTTGATCTTATTGTTCTCGCTCGCTTTCACGATCGACTCCATCAGACCCGTGGTGGTGATACCATAAGGCACGTCACGGATGATGAGCATCGTTTTGTCTACCTTCTCAATCGTAGCACGCACCCGGATCTTGCCGCCGCGCATACCTGAGTTGTAGTTGGTCACGTCGACCATACCGCCGTTCGGGAAGTCTGGCAGCAGGGTGGTCTTACGACCTTTCAGCACGTCAATCGAGCCTTTGATCAGCTCCTTGAAGTTGTGCGGCATGATCTTGGTCGACAGACCAACGGCTATACCTTCCACACCCTGCGCAAGCAGAAGCGGGAATTTCACCGGTAACGTTACCGGTTCGTTCTTACGGCCGTCGTAACTCAGCTGCCACAGTGTGGTCTGAGGGTTGAAGACCACATCCAGCGCAAACTTCGAGAGGCGCGCCTCAATGTAACGTGGTGCCGCAGCGCTGTCACCCGTACGCACATCGCCCCAGTTACCCTGTGTTTCGATCAGCAGATCCTTCTGCCCCAGGTTCACCATGGCGTCGCCGATGGAGGCGTCGCCGTGTGGATGGTACTGCATGGTCTGACCGATGACGTTGGCCACTTTGTTGAAGCGACCATCGTCCATCTCCTTCATCGCATGCAGGATGCGGCGCTGCACCGGCTTCAGACCGTCCTCGATGGCAGGTACGGCACGCTCTAATATTACATAAGAAGCATAGTCGAGGAACCAGTTTTCGTACAGACCGGATACCGGCGTCACGTTATGGATCACTTCTTCGTCACCGTCTGTAAATGCAACCTCTAGCTCGTCTTCTCTTTCTATACCTTCGTTGTTCAGTTCGTCGTTATGCATATACTTCCTCAACTATGTCTTTCTCAATCTTCAGGTTCTCAATAATAAATTGCTGGCGCTCCGGCGTGTTTTTGCCCATGTAGTAGCTCAGCATTTTCTGGATGGTCGTGTCCTTCTGCAGGATCACCGGCTTGAGTTTAATGTTGTCGCCAATGAACTTGCCGAACTCGTCCGGAGAGATCTCACCCAGACCCTTGAAGCGGGTAATTTCTGGTCGCTTGCCCAGCTTCTGGATTGCTTCCTGTTTCTCCGTTTCGTTGTAGCAGTAGATCGTTTCTTTCTTGTTGCGCACCCTAAAGAGCGGCGTCTCCAGGATATACACGTGTCCGTTGCGCACCAAGTCCGGGAAGAACTGCAAAAAGAAGGTGAGCAGCAGCAGGCGGATGTGCATGCCGTCTACGTCGGCGTCGGTAGCGATCACCACGCGGTTATATCGGAGGCCTTCCAGCCCTTCTTCAATATTCAGCGCGTGCTGCAGCAGGTTGAACTCCTCGTTCTCGTATACCACCTTCTTCTTCAAGCCGAAGCAGTTAAGCGGCTTTCCTCTCAAGCTGAACACCGCCTCGGTATCCACGTTGCGAGATTTGGTGATGGAACCACTCGCCGAGTCACCCTCCGTGATGAAGAGCGTCGACAGCATTGAGTTCTCGTGCTTGTCTTCGTTGAAGTGCAGGCGGCAGTCGCGCAGCTTGCGGTTGTGCAGGTTAGCCTTCTTGGCACGCTGGTTGGCCAGCTTCTTCACGCCCGCCATGTCCTTGCGCTCGCGCTCACTTTGCTCAATGCGCTTCTTCAGCGCCTCAGCCGTCGTTGGGTTCTTGTGCAGGTAGTTGTCTAGCGCCTCTTTTACAAACTCGTTGATATAGGCACGCACTGCAGGCCCGTCCGGTCCCATCTCAATAGAACCCAGCTTGGTCTTGGTCTGAGATTCAAATACCGGCTCCTGCACACGCAGGGAAATAGCCCCGATGATAGAGCCACGGATGTCTGTCGCGTCGTAGTCTTTTTTGTAGAAGTCACGCACCGTCTTCACTACCGCCTCACGGAAGGCCGCCAGGTGGGTACCGCCCATCGTGGTGTACTGACCGTTCACGAAAGAGTAGTACTCTTCGCCATACTCGTTACCATGTGTTAGGGCGAGCTCAATGTCCGGTCCTTTCAGGTGGATGATTGGGTAGCGCATGCTCTCTTCGTCGGCCTTGTTGCGGAGCAGATCCAGCAAACCGTTCTCAGAGTAATATTTCTTGCCGTTGAAGTTGATCGTCAGGCCGGCGTTCAGGTATACGTAGTTCCAGATCTGGTTTTCCAGGTAGTCTGGGTTGAACTGGTAGTTCTTAAAGATCGTATCGTCCGGCGTGAAGGTCGTCAGCGTACCATTGCGCTGCGAAGTAGCTTCCAGCGGCAAATCGTTTGTCAGCAAGCCACGCTCAAACTCGGCAGCCTTCATCTGGCCGTCGCGCACCGATTGGATGCGGAAGTTGCTCGACAGGGCGTTCACCGCCTTGGTACCCACCCCGTTCAGACCAACCGATTTCTGGAACGCCTTACTGTCATACTTACCGCCGGTGTTGATTTTGCTCACGCAGTCGATCACCTTGCCCAGCGGAATGCCACGGCCATAGTCGCGCACCTGTACCTTGTGGTCTGAGATCTTGATGTCGATGGTCTTGCCGAAACCCATCACGTGTTCGTCGATGGAGTTGTCGATCACCTCTTTCACCAAAATGTAAATACCGTCATCGGCCGAAGAACCGTCTCCCAGCTTGCCGATGTACATACCGGGCCTCAGCCTGATGTGTTCGCGGGGCTCCAGCGAGCGAATGCTGTCTTCGTTGTAATTATGCTCTAACTCTGCCATTCTGTAAGCGTAAGTGTATTTGATTTAGTGGAATCACTCGGAAATATAGAAAAATAAAAGAAATCAGACGCTACAAATAGTTCCAGCGTCTAACCGTTTCATCTTGCCAGGCAAGTAATTGCTAATATTTTTAGTCAGCAAATATAGTGTTTTTAGTTGAATACATCAACTACTCTTATACAACCATTACGTGCGGCTTACAGTTCACAAAAACGGAAGAAATCACGGGTATAATTTAGCTAAAATTATTAGCATAAAAATATTTAGATTTAACTATACTTGCGCCTTACATTTGCTTAACACAATGCAGCTAAATTCTGGCCGCATACCTACATACACAAGCACCCTATGGAAATTAAATTACCCCGGTATTTTAAGTACGTCATCATCTTACTGGGCATTTTTCTCGCAATCTGGGTATTGCAGACCTTCAAGTCGATTCTGATGCCGCTGGCCTTCGCCCTGCTGATTGCCCTACTCCTACTGCCTTTCACCCGCGACCTTGAGAAGTTCCGCATCCCGCGCGCTTTGGCTATTATCTGTAGCATTGTCATGGTGGTGATCGTGCTGGGACTGGTGATCTGGTTTTTATCCATGCAGGTCATGAGCCTCACTTCGGAACTGGACGCGATTGGCAAGAATTTCGACGCACTGCTGATGAAGGTGCAGGACTACCTCTATCATAACTTTGGTATACAGCCGGCCAACAAAAGCGAACTCTTCCGCAACACGGTGGGCGGCTTGCGGGAGATCTCCACCACCTTTGTCGGCAGCACCATCTCGCTGACCACCGGCGCGCTGACGGTGATCACTGTCGTCCCTATCTTTGTGTTCTGCTTTCTCTATTACCGCGATCACCTCGAGCAGTTCATGTATAAGTTTGTGTCGAAGGAGCGCCGCAGCAGCCTCAACCATACCATCGACAACATCCAATTGGTGGCGCAAAGTTACATTTCAGGTCTGATGATCGTGATCGTGATCGTGTCGCTGCTCAACTCGGCAGGCCTCCTGATTCTGGGTGTGAAGTATGCGATCTTCTTCGGAGTCTTCGCCTCCATCCTGACCATTATACCTTATATCGGCATCATGATCGGGGCTTTGCTACCGGCACTATTCACGCTGGCCACCACTGGTCATTTAATCGATGCGGTGCTGGTGGTGCTGGTGTTCATGTTCGTGCAGTTTCTGGAGGGCAACTTCATTACGCCCTATGTGGTGGGTTCCAAGGTCAGCATCAACCCCTTTGCAGCCATCGTGGCCTTGCTGATCGGCGGCGAGATCTGGGGGGCGGCTGGCATGATCATCTCCATCCCCATGATCGCGATCATGAAAGTGATCTTCGATGCCTACGAACCGCTGCGGCCTTTTGGCTTTCTGCTGGCAGACATTGATGATATCAAGGACCAGAAGTCAGGGCGCTTCCGGAAAATGTTCGACAAGCTGCGCGAAAAGGCAAAACGGAAGCGCTACGAGGACGAGCAGGAAACCGACTTGTAGACTGTCTTTGCTAATGTTATTTGCACGAGGTATGGCGTAAACAGAAATTGAAACGTATTGCTAAGAATATTGGTTTACAGGATAGCCCTTCAGCGAAAGACAGGGCAGCTTCGAAAAAGCCTAAAAGAGATACAGCTTGTACGCCATCATAGACATTGAAACGACGGGAAGTCAGCCCACACAGGACAAGATTACCGAGATCGCTATTTTCATTCACGACGGCAAAGAGATCGTGGACAAGTATAGCACCCTGATCAACCCGCAGCGTCCTATACCTTACTTCATCTCCCAGCTCACCGGCATCACCGACGACATGGTGCAGGACGCACCTAAGTTCTACGAGGTGGCCAAGGACATCGTGCAGTTCACGGAGGGGATGGTGTTTGTGGCTCACAACGTGCGCTTCGACTATTCCTTCATCAAGAAAGAGTTTGCCGACCTGGGTTTTACCTTCCAGCGCAAGACGCTGTGTACCGTGCGCCTGAGCCGCTCGCTTATACCTGGCCTGCCCTCTTATTCGCTGGGCAAACTATGCAAGAGCATCGACATACCGCTGCAGATGCGTCACCGTGCCATCGGCGACGCAGAGGCTACGGCCAAGCTATTTGATAAGCTGATCAAGATCAACCGGCCGGTGATAGACGGCGTGCAGCACGTAGTAGACCCATCAGAACAACTCAAAAACGAGATCAAGGCCTCCCTGTTGCCGCCAGCCATCAGCAAGGAGCAGGTGGACGCTTTGCCAACGGCTCCGGGCGTGTATTACTTTTACAACGAAGCCGGTGAGGTGATTTATGTAGGTAAGAGCATTAACATCCGGAAGCGCATCATCCAGCACTTCAACATCGATTATAAGAGTCGCAAATCCATTGAGTTCAAGAATCAAATAACTGACATCACTTACGAACTAATGGGCAACGAGTTAGTGGCGCTGCTATTTGAGTCAGCGGAGATTAAGCGGATGAAGCCGCACTACAACCGTCAGCAGCGACGCAGTGTGTTCAATACCGGCATCTTTACCTACGAAGACGAAAATGGTTATAAGCGTCTGACATTTGGGAGTGTGAACAAAGCTGACAACGTAAACATGACGCCCATCATCGCGCTATCCAACCAGTTCAAGGCAAAAGGTTTCCTGTTTCATAAAGTATCGAAGTACAATCTGTGCCAGAAGCTGTGCGACCTTTATAAAACACCAGGAGCCTGTTTTGACTACCAGGTACACATCTGCAAAGGCGCCTGCATCGGGGCGGAAAGTCCCGCCGAGTACAACGCCCGCGTGGACGCTGCCATCGAGTCGTTTACCTACGAGCACAACAGCTTCGTGATCGTGGGCAAGGGACGCGAGGTGGGCGAAAAATCTGTTGTAGTGGTGGAGCATGGCACCTACCTTGGCTTTGGCTTCGTGGACGAGTACTTCTCTGCTAACTCGCTTGAGGATTTCAAGTCGGAGATAAAGCACTACAACGACAATAAGGACATCCAGCAGATCATACGCGGGCACATGCGCGGCAAGCACAAAGACAAAGTGCTTGTGTTCGATTAAGTCTTCCTGAAAAGGTATAGGACCATTTTTCTGCAGCGCGTGCTGGGTATTTTCGGTTTAGAAATTTTTTATCCTTAATTTCAAATCGAAATAAAACTTAAACATACATGGAAAAACGTTTCAGATCGGGCGTATTGTTTGGCGATGAAGTAACAGAGCTTTTCAAATATGCCAATGAAAATAACTTTGCGCTGCCAGCCGTCAATGTGATTGGCACCAACTCTATCAATGCTGTACTGGAGACAGCCAAGTCCCTTAACTCCCCCGTCATCATCCAGTTCTCGCATGGTGGCGCCACGTTTTTCGCTGGCAAAGGCCTGGAGAACGACAACCAGAAAGCCGCTATTGCCGGTGCCGTATCGGGTGCGCAGCATGTGCACCTGATGGCTGAAGCCTACGGCGTACCGGTGGTACTGCACACCGACCATGCCGCCAAGAAACTGTTGCCTTGGATTGACGGACTGCTGGATGCAGGTGAGAAGTACTACGAACAACACGGCAAGCCGCTTTACAGCTCGCACATGCTCGACCTGTCGGAGGAAGAGATCAAAGAAAACATTGAGACCTGCGCCAGCTACCTGGAGCGCATGAATAAGATCGGCATGACCGTAGAGATCGAGCTTGGCGTAACGGGCGGCGAGGAAGACGGCGTGGACAATACTGGTGTGGATAGCTCCCGACTATATACCCAGCCAGACGAAGTGGCTTATGCCTACGAAGAGCTGAAAAAGGTGAGCGACCGCTTCACGATCGCGGCTGCTTTTGGCAACGTGCACGGCGTGTACAAGCCAGGCAACGTAGAGCTTCGCCCTGAGATCCTGAAAAACTCACAGGACTTCATCAAAGAGAAATTCGGCACAGGCGACAACCCGGTGAACTTCGTATTTCACGGCGGTTCCGGTTCAGAGAAAGCCAAGATCACAGAAGCGATCGGTTACGGTGCCATCAAAATGAACATCGACACGGATATGCAGTGGGCTTTCTGGGACGGCGTGAAAAACTACTACGAGTCGAAGAAGGACTACCTGCAAGGCCAGCTCGGCAACCCGGAAGGACCTGACTCTCCAAACAAAAAATACTACGACCCACGTGTATGGCTGCGCAAAGGCGAAGAGAACTTCATTGCCCGTTTGAAAGAGGCATTTGAAGATTTGAATTGCGTGAACCGAAATGCGTAGTTTGAACTGAGAATAACAGAAAGGGTAAGGCGAAAGCTTCACCCTTTTTTATTTTGTCTGAATCTTAATACGGGCCCCTACCATAAGGATTTTCAGGATTAAACCTCCCCCTAGTCGCTCCTAAAAACAGGAGGTCAATATATGCACGATTATACCCACCCTTGCCCCTCCCGAGAGGGGATTTTTGGCCGCGTCCTTTTTTAAGGTATAAACGCTGCAGCTCAAGTAGTACAGTTGAAAAGTGTCATCCCCCTGCCCCCTTCGAAGGGGGACTTTTGGCCTCTGCCCAACCACAGATATAGCCATGTTGCGAAGGCCACACACAACACTGGCAGGTATAGGAGAAGACTAATTTGCACCTTGAACTATGAATCAACTAGCCGTGCCAGGTGCACTTTTCGACGCTCCACTGTTGGGGGTGAAGGGGTCCCCCTGTCAAGAGCGTTCAGCGAGTTTGGAGCGTCTTGACTTTTTTGCCTTCTTTTTGTGTCAAGACAAAAAGAAGGTGCCCGCCGCACAGGCGAAAGAGCAGCCCGCCTGGCCAAGGCATCCTATGCAAAAGAAGCGGCCGCTATACCTATACCTGGGCCAGAGGCCCCACGATAGCAGACACGAGCGTGGACACTCGCGCTATTATCACCCTACTTATGCTTCAACAACCATTGATAAATCATCTCGACATCCTCTTTCCGGCAAAGCTCTGACCCCGGCGTCATGGTGGCGGCGGTTCCGGCGGCCACGCCGTAGCGCACTACTTCCTCCAGGGAACAGCCATGCAGCAGACTCATCACCATGCCGGCTACCATGCTGTCCCCGGCACCCACGGCGCTCTGTTGATTCACGGTGGGCGGCACGACATAATGTATACCTGATTCCTTCGAGGCCAACATGGCACCCCGTGGGCCGAGCGACACAACCATTACTTTACACTTGCCCTCGTCGATCACCTGCATGGCAAAGTCCTCCTGCTCAAATGCCGAGATGTGCTCCTTGCCGGCCAGCTTCGCCAATTCACCTAAGTTGGGTTTGATCAGGTATAGCCCCTCTCCTGCCGCTTTCATCAAAGCCTCGCCCGAAGTATCGAGGATCAGCTTGAAGTTCCGTTTACGCGCGATCACGGCCATCTGGAGGTAAAAATCATCGGGCACGCCGGGCGCCAGACTGCCACTTGCTACGACGTATTCGGGTACTTTCTCCAGGTTTTCTAGTTTGTCGAGCACCTGTCGCCACTCCGCCTCCTCTATTCGTGGGCCCGGCATGCCGAAGCGGAACTGATCGCCGGTGCTTTCTTCCACCACCATCAGGTTTTCACGGGTCCAGCTTTTGGTTGGCCCGTTCCAGTATTCCACGCCTTCCTCCTTCAGCAAATCGCAGAGCTTTTCCCCGGCTGGCCCTCCCGAGAGCAGCCAAGCACAGGAGCTGCCACCCAGCTTGCGTATGGTCCGGGAAACGTTGATACCGCCACCACCCGGTTCGTAAACAGGCTCCTCGCAGCGCAGTTTCTTTTCGGGCAGCACACGTTGAACACGAGTGCTTTTATCTAGGGCGGGGTTGATTGTAATGGTCAGGACGCTGTGCATATTGCTTCAGGTATAAGTTTCAAGAAAAAGATAGTTGATGGAAGAATCTCAAACGGAGGATAGAAGAATTAACAGGTATATAAGACGCTGTTCTAAACTGCTTTTCTGACTGAGCGATCCCTATGCCTCGGAGCAGTTTCTCACTTACTCATAAAGGGTCTACAGGTATAGGCAATCCAAATGAAAGACCTTATCCCTCATCTGCTGATATTGAATTCCTTCTGGTCACCGGTCTTGAAAGTATAGACCTCCCCACGAACCCCGATCTTCACTTCTTTGGACCAGCCTCTGTCGAAGGTGATGATCATTTTATCGACTGTGAGATTTAATTTGATCCAATGACCCCGGTAGCGCAACTGCAGGTTGAGGCAAGGCATTTCATCCGGCAACACCGGATTCAACCACAGTACGTTGTCCCGGATCTCGAGGCCGGTATAGGCGCGTTGTACCAGGTCTACTGTGCCGGCCATGGCGCCGAGGTGGATTCCTTCTGCCGTAGTGCCGCCCTGTATATCTTCCAGATCGCTCATCAAAGCTACCTCAAAGTTTTTCCAGGAGCGTTTCCGGTCCGTCCGGGCCAGCACCCAGGCATGCACGATCTTGCTCAGCGTGGAGCCGTGCGAGGTGCGCTGTTCATAGTAGGCCACATTTTCAGGTATACTGGCCGGTTTAAAGTCGTAGTCGAGCTGCTTGAAGATGGAGAGCAGCTCCTCGGAAGAGAACAGGTAAAAGAGCATCAGCACGTCCGCCTGTTTGCTGGCCTTGTATTTGTTCACATTGTCGCCTTCACTCTCCAGGATGCGGTCGAGCCGCATCGCCTCCCCGTGCTTCGCCTTATACTTCTTCCAGTCAAACTCCTGCAGTTGGTCATAGCCGTCGAATTGCGCGATGATGCTGCTGTCCTGCAAAAAAGGGACGTACATGCGCTTGCTGATGTCCTGCCAGCGCGTCAGGTCGTCGGGTGAAATGTGCAGTTTGGTGAGCAGTTCTTCGTAACGTGAGTCGTCGATCACTTCTTTGAGCTGCAGCGCCTTCTGGATCACCCAAACGGCCAGCACATTGGTATAGGCGTTGTTGTTCAGGCCTGTTTCTTCCGAATCGGGGTACTCGGTATGGTACTCGTCCGGCCCTACCACATGCAGTATCTCGTAACGGCCGGTCTCCTTGTTGCGCGTGGCGATGGTCGACCAAAACTGGGCGATGTCCAGCATGAGCTCGGCACCGTGGTAACTGAGAAAATCAATGTCGTCGGTGGATTGGTAATAGTGCCACACATTGTAAGCTACTGCCGAGCTGATGTGCCGCTGCAGAAACGTGTTGTCGGGCAGCCAGCGGCCTGACTGCGGGTTGAGGTGAATGACCTGGCTTTCCTCGCGCCCATTGCTGCCACTCTGCCACGGAAACATGGCTCCTTTATACCCGGCTTCCACAGCAGCGCTTCTGGCTTCGGGCAGGCGACGGTAGCGGTACATGAGCAACTCCCGCGTGATGGCAGGCAGGCGCAGGTTGAGGAAGGGAAAGATAAACAGCTCATCCCAGAATATGTGTCCCCGATAGGCCTCCCCGTGCCAACCGCGTGCAGGCACGCCCACGTCGAGGTCGACGGTATGGCCTGAAACAGATTGCAGCAGGTGGAAAATGTGGAGACGCAGAACGGATTGCACTTTGGTATTGCAGGCCGTATAGAGGTCACAGCGGTTCCAGATGCGCTGCCAGGCGCGTTTGTGCTCTTCCAGCGACTCTTCAAAAGTACCCTGCCTAACCATGTTGACACAGGCATCTTGCAAGGGCTCCGAAATGGCCCAGTCGCGCGAGGTATAAAGCAACACGCTTTTTTCGAGCCGAATTGGCTGGCCTTTGGTGGCCTTCAACTTGAATTGATGTTTGGTATAGCCTTGCTCGATTTTTGTCTGAGGCAACACACCACTGGCTTTTCCATTCAGGTATACCTGTGTGCGGGCCACCTGCGCCATGCGGGTCTTCGACTGCACGGTCTGTACCACCAGGTACATGGTTTCCTCGTCGTGCTCACCCTGCTCCAGCAACTCGAGGTGCTGACTGGCCAGCGCGCGGTAACGGGCCACGCCGCTGTTGATCACGCGTCCGTCCAGGGCGGACCGCAGCTCTATCTCACCCGACCAGTTGATAGGTATAAGCTGCCACTCCAGCGCTGCCAGGTGCCGGTTGGCCATGCTGACAATGCGACGGGTATGGAGCTTTGACTCCCGGCCCTCGCTGTCGCGGAAATGTACGAAACGACGCAGCACGCCATGCTTTAGATCGAGCTCCTGCTTAAAATCCAGCACATCGACGTTTTTGATGTGAAACCACGCTTCGCCCGGATGACGAAAAGCAACGGGCAACCAATTGGGCCAGTTTACTAGGTCCTCATTCTCAATCTGTTTGCCGGACACCTCAGAGGTGAGCCGGTTGTAGCCGCCGGCCAGGTAAGTGCCGGGATAGTGAGCATCGGCTTCGGCATTGACTTCCTCAAAGGCGCCCCGTGTGGCGAAATAGCCGTTCCCCAGGGTACAGAGGGCTTCGCGCAGGGTTTGCTCCTCAGGCACCCATTGGTTATAGACAATGCTCCAATCAGCCATTGCTTTTTTGCTTGATGGTGTCTGTCAGGTCCTGCAGGAAAACCCGCACCTCCTCCACACTTTCAAGCCGGTACGTGGCTGCCGTCTGATCGTCGTGTTCGCCCACCAGTATTCCTATACCCTGTCCCTGCAGCTCTGCAAAGGCGTCTTCGTCAGTTATGTCGTCGCCGATATAGAGCGGAATATAGTTGTCATCGTTCAAACCGAGCTCCTGCATCAGCCACATCACCGCCTTGCCTTTGTGCCAGTCGATGTTGGGTTTAAGCTCGTAGATCTTTTTGCCGTAGCCTATCTTGAGTTCAGGCATCGCGTCCAGCACCTCGTCTACGGCTTTGCGCACTTCCTGCACCTGGTCCTCGGCCACGTTGCGAAAATGCACGGCAATGGCGTAGCGCTTCCGCTCCACGAGACTTCCTGCCACATGTTGGAGTTTTTCCTGCAGGATGCCATCGGCTTTGTCCAGGGCAGGCAGAGCGGCTTTGGCACCTCCGGGCTCCGAGGCCATACCGCCCGGACCGGTGATATCGAATCCGTGGGAGCCTGCAAAGTATAGGTTGTCAAGTTTGACAAGGTCTTCCACATTCTTACGGTCGCGCCCACTTACCACAGCCACTTTGGTAACAGCCGCCAACTCGTGCAAGGCAGTACGCATTTCATCTGACAGGATGGCCATTTCGGGTCGTTGCACAATGGGGGTCAGGCAGCCGTCGTAGTCTAGGAAGACAGCCGGAGTTTTGCCTTGGAACTGTGCTTTGAGCTCGTGGAGTTGGTTGAGGGCCGAAGGCAAGTCCTGGGCCTCACGTTTTTGTATCATGGTGTTGGTTTGGGATGTCGGTGTTGGAGGATGTGTCAGGGTGCAGGGAATTGCTGAATGACAAGATCGGCACCACCTGCTTTCAGAGCGGCTTCGTCGTGGGTGCGGTCTATGCCGACCACCAGCCCAAATCCACCTGCTTTTCCAGCCTGCACGCCTTTGCGGGCGTCCTCAAATATAGCGATCTCTTGTGGGGCTATACCTAAGCGGCGCGCGGCTTCCAGAAAAATGTCTGGAGCAGGCTTGCCTTTTAGTCCCAGTTGGCCCGATTGCAGTCCGTCCACGTGCTCTTCAAAGAGGTGCGCTATACCTGCCGAGTGCAGTACATCCACGCAATTTTTGCTGGCCGATATAATGGCAGTGCGCAAGCCCTTCTGCTTTTGCTGTTTCAGCCAGGCGATGGTATCTTCATATACATCCACCCCCTCCTGCTTCACCAGTTCCTGAAAGTACATGTTTTTCAGATTGCCGAGACCAGCTACCGTTTCGTGTCCCGCCTCATCCTCGGGTGTGCCCTCTGGCAGCCGGATGCCGCGAGACTCCAGAAAATTACGTACGCCGTCATAGCGCGGAATACCGTCGATGTGCTCCCGGTAATCGGTTTCGATGTCGAGCGGTTCGTAGTGCTTTCCTTCTGCCTCGCCCCGCTTTTGCAGGTAGGCATCAAACATGCGTTTCCAGGCCTGGGCATGTACCCGCGCCGTTTGCGTGACAACACCGTCTAGATCAAAGATCAGCGCCTTGATGTGCTTGTCCTGTAGATTTTGCTGAAGGGAATGCATAAGCTCGTATAATTAAAAACATTAGGATAGCAGACGAGCGAATGGCCCGGGCATAAAGGAGGCACACCCGGTATGCGTCACCGTGCATGCCTCTTTAGCAGGTATATACGCTTAAGGTATACCTTCTGTGCGTTCATGTGGGGGCACGTCGGGAGCCTGTTCCGGATGAGTGTTGTGATGCTGCTCACCTGTTGCTCCTTTCGGATGGTGAGGCGGCGTTCTTTTTCCGTCGTCTTCGCGGAGTATTTTCGCTTTGGGTGATTTATGATCGTCGTGCTGGTTCTTTTCCTCTTTCATGATCAAGCAGTTAAAATGTTTGGTGACTATGATAGCTCTATAAGCCTTTTCAATCTTAGACCTACGCAGGAGAACGGTAAATGATACCTTTTCAGTCAGTGCCTCCTGAAATTACCTTACCTTTGCTACCCCTGCTTTTAATAATTCGAATAACCCCGAACTTGCTTTTTGAGTAATTTCAGCCAAAGACATCTACACAAAATAAAACATGCTACAATCTGACAACCCGACCACGACCAAAGCCTGGAAAAAACTGGAAGCCCACTTTGCTGAGCTGCAGCACCAACACCTGCGCGACCTCTTCAAGGCCGATCCGCAACGCTTTGAGAAATTCTCTTTTGAAGTAGACGGCACGCTCTACGACTTCTCGAAAAACAGCATCACCGAAGAGACGCTGGATCTACTGACTGAACTGGCCGAGGATACAAAAGTACCGGCTGCCATCGAAAGCATGCTGCGCGGTGAGAAGATCAATGCCACTGAAGGACGCGCTGTGCTGCATACAGCCTTGCGCAATTTCACGGATCAGGAATTGATGGTAGACGGGGAGAATGTGCTGGAAGAAGTGCGGGATGTGCAGCGCCAGATGAAAGACTTTTGCGATCGCCTACACAATGGCTTGTGGACGGGCTATACCGGCAAAAAAGTGCAGCATGTGGTCAACATCGGCATTGGCGGTTCGCACCTGGGTCCGCAAATGGTGACCGAGGCGCTCAAAAAATACCAGAAGCCTAACATCGAAGTACATTTCATTTCGAACGTGGACGGCACTGATGCGGCAGAAGTGCTGAAAAAAGTTGATCCGGAAACGACGCTCTTTATCATCGCCTCTAAAACCTTCACCACCAAAGAAACCATCGCCAACGCCCACACCGCGCGCAGCTGGTTCCTGGAAACGGCCAAAGACGAGGTGCATGTGAGCAAGCATTTTGTGGCGCTCTCCACCAATACCGAGGCAGTTGCCAAGTTCGGCATCGCTCCGGAAAATACTTTCCGCTTTTGGGACTGGGTGGGCGGCCGCTTCTCGCTCTGGTCAGCCATTGGTCTTTCGATCGCCTGCGCCATTGGGTATGACAAATTCGAGGAACTGCTGCGCGGCGCTGAAGCCATGGACAAGCACCTGAAAAACACGCCCATGCGCCAGAACATACCGGTACTGATGGCACTTATGAGCGTGTGGTATACAAACTTCTTCGGGGCGCAGTCGCATGCGGTGCTGCCTTATGATCAATATTTACGCCTCTTGCCGGAGTATCTGCAGCAACTGCAAATGGAAAGCAACGGTAAGACCGCTATGCGCAACGGTAAGTATGTGAATTATCAGACCCAGCCAGTCATCTGGGGCGCGGCAGGCACCAACGCGCAGCATTCCTTCTTTCAGTTGATACACCAAGGTTCGGTCCTAATCCCTTCTGACTTTCTGGCCCCGGTGAACAGCCACAACCCGATCGGCGAGCACCACCCGATGCTACTTTCCAACTTCTTTGCCCAGACCGAGGCGCTGATGAAGGGAAAGACAGAAGAAGAAGTACGTGCCGAACTCGAGAAGAAAGGTATGGCGGGTGAAGAACTGGAGCAACTGGTGCCGCACAAGGTGTTCGAAGGCAACAAACCTTCCACCTCCATCATGTTCGATTTGCTAACGCCCTATACCTTGGGCAGTCTGATCGCGATGTACGAGCACAAGACCTTCGTGCAGGGTGTGATCTGGAACGTGTACAGCTTCGACCAATGGGGCGTGGAACTGGGCAAGCAACTGGCCGGCACCATTGAGGAAGAGCTGCTGCAGGACAAGCAGGCTGATCACGACAGCTCCACAGCCGGACTGATCAATTACTACAGACAAAAACGCAAATAGCGAAAACCTTGCGGCAGGGCTGCGTTTAAGGATGGTATCTATACCTTATGCAGCACCTATACCCTAAAACGGCGCTTCTGCTGCTTCTCACACTTTTGCTAAGCAGTTGCGCCGACGATAATTTTTACCAACAAGACGCTTTGGTACAGCCGGGAGAATATGAACTGCCCCCGGCTGGCACCGACAGCGTATGGGCCGTCGCAGGCCGGCACTATGACCGCAGCTGGTTTCATCGCCTATTCTGGGGCGACCACCACCGCGACAGCTGGACCACACCCGTTAAGCTTCCCATCTTTGATCTTGCCAAGGTGAACGGTGGCATGAAAGTATTGAAGAAGGGAGGTGGCTACCAGACGAGCAGCTTCCAGCTTCAGGATAGTCTTGGTCGCACCTACGCTTTCCGCTCCATCGACAAAGACCCGGTGCTCGTGCTGGCCAAATTCTGGCGTCCTACCTTCGTTACCAACATTCTGCGTGACCAGATTTCCTCTGCCAATCCCTACGGAGCGCTTATTATACCTGACTTGGCCCATGCGGCAGGCGTTTACCATACCTCTCCCACTCTTTATTATGTCCCGAAAAGCGACACAGCATTTGGGGAATATGCCGGGGCGGTGCAAGGCAAGGTATACATGCTTGAACAGAAGTTTGTCAGCATGGCCGACACACTGGGCATGTTTGGAAATGTTTCCGGATTTGTGGACTCCGAAGACGCTCTGCGCAGCCGATACGAAACCAACACGCACCACTTCGACCAGAAGGCTTTTGCCCGTGCCCGACTCCTGGATGTGCTCGTCGGTGACTGGGACCGCCATAAAGGGCAGTGGGACTGGGCGGCCTATGCAACGCAGACGGATACGACTTACAGGCCCATCCCCAAAGACCGGGACCAGGTTTTCCTGAAGATGAACGACGGCGCTATACCTGCTATCGCCACCAGCAAGCTTCTGGCACGCAAGTTCAACTCCTTCGGCCCGAAAATCAGGGATGTGAAAGCCCTGATGATCAATGCCCGGTTCATAGACGAGCGCCTGCTCCATGAACTGACCCGCGATGAATGGATAGCGATTGCCGAAGATATGCAGCAAAGACTGACAGATGAAGTGATTGAAAGGGCCGTGAAAAACCTGCCTCATCCTATCTATACCTTAAAAGGCGAAACAACCATCCAAAACCTGAAAAGCCGCCGCGACCAATTGCCTGTGGTGGCCGAAGAGATGTATGAAATCCTGGCCGGGGAGGTAACCATTGCCGGCACCGACCAAACGGATATTTTTCAGGTACGGCGGCTGGATGATGAACGCACTGAAGTGAAACTGATTCGACCAGCTCGTGCTGCCATACCTGAGAAAGTGCTTTATCAACGTGTGTTCTTGCGCAATGAAACCGAAAAGATCACCCTACACGGACTCAGTGGAGACGATCAGTTTCTGATTGAGGGGGATGTAGCCGATGGTATACTGGTGGAGGTATATGGCGGCCTTGGAGAAGACGAGATCACTGACAAATCCGCTGTCAAGGGCTGGCGTAAAATGACCCACATCTACGACACCGAGCGCGGCAACGAAATCGACTTCGGTACCGAAGCCAAAGACCTCACCACCCGCGACGTAAAGGTGCATGCCTATGACAGGGAGGGAAACTGATTTAAGTTAGAAAGTTTAGAAGTTAAAAAGGTAGAAAGTAGAATTTATAACACTCTCAACTTTTTAACTTCCGACCTTTTTAAATTTTTAACTCTTCAGGCTTTTCTCCAGCATCTTCAACACGAAATTTTCCATGTTGCTAAGGTGTTCGATCTTCGATTTGGTGGGATCGTGTTTTTTAAGGTAGTTGATCAATTTGTCTTCGCGGAAGAGGTTTACAACTTCGGGGTGAATGTAATATTTGCTGCAAACGGTTGGGGTGTTACCCAGGCCTCTGGCTACTTCTTTCACGGCCTCTTTTATACCTTTCTCCTTGTCAATTTCCGGGCTCTCGTCGATCACGCGCTCCAAACATTCCACCATGCGCACGGTGCCACCCCAGGTCCTGAAATCCTTCGCTGTGAAATCATACTCCGTCACTTCGCGCAGGTACTCGTTCACGTCGCCTGACTCCAGCGTCTGCCGCTCGCCGTCCTCGTCGTAGTACTGGAACAGATCGTAGCCAGGTATATCCTTACATTTCTTTACGAGCTGGGCCAGTCGACGGTCTTTCAGGTCTATCTTCTGCTCCACCCCCTTTTTGCCCACAAACGAAAAGGTCACCGTACTGCCATTAAAAGACACGTGCCGGTCGCGGAGCGTGGTAAGTCCGTAGGACTTATTTGACTTGGCGTAGGCGCGGTTGCCGATCCGGATCAGGGCATTGTCCATGATCGACACCACCAGCGCCGTCACTTTGCGTTTGTCAAGCTCCCGCGACTGGATGTCTTTCTGAATACGCTCTCGCAGGGCGGGCAGCGACTTCCCGAAGGCGATCATGCGGCCGAACTTGGTCAGATTGCGGGCCTTTTGCCACTCGGGGTGATATAGGTACTGCTTACGACCTTTGGCGTCGCGGCCGGTGGCTTGCAGGTGTCCCTTGGCAGTTTTTGCGATCCATACCTCGGTCCAGGCAGGCGGGATCACGAGTTTGTTGATACGATCGAGCGTCTTTTCGTCCGTCACCTTCTCCCCTTTCTGGTCGTGGTAGTGGAAGCCTTTTCCGGCTTTCTTCCGGGTGATGCCCGGCTTTTCGTCCGAGGTATAGCGCAGACCAGCCCACTCTGCTGAGAGTGCCGGATCTTTATGTAAGTTATGCAGTTCTTCTTTCGTCATCTGTTGAGGCATTAGGCGCCCCCTGCCATAATACTACGATGGTCTTCAAAAGTTATTCGGGAGGTAAGCGGGTATGGACATTGGGTTATACCTGCTCAACAATTACCGCTATATTTGTTCCCGGAAAAAAGACAAACGCATGACCATTCATAAGCAAATCTCATACCTCTATGCCTTCTTTGGCGTGTTTCTGCTGGGCTGTGGCATAGTGGCCGTAGATATAGCCGGCGAGCAAGCCCAGACCGCGCTCATCACAGGTATAGCCGGCGGTCTGCTGGCCCTCACGGCTGGGCACTTCCTGAACCGCCGCCAGCGCTGGGGCTTTCTGCTGGGTACGGCCGAGGCCGGCCTGCTTACATTGCTCTTAGGGTGGCGCTCAGGCACCTATTTTATCCGCCTGCTCGAGATGGTGCAGGAGGCGCCGGAGCCGAACTCCACCCAGACGGCAGGTATGGCTTTTTTGCTAACCACGGCCATGCTGGTAGTGGCTCTTTTGACCCTAGCTGTATCGGTTATGTTCGCTAAACAAGTGTTTGCCGAAACAAAATAGGCGTTCGTCTATATTTTCTTATAGCATTAAACCATTATGTGTTATATTGGTCTTAACAAAAGACCAATCGTTCACCTAAACAAATTTTTATGCTTCAGAAAATCGGTTTGAGCATCGTGCTAACGGCCAGTGTGGTCAATGCAGCCGAGGCGCAGACAAAACTCGTGGAAAAGGTAACCAAGAAAGGCGATGAGCTGGTTATACCTTACGAAAAATACAAACTGGCCAATGGCCTCACCCTGATCGTGCACGAAGATCACTCTGATCCGGTTGTGCACGTGGACGTTACCTACCACGTGGGCTCGGCCCGCGAAGAAGTGGGTAAGTCTGGCTTCGCGCACTTCTTTGAGCACATGATGTTCCAGGGCTCCGACAACGTGGCCGACGAAGAGCATTTCAAAATCGTGTCGGATGCAGGTGGTACGCTGAATGGTACTACCAACCGCGACCGCACCAACTACTTCGAAACCGTGCCAAGCAACCAACTGGAAACAGCGCTTTGGCTGGAGGCTGACCGCATGGGCTTCCTGCTGGATGCCGTAACCCAGAAGAAATTCGAAGTGCAGCGCGAAACCGTGAAGAACGAGCGTGGCCAGAACTACGACAACCGCCCTTACGGTCTGGTATACGAGAAGACTTCTCAGAACCTCTACCCTTACGGTCACCCGTACTCCTGGACTACCATTGGTTACATCGAGGACCTGAACCGCGTGAACGTGGACGACCTGAAGAACTTCTTCCTCCGCTGGTACGGTCCGAACAACGCCACTGTAACAGTAGGTGGTGATGTAAACCCGGCGGAAGTAGTAAAGCTGGTGGAGAAATATTTCGGTTCAATCCCTACCGGCCCTGCCGTACAGGACATGAAGCCAATGGTCGCTTCGCTTACTGCTGACCGTTATGTTTCTTACGAAGATAACGTGCGTTTCCCAATGCTGCGCGTAACGTATCCGGTGCCTGAGGCTGGTCACAAAGATGAGCACGCGTTGGACGTTTTGGCTGAGATCCTGGGACAGGGACGTAACTCTATCTTTTACAAAAACTTCGTGAAAGAGCAGAAAGCCCTGCAGGCTTCTGCCATGAACTCTACCTCAGAATTGGCTGGTGAATTCGGTATCTCCATCATGGCGTTCCCGAACAGCACCCTGGCGCAAATGGAGGAACTGATGCGCAAGTCCATTGCTGAGTTTGAAACACGCGGCGTGACTGACGAAGACCTGCAGCGCTACAAGGCTTCTGCTGAGTCGAGCCTGATCAACCGCATGGCGAGCGTGAGTGGCAAAGTATCGCAGCTCGCTGCATACGAAACCTTCCGCAATAACCCGAACTACCTGCAGGAGGAAATCCGTCGCATCAATGCGCTGACCAAAGCAGACGTGATGCGTGTGTACAACCAGTACATCAAAGGCAAGCCGGCCGTTATCCTGAGCGTAGTGCCTAAGGGCAAGCCGGAGATGGTGGCCAAAGCCGACAACTACACCGTTGACACCAAGGTATCGGTAGCACAACCGCAGGACTACAGCGGCCTGAGCTATACCAAGGCTGTTGACACGTTCGACCGCAGCAAGCGCCCGGTAGCTGGTCAGGCTAAGGCGGTGAGCGTACCGAACTTCTATACTGCCAAGTTCAAGAATGGCATGAAGGTGATCGGCACCAAGTCGGACGAAATCCCAACCGTAACGCTGCAGCTGACTATACCTGGCGGACACCGTTTACTGGCCAGCAACCCGGGCAAAGCAGGTATCGCTTCGCTGACAGCTTCACTGATGAACGAGGACACCGAGAACTACACTTCGGAAGCCTTCACAAGCGAGCTCGACAAACTGGGTAGCTCGATCCGCATTGGTTCCGGTACGGAAGACACCTACATCACGGTGCAAGCGCTGAAAAAGAACCTGGACAAGACATTGGTACTGCTCGAAGAGCGCCTGTTCCGTCCGAAGTTTGCGCAGGACGACTTTGAGCGTCTGAAGAAGCAGCAGCTGGAAGGTATAGCCAACCAGTCGACACAGCCAACGGCTATTGCCAGCAGCGTGTACAACAAACTGCTTTATGGCGATAACCACATCATGGCTATACCTACTTCAGGTACAACAGAGTCGGTTACCAGCATCACACTGGACGATGTGAAGCAATTCTATGCCAACAACTACACGCCTACCGGCGCTGAGTTGGTGGTAGTAGGTGACATCAACGAAAAAGAGATCATCGGTAAACTCGGCTTCCTGAAAAACTGGAAAAAGAAGAATGTAACTGTGCCTGCTGATGTGAAGGCTCCTGCCATCGCCTCTACTAAGATCTACTTTGTGGACAAGCCAGACGCAGCACAATCTGAGATCAGAATCGGTTACGTGGCCCTCCCTTACGACGCGACCGGTGAGTATTACAAAACGTCGTTGATGAACTTCGTATTGGGTGGTGCCTTCAACAGCCGCATCAACCTGAACCTGCGTGAAGACAAAGGCTATACCTACGGTGCCCGTTCAGGCTTTGGTGGCAGCCGCTTTGCTGGTCCTTACACGGCTTCTGCCGGTGTGCGTGCCGATGCTACAGCCGCTTCGGTTGTGGAATTCATGAAAGAGATCAACGATTTCAGAACCAAAGGCATCACAGAAGATGAATTGCAGTTCATGAAGAACTCGATCGGTCAGTCAGATGCCCGCCAGTACGAGACGCCTGCTCAAAAGGCGAACTTCCTGGGCCGCATCCTGCGCTACGACCTGAAGAAGGACTACGTGAGCAAGCAGACCCAGATCCTGAACAACATGACGAAGCAGGAGATCGATGCGCTGGCAGCCAAGCACCTGCCTGCTGACAAGATGCACATCGTGGTAGTGGGCGACAAGAAGACCGTGTTGCCTGAGCTGCAGAAGCTGAACTACGAATTGGTGGAGCTGGATACCAACGGCAACCCCGTAGGTACCTCATCCGTAAAATAATCCATACTACACTTGAAAAAAAGCCCCTGAAATTCAGGGGCTTTTTTATTTGCACTATTTTCTGCGCTATACCTGTCCACAATGCTTCCAACCATGGGTATTTTTAATCCGTAAGGGCATACTAAAATCTGATCGCGCAAGTTCTAAGCATTTGCAGGGGGCTGTTTTTCCGGCTTATACCTGTGCAGCGCTTAAACCCATTTTACCACTCTTAACCAAATGAAGAAACATATCAAGCTTACCGCACCCTGGTTGCTCGTCTTTGCCAGCGTGTTTTTCATGAGCAGTTGTAAAGACAACGAAGGTGTCATTTTCTCCATTCAGGACGACATCCGGCTGGGAGAGCAGGTGTCGCAGCAGGTAGACTCCACCTTTCGCGCACAGGGCAAGCTGCTGGAACAAAACTCCTCCAATGCAAATGTGCAGAAAGCCTATACCCACCTTGACCGCATTGTGAACCGCGTGCTTAACTCCGGTGAGATCAAATACAGAAACGAATTTGTCTGGACAGTGAAGATCATCGACGACCGCGAAACCCTCAACGCTTTTGCCGCACCAGGCGGGCACATTTATGTGTATACCGGCCTGATGAAGTTTCTGGACGACGAAGACCATTTTGCCGGCGTGCTGGCCCATGAAATAGCGCACGCCGACAAACGCCACAGCGTACAGCAGCTCCAGCGCGACTATGGTATAGCGTTGCTACTATCCGTGGCGCTTGGTAACAATGCTGGCACACTGCAGCAGATTGCCGCTCAGCTGGCCGGTACGCTGGCCGGTCTGCGCTTCAGCCGTGGTGCCGAGACGGAGGCCGATAATGCCTCGGTGGTATACCTGGATGGCACTAATTATTATGCCTGTGACGGTGCGGCCGGCTTTTTCGTGAAGCTCAATGCGCAGGCGCAAAGCAGCAACCCGCCTGAGTTCCTGAGCACGCACCCAAACCCGGAGAACCGCGTCGAGAACATACAGCAGCAGGCTAACCAGCGTGGCTGCGCCACAGACGGGGCCGCCAATACCGACTTCAACGAACTGAAAAAAAGCCTGAACTTGTAACACGCAAAGGTCTGTCGCGAGGCAGGCCTTTCTGTTTCACTCCTGTACCTGCAGACGATGAAAAAAATAAAGAACACGGCCACCAAAGCCGTCCTGAAAGCGGAAGAGAAGTTTGATACCCTGACCTTTAACCTGCGTCGCAAGCTCAACATGTTTGGCCCGCTGCACATCATGGCCTACCGCAGCTACGGCACCCCCTCCCGATTATATGTGAAAGGGCGCGTGCTGGTCGACAAGGGCATCACAGTGTCGGAGGAAAATGATTCCTTGTGGGAGAACATCCTGAACATGTACAAGCGCTTCAACAGCCGGGAGATTCCGGGAGCCCGTGTGGAGCTCTGCCTGGGAGATCAGAAGCACGAAATCACGACTGATGTAGAAGGATACTTTGTGCTGAACCTCGCTCCAGAGAGGCCCTTGGTGCTCGACGACATCTGGCACACCATTGATATCACGCTGGCAGAATCGCCGGTTGAAGTGGAGGGTCCGGTGAAGGCGCAGGCGCATGTGCTCGTTCCTCCTCCCGATGCCGAGTATGGCATCATCAGCGACATTGATGATACCGTGGTGCGGACCGGCGCCACCAGCCTGTTGCAGACAGGCCGAAACGTACTGCTCAACAATGCGCATTCCCGCATCCCTTTCCATGGGGTTTCCTCCTTCTACAAGTCCCTGCAGCTAGGACGAAACGGCAAGCGCAACAACCCGTTTTTTTACGTTTCGAGCAGCCCCTGGAACACGTACGACTTGCTTTACCACTTTCTGGAACTGAACGAGATACCGCAGGGTCCGCTCCTGCTCCGGGATTTCGGCATAGACGAGAGCAAACTCGGCTCCTCGGACCACATGAGCCACAAGTACAAAGAGATCGAGAACATTCTGATCACTTATCCCGAGCTCAAGTTCATATTGATAGGCGACAGTGGACAGCAGGATGCCGAGATTTACGCTGAAGTCGTGCGCAAGCATCCGGGCCGTGTGTTGGCCATCTACATCCGGGATGTGAACATCGAAAAGCACACCACCAAAGTGGTCAAGATATTCGACGAGTTTAAGGACAACAAAGAAGTGGAGATGGTGTTGGTAAAACAAACCCTGGAGGCCGCTGAACACGCTGCCAAATGCGGTTACATCTTCACCGAAGAAATTCCGGAAATTGCCCGTGAGACGGAGGTGGACGCCGAGGGAGATGAATAGAAGTTGAGAAGTTAAAAATGTAGAAAGTTAGAAAGTGATCGCCTTGAGATAACCAACTTTATAACTTTTTAACTTCTCACCTTTTTAACTCAACTAGAATGGTCCGCTACGATCTTCCAGCCCTCCGGGAAGCGTTTGAGGATGATGGAGAAGTGGCCTTGCAGATCACCTAGTTCGGCTTCGCGTTGCAGGTGCCATTTGCCTACGACCAGCATGTGGTCTGAGGACAGGTGACGAAACTCTTTCAGGTCAAAGGTCAGTTGGCCCATGGCTGCTGGATCGGGGTAGCTTTTGCGGTAGTTGTCGAGGGTCTTTTGCCAGCCGTAGGTCAGGCCGCTTTTGCCTACAAACAGCAATGAGTCCGACTTCCAGTAATCCTGCATAAAGCAGTCGAGGTTGCCCTGGCTCCAGCAAGTTGACTGTGCGGCCAGCATGTCGCGCACCTGCGCTTCTGCGGCGGCTGTGTCGTGCGTGGCAGGAGTATTGGTGGCGAGCTCCACCTGTTTTTCTTCTTGTTGCTTGCAGGCCGTAAGCGACAAGCCTATACCTAAGGCCACCGCACCAATAAACTTATTTCTTTTCATCTTTTGTGGGAAGTATGGTTTTGATATAAGTGGTTCCACCCAGTCGGCCCATGGCGCGGGCTATACGCCGCTGCCTGCCCATCACGTAAGCCGATGGCCTTTCAGCAGAATAGCGAATTGGGTTGGGGAGCACTGCCGCCAAGCGGGCTGCCTCCTGCCGTCCTACTTGTGCAGCCGGTTTCTTAAAGTATTTCTGCGAAGCAGCCTCCACGCCAAACACTCCGTCCCCCATCTCTGCAATGTTCAGGTATACCTCCAGAATCCGCTGCTTGCCCCAGAGCAATTCGATCAGAAACGTAAAGTAGGCCTCCACCCCTTTGCGCAGGTAACTACGGCCATGCCACAAAAATACGTTTTTGGCCACCTGCTGACTGATGGTACTGCCTCCCCGGATATTTTTCCCTTTCTGATTGCGCTTAAAGGCATCCGCAATAGCATTGAAATCGAAGCCGCTGTGCTCCAGGAAAAGCTGGTCCTCAGACGCCACCACGGCCAGCGGCAACTGCTCCGACATCTCCTCCAAAGAAACAAACTTATACCTGATCGAAGGGTCATCCTTATCTGCCGCTCCGGCTTCGGCGCGGCGCTTCACCATATGCAGCGTAGCGGGCGGAGCCACCCAGCGGTATACCAATACCCACAGCACACTCAGGAGCACGAGGCTCAGCAAAAGCTTGGTGACGATCAGCCTGATCTCACGGAAGCCCAGCCGTTTTTTCTTCATCTAAAGCGGTTGAAAATAAGTGCGCAAAGCTAATTGTTTTGGCTCATATTGCAACAAATGCGGTCCGACTGAATTGTTATACTTAACACGGCTCCGGACATACCCGTATTCTGTATACAAAACCGGAACTTGCCTGTTATAAAGCTAAAGAGAACACCCATGCAAAAGTACTTACCTTTATTTCCTTTGAATATCGTGGTATTTCCGGGCGAGAAACTGAACCTGCATATTTTCGAGCCTCGCTACAAACAGCTGGTTTACGACTGCATCGAAAGTGGCGGCACATTCGGTATTCCCACCTACATTAACAACGGCGTGGGCCTATACGGCACCGAGATCAAGCTGCTGCAGGTCGAGAAGAAATATGAGAATGGCGAGATGGACATCCGTACGCAAGGTATCGGCATTTTTAAAATAGTGGAATTTGACAAACAGGCGCCGGGCAGGCTGTATGCGGGCGGCCAGGTAGAGGAAGTGGAGAACCTGGAGGACGAAGACATTGTGACGAAGGAACAGATACGCGAGAAACTTCGCGAACTGTATACGGCCCTAGGTATAAGCAACATCTTTCTGGACCTGCCCGAGAACTTCACCTCCTACGACGTTGGCCATCACTTAGGGCTTAATACCGAGCAGGAGTATACCTTGCTGCAATGCAACAGCGAGGCCATGCGCCAGGAGATGATTCTGCAGCATCTTCAGCAGGTACTGCCCATCGTAGCCGAAACTGAAAAACTCAAGGAGCGCGTCAAGCTCAATGGTCATTTCAAAAACCTCACACCACCCAATTTCTGATGCTCCTATACCTGCTGCTTATACCTGCCGTACTGTTTCTGGTGTTTGGGCTGTTCAGCTACTGGCAGGAGCTCAAATACCGTAAAAAACCCTTTTACAAACTCTCAGATGTGGGCTGGCGCAAATGCCTGCCCAAACCGGAGGCACGGCTGGTACACAGCATCGCCTTTATGGGCGATGTGGGCTACGTAGCAACCGACGGTTCTGACCCTGTGATGAAGCTATTGCAGGAATGGCAGGAAAGTATAGGGCCAGACGGCAGCATCCTGTTTCTGGGAGATAACCTCTACCCGGTCGGCTTGCCCCCCGAAACACACCGTCACTACCCCGCTGCCAAGGAGCGGTTCGATTTTCTGCTCCAGCAAATGGGCGCCTATGCAGGACGCAAGATTTTCCTGAGCGGCAACCACGACTGGAACAAGGGTCGCAAGAATGGGCTGGAATATATGCTGCGGCAGGAAAAATACGTAGTCGACACCCTGCAGGACGAAGACAGCTACCTGCCCCGCCACGGCTGTCCTGGTCCGGAAGCCATACAGCTGGCCGAAGGGCTGCTGCTTATTATCATCAATACGCAGTGGTGGGTACAGCGCGGTGAAAAGCCGATGGGTATGAACCAGGGTTGCCCGTATGACCACATCGAGGAATTCTTTTTGCGCCTGAACCAGCTCCTGCGCCGGAACCAGCACCAGCGTATTGTAGTGGCCGCCCACCACCCGCTCTACAGCAATGCCCTGCATGGGGGCAAATTCACGATCAAGCAGCACATTTTTCCGCTCACAGCCGCACACAAGCGCTTTTATGTACCGTTGCCTATTTTCGGTTCGCTCTACCCGTTTTACCGCAAGCTGTTTGGAGCCTATGAAGACATGTCGCACCGCAAGTACCGAAAGATGCGCAAACGGCTGCTTCGCATCTTCCATCAGTACAGCAACATTGTGTATGTAGCGGGGCACGACCACAACCTGCAACACTTCGAGGTGCGTGACAATCATTACATCGTGAGCGGATCAGGCAGCAAAACCTCTTTTGTGAAAAAAGGCGGCAAGGCCACCTTTACGCTAGAGCAGCGGGGTTTCTTTGTGCTCAACTACTACGACACCGGCGAGGTATGGATAGAGGCGCTGGCCGCCGCAGAAGCAGAAGACATTCCAAAGCCTGGCGCCGTCGTGTTCAGGAAAGAGCTTAGCCCGGTCCTGCAACCGAAGAAGCAGGAGCAGCAGGTATAGCAGGCTGTTTAGCCCTCTTCAGGTATAGGCAGGATGACTTTCAGGCTTCTGGGGTGCATCGTCACTTTTATCTCCTCTCCCAGCTCAACTGGTTCCCCGTCAATATGGGCCACTTCGCGGTCGATGTTGTAAACCGTAGCCTTGCGGCAGCTGATGCGACGGCTATAAATAGAGCCATCGATGTTGTCGGTATACATGCGCACCAGCAGAACTGGCGCGGCGGCTTTCGGGAAGGGCTCGATCAGGCAGATCTCAAAGCGGCCGTCGTTCATAATGCCGCTGGGGTTGATGGCGGCATTGCTCCCAAAGGCGTTAGCGTTGGCGATGGTCACCATAAAAGCCTCACCCTCAAAATTCTCCGTATCGGTCTCGATGCGGTAAAACTTCGATTCGTAATTGATGTACTCCTGCAGGGCGATCCAGGCATAGGCACCCGGTCCGCGCTTCTCCCCTTCGCTAAAACGCTTCACAACCAAGGCATTGAAACCAAGATCGCTGAGGTGGATCGATGGTCGTCCGTTCAGGTCGATAGTGTCGATGTTGCGCACCACATGCTCGTGGATCAGCTGCAGGGCCTCCTCGGTGTCCTGTGGTATACCCAGGTCTTTCGAAAGGCCATTTCCCGAACCCAGTGGTATAATGCCCAACGGTATTGAAGTGCCGATTAGCAATGCGCCGACCATACTGACCGTGCCATCTCCCCCTACTGCAAAAACAGCATCATATTTATCTTTCCCCAAGTGCGCCTTTACCTGCTCCGGGTCCTGCTTGCCTGTCGTGCGGTAAATGGTGCAGTTCAGTTGATGCTCGGCGCACACTGTCTTTATTTCATCTTCCAGCTCTTCTTTGTCGATGTCGCCCGCTATGGGGTTGATGACAAAGAGCAGATTACGGAGCTTATTTTCTTCTTGCATATGCAGTCGTGGTGTCATTTTTTTTAAATGGCCGCAGATTATTCTACTAAACCGGCTGGCAGACCGTTCGGGTACTCTTGTTGGATGGCCCGCTCAATCTCTGCGATCCGGTTACCCGGGTTAGGGTGTGTCTGGGCGAACTCTGGACCACTGCTGCCGCCACTGGCTTCTTCCAGAATGCGCATCACCTCGATCATGGCCCTTGGGTCATAGCCTGCTTCGCCTGTTAGCCGCACTGCCAGCCTGTCTGATTCCAATTCGTCCTCCCGGCCATAGCGCATGTTCATCAGTTTGCCGATCATGGCGGCGGCCACAGCGCCCGTCCGGGAGGCGGGGTTGTCCGGGTCATAAGTGGCAATGGCAGCGGCTCCGGTCAGACCTTGCGTGAGCTTGGCCTTGGCCAGTTGCTGGGCAGAGTGCCGCCCCACAACATGCCCAATCTCATGGCCTAGCACACCGGCCAGCTGCGCTTCGGAACCCAGACGGCGAAGCAGACCCGCTGTGATGAAGATCTGTCCACCCGGCAGGGCGAAGGCGTTGACCGTCTGCTCGTCGGCCAATAGATGAAAATCAAACTTATAAGGTGTTTCGCCGACGCGGGTACTCTGGACCAGCCGCTGCCCGATGGCGTTGACCTCGGCCCTCGCCTGCTCGTCTGGATGCAGGCCGCCGTACTGCGAAGCCATCTGGGGAGCTGTCTGCAACCCAAGGGCAATTTCCTGCTCTACGGTCATGTCCACGTGCTGCATCTGGCCCGTGAATTCGTTTTCCTGCCTGTTGCACCAGTACGTGACCAACGATACCGCCGCAATCAGCAAAGCGGCGATAAATTTCATGATTCCTCTCATGCTATGCTATATCTGCTTGATTCTGAATGTTTGACTCGCTTATACATCCACACTTGAAAATGAGCTTTCTAAGTGGCTGGATGGGCCGCTTCAGCATATACTTCAATTGTACTAGAAAGTATACGTAGGCGCCATGAAAATAATGTAGGATGCTGACCGGAAACGGACTGAGAATTCATAAATAGCTACCCTATTTTATATGAATTTCGTAATACAAGAAATTGCTGCAAAAACAGCTTCAAACTAAACTGATAATTATGAATATGAAAAGAACATTCGGTGCCATTCTGACCATATTAGGTATAGTCGGCATCATCTGGGGCGCTTATGCCTTCGTTATGGGAGGCGACGGTGCAGCCATCGGCAAGTACACAGCCGTCGTGCCATTTATCGTCGGGCTGATCTTCTTCTTTGCAGGCATCAACCTGGTAAAGACCACAAAAGACCAGACCTGATTGGAAAGGTTAAAAAAACAAAAAAGCCACGCCGTAAACGGTGTGGCTTTTTTGTGTCATTCTAAATTCGGCTATGCTTGTATCGACTCTATACCCTGAAGTGCGGCAAAGCCTTCAACGGCTCTTTCGGTGTTCAGGTAGTCAGAAGTATAAGTTTTATCTGCGCTGTGGATGTACAGCACTGTATTGTTCTTGATCAGTTCGATCACGTCGCCGGAAATGGCTCTAGGCACCGCCGGGCAACCCAGGCTGCGGCCCAGCCGACCGTACTGCTTCACAAAATCGTCGCTTACATAATCGGCACCATGCAACACGATGGCACGCTCCATTGCTTTGGAGTTAAACTTCTCGTCCATACCTGAGAGGCGGAGCGACAGACCATGCTTCCCATAGTAAGTCTTATCGGTGAGGTAGAATCCCATGCTACTCATATTAGAGTTGGGCTCGTTTGAGAACTTCTCTGCTTTCACATTGCCTGTGTTGCGGCCATGTGCTACCAGGTTATTGTAAAGTACTTTACCTTCCTCCAGATCGATAACCCACATACGCTTCAGGTTGCTAGGCTTTGTGAAATCGACTACGGTCAAGATCTGCTTGTCGGTAGCTGTCAGGGCATCCTGCTTAAAGTTATGGTAACCGGTATAAGCCCGCTCAAACACGCTGAAAGACAGCCCGGCTTTTTGTAAGCCTACACGGTTGTATACCTCCTGCACATGCTCGTCGAAGGCGAGTTTTTTCTCAGCAAAGGAAAGATTGGCAAGTGAAGAAGCTGTCAGAACAGTCTCGGCAGTACGTCCCGCTCTATCAGATTCGTCAGGTCGGGCGCCGCCAGGTGTGGCAATCAGCAGGAAACTCAGGGCAAAAGAGGTAACAATAGCTCTTATCATAGGGTTATTATTCTTATCAGGTTTTACGCAATTACTGTACTAACAGGAAAAAACACAAAGATTGTTCCCTTAAAAGATGTTTATGTCCAATTGCAGACCTTCTTCCAACATCTGTGAGCTTATGTATAAGTAAACGTCTGTATACCTGAAGCTTAGTATACCAGGCCGGAAATTTTTGAGGGTGTTAACAAACCTTCGCTTTATAAATTAGGACAATTACTTGTATGCCAAAGCCGGAAGCTGCAATTTTGAGGGAAGAGAACAGCACATGAAAACCTACCCCTTCTATACCCTTCTACTGATCATCCTGATGGGCTGCTCCGATCCTGCCCGCATAGCAGGCTTCGACAGCGAAAAATGGCAAAAAGATAAGAAAGGATGCCTTGGAGAGCGAAGCACCATGGTCAATGACTTCGAGTCAGTCCGCCGCGAGTTGTATGGGCTTCCAGAATCGGATGTAAAGGACATTTTGGGCAAACCTGACGCGGAGCAGCTGATGCGCCGGGGTCAGCGTGTTTTCATCTACTACTTTGAGCCCGGCTCGCACTGTAACGAACGAAACAAGCTATCTAACGCCAACCGGGCTGAAGTGCGCTTCAATGCCCTCAACAAGGTAAGTGAAATCACATACCTGCGACCTATACCTGCCTCCAGATAAAGTAAAAAGCCCGCTATCAGGCGGGCTTCTATAATTACTATCTCTAAATAACTATTCCTCTTCTTTCCCTGTCAAAAAATTGACGTACTGCCGCCCTTCCAGTTCCAGGAACTGCTTCAGCTGTTTTTCATTCAGGATGCCGGCCATTACTTTGTCCGTCTTTAATTGTATCTCTCTGTAAGTGCGCTGCAACTCAATCGGGTCGTTCACTTTCAGCTCAGCGTCCGACATTAGTTGGTAACGTTCTTCATGAAGCAGCTCTACCTGCATCATCTGCTCTTCGCTCAGATTCAGTTCGCGCTTCATTTCCAGGATCGCCATTTGGGGGCCACTCAGGCTGATAGCCAATACTTTTTTGTCCAGATCATCGTCTTTCTCAGTCAGCCGCTGTGCCTGTGCTGTGCTGGTGGTTAATCCAAGTATGATTAAAAAAGGTAAAATTCTTTTCATGGTATTCGGGTATTATGCTGCCAAACGGCTATGCTAAAGTTATATAGTGTTATGAACGGAATTACAAAAGTTTGGTTCTGGCTGCAAACACACAATTTTTAGATTTTTCTCATAGAGTCAACTTACCCCTTTTAACTATGAATAGTAATATTTAAAAATAATTTTAAATTATAAAAATAACTTGTATTCAAATTTACCTATATCGTAACCATGCCCCTCTGGAAGAGTATACAAAAGCAAAGGATCGAAATAGTATTTTTAACAGTGGCTTTCGGCTTCGCTACGGCGTTTCCCTCCCTACAAAGTGAAAAAAGAATGAAAACTAAATTTTATAATCCCAGTCTGCTAGAGGTTAATTTTGCAAAGGCACTTCAAGACATGGCGCAGCAACTCGAGGACAGGCTTGATTCCGGCAAAGTAATCAATATCACGCCCATACATAATACCGACAACCCGATGGTTATTTATAAGCTAAAAGATGAGGAAGGTGATCTACATGAGGTAGTTGTACAAATCATACAGCGGCCAGACAACCTGGTAAGCTGATCTGGCAGTAAAATCCAAAAAGAGAGGCCGTCCGGGAAATCCCGGACGGCCTCTCTTTTTATAATATCAGGCGTTAGCAGTATGATCAGGGACTGCCCGGCACTTTGTGGTCAGGCCGCTTGAACCATTGCATGGCGATGAACGAGACCATAAAGCCCGATATCACGCCTTCCAGCATCAGCACTATAAAGACTACGACGCCGGGTGTAATGGCCAGCCGCTCTCCCACGAACTGGTTTCCGGAAAGCACCTTTAACAAGCTGTCGTCGAAGGCCTTGATGTATACCACCATAAAGGCGGCGAAAATTGCTGTGGCTAGTACTGAAGTGATGATACCCACTCCCAGACCTTCAAAGTAACCCAGGTTGCCCTGCCGTATGATCTTAAGAGCCCTAATGGACATCGTAACTCCAATCGCCATGATCACACCATTCAGGAAACGCAATTCGATAATGTGCGCCAGCCCGAAGAGCTTCATGAGCAGAAAGTAACCAATCAATGCAATTGCCGTGAACAGGCCGTATTTAAGGCCAATTTTTTCCATAACGGGTGCTTCAGGTGTTCTTAATCAGGTTTGTTTAATCTGACGTTAAAAGTGCTTGCAATAGCTTAGATACGCTCTGGGATGGTATGGTCTGCCCGCTTAAACCACTGCATGGCTACGAAGGCAATCAGGAAACCCGGGATGGTACCGTAAATGATCGTCAGCACGAAGAACGAGAGGACGGACAAACTCAGTGGGAAAAGTGAACTCGTCTGCAGTGCGGCCAGGTATGCGGTGTCGAACAGGGTGAGGTAGAAAACCATAAAGAGCGCCAGAATGGTAGAAGACACCACACCAGTGGTAGCACCGATGGCCAAACCTTGAAAATAATTGATGTTTCCTCCTTTAGCCTTCTTAAATTGCGAAATAGCCACTGTTATACCTATGATCAGGAAAATCGCACTCAAAAACGAGAGCTCTACTCTATTCTGCAGGTTCAGCAGACGCATGATCAGGAAATAGATGATGTGCGCTATACCTACGAAAATACCATATTTCATTGATACCTTTTGATATGTGATTCTTGAAAGTGCCATATGAATACTATTTTGTTAAGAGTCCTTAGATTTTAAAAATGAACAGATTAGTTGCACGATTGGTTATAAAAAAGAGCTTACCGTATACTAAGCTCCCCAAAGCAGGTGCAATCTGCCGTATATAATTAAATCAATATACTAGAGAAGGTGGCGTGGCGTTGTGATTTGAGCCATAAATTTTTCGGGCCACATGCCGAAGCGCTTCATTTCAAAGCAATTAACTTACCCGCTGCACGCCCTTAGGCTATTGGTTTACAGCAATTTGAAAAAAAGACGGTTTTTATTTCGTAATTTTGCACCGCAATCGTTTCATACACTCATTTTTTAGCTATCTATGATCAGCACCAACAATGTAAGCCTGTCTTATGGCAAGCGTACCCTGTTTGAAGACGTTACCATCAAATTCCTTCCCGGCAACTGCTACGGCCTGATCGGGGCCAACGGTGCTGGCAAGTCCACCTTCCTGAAAATACTCTCTGGCGAGATTGAGCCGAACACCGGCTCCGTGGAGATACCGGCCAACGCCCGCCTGGCCGTACTGAAGCAGAACCACTTCGAGTACGACGAGTCGCCGGTGTTGCAGACTGTGATCATGGGCCACAAACGACTGTATGACATCATGCAGGAGAAAGACGCGATCTATGCCAAGGCAGACTTTACGGATGCTGACGGCGAACGCGCTGCTGAACTGGAAGGCGAGTTTGCTGACCTGGAGGGCTGGAACGCAGAGTATGAAGCGGCTGAACTCCTGAGCGGCCTTGGCATCAGCGAAGACCTGCACTACTCGCTTATGAAAGATTTGAGTGGTAGCGAGAAAGTTCGTGTGCTCCTCGCCCAGGCCCTTTTCGGTAACCCCGACATCCTGCTGCTCGATGAACCGACCAACCACTTGGACGCTGAGTCGATCATGTGGCTGGAGAACTTCCTCGATAATTTCCAAAACACCGTTATTGTAGTGTCACACGACCGTCACTTCCTCGACGCGGTGTGTACGCACGTAGCCGACATTGACTTTGGCAAGATCAAGATGTTTGCCGGTAACTATAGCTTCTGGTATCAGTCGAGCCAGCTGGCATTGAAACAGCGTGCCGATGCCAACAAAAAAACAGAAGACAAGCGCAAGGAACTCGAAGAATTCATCCGACGCTTCAGCGCCAACGCTTCCAAGTCGAAGCAGGCGACTTCCCGCGCCAAGTTGCTCGAGAAATTGACGGTGGAAGACATTCAGCCTTCTTCACGCAAGTACCCATACATCGCCTTTAAACCGGAGCGCGAAGCCGGTAACCAGATCCTGAACGTGGAGAACCTGAGCAAGTCGATCGACGGACAGCCTATTTTCACGGACATCTCGTTCATGGTGGACAAAGGCGACAAGATTGCAGTGATCGGTCGTAACGATATTGCCGCTTCTACTTTCTTCAAGATCCTGTTCAACGAAGAGCAGCCTGATTCAGGCGAGTTCAAGTGGGGCACTACCATCACGGCTTCCTTCTTCCCGAAAGATAACCAGGAGTTCTTCGCTACGGACCTGAACCTGGTGGATTGGCTGCGCCAGTACTCTGTAGAGAAAGACGAGAGCTTTATCCGCGGCTTCCTGGGCCGTATGCTGTTCTCAGGCGAGGAGTCGCTGAAGAAGGCCAATGTGTTGTCAGGTGGTGAGAAAGTGCGCTGCATGTTCTCCCGCATGATGCTGCATTCCGGCAACGTGCTGGTGTTCGACGAGCCAACCAACCACCTGGACTTGGAGTCGATCACGGCGCTCAACAACTCCCTCCGCGACTTCGACGGCACGATCCTCTTCTCTTCGCACGATTTACAGTTTGTAGACACGATTGCAAACCGCATCATCGAGCTCACGCCGGGCGGCATCATCGACAAGCGCATGGGTTACGAGGAGTACCTATCGGACGAAAACATCAAAGAGCTGCGCAAGAAAATGTATGCCACAGCCAAGGTATAGCGTATATACCAGCGACAACCTGTAAACGAACACGTTATGCTGCGACGCTATCGCTCTAAATTACTGGTACTAACCCTGTGCTGCCTTCTGGGCAGCACAGCGGCCATGGCCCAAGTGGAACCTGACACCGTGAAGCGCAAACGCGAACTGCCCACTCGGCCAACGGTAGAGCCGCAGCAACGGCAGCCCCGCGCGACACAACCCCAGCCACAACCAGAGGTGATCCGCCCGCAGGTGGTGCGCCCGGGCGAGGAAGCGCCGCAGGCACTGATTGACCGCATGTTCTGGGGTGGCAGCTTTGGTTTGCAGTTTGGCACCTACACCAACATTTCCTTATTGCCTATGGTGGGCTATCGGGCCACCGAAACGTTCTGGCTAGGTATAGGTGGTGTGTACCATTACCGGAGCTTTAGAGGAGAGCGCATGCACAACTACGGTGGGCGTGTTTTCGCACAGCAGCAGGTCTTCGAGAATTTCCTGATTCACGCCGAGTTTGAGCAGCTGAGTGTGGAACTCCCGCTGATGAATTACAACACAGGCGTGTATGAGTTCAAGAAGCGCTTTGTAGGTATACCGATGGCTGGCCTCGGCTACAGACAGCAGATTGGCGAGCGGGGAGCGGCCGACATCTTGTTGCTTTACAATTTCAACGACTCCTATGCCTCGCCCTATTCTAATCCGATTATTAGAGCGGGCTTTAGCTTTCCATTCAGGAAATAGCTCTTGACACTTGAGTATAAACGAAAAAAGGCTGCAAATCTCTTTGCAGCCTTTTTTGTTTTTAAAGTAACTGTTTTAGCCCCGTATGAGTCGTAGCAGTACCACGATCACGGCGATCACCAGTAAGATGTGAATCAATCCGCCTACGGCATCAGGAAACCCAAGGAATCCGATCAGCCAAAAGATAACCAGCACAACGGCTATGATATACAATAAATTTCCCATAGTTTTAAATATTTTGATTTCGAAAATATAGTCTGTTACCCTATCTAACGTAGTTCCGCTATATAGGTTAAGCGCCTCGTATTAGTCGCAGCAGCACTGCGATAACAGCCAGCACCAAAAGAACGTGGATGATTCCACCTACGGCATCAGGGAACCCAAGGAACCCGATCAGCCAAAAGATCACTAGCACGACGGCTATGATGTACAATAAATTTCCCATAGTTTTTTAGTTTTAATTTCTCCTTTTCAATGCGCTGAAAGCAAAACCGTCTGTCAGGCTTTCAAAACAGACCGGCTGATCTGCTTTGCATTTTTTTGTTTTAAGCTTTTTACGAGCCCTATACTTTAAAGGATGTATATAATCGCATTATTTTGTATACTTTGATCGAATATCGCAAAAATCCGTTATTGCAACATAAACAAAACAAGCCCTTAGCCATTTGATAATCAGGCAAAACAAATCTTATTTCAAAATGAAAATTGCCTTCCATAATTTTGTATAGAATATTAACTATACCTGGTAACACAAAGGTATACCATAGCAGCATACCGCCACCTGCAATTGAATTATTACAAGAGAAAAGTTTTTAAAACCGATGTTTGTCTGATTTCTGTTAGTTTTGTAATGGAATTTTAAAACACGCATATCACTATGAAGAAAATAGCAGTTATTGGTTCGGGTACGATGGGTAACGGAATCGCCCATGTGTTTGCCCAAAATGGATTCCCTGTATCCTTAGTCGATATTTCAGAAGAGGCACTCAACAAGGCGCTCGCAACCATTACGAAAAACCTCGATCGCATCATCGCCAAAGGCAATCTCACGGAAGAGCAGAAAAACCAGACCCTCGACCGTATCACCACTTTTACCGACATGCAACAGGGTGTGCAGGAAGCTGACCTGGTGGTAGAAGCGGCTACCGAGAACGTAGACCTGAAACTGAAGATCTTCAGAGACCTCGATGCCTTCGCTAAACCAGAGGCAATTCTGGCCAGTAACACGTCCTCTATCTCTATCACCAAAATCGCTTCGGTAACCAACCGGCCGGACAAAGTGATCGGCATGCACTTCATGAACCCGGTGCCGGTGATGAAACTGGTCGAGATCATTCGCGGCTACTCTACATCCGATGAAGTGACCAGCCAGGTAATGGACATGTCGCTGCAGTTGGGCAAAGTGCCGACCGAGTGCAACGACTACCCGGGCTTTGTGGCCAACCGTATTTTGATGCCAATGATCAACGAGGCCATCTACTCCTTATATGAAGGTGTGGCCGGTGTGGAAGAGATCGATACGATCATGAAGCTAGGTATGGCGCACCCGATGGGACCGCTGCAACTCGCCGATTTTATTGGCTTGGATGTTTGCCTTTCGATCCTGAACGTGCTACACGACGGATTTAGCAATCCGAAGTACGCTCCGTGCCCGCTGCTGGTAAACATGGTGCAGGCAGGCCACAAAGGCGTTAAGTCCGGACAGGGCTTCTACTCCTGGACGCACGGCACAAAAGAACTCGTTGTGGCGGATCGATTTAAGAAAAGACATTTTGTTCAATAAAGATGGCGCAGAACTTTAATGTGGTTGGCTGGTTCGAGATACCGGTAACCGATATGCCTCGGGCTATCCGCTTCTACGAAACTTTGTTCGGCTATACCTTGCATTACCAAACCATGGGCGACGAGGAAATGGCCTGGTTTCCCTGGACTGAAGAAGGTCCGGGTGCCTCCGGCTCACTCGTAAAGCACGAAGAGAAATACAAGCCCTCTGTCGATGGAGCAGTAGTCTACTTCTCCTCCCCGACCGGTGACTTGGCCAACGAGCTGACCCGAGTGGAAAAAGCAGGTGGCAAAATACTGCAGGACAAAACCCTGATAGCAGAAGCCATCGGTTTCATGGCCCTGATCCTCGACACCGAAGGCAACCGCATTGCCCTGCATTCCAGGGGTTAGAATAGATCTTAGATACAGGTATAGCGCCAAGGTATAGATTATACCTTAAAAACAGAAAATCCCCTGCCGATCGATCAGCAGGGGATTTTCCGTTAAATGATGCTGTGTAAATAGACTAAACAGCTACAGCGTTCTCGCGCAGTGCGTCGTTCAGCGAGGTTTTGAGATCGGTGCTTTCCTTGCGTTGCCCAATGATCAGGGCGCATGGCACCTGGAATTCGCCTGCCGGGAACTTCTTGGTATAGGAACCAGGTATAACAACAGCGCGCGGCGGCACATAGCCTCTGTACTCCTTCGGCTCGCTTCCTGTCACGTCGATGATCTTGGAACTGCCCGTGATCGTCACGCCTGCACCGATCACCGCTTCTTTGCCGATGCGGCAACCTTCTACCAGAATGCTGCGCGAACCGATAAAGGCTCCGTCCTCAATAATTGTAGGTGCTGCTTGTACCGGCTCGAGCACGCCACCCAGCCCAACACCACCGCTCAGGTGCACATGCTTGCCCACCTGCGCACAGCTACCCACAGTTGCCCAGGTATCCACCATCGTTCCTTCATCCACATAGGCGCCAATGTTCACATAAGACGGCATCATGATCACGCCTTTAGAAAGGTAGGCACCATAGCGGGCCACCGCGTGTGGCACGACGCGCACGCCCAGCTCGGCATAGTTTGTTTTGAGGGCTATCTTGTCATGAAATTCAAAAGGACCCACCTCAATTGTCTTCATGGCCTGAATCGGAAAATACATCAGCACCGCCTTCTTCACCCACTCATTCACCTGCCAGTCGTCGCCGGCAGGCTCTGCCACACGCAAGCGACCCTTGTCGAGCTCTTCAATCACGGCACGAATCGCCTCAATCGTATTCTGTTCCTTCAGCAAGTCACGGTTTTCCCAAGCCTGCTCTATTATCTGCTGTAATGCCATGCTAATTTTCGTTTTTTGAGAATCAAAGCGTAAAAGTATTAAATTTAGGCGATGTCTGAAAAGAGAATCCTGCTGGCTTCACTGCTAAAGCCCATAACCGACACCCGGCTCTACGAAAAGCTGGGCATCTCGCTTAGCAAAATTCCCGGTGCCAGCATTCACATAGCAGGCTACGAAGCGCCTATACCTTCGGGGGCACCGGCTAGCGTGCACTTCCACCCGATCTTCCGATTCCAAAGGCTCAGCCTTGGTCGACTGTTTGCTCAGCGCGACTACTTCCGCTTACTCCAACGTATCAGGCCTCAACTGGTGATTGTCAGCACACACGAACTGCTCTTGCCCACACTGCTATACCAAACCAGGTATAGCGGCGTGCGGATCGTGTATGATATACAAGAAAACTATAGTCTGAACTTACGAGCGCAGCATAATTATAGCCGGCCTTTAAAGCATTTGCTAGCAGCTACAGTGCGTGGCATCGAAAGATTATCGGCTGGCAGCATCGATCATTTTTTACTGGCTGAGCGCAGCTATGCGGACGAGATTCCCTTTTTGGGGGGCCGCTATACCTTCGTGGAGAACAAGTACAAAGCAAACCAACAGCAATCCTTCATCTCAATACCTGTTCACCTGCCTGCAACCGACCCGCTGCGCCTACTTTACAGCGGCACCATAGCGGAGGAGTACGGTGTTTGGGAGGCAATTGAACTGGCCAAACAGCTGCAGACTGTGAGACCCGACACAAAACTGACCATCATCGGCTACTGCGCCAATAGCCATACCTTAACTCAACTACGAAAGATTTGTGAGCCGCTCCCCTTCGTAGATTTGATAGGAGGCGGCAAACTGGTTCCACATCAAAGCATTTTGCAGCAAATACAAGAGAGCCACATTGGCCTGCTACCCTACCGGCCCAATGCCAGCACCTTCCGCTGTATCCCCACCAAACTCTACGAATACATGGCCCACGCGCTGCCGATCCTGATCCAGGAAAACCCTTTGTGGCAAGGTATAGTAGAGGGAAACGATGCCGGTCGATCCATCAACTTCAGCCAACTAAACACAGCGGCACTTTACGAAGATCTGAGCACCAGCAGCTTCTACAATGAAGGTATACCTGAGTCCATTTACTGGGAAAGCGAGGAGGAGGAATTACTAAAAGCGATCATGTCCCTACTGGCACAGGTATAGACTGCATAAAAAATATTTTTTAGACGAATCTAAATTTAAACGAAATCAGTATATTTGTAAAGCTAAACATTATATTATGCGAAACTCAAAGATAGCTGGCGTTGGCCATTACGTGCCTGAAAAGGTTGTGACCAATTTTGACCTCGAGAAAGTCATGGAGACTTCAGACGAATGGATCCGCGAACGAACAGGTATACAGGAACGTCGCTACTTCCAGGAAGGTGTAGATACGACGTCCAACATGGGTGCCAAGGCCTCCATGAAGGCGCTGGAAATGGCGGGTCTAAAGCCGGAGGACGTGGACATGATCGTGTTTGCCACCCTCAGCCCTGACTATGTGTTTCCGGGCTCCGGTGTGCTGATGCAGCGTGAGATGGGCCTGAAAGAGATTCCGGCGCTTGACGTGCGAAACCAGTGCTCCGGCTTTGTATATGCGCTTTCGGTGGCCGATCAGTTCATCAAAACCGGTATGTACAACAACATCCTGGTGGTTGGTTCCGAAATTCACTCCAATGGCCTTGACTTCTCCACCCGTGGACGCAACGTGTCTGTAATCTTCGGCGATGGCGCCGGGGCAGTGGTGCTCACCCCTGCTGAGAAGGAAGGACAAGGTATACTGTCCACACACCTGCATGCCGACGGTGAGTTTGCTGAGGAGTTGGCTGTGATCGATCCGGGTAGCACCAAAAAGGACCGCCTGACACACGAAATGATCGATGAAGGCACCGTTTACCCTTACATGAACGGCAATCAAGTATTCAAACACGCCGTGACACGTTTCCCAGAAGTGATTGAAGAAGCACTTAACAAAAATGGCTATAAAGCATCTGATGTTGACATGCTTATACCGCACCAGGCTAACCTGCGCATCACCTCATACATTCAGCAGAAAATGGGCTTGCCAGACGAAAAGGTGATGAGCAACATCCACAAGTATGGCAACACGACAGCTGCCTCCGTACCAATTGCCCTGAGCGAAGCCGTGCAGGAAGGCCGCATCAAAGAAGGTGACCTGGTATGTATGGCAGCTTTCGGCTCAGGCTTTACCTGGGCCTCCGCGCTGATCAGATGGTAATTTTATATGGAGTGATTGAGTGCGTTAGCGAATGAGTGATTAGTAGATGAGCTGTACCTCATTTGTGAATTATCAATTATGAATCTCAACAATTTAACAATCCACTCATTTACCAACCCGCTCAATCACTCATTCGCTCACTCACTCAATTAAAAAAGTGCACAGTTTTACTGAAGAGAATTACATCAAGGCGATTTACAAGCTTTCTGAGGGGGGCACCCGTGAGGTGAACACCAATGCCATTGCCGAAGCACTGGACACCAAGGCGGCTTCTGTGACCGACATGCTGCGCAAACTGGGCGCCAAAGGTATAGCCGACTACGTCAAGTACCGGGGCGTTACGCTAACGGAGACTGGTGAGCGGGTAGCCCTGCAGATCATCCGGAAACACAGGCTGTGGGAAGTATTTCTGGTCGAGAAGCTCAAGTTTAATTGGGACGAGGTGCATGACGTGGCGGAGGAACTAGAACACATCAACTCCGATCTACTGATCCGGCGGCTCGACGAGTTTCTGGGCTATCCGAAGTTCGACCCCCACGGCGATCCGATCCCTTCGGAAGATGGCAAGATGAATACCAAACAACAGCGTCTGTTGGCAGAGCTGGAAGTAAACGGTTCCGGCACAGTAGTCGGCGTCAACGACTCGCAGCCGCTCTTCCTGCAGTACCTCGATAAAATGGGGATATTCCTGGGAGCCAAGATTAAAGTAATAGACAAAATACCCTACGACAACTCTCTAGAGATCAACCTGGAAAACAAAAAAAATCTGGTGGTATCTGGGGAGGTTGCGCGTAATATTTTCCTGTCTGCCTAGTATGAAAGTAGTTGTTTTTTTTCTGGGCTTTATGTTCACGCTGTTGCTCGGCACCGCCTGTACCCAGGTTGACAGCCGGGGCGAAATACCTGCCGGGAAGCGAATGCGCATCGTCACCACAACAGGTATGCTAAAGGATGCCGTTGCGCACATAGTAGGCAATGCCGCCGATGTGGAGGCAATTATGGGATCCGGCGTGGATCCGCATCTTTACAAAGCGACGCAGGGCGACCTGAACAAACTGACGGAAGCGGATGTGATCATTTATAATGGGCTGCACCTGGAGGGGAAAATGGGCGAAGTGCTGGAAAAGCTGAGCCGTTACAAAACGGTGGTGCCTGCTACAGCGGGTATACCTGAAACGGACCTGCTCCAGTCGGCCGATTACTCCGACAGCCACGACCCGCATGTGTGGTTTGACGTTTCTCTTTGGATGAAGGTCGTCATTTACGTGAGCAGCGAACTGCAGAAAAAAGACCCGCAGCATACGGCCCTGTACCAGGAGCAAACCGCCGCCTACTTGCGCGAGCTCTCAGCCCTACACAACGATACCAAAGCCGCCATTGCCTCCATACCGGAGCAGCAACGCATTCTGATCACGGCGCACGATGCATTCGGTTATTACGGTAACGCTTACGGCATCGAGGTACGTGGTCTGCAGGGCATCTCTACCCTATCGGAGTTTGGTTTACAGGATGTTTCTTCGCTCGTCAAATTCATTGTCGCAAACAAGATCAAGGCCGTTTTTGTTGAGTCATCTGTTTCGCCAAAGGCCATTGAAGCAGTAGTACAAGGATGCCGGAAACGCGGTCATACCATCGAGATAGGCGGCACGCTTTTCTCTGATGCCATGGGAGAAGTGGGTACCCCCGAAGGCACTTATACCGGCATGGTCAGGTATAACACAAACACGATTGTAACTTCTTTAAAATAAGAAGACTAACATATGATACTTCAAGTAGAAAATCCGGTAGTAGAAGTACACGACCTGACGGTGAGTTACGACCGCAAGCCCGTGTTGTGGGGCATCGACCTGACGCTGCCTGCCGGTGCGCTGGTGGGTGTGATCGGTCCGAACGGCGCAGGAAAGTCTACCCTGATTAAGGCGATGATGAACCTGCTACCAGTAAGTAGCGGCTACGTGCGCATCTTCGACCAACCGCTCAAGCAGGTATACAGCCGCATCAGCTATGTGCCCCAGCGCGAGTCGGTGGACTGGGATTTTCCGGCTTCGGTGTTTGATGTGGTGCTGATGGGCAGGTATGGCCAGTTGGGTTTGTTCAAACGCCCGCGCAAAGCCGACAAGGACGCCGCCATGGAAGCCCTCGAAAAAGTAGGCATGCAAAGCTACGCTAACCGACAGATCTCGCAGCTTTCCGGCGGACAGCAGCAGCGCGTTTTCCTGGCCCGGGCACTGGCCCAGAATGCCGATGTCTATTTCATGGACGAGCCCTTCGCCGGTGTCGACATCGCCACCGAAACCGCCATCATCCAGCTGCTTCGACTGATGCGCGACCAGGGCAAAACCGTGATCGTGGTACACCACGACCTGCAGTCCGCCTCCGAGTACTTCGACTGGGTGGTGCTACTCAACATGCGCCTGGTGGCCTCCGGACCAACCGACCAGGTACTGAACCAGGAGCTTTTGGAACAAACCTACGGCGGCAAGCTCACCCTGCTCAGCAAAGTGGGCGACCTGCTGAGGAAACAAGAGTTTCCGGCGAGGGAGAAGAGTTGAATTGTTAAATTGTTGAAGGTTAAATTGTTTAGTGCACGATTAAACCACCCCTGCCTCTCCAAGGAGGGGATTTCCGGGGATACCTATTTGTCGGTATAAGTTTCGTATTGAAGGCTATATTACCTAAAGCAACATCACTATATACAACAATTAACTATTTAACCATCAATAATTTAACCACCAACCTACTAACAATTTAGCCATCAGCAATTTAACCATCTAAAAGATGCAGGACTTCATAGAGTTTTTCTCGTTTACGGATGCCAACATACGGTACGTGACGTTGGGCTCGGTGCTGCTGGCTGCCAGTTCGGCGGTAGTGGGCTGCTTTACGCTGCTGCGCAAGCGGGCGCTGGTCGGCGATGCAGTCGCTCATTCCGTGTTGCCGGGTGTCTGTCTGGCTTTCATGCTATCAGGCACAAAAAACCCTTTTATTCTGTTGATTGGAGCCTTTGTAACGGGTTGGCTATCACTGTTGGTGATCGATTACATCACGTCCCGTTCCCGCGTCAAAGAAGATACGGCCATCGGGTTGGTGCTTTCCGTGTTTTTCGGTATCGGTATTCTGATGCTCACCGCTATCCAGCAGACTGGTAATGCCGCCCAGAGCGGCCTCGACAAATTTCTGTTCGGCAGTGCAGCTTCGTTGATCGGAGAAGATCTGATCGCTTTTGGCGTGGTGGCCGTGTTGCTTCTCGTGGCTGTGGTGGTGTTTTACAAAGAACTCACGTTGCTCTGTTTTGATCAGGCCTATGCCCGCACCATTGGCTTTCCGGTGCGTGGACTCGAGTTATTACTGACTACCCTCACGGTTTTTGCCGTCGTGGTAGGTATACAGGCGGTGGGCGTTGTGCTGATGGCGGCCATGCTCATCACACCGGCTGCGGCGGCTCGCTTCTGGACCGAAAACTTGAAGGTGATGTTAGTGCTTGCTGCCTTGATTGGTGCTTTTTCAGGTATAGCAGGCGCCTTCGTTTCCTACACCGCCCCTTCCATGCCAACCGGTCCCTGGATTGTACTGATCGTGTCGATGATCGCAATTTTGTCTTTTGCCCTGGCGCCTGGTCGTGGTTGGGTGGCCCGCATCATGCGACAACGACGTAACAAAACACGCATTCTGGAAGAAAACCTGCTTAAGTTGCTTTACCAGTTAGGCGAACTCCGACAGGACTACGGTAGCGCCCGCAGTCTGGAGGAATTACTTGAACGGCGCAACATTCCCAAAAAGGAAGCGCTAACTGGGTTGCGAAAGCTCAGACGGCAAGGTTACCTTCAAAAAGTAGAAAGTCGCTGGCTGCTGACTCCGGAAGGCGAAAAACGTGGCCGCCGGGTGGTGCGCCTCCATCGTCTATGGGAGCTATACCTGACACAATACCTGAACCTGGCCTCCGACCACGTACACGAAGACGCCGAAACCATCGAACACATCATCACCCCTGAACTGGAGCAACGATTGATCGAGGAGCTCAACTACCCGGATCTGGACCCACACAGCGCAAGAATACCCTAGGAAAGTTAGCAAATGAGTGAATGAGTGAATTAGTGGATGAGTGATTGGGGAAGGTGAGCATTTGAGATTTAAAGAAGTAATGTTATTAAAAGCGACGAAATTGAAAGGAAATAGAGTTACACAACTGGGAAAATGATGATTAGTGAGATTTTGCGTGATCTAACCCCATCTTAGATCGTGTCCAGGAATCGCAGGTAGTTTTAATTCCGAACTTCAACTCAGAAATAATCACTCAATCACTAACTCACTTACTCAAAAAAAATGAACGCATTCTGGATCATATTGACGGGAAGTTTGGTGGCAACCTGCTGCAGTTTGTTGGGTTGTTTCCTGATACTGCGGCGTATGGCCATGGTAGGTGATGCCATTTCGCATGCGGTGCTTCCAGGCATTGTGATTGCCTTTATGTTCACCGGTTCGCGCGACACGGTTCCGATGCTGATTGGCGCCGGACTGCTGGGGGTGCTCACCACTTTCCTGATCGAGTTCTTTCACCGTTTCGCGCGGGTGCAAGCCGACGCGGCCATTGGGGTAACTTTTACCTGGCTCTTTGCCATCGGCATCATCCTTATTTCCGTGTTTGCCGGTCAGGTGGACCTGGACCAGGACTGCGTATTGTATGGCGAAATTGCCTACGTGCCGCTCGACCTCATCATAACCGAAGGCGGGCTGAGCCTTGGTCCCCGTACGGTATGGATGCTGGCGGTGGTGACGCTGCTGATCGGCGCTTTCGTGGTGCTGGGGTATAAGGAGCTTTTCCTGACTACCTTCGATCCAGCTTTTGCAGCAGCCATCGGCATCTCTACTACACTCTGGTACTACCTACTGATGGGTGCGGTATCACTCACGACGGTGGCTTCCTTCGAGTCAGTGGGGGCTATTCTGGTGGTGGCCTTTCTGGTTGCGCCCCCAGCCACGGCCTACCTGCTTACCGACGATTTCAAATCCATGCTGGGCTTATCGGTCCTCCTGGGAATCATCGCTTCGTTTGCCGGCTACTACCTGGCTGTATGGCTGGATGGATCTATTGCCGGAGCCATCGCAACCGTGACAGGTATAGAGTTTCTGCTGGCATTTCTTTTCTCGCCTACGCACGGCAAATTGCGCAGTCAAAAACGCGTGCAAACGATCAGCCATTAAACTGAATAATAAGCTTCTTATTAAATTGTATTGAAAGTGTTTCTTTAAGCGTTTAGATCGAAAGATACCTGCCATGCCTCAAAAAATAGTCCTGTTTTCTTTGCTTGCACTCGTGCTTATAGCCTCTGGCTATACCTGGCGTAGTGCGGATCCTAAAGAAGCCGTAACTCAGAAGGTAGGTAAAATCAATTGGATCGGCATAGAGGAAGCTGCTGAAAAGATTAAAAAGCAGCCCCGCAAGGTGGTAATTGACGTGTACACAGACTGGTGCGGCTGGTGCAAGAGAATGGACAAGTCTACCTTTACAGACCCGGCTGTGGTAGCCTATATCAACAAAAACTACTATGCGGTGAAGCTGGATGCCGAGGGTAAAACGCCGATCACACTCAATGGCCATACCTATACCTACAAGGAGCAATACAGGGCGCACGAACTGGCCATTGCCCTGCTGCAGGGGCAGATGAGTTATCCGACCACCGTATACCTGGATGAGAAGTTCAACATGCTCACACCTGTTCCCGGCTACCTCGATGCACCGACTTTCCACAAGATCCTTACCTATTTCGGGGACAATCATCACAAGTCCAAAACCTGGGAAGAGTACGCGAAAAGGAATTAATAATGATTAATGAGTAATTTTACAAAAGCATCGCTAATTAATCATTAGTCACTAATCATTATATATTATTCATATTACCTTGATTCATCAGTTCTTACATACCGATACCATTGCAGCGGTTGCCACGGCATCCGGCACAGGCGCCATTTCAGTCATTCGTCTCTCCGGTCCGGAGGCCATCACCATTACGAACGCTGTTTTCAAAGGTAAGGACCTGACCGAGCAGGCCAGCCATACCATTCATTTCGGCACCTTGCGCGACGGAGACAAGATCATTGACGAAGTGCTGGTTTCCCTGTTCGTGGCGCCCCACTCCTATACCAAAGAGAACGTGGTAGAGATCTCCTGTCACGGCTCCGATTTTATTGTGCAGCAGATCATGCAGCTGCTTCTGAAAAAAGGCGCACGCCTGGCCAATGCCGGAGAGTTTACAAAACGCGCCTTCCTGAACGGGCAGTTTGACCTGGCCCAGGCCGAGGCCGTGGCCGACCTGATCGCTTCTGACTCTGCCCTTTCGCACGAAGTAGCCATGAAGCAGATGCGCGGTGGTTTTTCACAGGAGATCAAGCGGCTGCGGGCTGAGCTAGTGCACTTCGCTTCCATGATCGAGCTCGAATTAGATTTCGGTGAAGAAGATGTAGAATTCGCTGACCGTGAGCAACTACGCTCTCTGATCCTGAACATACAGCAGATCATACGCGAACTGCTTAAGTCATTTGAGCTGGGCAATGTGATCAAAAACGGCGTCCCAACCGTGATCGTCGGCAAACCAAACGCCGGTAAATCCACCTTGCTCAACAAGCTGCTCAACGAGGAGAAAGCCATCGTGTCGGATGTACCGGGCACCACCCGCGACTTCATCGAAGACGAGATCAACATCGGAGGCATAACGTTCCGCTTTATCGACACGGCCGGTCTGCGCGAAACCACCGACAAGGTAGAGGCCATCGGGGTGGAACGCACGCTGCAGAAGCTGAGCCAGTCGTCGCTCATCATTTACCTCTTCGACATCACCACCACCACGACGGAAGAGTTACAAGCTGAGTTGGAAGAGCTTAACCCGAAGAAGCTGCCTTTGCTTGCTGTCGCCAACAAAATAGACCAGGCTATACCTGAGCAACTGGCTGAATTTGCAGGTATAGCAGGCCTGGTACAGATTTCTGCAGCAGAAGGTGCACACCTGGAAGATCTAAAACAGGCGCTGGTAGAAAAGGTGAACCTGGGCAAGCTCAACACCCAGCAGCAAACCATTGTGACCAACCTTCGCCACGTCGACAGCCTGAACAAAACCTATGAAGCGCTGGACGATGTGCTAAACGGTCTCGCCCTGGGCATGAGCGGCGACCTGGTGGCGGCCGATATCCGCCGGGCGCTCTACAGCCTTGGCCAGATCACGGGGGAAATCACAACGGATGACTTGCTGGATAACATCTTTACGAAGTTCTGCATCGGCAAATAGCATCTCAAAATAACACAATATCACATTCAAACAAAAGCCTTATTATCGCTGATAATCAGGCTTTTTCGCACCCCTCCTCTTTGTGCATCAAAAACAATAGCCTTATATTTATACTATCGTTGTACCTCGTTTGTACCAAAAATACCCTATTTGTACCCCACTACTGAAAACGGGGGAGATCATTTGACTTATTTAACACTAACAATACTTAATTAACGCTAGCTGCTCTTAATAGCCATGAGCTCCAACATCAGAATACAGCGCATGGGCCTGGCCTGTCCAACTCCTGTGCCCCCTTTTAGCTCATTGAAAATTAGAGACTGGGGGTCTTATCAGCTAAAAGCCACAACACGAAATGGGACTGTGCCGGCATAGGATTAGTCGCCCTCTTGCCTCATATTATCATCCAGCCGCAGGTCAATCATCAGCTTGTTTGGGTCAATCCCACCGCTTTCGGGCTTTCGTGGCACGGTCATTTTTATAAGCTGCTCACCGGACCGGACGCGGTGCATCCGCAGGTAGAGTGGCTCGCTCAGTCCCTTGCCTTCTTCATACAGACCGACTTCCAGCCAGTCATGCATGGGCACCTCCTCTTCATTGCCCGCACTGTCCACGACCACCTTTTGCGCCTGTATCTTCAGGGTTACCCTCCAGTCGCCCGACTTCGACTCCTCTGCCACAAACTGTTTGGTTTTGAGGCGCCAATACGTGTTCTCCTTGAACAGGTCGGTTAAGAGGTAATGCAATGAGTCGGGGGTTGCCTGCTGAAGCTCCTGGTAGAGATCCAACGTGGTGGGCAGGGGCAGTTCGCCAGTCGTGCGTTTTTGGAGCAGACTCCGTAGCGCCCCGTTGACTTTCTCTTTCCCGATGTACTTACTCAGGGCATACAGGGCGAGACCACCCTTTTTATAATATAAAAACTCCTCATTGGCCTGAAGCAGGGAAGCGGAGACCAGGGAGCGGGGCATCGCGTATGAGGCATGCAGGTAGTCCACGTATTGCTGTAAATGGTGATCCCCATAGTCCTTTTCCAGCACCTGCATGCCGGAATACACGGAAAGGCTTTCGATCAGCACACCGGCCCCTTCTACGTAGGCAGGTGTTAACCTGGCCAAGCCCCACCACTGGTGCGCCATTTCATGCGCCATAATATAATAAGGCAAGTCAAAGCCACCGGGACTGTCATCGGGATTTAGAATGGCATACTGCTCTCCGAAATATACAATGCCCGCATCTGCACTTGCCCCTCCCCCAGGCCCGGCACCCTCTACCAGCGTGAAGGATTCAAACGGGTAAGGGCCAAACTGCGCTGTATAATAAGCCAGTGAAGCTTTCACGCTCCGGAGCATGCGTTCGATGTTCTGATCATGGCTGGGATGATGATAAATCCTGATCGTCACATCCTTCCACCTGCTTTCCTTCACTTGATAGTTTGCCGACAGGATGGCGTACTCCCCCCCGATCGAAGCATTCGTTTTATAGTGGAAATAGCGACGACCATCTTTTTCCCAGGTACTGTGCAGTACACCCGGCGCAACGGCTACTTCACCCTTTGCGGTTCCGACAATGGCTTCGAAGGTCGTCTGATCTGCACTGAAAGGCTTCCTGCGTGCTTCATGCTCATAAAGAGAAGGCAATACAGGGCGTGCAGCCAGCTGATGATTTTTCCGGATATACGCGTCTTGGATTTCCCGGAAGCGTTGGTAGCCGATGGCAGGGAGCAGGTCGTAGTTTGTAAAGAAGGTACCGTTCGCCACTACCAAGGGCTTTGTGTTCCTGTGACGGAAACCATTTTGTTTGTGGTGCACCACAAAATCTACCTGCAGCGAATCACCGGGCTGCAGTGGAGCTTTCAGGGCGTATAGGCGGAAACCGAATGCGCTGTCAGTCAGCACCCCGGCAGCCGGCCGGTTAAAGCGTACCTCTCCAAACGCAGCTCCCGGTTCGCTTCCCAGCTGGATGGTGTCTAAGGCGGCGGTGGTCTTATTCACCAGCGTATAGGCTCCTCGTATCTCCACTTCCTGCTGGTCAGGATACAGCTCGACTTGTAGTTTCGTAGCCGTCAGTTGGGGTTGGGGCGACTGGTTGTAGCGGCCGTAGCGCCGCTCGTATTCAGCCTCCCATTCCAGGCCGTCAGCCTCTGTGTGGTACGCGTTCAGCACATTCGTATTGTAAAAGATGAAGCTCCCCGTAGTCAGCAGGAGCCCTGTACCGATCACGGTCACCCAAACAGTGGAGCGCTTGATGCGTCGCGGTGCTACCCTAAGACGGTGTTTCAGGCTTTGCTCCCTTCCCCGTACCCACAGCAGCCTTCCCCCCACTAAAAGCAGTAAGGCCCAGGCAGTCCAGTACAGTTTAAACCACAGCCACGGCCCCAGCGTTGGTCCGAAACCACGCATGTCGGTGTACCACCATCCCGGGTCCGCTCCATAGATGAGCAGAGGGTGCTCGACGCCAAACCTGGAAGGAAAGGCCATAAAGCAAAATACGAAGAGCAACACCAGATAAGCGATGTGTTTTTGATTCACCACGACGTGCACCACCAGGGCAAGCAGGGCAAAGAGCAGGTAGTCTATGAGTTGAAGTCCGAATAGCGCCTTCACGTATAGGCCTGGCTCTAACTTATCGTAGCCCAAGATGAACTGCATCCCGATGCCGCCGGTCATGAGCAACCCCAGCCAGGCCAGGATAATGAGCCCGAGGCCCATGAACTTGCCCATGAAAAGGACCCAATCCGGTACCGGTGCAGCATCCGCCACATCCCCCAGACCGGCATCCCGCTCACGCCACACCAGCTCGCCCGCGAAGTAGAGGATGAGCAGCGGGATCACCACCCAGGGCGAGGAGACGTTGCCTACGGGAGCAGCCAGACAGCCGATCACCTGCTGGGTGGTCGAGAGCAGCGGAACCCCGTTTTCCTTCATAATGAAGGCGCCGAAGACAGCCGAAGCCAGGGCAATGGCGCCCACCAGTGTAAGCCCTACAGGGTTTCTGGCTATCATCCCAAAAGATGCCCTCGTCATTGCCAGAAGCTGCCAGAACCGGGTGGCAAAGCCGAAGCTTCGCTGCACCTGTGGCACAGTAATGGAGGCTGCTCCACCTGTAGCTCCCTTAGCAGGCGCTTCGGTCTGCGCTTTGGAACGCCGTTTAAGGCGAGGCCACCGGCTGTTGGTTACAGGATGAACAAAACCGTAGCGGCGGTAGGCAAGCCACAGAATCCCTGCGGCGGCGGCAAGCCAGCAGATGCGGTTCAGCAGGAAGACTCCTTCCAGCGCCATCAGGCGTGTATTCTTATCGGGTGCAGTCCATGTTTGCATTTCGCCGCCTACAATGCCGGCAACCCCTATCGGGTCCAATAAGGCGGCCCAGCTCCAGTTCCCAAGGAGCGTTGCCGCCGACATGGCGATGAGCTGTGGGAAAATGGCTAGCAGCAGGCTGGCCAGGTAACTTGTCATCACCCGGTGGCTAAGCGCTGCAAAGGTGAACTGCAGGGCGGTTGCTACAAAGACTGTCGGCAAGGCAATCAGGAAATACACATTCAGGTATACCCATGGCCTGAAAGGCAGCAGTTCGCCATGCTCCCTACCCGGCAGGTAAAAGAAAAGGAGTATGCCGACCGGCAAGGAAAGGACTAGCAATGCATTCACTGCCAAGGCTGCCAGAAACTTTCCACCCAGGTAGTCAAGCTTGGAGACAGGCGTGGTATAGATCAGGGGATGAATACGTGCCTGCGCGTCCCGGGCTGCTGCCTGGCCGGCTATGGAAGCTCCCATCATCAGCCAGAGCAGGCCGCCGAGCACGGTAAGGGCCGTGACAAGGAAAGTATTGTTTGGGTAGACGCCGTCGCCGGGGGAGATGACCTGGTTCATGCCAAAGGTAAAGGCAAGCAGAAGAGCGAGGCAGAGCCAGGTGAAGGTGCGCCTGACCAGGTAGGCGAACTCAAAGCAAAAGATTTTCCAGCGTATCATGACTGCACCTCCCCTACCTGTGGCAGCTCCTGCTTATGATGATATCCTGCCATGGCGGTGAAGTAGACATCTTCCAAGTCGGGCTGCACCAGTTCGAAGCCCTTGCCGGGATCTTCTTCGCTGTAAACGTGGGCCACCGTCCGACCGCCCAGCAGCTTGGTAGAGATCACTTGATGTTCCTGCTCCAGGGACGGCAACGAGCCTTTCTCAGCAACACACCGCCAGATCCTCCCCTGCAGCTCCCTTACTGCATGCATTGGTGCGGCATCCTGCAGGATTAGCCCTTTGTTGATGATAGCCATGTGGGTGCATAGTTCCGAGACATCCTCCACAATGTGGGTAGAGAGCAGCACCACGCTGTTCTCCCCCAGCTCGCTCAACAGGTTGAGAAAGCGAACCCGCTCGGCTGGGTCCAGGCCTGCCGTGGGTTCATCCACGATCAGCAGCTTCGGATTTCCCAGCAAGGCCACCGCCACCCCGAAGCGCTGCCGCATCCCCCCGGAAAAGCCGCCGAGCTTTTGGCTGCGTACCTCCCAGAGATTGGTTTGTTTCAGCAGGGCGGCTACCACTTCTCTTCTGGAAGCCCGGCTAGTGATGCCCTTGAGTACGGCGAAATAATCCAGCAGATCTTCCGTCCTCACCCCGGGGTAAACTCCAAATTCCTGCGGGAGGTATCCCAGCGTCTGGCGCACCTCTTCTTTTTGCTTCAAGACATCGATTCCCCCCAGAAACACCTGGCCACTGTCAGGCTCCTGGAGGGTTGCCAGCGTGCGCATGAGGGTTGATTTGCCTGCACCGTTAGGACCCAGTAGCCCGTACATACCTGCCGGGATATCCAGGTAAACGTTACGTAGGGCCTGCACCCCGTTTGCATAGGTCTTCGAGACATTGCGGATTGAGAGGCTGATCTGCTGATTTTCCATCGTTCTGATTTGAAGTGTTTATTTTCAAGAGCAAAGCCCCTCTACAGAGGCCACCCCTTCATTTCTGAATAAAGGAAACAGCTTGGAATGGGAAGGCAAAAAGCGATATATGACCTGCGTAAAGTAATCTGCCAAGGGACGCTAACTTCCGCCAAAGCACTGGCAGAGTCAACAGGCGGTTTCGTAGATCGGGACAGGGCAGTGGCCGAGTAGGTCATCAGGAAATAACAGGAAAAGATATCTTTGGATTATGAATAGAATTAAGAAGGTATTTACGCTGATCCACCTCGGTCTCTGGATTCTGTTTAGCCTGCTGGTAGCCCTCCAGCTAAGTCAGGACGATTCCAACTGGTTTCCCTTGACCATCGGGTTCATCCTGACATGCCTGTATGTTTTTTACAGTCATTTTTTTCTCCTGACCCGCTATGCAGGTAAAGGAAAGCGCGGTGCCTATTTTAAGTGGCTGGCAGCCATCATCTTCACCGGACCTTTCCTGTTTCTGCTGACGCATTACTACAAGCAGGATAACTGGGATCCCTTCCTCGGCTACTATACCATGGCCCTTGTGACCATTGTGCCGGCTTTCCTCTTTCTCAGCTGGCTTGCCCGGGTAACAGAGAACCTCGTGCTGAATACCATTCGGAAAGAACAGCTGGAAAAACAGGCCGTCCAGGCCGAGTTACACTATTTGAAATCACAGATCAATCCGCACTTTTTATTCAATACGCTCAACAACATTCATACCCTGGTGTACAAACAGGCGCCGGCAGCACCGGAGGCCGTTCTGCGTCTGGCTTCCTTAATGCGCTACATGATCTATGAATCCAATGCCCCCACGGTGCCGCTTTCCAGGGAGATGAAGTACCTGCAGGATTATGTGGGTTTGCAGCAGCTTCGCTATAAGAAGAGCCCTGTGGTGGACCTGGCCCTTGAGGGAGACACAGCCTCCTGCCACATTGCCCCCCTGTTGTACATCCATCTGCTGGAGAATGCCTACAAACACAGCCCGGCCCGACTGGAGCCCGGTGCTATCCAGGTGCGCGTCACCATACAAGAGAACAGGCTTATCTTCCGTCTGCGGAACCCGGTCAATAAAAGCCCGGCGCATGCCCTGGAAGAACCTGGCGGCATCGGGCTCCCCAATGTGCGGAAAAGACTGACCTTGCTGTATCCGGATCAACACAGCCTGGAAATCCATAACTCGGGTGAAACATTTACAGTAACTTTAATCATCAACGGTCTTCCATTACAGGTTCATGAAGGAGAAACTCACTTGCTATATAATTGATGACGAGCATCTGGCGCAGGAGATACTGGAAGAGTATGTAGCGAAAGTCCCTTTCCTGGAGCTGAAAGGCACCTTTATGAGCCCCCTGGAAGCGGCGGCTCAACTGAAGGAAGATAAGCCGGACCTGCTTTTCCTGGACATCAACATGCCGGACCTGGACGGGCTTAGTTTCATCCCGATGCTGAACCCCAGGCCGATGATTATCCTGACCACGGCCTACGATCAGTATGCCCTGAAAGCCTTTGAACTGGAAGTGAAAGACTACCTGGTAAAGCCTTTTTCTTTTGAAAGGTTCTACAAAGGCGTGCTGCGCCTGTACCAGGAACAAAGCCCCATGCAGCTGCCTGAAAAAAAAGAAACAAACCCAGCGTCCATGCATGAGCAGGAATACCTCTTCCTGAAAGTAGGCCATCGCATCCAGAAGCTGGCGACCCGCGACATCCTATACGTGGAAGGCATGAAAGACTACCTGCGCATCCACACAGCCAGGGAGAAGATGATGACGCTCCTGAGCTTTGCGAAACTTGAAGAACTGCTGCCTGCCGGGGAATTTGCCCGGGTGCACCGCTCCTACCTGGTGGCCCTCGACAAGATTGACCACATCGAGAAGAACAGGATCAGAATCGCCGATCAGATCATCCCGATCAGCGATACCTACAGTGATGGTTTTTACAAAAAGTTAAGAGGCCTGAGCTAGACGCTAAAAGAGTAGGACGCTCCACAACCGCTCTGGACGATAAAAGTAGGATGGCTTTTAACTTAATCGGGATAAAGAATCATACCCCCTGAAGTCGTCAGGCACGCTCACTCAATGTCCATTCTGCAGACCCGCCTTGTTCTGGCTGAAAAAAGGCGCGCGCCCTATACCTCCATGCACTGGATAGTATACCCGGAAAGCAGCTTGCGCCTGCTTCAGTTGAACTGGGACCCTGGCCTGGAGGAACGCATGATCACCGGGAACAATGCAGCTTTTGCTAATAAACAAGTAGACGGGCAAGTGCATGGCCAAGGGTGTATAGATTTACGGCAGCGGTAAATAAGATTAGAAAAACGCTCCGTGATTAGCTGCTTAACATCAAAATAGCCAACAACTTAGCACAGCACCCTATTGCCATAGGCTCACCCTGAATAGCATCAGATATTCGAATTTTACTGCTATGGATAAAATAGTATGAAATATTATTTTTCCAGCTTACATTGTGGTTTGCTTTTATAATCATTTCTAAGAGACCAGCAGAAAATAGAACGCATGGGGATACAGCGTGAACTGGACCGCTCACTGGGCCTGCGCCTGGTGATCGTAGTCGTGATTGGAAACATCATTGGGTCCGGCGTGTACAAAAAGGTGGCACCGATGGCTGCTGAGTTGCACTCGGCTGAGTGGGTGCTGATCTGCTGGCTGCTGGCCGGCGTTATCTCTTTGTTTGGCGCGCTCTGCAACGCGGAGGTAGCCGGTCTGCTGGCCGATACGGGTGGGGAATACGCCTATTACAAGAAAATCTACAACCGTTTCTTCGCCTTCATTTACGGGTGGTCACTGTTCACGGTCATCCAGACGGCGGCGATCTCTTCTTTGTCGTATGTCTTTGCGCAGTCGCTCCATAGCATTGTGCCCCTACCCCCTATGCTCGAAGGGTTATCCGACTTCACGATTAGTGGTATTTTCTACCCATTTGCCGACTTCAACATCAAGCTAGTTGCCATCTTGCTGATCGTCCTCCTAACCTGGGTGAACATGAAGGGCGTTCGGACCGGGGCCTGGCTCAGCACAGCCATCCTGCTGCTTGTCTTCACCGGAATCGGTATCATTGTGCTTTTCGGGCTCTCCAGCAGCCAGTCAAATATCGGGGAAAGCTTCTCAGTTTCGTCCGTCTCCAATTCTCCTGTCACTTTCAGCGCCGTCTTCACAGCCATGCTCTCTGCGTTCTGGGCCTACCAGGGCTGGGCAGCCATCGGCTTTTTGGGCGGTGAGGTCAAAAACGCAAAGCAAAACATTCCGAGGGGTATAACCATCGGGGTGCTGACGGTGATCGGCATTTACCTGCTCGTGAACATGACCTACCTGTCCCTGCTTCCTGTCTCGGTGCTGGAACAAATTCATGCAGCCGGAAACAAGATTGCGGCTGTAGAGGCTGTGAAGAGTTTCTGGGGCTATGGCGGCACCGTGTTCATTTCCATCCTGATCCTGATCACGACCTTTGGCTGTACCAATGCCACTGTGCTGGCAAGCTGTCGCACCTACTTCGCTATGGCACGAGAAGGGCTCTTCTTCCGGAAGGCGGCAGACCTTAACCAGGCGCAGGCTCCTGCTAACTCGCTCCGCTATCAGTGTATCTGGGCCTGTCTGCTGGTACTCTCCGGTACGTTCGACCAACTCACGGACATGATTATTTTTGCCGTTTTCATCTTTTATGGGTCTACCACACTGGGTGTATTCATCCTGCGAAGAAAAATGCCCAACGCCGTCAGACCCTATAAGGTATGGGGCTACCCGGTGGTGCCTGCCATCATGGTCCTCTTCTGTGCCGCCCTCTTCCTAAACACGATCATGGTCCGCCCCCGGGAGGCAGCCATTGGCATGGCGCTGATCCTGACGGGCATTCCCATGTACTGGTGGTTCCGTAAAAACCAGCGCAAAGAATCTGAAGCGTCTTCTGAGAAAAAGGTTCTAAACTGAGAACCAAAGCGGGATGGTAGCCTCTAGCCTTAGCAAGTTATAGGCTGCGGATCTTTGTTTTTGTATGGGCGAAGCGGGTTGCACTTTAGTCCTAGCATCGATCCCCTGTCTGCATCTTGCTATTCAGGATGCCTGGCTAAATATGCCGGGATCAGCCTGTTGCCTCCCGAAAAATTTATGTGACCTCCCTGTTGCATTAGTGGGCTCTACACTTTTCCTTTGTTAAGATGAAAACTACAGTTGCGCAGGTGCTAAAAAAGCTGAACGTATTGCTGACAATCCTGTTATGCGGCGTGCTGACAATTGCCCTACCTGCCACTGTACAGGCAAATAACCTGCCTAAGAGGCTGTTTCAGGAGAGCACGAATACGGTAGAAGAAGCTCCACTCGCTTTCTTTTTGGGCGATTACACCCCTGGCGAAGTGGTCGGCCTGCCTCAGCTTGAGAGGTCCCTGCTAGCTCCCCTTTTCTACTTGCTACTCCAAAAAATTTACCCTAATGGCAAAGGTGCTATACCTGCGGTAGTACATGCATCCTCTGCCTCCAAGGACGACTGCGGCCTTTACATTATTCAGACCAAAGGCCCTTAGATATCAGCCTCTTTCCGGCTGCTCATACTGACCTAATCCCCGCGGATACCTGCCTTAGAAGCCGGAGTCCGAATAAAAGCTGTTTCTGTTGACAGCAGCTTTTTCCCGGCTAAAGCCAACTCGTTTTTTCGATGGTTTTACAAAGGCGGGATTGAACTGACAGCTGCACTAGTGTAGAACGGCTATGCCTGATACTACAGGCCCTTTTCGCGCGACTGGCATGCAATGCGAAGAGCGAGGGTCTGAGTAGACACGATTACAACCATGACGCTTACAAAGGAAAAATTACAGGCGAAGTTCTCTACCCGCAGGCTCATACTGCCCATGTTGCTGGGACTGGGCGTGGTGGGCTACATGCTGTATAAAAACTACGAGCCAGGGCAACTTCAGACGCTCTTGCAAGCCAGCCCGCTCTGGATTGGGGTAACGTTGCTGGTACTGCTCATCAGGGATCTGGGCTACATGTACCGTATCCGTTACATCACAGACAAAGCCCTGAGTTGGAAGCAGAGTTTCCGGGTGATCATGCTCTGGGAGTTCGCCTCCTGCGCCCTGCCCTCGGTAGTGGGTGGTTCTACCATTGCGGCCTACATTCTGTTCAAAGAGAAGATTGCGCTGGGCAAGTCCATTGCACAGGTGATGGTGACGGCCATGCTGGACAACCTGTATTTCGTGCTGGCAGTACCACTTGTGCTGCTGTTCGCAGATGGCGAGTTAATTCCCTCTCTCGATAACATGAGCGAAACGTTCCGGCAGAGCCTAAGCATTGCCTTTGGTATCTCATACCTGCTGATCGCCCTTTATGCGTTTACCATGTTCTATGCCCTTTTCATGAACCCAAAAGCCGTCAAGCGACTATTATTGCGGATCGGAAGCATCAGAATATTGCGAAAGTGGCGGCCTGCACTATTGCGCCACGCCAACGAGCTGCTCATTGCTTCCAAGCACCTGCGCACGAAAGACGTTTCTTTTTGGCTTCATGGAAGCATCTCTACTATATTTGTCTGGACCGCCCGGTACGCCATCATCGGCTGTCTGATAGCGGCTTTCACGCACCTGGATGCGGGAGACCATTTCCTGGTGTTTGCACGCAACCTCATCTACAAGGTAGTTCTGCTGGTGTCTGTTACCCCGGGAGGAGCTGGCTTTGCCGAGATCGCTTTTCCAGCTTTTTTTGGTGCTTTCCTGGGTGGGTTTACCACCATCATCGTACTGCTGTACCGCCTGCTGACCTACTACCTATACCTGTTGGTGGGCGTCATCGTGTTTCCACGCTGGGTTGCTGTGGTGTATGGCAGTGAGAAAGACAATACCATACCTGCATCGAACCAGCAAAAAAATATTTCAACCACCCTTAATTCCGACACTATCCCCGCTAAATGAGAAATTTTGTTAAGAACCTCACCCGTCGAAAAAATGCCGTTGCCGTTCTAGAGGACTATCGTAAAGATGGTAACATACAAGGCACCGATCTGGTACGCAACCTGCAGTTCAGGGATCTTGTTGCCTTTGGCATCGCGGCTATTATCGGGGCGGGCATCTTCAGCACCATCGGCAATGCCAGTGCGGCGGGCGGCCCGGCCGTCTCCTTGCTTTTCATCTTCACGGCCATCGCCTGCGGTTTTTCGGCTCTTTGCTACGCACAGTTTGCCTCTACCATACCTGTGTCGGGCAGCGCCTATACCTATGCCTATGCTTCTTTCGGTGAGTTCGTGGCCTGGATCATCGGCTGGGACCTGCTCATGGAGTATGCCATCGGAAACATTGCAGTAGCCATCTCCTGGTCCGACTATTTTACGGCCGTGCTCCGTGGCATCGGCATCGGCATGCCGGAGTACCTCACCATGGATTACCTGAGCGCATCACGTGGCTTTGAGGAAGCACAGGGCTTGCTCGCACAGGGGCAGGCGCTCTCGTCATTGCCAATGTACTTGCAGGAATCGTTTCTGGCCTGGCAAAACGCGCCGACGCTGGCTGGTTTCAGGCTAGTGGCAGATATACCTGCACTGGGCATCACGGCGCTGATCACGTACCTGGTATACATCGGCATCAAGGAGTCCAAGCGCACGGCCAACCTACTGGTGCTGCTCAAGCTCATCGTTATTTTACTCGTTATCACGGTAGGCGCCTTCTATGTCAATACGGATAACTGGTCTCCCTTCGCTCCGAACGGACTGTCAGGCATTATGAAAGGGGTATCGGCGGTTTTCTTCGCCTACATTGGCTTCGACGCCATCTCCACCACAGCCGAGGAGAGTGAGAACCCGCAGCGCGACCTGCCACGCGCCATGATCTTCACACTTGTGATCTGTACGGTTCTTTACGTGTTGCTGGCCCTGGTGCTAACAGGTATGGTTCCCTTCAACGAGCTGGCCGTGGGTGACCCCTTGGCCTTTGTATTCGCGCGGGTGAACCTGGATGCCATGGCCGGTATTGTGGCCGTGAGCGCCGTGGTAGCCATGGCCAGTGTGCTGCTGGTTTTCCAGTACGGGCAACCCCGTATCTGGATGGCCATGAGCCGGGACGGGCTGCTGCCGCGTGCCTTCTCCCGCATCCACCCAAAACACAAGACTCCTGCCTTTGCCACCATTGTCACCGGTTTTGTAGTGGCGGTGCCGGCTCTTTTCATGAACCTGACTGAAGTGACAGACCTGACAAGCATCGGCACGCTGTTCGCCTTTGTGCTGGTGTGCGGCGGTATCCTGTTGATGGAAGAGAAACAAAAAGTGGCCACCACAGCCCACAAAGGTTTCCGGGTACCCTACATCAATGGCCGTTACGTACTGCCTGTGTTAATGCTGGCGGCTATTGCATTGCTCTTCTATTTTCAGGCAGCTGCGGTGAGCGCCTTCTTCAGCCTCGACGGTGGTTGGGAAGTTTTTCAGCACAAGTTGCCATTATTGGGCTTCATTGTGGTCGCCGCAATCGTCACCGTGCTCACCATTGTCCGCGAGCTTTCGCTTATACCTGTATTGGGTCTGCTTACCAACCTATACCTGATGACAGAGCTGGGCCTGACGAACTGGACACGTTTCTTAGGCTGGCTGGCGCTGGGTCTGGTGGTTTACTTTGCATACGGCTACCGAAACAGCAAACTCCGTCAAGCAGCGGAAGTAAAAGCTGCCTAAGCAAACCCATTTCATACGCCATGTGCCGCGATGGTCTGTTGCCCGCTTAATTCGGAATGATACATCGCAAGTTTACCAGGCCTTATGTGACAATCATCATCACAGGTCAGGTAGCCACAATAGATGTGCCGGTTTACTTACTGTAGTGCCCCAAACACGGCAAACTGCAGCAGAAGACTCCCGAAACGACTAAACAAGTGGTAGATTAACAGGCGTTAAGAGTATAGACAATAAAGCAAAACCCGCTGCTCCGGCAGCGGGTTTTCTATTTAATAGGCTTTCCTTAAGTTCGTGCTTCCCTACTAATCTACTGCAAATCACTGAAGACCCACCTGCTTTTCGTGCCGACAGTTCTTCGCCGCATCTTTCGTATACCCTTCCCTTTTGTGATAGCCTCATCCATTCGCTGCTGTGCCTCTAATAGGGCCTCTGCGTAGGGCTGGTACAGTACACGTTCCGGCAGTTCACCGGGCTCCTCCTCCGCGTCCCAAAGTCCTGACCGGTGCCAGGGAGCGAGGTGGTCCCAATCGGGCCGGTCGATGATGGGATACAGGCAGATTCCCCACAAAGGTATACCTGCCTGCAGTGCAGCAGTGCACTCCTCAGCCACAAAACGGATCCAATGCGGACGGTCTATACCTGGATGGCTTGTTTCTGCCAGAGCGATGGGTTTCTGGTAACGGGTATAGGCCATTTGCAGCAAATTCCGCAAGGGTTGCCACCGCTCGTCCTGGTGCTCGTTCACCCAGCTCAGCCGCTCGTGCGTACCCAGCTCCCATTGGTTGTTGTAATAGTAGTTGAGACCCAGAATGTCCAGGTACTCTGGTTTTCCACCTAGCTCGGGGCAGATACGGCCACACAATATATCCACTGCCTGAAACTGGTGTTCCTGCGCCCTTTGGGCCTCGGCTTGCACATCGGGCGACCCATCGCGGGGAGCAACTATGTTCACGAGCGGCTCCGTGGTCAGGATGCGGATGTCGGGGTCTTCTTCGCGCATGGCTGCTATACCTTCTATGTAGGCCCGCATCAAACTATACTTCACTTCCCAGCCTTGCCCGATGCAGTAAGGCGAAGTCCCTCGTACGTCCCCACCCAACCAGGAAATAAAACTCACTTCGTTGATGGGGGTAACCACCAAGGGACCATCCGGAACCTGAGAGCGGTAGAACTGCACAAAAGCTCTGCACATGGCGGCGAAGCGTCTGGCAAACATCGGATGCAGGGGTGTGAGGTCGTCCGGATAACCAAAATGGCAGAGGTCCCATACCTGCTGTATGCCCAGTTTCTTACCCATCGCGAGCATGGTGCCGACGGTCGTCCAATCGTAGCAGTAAGGCAATTTTTCTACCTGACTCCAGCGTATACCTTCCCGCACCGTCCTGATCCGGAAGGGATACAGGTTGCGGTAATCCTGCTCCAGTAGTTGGAGATGTCCCGTCAGGGTGAGGAAGTCCACTCTGTTTCCGAAGGCGTTGAGTTTGTCTGTGCACTCAAACCCGGCCATCCAGAAGGATTGAAAAGAACTTTGCTGTGCGCTGGTGTTTGCCGCTGCGTTTTCTGCCATTTGTTAAATAACTCCGTTACAAGATCCTTATCAGGTGATTTTGCTGTCGCCATTTAAGCTAACCCGCAGTTCTACTGCCTCTGCCTTCAGGCGGTGACCGTTGTGCTCTGCTAGTGCGCCATCCAAAACCGGCAAGGCTTGCTCCTGACCAGCCAGTTTCTTGAAAAGCGTGAGCGCCTGCGCCACCACCTGGTCCATGTTGTAGTATTTGTAGGTCGCCAGCCTGCCGACAAAGTGAACGCCGGGCGTGGCATCCGCCAGCTTTTTGTACTGGTTGTAGATCGCAGCATTCTCAGGGCGCGGCACCGGGTAATAGGGGTCCCCCTCAGCCTTGGGGTATTCGTACACCACACTGGTTTTGGGGTGCTGCTGCCCGGTCAGGTATTTGAACTCCGTGATGCGGGTATAGGCGTGCTCGTTGGGGTAGTTTACCACCGCAGCAGGCAGGTGAACGGGCGCATCGAGTGTTTCGTGTTTGAACTCCAGGGAGCGATAGGGCAGCTTGCCAAAACAAAAGCCAAAGTACTCGTCTACCGGACCGGTATAGATCATCTCCCGGAAAGGAATCAGGTCCAGAATTTCGTGGTAGTCGGTGTTGAGCATGATCTTGATGTTGGGATGCGCCAGCAGCTTTTCGAACATACTCGTGTAACCGTGCAGCGGCATGGCCTGAAAAGTGTCCGTGAAGTAGCGGTCGTCGCGGTTGCTGCGCACCGGCACGCGGGAGGTCACCGATTTATCCAGCTCCGATGGATCCATGCCCCAATGCTTGCGGGTATAGTTGCGGAAAAACTTTTCGTAGAGCTCGCGCCCCACCTTGCTCACCACTACATCTTCGGAGGTACGCACCGGCGACACGTCCTCTGCCACGGATTTGAAGAAGTCCTCCACCTCAAAAGAGGTCAGGCTGAGCCCGTAGAGTTTGTTGATCGTATCGAGGTTGATGGGCATGGGCACCAATTGCCCGTCCACGCTCGCGAGCACCCGGTGCTCGTACGGGCGCCAGGCGGTGAACTGCGACAGGTAGTCGAATACCTCCTTTGAATTGGTATGGAAAATATGTGGCCCATAGCGGTGCACCAGGATGCCGTCTTCGTTGTAGTGGTCGAAGGCATTGCCGGCAATGTGCGGACGCTTGTCGATGATGAGCACGCTTTTATGCAGCTGCGAGGCCAGTCGCTCGGCGAGCACGCTGCCGGCAAAGCCCGCTCCCACAATCAGGTAGTCGAACATACAGTTTGATTTATAAGGTAAGTGTTAATCCTGATCAGGATTTTCGCTGCTTTTTCAGCTCCAGGGCATCGGTGATCAGCTTCGCCATGCTGCCCCAGGTAGTATCCCATGAAAGATCGGCCATGAAGTCGTCCACCGCGGCCAGCCACAACTCGTCTTGCTGCTGCGTCAGGGCCTGCTCTACCGCGGCAATAAAAGCCTCGGGCGTAGCGGCAATGTGTACCAAACCTTGCTCGCCATAGGGGCGGATCACGTCCCGGATGGGGGTTGAAACCACAGGTTTGCCCGCCGCAAGGTATTCGGGGGTTTTGGTCGGACTGATAAACTCGGTGGATTCGTTGATGGCGAATGGGAGGAGTGCCACATCCCAGCCACTTAAATAGGCCGGTAGCTCCTTATAAGACTTACCGCCTAGGTAGTGGATGTTGGCGTGCCGGGGCAGCGTGGCCGGATCAATCTTCACGACCGGCCCAATCATGATGAGCTGCCACTCCGGCCGGGCAGTGGCCATCGCTTCCAGCAAGTCCAGGTCCATGCGCTCATCTATCACCCCAAAGAAACCGATGCGGGGTGCAGGTACAGCTGCCTGGTCGGCGGGTTCGGGCAAACGGGTTCGTGCCTGCGCAAAGTGCATCTTGTCAATACTGCTTGGGAAGGCGTAAGCCTGCGGGTGCTGCTTCTTTTTAGCCTCGTACAGACTCTGACCACCCGTAAAGACAAGATCAGCCTTTTGGAAAAGTGCCAGTTCGCGCTCTTTGAGTTGGGCGGGCGCAAACCTGAATGCCGACAACTCGTCCATGCAATCGTACACGGTCATGGCAGGCTTAAAATGCGACGTAAAACCCAGGGCCATTGGGGTGTAGTACCAAAAGAGGTAGTCCGCTATCTTCTGTTCGGCAAACAGCTCGTCGAGCAGGCGGCGCTGTGCTTCCTCCACCGCTTCCGGTGAGAGTCCATGAGGCATATGCGGCACGACCAGCTGCACCTTCCCCTCCCGCTCCGTCACTTGCAGGTATGGCTCCTGGCAGTCCACAAAAACGGGCTCTTCCACAAAGAAGACACGCGCATGAAGGGCGAAGCGCGAGAGCAGGTGCTGTGGCCGCTGGTACACAAAATCCCAGCGCAGGTGCGAGAGACAAACCACATCCCGTATACCTTGTAGAGGATTGGCAGACGGGGTTTCTTTACGTGTTACTTTTTTTTCTTCGGTCTTGGAATAAGAGACCGCACTTGTGATTTCCTCACCGGTTGCTGCCGGCGCAATGGATTCTGAGTTTGTTTTAAACATAGCGTTCTTTTAAGAGACATTGAGGCCAGGTTACGGGATTGTTTCAGGTAGGCCCCGAACTGATAGTACAGATTTAATAACTACGTGAGTTATGATAAATCATCTTAAGAATATACACGTATTATCACCGTTTTATACACTTAATTTTTATATTCACATCACTGAACCCATACCTGCAACTAATTATCAAGTCTCCGATAGCTGAGATTAAGATAGAATGTCTATTTTGCACATTAGAAAAAGCAGGTGGAAGGTATGGCTGATCCGGAGTTGGAAGATAAAATTGTGGCAAGAGAGACGGGCATCGGCATACGCAATGAGCGTTCGCTGCATGCCGCCCTGAAGCAGTGGTACGCCCAGCCCGGCGATAACTTTGAAGTGCCTGTCGGCGGTTTTGTCATCGACCTGGTGCGCGGCGAACAGCTGGTCGAGATACAGACCCGCAATTTTACCGCCATCCGGCAAAAACTGCAGACCCTTGTGCAGGAACATCGCGTACACATGCTGCACCCGATCACGCTCGAAAAGTGGATCGTGCAGGTAGACGAGTCTGGCGCAAGAACTTTATCCAGACGAAAGTCTACTACCAAAGGGGCGCTTACCGATCTGTTCGAGGAGCTTGTGCGGCTGCCGGAACTGGTCAACCACGCCAATTTCTCGATTGAGTTTCCGCTCATACAGGAAGAGGAGGTGCGCTGTAAAGACGGCAAAGGCAGTAAGCGCCGCAAACGCGAAAGCCTGAAAGACAGGCGGCTGGTGTCTGTGGTTTCGTCCAGGGTATATAGCAAGAACACCGATTTTCTGGAGTTTCTGCCCCCTTCCCTGCCCCAGCCCTTTTCGAACAAGTGCCTGGCAGCGGCTACCGGGCTGCCGATGCACCGCTGCCGCCAGATCACGTACTGCCTGCGCAAGATGGATGCGATTGTGGTCGTGGGAAAGAGAAGGAACGAGCTGCTCTACGAGTGGTAGAACACCAATGCAATACACAAACAGAAATAAACCTAACAAACACTAAACTATACCCTGATGCCATCCACCACGCCAATTACGACTGACGCAGCTGCCTCGCAGTCGAAAGAAACCCCGCGGGACTATAGGAATTATACCTCCCCGCTCATCGTCGTTACGCTCCTGTTTTTTATGTGGGGCTTTATCACCTGCATGAACGACATCCTGATCCCGAAACTGCAGGAAGTCTTTACGCTGCAGCTCTGGCAAGCCATGCTGATCCAGACGGCTTTCTTCGGGGCTTACTTCATTGTGTCGTTCCTCTACTTTATGATGTCCATTATCAAAGGCGACCCTATCCAGAAGATCGGCTACAAAAACGGTATCATCATCGGATTGCTCGTAGCGGCCGTGGGATGTGTCCTGTTTTACCCGGCGGCTGTCCTGCACAGCTATGGTTTCTTCCTGATGGCCTTGTTCGTGCTGGCATCCGGCATTACGGTACTGCAGATTACGGCCAACCCTTATGTGGCGATTCTCGGTCCGCCTGAAACCTCATCCAGCCGCATGAACCTGTCTCAGGCGCTCAACTCGTTTGGCACCACCATCGCCCCCATCATTGGCGGTTACCTCATTTTCGACCAAGTGGCCTCTGCCCAGATCGACACGGCTGACTCGGTGAAACTCCCTTACTTGGGCCTTGCCGGACTTCTGCTGCTGCTGGCTTTGCTGATTAAGGTTGCGAAGTTGCCGCGCCTGGAAGGCGGTGGCAAGATTGAGCGAGGTGCAGGTGCCACCAAGTATCCGCATCTGGTGCTGGGTATCATCTGTATTTTCATGTATGTGGGCGGTGAGGTGAGCATCGGCAGTGCGCTGATCAATTATATCAAACTTCCTCAGATCACTGGTTTGTCAGAGTCCGAGGCAAAGCATTACCTGGCCTTTTTTTGGGGTGGTGCCATGGTCGGTCGCTTCTTCGGGGCGGTGGCTCTGAGCACTTTGAAGAGCACAGGCAAATTTATGGTGATCGGCCTGATTGCCCTGGTTACGTTCCTCACGGTGTATGCACTCTATGACCTGAACGAAGCCCTGATCATACTGGGCTTGATCGCGCTGAACGTGGTGGTACTGCTGCTGGCCCGCTTTATACCTAACCGCACCGTAGGTCTGTTTGCCCTGGCCGTGATCGGTCTGCTGCTGATCGGTATCGTGGCGGAAGGTACGCTGGCTATGTGGGCAATCATCGCCATCGGCCTGTTCAACTCCATCATGTTCCCAACCATTTTCGACCTGGCCATCAAAGGACTCGGCCGCCACACCAGCCAAGGCTCATCCCTGTTAGTTATGGCCATTGTGGGTGGTGCCATTGTACCGCCACTACAAGGCCTCTTCGCGGACCTAACCGGCGACCTGCAGCTTTCCTTCATCATCCCGATGATCTGCTACGCCTACATCGTGTATTATGGCTTTGTGGGGTATAAAGTGAAAGAGGCTGCTGTGTAAAGCACCAAGAGACTTCAAACAAAAAAAAGACCGCGGGGTAATCCCGCGGTCTTTTTTTTTGTTTGAATGAGGATTGGCATGAATTGAGGATTTTCAGAATTCTAGTGCACGATTAACACACCACTGCCCCTCTCAAGAGGGGATTTTCCGTAGCTGCTATCCCACAGGTATAGGCACTGTAGTTTCCAGAATTATTATAGACCACTGGCAGGTATAGCAAGACTAACTTGCACGCTGACTATGAAACAGATAGTAGTGCCAGGTGCACCAAATGACACTCCACTGTCTGAGCGGTCAGCGAGTTTGGAGGGTCTTGACTTTTTTGCTTACTTTTTGTGTCAAGACAAAAAGGAAGTGCCCGCCGCACAGGCGAAGCTACAAAGCATTACAGCTTAAGGTATAGAATGACCGAAGCTACGTTAGGTATACCTAGGCCGGAAGCCCCACGATACCAGACACGAGCGTGGACGCTCGCGCCATAAAATCACTTCATCAAGGGGCTACAGCAAAAAGCTTCTTATTCGGCTTGCTGCCCATAAAAAACGTGATCTTCCCGCCATTCATAATCTCATCATGCGTCAGGTAAGTGCGGTTCACAGGCTTCCCGTTCAGCTCCATTTTCTGGATAAATACATTCTTATCACTCTGGCCCTTCACGTCGATGGTAAAAGTCTTGCCGTTCTCGAGGTTGATGGTGGCTGATTTGACGGCGGGGCTGGTGATGGCGTACTGGTCAGAGCCGGGAGCGACCGGGTAAAAGCCCAGGGTGCTGAAAATGTACCAGGCGCTCATCTGGCCGAAGTCGTCGTTACCGCCCAGTCCGTCCACTGTTGGTTTGTACATGGCTTTGAGCACCATGCGGGTGCGTTCCTGTGTTTTCCAGGGCTGGTCGGTCCAGTTGTAGAGGAAAGGCACGTGGTGCGAGGGCTCGTTGCCGTGCACATAATTGCCGATAATGCCTTCCCGGGTGATATCTTCGGTGTTCTCGAAATATTTATCCGGCAGCTCCATCGTGAAGAGGGAATCCAGGCGCTGGGCGAAGCGGGTCTTCCCTCCCATCATCGCGATCATTTGTTCCGGGGCATGTGGCACGTAGAGGCTGTAGTTCCAGGAGTTGCCTTCAATGAAGCCCTGCCCGTGCGTGTCGAGCGGGTCGAACTCCTGCTTCCAGCTGCCGTCGCTCAGCTTCGGGCGCATGAAGCCGGACTTGGCATCGTACACGTTTTTATAGCTTTCGGCTCGCTTACTGAACTCCTCGTAAATGTCCTGGCGGTTGAGCTTTTTGGCCATCTGCGCGATGCACCAGTCGTCGTAGGCGTACTCCAGCGTTTTGGATACCGAGGAGCCGTTCTTGTCTTCCGGTACGTAGCCCAACTCCATGTAGTATTCCAGGCCGTCATAGTAGCGCGTTCGGGCGGTCTGCACACAGGCATCGAGGGCACGGTTCGCGTCGAAATTGCCATTGCCTTTTAGCACGGCATCCGCAATCACGGGTACGGAATGGTAGCCGATCATGCACCAGTTCTCGTTGGCATAGTGCGACCACACCGGTAGCATTTTGTGCACGCTTTGGTCATAGTGCGCCAGCATGGACTTGATCATGTCGTTGTTGCGAGCAGGCTGCAGGATGTTAAAGAGCGGGTGCAGTGCGCGGTAGGTATCCCAGAGCGAGAAGCTGGTGTAGTTCGTGAATCCGCTGGCTTGGTGCACGTTCATGTCAATGCCCCTATACCTGCCGTCCACGTCCATATACGTGGTTGGACCCAGGAAGGCATGGTACATGGCAGTATAGAAATTCACCAGGTCATCTTTGCCGGCATCCACCACTACTTTGCTGAGCTCTTTGTTCCAGGCGGCCTGCCCTTCACGCTTCACCCGCTCAAAATCCCAGTGTGGGATCTCGGCTTTCATGTTGGCCAGCGCGCCTTCGGTACTCACCGGCGAGAGGGCGAACTTGATCTTGATCTTCTCCCCTTCTTCCGTTTTAAAATCAAAGTAGGCTCTTATCTTTTTGCCGGCAAACTCGGGAAAGTTTTTGGTCTGGTCGAACTTGCGCCAGAAGCCTTTGTATACCTGGGCCTCCGAGTAGTCTTTGTTGCCATACTGGTAAAAGGGCTTGCTGAAGGCCATGGCAAAGTATACGGTGCGGGTGCGGGCCCAGCCGTTGGTCTGGCGGTAACCGGTGATCAGGGTATCGTTCTCCACGCGCACAAAAGTCCAGGTGGTTTTGCCGTCGTAGTTGTAAATGCCGGACATCAGGTCCAGGATGATGTGCGCCTCGTCGGACTTGGGGAAGGTATACTGGTGCATGCCCACGCGGTTGCTGGCCGTGAGCTCTGCCAGGATGTTGTGATCGTCGAGCTTTACTTTGTAGTAGGCTGGTTCTGCCACCTCGTTGTTGTGCGAGAAAGCCGAGCGATAGCCGCTTTCCGGCTTATCGGCCGTGCCCGGATTCAGCTGCAGTTTCCCGGTAGTAGGCGCAATCAGGAAGTCGCCCAGGTCGGAGTGGCCGGTGCCGCTGAAGTGGGTATGGCTGAAACCGACGATCGTCTTGTCATCATACTGGTAGCCGGCGCAGTACTTGTACACGTCCTTGTTATACTTACCGTTCACCTCGTACGGGATGGTATCGGTATCCGGACTCAACTGCACCATCCCAAAAGGCACGGTGGCACCCGGGTAGGTATGGCCCATTTTAGCGGTGCCGATCATCGGGTTGACGTACTTCACTAGATCAGGGGTCGCGGTTTTCTTTTGCGCCACGGCCAGGCAAGGTATAAGCAGCAGAACGGTTAGGGTAAAAACTCTCATAGTACGGGGTTAAGGTATAGCTCTTAAAGTTAAAGTTTATTTTTAAACCAGAGGCTCTTGCTTGACCAGAATAGCTGATTTGAATAACATTGTCTAGAAGAGCGTCTAAGTTGTACAAGAACACACTATGTCATTTCGACCTTTGGGAGAAATCTGCAAAATTGCCACTACATGAAATCATCCAGATCTCTCCTATCGTCGAGATGACAAAAGAGGGTACGTCCGCCTCCGCTTATACCTGCAAATTGACTAACTTGCCCTCGCTTTTAACACCCTGCATTTTACACATAGCCGCCCGATGGATTTTATTGCGCTTGATTTTGAAACGGCCACGCCCCAGCGTGACAGCCCTTGTGAGATAGGTATAACCGTGGTGCGTAACAGGCGCATTGTGGAGACACGGTCCTGGCTCATCAAGCCGCTGTATTACCCAAATTTCAATTCTTTCAACATCGCCGTGCATGGCATCCGGCCGGCTGACGTGAAAGACCAGCCTGATTTTGCCGAGCTCTGGCCGCAACTCAGGCCTTACCTGGAAAACCAGCTCCTCATCGCCCACAATGCCAGTTTCGACATGGGCGTGCTGCGCAAAACATTGGCCACCTACAACATACCTTTGCCCGAGGCGCGCTATACCTGCAGCCTCAAATTCTCGAAGAACATCTGGAAAGGGATGCACAAGTATGACCTCAAAACGCTCTGCAACCTCCACCGCATCGATTTTCTGCACCACCGCGCTGCCTCCGACGCCGATGCCTGCGCCCGCCTTTCGCTCAAGGCCCTCGACCTGACAGGCACCACCTCCGAAGCAGAGTTTGACTCGCGCATGGGCTGCAAGATTGCCCGGGTATAGCAGCACTTCTCCCCTCCTTTTAATTCAGGAACATAGCGTAACACAACTAAAAATAATTTTTGTGTAAACCGGGTAATGTGTATACTTTTAGAGAACCTGAATTAGGAATCTCTAACAAAACACATGACTATGGAAAACACATCAAAAGCCGTTCGTATCACCATCAGCACCCATGTGCAGGCGCCGGTAGCAAAAGTCTGGCAGTACTGGACCGAGCCGCGACACATCATGCAGTGGAACAGCGCTTCCGAAGAGTGGCATACCTCGCGGGCGGAGAACGACCTTCGCGTCGGCGGCACTTTTCTCTCCCGAATGGAAGCCAGAGACGGCAGCATGGGCTTCGACTTTAGCGGCACCTATACCGACGTGCAGGAGCACCAGCGCATTGCCTATACCTTAGAGGACGGCCGGAAAGTCGAGATCAGCTTTGAGCCCCAGGGTGAAGAAACCCTTGTAACTGAATCGTTTGACGCGGATCCGAGTCATGATGCCGGCATGCAGCAGGCGGGCTGGCAGGCCATTCTCGATCATTTCAAGCGCTACGTGGAAGCCGCTAAAGCCCGCACGCTTCACTACGAAATCAGGATAAAGGCTCCCGCCGCACAGGTATACCGCGCGATGCTCGACCCGGAGCAGTACAAAGCCTGGACCGCCGTATTTCACCCGACCTCGCATTACAAAGGCTCATGGGAGAAAGGCGCCAAAATACAATTTCTGGGCCTGGACGAGCAGGGCAAAACCGGCGGCATGGTAAGCCGGATAAAAGAGAACATCCCGAACCAGTTCATCAGTATCGAGCACCTGGGTCTGGTGCAGGACGGCAAGGAGATCACGAGCGGTCCGGAGGTAGCGGATTGGGCGGGTGCGCTAGAGAACTATACCTTCACAGAGACGGAAGGCGAAACGCTGCTCGCCATTGACGTGGACACGAACCAGGAGTTTGAAGCCCACTTTGCAGAAACCTGGCCAAAAGCCCTTCAGAAAATCAAAGCCATGTGCGAAACCAAAGCTTAGAATGAAAAAGAGCCGCGCTTTCATTTGAGAAAGGCGGCTCTTTTGGTTTATGGCTTGGAGCTTTATTACTCGTAGGTATAGCTTTCGCCAATGGCCGGCACGTTCGGATACGATTGCACTTTGGCGTAGCGCTGCTTGGGCATTCCTGATTCGTGGTAGGTATAGGTATAGATTTCATCATTGCGGAAGCCTGGGTTATTTTGGAACAGCTTCACGCCAGGCAGAAACATGGTGCTCTGGATGTAAGGTAGTGGGTTGGGGTTGTTATCATAGCCTCCCCAGCGAATGGTAACTGGTGCGCTCAGGTCTTCGGCCTTGCTACTCGTCGACCAAGCCTGCACCAGCTCGGTCAGGTTGCCCCGCACATCGTATTTGTAGTCGATTACATGCAGCCTCCCCTCTGCTGAAGTCGCATAACTGATGTTGGCTTCGCGTACCAATTGGTCACCATTGTAGGCATAGGTATAGCGGTAGATCGGCTGGTGGTCGCGAGAATAAGTAACGGCTTCGATCACGTTATCGCCCTCGTAAGTATAGAGCAGGTAATGCTCTCCTCCCTTAAAGTTGAGTCGCATCGGTTTATTCCCTTCCCAGATCACAGTATAGCCATGCGTCTGCTGGTCGGTATAGCTCAGCTCGACCAGCCGTTTCTGGTCATCGTAGCGGAACACCCGCGTACCGAACTGTTTTAGCAGGCTGGTGCCGGTAACAGGTGGCTGGTCTTGGTTAGCAGGTGGTGTAACAGGCGGCGTGGTGGTTGGCGTACCTGTCGAAGGTTTGCCTGGCGTAGCAGGTAAAACCATCTCTTTTTCGCAGGAAGTAAGCGTCAGCAAGGAGAATCCTATTCCAGCTAGCAGCACGATCATACGGGGGCTTGCATTAGAACTTTTCATAGTTTTATTTAAGGTATATAGCAAAAACCCATTTCCAATTTATATGCCAAGAATTAGGAAAAGCTAATATTTTGGGTGAAGAGAGGAAATTAGGGAGTAAGGTTTGAGGCAGCTACCTAAGTGGCGTTCGGAAGTGAACAGAAATTGTTCGGTTTTGAGTTGAAATAACAAATTACAAATGGCTATAGATCAAGCACATCTTATTAAGTACAACAGTTTTAACTCCACAATACTTAATTAATGTGTATTTTAGAAGCTAATGATAATACAGATATGATTTACCTCGACAATAACGCCACAACTAAAATAGACACTAGAGTACTTGAAGCCATGGTGCCTTTTCTTACTGATAATTTCGCTAACGCAGCTAGCACACATCCTTTCGGATTAGGTGCATATGAGGCTGTCAAAAATGCAAGGCAACAAGTGGCAGACTTGATCGGAAGTGAAACGAATGAGATAATTTTCACTTCAGGAGCTACTGAAGCTATCAATCTTGCTATAAAGGGAGTAGCAGAAAATTACTGCAATAAAGGTAAACATATCATTACCGTTAAAACAGAACATAAAGCAGTACTTGATACCTGTGAGTATTTAGAAACAAAAGGATTTGAAGTAACCTACTTGCCAGTTCAAGCAGATGGTTTGATTGATTTACAGGTTCTTAAGGAAGCAATTAGAGCTGATACAATACTGGTTTCAGTAATGCTGGTGAATAATGAAATTGGTGTTATTCAACCTGTCAAAGAAATTGCTGATATAGCCCATGAAGCCGGAGCTATATTTATGACAGATGGGACACAAGCTGTAGGTAAAATTGAAGTGGATGTTGATGATTTAGGTATAGACTTGATGTGCTTCTCAGGTCACAAAATGTATGCTCCAAAAGGTGTAGGTGCTCTTTTTTTTCGTCAGCGCCGACCAAGAAGAGTAAAATTAGAGGCACTAATACATGGTGGAGGACATGAAAGAAGCTTGAGAAGCGGCACACTTAACGTGCCAGGAATTATTGCTCTTGGAAAAGCCTGTGAGATAGCTAAAACTGAAATGTCTGAAAATCAAGACAAGATTAAAGACCTAAGAGATTATCTTGAAACTGAGCTATTAAAGATTGATGATACTAAAGTTAATGGTAATAGAAGTCAGAGAATTTATAGTACTTCAAATATTTTGTTCAAAGGTGTTGACAGCGATGCAATCATTATGGGCTTAGAGGGCATCGCTGTCAGTAATGGAAGCGCTTGCACGTCTGCATCAATTGACCCAAGTCACGTTTTGATGGCACTTGGACTAAGCGAAAATAATGCTTTTTCTTGTATCAGATTTAGTTTAAGTAAATATAACACAAGAAATGAATTAGAAATTTTAATCAATTTGTTAGGTGTTTTAATACCTAATCTAAAAGGGATGCTAACATAACACAACTTGTATCAATATAAACCTCAATAATAAAACGATTATAACTTCACCGTTTAAGCGCAAGGACTTTATCTAGGTCTGAACTTTTTAAGTCTTTATTACTTATTAATCCTCCAGCATATAACAGAGCATTTCGAATATCTTTTCTTCCAATACCAGATGCTTGTATTGTGTCTTTAGTAAAATCATAATCTACAGCATTTTTAAGATATTTATAAAAATCCACCTCCTCACTAATTATCTCTTTCTCTAAAATTCTTCTCAGCAAATCAAAAACCGCCTGGACACCTACGGTTTTGTAAATGTAAGACTTCGAATTATACTCCTTCCATATTGTATCTTTTGCAACCTTTAGGAAGGTCGATATAATTTTATAAATAACCTCATCTTCCTTATCTAAAAAGTGACTCCTAAGTGGAGAACTATCCTTAAAAGGTTTGACCATACTCCGACTTCTCTTGCCCCAAATATTTTCTTGAGCCATTTCAACTCTATCTCTTTTAGGCTTAGTACTAATCAAATTTAATATGCCATCAACAATCGTGGCAGTAGATACAGACCATTGTTTGCTGTCGCTAAAGATTCGGTTATGTAGCTCTGAAGAGATAGTAGGAGCAATCTTAATGTGTCCTTTTAAGGGGCTCTCTGTAAAATTTAAACGTCTTGTAAAATATACAGCTAATTTCTCGGGATTCCATGAATGTTGAGGTTCATCTTCAACATTAAAACCAAACTGTTCTAATGCCAGACTTTTATCCACTTTCTTTTGATTACCGTTGATTGTAGCAAATAGAAATGCTTGATATGAATTTGGTAAGTCAAAGAATATCGAACAAGGTAATTCAACATCTAAGCGGCTCTTATCTTTAAGATAAGGATCTTCAAATCCTTTCATACGATGTTGACCATCAATTATAGCAGCTAGTTTACTATGAGATGGAATTCTTAATCTGTATAGATTATCGTCTACATGATGTATGTCCCAACGTATAGCCTCATCATTCACTAACTCACCTTCCTCATTATAATTTACAGCTAAAATTATAGAATTAGGGAATGCCATTTCTACTGAATCAATATACCTGCCAATTTCGACTAATCTTTTATGATCTATCTTCCTTTGGCTTCCGTGAAGCTTTCCTTTTTCATCTTGGTATTGTAACTTTTCTGAGAAAGTAATTTTTAATAAATCACTGGCTTTCAGAGATGCGATGTAAAAGTCACAAAGGGGTTGCTCAACTCGCAAAGCAAATACATCAAGAAAACTCATTAGAAACGCCCTCCTAAAGTTGAATAATTATCGTAACTCGGATTCTTATGCTTAACATATAACCATACTATCCAAGATAAGGCTGTAAAAGCCCATGCATAAATAATGGATTGGTCTAAACGGGAAAACTTAGAGTCTACAAGCGATTTATATATTAAAAAAGCCGCAAGTATTATTATTACTAGAATAATAAAAAATTCTAATTCATTTTTATTAAACTCATTATTTGTCTTAAACAAATATCTTATTCGATCAATAAAAGCAACCATTACTAAAGCAATCGAATAGGTAATTAGATTCCAAGGTAGCCCATTCCAGGTACTCTCCTGAATACAATCGTATTGAGCCTTATCGAACGCAAATGGCAACCATACACCAAGTGAGCTTAATAGCATGATGGTAATTGCAAAGTATAATGCATTTACTGAAATATTTATGAGTTTGCCTTTCATAATTACTATGTTATGCTCTGAACAACTCTCCTGCTCTAAATTCTTTAAGATTAGAAACTACCTGATACTTCTGTATCTTCTCCATGCTACTTTTAAGTTTATTGGCTTCTTTCTCTCCTATTCCTAAGAACTTGCTCATCATTTTCAGGTTTGTTTTGTCTTTAATATCGAACAAGAAAGCTGTTTCGCACATGCTAGAAAAATCAAAAGAAGGCTGATTAAATTCTTCTATACCTTGAGAAAGAAGTACAACGGAGACACCTTTAGAACGTATCTCACGGAGAATTTTTTCAAGCAAGTCCTGAGATTTCTTCTCTTTAAAAATCACATGGGCTTCATCTATAAGTAGCACATATCGCATACCTTGGTACTTGCCCTCTATAGGGGCATTTTCCATGTTCATGAATATGTTATAGATATAGTTAATTAGTAAGAAGACAGCTGTAAAACGTACTGCCTTTGGTAAGTCTCCTGAAAGACTTAGATAGTGGTTCTTGTTCAAAAAGCTATTCTTTAAATCAACCTTAGATTCAAATAGCTCTAGTTCACTTAAACTCTGCAGTACTTCTCGTAGTTTACTGGCTTTATCTCCCTCTGCATCTAAAACAAAATTAAAGATGTCATTGAATGATGGATATCCCCCATTCTTTTTGGCAGCAAAGGCATCACGAGTAGCATCCCTCAGCGTTTGTACCTGATTTTTTCCTATCCCAGAGTAAGCCTCTATTATATCAACAAACTTATTGATACCCATGATCTTATTCTTCTCATTCACATTGTCTATGAAAGACAGTGGATTAAGAGGAAACGGGGTATGAGGGGCATCAATATAAACTGCTTTAGTTTGATCAAAGAATGGCCTTAAGCTTTGCTCATCCTCCTTTTTTAAACCTTTAAAGTCTAGGTAAATGAAGTTTACTTCACCTTTCGATGATTCGACAACTTGTTTCAGGAAGTTATTAGCAAAATACGTTTTTCCAGTACCGGAATTGCCTGCTACAGCGACGTGTGCATTATTATGTATAGAAGTGTCATTCAGATTAAAGAAGATTTGCTCCTCAGAATCAATCTCTTTTCCAACCAAAATTCTAATTGCATCAGCATAATAACTCTTTTTAATTGTTTGATTAAAGTTTTTAACTGCATCTAAACTAATTTCAGCATCTTCTAGTGCTTCGATACCATTGGCCACATTCTCTAAAAGGAAGTCAAGGCCAGAATAACTTTTATTATTCTCAAAGAGCCTATTAATTAATTCTAGGCCATGATCAATATGCATCTTAATGTACTTACCGATGCTTGCATCAGTCTTGTACAAACCATAATGCTGGCAAGTTAAAGCAATGTAATAATCACGGTAGCTGCCAAACAGGATATCATCTTTGTATTCTTTCCCTTTGCTGTCTTTTAAATCTGTTTCCAGATTAAGCTTCTCACCTTTTGCAAGAGAATAGCTAAAAGCAATTCTTGATATATGATTCTCAGAAGGTAGGTTTATCCTCCTTGTAAGCTCCTGTACAACTACCTTGTTGGCTTCAGAAGTCTTTATATTAAATTGCATTATACAGACTGTTGTATGTATTTAAAAATTCACTTGGGGCAATGGCCTTGAATTCGGACTTATCTTCATGTAGATTATTAATCAAGAATGTGCCCGCTATACTTGGGAAGAGAATATCAAATTCTTTAGAGGTAAGTTCCTTATTGATCAAAGGGAATAACACAACTTGGTCAGACACATTAGGATAGAAATACCTAACTATATTCTCCGCATGATGCTCATCAAACTTTTGCATAGGTGAGTCAATAAATACAGGGAACTGGATATCTGACTCTTCGACCAGCCCTCGTAGAAGTGCGGTTGCATACATCTGCTGCTCGCCTTTAGACAAAGATTCCTTTTTTATCTCTTCACCTCTACTATTAAGCAGCACAATATCTATGTCTTCACCTATTATATCAACTCTTACATTTTTGATAAAACCTTTCTTATGCATAAGAGTCGATAGTCCTTTAAGTATCTGATCTTCTAATGATTTCTTCTTCTGCTCTTTAAAATTCGCTATGAAATCTTTCAGGTTATTTACTAGTCGAGAAGCCAACTCATCTTTTTCCTTATTAGCTGCTGCTACATCGAGTTTTTTTGATATGGCCTCTATATTTTTTATTTTTTGAGTTTTCTCATTTGAGAACTCTCCTATCTCTCGGTTTAAAGATTCAATGGTTTGATCAATGTGGATTACTTCATTATCTAATGAATCCTTTTTAGCCCTAAAAATTGCAATTACAGGGTCTTCTTGGTTAGCTTCAGCATCCTTTAATCTCCTTCTTATAGTATTGAGATCATTTTTGGCTTGTATATAATCACCGTTAATCCTTTTAAATGCTTCTTTAAAAGATAACTTGATATTATTAATTAAAGAGTTTACCTCATTAACCTGGGTTTTTGAAAACTCATGAAGCGTTTGAAAGTCCTCAGGTAAATCTGGGGTATCAGGGTAAAAGTGTTTCTTAATTAACTCCTGAAAGGTATTTTGATAGAAAGATCTAACACGATGGTCTATTACCAAATCATCGGGTCGCTGTACCTCAGCTAGTTCTGTTAGGATTTTGTTAGTCGATTCTTTTACATTATCTACTTGATACTTAGCTGTTTTGAAATCAGTCTCGTTTTTAATCTGCTTCGAGACCTCAAGAAGTGAACCTCCAGCGATCGCAAAAGGTATCAGTTCATAACTTTCCTTAAGTTCATTTTGGAGCTCTTTTAAACGAAATGATAACTTTTCTTCTTCGATTCGCAATTCAGCTAGCTCTTCCATCGTAATTTTGCTGCCAGCGCGAATCAACTTTTCCTGAATATCTCTCGATTCTTTGTTCTTTTCGCTTCGCTGTTCTTTTAATTCCGATATGCGACTTTGATTATCCTCAATCTTAACTTCAAAGGATTCTACATCACTTCTAAGGTTTATAAGTTCAATCTTTTCTTTACTACTAGCCGAATCTTGTCTTAATCTGAGCTGTAGTGTTTCCAACTCGTTCTTTAGGTCTTCATACTTCTTTATACCTAAAACTTCTGAATAAGCCTGACTTAACTTTCTTCTCTGCTCAGCAGTATTTATTTCTGCAAGCGTTACAATTTTTTCTGCATCAAAGAAAAAGAACTTAGCTATCTCTTTAGGTAAGATAAAATCCCTGATGAAAATTTCAGGGCCTACTTCTTTCGATAATTCGTTTGCATATCCGTCCACTAAAATTTCGACTTCATCAGCAGTACTAGTAATCGTGTCGAAGCTTCTAGTGACCTTTATTTCCTTACAAGGAATATCAGCAATATTAACATTGTTGAATGTTATAGAAACTGAAAACTTAGTATCACCTTCCGCCTTAGCAAGGCGATTTAAAGAGTTAACGATATACTTACTATATCCTCCTTGGTCAGCGATCTCTTTATTATATAGGTCATCTACATCCTGCATTTGCTTACCATAGAGACACCATACCAAAGACATTAGAAACGTAGTTTTCCCAAAACCATTTCTGCCGCTTACTATAAAGATGTTTTTATCTTCCTCTGAAGTAAAATCGATTTTATTAAGCCCATTATAAATTCTAAAATTATAGAGCTCAATTTCCTTAATTATCATTTCCTGCTACTTCTTTCTTTGCCTCTAAATATTCTTCCAATCTAACATCAATATCATTTTGAAGGCCTCTTTTGCGTAGCAGCAAGGCTTTCTTTTTCTGAATGCCAATCAGGTCTTGAATCAACTGGAGCTCTTCAAGGTCTTGTTTGCAAGATTTCTTCAAAAGCTCTTCTTCAACTCTGAACTTCTCCTCTTGTTTGCTCATATCAAGGTCTTTATTATAGATGCGGTTGTAGATATCTGCTACCTTATGATTAAAAATTCCATCGCGATACCAAGTTACTTGAATAGCAACTAGTTCTTGATGAGAAATAAGCTCAACACCACCTTCAGTATCCTGTATCTCTTTTTGCGCAATTAGAAGCTTTTCTAGGAAGTCTGCTCTTACCCAACTTTTATATGGCCCATAGAAACCTTCAGGTTTTTCTCGGCCATCACGCCCAAATTTTTCTCTATACTTCTCTCCGTTTTCACGTGTCTCTACTAGATAGTCTCTAAAATCCATCAAGGGCTCCATCCATTCTTCTCCACTGTCAATAAGCCCCTCCATTGACTTATCTCTTTTAACAACAGTACATACCCAGCAACCAAACCTACTATTGCCGCAGCTCGGACTCGTTTCGTCAATAACTAAAGGACAATCACCACTATTAGCATTTCTATAAAGAGTCACTAACTCTTTATTAGTACCTCCCCAAGGTGGCGCTACTTGATTAAGATATTGCCACAGTTCATTCGTTGTTATATCCTTAATCGGAGCATAGACAAAAGCATTAGGCAGCATATGCTTTCTGAGCCTATTTCCTTTTATAGCATGCTTCTTTATAGATCTTGCTCTAGAAGAACTTTCATCACTTCTTGTACCGAGTAATATAATTGCTTCACCCTTCTCGCTTACTTTGTCTAGTATAAAGCGAGTTGTTGGATTTATTTTCAAGCGTTCAGTACACCATCTAAAGGTATTACTTGGGGCTGGATATCCTTTACCGATCAAATTAACCCAAAAAGTATCTTCTAGTCTTGGTATAGTTCTTATCACTTTGAATGGCATACCTGTTCTGACAGCAGCTTCTTCAATTTTCTTGAGAGTTTTTTCAATAAAAAGAACAACCTTAGGGTTCTCTACAAGGGTGTCATTACAAACAATGTAAATGTCTCTAGTCCAACTTAATTCTTCTATTTTTTTTATTGCGTTCCACACAACCTGCAATAACATAGTAGAGTCTTTGCCTCCACTGAAACCAATAATCCAAGGACGATCGGGATTTTCGTCATGTAAATATTGGTCTATAATCTCCGCCTCTAAATAATTTATATTGAATAGCATTTAGCTCTTTGTAAGGGTAATCGAGTAATTTTAATTTAAAGTATTAAAAATATAAAATATTATTTGTAAATCTGTAATTATATTAAAAGTTTAAACAGCTTTATCTATTAATAACTGACTGTGAACATTTTAGATTTTCACAACAGTTATTAAGCTTCCAATTAAATGTCAGAATCCACTCTCGTCACCTTGTTTCTTAACATTAACACATGGAAGAGTAACGGTGAACGCGCTCCACACAAACCACTCTTGCTATTACTTGCATTGGGAAAGTTGCAACAGGGGGAGTCAGACTTTATGCCTTATGCAGAAGTTGAGGAAAAGCTAAAGGACTTACTAATAGATTTTGGCCGTCCACAGAAAAATGTAAGACCTCATTATTCTTTCATCCGGTTAGCCAACGATGGTATCTGGACACTTGATAAAGTTATACAGGTAAATTCTTCCGGCGATGCCAGCCCAAAGGAGCTCAGAGAGAAGCAGGTTGGTGGTAAGTTCACTGAAGAAATCACGCAACAGTTAAAGCAAAATCCACAACTGTTCAGAGAAGTGGTTCAAAGACTATTGGATGAGAACTTTCCTGACACAATACATCAGGATATTCTCGATGCTGTTGGTATAGAATTAGATAAGCTTGGTGGTAGTTTCCAAGTCAGACGAATTCGAAAGCGCGATCCTCAATTCCGCGAAAGCATCCTGAGAGCCTACGAATACCAGTGTGCTGTTTGTGGTTTTGGCGTCCGTTTAAAGCATAAAGTCCTTGCATTGGAGGCTGCTCACATCATGTGGCACCAGGCTGGTGGACCCGATGTAGAAGTAAATGGTTTGGCTCTTTGTGCTACTCACCATAAGCTCTTCGATCTGGGTGCCTTTACTGTTAATCCTGACTTACGACTGCTCGTATCAGATGAAGTGAACGGCATCGGTGCAAACGAATGGCTTCTGCAGCATCACGGCAAATCTATTCGGGCACCTCAGAAGAAGTCCTTTTATCCCAGTCCCGATTTCACCATCTGGCATGTCAATGAAGTGTTCAAAGGCGGATATAGAGACGTCTGATTGAGTTGCCCGGACTACCATTTTCATATTACTTGCTCTAGCACAAGACCTTACTCTCCCACACTAATCATCAATAAAGAAAAAGCAGCAGTGTCACGCAAAAATCAGCGCGGCACTGCTGCTTCTCTGTTACACTGACCACCAGTCGCCAGGCAAAATTCAGGACAGGGCTTAATACAAAAAAAACACTCGTAAAGCCCTTCAACGAAATAAGAATCTTTCTCAAAAACCTCACTTGCATTAATTCAAGCTGGTTTTCAAGCTATGTGCTATACCTACTCAAACTATATTAAAACATTTCTATAAATAAATGCGTTTATTTGTCTATCCTTATATCATTCACGCATAAAAACTTAAAGAAAAACCGCTTATGAAAACACCTTTACTTTCTGTTTTTCTCTCACTGGCGCTGTTCCTGACCGGGATGGCCCAAAGCGCGCCCAAGCGGGAATTCCGCGGAGCCTGGATCGCGACTTACGCCAACATCGACTGGCCTAACCGCACCCAGACACCAGCCCAGCAGCAGGCTGCGCTTATTTCAATTCTGGACCACCACAAGGCCACCGGCATCAACGCTATTTTTCTGCAGGTGCGCAGCCAGAGCGACGCCCTCTACCCGAGTCAGCTTGAGCCCTGGTCTTCCGACCTGACCGGTCTGCAGGGAAGAGCACCCAGCACACCCTGGGACCCAGTGGCCTTTGCCATCGAAGAGTGCCGCAAGCGGGGTATGGAATTCCATGCCTGGATCAACCCCTACCGTGCCATTGCCAACTACAACAATATCAACAGCTTCGACCCAAGCCATGTGGCCCGTCGCAAGCCGGAGTGGTTGCTGGCAGCCGGCAACCAGCGTATCCTCAACCCAGCCCTGCCTGAAGTACGCGACTACGTGACCTCGGTGATCGACGACATTGTGGCACGCTACGATGTAGACGGCATTCACTTCGACGACTACTTTTACCCGAACGCAGCTTTCAATGACGACGCCAACTTCCTGGCCGACCCGCGAGGCTTCACCGACCGTGGTGACTGGAGAAGGGATAACGTGAACATGCTCGTGCAGCAGGTGAGCGAAAGCATCAAGGCGGCGAAGCCCTGGGTGAAGTTCGGCATCTCCCCTTCCGGCATTTACCGCAACAGCACCAACCCGGCCCTTGGCTCTGCTACCAGCGGTCTGCAGCACTACGTAACGCTCTATGCCGATTCCCGCAAATGGCTGCAGGAAGGCTGGATCGATTACCTGGCCCCGCAGGTATACTGGTACATCGGTCAGCCAGGCGCCAATTACAGCGTACTGATTCCCTGGTGGAACAACAACTCCTATGGCCGCCACATCTACATCGGCATGGCCGGTTACAAAGTGAACGATCCGGCGCAGGGCGTGAACTGGGCCAATCCATCACAGATTCCGAACCAGGTGCGCATGAACCGCGACGCCGCGCACCCCAACATCTACGGGCAGGCCATTTACAATACCAGCAGCCTGCGCAGCGCCACAAAACTGGGCTTCCGCGACTCGCTCCGCTACGATTTCTACAGCAAGCCTGCCCTGTTGCCTAATATGCCCTGGCGCGACAATGTGGCCCCAACAGCCCCTGCAGACCTGATTGCGCAGCGCCATGGCAATGACTCAGTGGTCATCACCTGGTCACAGCCAGCCAGCTCCGGCGACGAGTTTGACAAGGTGCGCCAGTTTGCCGTGTACCGCTCCCTGAGCCCGATGATGGATCCGGAGAATACCGACAACCTGCTGGCCATTACCAACACCGCCACCGGCCGATATACCGACAAGGCCCTGGCCTCCGACGCGCCTTATTATTATTTTGTGACGGCCCTCGACCGCTTCCACAACGAGAGTGCGCCCTCCAACGTGAGCGACTACCAGGCACCTATCCTGGCTGGCGTAAGCAACCAGGAAATTTCGCTGGACGCCGACAACTGCTCCGCCACTTTGCCTGACTACACTGCTATGCTGACTGTGAGCGACGACGTTTCCTTCCCGGATCAGATCACGCTCACGCAGTCGCCGGCAGCTGGTACGGAGATCAGCGGAGCCGGACCGATGCAGATCACGTTCACGGCAACAGATGCCTCCGGCAAGTCCACTTCCAGCAGTATGACGCTGACCAAGAAAGACGTTACGGCACCGGTTATCCTGGTTCAGGATATCAAACGTACGCTCAGCAACGGCATCGTCATTATTTCGGTGGGGGATATCGACCTCGGCACCTGGGACAACTGTGGTCTGGATGTGAGTTCGCTTCAGCTTTCGCAAAGCAGCTTCGACTGCAGCCACATCGGTGAGAACACCGTGACCCTGACTGCCCGCGACCTGAGCGGAAACGAGGCGCAGGCCACCGCTGTAGTAACAATTGAGGGTGTGGTGCCACAGGCCGCCATCAGCCTCAGCAGAGCCGACAACACCTATACCGGTTTACCGGACAATACGATTGCCCTGGGCTACGGCGCGCAATCGCTGACACTCACAGCCACAGACGCCACTGCTGAAAACCCAAGCACAACCTATACCTGGACTCCAGTTACTGGTTTGAGCACGACCACGGGTGCTATTACGGAATTCGCGCCACAGGCTGCCGGAACCTATACCTTCAAGGTAGAGGCGACCAATGCTTACGGCTGTACTTCCACCGCCACGGTGACGGTTGAGGTGATCGATGTGCGCTGCGGTGAGAACAACGACAAGGTGCTTGTATGCAACAAAACAGGCAGCGCCACAAATCCAGGCAACGGCATCTGCATAGCGCCTGAGGCTGTAGCGGCTCACCTGAGCAAAGGCGGAACCTTGGGCGGATGCGCTCCTGCTGCCATCGCCGGCAAAGGTCAGGCTCCTGTGCTGAACGCCTATCCGAACCCATTCAACAGCGAGACTACAGTACAGTTCACGCTGGATCAGGAGGAAGCAAACGTGGTGCTGGAGGTATACGACATGAACGGCAACCGCGTAGCGCGCCTGTATGAAGGCAGCGCTGCCGCCGACAGAACCTATACCTTCAACCTGAACGGCAACACCCTGCGCAACAACGTGTACATCGTTCGCCTGGTAACGGCCGGAGAGGTGAAGACTTTCCGCCTGATGAAGAACAGGTAATATTGAGTAGTTTGTTGAGGTTAGAAACACCTGCCGGGAAATCGGCAGGTGTTTTTTTATGCAGTTCCTGGCTTGAGTACAGTCTATCCTTTTACTCTACCCTGGTAAAACCCACTCAATAAAAAATTAAGATTAAATAACGATAGTTCCGGCTTTGGACACAGCTTCAGACGCTCGCTTGCCGTACATTTGCGGTATGCTGCAAGAGCTGAGAGAATTTTTAAGGAGTACAGATTTTGTAAAGGCGCTGGTGATCACGTTCGCCGCTGTTATGCCTGTTTTGCTAGGGCTTTGGTTCGATCAGGTGCCTTATTTCCTGAGCGTGACCATGGGCACCATCCTCGCCTCGGGCAGTGATGTGCCGGGCAGCAGGCGGCACAAAACCGTGGGCATCCTTGCTTCGGCCACTATTGCCATGCTGGCCAGTATCGCTGTCGGCCTGGTGGTAGGGAGCCTATACCTGCTGCTACCGGTGCTGGCTGTGCTGGTGTTTGCCATCTCCTTCATTTCCGTGTATGGTTTCCGGGCTTCGCTGGTGTCTTTTGCCGGCTTGATGGCCATTGTCATGAGCTTTGTGCACGTGCACACGGGCGCCGATATTTTTATACACGGTCTGCTGATGGGCGCGGGTGGCTTATGGGCGCTGCTGCTGTCGCTGGTCTTCCATTCGCTGCTGCAAAAGCGGCAAACTGAAACGCTGCTCATCAACTGTCTGCGGCAGACGGCCCGTTACATACAGCTGCGCGGAAAGCTGGCCATAGAGGAACAAAACCTGGAAGCGCTGCAGAAGGAGTTCTACAACCTGCAGGTGAAGCTGAACGAGACGCACGAGGCCCTGCGCGAGGTGCTGCTGCACGAGAGGCAGAGCTCCGGCTCTTCCAACTACCACCGCAAACAGCTCCTGATCTTTATCGACCTGATCGACATCCTGGAACTGTCTCTGGCTAACCCGGCCAACTACGAACGTGCCCGGGAACTGTTTGGCCACTCTGTGCGGGTGCTGCTGCCTTTCATTAAACTGGTTTTTGAGCTGTCGGCCAAGCTCGACCACCTGGCCGACAGCATGCAACAGCGGCGCGGACTTCCGGCAGAACATGACCTGGAGCCCTTGATCGACAAGTGCCGCGACAGCATACGCCAGTATGTGGAAGAACTGAAACTGCCACAAGCCCGGGAGGGAGCGCTCTTGCTGCACAACCTGCTGGACTACGAAGAAAAACTGCTGCAAAAGATCACCTCCATTGAGCGCGTATACCTGAACCTGGAGGAGCAGCAAGGCATTGGCATGCAAAGCAGGGAAAGACGGCAGTTCATCACCCAACAGGACTACGATGTACGCATCCTGCGCGACAACCTCTCCCTGCAATCGCCCATCTTCAAACACGCTGGTCGCCTAACGATCGCGATGCTGCTGGGCTATGGGCTGGGCATTCTTTTCCCGATCCAGAACGCCTACTGGATTCTGCTCACGATTGTGGTGATTCTGCGGCCCGGCTATACCCTGACCAAAGAGCGGTCGAAGCACCGGCTCTACGGCACCTTGCTGGGCGCCGTAATTGCGGGGCTGATCGTGCTGCTGGTGCAGAATGTGTACCTGTATAGTGTGCTGGCCTTGGTTTCGCTGATATTGTCCTTCGCCTTCATCCAGCGCAACTACCGTACTTCGTCTATTTTCGTGACCACCGGCATTATCTTCATCTACGCTCTCATCACACCGGATGCCTTCGACGCGATCCAGTTCCGGGTGATCGATACGCTGACGGGCGCTGTCATTTCCATAGCGGCCATCACCTTCTTGTGGCCTTCCTGGGAGTCGCAGAGCATCAAAAGCAGCATCGTGAAAGCACTGCGCGCCAACCGGCTATACTTGGCCGAGATTGACAGGTATAGCCAGCACAAATTGCAGAACACCACCGACTATAAGCTTGCCCGGAAAGAGGCTTTTCTGCAGATGGGCAACCTGAACGCGGCTTTTCAGCGCATGAGCCAGGAGCCGAAATCGGCGCAGCAGCAGTTGATGGAATTTTACGAGATTGTCGGCCTGAACCATACCTTCCTGGCGGCCGCGGCGGCGCTGGGCACTTTTATCCGGGATACAAAAACGCAGGCTAACACAGAAGACTTACACCTGATCATCAAATCGATTGACGCCAATCTGGTGCAGGCCCTGCAAACCCTGCAGGAGGATGAAGATGCCGAAGAAGTAGCCAAGGAAGAATTGGTGGAGGCCTACGATCACCTAGAGGGCAGGTATAACGAACTGGTGGCTATCCGTACCCGTGAGCTGGCCGGCTCTTCCTACAAACCCATCGCCCCCGAATTTCTCAAAAACCTAAAGGAGGCCCGCCTCATCTCGGATCAGCTGAAATGGCTGCACAGCATTTCCGGAAACCTGAAGCAAGCCGTGCGGGAACTAGCCTGATCATGGTCACTTGCGGGTTACGTTCAGGTATACGCCCGCAATTTTTGCAGCACAATTCCCCTATCTTGCGTTAAAATACGCATCAGCATACATTATACTTATGGCGCATCAACCCCACTACTCTCCCATGGCCCGGCAGCTGTTCGGCCAGTTCCTGGACGAGGAAATTGACCGCGACACCCTGATCGGGCGTTTGCAGGAAATGGAACTGCAGTTGCAGGCAGATGCCGGCGATGAATTTGGGGATGAGGACGAAGTGGAGAGCACACAGTCGCTGCGCATCCGCATATTTGGTGGCGATACGCTGGGCATGAGCATCCAGGAGATTGAGCACGATCTACAGGACCCCGCTCACCCTAACGCCCAGATCCTGATGCGGGGCATTGCCTTTGGTCTGGCTGAGGATGAGCTGGAGGTACACTTCGAATAGAAAAATTACGTACCTTTCGCTTATACCTTAAAACTATACTTATGGCAAAGTCACAAGACGCGAAAAAAGAGGCCAAGAAAAAGCCGGCCAAAACCCCAAAGGAAAAGCAGGCGGCCAAACTCGAAAAGAAAAAGAAAAGCTACGACTAGAGCATTTGCCTGCCCCAACCGGCAGGTATACCCACAAAATTTGGAAAGCAGCAGACCGCGGAGTTTGCTGCTTTTTTGTTTTCAGGGGACTCCTAATGGTAAGGCACTATACCTTCCAATTTTTACTCCGGATATAGTGCAAATAACAGACAATCTGTATATTTGCCCTCTCCTATACCTTGTGTTACTATCCGTCCTTCGCCTATGAAGCAACTTTTACGCCTGTTGCTCGGGATCATCCCGTGCCTTTTTCTTGCTTGCGACTACAGCCCATCCGGAAGCCACTTTGAGGAGGTAAGCCCTCAGGTCGAAGTGGTAGGCGATATTGAACTAGACAATTATCCGTCGCAGGACACCCTGATGCTGCGGGGATCAGTCAATCTTAAATTCAGTGTTTCCCTTCCGGGGCGCACCATCTATTCTGTAGAGCTTTTGCTGGGAAAAAACTCGCTGGGTGCGACTTCGTCTGCCACAGGGGGGCGTCAACTCCAAACGACCGAATATCCCGACGGCTACTATACCCTACAGCTCAACGTGCTGGGCAACTCAGGTACCGGCAGCTTGGCAGACAAGTCGGGCGTCGAGGGCGTGCAGGTATACAGAACCTGGGTGGTGTACATCGACAACACACCGCCAAAACCGGTTACGCTCACCAGTGTGAAAGCCGTAGATGGCAGCCTGAAACTGGAATGGAAAAAGTACAGGGGAACCGGCTTCCAGAAATACGAGATTCACCGGCATTATCCGGGCCAGGTTTACGGGCAGCTCACCGCCACGATTACCGATCCAAACCAGACGACCTGGTTCGACGAGGAATACTTGGGCGAGCAGATTTCCTACCGGGTGGTGACGCGGGTAAACGGCTATTATTATGACCTGGCCAGCAATTCGATCCCTTACTTTTACCCCAAACCGCATGTGCTGAGCAGTACCATCAGCCCTGAAAAGGAGCTTACCATCACATTCAGTTCCACCCCCTTCACCAGCAATTTTGGCAGCTACGAACTGACCCTTAATTCCAACAGGGTTATCCGACTGACCGATCCGAAGGACACCGTTGTTACCATACCTGCCAACATATTTGGGGAAGAGCTGCATGCCACCCTGGCCACGTACTCTAAGTCCTACCCCAGCCCTGGCTCCAGGTCTGTGACGGACTATGCCATACTGGAAGGTATAGGGGCTCCCTGGGGGCCACAGGACGTAGACAGGCTGTTCGGGAAACCCTCCTCCGGAAAGCTTTACTTTGCGGACCGGGGTTACATCAAGGTAGTGGATGCAGCCACCCGCCATATCTTGCGGGAGCGAAATGTCATGTACGACCAGATAGGCAGCGAGAAGCAGGATGTGATCTCCCAGGATGGCAAGCTTCTGTACAGCATCATCAACTATGCCATACACAGGCTGGACCCACTCACACTACAGACACTGGAGCGCTATGAACTGAATGATTTATTGCCGGAGGAGTTCTATCATTTTAGCATGTTGGATGGGGTGAGCAACACCAACCGCCTGATTCTGCGGGCCCGCAACGCGGACTACGATCCGGAGAATAAAGACATGGCCTATGTGATTGACATGGACCAGAAAAAGGTGGTCACCGCTGTGGAGGCCGATCTGAATTATAGCTATGCCATGATCAGCCCGGATGGGAAAACCATCAACGCTTCGGACCAGGTGTATGTAGAGCAGCCAAAGGGCGATTGGAAAAAGCTGCCTTTGACAAGACAGGAGGCAAATTCCCTGAAGTTTCATACCGCTAGCCCGCTTTTCTTTACTACCAAAGGTACCACGATCTCCTTTTACTCCACCACGGATGGCACCCTGCAGTCAACGCTTCAGACAGAAAGGGAGCTCTACCCAATTGATACGGATCCGGTGACAGGCCATCTTTATGGCAGCAGTTATAACCAGCTCTTTATTTACAACACCAGCACGGGCCAACTGGTCAACAAAGTTGATTTAGCGGGTGGCACCCTGGTTTTCCTTTATAACAACACGCTCTATTCCGGCAATCGCTATCTTAACTTGTAAGGCTATGTCATACCCGAAAACTTTAATGCTGGCAGTTTGTCTGCTGCTAACTGCCAGCGCCGCCATAGCCCAGTCTACCATATACCTGGAGCCGCGGCTAGGCTTTGGCACTTTCCGGATGCAATCGATGAAGGAGCTACAGCGCGTGATGATCGCCAACACCGGACTGGATGCCAAAGCGACCGATGCCTTTGGTTCTTATGCTCAGTTTGGCCTCAACGTCGTGTCCGATATAGGGGAGCAATCCCGTATAGGATTCTTTCTTGAGCATGGGTCCACCGGTGGCCGGGTGGCTTATGCAGACTACTCCGGTGAGTTTTTGCTGGACACCCCGCTCAATTACAATGCCTTCGGCGGCTTGTTTTATCACCACCAGTCCATCAAAGAAAGCAGGCTTCGCTATGTGGCGGGAACAGAACTGCATATGCTGATGACGAACATGAACCTGCAAGCCTACACCAAAATAAACAGCCAAACCGAAAGCAGTGAAGATAAATTTAACTCCTATGGGCTGGGCTTTAAGCCCTTTGTGGGACTGCAGTACCCTTTGATGTTATTTCCAACTATACTCTCTATAGGCTACTTTGTGGATACGAATTACCCCTTCCATGTGCCGGGTGAGCTAGACCAGCAACTTGTCATCGACAGCAACAACAAAACGATACACCCCGGCTGGAGTGGCCTGCGCGTCAACGTATCCGTCGCTATTCCCATTGTTAGGTAGATTATCAACGGTGCTGCTCATACCTGTTCGCTTGCAAGGATTGCTGCAGCACTTTGATTTCTGCCGCCGTTAAAGGTGCGCTCTTACTAGCTAGCAGAGCATCGTCCAGCTGCTCTTCGGTACGAATACCCATCACCGCTGCACTGACAGCCGGATGGTGTAAGGTATAGCGTAAGGCCACTTCAGCTGCCTTTCGGTCCGTACCCGCTACTTTTCGCACGGAGTTGGCCGCCTGTTGAATCTCCTCAAAGGTATAGCCGAGGTAGGGTTTAGCAGGCTTACCGGCCAGTAGTCCCTGCGCCAGGCTACCGCGGGCCAGTATGCCTATACCTTTCCCTTTTAGCAAGTCGAGTACCTGCTCCTCTGGTCTTCGGTCGAGCAAACTGTACTGCAGCATCACACTTGCTATGTTGGAACGCTTCACATATTCCCGGATCACATTCGGCCGGATGGACGAAATGCCGTAGTGCCGGATTTTGCCCTGTTTTTTTAGCAGTTCAAAAGCTTCGATGGTCTCGTCGATCGGGTCTTCGATGGTGCCTCCATGCAGTTGGTACAGGTCGATGTAGTCGGTCTGCAGCCGCCGGAGACTCTCTTCCACAGCCTGCAGGATATACGCTTTACGCGGGTTCCAGTCCCAGCCGCTACCGTCCGCCCGCCACTGATTCCCGACTTTGGTCGAGATGATTACCTGCTCCCGCATCCCGGCAAACGCTTTCCCGACAGTTTTTTCATTGGCGCCTTTGTCGTACAGGTCAGCAGTATCGAAGAAATTAACCCCTTGGTTCAGTGCATGGTGCAGAAGTTCGGCATTAGCCGCATGGTCGCTCCCCAGCGACATGCACCCAAAGGCAATTTCGCTTACCTGAAGGTCTGAATTTCCTAGCTGTTTGTAGGTCATATTGATTGAGTTTTGATTGGCTTATCTGCTATAGCGTGATTATTAGGAGAAGGTTGGTGATATGCCCGTTCCTCTTATGTGAAAGGTGCCGTGAGCTCGCAGCGTCTTTTGACCTGCGCATGTTTGTCTGAATCAGGATTTACAGGATTAAAGGATTTACAGGATTTTCGCAGATACAGAATCACCTCAGCCCTCCTCTTTTGTCGCCCCCTACTCCCACGGGTTGGCAGGATTTTGGTGCACGATTTATACACCCCTGCCCCTCTCAAGAGGGGAATCATGCCACTGCCAATTCATAGGTATAAGTTCTGTTGTTTCCCTTCACAAACCACTGGCAGGTATAGTAAGGCTAACTTGCACGCTAACGATGAAACAGATAGCGGTGCTAAGTGCACTTTTCGACGCTCCACTGTTGGGGGTGAAGGGGTCCCCCTGTCAAGAGCGGTCAGCGAGTTTGGAGGGTCTTGATTTTTTTGCTTACTTTTTTCATCAAGGAAAAAAGTGAGTGCCCGCCGCACAGGCGAAGCAATGAAACAAGCAAGTTGCTATACCTGCAACAAGAGCCACTCCAGGCATAAGCATTGCCAGACGGTACTCTACCTGGGGCACAGGGACCAGTGGCCACACGACTGTAGACACGAGCTTGGACGAAACCCTAAATTTCCTTATTCCAAAATATAGACAATAACTAATTTTCCGGAATAAAACGTAAGTTTATAGCACCAACACAAACACTAAACCTAACATGAGTCAACTAACCATCAACAGCCTCGAAGAACTGGAGTCGTACCAGGGGAAAGAACTGGGCGTTTCGGAGTATCACACCATCACGCAGGAGCAGATCAAAAAATTCGCAGACGCTACGCTCGATCACCAGTGGATCCACCTGGACGAAAACCGCGCCACCATCGAGACGCCCTTCCGGTCGACAATCGCGCACGGCTACCTCACAGTGTCCTTGCTGCCGTACCTGTGGGGCCAGATCGTGAAGATCGGGAATGTGAAGATGCAGGTGAACTACGAAATCGAAAGTCTGCGCTTCAACCAGGCCGTGACCGTAAACAGCCGGGTGCGACTGCGTGCCAAAATGCTTTCTGTTAAAAACCTGCGTGGTATTGCCAAAACGCAGATCGAAGTTACCCTCGAAATTGAAAACAGCCGTAAACCTGCCTATACTGGTGTGGTCACGTTCCTGTATCACTTTAACGATTAACCAGTCGCACCACGCCGGCCCACCAGAAGAGCAACCTATGAAAACCTTAGCAGTAGCAGAACTCCGCGCCATGTTCCCGGCCCTCCGTGGTTCCGAAAATAAAGCGCCTTACATCTACTTTGACGGACCTGGCGGCACCCAAATGGCCCAGCAGTCCGTCGATGGAATGCTGGCCTATATTACGGGAGGCATGGCCAACCTGCACGGTGCCTTCCCGACGAGCGTGGGAACCGACAACCTTTTGCTAGAAGGACGGAAAGCGGTGGCAGACCTGGTGCATTGCGCGTCCGAAGAGGTAGCTTTCGGGCAGAACATGACGACCCTGGCCTTTAGTATTGCCCGCAGCTTAGGCAGCTTTATTTCTGCTGATGACGAGGTGGTGGTGACCGAAATGGACCACCGCGCCAACGTGGATCCCTGGGTAACGCTGGCCGCTGACAAAGGCGCGAAAGTCAAATTCATAGAGCTCGACCCGAATACCTATACCCTGAAACTGGATAGGCTCGACGAACTGATCACAGAGAAGACAAAACTAGTGGCTGTGGGGATGTCGTCGAATGTGACGGGTACGGTGACCGATATAAGGCGCGTAATCGCGCGGGCAAAAGAGGTGAACGCAATTGTGGTGGTGGATGCCGTGCATGCTGTGCCGCACATGCCCATCGACTTCCAGGAATTGGGTTGCGATATCCTGCTTTGCTCAGCCTACAAGTTCTTTGGGCCGCATATCGGCATCGCTGTCATCGCGGCCTCGCTGTTTGAGAAACTACAGGTATACAAGCTGGCACCGGCCCCACAGCAAATTCCCGACAAGCTCGAAACAGGCACTCAAAATCAAGAGGCCCTAGCCGGCCTGATCGGTGCTATCACGTTTATAGAGCAGTTGGGAGAGGGCAAGAACCGCAGAGAGCGCCTGGTTTCAGGTATGCAGCGCATCGAAGAACACGAACAGCAACTCACCGCCCGGCTGGATGGTTTCCTGCGTCAAGTCCCGGATCTGAAGCTATACCGCGCCCCAGAAGGTGTCTATAAAACACCAACCTTCGCCTTTACGATACCCGGTATAAAAGCTCGCGAGGTGACCACCTGGTTTGCCGAAAATTACAGCATGTGTATTGCAGATGGCCACTTTTATGCGACGACCATGGCCGAAAAACTGGGCGTACTGCCCATAGGCGGCTGGATCCGGATCGGACTGGCACCCTACAACACGCTCGAGGAAGTCATGCTGTTTGAGGAAGGCTTTCAGAAGTTTATGGCCACCCGCCGCAGCTAACTAACTCAGACGATAAAACAGTTCAAGGTCATCCTCTATCTGTAAGGATGGGACCACGATAAACTCAACTCCAGCCAGCTTCCCGTAATCTTACAATTACTCATTTTCTATTCGCAGAAAGCCTGCAGTTCAACTCACTTATAAGAATAAAAAAGCAGTGCAATGCCATGTTTATGGCGAAGCCCTACTTTCTTCATGTAAAAGCACCTATTTTATTGGTAAACAGCAGTATAAAATTGGTTAAAGGTATACCATCTTTCCCGGAAAGTAAAAACTATTGTAACAACATCTGTTAATTACAGTAAAAATTTATAGTACACGCTTCTTTGTTCAACAAGAAGCCAGGTAAGTATTATTATATTTTGTAATTAAATAAGAGGGAAAGCTATGAAGAAGAATATTTTAAGTCCGATTGCTGTGTTGACTTTGTCTGGTTTTATGATGTATGGCTGTGCCAGCTCAGCCGAGACTACTGATGCCACTGCGATGGAACAAGCCACTTACAGCGAAACCGAGCGTATGGCCGGAAGAACATCAGATGACGAAGGTTTGATGGCAGCAGAGCAGGAAGGACAAGTGCTGGATGTGCTGGTGGTGGAAGAGACAGCCGTGGTACCGATAGGTACAATAGCCGTTACAGCGCTGGCCCTGGAGAACCCGGTTGATATTAACGACATGTTTGATGACATCGACGATACAGAACAGTATTCGGTGATGGAACTGGCGAGAAAAAGCCCCAACCTGTCTACTTTTGTGAAATTGATTGAACAAGCTGGTCTGGAAGATGACGTAGAGCGCCTGGATGAAATGACCTTTTTAGCGCCAACAAACGAGGCATTTGCCAAATTGTCGAAAGACAAGCTTTCGAAGTTGTTATTAACTGAAAACAGGGCTTTGCTTTCTGCCCTGGTGCAGGCCCACATCCTGCCTTCGGAAGTACGCTCAAACCAGTTGCAGAGCAACACAAGAATCCGGATGACAGACCAAAGCTACCTCCCGGTTAGCACTGACAATAGTGGTACAATTACGACAGTGGGAAACGCTCAACTGGTCAAAACCGATGTGGAGGCATCCAATGGCAGAATCCATGTGCTCGACTCCGTTATACTGCCATCTGCGGTAGAACAGCTATAATAAAGCCATCACTTGAAACGGTTTTAAAAATTTAATGTAAGAGCGCCGGATGAAATATTACTCCGGCGCTCTTATTATTTTAAGGATTACTTCAGCAAATGAAATCCTCGTCTTGCTACTTTATTTCAAACACACTTTCGTTTATGCCTAGCTTGTTTTTCGAGTGTAGCTCCACCGGAAAACCCCACAGGTAGCGGAGGTGGGCCATTGTCTGGCGGGCGCTTTTGGTTTCGAGTTTGCGGTCCTTTTGCATGTAGTGCGTCAGGTATAGCTTGCTGGTCTGGTGGCGGTCTACGCGGGTCACCTGTATGTTAGGTATAATACTAGAACGGTCGTACTGCGCGGCCAACTGCTCCCGCACCCGGCGGTAGCCTCGCTCGTTGTGTATGGCCCCGATCTCAAACTCTGCCTCCCCTTCGTTGTCGATGATGGTGAAGAGTTTCATATCGCGGATAACCTTAGGTGAGAGATACTGCAGGATAAAACTGTCGTCGCGGAAGTTCTCCATCACGTACAGCACCTGTTCCAGCCAGTCTTTGCCGATCAGGTCCGGAAACCAGGCTTTGTCTTCTTCGGTCGGCTCCTGACAAATGCGCTTGATGTCCATGAAAATATTGAAGCCCAAGGTATAGGGGTTGAGCCCGGAGTAGAACTTGCTGTTGTATTCGGGTTGGTAGAGTACACTGCTGTGGCTTTTGATAAACTCCAGCATGAAACCGTCGTTGAGGTAGCCCTCCTCAAACATCTTGTTGATGATGTGGTAGTGCACGAATGTCGCAAAGCCCTCGTTCATGACCTTGGTAGTCCCCTGCGGGTAAAAGTACTGCGCCACTTTACGAACGATGCGGACAAGTTCCCGCTTCCAGGCGGGCAATGCGGGGGCGTATTTTTCAATGAAATACAGAATGTTCTCTTCCGGTTCTTTTGGGAAGCGGCCTTCGTCCAGCCCGCTTATTTCCAGTTCGGCAGTGCTCTTGGGCAGGGTGCGCCAGAGTTCGTTGTAGTTCTCGTGCCGGATCAGGGTGAGTTTCTTCAGGCGCTCGTTCTCCTCCAGCGCCGACAGTTTGGTGGGTTTCCTATACCTGTCCACGCCGTAGTTCATCAGCGCGTGCGCCGCATCCAGCACCTTCTCCACCTCGTCTTCACCATGCTCCTCCTCGCATCGCAAAACGTACTCCCGCGCAAAGGCCATGTAATCAACAATGGAGTCAGCTGCAGTCCAGTCGAGGAACATATAGTTGTTGGCAAAAAAGGCGTTGTGGCCCTGGCAGGCATGGGCGATCACGAGCAGCATCATGCAGGTGGAGTTGTTCTCCATGTTGTAGCTGATGCAGGGGTTGGAGTTGATCACCAGCTCGTACGAAAGCCCCATGCGCCCCTTGCTGTAGTTACTCTGGTTCAGCACAAAGTCCTTCCCGAATTTCCAGTGCGGGTAAGAAGTAGGCAGACCGGTCAGTGCATAGGCGTCCAGCATCTGCTCGGAGGTCACCACTTCGATCTGGTTCGGATATATTTTCAGCTTCAGGTACTCCTTCCCGATCCGGCTGATCACCTCGTCGGCCGCCTGTAGCGTCTCATAATCCCAGTTCGGATCACAAAACATTGCCCGGTATTTTTCTTTATCTGTCATGGATCAGGATTTACAGGATTTTAGGATTTTCAGGATTCAAACCGTACACAAATCAGAAAGATTTATAGGGGGTTCTATAAATAAAATTCACATACGCCACTGGAAGAGTTTTACTGGTTCGTGTTCAGCATTAGGATGATAAGTTCCAGAATAATTACTCTCTGAGAAAATCCTGTTAATCCTAAAATCCTGATTCAGACAGTACTCCGCTTCCTGAACAATCCCTGGAAGACAGGCCAGATCTCGTAGGGTTCGTATACCTTCCGGATTGAAAATGAGTCGTCGTCGCTGATGCGGTTGTAGGACTGCCACAGGTCGCTTTCGCGCGGACTGTTGCTGATCTCCACATAGGCCATGTACTGAATGACGGGCAGGATATTCTCCAACAGCAGCTGCTTGCATTCGGTAGCATCCTGCTTCGACCACACGTCCCCGTCCGAGGCCTGGCAGCAGTACACGTTCCAGCTATCGTCGAAGCGGGTCCGCATGATCTGCTCCATCAGTTTGAGCGACGGTGCCACCACCGTACCACCACTTTCGCGGGAGTTGAAGAACTCCTCTTCGCTCACTTCCTTGGCCTCGGTGTGGTGCCGGATGAAGACTAGCTCCACGTTTTTGTACTGCCTGGTCAGGAAGATGTAAAGGAGGGTGAAAAAGCGCTTGGCCATGTCCTTCTCATGTTGCCCCATGGAGGCCGACACATCCATGATGCAGAACATCACAGCTGAAGTGACAGGTATAGGCACCCGCTCGAAATTGTTGTAGCGCAGGTCAATGTCTTCGAAGAAAGGCAGCGTGCTGGCCTGTCGCCTTACTCGTTCCGCCTCCTCAGTAAGCTCGGTTATCAGCTGCGGGTCGGTCGCCAGCGACAGCTGCTCCTCCAGTAGCGCCAACTTCTTGTCCAGTACGCCCTTCAGGGCCAGTCGACGCCCAAGCGACTGTTGGTAGCTGGTCTTGATGTTGAGGCGGGAAGGAACGCTGTCGCGGGTATAACCGGCTCGTCGCATCTCAAAATTCTCGGTGCTGTCCATCAGTTTTTTTACCATGTTGGGCAGCGCCAGGTCATCAAAAAAGTATTTCAGAAACTCATCCCGCGACAGCACTACGGTAAACTCATCCTCAGTCACCTCCGGGCTGTTGGAGCCCTTGCCCCTTCCGCTGCTCCCCGCTCCCCCTTTGGGTTTGGGCACGCGATCGCCTTCGCTATACTTGTCGTTGCCGGGCCGCACGGTTTGCTTTTTGCCAGTCTTCGGGTCGTGGTGAAAAGTAGGCTCCTCGAGTCCGCGCACCGGCACCTTTACACTACCGCCGGTACTGCTGTCCTTGATGCTTTCCTGCGAGATGATGTCAGGTATAGCCTTCTTGATCTGGTTCTCCACGCGCCTCAAAAACTTCTGCCGGTTACCAGTAGACTTCCCCTTGTCGTTCTTCCGTCTGTCGATGATGTGGGACATGTGAGTTTGGGAGTTAAAGAGTTTGAGAGTTTAGGAGTTAGGGGGTATGAGTATATAGAATTTAAAGAAATGTGAATTAAGAAATTGCAAGTTGCCAATAGATCTAACCGATCCAGGAATCAATAACACCCAAATTCTTCTCTCTTCACTTCCTAAACTCTCAAACTCTTTAACTCCTAAACTCATTTATGCCATCGTCTTGCGCACGCGCATGAACCAGTCTACCAAAATGCGGATCTGCTTGTCGGTGTAGCCACGGTCGCGCATGCGGCGGGTGAAGTCGCGGTGCTTCTTCTCGTCTTCCTCGTTGGTTTTCACGTTGAAGGACACCACCGGCAACAGGTCTTCGGTATTGGTGAAGATCTTCTTTTCAATCACGTTCTTGATCTTTTCATAAGAATCCCAGCGCGGACTCCTGCCGCCGTGGTTGGCCTTGTGACGTAAAAAGAAGTTCGTCACCTCAGAGCGGAAATCTTTCGGGTTGGCTATACCTGCCGGCTTCTCGATTTTCTCAAGTTCTTCATTCAGTATGCTGCGGTCGAAGATCTCGCCGGAGTCTGGATCGCGGTAGTCATTGTTCTGCATCCAGTGGTCGGCATATACCACGTATTTCTCAAAGATATTCTGACCGTAAGAGCTGTAAGACTCGATGTAGGCCTTCTGGATTTCGTCCGAAATAAACTCGGCGTACTTGCTGGCCAGCACCGACTTGATCAGGTGCAGGTACTTGCTCTCCGTTTCGGGTGGTAGCATCATCTTGATCACTTCCTGCTCCAGCACATAAAGCAAGTGCACTGGGCTGGCAGCAATCTCCTCGCTATCGAAGTTGAAGACTTTGGAAAGGATCTTGAAAGCGAAGCGGGTGGAAATACCCTGCATCCCCTCGTTGATACCGGCATCGTCGCGGTACTCTTGTATGGACTTGGCGTTGGGGTCGGTCTCACGCAGGGTCTCGCCGTTGTACACCCGCATCTTGGAGTAGATGCTGGAGTTTTCAGGCTCTTTCAGGCGCGACATCACCGAAAACTCGGCCAGCAGTTCGATGGTCTTGGGTGCGCAAGGAGCATCTTTCAGCGAGCTTTCGCGGATCAGTTTCTCGTAGATCTTGATCTCTTCACTCACGCGTAGCACGTAAGGCACCTGCACTTTGTAGATACGGTCCAGGAAGGCTTCGTTCTTTTTGTCATTGAGGAACTTCGCCCACTCCGACTCGTTGGAGTGCGCCAGAATGATGCCGTCGAAAGGTATAGCGCCGATTGGTTCGGTGCCTTTATAGTTCTTCTCCTGGGTGGCGGTTAGCAGCGGGTTGAGCACTTTGATCGGGGCCTTGAACATCTCCACGAACTCGAGCAAACCCTGGTTGGCCAAACACAGTCCGCCGGTATAGGAGTAAGCATCCGGGTCGCTCTGCTGGTAATCGGCTAGCTTGCGGATGTCGACCTTACCTACCAGCGTCGAAATATCCTGGTTGTTTTCGTCGCCGGGCTCGGTTTTGGAAATGGCGATCTGCTCCTGAATGGACGGAAACAGGCGCACCACCTTAAAGCGGTTGATGTCCCCGTCGAACTCACGCAGTCGCTTGGAGGCCCAGGGACTCATGCAGCCCGGAATGTAGCGGGTGGGTATACCGTATTCTTCTTCCAGTTCATCGGCATAGTCGGCAAACAAGCCGAGCGGACTCTCGAACACCGGACTGATCTGTTCGCCGGCCTTGAGCACGTAAATCGGGAACTGCTGCATGAGGTGTTTCAGTTTTTCGGCCAGCGAGCTTTTGCCACCTCCCACCGGCCCCATCAGGTATAGAATCTGCTTCTTCTCCTCCAGCCCCTGCGCCGAGTGACGGAAGTAAGACACGATCTGCTCGATGGTGCTTTCCATGCCGTAAAAATCGCGGAAGGCAGGGTAGATTTTGATCTTCTTGTTGGAGAAAATACGGCTCAGTTTGGGGTCCTGGCGCGTGTCGAGCATCTCGGGCTCGCCGATGGCGTCGAGAATGCGCTCAGCGGGCTTGGCGTACATCTTCGGGTCTTTCCGGCACTCCTCAAGATAGGCAGCTACTGTCATCTCGTTCATGGAGGCACTATAATTGGTCTTGATCTTTTCTAAAATGTTCATAGGGCGTATTTTTAGAGAATCATTTTATACCTGAGAGCAATAAGCAGTGGCCTCATGAATGCTGGCCCGTTTACTGCCTGTCAGCTGAATGTGTCATCATTTCTGTTAGTTTATGGTCTGCACGCCTCACGAAAGAGGAATGCCGCTATGCTTGTTTGTCTGGCACCTGTGCCATGGACTGGCCTTTGGTAAACGATGAGGCAATGCACTCATGCACAGGTAGGCGGGCAGGAAACGTGTACGCGTACACATAAAGCAGGGCGCTGCTTTCCGTTGCCCGGAACAGGGGAAGAGTGGCTTGGCGACAAAATGTGCTATCCCCTGTGCCCTATGTTATGCTATACGTAGATTTTTGGTTTCTGTAGTCGGATCTGGCGCCTCTCTAATTGCAGAACAGCGCATCTTCTTTTTGAATTCAAATCCGGTAATATTTTATAACTTCACATCTATACGTATTTTGTACAAAACTGGCCATCCCTATACCTGTTGTTGTAGGGCAAGGCTGCTCTGACCACATCTTACCTCCATGGACGAAGAACACTTGAACCCACGCAATATGCCGATCTTCCGGAAAGGACGCGAGATCTATGAACTCACCGTGAAGATTGCGGACCTGATACCGGAAGACGACAGCCGACTCTCCGGTATCAAGGCTTTCATGCTCGAAGATGCGGCGCTACTGAGTGTGAAGGTGGCCGGTGCCGAAGGCGGCGACCTGTACGACATCCGGATGGAGTGCGCGACCCTGATCCGCAAGGCTGCCCGTGACCTGCAGAACCACTGCAACACCCTGACCATGTTTGGCTTTGAGCACATCCACTACCTGCACCTGATTAGGGAGGCGCTGGAAGAGTACCGCCTGCTGTTCGTGGACTGGGTGCGAACGTTCGACGCCTGGAACTACGCCGTGGACCGCTGGGGCCTTTTCAACCCGCCCGGCGTGCAGCCCGAAGACCCGGACCCGGATAGTGGGTTGGATGGTTTATGAAAGGGAAGTGCAGCCTTATGCACCCAAATGAGTATAAACAGAAAAACGAAGTAGCATATGACGCTGGAAATGGAACACTGGGACGAAAACAGGTACATGGAACTGAACACCTACTTCAGGATAAAAATACAGGGCATGGTCGATTCCGATCCCTACATCCGGGACCTTCGGAAATCGGAGGACGGGCTCCAGCTGGCAGACCTGATCAATCGCATGTCGGACAGCGATCAGGAGCTTTGGAAAGAGTTCATTAAACTGGACCGCATCAAGCTGCACCTCGACATGCAGAACCACCTGGAAGGCAAGGGCACGCCCTATACCCTGCGCCACGGCTTCGGGAGCGCCTCCTCCGATGCCGACGATTCACCATCGCCGTGGTAGCGCGCTCAGAAACATGAAAAAGGGAGGCCTTTACGGGCCTCCCTTTTTCATGGCGGATAGTTGTTAGATTACTGCTGCACAACCATTTTCACGGACCTTGTCTCCCGGTGAGTCACCAGGCGCGCCAGGTACATTCCCTTTGGCAGGGCGCTGGCATCTACCTGCACTACCACCAACTCGCCGGCTTGCGCATTGCCTTGGCGAAGCTCCTGCACCAGCACGCCTTTCATGTCGTACAAAGCCAGGGTATAGCTGCTCTGCTCCTGCAGCTCGAAACGCAGCATGGACGTGCCCGCAAATGGATTTGGATAAGCAGTGAGTACATTGGTAAGCATGTCCTGCGCATCGGCTCCATTTTTCTTCTCGGCATACAGGTTACCGTTTCGGTGAATCACAATGTTGCCGCCGCCAATGGCCGGACCGTTTTCAGTCAGGAAATAGGCGAATTCATCTGCTGCGTGGCTGTCGTAGTAGAGTTTGTTGCCCTCGTGTTTGTCCCAGATGCGCAGACGCAACTTGTCCGTGCCGTTCTTTTTACCCTGCCCCGCATCCACTACCGATACTGTGAAGCCGAAGTTACCACGCCCGTTGATCTGGCCAGCCCCTTGCCACACGGCCTTGTCCTCCTGCACCACGAGCCAGTCGTGGCTGGTGCTTTCAAACCGAAGCGCGTTGGACAGCTTAAAACTCGTCGTGCCGGTCAGCTGCAGGTTCTCCCCTCCCTGCTCCTTATACCTGATGTTGAAGTCAAACTGTACCTTGACCTGCTCAGGTATACTGGCAGGCGTAAACCAACCTCCACCGGTTACAAATCCGGCATTGGGGTCGTAGATGGCAAGCGGTTGCGCATTCTCCGGTCCGGTGGATTCCAGGCAGGCGTCTGTGAACTCCAGTTGAGGTAGGTAGACACCGGTGCTGCTATAGGTATGCTGGCCTGTTACCCGGTTCGTTCCTGTTGTGTGGTAGGCAACAGACGAAGCGCCGTCGCCCCAATTCCAGTGCGCTGAAACATCAGCAGGTAGCTTGTCTGCTTCCAGCATTGCCGTCGTGCTGACAGGTTTGCCCACCTGCTGGCCGCCCGGCGGAAGAATCAGCTTTACGGCTACCGGCGTGTCGCAGTTTGCGGCTTGAGCACTATACTTCATGGCGAATAGTTTACTCTTGCCTTCTTCTGAACCAACACCAGACAGGTATAGATTGCCGTTCACATCGAATTGCACGCTGCCCCCGTCCATAAAGGTTGGTTCTACAGATTCAAACTTCTCCTCAAAAATCAATTCACCCTGCTGGTCATAAAGCAACAGCAGCGATCTTGGCGCTTTTGTGGTCGTGTTATAATAGCTTCCTGCCACCGCAATATGCCCATTTGCATTTATGTCTATAGCGCTTACGGATGCTTCTGTTGCCGCGCCTGCCGTGTACGATTTGAACCAGACACGCTTGCCCTCTTTGGAATACTTCATCGTAAAGGCATCGCGCTGTGAACTGGACAGGATCAGGTTATCCTCCGCATCGACACGCATGTGCCACATCACAACACTACCTGCTCCATCAAAATCCTCTACCTTAGACCAAATGATGTTTCCTGCGGCATCTGCTTTCGTCAGAAGAATGGTGTACTGGTAACCCGATCGATTTTGCGAAATGGTGTAAATCATGCCATCAGCATCTACATAGACTTGTCTGGGGTCTAGCACGGTGTCTTCAGTTTCTGGTTCTGAAGCGGGCGTAGTGGAGAGGGGTATGCCGTTTAGCTTGTTGAGCTTGACCAGATAGGAAACAGGGGTGGTATCCTTGGAAAGTACTCTACCCCTAAAAGCCAGCAAGGGATTGCCTTCGGTATCCAATGCCAGTGCTGCCCCATAGGTAGAGTGGCTTATCATTCCGTTCAGCTGGCTGTTCCAGATCACCTCGCCTGATGCACTTAACTTGAGCGCAAAAATGTCCTTGCCAGTTGTGTAAGAGCTATAGCCTGCCACATATACCTCATCGTTTTCGGTAATCATGAAATCGTGTGCCCTATCGATACTGGCAAATTTGTTCTGGTACGGTCGTATCCATAGCGTCTCACCTGCACTGGAAACTTTGGCGAATGCCATGGCCTGGCCGCCATAAGTCGAAGTAAACACAGCCATCAGGTAGACATCCCCTTTAGAATCCACTTTTAAGGTGACAGGAAATTCGCGTGTACTGTTCGGGAAGTTTTCCATTTTTTTATGCCAGGCTTTCTGTCCATTGGCATCATACTTCATCAAGGTCAAAGTCGACTCACCGCCCGGTGATTCCTGCGAACCTAGCATATAGATGTTTCCGTTGGCATCCAGTACGCTACCAGAGAATAGCTGTGATGTGCTGCCCTCTGTAGAGGCAAACACATTCCATTGCTGCACCATCTGGGCAGAGGCACTGGCTGCAAAGAGGACTAAAAGCGAAAAAGTAAGACAGAATATTTTGTAAGCACAAGGGCTGTGTGTTGCGGTACCATTTTTCAAGAAGACTGAACTGAAGCGTAAATTTTGTTTCATAGTTATAGGGTAGCTGTTATAATGAAATAATTGATAAATGAAAAAGTGCTAAATAAGGCATAAGGTGGCATGAACGAACCAAATCGCTTAATCAATTGAATAATAGCCTTATATAGCACATTAATGGGTTTAACAGGAGAACTGATCGTTATGAAATACTTTTCAAATCTGTACTGAATTGTTATATAAATTGTTGTACCAATTCCGGATAAATTCCCCTGCAAATTCTTCAACATCAGCTTAGGGCTAATAGCAATTCTAAAACAAGACGGATTTCAGAAACTTTTTGGCGGGCTGACGTTTATACAAATGTCACCAGAGGCGGGGCGGATTAAAATATTATTAACTTAAGATATTCATGCGCTCCTAATTTTATTTTATTACATTATTTGCATAATTTCGCTCGTACAAGAGACACTATCACGGACATAAAAAATACAGGCATGTCAGAACACGCTGAAATAATTTTAGAAGGGAAGTCCTACAAGTTCCCGGTTGTAACTGGTACCGAGAATGAGAAAGCAATCGATATAGCGGCTTTGCGCTCGGACTCAGGCTACATCACCCTGGACTCAGGTTATAAGAATACAGGTGCCACGAAGAGTGCGATCACTTTCCTGGACGGAGAGCAAGGTATACTGCACTACAGAGGCTACCCGATAGAGCAACTAGCCGAAAAATCGAACTTCATTGAAGTAGCCTACCTGCTGATCTACGGTGCACTGCCAACTGCGCAGGAACTGGAGGACTTCAGCGGCAAGATCAAGATGCACACGCTCGTGAACGAGGACATGCGTAAGATACTTGACGGCTTCCCGTCTACTGCTCACCCAATGGGTATTCTGTCAGCCCTGATCAGTTCTCTGACGGCTTTCTATCCGGAGTCGCTTAACCCGAACCAAACTAAAGAAGAGGTAGACCTGTCGATCATCCGTTTGATGGCGAAGATGCCAACTATTGCGGCCTGGTCGTACAAAAACTCAGTTGGGCATCCGGTTAACTATCCTAAAAACAAGCTGGACTACTGCTCTAACTTCCTGCACATGATGTTCGCCTTCCCAACGGAAGATTACGAGATCAACCCGGTGGTAGTGGATGCGTTGAACAAGCTGTTGATCCTGCACGCTGATCACGAGCAGAACTGCTCTACATCTACTGTGCGTCTGGTAGGTTCTGCGAACGCCAGCCTCTACTCTTCTGTATCTGCCGGTATCAGCGCCCTGTGGGGTCCGCTGCACGGTGGTGCCAACCAGGCTGTGATCGAGATGCTGGAGGCTATAAAGGCTGACGGTGGCGATTCTAAGAAATACATTGCCAAAGCGAAAGACAAAGACGATCCGTTCCGCCTGATGGGCTTCGGTCACCGTGTGTACAAAAACTTCGACCCACGTGCCCGTATCATCAAGAAGGCCGCTGACGAAGTATTGTCTGCCCTCGGCATCAACGACCCAATCCTGACGATTGCGATGGAGTTGGAGGAAGCTGCCCTGAACGATCCGTATTTCGTAGAGCGCAAGCTTTACCCGAACGTAGACTTCTACTCCGGCATCATCTACCGCGCACTCGGCATCCCAACCGACATGTTCACGGTAATGTTCGCCCTGGGCCGTCTACCAGGCTGGATCGCCCAGTGGAAAGAGATGCGTGAGCAGAAGGAGCCAATCGGCCGTCCGCGTCAGATCTACACTGGTGAAACAGAGCGTAACTACGTGGATATCGAGAAACGATAATATTGTTTTGAAATAGAAAGAACGGCCCGCTGCTGAGTAGTAGCGGGCCGTTTTTTTTTGTTGCTTGAGACTAAGGTTTGATAATATGGCGCAAGCGTCCTCGCTAATGTTGGCTATGGTTGAGCCTCTTGCCCGGATATAGGTATAGGTATAACGTGCCTTATAGCTAATGCTGTTACAGGTATAGCATGCTATACTGTTCTATAGCTTCGACTGTGCGGCGGTCACTGTATGCCCTGGCTGGGCGGGCCTCACTTTTTTCCTTGATGAAAAAAGTAAGCAAAAAAATCAAGACGCTCCAAACTCGCTGACCGCTCAAACAGTGGAGCATCGTTTGGTGCACCTGGCAAAGCTGTCTGTTTCATTGCTCAAGTGTAAGTTAGCCTTGCAATACCTGTCAGTGGTATGTGTGGGTAGTACAGAGTTCATTTGCTACTGGGCTTATACCTTAAGAAATGGCAGCAGCAGCAAGTCCCCCTTCGAAGGGGGTAGGGGGATGACAATCGTTCCCAGATTCCCCTCTCGGGAGGGGCAGGGGTGGGTATAATCGTGCACAGGTATATAACCAACTACAACGCCTATACCTGTGAATTGGCAGATCCAAATTCCCCGCCTTAGACTTTTTAGAGAGCCCCTTCCCCAGGAAGGGTTAGGGGTGGTTGGACCCAGTATGGCAGAACAGAAACTACAGCACTTGTAACCTCTGGATTAGCAGAAGTCAAAACTCTCCCCTCGAGAAGAGCTCAGAGGGTGTCAATCATTCATGAAAATGCTGTCAATCCTAGAATCCTGAAAATCCTGATTCAGACATGCTATACCTCTACAACCGCTGGAACCTTTAACCACTCGCAGTTCTTGAAGTAATAGCAATGTCATCGTCTCCCCTATAACACCCGCATTTCTATGCGGCGATTCTGGCTGCGGTTTTCGTCGGAAGTATTGGGCTTTACGGGTTTGCTCTCGCCGTGGCCGACGGAGGTAATGCGGTCCTTGGAGACATTGTTGCTGCGCAGGTAGTCGGCAACAGAGCGGGCGCGTCGCTCGGAGAGCACTTTGTTATCGGCATCAGACCCTATGTCGTCCGTATGCCCCGAGATCTCGATCTTGATAGAAGGGTTCTGCCGCATGAAGGTGATCAACTTGTCGAGCTCCGTTTTCGATTCACGCTCGAGCTTATACTGCCCTGTGTCGAAGAAAAGGTTGTTGAGCACGATGGCCGCACCGGATTTGATCGGTTTCAGGTATACGTCGAGCGCTACCGGGTCCAGCGACTTGCGGGAGGTATAGTCAAAGTGGAGGCTGTTCATCAGGAAACCCGGGGCTGACACATATAACCCATACTGTCGACCATCTGATAGCACAATGGTATACTCGCCTGATACCTTGTCGGAATTCACTTGCTGCACCAGCGAGTCGGCATTCACGTCGTAGAGCTGCACTACGGCTGCTATCGGCTTCTTGGTGTCGGCATGGTAAACGCGGCCCTGGGCGTAGGTACTTTTTACTTTGCTGCGCCAGTTCTCAGGCACGTCCAGTTCATAAAGCTGTATAGTAGCGGCACCGGCCTCTGTCATTTCCTGGCGGGAGTAGTAGCCTTTTTTGTTGTCGGCTGTGATGAAGAGCGAGCCTTCGTCGGCATGCGTGTTCAGCGGATAACCCATATTTTCGGGTGCACCCCACTTGCTCTTGTTGTCCTGCTTGGTCATAAACACATCGAGGCCGCCCATCCCCAGATGCCCGTCGCTTACAAAGTAAAGGGTGCTACCACTCACGTGGATAAAGGGGGCCATGTCGCGGCCTTTTGAGTTCACGGGCTCCCCCATATTCTCAGGCTTTTGCCATGATCCGTCTTCATTGAGGCGTGTTACCCAAATGTCCTCTTTGCCTATACCTCCTGGCCGTGTAGACGTGAAGTACAGGGTTCGCCCGTCAGCAGAAAGGCTCGGCTGTGAGTCCCAGGCCTTGGAATTCACCACGGTGCCCATGTTTTTAGGCTTGCTCCATTCGTCACCGCTCCGGAAAGATATGTACAGGTCGCAATCGCCCTGGCTATCGGGGCGGTTGCAGGAGGTGAATACAATCGTTTTGCCGTCACCCGAAATGGTGGCAGCCCCTTCATTGGCAGAGGTGTTGATGGCGGGCGAAATAGAGCTCGGCGGACTCCACTGGTTGTCACGATACTGGCTGACGAATATGTTTTCGTCCTGGTCCGGGCGGTGGCCTGCCCGCGCTGTGAAGATCAGGTGACGCTGGTCGGCTGTGGTAGATGGAAAATACTGGAGCTCGAAGCGGTTGACGTTGCTAGGCAGCCTGACCGGATTAAAGCTTACCGGCTTCTTCATAGCCTCAGCAGCAAACTCAGCGGACTGTATCTGCTGCCGCGCAAAGTCGGTCATACGGCCGTTCCGGGGCTTGCCACGCAGGAAGAACTCAAAGTTTTTGCGGGCATTTTCGTAGTCTCCCCGCTCAAAATAGAGGTCAGCCAGGTCAAAGTAGCTGTTCATCAAACCTGCATTGAAGGGCTTGAGGGACAGCCCTTTCTGAAGGTTCTCAAACACCTCTGGCTTGTTGCCCATGGCCCGGTGCAGACTCGCGATTTTCAGGTAAGCGTCAGCATATTTGGGGTCGCGCTCAATGGCCTCGTCCAGGTAGGCAAGCGCCTTGTTAAAATCCCGGGCTTGCGCTGCTTCTTCCGCTTTGTAATATAGGGTCACTGCTTTTCTGGAGTTGGAGGCTGGTCTGTCCTGTGCCAGGCAAGTGGTTGCTACACTAAGGGCAATCAGAGTCAGAAGAAGCAGTGGCTTAAGCATAGCTTTTTAAGGGATATCCATGTACTTGTGCGTCTGCAGGGACACACGCCATTGGGGGTTGTTTTTAACGTACTCGACAATCAGCGGCATCAGTTGCGTCGCCTTGCTCCACTCCGGCTGCAGGTATAGCTTACAGTCAGCTCCTACTCTGGCCGCATGCTCTTCTGCCCACGCAAAGTCCGATTTGTTAAATATAATGACTTTTAGCTCATCTGCAAAAGGATACACGGAAGCATCCGGCGCCTTGAACTTTTTTGGGGACAGACACACCCAATCCCAGTAACCGCTCAACGGGTAGGCCCCGGAAGTTTCGATCATCGTCCGTATACCTGCTTCCTGCAATCCGGCTGTCAGCGGGTTTAAATTATAGAGCAAAGGTTCGCCGCCTGTGACTACGACTGTTTTGCCGGGAAAGGTTTTGGCAGTGGCTACAATTTCAGGTATAGGCGTAAGAGGATGCTGCTCCGCGTCCCAACTCTCCTTTACATCGCACCAGTGACAGCCCACGTCGCAACCACCAAGCCTGATAAAATAAGCAGCCGTACCGGTGTTACCACCCTCCCCCTGAATCGTGTAAAAAGCCTCCATTAACGGAAGCTCGCTGCCGTCTTTGGGCACTGTATGAATTGAAGCGGTCTTGTATGCTTTTGTCGTTTCCAAATCTGTATTCCAATGGCTATACCTGTAGCCACAGGTATAGGCCTTCTTAAATTAAGCCCGGCTATACCTAAACCAAAATCAGGCATCTCCGAACTTGCAAAGTTAGTTAAAAAAGCAACAAGGAAGAGCTCAACTTATGTTCCGTTATACCCAACCGAAACATAAACTTCTATAGTCTGGATTTGTAGGGTCAGGTCGCGACCTGTTTAAGTCTTGTACAGGTATATCTATCGCATTTGTGCTTGGGAAAACCTGTTGGAGGAACCCCGAAAAAAAATCCCCCTTCTATTTTTAGGAGGGGGATATGAGAAGCTTAGGCGTATACTTCTTTTTTAGCTGCTCTGAGTGTGTTCTTCAGCAGCATGGCAATGGTCAGCGGACCGACACCGCCCGGAACCGGGGTGATGTAGCTGCACTTCGGCGCCACGTTGTCGAAATCCACGTCGCCGCGCAGTCTGTAGCCGGACTTGCGGGTAGCGTCCGGAACGCGGGTTGTGCCTACGTCGATCACCACAGCGCCTTCTTTTACCATGTCGGCAGTGATCAGGCCAGGTATACCTACAGCGGCAATGATGATATCCGCCTGACGGGTATGGTAAGCCAGGTCAACGGTATTGCGGTGGCAAAGCGTCACGGTGGCATTGCCTGGGTAAGCGGCTTTGGCCATGAGGATGCTCATGGGAGAGCCCACAATGTTGCTGCGCCCGATCACCACGCAATGTTTGCCGCTCGTCTCGATGCCGTAGCGCTCGATTAGTTGCAGGATGCCGTAAGGCGTGGCGGGCAGGAAAGAAGTCAGACCGGCTACCATGCGGCCCACGTTTGCCGGGTGAAAGCCATCCACGTCTTTCTTCGGGTCCACGGCTTCCAGCACCTTCTGCGTATTGATATGCTTTGGAAGGGGCAGCTGCACAATGAAACCGTCCACTTCCTTGCTCTCGTTCAGTTCCTGAATTTTGCTAAGCAGTTCTTCTTCGGTCACATCGTCTTCGTAGCGCACCAGCGTCGAGCCGAATCCTACCCTTTCGCAGGCCAGCACTTTGTTGGTCACATACGTGACAGAACCACCGTCATTGCCTACCAGGATGGCCGCCAGGTGCGGTACTTTGCCACCATTGGCTTTAATATCGGCAACTTCTGCAGCAATCTCTTGCTGAATGGCTTCGGATGTTTTTTTACCGTCGAGCAGAATCATCTTTCTAGTTAAAAATTATGTGTTAAGAGTTTCAATTACAGGTTTACATAGGAGTCGTTCACTACATATTCGTCGGCAATTTGTAGCAAGCCTTTGTAGTAATTTAACTGGTGCCGCAGTACCTCCGTTCCGAGGGAGCCTTCCAGGTCAATGGCTTCAATCTCCACAAAGTGCCCTAATCCCTCCAGGTGGTCGATGTGAAACTTGACATTCTCGATAAAGAAGATCTTGCGAAACTTCTTTACCTGCGCCATCACCTGTTTGCCATCGCATACCTGCGCAACTGTAGTTGGACTGGGGTTCTTCAGGTATAGCAGCACCTCTGTCTTTTGCAAGCCTCCACTGTACTCGCGCTTATAGTGTATGAGCACATTTTCTATGTTGCCCTGCCGGTGCTTGAGCTTGCCGGTATCGGTTTCATAGAAGGTATCGGTCTGCACGTCGAGGCCTACGTATGTTGCCTCGTGTTGCAGCAACGTACTTTCTGCATCGGTAGGATTGGCACAGCGAGCTTTTATCGTGATGTCAGCGTACAATTCGTCCGTAGTTTTAGACCAGACAAAGGACTTTTGTCAACATTAAAAAAGCGGCAAGCCCCGGCGCGCAGGGGCACGTTGGGGCTTGGCACTGTTAGTCGAGCTTGAGCACAGCTAAGAAGGCTTCTTGTGGAATCTCCACGTTGCCTACCTGGCGCATGCGTTTCTTTCCTTTTTTCTGTTTCTCGAGGAGCTTGCGCTTACGCGAAATGTCACCGCCGTAGCACTTGGCCAGTACGTTCTTACGCAGGGCCTTCACCGTTTCGCGAGCGATGATCTTCTGGCCAATGGCCGCCTGAATGGCGATCTCGAACATTTGGCGAGGCAACAGCTCACGCAGTTTTTCGCAGAGGCGCTTGCCCCAGTCATAAGCCTTGTCGCGGTGAACGATGGCGCTCAGGGCGTCCACCTTCTCGCCGTTCAGCATCACGTCCAGCTTCACCATGTTCGACTGACGGAATCCGATCAGCTCATAGTCAAGCGAAGCGTAGCCTCTCGAAATAGTCTTTAGTTTATCAAAAAAGTCGAATACGATCTCGGCAAGCGGCATTTCGAACGACAGCTCTACACGGTCGCTGGTCAGGTAGGTCTGGTTTTTCAGCACACCTCGCTTGTCCATACAAAGCGAGATGATCGGGCCCACATACTCGGCCTTCGAAATGATCTGGGCTTTGATGAACGGCTCCTCGATGTGGTCAATATAGTTCGGCTCCGGCATTTCGGAAGGCGCATTTACCTTCACCATCTCATTTTTGGTGGTATAGGCATGGAACTGTACCGACGGCACGGTCGTAATCACCGTCATGTCGAACTCGCGCTCCAAACGCTCCTGCACGATTTCCATGTGCAGCATGCCCAGGAAACCGCAACGGAATCCGAAACCCAGTGCGGCCGATGTCTCCGGTTCCCATACCAGTGAGGCGTCGTTCAGCTGCAGCTTTTCCATAGAGGCACGCAGTTCTTCGTACTCGCTCGTCTCCACCGGGTATATACCGGCAAATACCATTGGCTTCACATCTTCGAAACCCTGTATACCTACCGCAGGACGGTCGACGTGCGTGATGGTATCACCTACCTTTACTTCTTTCGCATTCTTGATACCCGAGATCAGGTAACCTACGTTACCGGCGGCCATTTCCTGGCGTGGCTCTTGGTTCAGTTTAAGAACACCAATCTCGTCGGCTTCATACGTCTTGCCCGTGTTGATGAACTTTACCTTCTCCCCTTTCTTCAGCGTTCCGTTATAGATGCGGAAATATACCTCGATGCCTCTGTAAGAGTTGAAAACCGAGTCGAAGATCAGGGCTTGCAGCGGTGCGCTAGGGTCGCCTTTCGGAGCAGGGACGCGGTCGCAAATGGCATTCAGAATCTCTTCTATACCGATGCCTGCCTTACCAGAGGCATGGATGATGTCTTCTTTGTCGCAACCGATCAGGTCGATGATTTGGTCACTTACCTCTTCCGGCATAGCGTGTGGCAGGTCGATCTTGTTCAGCACCGGAATAATTTCCAGGTCCGAGCCAATGGCCAGGTATAGGTTAGAGATCGTCTGCGCCTCTATACCTTGCGAAGAGTCCACAATCAGCAGCGCGCCCTCGCAGGCGGCAATGGAACGGGATACCTCGTATGAGAAGTCGACGTGGCCCGGCGTGTCGATCAGGTTCAGCACATAGTCTTCTCCCTTATAATGGTAGTTCATCTGGATGGCGTGGCTCTTAATCGTAATGCCGCGCTCACGCTCCAGGTCCATGTTATCGAGCAGCTGGTTTTGCATCTCGCGCTCAGCCACGGTAGAGGTAAACTCTAACAAGCGGTCGGCCAGAGTACTTTTACCATGGTCGATGTGAGCAATGATGCAGAAATTTCGGATGTTCTTCATATAAATTTAATACGAGAACAAAGTTAATAATATTCCTGTCAATTTATTTCAATAAAGTAGTGCCAGGGCGAACTAAATCTGTTTTAGGCACAGCAAATCCAGCACCCCTACCCTCTTTTCAAGCTCCAAAGCTGCCATGCTCATACCTGAATTTAGAGGCTGAAGAGCAGTCTATACCCGGCTTACCAGAGCAACTACCTGAACTGTAAACACTCATTTTCTTTTATGCTGTACGGACCAGGTTTGGATTTATTCATACTCCTCTATATATTGTAAAAGTCTATTTATGACTTAAAAAATCAATGTGATGACTGAGAACAAAAGCATCAACGAGAAAATAAGGAGGAAAATAAATGAAGTACAGGCACTTAACGAAGAAATACCGGGGGTAGTCATCATCCACTGGCTTGACAGCGGACTGGTTGAGTACATATCAGAAAGAGGGGCCAAATCTCTGGGAACCACGCAGGAAGAGATAAAGGCGATGGGACTCGATTACCACAAAAAATTCTTTAACCCTGAAGATGCGGATTACTATGTTCCGAAGCTGTTGGGTATGATCAAGCGCAACGATATAAACGAGTACGTTACCTATTTCCAGCAAGTGCGGCTGTTGCCGGAGCAGGACTATGTGTGGCACCTGAGCAGCTCCAAAATTTTCATGCGCGATGAAGAGGGCAATCCCATTCTCTCCATCACGGTTTCTATACCGGTAGACCCGGACCACCACGTTACGCCCAAGGTGGGCAAGTTGCTGGAGGAAAATATTTTCCTGCGAAAAAACTTCTCCACCTACTCGCAGTTGTCCGGTCGTGAGCGGGACATCCTGAAACTGACCGCACTGGGCAAGAGTTCTTCCGAAATTGCCGAGGAGCTATACATCGCCACCTCCACCGTCGAAACTCACCGACGCAACATCAAAGCCAAGCTCAACGCCACCTCATCTTACGAACTGGCCCAGTACGCCCGCGCTTTCGACCTGATTTAACTGCAGAAACTCACTTCTTTATCTAAGGGCAACGCGCACGTCTGACCAGGGATTAGCGGGCGGAACGTACTGCCTGTGGAACAACAGAATCCCATTCCTCTCCGTTTAGTCGAATGCCGCTCAGGATGCCCTATTCATCTGAGTGCCCTGTCATTCCTGCTCAAAAATGACTATATTCGCATCAAATTTGAAAAATCCCTGTTAATTACATATGCAACTTACTAAAGTAGAACCATATAAGCCGGTTAACCATATCCGGATCGTGACGGCGGCCTCGCTGTTCGACGGGCACGATGCTTCCATTAACATCATGCGCCGCATCATACAGGCATCCGGCGCTGAGGTAATTCACCTGGGTCACAACCGCTCGGTACAGGAGATCGTGGATTGCGCCATACAGGAAGACGCGCAGGCGATTGCCATCACCTCCTATCAGGGTGGCCACATGGAGTACTTCAAGTACATGTACGACCTGCTGAACGAGCACGGCTGTGGCCATATCCGCATTTTCGGCGGAGGCGGCGGGGTGATACTGCCTATCGAAATTGAGGAACTGCACGGATACGGTATTGCTCGCATCTACTCTCCGGACGACGGCCGCGCCATGGGTCTGCAGGGCATGATCAACGACATGCTCGAAAAGTGCGACTTCCCTACGGGCAAAGACCTGAACGGTGAGGCGAAGCATTTGAGAGACAAAAACCCAAAGGCTATTGCCCGCCTGATCTCCGCTGCCGAGAACTTCCCGGACGAAGCCCGCAGCATCCTCGACGAAGTAAAAGAACAGGCCAAAGAAGTAAAGACGCCGGTACTGGGTATAACTGGTACAGGTGGTGCCGGTAAATCGTCTTTGGTAGACGAGCTGGTGCGCCGCTTCCTGATGGATTTTCCGGATAAGAAAATCGCCATCATCTCCGTGGACCCATCGAAGCGCAAAACAGGCGGGGCCCTGCTGGGTGACCGCATCCGCATGAACTCGATCTCGAACGAGCGGGTGTACATGCGCTCACTGGCTACGCGTCAAAGTAACCTGGCCCTGAGCAAATATGTGCAGGACGCGGTGGACATTGTGAAAGCCGCCGATTTCGACATGATCATCCTGGAGACTTCCGGTATTGGCCAGTCGGACACGGAGATCATCGAGCATTCGGATATGAGTTTGTATGTAATGACGCCCGAGTATGGTGCCGCCACGCAGCTCGAGAAGATCGACATGCTCGACTTTGCCGACGTGATCGCCCTGAACAAATTTGACAAGCGGGGTGCCTTGGACGCCCTGCGTGACGTGAAGAAACAATACAAGCGCAACCACCAGTTGTGGGATGTGAGCGACGAGGAGATTCCGGTGTTCGGCACCATTGCCTCGCAGTTCAACGACCCGGGCATGAACCAGCTCTACCGTGCCGTAATGGCGAAGCTGACGGAAAAGACAGGTGTGGAATTTAACTCCAACCTGCAGACTTCGCAGGAGATGTCGGAGAAAGTATACATCATCCCTCCTGCCCGCACACGCTATCTGTCTGAGATCTCCGAGACCATCCGCAACTACGACAAGTGGACGAAAGACCAGGCGGAAGTAGCGCAGAAGCTATACGGCATTAAAAAGTCTATTGCGGCGGTGCAAGGTATAGAAGTGGAGGACAAAGACCGTTTGATCAGACAGCTGGAGCAGGCCTATGCCGAGGTGGAACTGAGCCTGGACGGACAGAACAAGAAGATACTCGAGAACTGGAAAGAGAAGGTTCAGGCTTATAAGAACGAGTTCTACGTATTCAAGGTGCGCGACAAGGAACTGAAGATTAAGACACATACTGAATCCCTGTCGCACCTGCAGATCCCTAAAGTATCCACGCCACGCTACGAGGCCTGGGGCGATCTGCTCAAGTGGAACCTGCAGGAGAACGTACCGGGTGAGTTCCCTTACACAGCCGGTGTGTTCCCATTCAAGCGCGAAGGAGAAGATCCAACACGTATGTTTGCGGGCGAAGGTGGACCGGAGCGTACGAACCGTCGCTTCCACTACGTGAGCTTAGGTATGCCAGCCAAGCGTCTGTCTACGGCATTTGACTCGGTAACGCTCTACGGCGAGGACCCGGATTTCCGTCCTGACATTTATGGTAAGATCGGCAACTCAGGCGTGAGCATTTGCTGCCTCGACGACGCCAAGAAACTTTACTCCGGTTTCAACCTGGCTGATCCGATGACCTCGGTTTCGATGACAATCAACGGTCCGGCGGCCATTCTGACTGGCTTCTTCATGAATGCCGCCATCGACCAGCAGTGCGAACTTTATATTAAAGAGCACGGACTGGAGGATGAGGTAAACCAAAAAATCGAAGCAATTTATAAAGAGAAAGGTATAGCACGTCCGCAGTACCAGGGCGAGTTGCCACAAGGCAACGACGGGCTGGGCCTGATGCTACTTGGCGTAACCGGTGACCAGGTGTTACCAGCAGAGGTATACGAACCGATCAAAACCCGTACACTGGCTGCGGTGCGCGGCACGGTACAGGCTGATATTCTGAAGGAAGACCAGGCACAGAACACCTGTATCTTCTCCACGGAGTTCTCGCTGCGCCTGATGGGTGACGTACAAGCCTACTTCATCGACAAGAACGTACGCAACTTCTATTCAGTATCTATTTCCGGTTACCACATTGCCGAAGCCGGTGCCAACCCGATCACGCAGCTGGCCTTTACGCTGGCCAACGGCTTTACCTTTGTGGAGTACTACGTGAGCCGCGGCATGGACATCAACAAGTTCGCCCCAAATCTGAGCTTCTTCTTCTCCAATGGCATCGATCCGGAGTACGCCGTGATTGGCCGTGTGGCGCGCCGTATCTGGGCGAAGGCGATGAAGCACAAGTATAACGCCGATGCCCGTTCGCAGATGCTCAAGTACCACATCCAGACATCAGGCCGTTCGCTGCACGCGCAGGAGATCGACTTTAACGACATCCGCACCACGCTGCAGGCCCTGTACGCGATCTACGACAACTGTAACTCGCTGCACACTAACGCTTATGACGAGGCCATCACGACGCCAACCGAGGCTTCGGTACGTCGCGCGATGGCGATTCAGCTGATCATCAACCGCGAGTTGGGTCTGGCAAAGAATGAGAATCCGCTGCAGGGCTCTTTCATCATCGAAGAGCTGACGGATTTGGTGGAGGAAGCTGTCCTGGCCGAGTTCGACCGTATCACGGAGCGTGGCGGCGTGCTTGGTGCGATGGAGACTATGTACCAGCGCGGCAAGATCCAGGAGGAAAGCCTGTACTACGAGACGCTGAAGCACACGGGCGAGTATCCGATCATCGGCGTGAATACCTTCCTGTCATCACAGGGCTCTCCTACGGTTATTCCGCAGGAGGTAATTCGCGCGACCGAGGAAGAGAAGCAGTACCAGATTTCCATGCTGCAGGCACTACACCAGCGCAATGCTGATCAGTCTGCCGAGATGCTCAAGCGCATCCAGCAGGTGGCCATCAACAACGGCAACATCTTCGAGGAGATGATGGAAACGGTCAAATACTGCTCCCTGGGCCAAATCACCAATGCCTTATTCGAAGTAGGTGGCCAATACCGCAGAAATATGTAACCTACGATAAAATATGCCAGGGTTTCCTGGCGTTTTAAAAGCAAAGGCCGGGCTGATAAGTCTGGCCTTTGCTTTTTTATACCTTTAACAGCCAGCTTATTGACAACATAATGCCGCTTTGCAAGGTATAAAGCAACATATAGGCACCGCATTTATGAAAAGAAAAAACAAAGATTCACAGGATTTCCCGTTTATGCTGGTGGGTTCTGCCCTCCTCTTTTTGGGCCTGGCTACCTACGTATACCTCAATACCCGAATTGCAGAAGAGGATATTGATTTTGATTTGTGGGATGAGGATGTCAGCGATTACGCCTAATCAGGTATAGGTTTCCGACAGGTATAGATTATCCCAATTTGATAAAACGAAAAGCCAGTTCGCGCTGCTTTGGCAGGTTGCGAACTGGCTTTTTGCTAGTTATAGTTAATATTACAGTGCGTAATTGCCGGATGCCTCCGGTTGGAAGGTCACTTTCTCTATCTTATAGTTGATGGTGCCGGATGGCACAGGCCACTCAATCTCGTCTCCCTCTTTGCAGCCAATGATGGCAGTACCCACCGGTGCCAGAATCGAGATCTTTCGGGCGTTCACATCCGCATCTCGCGGATACACCAGCGTGATTTCCAGCTCATTGCCACTTTTCAGGTCCCGAAGCAATACAGTAGAATTCATCGTCACGACCTCAGCCGGAATCTCTTCCGAGGCGACCCTTTTGGCACGCTTCAGTTCCTCCCCCAGCTTGGCAATGTTGGCCTGCATTCCTGGCCCCTGCCGCTGCTGTTGTATCAGTTCAATCAGGCGCTTGTAATCCTGCTCCGTAAGATAGATCACGTTTTCTTCCATATCAGTTTAGTACGTAATTTTTGCTGACAGGACTAGATGAAGTCTGCTTCGGAAAATAAATATCCTGGAAGCTCTTCGTCTGCCCCTGCTCCACTCGTCTGAATATTTTGTCTGGTGTGATGCTTTCCAGCGAGCCAAATCCGCAAGCCTCCATCACCTCGATGGTCGACTTAATGGTATTGCCATGGAAATTGGCTACCCGCACACGTTTATCAGCTACGTCCAGTCCCTGGTACAGGTTCTTGTCCTGCGTGGCTATACCTACCGGGCAGCGACCAGAGTCGCATTTCAGGGCCTGTATACAACCCAGCGCGAACATCATGCCGCGGGCACTGTAGCAGATGTCGGCACCCAGCGAGATCGCCTTGATGATATCGACCCCCGTGATGATCTTGCCTGCCGCGATCAGCTTGATTTCGTCACGCAGATCGTACTGCTCCAGCATGTGCTGCACGTAGGCCAGTGCATCGTACAATGGCATGCCCAGGCTGTCGGTAAACTCCAACGGCGCAGCGCCTGTACCACCCTCGGCTCCGTCAATCGTGATGAAGTCCGGGTAAATGCGGTTGTGCTTCATCTCTTTGCACAGCAGCTCGAATTCCTGCTTGTTGCCGATACATAGCTTAATGCCAATCGGTTTGCCCTCTGACAGCACGCGCAGCTTATCAATGTAGAGAAGCATGGTGAACTGATCGCTGAAAGCCGAGTGCGCCGGAGGAGAAGCCACTGTTGTGTGGGGCATTACTTTACGTATGGCCGCAATCTCCGGCGTGTTTTTGGCTGCCGGCAAGATACCACCATGGCCCGGTTTGGCACCCTGCGACAATTTGATCTCCACCATCTTGATGTTCGGATGCGCCACCTGCTCCTTGAACAGTGTTTCAGAGAAGTTTCCGTCTTTGTCGCGGCAGCCGAAGTAGCCTGTACCAATCTGCCAGATCAGGTCACCGCCTCCCTCAATGTGGAAGGGGCTCACACCGCCCTCGCCGGTGTTGTGGGCAAAGCCGCCCAGCTTGGCTCCGGCACTCAGGGCGGTCACGGCAGTTTTGCTCAATGAGCCGTAGCTCATGGCCGAGATATTATAAATGCTCGCACTGTAGGGCTGCTTGCAACGGCTCCCCCCTACGGTCACGCGCAGGTCTTTCGTCTGCACGCGTGCCGGGAACATGGTATGCGCGATCCACTCAAAACCGGCCTCGTGGCTGTTGGCCTGCATACCGAAAGGCACTGTCTCGCGCTCGTTTTTAGCACGCTGGTACACGATGGAGCGCTGGCGGCGGCTGAAGGGCTTGCCGTCCAGGTCGGATTCAAAAAAGTACTGCCGGATTTCCGGGCGGATGCTTTCGAAGAGATAGCGCAGGTAACCCACCATCGGGTAGTTGCGCAGGATAGAATGCTTGCCTTGCCGGATGTTGGCCAGGTATAACAGGTGCAGCGGCACAACGACCACCAGCAGCCACAGGTACTGCCGTTCGAACACCGATAAAAACAAGGTAATCAGATAAGCTGATAGAAAGGCATATCCCATGGATTGCCTGACACTGACCTTACTCGCCATGTTGAAAAATCAAAAATGAATTAAATAAAGGGAACTTGTTAAACCAGAAATCGGTAATTGCCAGTTTTGTTTGCAGGGGGCCAGAGCTGTAAGCTCCGGCTTACTAGTTAAAGGCCTTTGGGGAGGAAAAGAAGTTAAGGCAATAGCCGTTCAGTTCATCACACATTGCCACATGATGAGAAGCTGCCACCAGCCCGGAAGCAGGTATAGCAAGCCAAAAAGAAAGGTGTTTGCCGGTTGGCCTCATAATCTTTATGATTGACAGTGCAAAGTTAGCGGAAAGAAAAGGAGAAAACACAAAAATCAGCCACTAATAATTATAAATGGGCATTTTTTTGGTCCAAAGCTATTCCAGACAGCCAACTTAGGGACTTAACGACAAAATACAATTAATGGTATGGCAAAGGGCACAACCTTAATCCCTATATAGCGTTAGGAAATTTAAGTTTAACTCTTCAGGCTACAAACATGATGCGCTTTACGACCATATCCTCTCTCCTGCTTATTGGTACCACATTTGGCTATTTCATGAAAGGCTGGATGTCGCCTGAGCAACTTCAAATGAATCTCCACGAAGACGACGTGCACCTGTATTTATAGGCTCGCAACTGTTGTTTTGACAAAGTACTAAGCAGGTTTTCCGACCTGCTTTTTTTCTCCATATACAGTGCCTCTTTAGGTATATCATTGTATAAACTGTACCTTTAGCCCCCGGAAATAAATCCTATCACCTATTCCTTATTACATGACACAACAGGAAAAAATAAGCTACATCATCGGCCGCGACATGGCTGCCAACCTCAAAAAGCAGGGAATCGACATCGAAGCAGAAGCTTTCTTCAAAGGCTTGAAAGAAGTTATCGCTGGCGAACCTTCTTCGCTGTCGCAGCAGGACATCCAGATGGCGATGATGGCGCTGCAGCAGGAAATGCAACAGAAGCAGGGCGCAAAAGGCGGAGAGAACCAGAAAGCTGGCGAGGCTTTTTTAGCAGAAAATAAAAACAAGGAAGGCATCAAAACACTGCCAAGCGGCCTGCAGTATCAGGTGATCCAGGAAGGCACAGGCAAGTCGCCTTCGGCCTCAGACAAAGTAACGACCCACTACCACGGCACGCTGATCGACGGAACCGTATTCGACTCGAGTTATGAGCGCGGACAGCCGGCCACTTTCCCAGTGAACGGTGTGATCGCGGGTTGGACAGAGGCGCTTCAGCTGATGAAGGAAGGTGCCAAATGGAGACTCTTCATCCCGTCTAACCTGGCCTATGGCTCGCAGGGTGCCGGTGACGTAATCGGACCAAATACCACACTTATTTTTGACGTAGAGCTGATCTCGGTACATTAATACATAGTCAGGTATAAAATACAGAGGTCCGGCCGGGTGATTGAACACACCTGCCGGACCTCTTCTTTTAAGTATAGCGCTATACCTAGGCTATCTTCAGATCTGTTTCGGCCATCTCCTGCAACCAGCGTCGGCTCTCCTCCGGGTACAGGAAATGATGGATGATCATAAAATTATCGCCGTCCATCAACTCGTCTCCGTCAATTTCATTCACCAGGCTGCTGTAGGCAAACACCGGCATCACAATGGCGACGAACACGTTCTTCTGCACGGCGCGCAACACCTGCGGAAAAACATATTTGAACACCCATTGCTGGTCTTCTTTCTCAATGGTCCGCCTGTTTTGCAGGTCCATGATCCACTTCTGCGGCTTGTAGGTAAGCACCATGTTCATGATGTGGGCATAGCCCTGACGCAGCTCGTTCGAACTTACCTCTCCCTCCCACTTCACATAAAGTGTCTCTTCTTCGTGGTTATACTGTAGCGTAAGCTGCTCCTTCAGTACGCTCCGGTGCTGGTCTTTTACCGAAAAATGTCTGCCAAATGCATTGGCACCCATTATTTTATCTGTGTACATGGTATGGATCGGGTTATGCGGCAAAGGCCATCATGTGGATTATGTGATAAACAAAGATGTAATATTTATATTATAAAAACAAAATATAGTTAAATAATTTATTGGATTCATATATTTATTCGGGTTAACTGGCTAACTGACAAGTAGCTAAGAAGTTTAAAAAAATTCCCATAAACCAGGCTGAATTGTGAAACAGAGGCTTGTGAGCAAACAAATTAACCTAGCAGCCGTTCTAAACACATTTAATGCATTCACCAAAAAGATATACTCGTATGGCTAACACCGATAATGAGGGCAGAAAATTTCTGGAGAGCGTGCACCAGTTCTTCGACCACGCTGCCAGTTATTCTAAGCTTGACCCTGGCATTCTGGCCCAAATCAAGACTTGCAACAGTGTTTACAAAGTGTCGTTTCCGGTAGAGATCGACGGCCGCGTGGAAGTGTTCGAAGGCATCCGGGTACAGCACAGCCACCACAAACTCCCCTCCAAAGGTGGTATCCGATTCAGTATGCAGGTGGATGAAGATGAAGTGAAGGCGCTGGCTACGCTTATGACGTTTAAGTGCGCTGTGGTTGACGTTCCATTTGGAGGAGCCAAGGGTGGCGTAAAGATCAACCCGCGTACCAGCTCTGTGAAAACGCTTGAGAAAGTAACACGCCGCTATGCAGCCGAACTGATCAAGCGGAACCTGATCGGCCCAGGTATGGACGTGCCGGCTCCCGACTACGGAACCGGCAGCCGTGAAATGGCCTGGATTGCGGACACCTACCAGGCGCTCAAGTATGGCGAAACCAATGCATTGGGCTGCGTGACGGGCAAACCGGTGGGCCAGGGAGGTATACGCGGACGTGCTGAGGCTACTGGCCTGGGTATATTCTATGGCATACGCGAGGCTTTCAGCGACTCCGACCTGATGCGAAAGGCAGGTATAGAAGGCAACACCATGGAGGGCAAGCGCATTATCGTACAGGGCCTGGGTAATGTGGGCTACAATGCTGCACACTTCTGCCAGCAGGATGGCGCCCTGATTATTGGTATAGCCGAGCGTGAGGGCGGTATATATAACCCAAATGGCATCGATGTGGCCGAGGCCTTCAAACACCGCAGCGAAACCGGTTCGATCCTGAACTTCGGGCAATGCAAAAATTTCGAGAATTCAGCTGAACTGCTGGAAGAAGAGTGCGATGTGCTGCTCCCTGCCGCACTTGAAAACCAGATTCACGCCGACAATGCAGCCCGCATCAAGGCCAAGATCGTAGCGGAAGGCGCTAACGGCCCTGTTACCCGCGACGCCGAGAAGATTCTACTCCAGAAAGGCATCATCATCATACCTGACTTGTACATCAACGCCGGCGGTGTAACCGTCTCCTACTTCGAGTGGCTCAAAAACCTGTCGAACGTGCGTTTCGGGCGTATGGGCAAGCGGGCCGAAGAAGCCAGTCATCGTCGTCTTGTGAATGCCATTGAGAGCGCCTCCGGCAAGAGCATGTCCACGCACGAGCGTAATTTGCTCATACAAGGATCGGATGAGATCAGTCTGGTGCGCTCCGGCCTGGAGGACACCATGATCAATGCCTATCACGAGATCAGAGGGGTGATGAACAGGAAAGACATCGAAGACATGCGCACGGCCGCCTTCCTTTCAGCGATCGAAAAGATAGGCGTCAGCTACGAAGCGCTTGGTATCTTCCCTTGATTTAAGAGTCGAACAAGGTATAGGAAAGGTCAGGATTTTGCCAGTAGGGCGAGGTCCTGGCCTTTTTGCATGAACAGAAACCAATCCAAAGCCTCTTCCCTGTCAGTAAAATAGTTGAAGTGAATGAAGTCATGCACTGGCAGTTGGGGGGTTGCCATGTAGTTGTTCACCAGCGCTTTAAAATGACCCTCTGAGAAGATAACAGCAGCGTAAATGTCCCTGCCGATGATGTTGTATACTTGTGGGTAATATTCGCGGCTCAGCCATGCCTCCTGCTCCGCCTTTAATGGGCCGATGCGTGAAATATCGGTGGTATAGTAGTAGATTGCAGGATTGGTCTTGACAAACTGTAGCACCTGCCAATAGAGATTTCGGAACTGCTCCATGCCGGGGTTCAATTTCCAGCTAATGCACAGCACATTGGCATCCTTTGAATAGTGAACAAAAGCATAGGACGAATCGCTGATGACCATAGGGCAAACCGCTTGGTTTCTGACATTTATATTCGAAATATAATATGTAATTTATTTTTGTGCAAATCTCATCCTGTAAAAATTCCTAAACCCAGTCCTAATAAAATCTGGCTTATCACGACAAATCAGTGCTATTTTAAATATCCAGTATTATATAGTTATTTTTCTATCCCATGCTTAGGTTCCTGTAGCTTTCGACGTATTTAGTCATACTGCATTCGGAGTATCTTTTGGATGGCAGACTACTCAAAAGAAGCTACCTAAGTGGTAAAAAAAGCGGCGCCTTCGGAGCGCCGCCTTTGTATTCAGGAACTATATGATTAACCTTGCTTCAGCCATTTGTTATAGATCTTCTGCTGCACCGCAGTCGGATTCTCCACCCGTTCAAACTGATAGCGAACACTTTTGTCTGCCACAATCGGGATCTGAAGCTCCAGCAGCTTGCCGTCGCGCACGACGGTTACGGGCACCTTATCCCCTATAGTGCGACCACTTATCAAAGGCGTAATATCACTTTCCACCCGGTACCCATCAATGGCGATGAGCTCGTCGTTTACGTTAAGGCCACCTTCGTAGGTACTGCTGCCGCGCGCTACGGTTTTGACAATGGTTCGACCGTTCTCAAGAGCTGTGCCCGCACCCCAGTTGAGGTTGAGCGTGCCTTCGTTCCGGTTGACAAGCCGCAGGCCGGCTGCCCCGAAATAGGCGTTGTAGTCCGGTGTTTTGGTGCCGTGCACGTAGCTCTGGAAAAAATCATCCAGTTTCCGGCCGGCAAAGCGCTCCAAAGCCTCTTTGAATTCCTGTTCCGTAAAGCCACGGTTGAGTTTTTTGTAATAGCGATCATACATGTAGCGCATCACGTCGTCCAGGCTCTTGTCGCCTTTGGTGTTTTTCATGATCTCCATGTTGAGCAACTGCCCCAGCACACCGCCCTTGGTGTAGTAGGAAACCTCCGCGTTGTTGGAGTTCTCGTTGCGCCTGTAGTACTTGATCCAGGCATCGAAACTCGATTCGGCCACTGTCTGTACCTGGTTGCCCGGTGTGTTCTCTACCGAGTTGATGCTGCCCGCCACGATGTCGAGGTAGCGCTTTGTGGGCATGACGCCGGCCCGCTGGGTGAGCAGATCGTCGTAATAACTGGTGATGCCTTCTGACACCCACAGCAATCGGGTATAGTTCTCCTTGTCGTAGTCGAAGGGGCCGAGCGGTGCCGGGCGCAGACGCTTCACGTTCCAGAGGTGGAAGTACTCGTGAGCCACCAGTGCCATAAAACCGGTATAGCCCTGCTCGGTTCCGTAGTTCCAGCGGCTTGTCTGCAAGGTGGTCGAGTTCAGGTGTTCCAGTCCACCGCCGCCTTTGTGCAGGTTATGCACGATGAATACGTAGCGGTCCACCGGCAGCTCCCCCATCAGGCTGATGCACTCCTCCACCACCTTCTTCATGTCGGCCAGCAGACGGGCCGGCTCATAGTTTCCTTCGCCGTACATAGCCACTTCGTGGGGTACGCCGCCCGCCTCAAAGCGCAGCACCTCGTGGTTGCCTATCTCCAGAGGAGAGTCGGCCAGTACATCATAGTCCGGGAAGGTATAGGTATAGTTTCCGGTGCTTTTGAGGCCGGTAGATACGGTTTTCCAGTCTTTGTAGGGCTGCACCACCAGCGTGCCCTGCTGCTTCTGGTAGCCCTCCGGATACATGAACATGCTGGTGCCGTTCACATAGCCATGCGATGCGTCTAGAAAGCTGGTGCGCACGCTCATCTCATAGGCGTATACCTTGTAGCGCACCCGCACAGCATCGGCTTTGTTGCTATACACACGCCAGGTGTTTTTGCTGACCTTCTCGTGACGCAGTGCCTTGCCCGATTTGTCGGTGGCGCTGAAGCCTTCCACATTTTTGGCGAATTCACGCACCAGGTATGAGCCCGGGGCCCATACCGGCATTTTGTAATCGATGTAGTTGTGTCGGGCGCCACTTAGCTCTACCTCCACCTCAAAATAGTGGGTGTGCGGCTCTGGCATCGACAAGGTATAGCGCAGATCAATGGCAAGTGCCGGAAGCGTGGAGAGGAGGAAAAAGCAAATGGATAGGAACAGGAATTGGATGGATTGCCTGGGTTGAAGCATGCGGTTTAGTTGGATTGATGATTAGAAGAAGGCATTTTACGACAAAAAGCCTGCTTTTCAAAATCCGCACGGGACAGGTATAGGATCTAAGCGCACTCAGACTGCCGGTGGTCCAGCCACTCGACGGCCACCTGCAAGTCGCAAAAAGTATTGATGATAATAAAAGAATTATAGCTTTTGAGCCCTAGCAAGCCCGATTCTTTGATCATGTCGTCGTAGCAGCGCTCATCTACTACCAATGCCACGTGATTGCCGGTGCCCAGATGCATCATAATCTGCGGAAAAAGCTGGGACTGCAGCCAAGTCTCTTCGTTTTCACTGAATCGTCCGATCTGACGCAGGTCAAACAACCACAACTTGATGTGGTGTTCTTTGGCAAATGCCAGGGCAGCAAGTGGTCCTTTCGTGAAATCCTCTGCCTGCTTGTGCTGATCGTACCGTAATTCTAGCCGGTCTGCTACAAACTCTACTTCACAGTTATCTGACTTAAACAATTCCATCCTCTGTGCATTAAATCCGCTACAAATATATAAGATATGTAATAATATTTAATATTATTATACCATTAAATAGTTTCTGTGAGGTTTATTTATACTAACGGTTACAAATGGCAGACGAACTACCTTAAAATACCTGTGAAAAATAACGTGATCGTTTGGGTAGTTACTTGTTTATCACCAACATACAAGGGCTGTTACTAAGGTATACCCAAATAGTTTGGCACGATATTTCCATAGTTATTGTTACTTAACCTAAACACGAAAGCTATGAAAAAGATATTTGCCCTAATGCTTGCCCCAGTTGTTTTGTTATTAGTCCTGCTATCAGCGGGGGATGACCAGGCAACTACACCTACGCAAGAAACGACAACTGTACACTTTGCCAGTTTGAAAACCGACAAGCAGGTAGCAACTAATAATCGTAATAAGGCTGCTATACTTTCGAGTGCTGATGCCGTGGAGAGAGATTGGATAAGAGCTGGTGGAGACGCTCCAGCAGGCGAATTGATCACATACGCCATGTCGCTGATGGGAACGCCTTATAAATATGGCGGCACAACTGATAGCGGATTTGACTGCTCAGGCTTTACATCGCATGTGTTCCAGGAATTTGGAGTGCCGATTTCGCGCTCTTCTACTACGCAATCTGAGGACGGTATAGCGGTGTCGCGCGATGAGGCCCAGCCGGGCGACTTGGTTATTTTTACAGGGACTAACCCGCATGTGCGCGAGCCCGGTCATGTGGGCATCGTCATTTCAGAACCGGGCGACACCATCAGCTTTGTACACTCCTCTTCTAATGGTGGTGTTAAGATCAGCCAGGTAGAGGGTACGGGTTACGATGTTCGTTTTTTGGGCGTGAGACGCGTCCTTTAAGGTATAGGCCGAACAAAAAATCCTGCTAATTACGTAAGACACTCTATATAGCCCGACTGGCATTTGCTGGTCGGGCAAATTTCCGCTTAAAGAAATTGATATGGTGCATCCTTACATAGCCAACTCCATCAATGCCATGGTGCTCATCCTGGCCGGTTTGGCAGCTTACTTCCTGTCCCCTGACCGCCCGCTTGAGCTCCTGCTCGCTCCTATGCTCGGCCTTCTGCTGCTTGCCGCCACTTACCATCTCAAACGCCACAACCGGTTTGTGCTGCATACCGTCACGGCCCTCACCTTGCTGGCGGGGTTTCTGCTGATGGTGCGTATCGATCCGGATAATTTTGTGTGGGACGCCAAGCATACCCTCGTCCTGCTGATGGGCGTGAGCTGCTTTCTGGCGGCGTTCTCCTATGTGGCCTCTTTTCTGAAAGAACGCAGACTGCGCAACAATACCATTTACAAAGACGACCTGTAATTGCGCCAGAAAACTTACCAGGCTAACTGAGAAGGGGGTAAAAGAAAAAGCGCTTGGTGTAGCCCGTCAAGTTACACCAAGCGCCTTAAGAATCCTTCAAATCTTAACAAGCGGCGCCCTGTTTTGCAGCAGCACCATCACTCAAGACCAAAGGTAATATTTACTGCGCAAGCAGTAGATACTCACTGCTTACTAAGCCAGCTCACCGTTGAGGTGAACACTATTACCAAGGCTTACTAAGACGACTGATGGATTAGACATAGCACCTCCTTTCTCTTTAGTCCGACATAAACCATGCGCCGCTGCCGTTGGCAGTCATACGCAGGCCGCAGCACTCGCCGCTTTCACTGATAGTATAAAGTTAAAACAACGCGGATAAGTTCACAAGGTTCTGCACTTTATTTATCGTCTTTTCTTTTGAAAGTAGAGAGAGTGGCCCGCCATTTGTATCCTGTTATTTTAAGCAGCTCAAAATGAAGCCAATACAATTAAGTGAGGGACTGCTAACAGGTATAGATTCAATCAAAATAGCTGACGCCTACCGGATAAAAAAAAATGAATGAATTTGCTGCTCGGACCTAAATCTCGACCGATGGTGGATTTTAGTTGAAGAATGAATTATTTTTTCTATATTTCGTTACTAATCTTATTAAAAAAGAACTCGATCATGAAAAAACACCTGCTAACCCTTGTAGCCCTGATGCTCTTCACTTCTGTAGCGTGGGCACAGAAACTCTCCCCTGTTGGCATCTGGACCAATGAAGATGGCAAAGCCCGTTTCGAGATCTACCAGTCAGGCGATAAACTGCACGGTAAGATCGTACAACTGAAGGAGCCGCTCCGAAACGGAAAGCCGAAGCTGGATGAGAACAACCCGGATAAGAAGCTGCGCAACCGCCCACTGCAAGGCATGGTGTTTATGAAGGACTTTAAGTACGACGGCAGCAACAAATGGGATGATGGCACGATCTACGATCCGGAGAGTGGCAAGACCTACTCCTGCTACATGAAAATGACAGGCAAGGACAAGATGGAAGTAAAAGGCTACATTGGTATCTCCCTGATCGGAAGAACACAGAACTGGACGCGCGTAGAGTAAGCGCTATACCTTGCCTATAAGCAAAAAAGGTTGGCCCTAAAGCCAACCTTTTTTGTTTTCAACCCTTTACTGCTTTATTAAACTGATTTCAGCGCAAAAGGTTTACTATACCTGTCGTCAGTATTAAAATACCTGCAGCACCTGGTAGGTCTTGTCTCTGAAAACAAAGCTCTCCCCGCTCGTTTTGCCTTCCATGGCTTTGTAAAGCGGCGACAGTCCTGAGATGGCGTAGAACGACTCCCCGTCGACTTTGATCTCGCCCAGGCTCACGCCTATAAAATAGTTCTGAAGCTCTGTCATCACCACCGCACCAAAGGACACCTCTTTGTTTTCCTTCGTCGAGTTCACCCGCTTCAGCACCCCCATGGTGGTGATCAGCTCGTCCAGCTGGCGCGCATACATGTCGCGCTGTATCTGGCAGGCCTCCCTGAAGGATTCAAATTTGTCTTCAATGGCGCCATGGTGCTCGTTGGCGCTCTCCTGCGCTTCGTCCATGGCCTCTTTCGCTGCCTGAATTTGCGTGCTTAATAGCTTGGTTGACTCCTGCAGCAGTTTTTTCTTCAGTTCAAGTTCTTGTGTTAGCGTCATCATGGTATATAGATTATCCGTTAAACGATCAATTTTGAGGGGCATCAGGAAGTTTTGCGTCTGCTTATAACTTCAATGGGCATGAATTGTTTCGGCTGCGTATAAACAGAAATATTTTTATCCGAAATTGACCTATTAAGGTGATTCCCAGATGCCATATAACGCAAAACCTTCCTGAATGTTAGCTGCATTAATCATAAAATTTTATACTATATAGCGAAGTTTCAGGATTTGATGTAACTTATACCCACTCGTAGTGCTGTCTCACCGGAATTTGAAGAAAATCCCCAAAATGCCGCTATACATGAAACACGCTTTACTCCTTTTGTTGTGTCTCCTGATAATCAGTTTGAAATCCACGGCCACACACATTGTAGGCGGCGAACTGGAGATAGAACATCGCTCGGGCTATACCTACCGCATCACAATGAACCTCTACTTTGACGATGTGAACGGCACACCAGGCGCGCGGGACCCTTCTGCCAACATCAGGATATTCGATAAGGGGAACAACCGCTTCATGATGGATGTACAGTTGCCACTGCGCAGCGACACCTTTGTCAACTATACCGACATTGCCTGTACGATTGGGGAGTTGCGCACCCGCCGCATTGTGTACTCACAGGACGTTGTGCTGTCTCCTAACATGTTCAACAACCAGCAGGGCTACTACATGGCTTGGGAGCGCTGCTGCCGTAACCGCACGATCAACAACATCATCATGCCAGACGCGGCGGGTCAGGTTTTCTACATGGAGTTTCCGCCTGTTACAAAAAACAGCGCCCAGTTCGTCAACTCATCTCCACGCCTGTTCCCGCCATTGAGTGACTATGCCTGTGCGAACGAGCTGTTCTACTACGACTTTAGCGGAACAGACAGCGACGGCGACTCGCTGGTATACGACATGGTCACCCCGCTCAACGGTTATGCCACCGCAGACCCATCCAATGCGGCTCCTATTGCCAGGCCCGCGCCCTACCCCGAAGTAAGGTGGATGCCGGGGTATAATCGCAGCAACCAGATTCAGGGCTCCCCCCCGATTATTATCGATAAGCAGACGGGTCGCCTGACCGTGCGACCTGACCGTGTGGGCCTTTTCGTGTTTGCAGTGCGCGTGCAGGAGTACCGTGACGGAGTAAAGATCGGTGAAGTACGCCGTGACTTTCAACTGCTTGTAAAAGACTGTCCGCGTAACGAGAGCCCGCAGGTACAGGCCAGGGTAAATGGCCAGACCACCAATTATAAACGGGGTGATGTGATCCGCATCAACCCAACGGATGCCCGTTGCCTCAACATAGAATTTACCGATCCGGACCCCAATTCCAGAATCACGCTCTATGCCCGACCCGTCAACTTCAGCAGCGACCAGTATACCTTCACAGGCACTACCAGCGGCATAGTAAATGCACCCGGCAGCCAGGAATCGTTAAAAGCTGACATTTGCTTTGATGAGTGCTTCGACACCGAGGGGAAGGTCTTTAAACTTGACCTGATCGTGAAAGACAATGGCTGCAGCCTGCCCAGACAGGATACACTGCAGGTGAGCTTCATCATTGATCCTATACCTAACGAGCCGCCCACGATCCAGCTTTCGAAGCCGGACCGGCTTTTCACGGTGATGGAAGGCGATGTGATTGACTTCAACGTGCTGGGTTTTGACGCCGACAACGACGAGGTGAGTATTTCGGCCAAAGGGCTGAACTTCGACATCAACTCGCTGCCGATCACCTTTCAGAACAGCAGCAGCATCGGACAGGTGCAGTCGCCTTTCAAGTGGCTGATCGATTGCAAAACCGTCGGGCAGAAAACTTACCAGATTGAATTTACAGCTACCTCCATGGTCTGCGGCAAGGAGCTGACACAAACAGAGGTGATTGAAGTGAGGACGGTTTACCCCAACCAGGTGCCGGTGCTGACCACTGACAAGCAAGTGCTGGTGTTTGAACTGGATCTGAACGAACCTTTTGAGGCTAATTTCACAGGCACCGACCTGGACCAACACCTGTTGAGCATGCAGGCCCGTGGCGAGAACTTCGACCTGGCCAGTTTGGGTATGACCTTTACGTCGACAGGCGGTGCGGGAGCTGCCACAGGTAAGTTTAACTTTACGGCCAATTGCGAAGCCTTTAAAGGAGGTGTGTTACGGGTAAATTTTATGCTGATGGAAGACGCCTGCGCTCCTTCGCCCACGCAGCAAATCACGATGGAGTTTAAAGTGAAAGTGCCGGATTACAAGACGTTCGTACCGCCCAACATCTTCACCCCCAACGCCGACGGTCTGAATGACTTCTTTGAGATACCAGGTATGCCAGCAGATGTTTGCACGAGCGCCTTCCAGCACATCCGCATCTACAATCGCTGGGGCAAAGAGGTTTTCTCGAGCACGGCGCACGACTTTAAATGGGACGGCAAGGACGTGAACGACGGGGTATATTACTACGTGATCGACTACGGAGCAGACAAGTTCAGGGGATCTGTCACGTTGGTGCGCTAGAGCGCTTAAGCCATAAAGAGGATTACCAGGTATAACGTGAGCCAGATGGCGCCCAGAAAATGCCAGTAAGTGTTGAGCATGGTCAGCTGCAGCCGGCGGTAGGGGTCGCGGATAAAGATGAGGCTGCGCACGCCGTCGCCTGCCATATGGGCCGTTTTGATCAGCAGAAAAGCCAGAAAGATCATGCCGCCGAGCAGGTGCAGCAGGTGCAGTGCCGTAATCAGGTAGAGGTAACTGCCCGAGGCTTTCCCGGTAAAGTAGGCACCGGAGATTGTTAGTTCGCGCCAGCCCAGTATTTGCGCCCCGATGAAGGCCACCCCCAGCAGAAACGTCATGGCCAGGTAGCGGGTCATCTTGCGGAGCTTGTCTTTCTTGTAAATGCGGGGAACCTTGCTGATGGTATAGCTGCTGAAGAGCAGAAAAAGGGTGCTGATGCTGAAGAATTTCGGAAGCGAGAACTGTTCGCTGCCGAATCCGCCCGTACGCACAAAAGCCACTACCAGCACAAAGAAGAGCACACCAATGCCCACCATGCTCAGGTATAGCAGCATCCGGATCGGGTGCAGATGCTCGATCTTGCCAAACGCTGAGCCCCGGCGTGCGTCTACCTTATTCTTTCTGTCCTGGTTCATGTCGAGTCATCTCCCCGAGCATTCCCGGCTTATGGCTGCGGGCCTCCTCTGCTTAATTGAATTACGGGTAATTTATCTTATCTGTATACCAACTAGAGGGGGTTATAGTTTTGTAAATGCTTCACAAAAAATAAGATTTCGCGGTCTTATTTAAGCTTCAGACCGTGTTTTGCCGATATAGGGCGGCGCGTGGCCAAATTCAAAAGGTTCCGGGTGACAAACCGATGCCGAAGTCCTATCTTTCGCAGCTGATTTGCGTTAGCAGGAGTACACGCTACTACATGCCCCGATATGATTAAATGGTTACTCCCTGTGCTTTGTTTTCTGCTGATGGCTGCACCCACGCTGGCGCAACAGAACCGAACGCCCTTCACGGCCAATAACAGCATCCAAATCAGTCTGGAGGGCGCCAGCAGCACCTACGATTTTCAGTCAATTAAAATGCTGGTGCGCTACGACCAGAATACGAGCAAACTTGAGTGCCTGCTGCCAATCGAGAACCTGCTGCCGGCCAACGACTCCAGCCCGGTATCCATGGTGCAGGACGTCTTTTTTGCATCCCGCTACCCAGAGCTGTATATTGAGATCGAAGCCCCTATTGAGCAGATCAATGCCGGTAAACGAAGCAGGCAGACCCTGAACAGCCGGGTGTTCATTAACATACAAGGCATTGTCAAAGAAATGGTGGTCCCGGTCACGTTCACACCCGACCGTAAAACGATTACCTTCAGCACCAGCTTTGAACTGATGCTGCAGGATTTGCGCCTGCGGGTACCCGCCCGCTATACGTCCAGGCTGACGGGGCGCATGCTGTTTACGGTTCGCAGCGCACGCTGGGCTGACCTCAGAAACTGATAAAAAAAGAACTATGCGCCTATTGCAGGCTGCTGGCCATTTTTTACGCAAACAGGTATACCGAAACACCCTACCCTGCCTGTTCCTACTGGCCCTGCTGCTCAGCGGGTGGAGGGAAAGCCATGCCCAGAAAGTAGCCCTCGTACTGAGTGGTGGCGGCGCCAAAGGTATAGCGCATGTGGGCGTGCTCAAGGCCCTGGAAGAAAATAACATCCCGATCGACTACATCGTGGGTACCTCCATGGGCGGCATTGTCGGGGCGCTCTATGCGGCCGGCTATTCTCCTGCCGAGATCGAATATCTGATCCACACAGAGGCCTTTCAGGCCTGGGCCACCGGCAAACCGGAGCAGAACTATACCTACAATTTTGCCTCGCCCGATCCCAATCCGGCCTTGCTTAAACTGCACGTGGCACTTGACTCGGCTTTTCAGGCCAAGCTCACGTCGAACCTGGTAAACGACGCCTCGCTCAACTTTGCCTTGGCGCAGCTGCTCTCCCAGCCTGCCGCGCACGCCGGCTACGATTTCGATAAACTGATGGTGCCCTACCGCTGTGTAGCCGCCGATATTTTTACCCAGCAGCAGGTCATCCTGCGCAAGGGTCAGCTGGCCGATGCCGTGCGGGCCACCCTCACTGTGCCGCTTTTCTACAAGCCCATCCGCATTGACAAGCGCCTGTTGTTTGACGGTGGTCTTTACAACAACTTCCCCGTGGATGTGGCTCGCAAAGACTTCAACCCGGACATCATCATTGGGGTAAACGTCTCCTCCAAAACCTACAGCGAGTACCCCTACGACAACGACGATTTTGACCTGGCCTATACCTTGCTCTTTGCCATGATGTCGAACTCTGACTCCACCGCCCTGACAGAGCGGGACGTATACCTGCAACCCGAGCTTGGCAACCTCAATTCACTTGATTTCAAAAACGTGGAGGATTTCTTCGCGGCCGGGTATAAAGTGACGAATGATCACATGGACCAGATTCTGGGAAAAATAAAGCGCAGGGTGAGTGCAGAGGCCCTCGGTGCGAAGCGCGAAAAGTTCAGGAGCGGATTCCAGCCTCATGCTTTCCGGAACGTGGAGATACAGGGGCTGAAAAAAAACCAGCAGGAGTTCGTGGAGCGCTTTTTCCGGAGCGAGCAGGAAGACGGCTACACCATGCAGGACATCAAGACAAGCTACTACCGCCTGGCCGCCATCGACAACTTCCGCAACCTGTACCCCACCATGCGCTACGATGCCAAAGCCAGGGTATACGACCTGCACCTGAATGTGAAGAAGGAAGACGGCCTGAAAATAGCATTGGGCGGCGTAATCGCCTCGCGCCCGATCGACAACATCTACGCAGGTATGGAGTACAGCTTGCTCGGCCGGCAGCTCTATACCTTTGCCGGCAGCTTCCAGACAGGTCGTTTTTACCAGGGCGCCCAGCTGCGCACCCGCATCGACGTGCCTGCCAGTCTGCCTTATTACATAGAGCCAGCCTTTACCTACAACCACTGGAACTTCCTGTCTACCACCGGTTTGCTGCTGGAGCGCAACAACCTGCCACTGCTGGAGCAGACCGACCGGAATTTTGGCCTCAACCTGGGCTTTACGAACACCTACAAAGGCAAGCTGGTGCTCAGCGCTGCCTACATGCAGCAGATAGACAGGTATAGCAACCGGCTGGAGATACAGCGCTCCGACACCCTCGACCGCACTGCTACCAGTGGGTGGACGGTGAGTGCCGTTTTCCGGCGTGGTGGGCTCAATCGAAAACAGTACCCTTCCGGCGGGCGATCATTCACCGCCACCGGCCGCATGGTGAGTGCAACGGAAAGGTATAGACCCGGCTCCACGGCCAGCCAAACCTTTAATTTGTCTGAGGACCGCAGCTGGTTTTATGGAAGACTGCTCTATGAAAATTTTCTGGGTAGTGGCAGTCACCGCTTTGGCTACAGGCTGGAAGGCGTAATCTCGACACAACCCTTTTACAGCAATTACCGCTCATCCCTGACCATAGCCCCGGCATTCCATCCGCTGGCTGATAGCCGTACGCTGTTCCTGGACCGTTTTCGGGCGCATGAGTTTGTGGCGGGCGGCCTGCAATACGTATACCTGCTCACGCCCCGGCTCGAGGCGCGCACCGAGGCCTACCTGTTTCAGCCCTACCGGCCCATTCTCCAAAACGACAACCAGCAGGCCTATTATGGCAAGCGACTGACGGGCACCGGAGTGGCCGCCACGGCTGCCGTGGTATACCACGGCATACTGGGCCCGGCTGCACTTAGCCTGAACTATTACAACGACAAGTCCAAAGAGTGGGGCGTGCTCTTTCACCTGGGTTATTTGGTGTTTCAGAACAGGGCGCTTGAGTAAACCGACCTGATTCCGAAGCAGTTCAGCGGGCTATACCTACTTTCCGGCAGGAGTCTTTTGCGAGCCTTTTGCACTTAAGGGATAATCCCTATATTTGGAATCACAAACAAGCCAACACCTCCATGAAAAAACTATTTGCATTGCTTTTGACTGCCGCCGTGCTGCAGGCCTGCTCCCAGAACAACCCCACAGCCGAAGGCCAGGAAACCACCGAAACCGTAGCTGAGGCGAACGCCTACGGCGCTTCGTTTGAGGAAGAGAACGTGATCCCGGCTGCGCAGCTACAGGAGGCCCTGAGCGGAAAAGACTCCCTTCAGACCACCGTGACAGCGGAAATCGTGGAAAGTTGCCAGTCGAAAGGATGCTGGATGGATGTGAAGCTGGAGAATGGCAGCACGATGAAAGTAACCTTCCGCGACTACGGTTTTTTCCTACCGGTAGAAGACCTGTCTGGCAAAACGGCCGTGTTCACAGGTATAGCCAAGCATGAAGTGATCTCGGTTGACGACCAGCGCCACTTTGCCGAGGATGCCGGAAAGTCAGCCGAAGAGATTGCCGCCATTACCGAGCCGAGAGAAGAGCTGCGCTTTGTAGCCGACGGCGTGAAATTGAAGTAAGTACTGACGCTATACCTATACCTGAGCGGCTGTTCTTCCGGAGCAGCCGCTTTTTTTGTCTGCTGCTATACCTGACACACCTATACCTGTCTTTATCGCTTTGTTCTCTGGCAGATAAGTACCTTGACAAAAGATTACTTGACAAAAGACAAAAGAGGCTTGATACGGAACACCAGATTTTAAGCAAGCACGCATAACAGGAGGCTAAATCATATTTGGTTCAGTCCGTTCACTCACTAAGAACCCAATACATGCCATACCTTCTGCTTGCACCCGTAAATTATCAGGCCACAGCATAGGTATATGCGCAATGTATCTTGGCAAGCTGCGGTGCGTTCTCTATTTTTACAGACCAAACAGAAATACCCTATGGCCTTAGCAAACGACCCGGCTTCTGAGATTCAGGAGCTCACCCAACGCATCAACTACCTCAACTATCAATACTACCAGAACAGCGTTTCGGAAGTCTCCGACTATGACTTTGACATGATGCTGGAGCGGCTGCAGCAACTCGAGCACCAGCACCCGGAACTGCGCCTGCCCAACTCCCCTACCCAACGCGTGGGTGGCACCATCACCAAGAGCTTCAAGACGGTCTTCCACAAATACCCGATGCTCTCGCTGAGCAACACTTACTCGGAGGAAGACCTGCGGGAGTTTGACAAACGCGTGCGCAAGATCGTAGGCGACGAGGTGGAGTACGTATGCGAGCAGAAGTTTGACGGCGTGGCCATCAGCCTGACCTACGAAAATGGTGAGTTTGTGCAGGGCGCTACCCGCGGCGACGGCACCCGTGGCGACGACATCACCGCCAACGTGCGCACCATCCGCGATATTCCGCTGCAGGTACATGGCAACGACTTACCGGAAAGCTTTGAGGTACGCGGTGAGGTGTTCCTTCCCCTGCAGGTGTTTGAGCAGCTCAATGCCGAACGCGAGGAAGCCGGCGAGCAACTCTTGGCCAACCCACGCAACGCCGCCTCGGGCACGCTTAAGCAGCAGGACTCGGCCATCGTGGCCAGTCGCAGGTTGGGTTGCTTCTCCTATGGTTTCATGAGTTCCTCCAGCCCTTTTGACACACACTCCGAAAGTCTGCAGGCTATCCAGAAATGGGGTTTTAAGGTATCGGACACCTGGCGCAAGTGCAGTTCCATCGACACGGTGCTGGACTACATCAACGAGTGGGAACAGAAACGCCATGAGTTACCCATTGCCACCGATGGTGTGGTGGTGAAAGTGAACAGCTACGCCCTGCAGGAAGAGCTTGGCTATACCTCTAAGAGTCCCCGTTGGGCGATTGCCTACAAGTACCCGGCCATGAGCGCCGTGAGTCGCCTGCTCGAAATTCAGTACCAGATTGGCCGGACTGGAGCCGTGACGCCTGTGGCCATCATGGAGCCTGTGCTATTGGCCGGAACCGTTGTCAAGCGCGCCTCGGTGCACAACGCCAACGAAATCCAGCGCCTCGACCTGCGCCTGGGCGACATCGTGCACGTGGAGAAAGGCGGCGAAATTATACCTAAGATCACAGGTGTGGACTTCAGCAAGCGCCCTGCCGACTCCATGCCGATCATCTACCCAACGCACTGCCCGGCCTGCGGCTCCGAACTGGTACGCGCCGAAGGCGAGGCAAACTTCTACTGCCCGAACGAGGAAGGCTGCGCCCCACAAATTCAGGCCAAGCTGGAGCACTTTATCTCCCGCAAAGCCATGAACATTGACGAGTTGGGCCCGAAAACCATCGAACAACTGTACAGAGCGGGTTTTGTTCATAACGTGGCCGATCTCTATGACATTACCTTCGAGCAGCTGGTGAATCTCGAGCGCATGGGTGAGAAATCGGCTAACAACATCCTCAACAGCCTGGAAAAATCGAAGCAGACGCCTTATGACCGCGTGCTGTTTGCGCTGGGTATACGCTATGTGGGCAGTACGGTGGCCAAGAAACTGGCCGAGCACTTCACCGACATCGAAGCCCTGCGCGGCGCCATGTTTGAAGAGCTGATTGCGGTAAACGAAATCGGTGAACGTATTGCGCAGTCTATCATTCAATATTTCAGCAGACCTGAGCACCAGGAATTGGTTGAGCGCCTGAAAGCGGCCGGACTGCAATTCAAGAGTGAGAATACCGCACCTGAAATGGAAAGTAACAAGCTGGAGGGGAAAACCTTTGTAATTTCTGGTGTGTTCGAGAGCGTGAGCCGCGACGAGCTGCAGCGCATCATTGTCAGTCACGGCGGCAAGGTGGTCAGCTCTATCTCCGCGAAGCTCTCATACTTGGTGGCCGGCGACAAGATGGGTCCTTCTAAGCTTGAGAAAGCCAATAAGCTCGGTATTACGATCCTCTCGGAGGGCGAGTTTTTAGGAATGGTAAACTAGTGCGTTGACTTTTATAAAACATAAGCGCCGGTCTTTTGGAGGCCGGCGCTTACTAATTAACAAACAAACAATAAAAACATTTAAACCTTATTCAGGCCGTTTGGCCCTTGCTCACGGCACAGCTAGAAGACCGTGAAGCATGGCACAAATGGAGGCAATTTAGAGGACAAATAAAAATGAAATAGACCAACAACCGAAAAGAATATACGAACAACCATTTACCCCCTTTTGGAAGCTTAATCTCTTAAATTGTTGATTTGATAGGGCAGGTTTGCCCATTTGTATAGTATCGGTCCGGGCTTAGACGGAAGCGTGGTAATATTGCGTAACTTCAGCAAAACACTGCTAGTTATGCAGCTCTTACTACCCATTTCCGATAAGGCCTTGAACATGATAGCCCTACCCCCATTTACCATGAAAAAGCGGTATAAATTAGCCATGCATGTGGCAGCCTGGGCGTTTTTTGGAGCTTGGATCTTTTACATTCAGTTTCAGCGGGGCCTTACCTTCAACAAGGCCGTCGACTCGCTGGTGGGCCTGAGCTTCGCCATGATGATCTTCTACCTGAACTGGTATGTGCTGATTCCGCAGTTTCTGGCGAGAAACCGCATCTTCGCCTACCTCGGGGTCGTGCTGCTTACCCTCACTGTGGTTGCGCTGGTGCGCTCGCCACTTGATTACTATGTGTTCCGGGAATTTAACCCGGGCATGACGGTGCTCTATTCCTCGGACCGCATCCTCAATTATGTGCTGGCCGGCTTGATCGTGGTCTTCATTAGTTCGGCCCTGAAAGTCACCGGCAACTACATCCGCAACGAGCGTCGCAACAAGGAACTCGAGAACCAGAAATTAGCGGCCGAACTCAACTTCCTCAAGTCGCAGGTGAACCCGCACTTTCTCTTCAACACCCTCAACAACATCTACTCACTGGCCTATAAGCAGTCGCCCGAAACGCCGGATGCGATCATGAAACTCTCGCTCCTGATGCGCTACATGTTGTATGAAAGTAACGACACCCTGGTGAGCCTGGAACGGGAGTTGGAGCACATCCAGAACTTCATCGACCTGCAAAAACTGCGTCTGCGCGAGCAAACGAGCATCCGGCTACATGTAGAAGGCGACGTGAGCGGAAAGCAGATCGCGCCCATGCTGCTGATGACGCTGGTCGAGAATGCCTTTAAGCACGGACTGGTCAGCCGCAACGAGGTGGGCATCACGCTCAACCTGGTAGTAACCGACGAATGGCTGCAGTTTTCGACTGTGAACAACAGCAGCAGCCACAAAAAAAAGGACTTTGGCGGCATCGGTTTGCAAAATCTAAAGCAACGCCTTAACTTGCTATACGCGCACCAGCACGAGCTATACCTGGAAGAAAAAGACGATACATTTTTCGCCTCGCTGAAACTGTATTTCCAACCCAAAAAATAAACCTATGACGATCCGCTGCCTTGCCGTAGACGACGAACCGCTTGCCCTCGACATCATTGAGAGTTATGTGAGCAAACTGCCTTTTCTACAACTTGTAAAGACGTGCTCCAGCGCCACAGAGGCCATGCAGGTGTTGCAGCAAGAGCAGATCGACCTGATGTTTCTGGACATCGAGATGCCCGAGCTCACGGGCATCCAGTTCCTCAACATCCTCAAGCACCAGCCGCTCATCATCTTCACGACGGCCTATCCCAACTACGCACTCGAAGGCTTCAACCACGACGCCGTTGACTACCTGCTTAAGCCTATCCCCTTCGACCGTTTCCTAAAAGCAGTCACCAAAGCGCAGGAGCGTATGCTGCGCAGCAGCAAAGCACCAGAAGTAGTGGTAGCCGCACCTGCCCCACAGGTGCCAGAGCAGGACTTTATGTTCGTGAAGGCCGACTACAAAACCGTGCGCGTAGGCTTTGCCGACATCCTCTGGATCGAGGGCCTGAAAGACTACATCATCATCCAAACAAAGGACCAGAAGATCATCACGCTCCTGAGCATGAACAAGGCCATGGAGAAGCTGCCAGAATCCAGGTTCATGCGTGTGCACCGCTCCTTCATTGTGGCCCTGCACAAGATCGACAGCATCGAGAAAGGCCGCATCCGCATTGGCAACAAAGAAATCCCAATCGGTGAGGTATACAAAGACCAGTTTCTGCACTGGGTAGAGGAGAATAATATACAGTAGTTTTTTTTCGAAGCACGACTTTTATTGGACAAAGGACAATAGACATTTTGACAAATGAATCTCTATACATATATAACCGGTTTCCCAGAAGTCCTTTGTTAAATAGGCCATCACAGAAGGCACCATGCTATGTTAAATCACTTGCAGAATCCGAATCATAATTCGAACTTCGCGCATTAGAAAAACAGCGCATGATACAAGATAAATTAAAAGGAACAGGTGTTGCTTTGGTAACGCCTTTCACAAGCAGCTTGGAGGTAGACTACGACGGCCTGCGCCAGTTGCTTGATTTTACCATAGCAGGTGGAGTGGAGTACCTGGTGGTAAACGGCACCACAGGCGAGTCGGTGACGACAACGACAGAAGAGAAGGCTGAGATACTGGCCTTTGTGAAGAAACACGTGAACGGCCGCGTGCCGCTGGTATACGGTTTGGGCGGTAACAACACCCAGGAAGTCCTCAACGCAATCCAGAAAACGGATTTGGAAGGTATAGTCGCCGTACTGTCGGTGAGTCCTTATTACAACAAACCTTCCCAGCAAGGCATCATACAGCACTACACTCAAATTGCGGACGCCTGTCCGGTGCCCGTTATCCTTTACAACGTGCCCGGCCGAACCGGCAGCAACATGGCGCCTGAAACTACGGTGCGTCTGGCTGCCCACCAAAACATCGTCGGCATCAAGGAAGCATCCGGTAACCTGGAGCAGTGCCTATACATTGCCAAGCACAAACCGGCCGACTTCCTGCTGATCAGCGGCGACGACATGCTCACCCTGCCGATGATCTCCTTCGGTGCCGTAGGGGTGATTTCCGTACTGGCCAATGCCTTCCCTGAGAAATTCAGTAACATGGTTCGTTTGGGCCTGTCCTATCAGTTCAAAGAAGCGGCCGACCTGCTGTTCGATTTCGTGGACATCAACCCGATGATGTACGAAGAAGGCAACCCGGTAGGTGTAAAGGCACTGCTGGATCGCTTTGGCGTATGTGGTGGCGCGGTGCGTCTCCCCTTAGTGGAAGCCTCTGCCGGACTCAAAGACAGACTTTACAAGCAGCTATAGCCTGCAGAACCAAGGTATAGCAACAAAAAAACAGGAAGGTCGACGAAAGTTAACCTTCCTGTTTTTTGTTGAGCCAAAGATATTTTCGCTATATTCGTTTTCTTCTATCCTAATACCCCAGTACAATGCGTATACCTGCTATCCTTTTTTTAGCGTTGAGCATGGCGGCCTGCAACAACTCCCCGGACCAGTCGCAGGCCGACAAAACGGACCATACGCATTTGCTGGTGACCGACACCAGTCTCGTAGAGGCACCCGACTCGGCCACGCAGCCAACTGACGACGAGCTGCAGCACTACGCCCCCGACACGACCGGCCTGAGCCCTGAGCCCAACACGGCTGCCAAAATCATGATCGAGGGTCGATTCCACAAACACGAGGTATGGCAAGGTGCTGAACAAAAGTCCTGGATGGCGCTTGTGCAGGAAGACAGTGTTTTCCGCCTGCTGCCCAGCCACCTGCAGGTGAGCCCTTTTTTCGATCCGGTTTATGACAAAGGACGACAGGTACGTTCAGGCCGTGAGGTGCGGGGCGAACTTCCAAACACCCTCCTCTTCATGACAGGTATAGCCAAACTGCAACCCACTGAAGTGGATACGGTGAGCTACCCGAGTCAGGTCATACTGCCAAACACGGCCATCGATCTCCGGTTTAAGGGCAAAACCTATACCCTGGCAGCCAGCGGCGACAGCATACAGCAGGAAGGATCGGAGTCCTACTCGGTCCAAAACTACAAATGGACGGTGACCGGCTCCAAAAACGGCCGCAGGATTTCGCAGGAGCTGGCTGCTGACGAGAACTTCGAGAGTGCCATCTATTCGCTCCTCTGGGTCGGCGACCTTGACCGCGACGGTATACCTGACCTGGTGGCCGATTTGTCCAATCACTACAACTCCTCCAAAATCACGCTCTTCCTGTCCTCGACCGCTGAGAAAGGCAAGCTTTACAGGAAAGTGGCCGATTTTAAAACCGACGCCTATCCTGAAATAGCCAGCCCTGACAGCCTGGCAAAACCATAAATTTGCCCAAGCGTTATATACCTGCAAAAGCAAGGTATAGCCGTGAAAAAACATAAGGGTGAACTCGAAATAGACGAGGACATTAAACTGGAGAGCGCCAACTGGAAGGCCCAGCGCGTAGCCTGGGTTCTGATGGCCCTCGTCGTGATTGCCGCTTTGCTGGGGTTTACGGGCAACGGCGGTATTGGTGACCTGCATCGCCTAAAGGCCGGCAATAGCACTGAAGGGCTTGAAGTGGAGTGCGAGCGCTTCCTGCGCCGTGGCGCCCCGTCCGAATTCAAAGTGCAGTTGGCTCCTTCCTCCGGCGATTCGCATACAGATCTGCAACTCAGCAAGAATTTTTACGAGAAACTGGAGGTCGACAAGGTCGTGCCTGAGCCTTCGGAGGTATTCACCCACGAGCAGGGCATCACCTATCGCTTTGCCTCTGTCAACCAACCGTTTACTGTCATCTTTTATCTGAAGCCAAAAGCGATGGGCTCCGTGCCGCTGCACATTTCTACTGCCGGGAAAAAGGTAAACATCACACCATTCATATACCCTTAAGTTTACGCTATGGAAACCGTTATCAGAGGCTTGGTCTTGTATGTGTTGCTGATGCTCATTTTCAGAGTAAGCGGCAAAAGAACCTTGTACGATGCCACCGTTTTTGACTTCGTGCTGTTGCTGATTATTGCCGAAACGGCCGAACAGGCGCTCGTTGGCGAAGATCAATCCATGACGAACAGCTTCGTGCTGATCATTACGCTGCTGCTGGCCGACATCACGCTCTCGCTACTGAAGCAGAAGTTCAATTACTTCGGCAAGGTGCTGGACGGGGTGCCAATCATTCTCCTGGACGATGGCAAGGTGCTGCACGACCGGCTTAAGAAGGTGCGGGTAGACGAGGCTGACATTCTGGAGTCGGCGCGGGATCCGCAGGGACTGCAGCGGCTCGATCAGATCAAGTACGCCATTCTGGAAAAAGACGGCAAAATCACCATCATCCCGAAAGAAAAATAGCAAAGGGAAATAAAAAAGGTATAGCTTTTTTAGGCTATACCTTAAAACTCTCTCAGGATGTTGGCTTAATTGTCGGTTACCGCGTACTTCGCCTCCACTTCTTTTTTGATATTCTCCAGCCCATCCTCAAACTCCTCTCCCACTGTGCTGTCGATCAGCAGGCCGGAGAACTTCCGGATGGGATCGTTCCCAATGTACTGTTCGAAATGCCAGGTTAATTTGGTGCCCTCCTCGGTCTCTTCCAATACAAAGGTGCTGTGCGCCTTGTCGTTTTTTTCAAATTCGAGGTTCGTGACAACTCGGCTGGGTGGCTCTGCCTCTACGATCGTGACGACGCCTTGCCCGATGCCCCTTCGCTGGCTCGTCCAGGTATAGCGTGCGCCTGTTGCGTGACCAGCATAGCTGATCGATCTGTCTACTTCAAGAAGGTGGCCTGGCAGCCATTTGGTCCAGTTTCTTAAGTCACCGAGTTGCTCGTAGGCCACTTCGGCGGGCGCGTTGATGATAATGTCGCGCTGCAAATGAATTTGACGAGGCAGGCTAATGGAAATAACGCCAAGTATAGCGATGAAAGTAACGGCTCCGAGCAGTAAAGATTTCAATACATGCATATAAGTCGATGGTAAACGTAAATCTCTATCAATAAAAAGCAATTTAATACAATTTCTAAAATTTTGTACTGAATGAAAAAAACCACAGCTGTTACGCTGTGGCCTTTCTCAGATGGAAATTCAATACTAATGTATAGTGACTTATACGCAACACTTACAAAAAGTATACAATATTGAAAATCATTTCACTTTGCCGATTTTGTCAGTAGCGTCCGCTCTCGCGGCTAGTGCCGTAGTGGTCGTCGCCAAAATCGCGGAACTCGTCGGCATTGCCGTATGAGGCGTCGTGGCGGTAGCCGTGGTTGCCGCGGCTGTCGAAGTTGCGGTATAGGTCCCCCTCTTCCGGGTTATCATAGTTGGGATTATACCCTGTGCTGTAACGGTAGCGGGTCCGCTCAAAGCTATCCGGGTTGTAAAACTGCGGATTGCCGCGGCTCACGCGCCCCAAGTCGTTTTCGGGGCCGTGCGGCAGGCCATACTCCTCGTGGCGAGGTACCCCACTATAAGTGTTGGTCTCGTAAGTGGTGTTGTAGAAATCCTCCATGCTGCCGCGGTAGTCGCCTTCGCGCATGCCGCTCTCCTCATACCTGGCGCGGTACCGGCGGCCGTCGCCCTCGTACTCTGGTCTTCTCTCCCACTCCAGGTTTTCCTCAAAGCGCTGGTGCTGCCACTGCGGATGTCTCTGTTCGTCTCGGCGACCGTAATCGTTGTAGTACTGATCTCTGTTATCTCTCATAGCTTTATTCTTTAAAGGACAGCCGCAGAAGATCGCTCTCCTGCGGCTGCACGGTTTTACATATTAGTGACGGTTGTGACGGTCTTCGGAACGTCGCTGCGGGCGGTTTTCCTGTCCCCAGCGGTCGAGGTTGCTGTAGTGGCTGTCCTCGCCAAAGTGCTCGCGGCCTTCGGTGTGGTTACGACCGGCGAAGCCCCCGCTGTAGTCGTTGTCGTACATACGGTTGTTCATTTCGTAGCGTCGGTAAGATTCGTAATCACCCATGGACGAGTGGCCCTGGAAATCACGGTCGCCCCTACCAATGTCGTGTCCGAATCGTTCATTGGCCATACCGGAGCGCGTCCAGCTGTTTCCCTGTTGGCGCAGGTCGTCGTAGTCGCGGCTGCTGTAATCGGCCCGTGGGTCGTAATGGCGGCCTGAATTGTGGTCATCGTTTGGCATGTAGCTCATACCATAGGGGTTGTCGTTTCGTCTGCCTCTGCTTGAGGTATAATCTTCGCCGCTGTACTGCGCACCGCCTGGCTGAAAGCGCCCCTGCCTGGAGCCGAACTCGTGGTCTATGTTAGTATTGAAAGATCTGGTGTCGTAGAAGTCGTTTTCCTGCCCACCGTAGCCGCTGTTGAAGCGCGAATCTACGGTATAGTTGCCACGGTCTGAGTTTTCGCCATGGTGATGGGTATGTGCCCAGCGTGGCTCCATGTTACGATCGTCGCGGTTTTCTTCTCTGTTGTTTCTCATAGCGTTGTGTTTAAATGTCCTACAAAGTTCAGCTACTGTTTACGGGCATGCCCCCGCTTTGGGTTAAAGACGTGGTGTAAACTCCCAACCGGATTGTTCGTTTATAGAGGGGTATACCAATTCAAGATAAGACTATGGAAAGATATAACAACTGGCAGGACAGACGGGATGATCGCCACCGCGACAGCCGTCGTCTGGACGAATCGCAGTACAGGGGCGCATACCGCCTGGACGAAGACGGCCATTACAGCACCTACAACCGCTCCAACCGAGACGACATGGGTAACCGTGGCCGCCATGAAAATAACCACGGAGGCGACTACGTCTACCGTCGCAGCCGCAACCTGCAGGACAACGATGGTTATACCGAGCGCCAGTACCAGCAAAGCTACCGCGGTGACAACTCACGCCAAGGGAATTACAGCAATTTCGGTGGACGCTACGGAGGTGGCGCAGGTATGCGCGACGACCGCTCAAGGTATGGCAACGAAGGCGGAAACTCGCGTGAAGACAGCCAGTACTACGACGACGATTACGGTCGTCGCATTTCGGGCAATTTCGATGGCGACTACCATCCTGACAACTACCCGCAGCGCCGCGGCGAGAACTACGGCAACATGGCCGGCTCGCTCAGCTATGGCTACGACGGCGGCTATACCTCCGATCCGGACTATAACCGCCGTTACAACCCACTGACCGGCGAAATACGTCATCGTTCGGGCAATTACCAGCAAGGACAGCCGCGCCGCTACGGTCCGCCAGACCGCACCGCTTCCAACCCGGATTACGACCGCTACTAAGGTATAGCCGTAAGCCTGGAGCAGTTCAAAGTAAAATTTTAGACAACCAAAACAACTTGAAGATGAACACAGATAAGAATAAAGACCAGAATAAGAATCAGAACAATATAAACGAAGGCAACAAAGTGCCGAACATCCACCCCACCGCTAAGAAGGATTCGTCAGAGCAGATTGCACGCTCTGAGGAAAACGAGCAGGCAGGTCGCACCACAGGCAACGAGCCTCGCACTGGTGGCAGACAGGGCGGCAAAAGCGTGGAAGACGGCGGACAGGATGTCGGCAGCAGTGCCGGAAGCCGCTAGCATATAATCAGATTTTCAAATGGGGAGGCCGGGGATCACCTAGCCTCCCTTTTTTATGCCTGCCCTAATTTTGTATCTTTGGCTATACCTGCTTTGTCAACGCAAGGTATAACAGGTATAGCCACTAAGCCAGCAGAGGGCTTCTTGAATGGAGAAAATCAAAGCAGACGAACATTTAGTCATCATCGGAAACGGCATTGCGGGCGTTACCCTGGCGCAGCGTGTGCGGCAAGGGAGCGACTGTCGCATCACTATGGTGTCGGCTGAGTCGCGGCTGCACTTTTCGCGCACCGCCCTCATGTATGTGTACATGGGCCACATGCGCTTTCAGGACATTGTGCCCTATGCCGACTGGTACTGGCAGGAACAGCAGATCGAACTGGTGCACGATTATGTGGAGCGGGTGGAAACGGGCGATAAAAAACTGGTGATGCGCGAAGGTGTTCCCCTGCATTACGACAAACTGGTGCTGGCCACCGGCTCCAGCGCCGCTTACTACGACTGGCCCGGCCAAACCCTGAAAGGCGTGCAGGGCCTCGTCTCGCTGCAGGACCTGGAGTTGATGGAGGCTAACACAGCAGGTATAGCGCAGGCCGTGATCGTTGGCGGCGGGCTGATCGGGGTGGAAATGGCCGAAATGCTTCGTAGTCGTGGCATTGCCGTGACCATGCTGATCCGGGACAAACTCTATTGGCACAATGTGCTGCCTCAGGAGGAAGCGCAACTCGTGACAGACCATATCCGGCAACACGGCATTGAACTGTTATTTCAGGAAGAGCTGCAGGAAATTGTGGCTGATGACGCGGGTCGGGTGCGCGCCATCCGAACGCGCAGTGGCCAGGAGTTGCCCTGCCAGTTTGTGGGCATCACGACGGGTGTGCAGCCAAATGTGGAATTTCTCAAAGACGCAGGTATAGACATTGACCGGGGCGTCCTGGTAAATGAGTTTTTCGAGACGAACCAGCCTAAGGTATACGCCCTCGGCGACTGCGCCCAGTTCCGAAACCCCGCTCCGGGTCAGCCGATGCTGGAGCAGCTCTGGTATACTGGTCGGTTGCAAGCCGAGGCGCTGGCCTCGACCCTGCTCGGCGACCGCAAACCTTACGAGCGTGGTCCCTGGTTCAACTCGGCCAAGTTCTTCGACATCGAATACCAGACCTATGGTACCGTTCCTGCGCAATTAGCCGAACAGCACCAGTCGCTGTATTGGCAGAACGAGGAGGCGACCAAGGCCATCCGTTTGCTGTATGACAAGGAAACGGCCCGACTGCTGGGTGTAAATCTGCTCGGCATCCGCTACCGCCACGATCTGTGTCACCACTGGCTGCAACAGGGCTATACCCTACACGATGTCATGCAGGAACTACCGGCCGTCAACTTCGACCCAGAGTTTTTCCAGCGCTACGAAGAAGCGTTGCTGCGCCAGTACTATACCCGCTTCCCGGAACGGCAGCCGCCCTCGAAAAATAATACCTGGTGGGAGCTGCGCAGGCGCTTTGGTCTGGCTTCTGACACTGCTTCGTGTTAACCATTGCGACAAAATAGATTTTGACAAAAGACAAAGGCCATAATAACTCACGTACACACTTCATCAACAGGTGAAGTTTTGTTAATTATCCGTTCAGTCCATAACCTAAATACACGCCGCACTTAATCACCGATCCTACAGATGCATACCGCCGCAACTCTCCCCACATCCCCTTCGCCTTCAAGCGGTTCGCTGAACGTTCTGAAAATGGCAGGCCTGGTGCTCATCAGCCTCGGACTGCTGGGGATATTGGTCGCGGCCGTGGGGGCTGATTATCTGTCGCCTGTTATGACCGGGTTGGGAGGCACCTTTATCCTCACGGTGGGTGCTTTGCTTTACATCTGGCAAAGCCGCCGGCAAAAGTCTCCTACTGAGCAAAATCATGGAATTTGGCAACAAGAGGCTACCTCGCGAGGCGCTTCCGCCTGGGTCATCGGTTTTGTGCTCACCGGTTTTTACGTGCTCCTTTACTGGTTCCCGGACACCCTGCAGGGGCTAATTCAGGCCACGGAGCCCCTGAGCCAGTGGCTGCGCGGCAGACCGAGCGATCAGTGGTTCCTGTATGGCACTTTCTATACCCTGGCGATTCTCGTGATGGGCGTATATGCCCTGCTCAAGTACCGCAACAGCCGCTACCACATCATCCGGACCATCTCGGTTATGTTCTTTCAGTTGGGCTTTGCTTTTCTGCTCCCGGGACTGCTGCTCATGCTCAACAAACCGGAATATTACTTCAGTTACTTCTGGCCGCTCAAGTACGACTACCTGTTTCCGGGCACGGTGGACTATCTGATCCGCGACGGTGCGGCCTTGGGCGTATTCATGGTGTTTTGGGGAGCCGTTTTCTCTTTTCTGGCCACCCCGGTGCTCACCTATTTCTATGGTAAGCGCTGGTACTGCTCGTGGGTATGCGGCTGCGGCGGACTGGCCGAAACCGCCGGCGACCCTTACCGGCACCTCTCCGACAAAAGCCGCAAAGCCTGGCGCTGGGAAGTGGCCACCATCTACCCGATCCTGGGGTTCGTCATTCTCACCACGCTCTTTCTGTGGATCAACTCCTGGAGCGAGGGTCGGCTGTTAGGCGATCTGTCAGGCGGCTTTGCCAGCACCTACGGCTTCTTTATCGGGGCCATGTTTTCGGGTGTGATCGGGGTAGGCTTTTACCCGCTGATGGGCAACCGGGTATGGTGCCGATTTGGCTGTCCGATGGCCGCCTACCTGGGCTTGCTGCAAAAGCATTTCTCCCGCTTCCGCATCAGCACAAACGGGGCGCAGTGCATCTCCTGCGGTAACTGCTCCACCTACTGCGAAATGGGCATTGATGTGCGCTGGTATGCGCAACAGGGTAAACCCATCATCCGGGCCTCTTGTGTGGGCTGCGGCATTTGCGCGCACGTTTGTCCGCGCGGCGTACTGAAACTAGAGAACGGTCCGCGCGAGGGCCGCTATGCTGGCTCCCCGCTGATCGGGCGCGACGAACTGCGGATTTTAGGCTAGGATTTAAGAAAAAATCCGAAGTCTATGCCTGCGCCTATTTCTGCTTCTCTCAAATTCGCTTGACAAAACAGTACGCTACCCGAGTAGCGAAGACTTTATTCACATGTACTAATTCACTGATAACCGAAGTCTGAAAAACCCATAAGCAATAAACGCATCGCGGGCACCTGCCTGAAGCAAGTGCCCGCGATGCGTTTAAGAAAACAGGTCAGCCGGGTGGCTATACCTGCCAGGTACTACTGCAATTCTTCCTGCTCCATGTATTCCCACATGGCATCTTCGCTGGCGCCGATTTTAGCCGCGTAAAGCAGCATAGTGGTGTAAACGGCGATCAACAAAAAGCTAAGCGGGATAGAGAATACAAAAGACACAACGAGCGTCTTTACCGGATCGGGCTTTGTCTTCATTTTAGTAGATGCATACCAAAAGAAACAGATATTGAAGATGCCGGCAAGCGCAATAAAATTGATGATATCTAACATTGGCTAAAAGTTAAATGTTGTTTCTGATTTTCCCGGAGCGTGTACAATTTAGGGTATAAAGCCGAAAAGTACACATTTTAGTTCAAATCAGGTCGTGTGTTTTTTGGTCAGGTTTAGATTGCGAGTGTGCTTATTCTTAAACACATAGTGCAATTTAGGAGACATAAACTTAATTCACAATAATTGTTAGAAATAAATTTAACAATATGTTAACACCTGCCCAAAATGCCCTTTAGCAAGCAGATTTGAGCCAATTAAATATCGCAAAAATCTGATAATTAACAACTTAAAGATTAACAACCTGAAACCTGCCTTTGGCCGCTCACGGAAAAAAACAAGCCACTGCAGCGTATCCCGCCACGTTACTCGATCGTTACGCCCTTCAGTCCGGTGCGGCCATAGAACACCGGAAAATACATCAACTCTGCCTTGGCCGGGTTAAGGGTATAGGTACCGCTATAGCGCGGCAAAAGTCGGATGGTGTAGGTATGCTTGCCCTTGGGCAGACGGTCTGCAAAGATGGCGACCTTGTGGCGGAAATATTCCCGGTGCACTTCATATGGTCCACGACCCGTTTTCTCATCATAAGAGCAGCCAGCAGGTATAGGCACCTCGATCATCACAAAGTCGGCATTGGCTTTGGCCTCCACTTCCACCACTAGTTCAACCGGCATGCCTGCTGTTAAAACGGCCTGGCCTGCCATACCTTTAAAGGAGGTCTTCACGACAAAGTCTTTCTGCACCGGCTCCGGACTGGCGTTCCAGTGGGTTTGGTAGGCTGTCAGGTATAGCGGCAACTTACCAGTCTTTTGGATAACCAGTGGCTGGCCCGGCAGGAAGGTGGTGTCTACGGGGAATTTGCTTGCCTCCAGCCGCAGAGGCCCTGTCAGTTTCAGAGAGTTCTGCAGCTGCTGATCACCTTCATTTGTGTTCAGCAAATCAGGCAGCAGCGTTTCCAGTATGCGGGCCGACTCGTAGGTGTTGCGCCAACGCCCGTTGCGGCGCTCGCTTAGCAAATAGGCGCGGATGCGGGCCAGTTCCTGTTCGCGACCGCCTGCCGCCTTCAGTATGTTGTAGGCCAGCAGCGTGTTGGAGATGTGGTTGTTGAAGAGGCTATACCTGTTCTCGCCCCAGTGCAGCCCGCCAAGAGTAGTCGTTTTCCTGTACTTTTGCAGCGTATCGAGTGGAGCCTCCAGTATGAGCAACTGGCGCATGCGCGTGAGTCGCAGCTGTTCTTCCAGGGTTAGTCCCTCCCGTTTCGAAAGCTCCGTCACGTAGCGGGTGTAGTCGACCTTGGCCTGCAGTTTGTACAGCGTTTCGAGCATCATCAGTTTGTCCGTGGCGCGTGCCTGCTCCAGCCGGTATACCATGTAGTCCTGTAGCTTTTTTTCGTCGTATTTCGGGGCGTAACCTTCCACTTTGGCCAGCGACAGTGCTTCCACCACGTGGCTCGTGATCCAGGTATAAGCCGGGCCAGTTTGCCACCAGGTCCAGGCTCCTTCGGGGAGCTGGGTCTTTTCGAGGTGGCGCACCAGACGGCGCACCAGCCTTTCATGCTCAAATTTTTCCCCGAGCTGCTCCCGGATGCGCTTTTCCAGCAGCAGCCCCTTGAGCTTGGAAGCGGCCTGCTCAGTGCACCAGTATTCATACTTGTGCAGGTAGTCGATTTCCTCGAGCATTACTTCTAACAAATTGCCTTTCGCGTGCAGCTTCACAGGGCCTTTCGCCGGGTCAAAGTTCAGAGTCAGCGTCGTGTCCGTGTGCAGGGCAACAAAGTGTCCGGTGGTCTCCTGGGTGCCTTTCGGGTATACCCGGACGTGCCGACGCTCGCCATCGGCCATGCCTTCGGTGGAGTGCAGGGCGAAGAGCACTTCCACCGAGTCAGGCGCAACAGGCGGGGCTGTAAAGGTGAGGGTATCGGTATAGGCCCGCTTCAGCAGTACCTGTCTTTTGCGCACCGGTTTGCCATCCACCTCGAAGCGGGTGCTGACGTTGGAAGAATCCGGCAGGTAGTTGAGTGCCTTGCCTACGACTTGCGTTTTGTCACCCTCCACCAGGAAGCGCGGCATCGCCAGTGTGGCCATCACCGCTTTAAAAGACTTGATGCTAGTGCTGTAGATGCCCGTTCGTTTCTTGCCGTCCATGCCCAGCACGTAAGTGTTCCAACTGGTGATGTCGCCGGGGAAAGTAACCGGGAAAGTAGCCTGCCCCTTGCGATCGGTGAGCAGGCGCGGCTGCCAGAAGGCGAAGTCGGAGAAGCTCTCGCGGATGGCCCCTGCCTCGTCTACCGGCAGCGCCGCCGTAAGTCCCTCTGACCCCTTGCCGCCGATGATGATCACGCCCCCAGCCGCTACGGAACCATAGAGCGCCGTTCCGGCTGCGGCATCCAGCTTCTTCATGGAGGCAAGCAGGGCCGGATCGAGGTCAGACAATTCTCCGCTGTAAGGCACCCCGTTCACGATGATAAGTGGTGATGTGGCGCTCCGGACGGAGGCGTTTCCTCTGATGCGTATATTTCCTTCGGAAGACACATGTACTCCCGGAGCAATTCCCGCTAACTGAGTTGCGTAGGCCATTTCACCTTTCCGCTGCGCACCATAGCCCACTACCACTACCTCCTGCAATTCTTTCGCATCCACTTGCAGACTGGTATCAATAATTCTTCGTCCTTCAGCAGGCAGTTCAGCTGTAACATACCCAATGAATCTGAAAACCAGCACAGCGTTGGCAGGCACGCCAAGCTGGTAGTAGCCGTTAGCATCAGTCGCCGTGCCGATGTGTGTACCTTTCACCAGCACCGCCACGCCCGGCAGCGGCTCGCCTGACACCGCGTCCATAACTATACCTGATACGGTCGTGCTGTACTCGCTCAGACCGGAAGTATAGCTGTCGTTTCGCATCTGCCGGATCAACTGCTGCTGCACTTCTATCCCTACCCCGCGCTGTGCTTCCCTGATTCTTCTGTTAACCAACTGCAGCAAGGTCTGGCTATACCTGTCGGGTTGCTTCTGTGCGGTTGGCTGCAGGTATAGCTGCACTTGTCCGTTTGCCTGCACGCGCAGGTCGGTGGCCACGTAGCTGCTATCCGGGAAGAGCAGCGCCAGCCGATAGTTGCCAACCGGTATACCTGTCAACATCCGCGTATTGCCGTTGTAGAGTCGGGCGGAATCGGGCTGACCAGCCTTGTGCAGCACGGCAATGGTGGGCTGCTGTGTAAAGGCGGTGTCGAGTCGCCAGCCTACGCGGCCTTTGGGCAGGTAGTCGTTGTAGCGCGGGTTATTGCCCAGGGCCTTTTGTAGCCAGAACTGCCGCTGCAGCTCCTCCCACTCTTGTTGCAACTGCTGTTCGGTCAGGGCCTTGTCGTAGAGGGGCACCGGGTTTCGTTCCTTTTTGTTCCAGGCGCCGAGGTGAGCGTGCTCAGGCAAAAGTTTGCGCTCACGCATTTTAAGGAGCTCCCGCTCAAAGGTATAGGTATAGCCCGCCTCCAGCTCGAAGGTGGTGTTGAACTTGCCAAACCGGGTGAACTGCAGATAATCCGGTGAGTAAGGGCCCGTCAGCAGAGCGATTTTTGACGAATGGTAATAGTTGTTTTGGAAGCGGCCATCCTGCAGGTGCAGTACCCGGGGGCCCTGCTTGAGGTAGGCCAGATCGCTTCCGAAATTCTGCTCCACTTCCAGCAGGTAGCCGTGCAGGTTGTTGCGTTCCCGGGCCGATAGGTAGTCTTTTCTTTCAGCCTCTTTTGCATACGGTACGGTAGCCTGTGTCAGGTCAGCGCTCAGTACCAGTTTGTGGTAAGGGCGCAGGTATACGCTGTCGAGGGTGACCAGTTTGTCGGCGGTGCGCATCACGATAGTATGGTAGCCGCTGTCGGCCGCAAAGGAATAGGCGGGCACCACATCCGTTCCGGAGAAATACACCGGCACTTTGTCGAGGTATACCACGTGCACCGGCACCACCCTGCCCGAGTCCACCACGAAGGGCGAGAACTGCGTGAGGCTGTCGCGGGAAGGGCTGTATTCTGTAAAAATGTCTTGTTTCGGGTACAGGAAGTTGTAGTAGGCGATGCTGTCAAGCCCCATGCGCCGGCTCCATACCTGCCAGTCCATTAGCTGTGTGGCGGACTTGGCTTCGTTTTTCAGCCGCAGTTTCTGGTAGGGTTTGCGTCCCTTGTATTTGTCCCAGGACGGCAGCGTGGGCACACCCTGCGCCGTGAATTTCGAGGTGATGGCGTAGGCCGTGAGGTCGGCGTTGGGCACTGGCTTGCCTTTGACATCGCGTACCGTTACGGTCAGGTCGCTCTTTTGGCCGGGGTATACCACTTGCGGCGCGTCCACCTCCACATTCAGGGTATACCTGCGGTGCGGGGCTACTTTCTCGTCTGACCGGATCTCGCCGCCCCACATGTAGCGGAGCGTCACAAAATAAGGAGCATCGCCGCGCAGGGCCCGGGTATAGCGCAAACGCTGCTCCTGCCCTTTGCCCTGCTCCACCAGTTTGTCTCCCCGGTATACGAAGAACCAGTACGGCAGCTTTCGTGGATTGTCCAGTACCAGGTAGAGTGAGTCGTTGTTCCGGTCGGTATGGGCCTGCAGCTGTGCATTTTCGGGGCTCAGGGAGAGCGATGTTTCCTGCTTCGGGGACTGTAAAATGTAGCGCCGTACATAAGGGTTCACCTGCAAACGGAAGGGCAGCTGCACCAGTTGATCGAGTACCTTATTTCCTCTCACATCCACAGCGGTCAGCTGCGCTTTTTGCGGCATGGGCTTGTCGCCCTCCACATACCGGGCCAGCAGACTGTCCTGCGAAAGACTGAGTTGCAATTTCCCCGGCCTGTAGGTATAGCTGGCCTCTGCGGACTGGAAACTACGCTCGTTGCTGCTGTTCAAAAAATCAGCTCTGACCTGATAGCGCAGGGAAGCCTTCGGGAAAACGGTTGACGGGATGGTGATGCTTGTCTCACCTGCGGACTCCAACGGTTGACGGTGTTTCCAGAGCGTATCCGGCACAAAAACCTGTCGCTCATCCGACCAGAACACTTGCCTGGTAAGTACGGCCACCTCTACCCGGGCATCGAGCAGGCTGAGGCCGTTGGCATCCGTGCCGCGCACATGCAGCTGGTTCTCCACCCCGGCCTGGTGCTCTTCATGTGCCAGCCGTAGGGTATACTTGTTTTCCTTCAGCTCGTAGTCTTCGTAGGTAAACGAGTGGCGCACCAGTACATCCTCCCGCTTGTTCGTTCGCTCCAGCAACAGGTTGTAGGTGGCATCCAGGCGCAGGTTCAGGCTGTCGTGCAACACAAACCAGCCCTCGTAGGCCCCCTTGCGGTAAGGGCTGATCGTAGCCAGTTTCTTTCGCCTGATGTTGTAGCCATTCAGCACCAGCTGCGCTTTATGGCGCACCGGCTTGCCATTTTCGTTCACGACATAGGCCTTGTATCGGACCGTATCGCCGGGCTGGTAGAGGGGTTTGTTCGTGACCAGGTAGCCTTTGTATTTGTCGGGTTTTTCGTTGCGGTAGTCTTCGTCGAAAATAGCGGCTACGCTTCGTATCCAGCCCTCCGGATGTCCCCACCGAATGGTTTTGTACACGTCCCGAAACGGTCGCCAGGTATAGTAAATGGGCCAGGTGTTGATCAGGCGTTGCCACCACTTTGGTTTGTAAAGCTCGTGCTGCGGAGCCAGCTCTTCGTAAAAGGTATGACCTTGGTGACTGACGCTGACTATACCCTTTTTCGGGCCTTTCTTCAGTCTGTAAGTGTTTGTTTCGCTATCAAAGGGCACATGCTTTTTGCCGGCCGTTACCTTTGCATTCCTTATCAGCTGGCCCAGACTGTCGTGCACTACAAGGGCAAGTTCCGGCTGCAGGTGCAGGAGTTTCGCCTGCGTTTTGCTCTTTGTTTCGAGCCAGTAGACCAGGTCAGGTCCCTGGGCGTGCATGTACAGGTAGTGCCCCTGTGGCAGCGGCTTTGTATAGGTTTTCCCGATCGCAAAGGAGTCGATCGCGGTGTGGAAGAAACTAGCCTTCACGACATTCGGTCCCTTCTCGTAAATATCAAGCGCCTGTTCGTCGGTGATTTTGTAGATGTAGGTATAGGGACTGCGCAGCTGGGAATTGGCGAGTCGGCCCTGCGGGAAAGCAGGTATGGCAAGCAAGGAAATAAAGAGTAGCAGCAGTAGTTGTTTTAGCATAGCGAGGTGTCAATTCCATATCAATATACTGAAAATAATATATTGATATCCGCCCATCGCGACAAATGGTTCTTCCGTAGCGTAGCGACCACGCGCACAGCCGCTCTTCGCCGGCCGTATCAACAGGCTGCCTTAATTTTCATTTATACAATAGCTTTGGCCTTCTAGAATCTCTGCAATAAATCCTATTATCTTCACATTTCATCATAGATCCAACGAGGGCCTTCCCTAGCAAAATACTAGCCATAAATCCATTAACTAAATAAATCGAAAACTAAATAACTATATACTAATTAGCCCGTACTTTAAAAATACAAAACGCAACAAGTACCATGTTTTTAAATTTTTAGTATTTAGCAAAGGACGCCTTTACTCCTCAGGCACCCTCCTTTGTATGTCAAATCTTTTTAAAGGGACGTCGCCATGGAAATAACCAACCACACCCCGCACCAGAACCGTCATATCTTTTTTGTGAAAGGCCTTGTAAAGCAGCAAGCGCTTGATAAAGTACGCCAGGCCATCGCCGAGTCGCCCCAAGTGAGTAGCAAAGAGCTCTGGATCGACTGCTCGCACGTTGACCGCCTGCACCTGACCAACAACAGTATCTGCTCCTTTGTGAGCGAACTGCTCAAAATCCGGAAACAGGGTATAAAAGTGGTACTCTGCGACATGAACGCTACGACCGAACGCCTATTCCGACTCCTGCGCCTCGATTCGCTATTCGAAAAGGCCCGGTCCTTCGAGGAAGCTGAAAAAGAGAGAATCCCGCAACTTGCCGCTTAAATCTGCCTTTCTATAAACACAGAAGAGCGCCCCTGCCGAAAGCAGAGGCGCTCTTTTTTTGAATCTATACCTATACCTGCTACAGGCTCATGGTGAGGATCTGCTCCACGTCCGCCACCTGAATGTCGGCCCGCTCACCCAGGTTCTTCACACCGCGCTCCTCAAAGCGCTGCACGATCTCCTGTATCGTCGACTTGTCCACTTCGTAGTCTCTCAGCCTGGTGCGGATGTCCAGCGACTCGAAGAAATTGACGGTGGCCTGCACGGTGGCTTCGAGGCGGTCCTCGTCGCTGCCTTGGGTGACACCCCATACCCGCTCGCCGTACTGCAACAGTTTTTCCCGTTTGGTATCGCGCTTGTAGCGCAACAGCGAAGGCAGCACAATGGCCAGCGTGCGCGCATGGTCGATGCCGTGCAGCGCGGTCAGCTCGTGGCCGATCATGTGCGTGGCCCAGTCAGTCGGCACGCCCACCCGGATGACCCCGTTCAGGGCCATGGTGGCGCACCACATGATGTTGGCAGCCGTATCATAGTCGGTTGGGTTTTGCAGTGCCTTAGGTCCCTCCTCTTTCAGCGTAATCAGGATAGACTCGGCCAGGCGGTCCTGGAGCGGCGCATTGACCGGATAGGTCAAATACTGCTCCAGCACATGCGTGAAGGCATCCACAACGCCGTTGCTGAGTTGGCGCAAAGGCAGCGAAAAGGTAGTCTCCGGATCAAGGATGGAGAATTTGGGGAAGGTGAGCGGTGATCCGAACGACAGCTTCTGCTTGGTTTCTTCCCGCGTGATCACCGAGCCGGAGTTCATCTCCGAGCCTGTGGCCGGCAGCGTGAGCACCGCCCCGAACGGGATGGCTTCGGTCACCGGCACCTTCTCAGAGCAGATCTTCCACGGGTCGCCACCCTCGAAAGGTATGGCTGCCGCAATGAACTTAACGCCATCGATGACAGAACCGCCACCTACCGCCAGGATGTAGTCTATTTGTTCTTGTTTGGCCAGGCCTACGGCCTGCATCAGGGTCTCGTAGCGCGGGTTGGGCTCAATACCGCCAAACTCCACCACCTTGTGGCCTTTCAGGGCATCCATGACCTGTTCGTATACCCCGTTTTTCTTGATGCTCCCGCCGCCATAGGCCATCAGCACGCGTGCACCAGCCGGCACCTCTTTGGACAGGCCCGCGATCTGCCCTTTGCCAAACAGGATCTTAACCGGGTTATAGAAAGTGAAATTGTTCATAAACGTAATTTTGCTAATTAATTGGTGTTAAAATCTGCCACTTTCACAAGCAGTTTGCCTGTGTTCTCACCTCTAAACAAGCCGAAGAAGGCCTGTGGCAGTTGATCGAAGCCTTCCAGTACATGTTCTTCGTACTGCAATTTACCAGCTTTTACCCAGTTTGCCAGCTCAGTGGCGGCCTCCGGGAAACGGTCGGCATAATCACTCACGATAAAACCCTTCATCAGTGCCTTTTTTTTGAGCAGGATAGGCTCCACCCGCGGACCCGTCGGTACCGAGGTGGCGTTGTACAGCGCGATCTGTCCGCAGACTGCGATGCGGGCAAAGTCGTTGAGCTGGCTGTATACCGCATCCGAAATCTCCCCACCCACGTTGTCGAAGTAAATGTCCACCCCATCGGGACAGGCCTTTGCCAGTGCCTCGCGCATATTGGAAGTGGATTTGTAGTTGATGGCCTCGTCGAAGCCAAGCTCTTCTTTAAGATAGGCTGTCTTCTCGTCAGAGCCGGCTATACCTACCACGCGGCAGCCCTTCAGCTTGGCGATCTGCCCGACCACGGTACCTACCGCCCCCGCCGCGCCGGACACCACCACCGTCTCGCCTTCTTTGGGCTCCCCGATAAACAGCAAGCCGCAATAGGCCGTCATGCCCGGCATGCCCAGTATACCTAGGTGGTAGCTCAGTGGCGCCAGGTTCGGGTCCAGCTGACTGAGTCCTCTGCCATTGGAGATGCTGTACGTTTGCCATGGAAGATTACCCAGCACAACGTCACCGGCCTTATACCTGTCATTCCGGCTTTCTGCTACCTCGGCCACCACGCCCCCGGCAATGGGTTCGTTTAAGTTATAGGGCGCCACATAGGATTTGGCATCGCTCATACGGCCGCGCATGTAGGGGTCAACCGATATGTAGAGGGCTTTCAGCAGCAGCTGCTCTTCCTGCAGATCCGGCAATGTTTCCTCTCTGAATTCAAAATTCTCCTCGGTGGGCATGCCCTTTGGCCGGCTTTTCAATAAAATGCTTTTGGTTTTCATAGACTTGGATGTGTTATACCTTTTAGTGTATGGAAAACAGATGCCGGGGGTTATGGTTTTGTTCGCAGCAGGTTTCAAAAGAAAAAGGATGGCAAAGCGCTATCGCCTGTGCCATCCTTTAAACAGTTGCCTGCTCAGACTTACTTTTCGATCGCTTTGAAAGCCAGGTGGGTCAGAAAATCTTCCGGATCGCCGCTGCCATTCTGGTGTATGTTCGTCAGGGAAGGCAGGTGGAGGGCAAAAAATTTCTGGTAATGCGCGCTCTCCGCTATCGTGGAGACCAAAGACGCCGGATACTTGTACTCCGGGTTGATTTCGAGTATGATGTCGGCTATACGCTTGCAGAGGCGCTTGTAGCTCAGGAAGAAGCCCTCTTTGTTGTTGGCATCCACGGTTTTGGTCAGGTAGGCCTTGGCCGACTCCGCCACCACAATGCGCTGCAACGTAGCCTCGTCGATGTGCTCAAACTCCAGGTCGTTCTCGTTGCGGCCCGACAGAATGCCGATCGCGATGCGCAGGCGCTCCTCGGGCGAGCTGATGTTGTTGATGGCGAACACCAGGCGGTACTCGAGCCAGTTCCAGTACCACGAGATCAGGTATGAGAGCAGCATGTGCTTGCTCTCGAAGTACCTGTAGATGGTGGCCTCCGTACTGTTGATGCGCTCAGCCAGTTTCTTGAAAGTAAAGGCCTCCAGTCCCAGTTCATCGATCAGGAGAATGCCATGTTTGACGATGTCACGCCCTTTTTCGGACCCCTCCGGGTCTTTGAGGTATACCTTCTCCTCTACTTTGATCTTAATATTTGCCAGCAAGTTCTTCATGAAGTGTCTCCGTCAGGTTTTCTGCGTCGTCGTAAAAGTTCACCACACCGGTTTCCACATTATACATACCGCCTACAATGCCAATCTCGCCTTTTTCTATCATTTCGCGAAGGATCGGGCTGTTTTTCTTTATCTCGCCTATGGCCCACACCACGTTGGTCTCGGCCACTTTTTCCACGAATTCGCTGTTTTTAGAGCTCCGCTCGCCGGCATATTCTACGGCGGCTACCGCAGGCGCTATCTTGTGCAGCAGCTTGCTCAGGTTGCCCAACTCCACATGGTCGCAGGCTCCTTTTATGGCACCGCACCGGCTGTGGCCCAGCACCACAATCAGTTTAGAGCCAGCCACTTTGCAGGCAAACTCCATGCTTCCCAGTATGTCTTCGTTCACCACGTTGCCGGCCACCCTGGTGCTGAAGATGTCTCCCAGCCCCTGGTCGAAGATGAGTTCGGCCGATGTGCGGGAGTCGATGCAGCTTAACACGATAGCAAACGGAAACTGGTCTGCCGACGTTTCGTTGACCTGCTGCAGCAGGTTGCGGTTCACTTTCAGGTTGCTTACAAAGCGCTTGTTGCCTTCCAGCAGGATTTCCTTTGCGCGCTGCGGGGTCAGTTCTGCCTGTGTTTCTCTGTTTTGCGTTCTCATGGGTCTATGTTTTTTTGAATTCATTGGGAGGTCCTTCAAGCAGCCTGTCCGGCAAAGTTCGGGTGTTTTCAGAACTTCCTGCCTCCGTATTGCTTTTTTTGTCTCCGGATTTCTGTTTTATTTTCAGGCAGCTGCCTCTACTTTCCCTTATCATTTACCAGTTCTCAATCTCTCCAGGCACATCCGGGTTCGCAGCGCTTTGCCGGTTTTCAACTGAGAATGTACCGGTTATACCTACACGGTAATCGTGAAGTCGCTATACCTGTGTCGGCCAGCTTACATGTAAACATGGCAGAAGTACCCGAAAACCAGGTTGACCTATGACTATAGTACCTTCTGTTTAAGGTATAGGTTCGAAATCTGAATCAATAGCTTTACTTTAACACTACAAAGTAAAGCTACATTTGTTTTAATTCCCAGCTTTCCCCGGTTTTTATTGTCGGGCATGATTTATATCATTGTTTCCGGAAACAGGTGCTCGTAAATCGCAGTCCGTAGCGAGAAGGACGAACCTGTCGCGCAGGGAGCATGTCTGTTGAATGTCGTATATTTGCCTGGCATTGGAACAGGGCTGTGCCGGACCGGCAAAGCCCCGCTATTGACCATTAAACACCGTTTACAAGTATGCAACAGTGGAATAAACTCAGCAAGGACACCATCCGGACGATTGTCTTCAATGCCCTGGCCGAGAACGTGAATTTCTATGATGAGAACATCCTGGGTATACCTGGCTCCCATCTCGATAATAAAGTCTTTTACCAGGATGCCCCCTTTCTCAAGGACGCACCTTTCCTGACGGCGCTTATCCACAACCCAAACCACATCGGCTGCCATACCCTGGGCGCCTCTGAGTCCTTTTTCAGGGGAACGCACCAGATTGAGCGGGAGTTGATTGCCTTGTGCGCCGAGCAAATCCTGAAAGCCGAGCCGGACAGCTGCGACGGCTACGTGGCGGCCGGCGGCACGGAGGCCAACCTGCAGGCCATCTGGATCTACCGCAACTATTTCCGCAACCATTACGGGGTCAGCAGTGACAACATCTGCATCCTGTGCTCCCGCGACAGCCACTACTCCATGAGCAAGGCCGCCAACGTGTTTGACCTGGACATTGCCATGGTGCAGGTGGACGAGGCCACTAGAGCCCTGGACGAGGAGCACCTGCAGGAGACGATCGCAGCGCAGAAAGCGAAAGGCAAGAGCCACTTTATTGTGGTGGCCAATATGATGACAACCATGTTTGGCTCAGTGGATAACGCCGAGGTATATGCAGCAGCACTTGAAGCAAACGACTGCCGGTTCATGATCCATGTGGACGCAGCTTTTGGCGGCTTCATCTACCCGTTCACCAACCCGGGCAACATGCTCAACTTTCAGAACAAGCACATCACCTCGGTCACCCTGGATGCGCACAAAATGGTGCAGGCCCCTTACGGCACGGGCATCTTCCTGATCCGGAAAGGCTTTATGCAGCATGCCAACACCAAGGAGGCCAGCTACGTGGAGGGCGAGGACTTTACCCTGATCGGCAGCCGCTCCGGCGCCAATGCCATTGCCGTCTGGATGATTCTGATGACCTATGGGCGCTACGGATGGGAAGAGAAAATTACCACTCTGCTCAACCGCGCCACCTGGCTGGCCGGCGAGCTGGACAAGATGGGTATCTCCTATTACCGCGACACCTACTCTAACATCGTTACGATCCGGAGCGAGTTCCTGAGCAAGGAGATTGCGGGCAGGTATGGCCTTGTGCCGGACAACCACCAGAGCCCGCGCTGGTACAAGATCGTGGTGATGGACCACGTGACCATCGACCGCCTGATCCCGCTGCTGGAGGACCTGAAAGTATACCAGCAGGAAGCTTGCCTGGCAGAGTAAATCGTGTTTTGCTATACCTTGCTATACCTGCGCCGCAGGTTCTATACCTTACCCATCAATCAGAAAAGGCTCCCTAAGCGGGAGCCTTTTCTGATTTAGGGCCTTGCTATACCTACAGCGACGCCGTTAGTTGCCGCGGAGCTGCTATACCTGTTCCCCTGTAATTCTGTAGAAAGAGCGCCAACTTGTCCATGGTCTGACTCAGTTCCTGCACCTCCGGCAGGTAGACGATGCGGAAGTGGTCCGGCTGCTGCCAGTTGAAGCCGCTGCCCTGTACCAGTAGCACATGCTGCTCTCGGAGAAAATCCAGCACAAAGGCTTGGTCATCCGTAATGCGGTATTGCTTCACGTCGATCTTCGGGAAGAGGTAAAAGGCGCCTTTGGGCTTCACGCAGGTGACGCCCGGTATAGCCACCAGCTTTTCGTAGCAGGTGTCGCGCTGCTGCCGTAGCCTGCCGGTTGGCAGCACCAAGTCCTGCATCCCCTGGTCACCTTCCAGCGCCGCCTGTATGGCAAATTGGGCCGGCACATTGCTGCACACCCGCAGACTGGCCATGGTGTTTAGCCCCTCAATGTAGCTTCTTGCCTTGGCCTTGTTGCCGCTCACCAGCATCCAGCCTGCCCGGAAACCGGCCGCCAGGTAGTTCTTGGAAAGGCCGCCGAAGGTCACGGTCAGCACCTCGTCCGAAAAAGTGGCCGTGGAGCGGTACGCCACTTCGTCGTAGAGGATCTTGTCGTAAATCTCATCCGAGAATACCACCAGGTTGTGGACTGCAGCCAGCTCGACCAGTTCCTGCAGCAGTTCCGGGGCATAGACCGCGCCGGTTGGGTTGTTGGGGTTGATGATCACCATGGCCTTGGTGCGGCTGGTGATCTTACTTTTGACGTCGTTTAGGCCCGGGTTCCAGTCGGAAGCTTCGTCGCAGAGGTAGTGCACGGCCTTGCCGCCCGAGAAGCGCACAGCCGCCGTCCAGAGCGGGTAGTCCGGCGAAGGCACCAGCACCTCATCCCCTTCGTTGAGCAGCGCCTGTACTGCCTGCAGGATTAGTTCGCTTACCCCGTTGCCGAGGGAGATATCGTCGGTATGGATGCCAGCTATACCTTTGGCGGCATAGCAATTTCGGATTGACTCGCGGGCAGACAGCAAGCCTTTATGGTCCGAATAGCCTTGGGCGTGGCGCAGGTTGTCGATGATGCTTCGGGTAACCGCCTCGGGTGCATCGAAGCCAAAGGGAGCCGGGTTGCCGATGTTAAGCTTGGTGATGCGGTGTCCCTCCCGCTCTAGTTCTTTTGCCTGCTCGTATATGGGGCCGCACAGTTCGTAATGAACCGCGTCGAGCCGCGTGCTGCGTTGTATCATAGCTGTTAAATTTCCTCAAAAATAAGGGTTCGCTGCACATGATAAACTAGTACATATACTTAAAAAACGCGGCTTCTATGTTCTACTCCAAATTTTTGTCTTCTGCCTTTACTCCCTGTGGAAAAGCAACTAAGCTTACCTGTACCCATCATTCACCATAAATACTATTCCTAATTGATACACAATACATTATACTCAACTATAAATCAATTAAAAAGCCCCTACCAATGAGGCAAGGGCTTTAGAGAAGCTTCATTCTAAATCAGGCTCGTCGCCTGTTAAAGGGCATCTGTCATATCGTCCAGTTCGCGGGCATGGTCAAGGTGCATACGCAAGGCGGGCAGTGTCTTCTGAGCAAAAGCCCGAAGTTCAGCGTCATCCAGATCCTCTACGGCCTGCTCATACAGTTCTACAGCATCCTCATGTGCTTCTTCCTGTACATCGGCAAAGTCTTTATCGAATGGGACGCCTGTTTTACCGTCAAGTCGGCTTACAATAGCCTGCTTGTCCTGCGGAAGCGTGGTAGGCACCTGCAGGTTCTTCTGCTGCGCCAGTGTCATCAGTTCCTGACTGGAGGCTGTATGGTCAGTTACGATCTCCTGCGCAAAATCTCGCACCTCCTGCATCGTTGACTTCTGAAGCGCCATGTTTCCTGTCTGAATCTCAAACATATCACTGGCAGCAGCACGCTGCACAAACTCCTGTGCTGTCAGCCGAGGCAAGTCAATATCATCGTCATCGTCGTCATCGCAGGCTGCTAAAAATGCTAGCGGCACAAAAAGTAGTAGCAGTCTCCATCTCAAATCCTTCGCTCTTTTCATAGTTAAATTATTATGGTTAAACTAAAGGAACTCAGGCAGAAGAAACACACTTTCTTCTGCAGTCCTGTTTTTAAACGTGCACCTCTGGCAATGAGGCAGCAGATAAATACGTAAAAGCTCAGGTATAAACACATAATATAACAATAGGTATACTGAGGTATTTGCCCTACAGGAGGTACAGCCTCTTACCAACCACCTGTTGCTTTTCCCGCCTTTCCTTTCCGCCACTCTGGTTGATTCCCCCGGGCCACAGAACCAAAAACTAAAATTTTTAGTATATATTGCTAAATATATTAGCTAATCCTATATTTGAGGCATGTGTCGCGAAAGAGACCAAACGAGAAAGCACTATGGAAAAAACACATCCCCCTTACACCCTGCCGCACAGCCTCGAGTTGTTGCCCCTGCATCTGTCTGAGCTCCTGGAACTACCCATCAGCCAAAGCTATGTAGCGGCGGGTTTCCCTTCCCCGGCCGACGATTACCTGGAAGACAGGATCAACCTGCAGCAGGTGCTCATCCACAATCCTACCGCCACCTTTTTGGTGCGGGTACGGGGCGAATCGATGCGTGACGCCCGGCTGCATGATGGCGACATCCTGGTAGTGGACCGCTCCCTGAAACCGCGCGACGGCCACATCATCATTGGCGTGGTAGACGGCGAATTCACGGTAAAGCGCTACTTAAAAAAAGGAGACCGGATGTTTCTGCAGCCGGCCAACGAAGCCTACCCGCCCTTGGAGATCACCGAAGAAATGGACTTTAAACCCTGGGGCGTGGTGGTGTGGTCGCTCCACAAAGTGAACGGCAGCCATGACTAACCTTTTCGCCCTCGTGGACTGCAACAATTTCTACGCCTCCTGCGAGCGGGTCTTCGATCCGAAGCTGGAGGGCAAACCCATCGTGGTGCTCTCCAACAACGACGGTTGCATCATTGCGCGGTCCAACGAAGCCAAGGCGCTGGGCATCAAAATGGGCGAACCGGCATTTAAAGCAAAGGATACGATAGAGCAGCACAACGTACACGTTTTCAGCAGCAACTACACCCTGTATGGCGACATGTCGGCACGGGTAATGCAGACGCTGGGGCAGTTCACGCCCAACCTGGAAGTATACTCCATCGACGAAGCCTTTCTGGACCTGGGCAACTTCTATGGCCGCGACCTAAACGAGTATGCCGGGGAGATGCGAAGCACCGTCAGGGCCTGGACAGGTATACCCGTATCGGTAGGCGTGGCCCCCACCAAGACACTGGCTAAGCTGGCGAACCGGCTTTCCAAGAAGTCGAAGAAGGCGGATGGGGTGCTGGTGTTGACCGATGAGCGGCACATAGAGGAGGCGCTGCGGCGCACGGAAGTGGGTGATGTGTGGGGCATGGGCCGGCGCTATGCCCAGAAGCTGGCCGGTTTCGGCATCCACACCGCCCTGGACCTGCGCAATGTTTCCGATGCCTTTGCCAAAAAGCACCTGACCGTGGTGGGCCTGCGTACTGTGCGTGAGCTACGCTGTGAGCCCTGCCAGGACCTGGAACTGGTGGCACCCAATAAGCAGAACATCTGCACGTCCCGCTCCTTTGGCGCGTCCGTCACGACGCTCTCACAGCTGCAGGAGGCCACGGCCAACTACGCCTCGCGCTGCGCCGCCAAGCTGCGTCGCCAGCAGAGTTGTGCGGGTGCTGTTACGGTGTTTGTGGAGACCAACCGTTTCCGGGAAACAGATGCACAGTACTTCAACAGCAGAACCATCGCGCTGCCCACGGCCACCAGCAGCACGCTGGAGCTGGTACACTATGCCAACCTGGCGCTGCAGGCGCTCTACCGCCCAGGCTACCGCTACAAGAAGAGCGGCGTGATCGTGTCGGAGCTGCGGCCGCAAAACCAGGTGCAGACCAGCCTCCTCGACCCCGTGGACCGCGACAAGCACCAGCGCCTGATGCAGGTCCTCGACAAGCTCAACAGCACCTGGGGCCGCGACAAGGTCACCTGCGCCGCCCAGGGCACCACCCGTCCCTGGCAGCTCAAGTGCGAAAAGAAGTCGCCCTGCTATACCACGCAATTCAAGGGACTCCTGTGGATTGAGACGAGATAGCAAACAGAGGAAAAAGAAAATCACAGAGCAGAAGCTATGAAAGCAGACGAATTTTTGAAAGGCCGCGGCGCGCAGTACAACCCCGCCAACCCCTACCTGAAACAGGAATATGTAGCCGCGCACATCGAGGGGCTGGACGAGGCGATGCTCTGCAACAGCAAGACAGAGTTCTTTGCGGAACACCCTAAGAAGATCATCAACAAGATTGATAGTCCGGACCTAGGCCTTGCTTACTCCATGAACCCCTACCAGGGCTGCGAGCACGGCTGCATCTACTGCTATGCCCGCAACACCCACCAGTACTGGGGCTACGGCGCCGGGCTCGACTTTGAGCGCAAGATCATCGTCAAGGAGAATGCCCCGGAGGTGCTGGCCCGGCAGCTGGAGAACCAGAAATGGCAGGTCATGCCCATCATGCTGGCCGGCAACACCGACTGCTACCAGCCCATCGAGGCGAAAAAGAAACTGACGCGCCGCATACTGGAAGTTTTGCTGCAGTACCGGCACCCGGTGAGCATCATCACCAAAAACGCGCTCATCCTCCGAGACCTCGACCTGCTGCAGGAGCTCAACAAACTAGACCTCGTACATGTGAACATCAGCATCACCACGCTGAACGAGGAGCTACGCCAGAAGATGGAGCCTCGCACCGCCACCGGAGCCCGGCGACTGCAGGTAGTAAAGCAATTAACGGATGCTGCTATACCTGTCAATGTGATGGTAGCGCCCATTATACCCGGCCTCAACGACTCCGAGATACCGGCCATCATCAGAAGCGCAGCCGAGGCCGGTGCCAGCAGCGCCGCCTATACCATCGTGCGGCTCAACGGCAACATCGGACCCATCTTCGAAGACTGGATCCGGCAGGCTTTTCCAGACCGGGCGGACAAAGTATTAAGCCAGATCGCCGACTGCCACGGCGGGCAGCTTAACGACAGTCGTTTCGGCACCCGCATGCGCGGCGAGGGGAAATTTGCTGAGGCCATCAACCGGCTCTTCAGCATGAGCAGGCGCAAGTACATGGCGGGACGCAGCATGAAACCTTACAACTATAACCACTTCTGTACCAGGGCAGGTATACAAATGAATCTCTTTTAAAAGTTGAAGATAACATCACCTGTACCCTAGCGATAGATGTCCAGGCAAATTACCCAGAAAGTATAGTCAGGTCTGCTTGTAATCAGGATGCATCCTCGTTAGTATGGAGGGGTACAACATTTAAACCGCCAGTCAGGTATACACTTATCAGCAACCCCGCCGCCTGCTACTTCTAGACAGCAAAAAGATTGCATGGAAAACGGAAACGAAATTATAGTTAACAGCTGGGCTGAAGTGCAGTCCGCTTTGTTTGATCATAGCTGGAACGAGCACATCAAGCGCTTCCGCTCCTCATATGTATACCGCGGCAGTTGGAGCAAGGGCTATGACCTGAGCACCAGCCTCACCCGACTGGGGAGCCGCTACCACGAATTAGAGCCGCACATTCTGCGCAACTTCCGGAAGTATGCCCACAGCAACGCCGCGCCCGGCGACTCGGTCTGGAACTGGCTGGCCGTGGCACAGCATCATGGCCTCCCGACCCGCCTGCTCGACTGGACCTACTCGCCCTACGTAGCGCTTCACTTTGCCACCCAAAACCTGGACAGCTACCACGAAGACGGCGCCATCTGGTGTGTGGATTACGTAAAGGCCAATGATTTCCTGCCATTAAAGCTCCAGACTGCCATCAAGGAAGAAGGCTCCAACGTGTTCACGCCCGAGATCCTGCAGCCCGTCTGCTCATCACTCAAAGAGCTCTCCCTGTTGCAGCCAGAGGAGTTTGTGGTGTTTCTGGAACCGCCATCGCTGGACGAGCGCATTGTGCACCAGTACGCCCTGTTCTCGCTTATGTCGAATGCGAGAGCCAATATGAGCCAGTGGCTGGAGCAACACCCCGAACTGTATTTCAAAGTCATTATACCGGCTGGGCTCAAGTGGGAGATTCGGGACAAGCTGGACCAGGCCAACATCACCGAGCGGGTGCTCTTTCCGGGTTTGCAGGGTCTGAGCCAATGGCTGAAGCGGCATTACACCCACGAATAAGTTTTTTACTAAAAAAGGAGGCTCAGGCGCTGTATCCTCATGAAATATCTATACTTTAATAGATATTTACACTGATTACGTATACCTGAGACATGAACCCCTTTTTGCCCCGTACACATGAAGCAATCAAACGCTTCATGCTGAATCACTTACCTCCCTACTCCCTAAAAAAACACCTGAAACCTGCCGCTGCCGTGCTTGCGGCCACCCTGCTACTTGGCTCTGCCTCCTGCACTCAGGATAAGGAAGTCCACTCAGCCACACTGCCAGCCTCCGCTGAAAACTACACAGTGCCGGCGCAGCCAACCGACAGCACCAGTACGGCCTCTACAGACACGCTGGCAGCACAGACACCAACTGTCGCAGTAAAGACAGACACTACTGCGGTGACGCCCGTTGTATACCCTGGACCCGAGCCGCTGCCGGGTGCCATTCTGCCGCACAAGCGTATTCTGGCCTATTATGGCAACCCGCTGTCGAAGCGCATGGGGATACTGGGCGAATACCCGGTGGAGGAAATGCTCAGCCGTCTGGACGCAGAAGTAGCTAACTGGACCAAAGCCGATTCACTGACGCCGGTGCAGCCCGCCCTGCACGCCATTGTGGTAACGGCGCAGGGGCACCCCGGACGTGGCGACAAGTACCGACTGCGCATGACAGACAAGATGATTGAGGATGTGCTGGAAATGGCCAAACAGCGCGACGCCATTGTGTTTCTGGACGTGCAGGTAGGCCGCAGCACGCTGCCGGAAGAATTGCCACGCCTGACCCAGTTCCTGAAGCTGCCGAACGTACACTTAGGTATAGACGCCGAGTTTGCGATGAAGGAGGGCGAAGTGCCCGGCAAGAAAATCGGCAGCTTCGACGCCGAGGACATCAACTACGCCACCGGCCTGCTGGCTGACATTGCGAAGGAACATAACCTGCCGCCTAAATTGCTGATCGTGCACCGCTTCACGCAGCGTATGATCCAGAACTCCCAGGACATCAAACTAAGGCCGGAGGTACAGGTTGTGATGCACATGGACGGCTGGGGACCGCCTGCACTTAAGAAAGACACGTATCGTCGCTTCATCGCCAAGGAGCCAGTGCAGTTCACAGGCTTCAAGGTGTTCTACAAGAACGACACCCGCAACAACTCCCGCCTGATGACACCGGAGGAGATTCTCAAACTAAACCCAAAGCCACTGTACATCCAGTACCAGTAAAACTAAAAAGAGCGTAGCTGGCAGCTACGCTCTTTTTAGTTTGTCTTTCATCCAGTTGTCTACCAAATCCACCAGTTTGGGATTAAACCTGGGCTGGAAAGTATCGCTTTCCGCACTCTCACGCCTTTTCAGGTACTCTTCCATCGTGCCCACTTCCATAAAACCATGGTCCGTGCGGGGCAGAAACGCATAGGTCGCTTTACCGGGATAGTAGCTGTTCACGAGGTTCACCACCAGCTGCGCTCCCTCCGGGTCTAAGGCAGGCACATCGGCCTCTCCGTAAATAGCCAAGGTATAAGCATTGGCATCGCGCCAAGCCTCGTTCATAGGCAGGTCCTGCAGGTCTTGCAGAAAGGTATAGTGGCGGCCATACAAGTGCCCCTGTCCGTCGTAGTCCATAATATTCTCCAGCGCAGCCCGGTAATTGGGGTTCTGTGCCAGTTCCTCAGGTTTCTTCTTCTGAATCATGAATTCGTAGAGCAAAGGTACCACCGTGCGCATGTCCTGGTCTACCTGCACATAGTCAGTGCCCAGGAGCGTGCGCTGGTCGCGGTATACCTCCAGCAGATATTCGAACCAGGGCTTGCCTGTAATGCCGTACACCATCAGGCCCTTCACTTTCTCGCGGGCCGCCATCAGCGGCGCGGTATTACCACCCAGCGAGTGACCGAACAGAAACACATTATCCGGATCAACGCTAGGGTCCTGCTTCAGCAGCTTCAGGCCAGCAGTAAAGGCCTCCAGTTCTTCCTGGTAACCGATCTCGGTACAGGGCTTACTCCCCTGGCTGTCGCCGGAGCCGGGCTTGTCCATTCTGAAAACGGCATAGCCGCGGGCCACCAGCTCGTCGATCAGTTGCCGCTGCGGGTCTTCGGCCGGCAGATTGTCCAGGCTGCTGCAGCCATAGCCCTGTACAAAGAATACCGCCGGGAAGCGTCCCTTCCCCTTCGGCTTTTTAAGGATAGAGCGTGCATAGCGATTGTCTGCCAACGGCACTTCGCCATACCTTACATCCGCATTCGGGTCAGTTTCAAACGGCATGGGTTGCACCTTTCCCTTCACCGTGGTGCGCCTGCCCTTGCGGGTAAGATCGAGCGCCAGCGGCTCGCCTGTGCGAAACTGGCGGGCCAGGGCGGGCACGTCCATAAAATTGTTGACCGGCGTGCCGTTGACGCGAACGATCACATCGCCGGCTTGCAGCTTGAGCGCAGCGGCCGTGCTGTTGGGGATGACGCGTCTCACAAAAGCCCCCTGGGTGCCGGGCAGTTTATCGGATTTGGCCAGCGAGTCTGAGACTGCGGACACCTGCACCCCCAGAAAAGGTCGGCGCTGCAGATGCTGTCCCCACACCGAACTGCAGGCGCAGAGCCAGCAAACGAAAAGCAAGCTAACTGTTATTTTCATAGTCAGATGGAATAGTGACTAATTTACGTTGTAAAATGAAACGCTGAAGCAGGGCAAAGTTCAAAATGTCCGCTTTTAACTAAACTTTAACCTTTTTGCCTAAAAAGGCTTTCAGATTCTGAGAAATAATGCCGAAATTATCAGCATATCGGCACGCAAGCGAAAAATTTAAAATTTTCGGGATTAGGAGTGAGTAAAAAGGCCCGGATTTTGCGTTACAGGTATAAGATCAAAAAACAATGCACTTATAAAGCCAGAAGGGCTATAGGCGCCAGAAACCACAAAAGCAGGGAATCATGACGCAATTGTTCAAGCTCTCTAATCTGACTACGTTTCTAGTTCGGTTCATCCAGATCATCATCGTGTTCCCGATGGCGGTCCTCATTAGTTTCTACCTTCCACCCATCAGCTTCATCGACTACGAGCTGAACTTCCTGCTGTGCGTGATACTGGCGGCCATCGTCTCGGTGATTGTGACCAGCATCAATAAAAAGCTTATCCTGCTGACCTTTGTGGGCATCATGGGCGCCATGTTCTTCAACAGCACCTTCGACGACTATACCGTAGAAAACCTGTACGCTGACTACAACGCCATGCTGGTGAACATGACCAGCAATTCCAGCAAGGTATCTTACTTTAAGCCCGTAAAAGGCACTTATTTCCAGGAGCGTCGCGTGAAGAGCGCCATGCAGCCGACCCACCCGGCCGTGCGGTCCTTTGCCGTGGAGCACTCTACCCGCTATTTCCATGACGAGTATTACCGCAAGTATGGCAAAATGGTGCGCTATTTCTCGCTCTTCAAGCACGTGCGCAACAGCTGGCGCTACGTAAACGACCCGCTCGGTCTCGACTACTACTCCCCTCCCACCGAGAGCATCAAGCTACTGGCTGGCGACTGCGACGACTATGCCATCCTGATGGCCTCTTCTATTATGGCCATCGGCGGGGAGGCCCGCATCGTGATCTCGCCCAACCACATGTACACGGAAGTGAAGATGGGAACCGTAGAGGACCTGGACAAAGTAAGTTATGCCGTGCGCTCGCTTTTCCCGGATGAGGTGACGGGCGGTAAGATCCACTTCCACGAAACGAACGGGGAGCTTTGGATCAACTTCGACTACACAGCCGGCTATCCGGGCGGTCCGTTTCTGGAGCCTGAACTTTATAGTGTGATCAACTTTACCAACTCCTGAGTATAACCTATACCTGACCACACAGCTATTTTTTTGGATTTATCGTACAAATGCTGCAGCCGCTTGATTAGCGGCTGTTTATTTTCTATACTTACCACCCACAGCATAAAACGAACGAAAGACCTATGCCCAAAATCCTGATTATAGATGACGAACGGGCCATTCGCAGCACCCTCAAAGAGATTCTGGAGTTTGAGAACTACACGGTAGACGAAGCCGAGGACGGTCAGAAGGGATTGCAGCACATCAGCAAAACGAAATACGACGTCGTGCTCTGCGACATCAAAATGCCAGGTATGGATGGCATCGAGGTGCTGGAAAGAGCCATGGAAATGGCGCCGGACACGCCTTTCATCATGATCTCGGCGCACGGCACCATCGACACGGCGGTTGAAGCCACCAAAAAAGGCGCCTACGACTTCCTACAGAAACCACCGGATCTGAACCGCCTGCTCGTGTCGGTGCGCAATGCGCTGGACAAGTCAAAGCTGGTGACCGAAACCAAGATCCTCAAAAAGAAAATATCGAAGACCTACGAAATGGTGGGCACTTCGGAAGCACTGGGCCGCGTCAAGCAAGCCATCGAAAAGGTAGCCCCGACCGATGCCCGCGTGCTGATCACGGGCCCGAACGGATCGGGCAAAGAGCTGGTGGCGCGTGCCATACACGAGCACAGCAACCGCGCCCAAGGCCCTTTGATCGAGGTAAACTGTGCGGCTATACCGAGCGAACTGATCGAGAGCGAATTGTTTGGCCACGAAAAAGGCTCTTTCACCTCGGCCGTGAAGCAGCGCATCGGTAAGTTTGAGCAGGCCAATGGCGGCACCCTCTTCCTGGACGAGGTGGGCGACATGAGCCTGTCGGCACAGGCCAAGGTGCTGCGCGCCCTGCAGGAGCACAAGATCACGCGCGTGGGCGGCGACAAGGATATACAAGTGGATGTGCGCGTGCTGGCCGCAACAAACAAAAACCTTTTGGAAGAGATCGAAGCCAAAACGTTCCGCGAGGACTTGTACCACCGCCTAGGGGTGATTCTGGTGCACGTGCCGCCGCTGAATGAGCGACGCGAGGATATACCTGATCTGGTGCAGAAATTCCTGCAGGACATCGCCAACGACTACGGCAACAAAGCCAAGACCATTACCCCGGATGCGCTCGAATACCTGAAGCAACTCGACTGGCGCGGCAACGTGCGCGAGCTGCGCAACGTGGTGGAGCGCCTCGTGATCATGAGTGGCCAGGAAGTGACCCTGGAAGATGCCAAAGCCTATGCCCGCCCAGCTGTGGCGTAAAAAACTGTTTACTGTTCCTAATTATACTGTTCTCACTAATGCACAAGGCCCCGACCAATTGGTTGGGGCCTTGTTGTTTTATGGCTCAGGCAGCCGCTTTGTCCTGTTTCAGCATACAGCAGTACTTATACTTGTTCCCGCTGCCGCAAGGGCAAGGCTCGTTGCGGCCCAGGCGCTTGCCATAGGGGTTGAGCAGTTGCCGGAAATTGATGCGGAACCTTCTTTTGGGGTTCTGTTTGAAAACCTTTGTTAGCAGCTCGTACAGGCGCGGGTGCTTTTCAGCCAATTGCTCGGGCTTCTCAAAAAAGTACTCGGTCACCACCGCAAAAAACTCCGCCTCGCTGGTCGCGCCGTAATCGTCTATATCTGACTTGCCCTTTTCAATCTGACTGATTTTGCGGTACATAAGCTCTTTCCAGGGTCGCACCAGGTCATCAGGCAGATAAGCTTCAGGCACGCCGTCGATCTCCCCGTCGGCCTGGTCGAGCATGTGGGCAAACTCGTGTATACCTACGTTCTTGCGGTCGGCCATGTCATTAAATCCTTGCTCCAGCGCCGGCTTCGACAAGGTCACATAATGGTCGTTCTGGAAAGGATTCACGCGCCCCAGCACCTCCGCCACCGCTTCGTTGTCCTCGTACTTATACCTGTGGATGCTGCCCGGAAACACGAGCACCTCGCCCAGGTTATGATACTCCCAGTCCTTGAAACCAAAAATAGGGATTACGGCACTGGCGCCCACCAGCACTTTGGTGGTGTCGTCTACCCGGGTGTCTATACCTGTAATCCGCTTTTCGGACACAAAAAGCAGCAGCATTCTTTCAAACCGCTCCTTTTCTTCGTCAGTCTTGAGGGTATGGTAAAAGCCCACCCGATCCTGCAGAATCTTGCGCCACTCGGCCGGAAAGCCTCGCTTTAGAATTTCTTTTCGATGTCGCTCCTTGCGGGTGGCCCACCTGTAAAACAGCAGGAGCATACCTGCCACTAGTGCAATAAAAAATAAATAACCCATGGGCAGCTTAAACGTCAGATTGTTACTTTGGATGTCAAACGACCAACAGGTTGCAACCCCGGATATCGGAGTTGTCGAAGCGGCCCAGCACTTCGAAGGTGCCGTCTGGCTTTAGCCTGCCGATGTCTTTGGTCTCGAGAAAAGCACAGGAGTCGACATTGGCCAAGTCGATGATGTTGATGCCGCCTGTGCGCATGTCTGGCCGGATGTCGAAAGGATCGTTGAGGTCGCGCAAAAGCACGCGCAAGGTATAGCCCGGATGGAAAAAGCCGTCGCCCAGCGAATAGGCCTGCGACAAAAGCTCCGTCATGCCGTACTCTGAGTGAATCGCCTCCACACCAAAGCCCTGTTTTAGGTAGGTGTGCAGTTCTTCCCGGATCATCTCGCGGCGGCGGCCCTTCATCCCACCGGTCTCCATGATAGTCACGTGGCTGAAGTCTTCCCTACCCTGCAGTTCGTCGGCCCAGTCAAGCAAGGCGTAGGACACCCCGATCAGCAGCACTTTCTTTCCCTTCTGTTGCGCTGCTTTGACAGTTTGCAGCAGCTGGTCGTGGTTGCGCAGGTAAAAGCCCTCCTCCTCCTGCCCCGACTGTTTCACAAAATAATCGACCATGGCCACGAGCGACGAGCCGCCCTGCTCCAGGTATGAGGGCAGCAGCGCGAGCACCACGTAGTCGGTCAACGGGCCATAGAACGACTCGAAAATGCGCTGTGTGGTGCGCAGGTATAGATCCAGGCTGGCGACTTGGTGGCGACTGCGGGTCATCTGGGTGGTACCGCTGCTGTAAAAAGTCACCTCCGGCTCAAATGCGCCGGTCTTCACCTCGTGTGTTTTGAAGAACTCGATCGGCAGGTATGGGATGTCCTCCAGCCGTGTCACCGACTCCGGACTGCGTCCTAAATGTTGCAGATAGTCGCTGTAAACGGGGTTATGCGCGGATTGGTACCTGAACAGCGCCAGGGCAGTTTTCTCAAAATTGAAGGGTTGGTCAGCTGCTAAAAGCTGGAGATGTCGGGCTTTGAAGTCCATCCAAATTATTTATAACAATTCCTGTATCTGTTCGTTTGATTTAGTAAATTTAGCTTCATTTTCTGAGATCCCACATGAGATACATGCTAAAGTATGGTGCGGCCTGCCTGCTGTTGGGGCTAGCCCTTAGCTCCTGCCGCAAAGAACCTGTCTATGACGTAGTGCCTCAGATCGAGTTCAGGCGCGTAGAGCAGTACCATTTTGTGGACACCCCCTTCCCTCAGAGACCGGATATCACCTCTTTACGCGATTCGATTGTGTTGGTCATTGGTTTCAAGGACGGTGACGGCAACCTAGGCCTCTCGAGCAACCGTGAGTCGCAGGATTTTCAGCCGCCATTTAATGAGGGATCTGAGTTCGAACAGAATTTTCATACCGTGATGTACATCAAAGAGCAGGACCCCGATAACCCGAGCAATTCCCGCTTCGTGCCCTACCCTTTCCCGGTACCTGGCTTTCAGTTCTCGGGCCGCTTCCAGCGACTTTCCGCAGACGATCGCCCAGAGCCTTTGGAAGGTGAAATCAAGTACAGCATCAACGAGATCAACGCATCAGAATTTGCGCTACTCAAACCCGGTACCGTAATCAAGTTCGACATCTTTATTTACGACCGCACCACCCCCGTTCCCCATCGTAGCAATACTGTGACGACAGACGAAATAACGCTGTTTCAGCCGACAGGCGAGTAGGAATCAGGTATAGAAAATGCACCAGGCCTTGTATCGATTGGTACAGGGCTTTTCTTTTTTATGCAGTTACAGCACGAAAGGGTTCTAGCCAGTGAAATAAGTTAGCTTGCTAATTTGCCATGGAAGCCGCTATACCTGGGCCATTCTTATCCCTTAGCAGAGACACTGTCCCCTTCATGGTAAAAGGCGAGTTGCTATACCTTTATTGCAGGTATAGCAACTCGCCTTATGCTCTGTGTCAGAAATTAGTCCGACTTAGTAAATCACCGGATAAGCTTTCGGGTCTGCTTCGTGCATGATCTCGTACACCGCTTCGAATACATCCTCCGTGTTTGGCTTGGAGAAGTAATCGCCGTCGGATGAGTATGGAGGTCGGTGTGCGTGCGCTGACAGGCACTGCGGTTTGGAGTCGAGGTAGCGCCAGGCACCCTGCTCGTCCACTACCTGCTGCATCATGTAGGCAGTGGCACCTCCCGGTACGTCCTCGTCAGCGAACAGAACGCGGTTGGTCTTGCGGATCGAATCGGTGATCGAATGCTCGAGGTCAAACGGCAGCAGCGACTGCACGTCGATCACCTCGGCAGAGATTCCGAACTCCTCCAACTGACGGGCAGCTTCCATCACGATGCGGCACATAGAGCCATAGGTCACGATCGTAACGTCTGTACCTTCCTTCAGCACTTCCGGCTTACCCAGTGGTACAGTCAGTTCCCCGATGTTGCTAGGTATACGCTCCTTCAGGCGGTAGCCGTTGAGGCACTCAATCACCAGCGCCGGCTCGTCGGACTTCAGCAAGGTATTGTAGAAACCGGCTGCCTGCGTCATATCGCGCGGAACGAGCACGTGCATACCTCTCAGGCTGTTCAGGATCATACCGATCGGAGAGCCAGAATGCCAGATACCCTCCAGGCGGTGACCACGGGTACGCACGATCAATGGTGCCTTCTGTCCGCCTTTGGTGCGGTACTGCAGACAGGCTACGTCGTCAGACAGAATCTGGATCGCATATAATAAATAGTCGAGGTACTGGATCTCGGCAATCGGACGCAGACCACGTAGGGCGGCGCCTATACCTTGTCCCACGATCGTGCACTCGCGTATACCGGTGTCAGTCACGCGCAACTCGCCGTGTTTTTCCTGCAGACCGGCAAAGGCCTGGTTTACGTCGCCGATACGGCCCACATCTTCGCCGATGGCAAACACACGCGGGTCACGGGCCAGCATAGCATCAAAGCAAGCCTGCAGTACTTCGCGGCCGTCTACCTGCGGTGCGTCTTCGGCGCACTCAGGCTTCACTTCTTCTACCAACAGAGCTGCCTCGTCGGACTGGCTATATAAATAAGAGTTAAAGCGATCAGTATTTTCGCCCAGCGTCTGCTCCAGCCAGCCTACCAGTTCGCGTTTGGCTTGGTTGTTTTCGTCGCGCACATAGCGCAACACCTTGCGTACGGCTCTCACGGCATCGCTGCGAATAGGAGCGGATACTTTGCGCAGTTCTTCCGTAATAGTGGCGATCTCGGTGATGTGCTCGCTGGCAGTCGCCAGGTTGTCCATCAAGCGCAGCGCTTCTTCCTGGTCGGCCTTTATACCTTCGGCAAAGGCGTTCCAGGCTGCGCTGCGTGCCTGGCGAACAGTTTCTTTTGCTTCTGCCTCGATCTGATCTAGCTGCTCAGCCGTGGCCACGCCAACGCTCAGCATCCATTCGCGCATCTTCACCAGGCAGTCGTTTTCGGCTTCCCAGGCCAGGCGGTCTTTGGACTTATACCTTTCGTGCGATCCCGAAGTAGAGTGTCCTTGTGGCTGTGTCATTTCCTCTACGTGCACCAGTACCGGCACATGCTCTTCGCGGCATACCTTTACAGCTGCCTCGTAGGTTTCGCAAAGCGCCAGGTAGTCCCAGCCCTTCACTTTAAATATCTCGTAGCCCTGCTCCTCGCGGCTGTTGCGCTGGAAACCGGCCAGAATTTCTGAAATACTGCCTTTGGTGGTCTGGTACTCAGCCGGCACCGAAATACCATAGCCATCGTCCCAAACCGATACCAGCATCGGCACCTGCAGCACTCCGGCTGCGTTGATGGCCTCGAAGAACATGCCCTCTGAAGTAGAGGCGTTGCCGATCGTACCAAACGCTACCTCGTTGCCGTTCACCGAAAACTGCTGCATACCCTGCAGTTCCGGGTTCTGGCGGTAAAGTTTGGAGGCATAGGCCAGCCCCACCAGGCGAGGCATTTGGGAGGCAGTGGGTGATATGTCGGAGCTGGAGTTTTTCTGCTCCATCAGGTTTTTCCATTTTCCCTCCTCATCAAGTAGGCGGGTGCCGAAGTGTCCGTTCATGGCGCGGCCCGCTGTAGAAGGCTCTGCGTCAACATCGGGGTGTGCGTATAGCTGTGCAAAATATTGTTGGAGCGTCAGTTCGCCAATGGCAAACATGAAGGTCTGGTCGCGGTAGTAGCCGGAGCGGAAGTCGCCGTTCTGGAAGAACTTGGCCATGGCCAGCTGGGCCACTTCTTTTCCGTCTCCGAAAATACCGAACTTGGCTTTGCCCATGAAGACCTCTTTTCGGCCTGCAAGGCTTGCCTGCCGGCTCTCCCACGCAAGGCGGTAGTCGTCAAGTATCTCTTGGGTGCTTAGTCGTTGAGTTATAGATGCTTCAGCAGTTTGCATGTCTTGTCTGTGTAAGCTTATTGTGGAATTTCTCTTCAAAAGTACAGATTTTTGGCCTAAAATCAAATTTGAGGCACTGCGCAGACGGACTCGCGCCTACGTGTTGACTTGTCTTTTTATTTAAAAAAATGATATCTTTGTTTGCATAAATCCCTTTTTACAAGTCGCAAAATTTCTTTAATTCGCATTATGAACAGAAAATTTTACTTACTCACGGCACTTAGCCTCTTGCTGGCTGGATTCTCAGCTCAGGCACAAGCCGTATTAAAGATTGAGAAAGAAACCCATGACTTTGGCACATTTGCCGAGGGTGTGATTGCTTCCCACGATTTTGTAGTGAAGAACGTAGGCGACAAGCCTCTGGTTATAACCCAAGTTCAGCCTTCATGCGGCTGTACTACCCCAGACTGGACCAAAGACCCAATTATGCCGGGCAAGACGGGTGTCATCAAAGCGGCTTACAACAGCAACGGCCGTCCGGGACCCTTTCATAAGTCTATTTCGATCGTGTCTAATTCCGAGCAGCCACATGGCGTTATTTTCATTAAAGGAGAGGTTGGACCAAAAGATTTAAAAACCAGCTACACGCCGGAACAAAAAGCAAATTCACCGCGTTTGGCTGTTGGAACTACTTCACACAGCTTCGGAAAACTTGAAAAAGGACAAAAAGCCGTGGCAAAGTTCACAATCAAAAACACCGGTCGGCAGGACCTGGTGGTGCAGGGCGTGAAGTCAAACTGCAACTGTGTGACCTACAAAGTTTCGCAGCCGGCAATAAAACCAGGACAGCAGGCAACTTTGGAACTAACCTATATTCCTACGATGTTAAAGGAGCAAAATGAGGTAGTAACCATTGTTTCGAATGATATAGTAATGCCAGACCTGAAGCTCACGCTGAAGGCAAATGTGGTAGAGAGTCTGGCTCAAAAGAATATGTTAAGGGAGGGCAATCAGCCGGTACCTTTCAGATAGTTTTTTTCATAGTTTTATTTTGTACTAATGGCAGTGATTCTATCGCTGCCTTTTTTCATTTTATACCCTTCCATCAAAAAGTCGCCAGCGGAGCAGGGTGCAATTTCAAAGTAGCCGGACGCTGCCAGACAGGCGCAACCCCAAAAGCGCCGCTTCCTAGCCCTATACCTCTCCCCTCTCCTTTTCCAAGACACTTTAAATCAACCAACTGCAGCCGTTCTAACATTGTTAGAGCAGGTTTTGTGTTTAGCCTTTTATTTCAAGATAGATATGGTATATTTGCGCAGCTTTTCCAATAACTAATACTATAAGAAATAACGACATGATTATTGGTGTTCCAAAGGAAATCAAGAATAACGAAAACCGCGTAGGCGTAACTCCTGCCGGCGTGGTGGAACTGGTGCGCAACGGCCACACCGTGTATGTACAGGCTACTGCCGGTGAGGGCAGCGGTTTTCCAGACGACATGTATGCCCAGGCTGGCGCTACGATCCTGCCAAACATTGAGGAGGTATACGGCATCGCGGAAATGATCATCAAGGTGAAAGAGCCGATTGAGTCAGAGTACAACCTGATCAAAGAAGATCAGTTGCTGTTCACTTATTTCCACTTCGCCTCGCATGAGCCGCTTACCAACGCCATGATCGAGCGTAAGGCAGTTTGCTTGTCGTACGAAACGGTGGAGCGCGCTGACAGAAGCCTTCCATTGCTGGTACCAATGTCAGAGGTTGCCGGTCGTATGTCCATTCAGCAGGGAGCCAAGTACCTGGAGAAACCATTGAAAGGCCGCGGCATTTTGCTAGGTGGCGTACCGGGTGTTCGTCCGGCCAAAGTGATGATCCTGGGTGGTGGCATCGTGGGTACCAATGCAGCCAAGATGGCGGCAGGTATGGGTGCTGATGTAACGATCCTGGACACGAACCTGGCCCGTCTGCGCTACCTGGACGATATCATGCCAGCCAACGTGAACACCTTCATGTCTAACGAATACAACATCCGCGAACTGCTTCCGACGCACGACCTAATTATTGGTGCTGTGTTGATCCCGGGTGCGAAGGCCCCTCGCCTGATCACACGCGAAATGCTGAAGGAAATGCGTCCAGGTACTGTGGTGGTAGACGTTGCTGTTGACCAGGGCGGTTGTATCGAAACCTGCAAGCCGACTACGCACGAAAATCCGACTTTCATCATCGATGATGTGGTGCATTACTGCGTAGCCAACATGCCGGGTGCCGTACCTTACACTTCCACACTGGCGCTTACCAACGCTACCCTGCCTTACGCGATCCAACTCGCTAACAAAGGCTGGAAGAAGGCTTGTGCTGACAGCGAAGAGCTGAAGAAAGGCCTGAACGTGGTGCAGGGCAAAGTGGTGTACAAAGGTGTGGCAGAAGCCTTCAACCTGGACTACACAGAAGTAAACGCTGTTCTGTAATCAAGGTATAGCCTGACTATATGATATAGAGCGCCTTCCTGAGCTGATCGGGAAGGCGCTCTTCTTTTCCGCCATTTACCAAAAGCGCACCAATTTCCATACCTTTGTGTTTTAATGCCGGCCCGCCTCCGCCGCTGGGGTGGCCTATACGCTAAGACTCGCTTTTCATACAATGTTTGACAGTTCCTTTCAACTGCTGCTGCGGCGCTTAGGGCTTGTGTTTTTGCTCTATACCTTGCTGCGGGCTGTTTTCTTTATATTCAACTTCGATCACTTTGCCGAAGCCTCTGCCGGTCAGGTGGCGCTTGCATTTGTGCACGGCCTTCGTTTCGACGTGGCGGCTCTCGTTGTCATCAACTCGCTTTTTATACTCCTGTCGCTCCTGCCGCATGGCAATCTGCAGCACCCCTCCTACCAAAAGACGCTTCGGTGGCTCTTTGTGCTCACCAATGCGCCTTTCATCGCGCTGGCGCTGGTGGATGTGGAGTTTTTCAAATTCATCGGCCGTCGGTCGGGCAACGAGGTGCTTACCATCACGGGTGATGTGCTAGCACAACTAGGGCAGCTGGCCAGCTACTACTGGTATATGGGTATTGGTTTCGTGGCTTTGGTGATTGCGCTGTTCAAGCTATACCCTACATCGGCTGCTATACCTGATCAGCAACCTAAGCTCGGGCTCCGCTACCTGCGCCTGCTGCTGGTTGCTGGGTTTGTGGTATTAGGTATACGGGGCGGCATTCAGCTAAAACCCTTACGACCGGCGCATGCGTTTGTGCACGAGCACCCGTCACTTGGTCACCTCTCGCTCAATACGCCTTTCACCTTTATCAGAAGCATCGGCAAGACCACCCTGGAAGAAAAGCATTTTTTTACCTCTGACGAGGAATTGCTGGCCAATCTGCCCGTAAAGCCGGGCCAGTATGCTATACCTGCCGGTGAGCCGCTACAGGAAAATGTGGTCCTGATCATTCTGGAAAGCTTTGCCTCGGAGTATGTGGGCGCCCTGAATAATGGCGAAGGCTATACCCCCTTCCTGGATTCGTTAGCAACTGAGGGATTGCTGTTCCGAAACAGCTTTGCCAACGGCCGCAAGTCCATCGAGGCGCTGCCGTCCATTTTGTCGGGTCTGCCTTCGCTCCTGCCTGATCCTTACATTACGTCACCATACCAGTCTAACACGGTGTACAGCGCCGGGCACCTGCTGCGGAACGCGGGCTATGCCACAGCCTTTTTCCATGGCGCGACCAATGGCACGATGGGTTTTAATCAATACACCCAGATGGCAGGTATACAGCACTATTTTGGCCTGGATGAATACCCGTCTGAACTCCAGGCAGCAGATTTTGATGGCAACTGGGGCATTTTCGACGAGCCATACCTGCAGTATACGGTGCATGAGATGAGCAAATTCCCGCAGCCCTTCTTTAGTACGGTTTTCACGCTCAGCTCTCACCAGCCGTATACGGTGCCGGCCCAGTACAAAGGCAAATTCCCAAAAGGCGAACTGGAGATACACGAGTCGGTGGGCTACGCCGATCATGCCTTGCGGGAGTTTTTTAAGACGGCTTCCCAGCAGCCCTGGTACGAAAACACGCTGTTTATACTGGTGGCCGACCACACCCAGAAAAGCATCCGGCCAGAGTACCAAAACGAACTGGGCTACCACCGGGTGCCGCTCATGCTCTTCCATCCTGCCAAAAAGTTGAAGGCGGATGTGCAGAAAGTAACGCAGCACGCCGACATCCTGCCGACCATGGTGGACTACCTGCGTCTGCCAACCGACAACCTGATGCTCTTTGGCCAGTCGGTGCTCGACAGCTCCGCCACTGGGCATGCGCTGCTCTACAATGGCGTTTCGTATTTTATGGTACAGCCGGATGGCGTGGCTGAGCTGACGGCAACCGACGAACTGCGTTCCTATACCTTCCCGGAGATGGCGCCTGCCGATAAAGCCAACGCCCAGCACGGATCGCAATTGAAAGCTTACGTGCAGTACTTCAAAAACAAAATGGTAGCAAACGACTTATACTTCTGGCAACGGGAAAAATAGTTGGATAGGTGGTAGCTATACCTTGTGAAGGTGGCTATACCTCGGCCTCGAAACTCGGTATACCTTGCAGGGGTGTAAATTGACGCGTCTCGAAATCAACTTCCCAGCAGTAGTGCTCCAGGCCGTTGGTGATGACCACATACCTGGCCTGCAGCACCTGGTTGTAAACCGACACCTGCCTAACCACCTCCTGCGTAATGGGCACATGCGCGGCTTTGCACTCCACCAGCAGGTAAGGTTTGCCGGATTGATCGTACACGCACATATCAGTGCGTTTCTGCAACTTGTTGTAGGTGGTGCCCCGTTCAATACTGATAAGGCTTTTCGGATAGCGGTGCGTGCCGATCAGGAAATGCACAAAGTGCTGCCGCACCCATTCTTCCGGCGTTAGCAGCACATATTTCCGGCGCAGCGCATCAAATATCATGACATTAGCGCCAGAATGCTTAATTTTGTAGTCAAACGTCGGTAAGTTCAGCATTTCCATACCGCAATTTACCGATTTTAGAGCCTCCGCCCCAGCAAACTCCCTTGCGAAGGCGGCTTTTTTATACCTAATTACTTATATTTAAAACATGAAGACCAAAGAAGAAATTGTAGGCGACTGGTTACCAAGGTATACCGGTGTACCTTTGGACGAATTTGGCGAGTATATCCTGCTCACTAACTTTATCAATTATGTGCGTATGTTCGCCGACCGGTTCGGCGTGGAGATAAAAGGCCTGGACAAACCGATGCAGACGGCTACGGCCAACAACATCACCATCATCAACTTCGGTATGGGCAGCGCCATGGCGGCCACCGTGATGGACCTGCTGTCGGCCATTAAACCAAAGGCGGCCCTGTTCCTGGGCAAGTGCGGCGGTCTGAAGCGCAAAACAGCCATCGGCGACCTGATTCTGCCCATCGCGGCCATTCGTGGCGAGGGTACATCCGACGATTATTTGCCACCAGAAATTCCGGCTCTGCCGTCGTTCCGTCTGCAGCGAGCCGTTTCGTCCATGATCAAAAAACACGAGATGGACTACTGGACCGGTACAGTCTATACCACCAACCGCCGCGTTTGGGAGCACGACGAGGACTTTAAAGAGTACCTGCGCCAGATCCGCGCCATGGGCATCGACATGGAGACTGCCACGATCTTTACTGTCGGTTTCATCAACGAAATTCCGCACGGCGCCCTGCTGCTTGTGTCAGACAACCCGATGATTCCGGAAGGTGTGAAGACATCAGAAAGCGACAAGCTCGTGACCACTAATTATGTAGAAAAGCACCTCAGTATAGGTATAGATTCTCTGATCGAACTCATCAACTCCGGTGAGTCGGTGAAACACATGCGTTTCGAATAAGCACAATACATGAAAAAAACACTACGCTCTTTTGCAGCCGCTGCCCTGCTGGGCCTCACTCTCCTGAGCAGCTGCAACTCCACCAGCTCCGGCAACGAGCCGGTTGACCTGATCGTCTACAATGGCAACGTGTATACGGTGAACGAAAATTTCGACCAGGCCGAGGCATTTGCCGTGAAGGACGGCAAGATCGTAGCCGTGGGCACGACAGCCGATATCCGGGCCAGGTATAGCGCCACCGAAGAACTCGACGCCGAGGGCAAAACCATTTACCCGGGCCTGATTGATGGGCACGCCCACTTCTACCGGTATGGGTTAGCACTGCAGTCAGCGGATCTGGTGGGTACCACCTCTTTTAAGGAAGTGGTGCAGAAGGTAGTGGACCAACAAAAGGCTTACCCGGAGGCGGACTGGATCACGGGGCGCGGCTGGGACCAAAACGACTGGGCCGTGAAGGAATTCCCGACCAAAGACACCCTGGACCAGCTCTTCCCGGACACGCCCATCATCCTCACCCGCATTGACGGTCATGCTGCGCTGGTAAACCAGAAAGCTTTGGATCTGGCCGGCATTACACCGCAGACCAAGATGGTAGGCGGATTGGTGGAAGTGGAAGGCGGCAAGATGACCGGTATTCTGGTGGACAACGCCATTGACCTGGTGAGCTCCAAAATACCGGCACCCGACGAGCAGGAACAGCGTCAGGCGCTGATCAATGCTGAGAAGAATTGCTTTGCGGTGGGCCTCACCTCGGTAGCCGATGCCGGTCTCGACAAATCGACCGTCGACCTGATGGATGCCATGCACAAGAGTGGTGACCTGCGTATGCGCGTGTATGCCATGATGAACCCCGGCAAAACAAACCAGGACCATTACTTTGCGAACGGACCTTATAAGACAGACCGCCTGAATGTGCGCTCTTTCAAGGTATACTCCGATGGCGCACTGGGCTCACGTGGTGCCAGCCTCCTTAAACCTTATAGTGATAAGCATGGCCATTATGGTTTCCTGCTGGCTTCTGAGCAGGAGTTCCGTACTCTGGCAGCGCTGATGAACCAACACGGTTTTCAGATGAATACTCACGCCATTGGCGACTCGGCCAACCGTCTGCTGCTCGACATCTACGGAGAGGTGCTGAAGGAGAAGAACGACAAGCGCTGGCGCATTGAGCACTCCCAGATCATCAACCCTGCTGACATGGACAAGTTTGGCAGGTATAGCGTGCTGCCTTCTGTGCAACCGACGCATGCCACATCCGACATGTACTGGGCGGGTGACCGCCTGGGCAAGGAACGCATCGCACACGCCTACCCCTTCAAGCAACTACTCGACCAGAACGGTTACATCCCGCTGGGCAGTGATTTCCCGGTAGAAGATATCAACCCGATTTATGGCTTCCATGCCGCAGTAGCGCGTCAGGATGGTGAGAACTGGCCGGAAGGCGGATTCCAGATGGAAAATGCCCTGAGCCGCGAAGAAGCCTTGCGTGGTATGACGATCTGGGCTGCAAAAGCCGCTTTTGAGGAGAAGGAAAAAGGCAGCATCGAGCCCGGCAAGTTCGCCGACTTCATTCTAGTAGACCGCGACCTGATGAAAATACCAAACGACCAGATGCGCGGTTTGCAAGTACTCCGCACCTATGTGAATGGTGTAGAGGTATACAAAAAGTAAAAAGTTTAGGAGTTGGGGAGTTTGAGAGTTTAGGAGTTAGAAAGGTAGAGCTTGTAGGGACTGGTCGCGACCTGTCCGAAACGTGCACCAAAAACTATCTGAATCAGGATTTACAGGATTAAAGGATTCACAGGATTCACTATTTATAAAAGATTCGGTTTAAAACACTTTGCGGTAATCCTGAAAATCTCAAAATCCTGATTCAGACAAAAAACAGAAACGGCAGCCCAATCAGGCTGCCGTTTCTGTTTTCTATACCTTTCCTATACCTAGCTTACCACAGCCTCAGCTTCACCTTGCGGTTCCAGCGATATTTTGCCTTTAATCAGGGACAGAAAGATTAGGCCGAGGGCGAAGAAAATGATCAGCGCCAGTATGCTGTAGCGCATAGAGCCCGTAATTTGGGCAATGGCACCATAAGCCAGCGTACCGAGCATGATGGAGACCTTCTCGGTGATGTCGTAGAAACTGAAATATGAAGCGTGGTCTTTGGTGGTGGCAGGAATCAGCTTAGAGTAAGTCGAGCGGGAAAGCGACTGTATACCCCCCATAACGGACCCTACCACGGCCGCCAACACATAAAACTCAAAAGCAGTTTTTGTGAAATAAGCTGCGATGCAAATGCCGATCCAGATGCTAACGGCGACGATCAAGGCCCTGATGTTGCCATACCTGCTAGAAAGAGCGGCAAAGCCGTAGGCACCCGCAATGGCCACCAGTTGAATGATCAGGATGGTGATGATCAGGTTGTCACTTGGCAGTTTCAACTCTTCTATTCCGAAAATGGTGGCCACATACATCACGGTCTGCACCCCCATGTTAAAAAAGAAATAAGCCAGCAGGTAGCGCTTGAGCAGTCGCAGCTCCTTTACCTGGTTCAGCACTTTTTTGAGCTCCTTCACGCCATTCAGCACCCAACTGCCCTGGGGGTTTTTCTGGTACACATTGGCAGGCAAGTGGTAAAAAGTATACTGTGCAAAGCCAAACCACCAAAGGCCGGTGGTCAGAAAAGCGATGCGTGGTGCCAGACTGGTGTTGTCGGCGGCAATGCCAAACCATCCGGGCTTCAGGATCATGGCCAGGTTAAAGAGCAGCAACAGCACGCTGCCTACATAGCCCATCGCAAACCCACGGGCGCTCAGGCGGTCATACTGGTCTTCAGTGGCGATCTCGGGCAGGTATGAGTTGTAAAACACAATGCTACCCGTAAAACCGATGGAGGCGAGCATGAACAGTACGACGGAGATAGAGAACGTCTCCCTGGTAAAGAAGTACAGGCTGGCACAGGAAATAGAGCCCACGTAACAAAACAGCTGCATGAACAACTTCTTCCGTCCACTATAGTCTGCTATGGCCGTCAGGAAGGGGTTCATGAGCACGATCAGCAGAAACGAACCCGAAACAGCGTAGGAAAACAAAACCGAACTCTGCAGCTCAAACCCAAAGAAATTAACCAGGGTAGAGCCCGTGCTCGGATGTTTGGAGACCGCGCTGTAGTAGATCGGAAAGATCGTAGAAATAATAACGAGCGAGTACACCGAGTTGGCCCAATCATACACGCACCAGGCTCTGGTAATGGTGGGGTTATTTTTTTGCATAGCTGAAATATAGCAAAAATATTCACTTAGCGGGTGCGCACTTTTGCAGTCGCCTCAGCCTTTGCCAAAATCTGCAGAATCAGGTCCCACAAATGCTCATACGGGACGATCTCGATCTCTGCGTAGGCATCTCCGGGTGCGGGCGTATCCATCAATTTCTTGTAAAGTGATTCCCCTTTCGTCCGGCACATCTCTGCATCGTAGTCCTCCGTTACGGTCAATACCAGCAGTTTTAGGAAAAGCTTACTACGCAGGCTAAAGGCATCTTTTAAGTGCGTGGACACATATTTCTTAATGCTTTCAATACGGTACAGGAGTGCTTCTGTCTCCCCGCGCTCGAGCAGGTAGATGAACTGCAGTGTGAGAATGGCCACATTGAAGCCCAGTTTGTCTTTGCTATACTCCGGCAGCGAAAGCAGGTAAGGATTGTTGGCCTCCCCTTCCGGAACAGTCGCCTGCGGGTACACCAACCTGAAATAGGAACGATACAACACCCAGCGTTCTTTGGCGCTGGTAGGGATGATGTGAAAAGAAGAATTATCGAATATTTTTCGCTGCAGGATGTCTCCTAATTCATATTGCTGGGCGTGTACTGCCAGCAAAAAGTAGTTTTCCATATAAGAAAACCAGTTGACTGAAGTCGGGTTGTACAGTTGCAAATTCTTTTCAGCATATGCCAATCCATCGATATAGTCCTTGGCTCTCAAGTGAGCGTATACCATGATGAAGTTATTGTAGGTCAGATCGAAACGGTGCACGTTGATTTTATTACGGTCAACCAGACTCAGGGCATCTACCGTTATTGCAATGATTTCCTTAAAGTTTCCTTCAAGCTCATGGTACCAGATGTAAGTCCGATAGTAAGCATAGTAGGAGCTGAATGTGTCGGACCCCTTCCATAATCTCTCCAGCTTCTCGATAATTTCCGGCAGATGTGGCAAAAACTCTTTTCTGGTCTTAGTTGACTTGCGCAGCTGAACAGTGGCATGCTGAAACGTAGAGACGGCTTCCCTTTCCATTACGAAGTGGCTCATGGCCGTCTTAAGCTCTTCTTGAGCAGCTGTGAACTTCTTTATAAAACCCTGTTCCGAGTAACTTAGGCTCAGCAGTTCCAGCGCAGATACTTTCAAATCAGTAAAGTCAAACTCTTGTGCTATCAGCAGTGCCTTACTGGCCAGGCTTATAACCAGGTCAAACTCGTAGCGGGCTCGCACAATGTTTGCCTGGTAGATCAAGCTGTTGCACTGTATTTCCTTCTGGCGTACATGATTGGCTGTGACTTTTTGCGGATCCACATAATTTAGCTCATTGAAAAGCTTCTTTTTAACCCGATGCTTTAGCATTTTATACCTCACATCATTGGGGTTAGCATCATACAGATCTTTTGCTGCCTGCTTATCAGAGGTGTATTTTCCTAGCTGTATGCCTTCTATAAATTTCTTCTCCTTCACACTCTGCTTGGGCATGTCCAGCAGCGCGGTTTCTGCCTGACTACAGGAAAGAACAATGTCAATCAATTTTTTTACTTCTTTCATGTAAAAGATTAACTAAAAACTCTATATATTAGAAATCCGTTAGCCTTTCAAACACTCTTGGAGCCCTTTTTAACGCTAAACCTGAGTATTTTCTACCTTATTTTGACATAAAGTAACACAACTAAGTTACCTTTTTTAAATTTATTAGATAGTAATATATGAATATTAAAACTAAAAGCAATAGTTTTATATTATTTATAAAAATGTTTATATAAAATATTATTTAATTGATAGTTACCTTTTTACTAAAACTTTCTTTTCTTTTCAAGCCAACTGTGTGAATCTTTGTTACACTATAAACCGATTTAACCCTAAAAATCATGGCAACTATCATCATCACCATCATCCTGAATGTTCTGTTAGGCACACCAACTGAAACTACAAAAGATCAGGATCAGAACGCGACTACCACCAGCACCACATCTACAACTTCCACTACTCCGAGCACGACTGAAACCATGAATGCCATGGGTGGTTCAGGTACATGGGTTAATATTGAGAAATAGGCTTTCGGGTCATTCTTGAGAATTGCTTCATTTTCCCTATATTGCCATTGTCTGATAATGGATAAAGGGCACAAAAAATAATGCGGAAAACCCAGGCATTTCTATTTTCCTTACTTCTACTACTATTAAATTTTTGCGGTCAGCCAGCAAGGCAGCCCGATGAAGTACGCCTTCGTTTGGCTATAGATCCGGGGAGTCTGAGTCCCATTGGCTATACCTCGCTGGAAGCTTTGCAGATCATCAATCTGCTTTATCATAGCCTGCTGACCGTAGATCTTGAAGATAACGAATTGAAGCCAGGCCTTGCCTCCGCTTTTCCGGAAGTGGAGCGCAAGGACTCGCTTACTTTTTTCCACTACCAACTGCGCCCCGAAGCCGAATGGCCTGACGGAAGCCCCGTTACTGCACAAGACGTGGCTTTTACGCTGAAGGTGTTAAAGTCACCTTACGTCCGGAATGAGAATATCCGCTCACAACTAGAGTTCATCCAGGACATAAAGCTTAATTCTGCTGACCCCAGCAGGTTCACGCTCGTATGCCGGGGCTACACACCTGAAATGCAGCTCCTGACCGGCGACTTTTTTATCCTGCCTTCCTATCTGCTGGATCCTCAACAGGTATACAATACCATACCTCTACAGGCCTGGTCCACGGCTGACAGTACCCAATATAACACAGATCGTACAAGGGCTGTGGCTACACGCTGCAACAGTTTAGGCTCACCCGAAAACAAAGCATTGTTGCAAGGCAGCGCTGGCTACGAGGTAGCGGAGTGGGCTCCGGGCCAACACATCGTGCTAAAACGGAAAGAAAACTGGTGGGGAAAAAACACAGGAAATGTGGTTAGCCACCTGACTGCCCACCCAGCACAAATCAACTTTCAGATTATCCCGGACAACACCACCGCGCTGCTGGCGCTCAAAAACTCCCAGCTTGATGTACTGGACAATATCCCTGTCAACGAATTCGAGCAGCTCCGGCAGGATGAAAACTTCCTGAAAAACTACGACCTCCATACCCCGCAGGGCTACGACCTGATCTACGCTGCCATCAACTCACGGGCTCCCAAGTTCCGCGACAAACGTACCCGGCAGGCCATCGCTCACTTGCTGGACGTGCCGGCTATGATCCGGGTGAGCCAGCAATCGTACGCGACGCCAACGGTGGGCCCTATACCTCCTGACCGAAAAGACCTGTATCATCCACAGTTGCAACCCCGCCCATACGACCCAACACAAGCGACCACACTGCTGAAAGCTGCCGGCTGGATACAGGAGCAGAACGGCTGGTACCGGAACATCAATGGCCAGCGGGAAGACCTGCGCATTGAACTGCTCTACAGGGCAGGCAATACGGCGTATGAGCAAATGGCCCTTATCTTTCAGCAACATGCAGGAAAGGCCGGTATACCTGTCACTTTGTTGCCGCTGGAGGGGAATGTTTACAGCCAGCGGATAGACCAGCGGGATTATGACATGCACTTCAGGGGCATCTCGGGTAATCCGTTTGTTTTCAATTTCAAGCCGCTGTTTCACACCAGTTTTTCCGGACCGGGCGGGCTCAATTCCACAGGGTTTGGCACACCTGAAAGCGACCGGCTTCTGGATCAGATAAACGAAGCTGAAAGCGAAGCTGATAAAGCCAGGTCGCTGCACAGGCTGCAGGAAATTATGCAGGAGGAAGCCGCTTTTCTACCGCTCTATTTCAGAAAAGAGCGCATAGCTATACACAACAGGTTCACGAACACAAAGGTATCAGGTGTGCGTCCTTACTACGACCTGAGTTCGTTTATGCTTAAGCCTTGACAGTGCCATGGCCAACTTTGTACTCAGGCGGCTACTCGTGGCTATACCTACGCTTTGGCTCATCGCATCAGCCATCTTTTTACTGAGCAAGCTGATGCCAGGCGCATTTGGCAGCGCCCACCTGGCACAGCAGGAAGCTGGCTACTATAGCCGCAGCGATGCCGCCTCGCACGACCACAGCTACCGCCAGTTCTTAAAAAGCACTGGTCAGGACCTGCCGCTCTTCTACTTCAGTGTCTCCTCTGCCGCCCTGCCCGACACCTTATACCGGGTATTTCCGGAGCGTGACCGGGCCTTCCTTCAAAAGATCTCCTGGCAGTACGGAAACCCCGATGCAGCTGCCAGGTTTTTCCGGAGCCTGAAAACATTGGAAGCCAGCCTGACGGAGACAGAACGCCAACCGATACAGGCGCATCTCTACACGATTTATAGCCACCGAAATGCTTCCGAGCTGGAGGAGGCAACAGCATGTATAGCAGCGTTGTTGCCTGCTGATCGGCTCAAGCACAGTCAGATACTGGAGAACAGTGCCCTGTTGTTAGCAAACTCCTCGGGCTATACCTTCCTTTCCCCATCGATGCAGTGGCATGGCTCCCAAAACCAATATCACCATTGGCTCGTGGGCCTGGCAAAGGGGAGCTTGGGCACTTCGCTGCGGGATGGCCGTCCGGTTAGCACAGTACTAGCCGAGGCAATTGGGAACACCTGGTGGTTACTGCTGATAAGTGTGTGCTTTGCCACGATGCTGGCCATGGAGCTGGCCCTGCTAATGGTGCGCCGCTCGGGTCGGATCTGGCGCAGCATGCTCCTTCCCTCCCTCTTCCTGCTCGACAGCATTCCGCTCTTTGTGCTGGCCATGCTCTTGCTGGTGCTGCTGGCGAGTCCGGCTTTTGTGCAGCTTTTCCCGGTGTACGGCATGGGCTATTACAGTGGGTATGATCAAAGTTGGGTACAGCAGCTCAGTCAATGGCTGCAGTTTATGGCCCTTCCGATGATCTGCCTGGTGCTGGCTAATCTGCCATACCTGACCAATCAGTTTTATCAGTCGGTCTCGGCCGTGGCTGGACAGGATTACATTCGCACGGCCCGCGCAAAGGGCCTCTCGGAGCAGCGCGTCATTCGGAGCCACATGCTGCGCAATGCCCTGTTGCCAGTCATTACGCATCTGTCGGATTTTCTGCCTGCCTTGGTGGCCGGAGCCGTGATCATCGAAACTATTTTTGCTATACCTGGTGTAGGCCGCCTGTTGATTGATGCGGTACTGGCACGCGACTACCCGGTGATAGTGGGCATTGTGGTGATTGTGGCTATTTTCCGCCTGCTGTCGCACCTGCTCTCTGACCTCCTCTACGCCTTGGCCGATCCACGTATTCGCACGCACGCCTCATGAAGAACCTGTGGCAAATAGCGCGCGCCTTGTGGCAGACGGCGCCCGCCTTCCGGTTGGCCTTGCTATACCTGGTATTGTTGGGAATGGTCGCGCTTGCGCTGCCCTGGCTGCCGCTGGCCTACACACCGAATGAGCTGGATCTGGACCAGATTTACCAGGCGCCTTTTGGAGGATCGGCAGTGGCAGACAAGCCCCGGCACTGGCTCGGCACCGACGGCTTGGGCCGTGATGTGCTGGCTAATATGTTGTATGGAGCTCGCACCGCTTTCGCCATCAGTTTACCCGTAATGGCTTTGGCGAGCCTGATTGGTTTAGCGCTCGGAGCTACGGCCGGACTCTATGGTAACCGGCGCCTATACCTGAGCCGCGCCCGCCTGCTGGCTTTGCTTCTCGGTCTGCTTCCTTTTATGTACTATGGTGTATACCTTCCGACAATACTCTCTAGCCAAGGCGGCGCTTCCTCCGACTTTTTAATGACAGGTATAGCTGCTATCGGTTTAACACTACTCCTGGTTGCAGGCTTGACACTGCTTTTCAAGCAATTGCCCTTTCTCAAAAAGAAAGCCCCTTTTCCGGTTGATGAACTGCTGTTAAGGTTGATCGAGGTGCAGACCAGTATTCCGAGACTTGTGTTGATACTGGTTTTAGCCGCTATTGCGCCTCCTACCCTACTGGCTTTGTCTGTTTTACTGGTGCTTACCTTCTGGACGGGAACAGCGCGGTTGGCCAGGGCGGAGATGCTGAGAATCAGGGAGCTGCCCTTTTTCGAGGCTGCGACCAGCTTGGGCTACACACAAAAACGCCTCCTGGTCCGGCACGCGCTCCCACACCTGCTAGGGCCGATCCTGGTTGCGTTTTCTTTCGGTTTAGCAGGACTACTGATGCTGGAGTCTACGCTGTCGTTCCTAAACATTGGCGTCAGCACCGATCTGGTAAGTTGGGGAAGGATGATTGCGGGTATACGTACCAACACAGCCGCCTGGTGGCTCGTTGCTATACCTGGTGTTATGTTGTCACTGACCGTACTGGCTTTACAGACGTTTAGCTACTATGTGCTGCAGTTCCTGCAACTTAAACAGCATTAGCTTTTGTTACTTTTTATCCTGATCCCTCAATAACAGATATCGCAGTAGGCCTTGCAAGCAATTCTACTACATATCAATTCCCCTCTATTTTGTATATTCATATTAATATTCATTAAAGTACAAGTTACTTTTAATGAATATATTTCCTGTGTTAGGAGCAGGCTGGGTAGTATTATTGTATCAATCTAAACCAAACCACAGCTTGCAATATGAAAACCTACGAAAACAATGCAGCTAACGCAAATAAGCATGCTGGCAGCCGCAATAACTTAAAATCATTGAAGCCTGTTACTCAAAATGATGATTCGATTGAATATTCCACTATTGATGGGGAAGTGATCGATTCGACTTTAGGGACGGATGCGGTTAAGAAAGGAACCGGTCTGTTTATAGGTGATTATTTTGTAGGAATACTTGATTCGCTCTCAGGAAAGAGTAATGTGCCTTACCTGCGGTACTAATATCGGCCGACAAGGCAACTACACCAATAGAATAGAATAGAATAGAATAGAATAGAATAAGTTTAGATAATATTAGTGTTGGTTGTTTGTGTTTAGATTAGGCATTTGCCCTGCAGTCTCCTGCAGGGCATCTGTTTTTATAGCCTCATGCCGGACTTATACCCAGCCTTTTCGCTCCGAGAAATGATTGCAGCCAAACTGTGCGCCTGTGATCATCTCAAATCTTCTTGGCTTCTTGTCTTCCGGCCCCTCGTGAATGAGTGGCAGCACATAAGCGGGCTCGAGGGCATGCTGTCCGGTTAGCTCGTCACACACGCCAAATTGATTGCTCTGAAGTTGAACTTTATTTTGGTCCTGTTCCCAGTGGTTACAGTTATTGCAGATAGCTTCCATATCAAAATAGTTTTAAGTCATACATTGATTTACTATACCCTTTTTACCTGCTTTAGCCATACTTAGGTTGCGTTTAGCTGCTTATATGCAGTAATTTAGAATAAAGCTAAACAATATCAACCTCTATACCTTTCCAGTAATAACCTAATATCTGAGGTTGATCAGAAGGAAGAGTTCAACTCATTTCCGAGAAGGTATAGGCGACAATGCGCGGTAGAATAAACACCCTGACAAAAGTCTCAAAACCGTTGGCTATACCTAAAAGCAGATGCGTCTGGTTGCAAAACAGGGTATTTAGACCGAAATTGGCGGCAAAAGGCGACATGAAGATCAAACTCATTGCGATTGGCAAGACGGACGAGCCGTTTCTGGAGGAAGGTATACAGAAGTACATGAAGCGGCTGAAGCACTATCATCCGTTCGAGTTCACAATTATACCAGATGTAAAGCAGGGCGGTAAGTTCACAGCTGATAATTTAAAGGAGGCGGAAGGCAAACTGCTGCTGCAAAAAATCCAGGATGGCGACCACGTTGTGCTGCTAGACGAAAAGGGCAAAACCTTCACCTCAACTGAGTATGCCCACTTTCTGCAAAAGAAACTCAATGCTGTGACCACTAACTTGGTCTTCATAATCGGAGGTGCCTACGGCTTCTCTCCTGCTATCTACGAGCGGGCAAATGACAAAATCTCACTTTCTAAAATGACGTTTTCACACCAAATGGTTCGCCTCTTTTTCGTGGAGCAACTATACCGGGGCTTCACAATTCTGAGAGGCGAGAAATACCATCATGATTGAGTTTTAGGGTGACGCATGTTGGGTAATCTACCAATGGCATCACTTGAATAACAAACCAGGACTGAATAGGCTGGAATCTCTTTTGCAGTGCGCTTCTCTCCTCCTGCTCACAAGTGGCCAAATCTAGTAAAATGACAGGAAATGAAGTCACAACTCTTATTTAGGTTTGGGACAGTTAAAACTTTCCGCTAGTTTTATCTCCAGACACTTCCAACCTAAATATACTCTGATGATGAAACCCTTACGCTACGTAGCCGGACTGTTTGCTTTCTGGCTCCTACAGGCCTGTTCCTCTTCCCAGCCCGCTGTCTCGCAGCAGGAAGCAGCCAAACCCGTAGAAACCGCCAAGCCGGCTGCCAAAGCGGACACCGAGTTCCGGGCCGCCTGGGTGGCCACCGTGGCCAACATCAACTGGCCCAGCAAGCCGGGCCTGAGCACACAGGAGCAGCAGCGCGAAGCCATAGAACTGCTTGACTTCCTGCAGGCACACAAATTCAACGCCGTTATTTTCCAGGTACGTCCGCAAACCGATGCCCTCTACAACAGTAAGCTAGAACCCTGGTCTTATTACCTGACCGGCCAGCAGGGCAAAGCCCCCGAGCCATACTATGATCCGCTGGAGTTCTGGATCGAGGCCGCCCATGACCGTGGGCTGGAGCTACATGTGTGGCTAAACCCCTACCGGGCTCACCACGTGGCAGGTGGCGAGATAAGCGAGCAGTCCATCGTGAAAACCAAGCCCGAGCTGGTGGTAAAGCTGGAGCAGGGTTACTGGTGGATGGATCCAGCCAAACAAGGCACACAGGACCACTCCGCTGCTGTGGTAATGGACCTGGTGAAGCGCTATGACCTCGATGGCGTGCATTTTGACGACTACTTCTACCCGTACTCTTCTTACAACAACGAGAAAGATTTCCCGGACGACGATAGCTGGGCTGCTTACCTGAAAACGGGTGGCACCCTATCCCGCGGCGACTGGCGCCGACAGAGCGTGAATCAGTTCATTGAGCGACTCTACAAAGAGATCAAAGCCGAGAAACCATACGTGAAATTCGGGTTAAGTCCCTTTGGTGTGTGGCGACCTGGTTATCCTGCCTCTATTGAAGGCATGGACCAGTACGACGTGCTGTATGCCGATGCCCGCCTATGGCTGAACAAGGGGTGGGTGGATTATTTCACGCCGCAGCTTTACTGGCCCATCAACCGGATTCCGCAGAGTTTCCCGGTGCTGCTGGGCTGGTGGGCCGGTGAGAATACCCAGAAACGTCACCTATGGCCTGGCATCAACGTGGGCCGCGACAGTTCTGCCCTCAACGTGAGAGAAACCATGAGCCAGATCATGATCTCGCGCGGAATGCTGCCCGAAAGCCAGGGCGTGGTGCACTGGAGCATTTCTTCGCTCACCAAAAACCCCAACATGGCCAGGTCGCTGCTCAGCGGGCCATACAAGAAAGAGGCGCTGGTACCGGCCAGCCCATGGCTGGACAGCACCGCCCCAGCCGCTCCGTCCGTGACAACCACAACCCAGGGCGAAAACCTGAAAATCAGCTGGACGCACCCGGACGAGAAAGACGTTTTCCGCTGGATCGTGTATTACAAGTATGCCGGTCGCTGGGAATATAAAATTCTGAACCGCAACGACCGCTCCCTGGACCTGCAGCTCACCACCGGAGGCGCTACCCCGGTGCTTGTTCCCCTCAGCCAGATTGCAGTGACCGCCGTAGATCGGGTAGGGAATGAGAGCGCTTTCCAGGAGATCGCTTTGACTCAACAATAAGTCAGCGCTCTATCATAACAGCAGGGCCAGCCGCGATTTACGGCTGGCCCTGTGTGTTTTGAGCCAATGGATGGAAGGGTGCCAAATCGAAGCAGTTCTTCTTTTATTTTTGCACCTGCGAACGGATGCGTCGAGCTTTACGCGCCCACTCTTCTGGCAGCAGGCTGCCTGCTGATGTAACGATCCACAAATGGCGTGAAGATGGCCAATTGGCTGAAGAACAGCAACAGGTATAGGTACCAGGCGTGGGTCCATACCTCTACAAACGAAACACTACCATTGGTATAACTGAGCATGATCAGCATCTGGGCGCCGTAAGGCAGCAGCCCCTGCACAATACAGGAGTAAATATCCAGCACCGCCGCCGACTTCCGCTTGTCGACTCCGTAGGTACGGCTGATGTCACGGGCTAGCGGGCCCGTCACTACAATTGAAACTGTGTTGTTGGCAATGGCTACATTGGTACCCGCTACCAGCGCGCTTATACCCAGTTGCGCTGACCGTTTTCCGTTGATGGAGCCGCTCACCTTCTCCAGTAAATATTGAATTCCGCCCGCCTGACGCACCATCTCGGCCAGACCACCCGTCAGCATCGAGAGCAGAAAAATCTCTGTCATCGAGGTAAAGCCTTCGTACACTTGCTGGCTGAACCCTAGTAATTCCAGGCTTCCCTGCCACAATCCCACTACGCCGGAGGCAATAGTACCGATGGTCAACACCACAAACACATCCACGCCTATCACGGCCAGCACAATCACCAGCAGGTATGGCACCAGTTGCCAGAAGGAAAAATTAGCTGGGAGGGCGGCAGCCGAGGAGCTGCCCCCCGGTTCATGCCCTGCCACAAGCAGCAGCAGAATGGTGAGCAGCGCAGCAGGTCCCGCAATGAGCAGGTTTACCCGAAACTTGTCTTTCATACTACATTCCTGGGTCTGCGTGGCCGCAATGGTGGTATCTGAGATGAACGAGAGGTTGTCGCCAAACATAGCGCCACCCAGCAGGGAGCCCAGCATCAGGGGCATGGAAGTATCGCTCTGCTCGGCCAGCCCCACAGCTATCGGTCCCAGCGCCACAATACACCCCACCGAGGTACCCATGGCGGTTGAAAGGAATACGGCCAAAAGGAACACCCCCAACGCCAGGTACTGCACCGGCACCAGGCTGAGCCCCAGGTTTACGGTAGCTTCTACCCCTCCTACGGCCTTGGAGACGGCAGCGAAAGCACCTGCCAACAGGTATATGAGGCACATGGTGATAATCTTGGAATCGCCACAGCCACGGATCAAGGCCTCCACTTTGGCCTGAATGGATCCCTTCATGATAAAGAAAGCGGAAACAATGCCAACGCATGCCGCCACAGGAGGAGGAAGGACATAGAAATCGTTGAGCACGATGCCTGCCCCTAAAAAGGTGAGAACGAATATCAAAAATGGGATCAGGGCAATGCCTCCACTCCTATCAATCTGGTTCATGTATTTGTTTAAATCAATGTAAGAGGCTGGAGGTGAGCGTGCCACCTTCGGCCATTGGTAACAAAAGGATTAATACCCAGGGTTCTGAACTAACTGCCCCAAATCAGGCTCTGCCAGAATCTCATTATTGGGTAATGGATAAAGGAATTTATGCTGGCCTGAAATGCCCAGTACATGCTGCGCGTGACACTTACAGGTCAGGTCAAAACCACTGCGGTCTTCAAAAGCGGTCACTATCTTGTGCTCCCGTTCCACAGTCAGCATGGTGTTAGAGCGCCTTTTGCGATGGCTGCTATACCTGCACTTCAGAAATGTCACAAGCCGCAAAATCTATTTGAAAACCTAGCTTGCATTTTATTTTTAATTGCTGGACAAAACATTCAGAATCTGCAATTTTATCGATTGCAGCCACAGGATAAATCAAATAGAATTATATCGGATTAGTACAAAGCATAGTGCTAACAACAGCAGCTACGCATGCGCATTCGCATATAGGCAGGTATAAGGATGTTGGCGGGCAACTTCTGTTGTTCCCGTTGCGGATAATCTGTCTTAATGCAGCGCAGCACTGGTTGGGGCATAGAATTTCCCATAATATGGATTGTAAGAAAAATAATGGATGAAAGAGGCCCAGGCACACAATTGGCCGCTACACCGTGAAGGTGCAGACAAGCCAAAACCTGAATAAAAAGAGATTAGCAACAACAGCAACAACAGCACATCCGCACAGTGGGCGCTGTAACAGGAAGTAAGGCTGTCAATGAATAAGTTGAGAGTGTGTGCTGTGTGTTCATGCGTTTCAATTTATATGTCCCAAAACTGGGCAGGAGTTAGCACCTTTTCTGTTTGCACCGATGGTTGCTAGAGGATCATGGAGCCTGCTCTCTCACCTCTTCTTTATAAATCTTCGATAAAGATGCCGCAAAGGTAGCTGCAGGCAAATGAGTATTGCAAATTTTAGCAGGAATAATTTTTTAAAAATCCAAAATGGATCATACGAGATTATCCAGAACTCAACTTATCTAAATACAATACACTACACTTTCTTTAACGTAGTGTACACCTCCTAAATGTCAGTCGTTCACCCTTATACCATAGACAAATGTATCTACAAACCCAATACTGTAATCCGCTCTGCAATTCTCTTCCACCAATGCCCGAACGACAGCGTTAACCCAACCCGCAGCAGCTGCACATCCTCATCCACCTTGCAATCCTGAATTTTGACGTAGTGTTAGGAGGTCTTCAGATTAGGGTGCCATAGTTTCTAGCGTCTCAATAAGATCTGCTCTCAAGTACTCCCAATCGGGGAACGTGAACCTTAAGAGCAAAAAGCCCTTAAATCGCTGATTTAAGGGCTTTTATACTAACTGATAATTACTCTGCAGAGAGCAAGGGATTCGAACCCTTGATACCCTTTTGGGGTATACACACTTTCCAGGCGTGCTCCTTCGACCACTCGGACAGCTCTCTATTATGGGTGCAAATATACGCCAATAACTTACACTATCGCAAATTTTTACACCGCTATACCTGATAAATAATCACATTAGGCTATATGCTGATCTCGCCGCGCAGGTTACTGGCAAGCAGCTCACGGGTTTGCGTAGACGGCAGGTCGAGTCCGAGCACAAACATCAGCTTCGTGATGGCCGCCTCGGTCGTGATGTCGTCGCCCCCGATCACGCCCATGTTGAGCAGGAACTTGCTTGTTTCGTACTTCCCCTGATCCACCCTGCCCTCGTCGCACTGCGATACATTCAGAATATAGATCCCCCTCGAAATAGCATCTTCTAGCATCTCGAGCAGCCAACCGGCCGTGGGGGCATTGCCTGCGCCAAATGTTTCGAGCACGAGTCCGCGCAGCCCTGGCGCCTCCAGCACACCGCGCATCACCTGTGGCGTTATACCCGGAAAAAGCTTCAGAATGGCTACATTATCGTCCAGGTGCTGGTGCACGTGCAAGGGTCTTTCAGGATGGGGCAGCATGGCATTTTCATAGAAATCGATGCTGATGCCGGCTTTGGCCAGTAGCGGGTAGTTCTCTGATTTAAAGGCGTTGAAATGGCGGCTCTCTACTTTCTTGGCCCGGTTTCCTCTGATGAGCAGGTTATGGAAGTAGATACACACTTCCGGCACCACACTCTTGCCATTGATTTTAGTAGCCGCAATCTGTAGGGCTGAGATCAGGTTGGCGCGGGCGTCGGTGCGGGTGCGACCAATAGGCACCTGAGCGCCTGTAAAGATCACGGGCTTGGCCAGGTTCTCGAGCAGGTAGCTGAGGGCAGAGGCGCTGTAGGCCATGGTATCGGTGCCGTGCAGCACCACAAAGCCATCGTAGTCGGCGTAGTTGTCACGAATCAGGTTGGCCAGCATCAGCCAGTCTCCAAGCGACACGTTCGATGAATCGATGGCCGGCTCGATGCTCAGCACCGTTAGCAGGTACTTGAAGTTGCTCAGTTCGGGCACTTTCTCCAGTATCTGGCTGAAGTTAAAGGGAACCAGGCTATGCTTTTCATCATACACCATGCCTACTGTGCCGCCGGTGTAGATGATCAGAATGGAGGCGTCGGAGTGTGCGGGCGCGGCGGTGTCGATGCTGGTTTTGACTACGTTCATGGCTTAGTGCTTGAAAAGGTTGAGGGCATTTCGGGTTGTGGTAACGGCTACTTCTTCCACTGGCTTCTGCATTAGCTCGGCCACCCTGCGGGCTACGAGGGGCAGGTATACGGGCTCGTTGCGTTTGCCCCGGTGCGGTACGGGCGCCAGGTATGGACAGTCTGTTTCCAGCACCAGATCATCCAGACTTACATGTGGCAGTACCTTGTCCAGTCCGCCGTTCTTAAACGTGGCCACACCGCCAATGCCCATCAGAAATCCGAGTTCCTTCACCTTCGCCGCCTGTTCTACAGTGCCCGAAAAGCAGTGGAATACGCCCTTCAGACTGCCGTCCTGCGCAGCCGCGATGATCTCGTAGGTTTCGTCGAAAGAGTCGCGGGTATGGAGCACGATGGCCAGCTGATGCTTTTTGGCCAATTGTACCTGCACTTTCAGGGCTTCCTGCTGCTGCGGCAGAAAAGTCTTGTCCCAGTACAGGTCGATACCGCACTCACCCACTGCCGCAAACTTTCGCTTGCCCAGCCACTCTTCCACCAGGTATAGTTCCTTTTCAAAGTCATTGTTTACCGACGTTGGGTGTAGTCCCATCATGGCAATGCATTGATTTGGGTGCTTCGCCTCCGTCTCCAGCATCACATCGATGGAGGTGTGGTCGATGTTGGGCATATAGATTTTCTCCACCCCCTCCTCGAGCGCCCGTGCCAGTGCCTGGTCGCGGTCCTGCTTAAACTGCTCTGAATAGATATGGGCGTGCGAATCAATTAAAGTCATGTGTGTTTTTTTGGATCAAATTACTTCGGTGCAAAGGTCCGAACTTCAGGCTAAGGCTGCAAATGTTCTTGCGTGTCATCTAGTTCGTAACACTAGTTCGTATCACGACACACGTATCACGTAGCAAGATTTTGTTGGGATTTGTGCATGATTAACCCACCCTGTCCCTCCCAAGAGGGGATTCTGGTACATGATTCGTACAGGAGGTATAGCGGTACGTGATACATTAAAGAATAGAGTGGCGTGATGGCCGGTGCACGATTCGGACGGGTCGCGACCTGTCGCTGCAATGGAACTGCCATACTGCGTAGTACCACGACGTTACAATGTAACGCCACTACAGATGAACTTTGTACCTTTCTAACTTCTCAACTTCTAAACTCTCAATACCTTCTCCCCTTCCACTTCACCTTCGTGGGTAGGAAGAAGTAAAGGATCAGGATGATGCTGGTCACGACCATGAAAAGCTCAAAAACAACATATTGCCACCAAGGGATGCGCCGCCCGAGGCGCTTAAGGCAGATGTGAAGGTAGGTGCTTTGCAACAAAAGCTTGGCCAGAAATATGCTACTTGCTATACCTACGGACGCTTGCCAGAAGTAAGGGAGCAACACCGGATAGTAGGCTGAATGCATGGCTAGTATGGCAAACATGTAAACGGGCAGGTGCCTTGTCCCACGCATCCAGCGCTTACGCTGCTCCAGTAATTGCCAGAAAGTAGTCGCTGGAGCCGAAAGGGCAAGCACACTGCGGTCGTATATGTTCCGGTAATCAAAGCCCTTTTTCAGTACCTGGTTGAAGATGGCCACATCCTCCGTAATGGAAAATTTGATGTTCTCATACCCGCCTACCGATTCGTAGGCCTTCCGGGTGAGCAGCATATTATTCCCCATGGTGGTGACGGGCAGGCCCACATCACTGACAGCCTGCATCAGTCCCAGCGAATACAGCCAGTCCATGCTCTGAAGCCGGAAGAACAGGCGATCGCCCGCGACAGTGGTCAGGCCGGTGACGACTCCAACCTTTGCATCCAAACCTGCCAGCATCGCATGTACCCAACCTGGAGGCACCTGGATGTCAGCATCGGTATAAAGGAAAAAATCTGTCGTGGCGTGGTGAGCGAGCTGTGCGAGCACGTTGGCTTTGCCTTTGGCCCGCCCTATTGTTCCGGTGACGGTGATACAGGTATAGCCGGGTTTGTCTTGTATGAACTTCTCCACCACCGCCCGCGTGTTGTCTGTTGAATCATCATCTCCTATGAGTACCTCCAGTTTGTCTTGGGGGTAGTCGAGACGCTCGATGGCTTGAAGGCAACTTAAAATGTTGTGCTCTTCGTTTCGGGCGGCAATCAAAATGCTGACGCGTGGCGTGTCGGCGGCCCGTACCGAGTACCGTTTTCGGTTAAAGAGCAGCAGAGCCAGCAGTACCAGAAATAGCAGAAAGTAAACTATGAAATAGACGACGGATACCATCATAGGGTCTGGAAGGTATAGCCCTGTGTGGTGAAGTGGTCTAAGAATCGGGGCAGGGCGTATTGCATGTTTCGCTGCGCCTTCAGGCTGTCGTGGAATACGATGATGCTACCGCTTTGGGTACAGCGGATGGATTCGCGCAGGCACTTCTCGGGACTCAGCGAGCGGTCATAGTCGTTGGTGAGCACGTCCCACATCACCAGTTCGTAGTTGGGTCGCAGGGCGGCTGCCTGTTTCGTGGTGATACGACCGTAGGGAGGTCGGAAAAGCTTCGGCTGTGCTGGATGAGGGTCGAGGCGTTCAAGCTCCTGCTGGCATTGCTGCACGTTTTCAAGGTAGCGCTCCAGTAAGGTTTCCCAGCCGCGCAGGTGGTTGTGGGTATGATTCGCCAGCCGGTGCCCTTCCCTTAAAATCTGCTGGGCTATACCTGCGTACTTCACCAGGTTATCGCCTACGGCAAAGAAAGTCGCTTTGGCCTTGTACTGTTCCAGTTGCTCCAGCACCCAGGGCGTCACCTCCGGTATAGGCCCATCGTCAAAAGTCAGGTATAACACCTTGCCCTGCGCCTGCCGCAACCAGGTATAGCCAGGCAAAAGTCTGCGAAGCAAGGCGGGAGTCTTGTAAAGGCGGAGCATTTTTAGATTTGAAAATTGAGAAGATTTGAAAATTTGGAAATTAAGAAACTTGCAAAGTTACTAATGAAAAGCCTTCATCATCAATTTGTCAGTTTTCAATTTCTCTCCATTCCCACATTTTCAAATCTACACATTTTCAAGTTTCCAAATCTGAAAACTACTTAAACCTGCACGAGAGCAGGGTGATGTCGTCGTTGAAGGATGAGTCCTCGTTGTAGAGGTTGATGGCGTTGAGCAGCTGCAGGTGCAGCATTTTGGAGCTCAGGAAGCGGTTCTTCTGCATGAAGCCAATCGTGCCAGCAATACCGAACTCCGACTCGTCCTCGTCAAACACCTCGGTCAGGCCGTCGGTATAGCAGAGCAGCACCGCATCGTGCGGCACGTGGATCTTGCCCACGTTCATAAAAGGCAGCACATCGAACACGCCCAGCATGGTGCAACCGTCGTTGAGCAGGTCGTAGGTGTTGTTCTTGTAGAGCAGGATTGGGGCATCATGACCGGCATTCACATAGCTCAACTCGCGCGTGCTGCGATTAAATATGGCTACAAAAGTCGTGATGAACTTCTCGGCGATCGCATTGCGGTAGATCAGGTGATTGAGCTCAGACACCACAGTGTTCAGATCGGCCGTCTGGCGCAGAATGGTGCGCAATCCGGCCTGAAAATTCGACATCAGCAACGAAGCAGGTACCCCCTTGCCCGACACGTCGGCCACGCAGAACAGGAACTGGTCTTTGTCGATCTCGACAAAATCGTAGTAGTCGCCGCCAATGGACGAGTGTGGAATGTAGCTGGCATGGATGGCCACGTCTTTGTCGTTCGGCAGGCTTTTCGGGAACAGCATGGACTGCACCTCGCGGGCAATCTCGATCTCCTTGCGGATAGCCTCTTGTGCCAAGCGCTGACGGGCCATGCGGTGGTTTTCAATCGCCACGAGCATGATGTTACTCACCGTCTGCACAAAGTTGAGCGCCTCAATATTAGTATAGTAGGGCTGAATTTTTCCTATCATCACAAAAGCGAGCACTTTGCCATTGTGCAGAATCGGGATCACGATCTCGAAATTGCGCCACTTCTTGTCCACGCTCAGCTTCGAGATGCGGGTGATTTCCTTCAGTTCGAGAATGGCTTCGGGGAGGTGCTGCTTGGCGGGTTCGAGGTCGGAGCCGAAGCTTACTTTGCAGTCCCACTTCTCGTCGTGCACAAACAGGGCCAGGCGGTTGATCTGCAACTGGGCCAGCAGCGTGAAGCGGTATATTTTGTAGAGCGCCTCTTCGGGCAGGTTGTCGTTAATCGCCTGCGTGATTTCCAACAAGGCCGATAATTCCAGCTTTTTGAGGTTTAACTCTTGCTGTATGTTCGGAGCAACTATATCAGGCATTCGGTTTCATAGTTTAGGTTGGCGAAAAATCCGCACTTGGGGACTCTTCTCTCCAGTTATACCTGTCACGCAGGTATAGACCGTGTAAATTTACAAAAAATCAGTCGCATTCTTTGCCAACCCTCCAATTCCTTTGAAATAATACGTATTCCTCGCATGCGTTTACTTGCAACTACGTAGGTCGGCTACTTGTTCATAGCTGCCGTAAAAATATCCTCTCAAATAGAATTATGCACCACCAGACCGGCTTTGGTAGCCAGGTAGAAGTAGTGCTGGCAGTGCGTTCCGAAGGTTGCCTCGTCGTATTCGTGCTCGGTATCCGGATCGGGGTAGAGGATCCGGATATAACCCTTGGTGATCAGGTCGCGCAGGGCGGCGCAGAGTTCCTGGTCGGTAAGGGCGCTGGTGCTTTTCAGGTCAGGGTAGGACGTCACAAAATAGAGCTCGTCCATGATGGCAAATTCATTCTCAGTCATGGTTACGGATAGTTCGGCCTTTCCAGGTATAGCGACCCGAAAGACCCATGATGGCGGTATATAGTACGTAAGGAATGTAAACTAGCTGCAACGGAAGCATAAAAATCAGCTCACGACGCTGCTGCATGAAAGTCAGGACACGATTTAAGAACAGAAAATCGATGAGAAACTTGGCCGCGTAGGCCGCTAGAAATGTCCAGCCCGGGAGCCAGCCCAGCAGCACGGCAGGTATAGCCAGGAAAAGCAGCAGGTTGACGGCGAACACACTCAGGGCCACTAGCTTAACCGACAGACTTTGGTAGCTCCGCCACTTGCTCGCCCACCGCACCCGCTGTGCGATAAAACTGCTGATAGTCTTGCGCGCTTCGGTATACACAATGGCAGCCGGGTGTTTCAAAAAGGCGATGCGTTCCGGGTATAGCTCGTTTACCTTGTGCAGCAAGAACTCATCGTCGCCGCTGGCAATGCCCTCGTTTCCGGCAAAGCCATCTACTTCTTCAAACACCTGCCGGGTATAGGCCAGGTTGGCACCATTGCACATATTGGGTTGCCGCAACCCGATGGAGGCCCCTCCAACCCCGATCAAAGAAGCGAACTCAACCAGCTGCATGCGCTCCAGCAAGGTATGGGTGTTGTGGAAACTGACAGGTCCTGAAATGAAAACTGCCTGACGTGTTTCGTAGGTATAGGCGAAGTGCAGGAGCCAGTCAGGTTGCACGCGGCAGTCGCCATCTGTAAAGACCAGCAACTCGCCACTGGCTTGTGCTATACCTTGTTTGATGGCGACTTTCTTGCCGGTAGCATTCGTGTGGTCAGCCAGCCGGATCAGCTGCAGCGGAAGCCGGGTCTCAGGTATAAGATCCTGTACAAGCCGGTCGGTGCCGTCTTCTGAGTGGTCGTCCACCACCAGCACTTCAAAGAGTGCAGCCGGGTAGCTTTGTTTTTCCAGATCGCCGAGTAAAGTAAGTACCTGCTGCGCTTCGTTCCGGACAGGAATGATGACGGTGAGCCTGGTGGCAGGTATAAACCCGGCAGGTATAGCAAGTATAGGCAGGCGCTTCCAGGCGTACAGACAGCGCAGGATGATCCAGGTATAGGCGACTAACGAAAGAAGCAACAGCAGCGTAAACATCAAGCACTTCCTCCTCTCCTGCCCAGTTTCAGGCGCAACACAAAAAACAAACCGACCGCGCTTGGCACCACGATGTTGAGCAGCCACAAACTCAGGCTGGCGCTCAGCACCTGCAGGCGCTCCTGCCCCAGCAAACTGAACACATACATGGCGGACAGCTCCCGCATGCCCAGATCCGAGAGTAGCGACACCGAAGGCACCACCGACTTCAGAAAGAACGTAGTCGACACGCCGCTGACGTACTCCACCGGGCTCAGCCGCACCTCAAACAAAAAGAGCAACAGCACAAACTGAAGCAGAAACACAAAGTAACGCAGCAGCGAAAGCATCAGCACCCGGTTCACATCCCCGAAGGTATAGCGCCCCATCACCGCCAGGTATTTCGTGAATTTACGCAAGGGTCTGACCGCTGCTACCAGCGCCACCAGGGCGCGCGCATTGAAAAGCAGCAGCAGCATGCTTGCATTGAGCACGAGCAGCAGAAAAAACACACTCAGACAGACGCCCGGATACTCCTGCCAGTAAAGCAAAAGCGCAAAATAAAGTACACCCAGCGAACCGACCAGCACCGTGGCCACCAGCTGACAAAACCTGCCGATAAAGACGGCGCCTATACCTTCCAAACGTTCTTTGCTTTTGAGCTCGAGCACGCGACCAGCATAGTCGCCGAGGCGGTTGGGGGTGATGAAGCCGAGCGTGAGCCCGACCATGACGGCGCGAAAGGCCCGCAGGTATGAGATACGCTCCAGTTTCTGCCCCAGGACCTGCCATTTCCACGCCTCGAGTCCCCAGTTGGCAGGTATGAGCAGCGCGCTCAGGATCAGTAGAAAAGTATAATCGCTTTGACGGGCGGATTGGAGTATGGCCTGCCAGGAGAGCAGCGTATCGGGGGCCGTAAAGATGGCCAGGTATAGAAAATAGAAGGTGAGCAGCACCACGACAACTTTGCCGGAAACTAAAAGGAACCTTCTGTTGCGGGTAATGTTCAAGATATTGTCTTAAATTGCGGCTCTTATGGTTTACTCTTCTACCCTCCCACCCAACAAATTAATTCTTGGCATCGACCCCGGCACGCAAGTCATGGGCTATGGCCTGATTGAAGTAACCGGATCGAAGGTAAAGGTAGTGCAGTATGGCGTTATTCACCTCAAAAGCTACAGCAACCACGCCATCAAGTTAAAGAAAATTTTTGACCGCATGATACAGCTCATCGACGAATACCTGCCCGACGAGCTGGCCATCGAGTCGCCCTTCTTTGGCGTGAACGTGCAGAGTATGCTCAAACTCGGTCGCGCACAGGGAGTTGCCATTGCCGCCGCCCTCTCCCGCGACATCCCCTACGTGGAGTACGCCCCCAAAAAAGTAAAGCAGTCGGTAACCGGAAACGGCAACGCCTCCAAAGAGCAGGTGGCCAGCATGCTGGTGCAGATCCTCAAAATACAGCCCGACCCGAAAATGTTCGACGCCACCGACGCCCTGTCCGTGGCTCTTTGCCACCACTACCAAAAAGGCAACAACGCCAAAAAAGGCGCCAACTCCTGGAAAGCCTTCCTGACGGAGAACCCCGAGAGGCAAGTGTAGAAATTTGGGAGTTGAATGGTTGATTGTTCATTGCTGATTGTTTAATTATTAAATCGATCTGTAGGGACAGGTCGCGACCTCTCCGAATCGTGCATCGTTCCAGCTTTGCCCCCGCTCGCGTTCCGCGAGTGTGATCTATCGGGCGGACTCTGGCCGCTTTTTCAATTATTCTTTCGGACATCCATGTTCGAAGACTTTATTAAGGCCCGCCAATCCCATGTGCAGGGAATGGCCATATCGCCGCGTGCCGATTGCGTTATCTAACATGCGGGGACAAGGATTTCCCCGTCAGAAATACTTTCGGACACGGATGTTCGAAAGAGCTTATTCCAATTGAAGGCAATGCACCGCTATTCCTGTGCGAATCGTGTACCTTAATCCCCTCTTGGGAGGGATGGGTTAATCATGCATAAACAACAATTTAACCATCAACAATTTAACCTCTAGCCCCTCAACACAGGAAGAGATAGCTTAATCGTGCACCAAACAATCAACAATTAGCAATTAACCATTCAACCGCCTCCAATAAGTATAAGCTTTTGAAAATATTTAGCAGTTTTGTAAAAATTCGCTTCTATCTTTCGTAAGGCTTATAAGCTTGCCTGATGCCTTTCCGGAAGCTAAACTGTATCAGCCTGCTAACAGGTAGAGGACCTGCCGAAAACAAAGTTTAAACATGTTTTTGCTGGTGCGGTTAAATTTAGCGTCAGGCATATTCTTAAAATTAAGTTATTTTTGCCGCTGCTTTGCCAAAGGCATTGTATAGGTGAATCCTAAACAGCATAAATGGATTTAGACAGAAATAAACCGGGAGCAGCTCCAGCCCGGCGCAGGTACGTAACAACTCGCAGGCTCGACAGAATATTTGTGGAGCTGGCGAATGTGTACCGTTTCAATGCGCGGTTTTTCAAGGAGATGTGGTTCCCGCCCTACGAGTTCAAGGAGATCATCAAGCAGTGCTACGAAATTGGGGTGCGCTCTCTCCCGCTGATCTCGCTCACAGGCTTTATCATCGGTATTGTATTTACGAACCAGTCGCGTCCTTCCCTGGCCGATTTTGGTGCGACCTCTCTCCTGCCCGCCCTTATTTCCGTGGCCATCATCCGGGCCATCGGTCCGCTGGTAACGGCGCTTATTGCGGCCGGCCGGGTGGGCTCAGCCATCGGGGCCGAGCTGGGCTCCATGCGCGTGACCGAGCAGATTGACGCCATGGAGGTATCGGCCACCAACCCGTTTAAGTTCCTGGTGGTGAGCCGGGTGCTGGCCTCGACCCTGATGATTCCGGCGCTCACGATGTACACCACGCTCGTGTCGCTGCTGGGCGGCTACCTGAACGTGCACCAGAACGAACTGACCTCGCTGAGCGTCTTCTTCTACCAGGTTTTTGACGCCATCACCTTCCTGGACATCGTCGCCTCTTCGGTTAAGTCCGTCATCTTTGGTTATACCATTGGCATGGTGGGCTGCTACAAAGGGTATAACTCTTCTAAAGGAACGGAGGGTGTGGGCAAGGCGGCCAACTCGTCGGTGGTGACGGCCATGTTCCTTATCTTTATCGAGGAATTGCTCATCATGCAGGTAATTAACGCAATCAGAGCTTTTTAATGGAGGCAAAAAAAATAAACCCTAACATCGATAGAAGCGAGAAAGTGATTTCTATCCGGGGCCTCAAAAAAGCATTCGACGATTTTGAGGTACTCCGAGGCGTGGACCTGGACCTGTACAAAGGTGAAAACCTGGTGGTGCTTGGCCGCTCCGGAACGGGCAAGTCGGTGTTGATCAAGATCATCTCCGGTCTGCTACAGGCCGACGAAGGCTCGGTAAACGTGCTGGGTGAGGAAGTAGGCAGCCTCAAGCCACGTGAAATGGATGCGCTCCGGCTCCGAATCGGCTTTTCGTTTCAGAACAGCGCCTTGTACGACAGTATGACCGTGCGCGAGAACCTGGAGTTTCCACTGATCCGTCACGCCAAGCACATGACTGAAGCCGAGCGGGAAGACACGATTCAGTATGTGCTGGAAGCCGTGGGGCTCTTGCAGGCGATCAACCAGATGCCGTCCGAACTGTCGGGCGGTCAGCGCAAACGCATTGGCATTGCCCGCACCCTAATCCTAAAACCGGACATCATGCTGTACGATGAACCCACCGCCGGCCTCGACCCGATTACGTGTATCGAGATCAACAGCCTGATCAATGAAGTACAGGAGAAATTCAACACCTCCTCTATCATCATTACCCACGACCTTACCTGTGCCCGCGCCGTAGGAGACAGGGTAGTGATGCTGCTCGACGGACAGTTCCAGCGCGAAGGCACATTTGAAGAAGTGTTCGAAAGCAACGACGAGCGCGTACAATCTTTTTATAACTACAACTTTATAGACTAGATGAGTTCTGCAGATAATAAACGCACAGTTATAGTTGGTATTTTCACGTTCCTGGCGATCGTGATTCTGGTGGTCGGTATATTCACGCTGGCCGGCCAGCAAAAGCGCCTGATCCAAACAGTTACCCTGACCGCCATATTTGACGACGTGGCCGGCTTACGAACCGGTAACAATGTCTGGTTTTCAGGTGTAAAGGTCGGTACCATCAAGTCCATTAACCTGTACGGCGACTCTCAGGTAGAGGTAGTGATGAACATTGAAGAGAAGGTGCAGCAGTTCATCCGCAAAAACGCCTCGGCCCGCATCAGCTCCGAAAGCTTCATCGGCAACAAAAACATCGTGATTGACGGCGGCACCCAGTCGGCAGCGCCCGTGGAGGACGGCGACAGAATTGCAGCCGTGAGCCCGCTTAACACCGATGACCTGATGGAAAAGCTACAGCAGAACAACGAGAACCTGGTTGCCATCACCGGAGATTTCAAGCAACTTACCTCGCGTCTGGTGAAAGGTGAAGGAACCGTGGGCGCCCTCCTCACCGACACGACCATGGCTCAGGACTTCCGCAACATGGTGGACAACCTGCAGCGTACGTCACAGAGTACTGTCAGCGCTTCCCGTTCCCTGTCGGCCTTCACCAACAAGCTCAACTCATCTGACGGCCTGGCCAACCAGCTCGTGACCGACAAAGAGGTGTTCCAACAGCTGAAAAACTCGATGACACAATTGGAGGAGGCCACTGCTTCCGCCTCAGAAATAACAGAGAATTTGCGTACGGCTACCAGCCAGCTCAATAACAGCGATGGTGCCGTAGGCGTGCTACTCAACGACCAGCAGTTTGCACGGCAGTTGCAGAGCACCATGCAGAACCTGGAAACCGGCACCAAAAAGCTCGACCAAAACATGGAGGCCCTGCAAAACAACTTCCTGCTGAGAGGATTTTTCAGAAAGCAGGCAAAGGAACAGGCCAAGCAACAGCAAAACCAGCCTACGCAGCAGACCGTCCAGCCAAAGGACTCAATCGAATTTAAGCCTTCGATCTTACGGAGCAATTAAAACAAAAAGGGGCGCATCTCGAAGATGCGCCCCTTTTTATTGAGCTCTAAGGTATAGCTATACCTTACAGTGTTTCGTATACTTTCCGAATCTTCTCGGCTATTTCTTCAAACTCCTCCTTGCTGAACTTTTGCTTGTTGGCAAAGTTCATATCCGCCATTTTGTTCAGCGGAATCAGGTGTACGTGTGCGTGGGGCACTTCCAGACCTACCACTGCCACGCCGATTCGCTTGCAGGGCACCGCCTTTTCTACGGCAGCGGCCACTTTTTTGGCAAAAGCCATTAAACCCAGGTATAGCGCATCATCCAGATCAAACAGGTAGTCGATCTGTTGCTTAGGTATAACGAGCGTATGGCCTTTTGTTGTCGGGAACACGTCCAGAAAAGCCAGGTAGCGATCATCCTCGGCTATCTTGTAGGCAGGAATCTCGCCATTTACAATTTTAGTGAAGATTGACGGCTCCATACGCTTAGCGGCTGATTTCCAGAATCTCGAACTCAATCTTACCGGCCGGCACGGTGATCTCAGCCTTCTCGCCAACCGACTTGCCCAGCAGGCCTTTGCCGATCGGGGACTTCACGGAGATTTTGCCGGAGGTCAGGTCGGCTTCTTCTTCCGCAACCAGGGTATAGTCCATCACCATGTTGTTTTTCAAGTTCTTGATCTTCACCTTCGAGAGAATCAGCGCCTTGCTTGTGTCCAGGTTCGACTCGTCTATCAGACGGGCGTTGCCTACTACTTCTTCCAGCTTGGCGATTTTCAGCTCCAGGTGACCTTGGGCGTCCTTGGCGGCGTCGTATTCGGCGTTCTCGCTCAGGTCACCCTTGTCGCGTGCTTCTGCCAGCTGACGGGCTACTTCTGCGCGGCCCCTTGTTTTTAGGTCGTGTAACTCTTCCTTTAGCTTCTGTAAACCTTCAGCGGTGTAATAAGAAATGTTGCTCATAATACTGTCTTCACGTTTTAAAACACAAAAACAAAAAGAACGGCTATGTCAAACATAACCGTTCTTTTTGCCTAATATGTAGATGATATATTTTTCTCTTTTTCAGCCTGCCTGCATCGAATCGAGGCGGCAATTCCAGGTAAGCCACAGGCGAGCGGGCGTTCCCCGGTGGCACTGTGTTGAGCAAATATACAAATTTATTTTAATACAAAATTTTTCGGCGATACTTATTTGGCAGCCCCAAAAACACTTGTTGGCGGCATCTGCATCACTATTATACGTTGAAATAGCAGGTTGGGAAGGTCCGCAGGTGGGTATTTTTAGGCTAGTTTGCCGTCTTCCTGCAAAGCCCGTATTTTCTGCACCAGCACCTCGTTTATCTTCACATAGGACTCGTGCGTCCAGCCTGCAATATGGGGTGTGAGCACCACATTTTCTGCGGACTTCAGATAATCGAAGTTGCTGGTTTGCGCTTCCGTCAGGCTGCCTAGTTTTTCATTTTCGAGTACATCGAGCGCTGCTCCTTTGAGCTTGCCAGACTGCAGGTGCTGCACCAAGGCGCTCTGGTCCACCACTTCACCGCGGGAGGTGTTCATGAACCAGATCGGCTTTTTGAAGGCGCTGAAAAATGCGTCATCGGCAAAAGCCCAGTTTTCAGGTATATAAGGTATATGCAGGCTCACCATGTCAGCCTCCGACTGCAGCTCCTCCAGGGAAACCGCCTCAGCAGGCGTTATAATCTTTTCAGGAGCGTACCGGTCGTAGGCCAGGATGCGGCAGCCGAAGCCACGCAGGACGTTGGCAAAACTTTGCCCCATGTTGCCGTAGCCGATTATGCCCACGGTTTTGCCGCTGATCTCCTCTCCCCTGTTCTCTTCGCGCTGCCATACCTTGCCGCGCACCTGTCTGTCGCCGCGCGCGATGTTGCGCATCAGGCTAAGAAGCATACCTAGCGCATGCTCCCCCACTGCCTGCCGGTTGCCTTCGTTGGCCCCCAGCAATGCAATCCCTCGCTCCTGCAGGGCCTCTGCATCGATGTTATCCAAACCGGCGCCCGCCCGGGCTACGTATTTGAGTTTGTCAGCTAGCTTAATGGTATCGGCTGTGATCCGCATTTTGCTCCGCACAATCAATCCATCAAAGCCGGCCAGCGCTTCACATACCTCAATGGGCTTAATCTCCGGACGGTAATCGTAGGCCATACCTATACCTTCCAGCATCGGGAAAAGGCTAGGATGGACTTCATCGATGATCAGGATGCGGGATTTTGTCATGTTGCTAGAGTTCGTAGAGCATGTGCGCTATACCAAAGTAAATCGCCAGACCCAGCAGGTCGTTCGCCGTTGTGATGAACGGACCGGCGGCAACAGCGGGGTTCACGCCCAGCTTGTCGAGCAACATCGGGGTCAGCGTTCCCATGAGCGAGGCCAGCATCACTACTGAAAAGAGTGCAACGGACACCACCATCGAGAGCTTCAGGTCCTGCCGGAACAGGTAGGTGAATGTGAACACCAGCGCCGAGATGATGAGCGCATTGAGCAAGGCCACCATGATGAGTTTGAACAAACGCTGGGCGAAGTTCTCGAAGATCACGGCGTTGGAAGAAAGCGTCTGGATGATGATGGATGAGGACTGTATACCTACGTTTCCGCCTGTGGCCGTGATGAGCGGCACAAAGAGCGCCAGGGCCGGCAGCATGGCAATGTCCGCCTCGAAAAAGCCCATGAAGTGCGCCGCGAGCAAACCGCCCACCATCCCAATCACGAGCCAAGGTATACGGGAGCGCGAAATGCGGAACACGCTGTCGTCTTCCTCCACGTTCTCCGAGATACCCGTCATGAGCTGGCGGCTGAGTTCGGCCTGCTCCTGCATTACGTCAATCACGTCGTCGATGGTGATGCGGCCGAGCAACTTGCCCTGGATGTTCACCACAGGTATAGCCTCCAGGTCGTACTTCTGCATCACGCTCACCACCTCGTTTTCGTCGCGAAAAGACTCGATCGAGATCACGTCTTCGCTGTAAATATCCTTTACCAGTTTGTCGTCTTTGGACAGCAACAGTGCTTTAATGCTGAGCCGGCCGAGCAGCACGTCGCGGTTGTCCACCACATACACGGTATAGATGCGCTCCACGTCCTCTGCCTGGCGGCGAATCTCCTCAATACATTGGCGCACACGCCAGTTGATGTTCACCTTAATCAATTCTTTCGCCATCAGACCGCCAGCGCAGTCTTCCTCGTAGCGCAGCAGGTCCAGGATATCGTCCGCCTTTTCTTCGTTGTCAATCAGGGCGATCACCTCCTCGCGGCGCTGTACATTCATCTCGTTCAGAATGTCCACCGCGTCATCCGAGTCCATCAGGTTGAGGTAGCGGGCTATCTCCTCGCTGGTGAAGTAAGCCAGAAAATCGGTGCGGATGTCGTAGTCCAGATCACCCAGAATCTGAGAACCGATTTCGGGAGGCAGCAAATCCAGCACGTACTTCGACTCATTGGTGTCCAGTTCGTAGAGCACCGTCGTGATGTCGGCGGGGTACATCTCCGACATGGTTTCGAGTATGAAACCCTTGTCGTCGCGTGCTATGGCCTCTTCAACCTGTTCTATATATTCGCGTGTGATCTCTACCTGCATGGTATTATATGTTCTGCTCTACAAGCTGGGTCAATGCTATGAAATCCTCTACCGACAGCTGCTCGGCCCGCTGGTCGAACACAGGCTGCGCCGTTACTTCGGGCGGGAGGTTGTATGTCTTGAGGCAGTTACGCAGTGTCTTGCGCCTTGTTCCAAAACTGTTCTTCACCACAGAGAAAAAGAGCTTCTCATCACAAGGCAGGCTCTGGCGGTCGTTGCGCAACACCCTGATCACGCCAGACTTCACTTTGGGAGGCGGGTGAAACACATTTTCGTGCACCGTGAACTTATATTCGATGGTATAGAAGGCCTGCAGGAGCACACTCAAAATCCCGTACGCCTTGTTGCCCGGAGGCGAGGCCAGCCGCTCGGCCACTTCCTTTTGAATCATGCACACCACCTCGGGCACCACATCGCGGTGCTCCAGCACTTTAAAGAAAATCTGGCTCGAGATGTTATAAGGAAAGTTGCCGATGATGGAAAATTTGCCCGGGAATAGCTTACTCAGATCCGCTTTCAGGAAATCCGCTGAGATGATGCGGTCGCCCAAAGCCGGGAAGTGCTGCTGCAGGTAGGCGATGGACTCCTTGTCGATGTCCAAGACGGTGGTGCGGTACTCCTTGTGCTCGAGCATGTACTGCGTGAGCACCCCCATACCCGGTCCGATCTCCAGCACATCCTCCACCCCGTCGGGCAAAGTCAACTGCTCCACTATTTTGCGGGCGATGTTCTGGTCAACCAGAAAGTGCTGCCCCAGGTGCTTTTTCGGACTTACTTTGCTCACGTGCTATGCGTTATGGCACCGGCTGCTTGAGACAATTTCGCCGGAAACCCGTTATACCTTATTTATATGCGCTACCAGTGCCGGCTATACCTGCGCCCCTGCTTTTCGCATTACACTATATACTTACTATATTGCGTGCTCAAAGATACGAATGACAAATGCCAACACAACTCAAATACAGTACATCGGTAGGTAAAAATACAGACGTAGCCCTGATTGTGCGGGCTGACCAAACGGATTCGCTCCCGGAACTGAGCCCGGACGAGGCCGCCTACCTGAAACGCCAGCTGGAAGCAGAGGCAAAGATCATCTCCCTCAACCGCTATACCCAGCGGGTGTATGTGGTGCTATACCCTGAGTGCAAAACCCAGCACCTCACCAGAGAGGCGCTGCGCCAGGCAGGCTATACCTTGCTCAAGCAGCTCAAAGCCGACAAAATAGAGGAACTTGCCATTCAGGATCTGACCAAATCTGACGCGAGCCCTTACCTGGCCGAAGGCCTATACCTGAGCAACTACCAGTTCCAGAAATACAAGACCCGCAACAGCAAGCCAAACCCACTGCAAACCATCGTGCTGACCGATGAGAGCCTATCGGAGTTTGATGTGGCAGAGCTGCAGAACGTGCTGGATGCGGTTACGATCGCCCGCGACCTGGTGAATGAGCCGAACAGCCACCAATCTGCTACCCAGTTCAGCGAGGAGTTGGTTGCGCTGGGCGAAAAAGCCGGCTTCACCACCCAAGTGTTTGACAAGCTGCAGATACAGTCCCTGAAGATGGGTGGATTGCTGGCCGTGAACCAGGGCAGCGAAGAGCCGCCTACCTTTAATATATTGGAGTGGAAGCCGGAAGGCGCCACTAACAGCAAACCCTACGTACTGGTTGGCAAAGGCGTGGTATATGACACTGGCGGCCTTAGCCTGAAACCGACACCGCAGTCCATGGACTACATGAAGTCCGACATGGCGGGTGCCGCTGCCGTGACCGCCGTGCTCTATGCACTCGCCAAAAACAATATCCAGCTGCACGTCATCGCCCTTATACCTGCCACCGACAACCGTCCAGGCGGCAAGGCCTATGCGCCAGGCGATTTGCTCACTATGCACAACGGCATGACTGTAGAAGTACTCAACACCGACGCCGAAGGCCGTCTGATTCTGGCCGATGCGCTGAGCTTTGCCCAGAAGTATAAGCCGGAACTCGTAATTGACATGGCGACTCTGACCGGAGCCGCGGCCCGTGCCATCGGCAAGGAAGGCCTGGTGGCCATGAGCAATGCCGGTGACGAGGTAATGAACGCCCTGAAAAGAGCGGGTGAGGAAGAGCATGAGCGCATTGTGGAGTTTCCGCTTTGGGACGAGTACAAAAAGCACATCGAATCCGACATAGCCGACATCAAAAACCTGGGCGGTGCCGAAGCGGGCGCTATTTCCGCAGGTATATTCCTGGAGTATTTCACCGACTACCCGTGGGTGCATTTCGACATAGCCGGCACGGCCTATCTGCTCGGCGAAGACTCTTACCGAGGCAAACTGGCCACCGGATCGGGCGTGCGCCTGGTTTACAACTACCTTAGCTCTTTGGCTAACTAAGCGAAAAATGGACAACAGACACAAAGCAAAAATAGGCATTAGCATTGGCGACACGAACGGCATCGGCCCGGAGATCATCGTCAAGACCCTTTCAGACCAGCGCATTCTCAATTTCTGCACCCCGGTAATCTACGGTTCTGCCGCAGTCATCAACCAGGTGCGCAAGGCCCTGAGCGCCGAGCATTTCCACTACCAGCAGGTGGGTTCAGCGCAGGAGCTTATACCTAGAAAAGTCAACCTGATCAATTGCTGGGAAGCCGACATCGCTGTGGAGCCGGGCACACCTAAACCGGAATCCGGCAAGGCCTCGCTCGACTCGCTGCTGGCCGCCTCCCGCGACCTGAAAGCCGGGCTGCTGGAAGGCTTGGTCACCGCCCCGATTGACAAAGACAACATCCAGTCCGAGGAGTTTCAATTCCCGGGCCATACGGAGTTCCTGACCTCCTACTTCGACGCCGCCGACAGCCTGATGCTGCTCGTAAGCGACGACCTGCGCGTGGCGACCGTAACGGGCCACATCCCGGTGAAGGACGTTGCCAGTAAACTTAACTTCGACCTGATCATCCGCAAGATTACCATCCTGCAGGAGTCGCTGCGCAAGGATTTCGGTATTCTAAAACCACGCATCGCCGTGCTGGGCCTGAACCCGCACGCCGGCGAGAAGGGACTTCTGGGCACTGAGGAGCTGGAAATCATCCGTCCGGCCGTGCTGCACCTGAAAGACAAAGGGCACCTGGTATTCGGCCCCTACCCGGCCGATGGCTTCTTTGGCATGCGCATGTACAAGCAGTTCGACGCGGTGCTGAGCATGTACCACGACCAGGGGCTGATCCCTTTCAAGGCGCTCGCCATGGAAACCGGCGTGAACTATACGGCTGGTCTGCCAATCGTGCGCACCTCGCCTGACCACGGAACCGCCTACGACATTGCCGGAAAACACACAGCCGATGAAACCTCTTTCAGAGAAGCGCTGTTCCTTGCCTGCGACATCATAAAAAAGCGCCAGACGGAGCAAATGCACGCTTTATAAATCGAGCTGCTATTTTATTTATCGAAATAATGTTCTAATTTTGCGTCTTGCAATAAAAACACGGTAGTGAAAAAGCTTAGAGACTACGAAATCGGCATTGCCAAACTCGCGAATAAGAAGCACTCTTATGAGTTTGAAATGGACGATTCATTCTTCTCTTTGTTTGAGCAGGAGATCATACTGGGGGGAAAACTACTGGCAAAAGTAGAGCTCGATAAGACTGAGTCGCTGTTGACGCTGCATTTTGACATCAAGGGCACCGTTCGCCTTACCTGCGACCGCAGCCTGGAGGAATTTGACCAGCCCGTAGACATCGAGGAAACGCTGCTGATCAAGTTCGGAGAGGAAAATGCCGAACTGGATGATGACTTGTGGCAGATCACGCCCGAGACGCAGACGCTCAATGTGGCACAGCACCTGTATGATTACATCGGCCTATCGCTGCCCATGAAGAAGCTTCACCCACGTTTTGTGGAAGAGCTGGACGAAGACGACGAGCGGGATATCCTGATCTACTCTTCGCGCAAGGCAGGCGATGGGGAGGGCGACGAAAACGATGACGACGACGATGATGTTGACCCACGTTGGGACGCCCTAAAGAACCTGAACTAACAAGCAGTAGAATAATAAAGTATAAAATAACAGCAAGTAAATTTATAACTAAAAATGGCACATCCTAAACGCAAGATTTCGAAGACCAGAAGAGATAAGAGAAGAACTCACCAGAAGCTCTCTGAGAAAGCGATTGCAATCTGCCCTACTACAGACACTCCTCACCTGTTCCACCATGCGTATGTGGTTGAAGGCGACCTGTACCACAAAGGCAAACTGGCGATCAAAAATTATACAGCTAACGCTCAGTAACCGAATTCAGTACTCCGTTTAAATTCTGTATAATTTAACGTCATCCAGTACATGAGAATCGCCCTGGACGCTATGGGCGGCGACTTTGCGCCTGAAGCAAACGTGAAAGGTGCCATGTTGGCCGCAGAACAGCTTGAAGAGGACTATGAAATCCTGCTTATAGGCAAGGAAGACATACTGAAGCAGCTGCTAAAAGAATATGGTTATACTGGCTCTGCTATAAAGGTGGTGAACGCCACCCAAGTGATCGACATGGGAGAGCATCCCACGAAGGCACTTACCCAGAAGCCAGACTCCAGCATCGCTGTAGGTTTTGGAATGCTCAAGGCTGGGAAAGCACACGCTTTCTGCAGCACGGGCAACACCGGAGCTATGCTGGTAGGAGCCATGTTCAGCGTAAAAGCCGTAGAAGGCATCCTGAGACCCTCTATTGGTGGTTTGGTTCCAAAACTCAATGGCGGCTTCGGTATTATACTGGATGTAGGAGCCAACGCAGACTGCAAACCTGAGGTACTGGAGCAGTTCGGTGAAATCGGTTCTATCTATGCCAAGTACGTTCTGGAAATCGATAACCCGAAAGTGGGTTTGATGAACCTGGGCGAAGAGGAAGGCAAAGGTACTGTGAACACGCAGGCCGCGCACCAACGCCTGAAGGTAAACCCTAACATCAACTTCATCGGCAATATCGAAGGACGCGACATGTTCAACGACAAAGCCGATGTGATCGTGTGTGACGGGTATACCGGCAACATCATCCTGAAAATGGCTGAGTCGATCTACGACATCCTGCATGCGAAGAACATGCACGATCCTTTTTTCGACAAGTTCAACTACGAGGCCGTAGGTGGCAGCCCAATCCTGGGTATAAACGGCAACGCCGTGATCGGACACGGGGTATCAACTCCGCTGGCCGTTTGCAACATGGTGCTGCAGGCCCAGAAAATGGTTGCCACTAACCTGTCAGAGCGATTTAAAAAGCATACGGGCGCTCAATAAAAGGCGCTGGCTTCGGCCAAACACATTTCTTGGCACAAACTGTCTCCCTACTCTTTTTGCGTGACGACGGTTTGTGCCAAGTTTTTTTTATTATATTGCCGTCTTAAACTTCCAACACTTATACCTTTCACAACATGAGTAAAATTACTGCCGCGATCACAGGAGTGGCTGGCTACGTTCCGGACTATGTGCTGACCAACAAGGAGCTGGAGACGATGGTGGAAACCAACGATGAATGGATTACCTCACGCACCGGAATTAAAGAGAGGCGCATTTTGAAGGGCGAAGGAAAAGGCACTTCGCATATTGCAGTACCGGCAGTACTGGACTTACTCAAGAAAACCAATACCAAAGCAGAAGAGGTAGATCTGCTCATCTGTGCCACCACTACCCCTGACATGGTTTTCCCGGCCACGGCTAACCTGATCACGGCTGAAGTGGGAGCTGTGAATGCCTTTGGCTACGACCTGCAGGCTGCCTGTTCCGGCTTCCTTTTCGCGCTGGCCACCGGCTCTAAGTTTATTGAGTCGGGTCAGTACAAAAAAGTGATTGTGGTAGGCGCCGACAAGATGTCTGCCATTGTGGACTATACCGACCGCGCGACTTGCATCATCTTTGGTGATGGCGGCGGTGCCGTGATGCTGGAGCCGAATACGGAAGGTTACGGTATACAGGACTCTATATTGAAGTCAGATGGAACGGGCGCGCAGTACCTGCACATGAAAGCGGGCGGCAGCCGCAAACCTGCTACTATTGAGACAGTGCAGGCGCGCGAGCACTTCGCATACCAGGAAGGACAGCAGGTGTTTAAGTTCGCTGTGAAAGGTATGGCGGATGTATCAGCTGAAGTGATGGAGCGTAACAACCTGACGGCAGAAGATGTCGCCTGGCTGGTGCCGCATCAGGCAAACAAGCGCATCATCGACGCAACTGCCAACCGCATGGGCGTGGGCAGCGAGAAAGTGATGCTCAACATTGAGCGTTATGGCAACACCACAAGTGGCACTATTCCGCTTTGCCTGTGGGAGTACGAAAAACAGTTGAAAAAAGGAGACAACCTGATTCTGGCTGCCTTTGGCGGTGGCTTTACCTGGGGAGCCATCTACTTGAAGTGGGCTTATGATCCGAAATAATTAACCTGATCTTACAAACAGAAAAAGCGGCCCATCAGCCGCTTTTTCTGTTTGTAACTATTGATTGAGTTTGATCAAGCCATATCCGCTCGCAAGGAAAGTCGCTTTTCCATTTGCGAGAGCAGCTCCTGGAACCTGTCTGAGAGCTTTTCTATGTCTTTCATGCCAGCATGCGCCTGCTCAATGCTGCCGCTGCGGTAAAGTGAGAACAATTGATTGGCACTCAAAAGCAGTTCGCTGTGCGTCCTTTGCAGGCTGCTAAGCTCCGGTTCGTTTGCGTACTTCACTTTCCCTACCTGTAAAAACCAATGACTGATCGGCCCTGCGTCCGAAAAAAACACACTGTCATGCGCCCCTCCGTACAGCACAGAGCGTACCTTGGACTTAAACAGAATATGCTTAATCCGGATCTGCTGAAAATCTACCTGTGCTGAATTCACCTGTTGCTAACTAAAAAAGGTATGCTATAAATTATCTACAGTGACACCTAAATCCTGCAGTTTTTGCTTCAGCAGGTATTTATCCGTCACATCAAAGCCGGCAATCAAGATGCCGGTTATTTGGTTTAGTTCATCGTAAAGCGGTTGGAAAATAAAGGTCAGGTAATTATCCTCCAGCTTCCCTTCCGCATTGGCAAGCTTCACAATGATTTCCTTCGCTTCGAACGTTTCACCTGTCTGGTATACATTGTTCAGCACATCGATGTAGCCCTGATCTGCAATTTCAGGCAAAGCCTCCGCCAACGTCTTCCCAATGAGGCTAACATGCGGAAACAGGTCCTGATACTTCGTGTTAACGAGTTCATAGCGGTGATCCTTGCCTTTCAAAATGGCAAAGAAGGTAGGTGCCTGCATGATCAGGCGCTCCAGCGTCGCGCGTTCGTTCTCTACTTTGCGGAAGGCAAGCTGCACCTGGTCTGCCAGTTCCGACATCTGCTCATTGCTTGCGAGGAGTTCCTGTACCAGGTTTTTCATGTCGTGGATATCGCTGCAACTGCCCAGCCACATCCGGATTGCGCCATCTTCGTTCCGCATGGGCAGGTAGCGGTTCAGGAACCAGCGATAGCCGCCCTCCTTGTCGCGGATGCGGATTTCCACCTGGCCAGCCTCCCCTGCCTCGAGCGCCTGCTGCCAGACTTCGGTGGCCGCAGGCAGATCCTGCGGATGAATTGCCATTTGCCAGCTACCAGCCAGCAGTTCTTCTGTCGGTATACCTGTATAGGACTCCCACTGCTTGTTAAAATAAGTGGAGTTACCCTCTGCATCGTCAGAGTCGATAAGTTGGGGCATGGAGTCTGCCATGAACCGGAACTTCTGCTCGATGTCCTGCAAAGCCTTCTTCGTTTCTTCCCGCTCCGTTACATCCTTGGTTTCCTGCAGCACATACAGCAGTTCACCCTGTTCGTTCAGGATGGGCGTATGGGAGGCCTCCCAGCAACGCTCGTCGTAGCCGCTCCCGTCAGGCCGCGCAATAGCGTAGCGGATCACATCGAGGTATACCCGCTGCCCTTTCGCAATGGCTTCCTCAATAGAGAGACGCACCGGATTTTGTTCATAAGGCACACTGGGCTCGGGATAAGCTTCCAGCAAAAAATGTTTACCCAGGATACTGTCCAACTTCCGCATCGTTACTTCCAGGTAGTGTTTATTAGCTGCCACTATTTTCAGGTCGGGGTCAAGCAGCACCATGGCCTCTGGGGTGTTGTCAAAGATGAGCTTATAATCCATTAATAAGTTGAAGTTTACAGTTAAAAAAGCACGTCTGTTATGTGCTCCAGGCATACCCCCATACGAAGAAAGGCAAAGAAGCGCCCGTACAGATATGGCCTATTTTTAAAATAATGGCTAATTTATATAAAAAAAATGAATCGACCTGCCCTACTTCAGCCTTTATGGCGAACCATCCAAACGCTTGCCTGCCAGGCGAATTGACGTGGGCTTTTTAATCAATATTTGAGTATAATAGCTAAATTGTTTGCAAGAAAGCGATTTGCGCTATACTTTTATCGTTTCATTCAATTTCAAGCGTTACAACAGCACACTATGGCAACCACAGCTGACATCAGAAATGGTTTGTGCATTGAATTTAACAACGACCTTTATGTAGTTGTTGAATTTCAACACGTTAAACCAGGCAAAGGCCCTGCATTCGTAAGAACGAAGCTTCGCAATATCAAGTCCGGAAAAATGTTAGACAACACTTTCTCGGCTGGTCATAAGATCACGACTGCCCGTGTGGAGCAGCGCCCGCATCAGTTCATCTACAAAGACGACATGGGCTATAACTTCATGGACATGAGCACGTTTGAGCAGGTTGCCCTTGACGAGAAAATGGTTCCGTTTGCCGATCTGATGAAAGAAGGCCAGGAAGTAACCATCCTGTTCCATGCCGAAACAGAGACGCCGCTTACCTGCGAGATTCCTCCTTTTGTAGAGCTTACCATCACCTACACAGAGCCAGGTCTGAAAGGCGACACGGCCACCAACGCATCAAAACCAGCCATTGTGGAAACCGGTGCTACCATCCAGGTACCGTTGTTCATCGGCCAGGATGAAAAAATCAAAGTAGACACACGAACTTATTCTTACGCAGAACGAGTAAAATAACAACATGAAAGCTAAAGAAATCCAGGACCTTATTGACTTTATCGCCAAGTCTGGTTTGAATAAAGTAAACATTGAGACAGAAGAATTCAAGATCTCGGTGAAGCGCGATCCAGACCAGCAGGTAACGTATGTAAAGGAAGCGGCCTCCGCTCCGGTACAGCATGCTGCTGCTCCTGCACCAGCCGCCGGCGCTCCTGCAGCGCCACAGGCGCCAGCCGCTCCGGCTGCCCCTGCCGCAGCACCTGCCAGCGACGACAGCAAATACATCGCTATCAAAGCACCTATGATCGGTACGTTCTACCGTTCTTCCAGCCCAGACAAGCCAGCCTTCGTGAACGTTGGTGACGAGGTGAAAAAAGGTCAGGTGATCTGCATTATCGAAGCCATGAAACTCTTCAACGAAATCGAGTCTGAAGTATCCGGCAAGATCGTGAAGGTGTTGGTAGACAATGCCAACCCGGTGGAGTACGATCAGCCGCTGTTCCTGGTAGACCCTAGCTAATTCATTGATTTGAAAATTTGAAAATGTGAAGATTTGAAAATGGAGATGGCCCAATACCCTCTCCATTTTTATATCATTTTCACCTGAATCTCCGCATTCCCAAATCTCCAAATCTCCAAATCTGACATTATGTTTAAAAAAATACTAATCGCCAACAGAGGCGAGATTGCCCTGCGCATCATCCGTACCTGTAAAGAGATGGGCATCAAGACGGTGGCCGTTTACTCAACGGCCGACAAGGAAAGCCTGCACGTACGCTTTGCTGACGAGGCCGTATGTATCGGCCCGCCGCCAAGTGCGCAGTCATACCTGAACATGCCTAACCTGATTTCGGCTGCCGAAATTACCAACGCCGATGCTATTCACCCAGGATATGGCTTCCTTTCTGAAAATGCTGAGTTCTCCCGCATTTGCGCCGAGCACAACATCAAGTTCATCGGTGCCTCTCCGGAGATGATCAACGCCATGGGCGACAAGTCTTCTGCCAAAGACACCATGAAAAAGGCCGGTGTACCGACTATACCTGGTTCTGACGGCCTGTTGAAGTCGTTGGAAGAAGGCAAGAAACTCGCCAAGAAGATCAAGTATCCGGTGATTATCAAGGCAACTGCCGGTGGTGGTGGCCGCGGTATGCGCATCATTAAGCACGAAGACGAATTCGAGAAGGCATGGAACGATGCCCGCACCGAGTCGAAGGCTGCGTTCGGTAACGACGGTCTATACCTGGAGAAATACATCGAGGAGCCTCGCCACATTGAGATTCAGCTGATCGGTGACCAGCACGGCAACGTGGCACACCTTTCAGAGCGTGACTGCTCGATCCAGCGCCGTCACCAGAAACTGGTAGAGGAAACGCCTTCTCCGTTCATTACCGACGACCTGCGCGACCGTATGGGTAAGGCAGCCATCAAAGGCGCCAAGGCCATTAACTACGAAGGCGTGGGCACGATCGAGTTCCTGGTAGACAAGCACCGCGAGTTCTACTTCATGGAGATGAACACCCGTATCCAGGTAGAGCACCCGATCACAGAAGAAGTAATCGACTACGACCTGATCAAGGAGCAGATCAAGGTGGCTGCCGGCGAGAAAATCACTGGTAAGAACTACTATCCGAAGATGCACGCTATCGAGTGCCGCATCAACGCCGAGGATCCGAAGAATGGTTTCCGTCCTTCTCCGGGTAAGATCACAAACCTGCACGTGCCAGGCGGACACGGCGTACGCGTAGACTCTCACGTTTACTCCGGCTATACCATCCCGTCTAACTACGACTCCATGATCGCGAAATTGATCGTGAGCGCGCAGACACGTGAGGAGGCCCTGGTAAAGATGAAGCGTGCCTTGAGCGAGTTTGTGATCGAAGGCATCAAGACAACGGTTCCTTTCCACCTGAAGCTGATGGATGATCCGGGCTTTAAGGAAGGAAACTTCACAACTGCTTACCTGGAGAATTTCGACTTCAACGCTTTGTAAGCACCAGATAAAACCAAATAAAAAACCGACTCCCCAACAGAGTCGGTTTTTTATTTGGCCCGATATATGTGGTTTTAAAATATAGCCCGATTATCATATTTGCACTAACTTAGGCATCTATCTGACCAGAAACAGAAATGAAACAAAGTAAGCTCCTCCTCTCCTTTCTTTGGGCCGCGCTGGCCGTACAGTTGAGCAGTTGCGCCTCCATGATCACAATGCAAACGGTACGCCCTCCTGTGGTGCGGGTAAGCCCCGACCAATGGAAAGTGTTGGTCGTGAACCGCTACGACCCGGCTAGGCAGGCTGCGAATAAGAACGAGAATGTAACAGCCGTGCTGCGCGACGGTGCCTACCAGGCTGCCGGTGGTGTGATGGGTGCCATCTACAACGACTCGACCTTTGTGCTGGTTAACCCCGACCAGGCCATTAGCCTACCAGCCGGCGCTGATCGCCTCAACTCAGAAGAAGTTGATGGGCTCTTCAAGCAGTACGGTCCGCACCTGATCCTGACGCTCGACAAGTTCAATACAGGATTTGGGAAAATAGTCGATAGCTACGAGGACGAGTACGGCGACAAAACTAAAATTGCCAATTTCGACCTGGTGGTGGCGAGCACCTGGTCACTTTACGACAGCACTGGTACGCTGCTGGACCAGGCAACGGTTGAGGAGCAGGAGTTCTACGATTCGCGGACGGTTGTGAGTGGTTTACTGGCCATTGGTCCGGCCATGGGAAAAGCAGGCCCCGTAGTGAACCGGCTGGCCGTGGAGACTGGCTACAGTTACTGGGACCGTTTCTATCCGCAGCCAACGCTTCTGGTCCGACAGGTATACATGGGAAGCACGTTGCAGGAAGCCCACATCATGTTGCTCTTGGGTCAGTTTCAGCAGGCCATTGCCAAACTGCAGCCTCTGGCTCAGGACCTTTCCTCTAAAACAGGTAGAAAGGCGGCCCATAACCTGGCCATTGCCTACGAAGCCGCTGGCGACTATGAGCAGGCCACTTATTGGGCACGTCAAGCACAAAGCAAGGGCGACAAACTGTCCTCAAACCTGCTTGAACTCTGGACAAACGCCGGCTTGATCAAATAAGAAAATACGTAATCTAAACAGCAAAGCCCGACCATGTTGGCCGGGCTTTGTCGTTGTATGCGCTATACCTATACCTTAGGAGGTAGCGGGAGTTTGTGCTTCTTTCTCAATCAACTCAGTCAGTTCATTGTACCAACCTTCGCCGTACTTGCGGATCAGAGGCTCTTTCAGGAACTGGTATACCTTCACACCCAAGTCTGCCCCAAAGTTGCAAGCGGCGGCACAGATGCTCCAGCGGTCGTAGTTTAGCGCCTCGAAGTCGTCGTACTTGGTGATGCGGATCGGGTACAGGTGGCAGGAGATCGGCTTTTTCCAGCTGATCTTGCCATCATAGTAGGCCTGCTCAATCGCGCACTTCAGTATACCTGCCTCGTCATACAAAGCATAGGCACACTCGCGGTTTTCGATGGTTGGGGTGGAATAGTCGCCTTCAAAATCCTGGATGTAGAGCCCCTGCTCTTCCACGGCCAGCTTTCCGGCACCCGTCATATAGGGCTTGATGTGCTCGTAGTTATCCGCCAGGATAGCGAGTTCCTCAGCTTCGAGCGGAGCACCCAGGTCGCCCTCTACGCAGCAGGCACCTTTGCACTTTTCCAGATTGCAGACAAAGAAATTATCACGGATGTCGTCGCTGATGACGGTATTCTGAAGAACGATCATGTAAGTAGTAAAATAAGCTTCTCAATTTGGCCAGGCTGGCAAAGAAGAGACAATAATAATTTGAAATAAGTTTAGACTAGCGTTTAGGCGCCCTTGCTCCTGCCGCCGTCAGAATATTTTGTACGCTTTCGCGCTTGGTGTAATCCATGGCTGTTTTGCCTGAATGGTCGCGCAGGCTCGGGTCAGCGCCGGCGTTGATCAGCATCACGATTACCTCGTTGCCACCATCCAACTGACAGGCCAGCATCAGCGGCGTCAGGCCTTCCAGGTTTTGAATGTTCGGGTTGGCACCGGCATTCAGCAGACTGCTCATCTCCATCATGTGCGTACCATTGGCGAAGCGCACGGCATAGTAAAGTGGCGTATTGCCCTTGTTATCGACTAAGTTCGGGTCAGCCTTATACTTGAATAAGGTGTCCAGCAATTGCGCCTGTTCGATCTCAAAGCCCTCTGTGTTGATGCGGGCTCCGGACATGGCGTAGTGTAGCGCTGTTTTGCCATCCTGATCGGTTGCATTCACATCGGCCCCGGCCTGCAGCAGCAGACTCGCTACCTGCAGTCGCACTTCCGGCTGGTAGATCACGCCATAGTCTTCGAGCAGCAGCGGAATAAATACCCCATGCATCAGCGGTGTGCGCAGTCTGAAGTCAAAATCATAGCCGTTGGGCACCGACACCGTATTGACGTAGGCCCCATTCTCCAGCGAGCGTTTCACGATTTCCGGGTTACGTTCAATGGCCGCCAGCACCAGTTTCTGATCCGATGACTGGTTGAGATACTTGAGCTGCTCAAACGCGTTGGAACTACCCTGCGAGATGGCCTGGTGATAGAGCTTGCGGGCTTTCTCAGGCTCCGGTTTACCCAGGTTGCCTTCTTCGTATAGCAGTCCCAAGGTATAGAGGGCTTCCTTTTCGCCGACAGCGGCGCCTTTTTCAAGCCAGTACTTGGCCTGTGCCACATTTTCCTTTGTTCCCTCCCCTCTAAGGTATAGGTTTGCCAATGAGGTATAGGCCACCACGTCGTTCAGTTCAGCGGCCCGCTTGATGTAGGTAAAAGCATAGCCTTTGTCCTCCATCTCGCCGTAGCCGGTATAGTACATACTGCCCAGAATGCGGTTACTGAAGGCATCGCCTGCAATGGCCATATCCCGGATGTCGAGGGCGGCGCTGCGCATATGGCGAGTAAAGCGCTGCTTGTCTTCGTCGTTGCGGATCGTCATCAGTTCTGCCAGACCCAGGTTGCCATACAGGCTACTACCCTCCAGCGCTTTTTCGAACAGAATACGGGCCGTGTCAGGGTCGGCTTTGTAGAATTTTTCAGGGTTGCGCACATAGGCTACCGAGTCAGACGTGATGATCTCATCAATCGGGGCTCCGTCTTCCAGCAACTCGCCATACTGGTGCATGCGACCCATAAAGTAATAAGCCGCAGCCTCGTCGCGAGCGGCTGCCTGCCGGAATTTGTTATAAGCTTCGTTGTACTGCAGGCCGATGTAGAGGTCCATGCCTTCCTGCATTTCGGGCGTGCGCCATACCTGTTTGGCAGAGCGGGGGACCTTCGCCTGTTTCAGGGAGTCAGGTATAATCTTGGCAACCTGGCTGGTATCGGATTGCGCCACAGCCAGATGCCCGGCCGGGAGCAGTGCGAGAAGCAGAAGAAGCTTTTTCATGCGTAGTAGTGGGATCATATATTTTCAGGTATAGCAGACATTAAAAGTCCGCACCAACCTTCTCAATTTTACAAAGATACAGATAATGCGGCTTTTCTCTAAAAAGCACTGCCTGAAGACACGCAAAAGAGAGGCCAAAAACGCATTCCTTTATAAGAAACCAATTGCAGGGGCGGTCTGGTTCTCTAAATGTGCAAGTGCCGTTCCTAAAACGGATAGGAATGTGTAAATTGCATGGATTATCAAAGAAGCACGCGGAAGAAAGCAAATGGATTATATTAGTTTACTGAACGAGTCGCAGCGCAAGGCCGTGCTCCACACCGAGGGGCCAGCCATGATTATTGCGGGTGCCGGCTCAGGCAAAACAAGAGTACTCACTTACCGGATCGCCTACCTGATCAGCCAGGGGGTGGATCCGTTCAACATACTGGCCCTGACCTTTACCAACAAGGCGGCCAAGGAAATGCGCCATCGTATCGAAAAAGTGATCGGCAACGAGGCCAAGAACATCTGGATGGGTACCTTCCACTCCGTGTTCTCGCGCATTTTGCGTGCCGAGGCAGATAAGATCGGCTACCCGAAAAGCTTTACCATTTACGACACCGATGACTCCAAGACGCTCATTCGCAATATCGTGAAGGAGATGAACCTGGACGACAAGCTCTACAAGCCGAACGTGGTGCTGGGCCGCATCTCCTCAGCTAAAAATAAGCTGATTTCGGTCAAGCAGTACCTCAACGACCCGGTGATTCAGGCTGACGATGAGGCGGCCATGCGCCCGAAGATCGGCAAGATCTACGAACAGTACGCCAGTCGCTGCTTCAAGGCCGGCGCCATGGACTTCGACGACCTGCTGTTCCAGACCAACGTGCTGTTCCGCGACCATCCGGATGCGCTCAACAAGTACCAGCATATTTTTAAGTTTGTGATGGTGGACGAGTATCAGGATACGAACTACTCGCAGTACCTGATTACGCGCAAACTGGCGGCCCAGAACCGCAACATCGTAGTGGTGGGTGACGATGCGCAGTCGATCTACGCCTTCCGCGGTGCCGACATTCAGAACATCCTCAACTTTGAGCGCGACTACCCGGAGCTGGAAGTATTTAAGTTGGAGCAGAACTACCGCTCCACCAAGAACATCGTGAACGCAGCCAACTCCGTGATCCGAAACAACTCGGCGCAGCTGAAGAAGGATGTGTATACCGACAACGAGCAGGGACCGCTGATCGAGGTGATCAAAGCCAACTCCGACAACGAAGAAGGCAAGCTGGTGGCGACCACCATTTTTGAGGAGAAGATGAACAACCACCTCTCCTACGACGACTTTGCCATCCTGTACCGCACCAATGCGCAGTCCAGGGCCATGGAAGAGGCCCTACGCCGCATGAACATCCGGTATAAGATTGTGGGCGGTCTGTCGTTCTATCAGCGCAAGGAGATCAAGGACCTGATCGCCTACCTGCGTCTGGTGGTGAACCCGAACGACGAGCAGGCACTGCGTCGCGTGATCAACTATCCGAAACGAGGTATAGGCGAAACGACTGAGCAGAAGCTGTTTGTGACGGCCGACGAGACGAACCACAGCGTGTGGGAAGTGATTCAGAATGCAGGGCAGTTTTTAGGCAATCGTATAGGTACAGCCATCGAGAACTTCTCGATCATGATCAAGGACTTTGCCCGCATTGCCGATAATACCGATGCTTTTGAGGTAGCCAAACACGTAGCCAAACACTCCGGTATCGTAGACGACCTGTACCAGGACAAAACTGTGGAAGGCCTGGCCCGTTACGAAAACATCCAGGAATTGCTCAACGGTATCAAAGAGTATGTGGACGATCCGGAGAAGGAAGACAAGAGTCTGTCGGCTTTCCTGCAAGACATCGCCCTGATCACCGATGCCGATACGAAAGCTGATATGGACGGTGAGTTTGTGACGCTGATGACGATCCACTCCGCCAAGGGACTGGAGTTCAAGAATGTGTTCATCGTAGGTATGGAGGAGAACCTTTTCCCGAGCCAGATGATGCTCAACTCCCGCGCTGACCTGGAAGAGGAAAGACGTTTGTTTTACGTCGCCATCACGCGCGCCGAGAAAAAGCTATACCTGACGTACGCGACCAGCCGTTACCAATGGGGCAACCTACGCGCCTGTGAGAAGAGCCGCTTCCTCGACGAGATCGATCCGAAGTACCTCAACTTTAAGTACGGCGAGCATAGCACGGCCAGCGGAGGCGGCAACGTGTTTGACCGCGTGTTGCAGCGCAAAAGCAGCATCAGCAGTCTGGTACAGCCACAGGCTCGTAAACAAGCTGCCACCGCCTATACCGCACCTGCCGACTTCACGCCAAGCGATACGTCCAATCTGGCGGCCGGTATGAAAGTAGAGCACCCTAAATTCGGTTTCGGCGTAGTAACCAAGATGGACACGCAAGGCAACAGCACCAAAGCCATCATCAACTTCGACGAAGTGGGCGAAAAAACGCTGCTGCTGAGCTTTGCCAAGCTTAGGATTCATAATTGAGTGAGTTCAGAATTTAGTGATTGAGTGAGTTAGTGATGGAGTGATTTTTTTATTTTTGATTGAGGATTGAATGAAAGTTCTTCAATGCATGAATTCTCCATATTTTAAATTTTATAAATCACTCATTTACTCAATAAATATAACTCACTCATTCACTAAATCACTCATTCAAAAATAAATTACCCCTACATTTGAGATTCATAAATTGACATAATGGAAGCAAGTACCACCTTTAAGCAGGAGCTGTTGCTGCGCGAATACGGCAGAAACGTGCAGGATCTGGTCAACCACATCCTGACCATCGAAGACCGTTCGGAGCGCACTCGCCTGTCTTACCTGCTCATCAACCTGATGGCCAAGCTCAATCCGCAGTTGCGCGACACGCAGGACTATCAGCAAAAACTATGGAACCACCTCTACGTGATGTCCGGCTCCAAACTCGATGTGGACGCTCCTTACCCACTCAGCGCCATGGAGTACCTCAACGATAAACCCCAAACGATGGACTATCCGCTGAGCACGCCAAGGTATAAGCACTATGGCCAGAACGTGGAACTGCTGATTCAGCGCGCCACAGAGCTAGAGGACGAAAAAGAGCGTGAAGCGGCTACGATCTCGATCGGGAAACTGATGAAGACGCTGTACCGCTCATACAACAAAGACAGCATCACGGACGATGTGATCCTGAACGATATCGTGCAGATATCCAAGGGCAAGCTGAACCTGGACCTGGCGACTGTAGAGGCCAATAACCTGTTCGAATCGGTGAGCAGCAAGTCGCAGGACAGCGGCAGCAACCGTCCGCAGCAGCAACAGCAAAACCGTGGCGGCGACAAGCGTAGCCACAAAAACACCAGAACAACTTCCAACCAACGAAACAAATAGTACTAAATGGCTTCATTTGAAGTAAAAGGCGGTGCAAAGCTGCGCGGAGAAATCATTCCGCAGGGTGCCAAAAACGAGGCACTGCAAATCCTGTGCGCCGTACTCCTTACCCCCGAGAAAGTAACCATCTCTAATATCCCGGACATTCGCGACGTTAATAAGCTGATCGAGCTGCTGCGTTCGCTGGGTGTTAAAACGGAGCGCCTTGCACCGGATACCTATACCTTCCAGGCTGATGACATCGACATCGATTTCCTGGATTCCGAGCGCTTTGTAGAACTCGGCCGTGCCATCAGAGGGTCGGTGATGATCGTAGGCCCGATGCTGGCCCGATTTGGCAAAGCCAAAATGCCTAAGCCGGGTGGCGACAAAATTGGCCGCCGCAGGCTGGACACGCACTTCACTGGTTTCGAAAAACTGGGCGCCTCTTTTGAGTACAGCGCCGAGGACGATTTTTATACCGTTACTTCGTCTGGCTTGAAGGGCTCCTACATGCTGCTCGACGAGGCTTCTGTTACCGGTACAGCCAACATTTTGATGGCAGCGGTGCTGGCCGAGGGTACTACCACAATCTACAATGCGGCCTGCGAGCCATATGTGCAGCAGCTTTGCCGCATGCTCAACCGCATGGGCGCCAAGATCAGTGGCATCGGCTCTAACCTGCTCGTGATTGAAGGAGTGGAAGAACTAGGTGGAACCGAGCATCGCATGCTGCCCGACATGATCGAAATCGGCTCTTTCATCGGTCTTGCTGCCATGACAGGTTCGGAGATCACCATCAAAGACTGCCAGATTCCGGAGTTGGGTCTTATACCGGACACCTTCCAGCGACTGGGCATCAAGATGGAATTCCGTGGCGACGACATCTTTATACCTGAGCAGGACCGCTACGAAGTGGACACCTACATCGACGGCAGCATCCTGAACATTGCCGACCATACCTGGCCTGGCCTGACCCCTGACCTGTTAAGCGTTGCCCTTGTCGTGGCGACGCAGGCAAAAGGCACGGTGCTGGTGCACCAGAAAATGTTTGAGAGCCGCCTGTTCTTCGTGGATAAGCTCATCGACATGGGTGCTCAGATCATTCTCTGCGACCCGCACCGCGCCACCGTAATCGGTCAGAACAAGCAGATCCCGCTTCGTGGCATCCGCATGACCTCACCTGACATTCGTGCCGGTGTAGCCCTGCTTATCGCGGCACTTTCCGCCGAGGGCACCAGCATCATCGACAACGTAGAGCAGATCGACCGCGGCTACCAGAACATCGACGGCCGACTGAATGCGCTGGGTGCACAGATCAGAAGAATGTAGCATCTTGGTTGATATTTAAAGAGAAAGAGCGCTCAGAGATGGGCGCTCTTTTTATTTTGGCTGGTATGAAAAGCAAAGATGAATCTTGCTTATCTTAGGTGTAAGTTCAGTAATTACACAAAACGTATCTATACTTATATTGCAGATAGTGGGAGTAGGTACTCCTGCTAGCAGGTAGTTGGGCTGCATTTTAATCATGAAAATACCAATGAAAATTTTATTAAGTAACTGGATAAATGTCGTTGGTATAATTGTTACAGCTTATTTGTATACCTTTTTCTGGACTTTTTCCAAGCCTTCAGATTTTGAAGGTAACCGTTTAATGATTTGGCTTTTTGGAAGCTTATTCACAATCTTTGGTTATGGCATGATGTCTTGGTTGCTTTTTGTTTTTGCAATAGTTGCTTTAGACATGCTTCTAATTTTTCCTAATAGAAGAAAGTTAACAGAAAAATTACTGATAGAATGGTTGCTTATAATTTCGCCATTTATCTATTGGGCATTCAAATATGACTACTGGCTTTGGATAATGTTAGCTGCATCATTCCTGTTAACCCAGTTACTTAGGAAAAGAAAAATAGAAAGAATAACGTAGCCCAACCCAATGCAGCTTTAACCCTTGCTACGCCTCGGGCTTCTGCTGCACTAATCCGTTGGCCTGAATATTAATAAAGAATATTATTGATGTGGAGTATAATATAAAGTTTATAAACGGGAATAGGCTCGTAGCAATCGGACTAGCAGGCATGATTCTGTCAATTGCCCTCCCCATCTTCCTTAATATCAACTTTAATATTAAAGAAGCATTGATGATTGGCGTCATCCCATTGATGTTGGTCATATCGTGCTTTACAGCCTACTTCGCCTCGAAAAGGAGTGAATATTTTCTGGTAAACGAGGACGGTTTGCACACAAGTAAGCATGGTCTAGTAAAATGGAGTGAAGTTCATAGTTTGGACCTCGAAGAGAGACTAGAATCTGAGGTGTTGACAATCAGATTAAGACTTAAAGAGAAGATAGTTATCCCTAGTAGAATAGAGGAAAGCCTTAGTAGACAAACTTTTGTTGCATTTACAAAAGATGTGGAGAGACGTATTTCGGAAGCATCTGATTCAGAAATCGGACCCCTTCAACAATCTTATGCCTATGGTGGAAAGGGGTACAGAATGCTTGGGTATTTGTTTTTACTTACACTCTTTTTGTTTACTCCTTATGTGCTCTATACACTAGTTATTGGAGATATGACAGCTAAAAAGTTTGTGTCTGTGATTGTCGTCTATTCTGTGACTCTACCTATACTTGGCAGGATATTCAGAGATGAAATATTTGGGAAAACAAAATAGGCTAACCCTGCACAGGCTCCATACTCGGCTTCGCTTCGTTCACAGCCTGTACTAGTCCGTTGGCGATAATTAATTAATTTCTAGAAACCTTAGATGAATAATAAATTCTACTCCTCGTTTTTTATTCTTCTCCTCCTTGGATGCAAACCGGTAGAAAAACCTGTTCAGGATCTACAGGATGTAGCCACTACATTTGAAAATGCTCCTGAATGGGCAAAGGGAGTAATTTGGTATGAAGTATCGGTGGAACGGTTTAGAAACGGGGATCCATCTAATGACCCTACCGCAGAAGATATCCAAGGTGCTTATCCAGGTTTTGTTCCGGAAGGATGGCAAGTTACCCCATGGACACACGATTGGTACAAAGAAGATGCTTACTTCAAGAATATTGGCAATCGAAAAGATTACTATGGAAATGAAATAACCAAAATAACAGACAAAGTGCAACTACGCCGGTATGGGGGCGATCTGCAGGGTGTGCTAGATAAGATGGACTATATTGATTCTTTAGGGGTAACTGCCATTTATTTCAGGCCTTTAAATGATGCACCATCCCTACACAAATACGATGCACGGAATTGGCACCACGTAGATGTAAATTTTGGCCCTGATCCGCTAAAAGATAAAAAAACCATCGCATCCGAAATTCCGGATGACCCCAGTACCTGGGTCATGACCGAAGCAGATCTAATGTTTCTGAAAGTAATTGAGGAATTCCATAAAAGAGGTATAAAGGTCATTCTAGATTATTCATGGAACCATACAGGCCAAACCTTTTGGGCATGGCAGGATGTTTTAAAAAACCAGGAAAAATCAAAGTATAAAGATTGGTATTGGGTTGGGAGCTTTGACGATCCCAATACACCTGAAAACGAATTTAAATACCATGGTTGGGTTGGTGTTCCTGATCTCCCCGAAATAAAAGAGACACAGAAACAAGACCTCTCCAGTGGCTTAAAATCCTTTGAAGGCAATATTTACAATGAAGCAGCCAAACAACACATATCCAGTGTTGCCAAACGGTGGCTAGACCCCAATAATGATGGAGACCCATCTGATGGCGTCGATGGCTTTAGATTAGATGTAGCTGCTGAAACACCACTTGGTTTCTGGAGGGAATTCAGACAAAACGTACGAAAAGTAAACCCTGACGCTTATTTAATGGGAGAAATTTGGTGGGAGGAGTGGCCTGATAAACTATTAGATCCTGAGCCTTATTTAAGAGGTGATGTTTTTGACGCTGTCATGAATTACAGATGGTACAGGGCTGTCAGACACTTTTTTAATGAATCTCCTCACCCAATTTCAGTTTCAGAATTAACGGATAGTTTACATAGTTTCAGTTCAAACCTCCGGAAGGTGAGTAATTATTCTATGATGAATTACACGGGTGGCTTTGACACTCCCAGAATTCTTACCTCTTTATTTAATAAGAACAAGTATAAATACTACAGCAAAGCGCACGAGAACCCAGCTTACAAAATCCATAAGCCGGATTCTGACACGTACCAGACCCTGAAAATGCTTTTAATTCAACAGTATACGTATGTTGGTTCTCCCCATATTTATGCTGGTGATGAAATGGGGATGTGGGGCGCTGATGACCCTTCATCCAGGAAACCCTTAATCTGGCCAGATTACACGTTTGAGGATGAAGTTGTGCACCCTCTTGGGAAAGACCGCCCAACAGACAAGGTAGAATTCAACCATGACTTGTTTCAATTTCATCAGAAGTTGATACGTATTCGTAAATCCAATCCTGTCTTGATAGACGGTGAGTTGGAATTTATCAAACTTGATGATTCGAATGAAGTATTGGCTTATCGTCGCTTTAATGAAGGAAATGAAATGATTGTTGTCTTCAATCATCACCATCAACCTAAGACAGTAAATATTCCTTTATTATCGAAAGGAGAATATGTAGATGTTTTGCAAACTTCAAGGATTAGCACTAACGGCAAGGAAGTTATAGCCGAAATTCCACCCAGGTCAGCTTGTTTGCTGAAGTTATCTAATTGAAAAGTTAGCGTACAACGTAGAAATAAAAAGAAGACAGCTGCCAATTTTGTGTAAACCACAGCTCCAGGCTTCACCGCCGTTTACACCAAGCGTTACTTATTCCTTTTCCCCTCTCCTGCTACCTCGATACAGTTCATACTTCAGTAACCTACAATCGATAGCGCCATTATATAGCGGAGTGCGGCGAGAAGCGCGGAGGCCAATGCTTTTGGCAGCATCCAGGTTGCCAGTGAACACAAAGGCATCGAAGCCCTGGTAATTATTCTTGAGCGTGTCGCCGATTTGTTTATACAGTTGGTGGATGTCGTCTGACTGAATGCGTTCGTTGTAAGGCGGGTTCATGATCAGCACACCCTCTTCTACTGGTGCCTGGGTCTTGAAAAAGTCGGCCATTTCCACCTTGATCACATGCTCCAAACCAGCATTCTCGATGTTCTTGCGGGCTGCGATCACGTAGTCTGGGTCGATGTCATAGCCCATGATGCGGGCCTGCGGCTCACGCTTTTCCTTGGCTTCCGCTGTCTTCCATACCATTTCAAAGAGCTCGGCGTTGTAGTCTTTCCAGCTCTCAAAACCATAAGGGTCGCGGCGGAAAATGCCCGGCGCAATGTTTTGAGCCATGAGGGCAGCCTCGATCAGGAAAGTGCCGGAGCCGGCCATCGGGTCAACAAAGGTCGATTTCTTGTCCCAACCTGACAGCGAGATGATACCAGCGGCCAGTACTTCGTTGAGCGGTGCTACGTTGGTCTGCAGACGATACCCGCGACGGTGCAGCGAGTCGCCGGAAGAGTCGAGTGAGAGGGTGACCATGTTCTCGTGCATGTGCAGGTTCAGGCGCACGTCCGGCCGGATGCGGTCCACGGATGGGCGCTCGCCAGTGGCTTTACGGAACTGGTCCACGATGGCGTCTTTGGTGAGTTGGGCCACAAACAGCGAGTGTTCAAAGGTAGAGTGACTCACCACGGAATCGATGGCAAAGGTCTGGTCCAGGTCAAACGCCTCGGCCCAGTTGGTTTTCTGTACCTGCTCGTAGAGGTCGCGTTCGTTGCGGGCTTTGAAGGTTCGGATCGGTTTGAGAATGCGAATGGCAGTGCGACACCACAGGTTGGCCTCGTAGAGCTGGCGCAGGTTACCCGAAAAAGAAACCGCCCGGTTGCCTACCTTAATATACTCTACCTCCAGTGCTTCCAGTTCCTGTGCCAATACCTCTTCCAGACCACTGAGCGTTGTGGCAATCATGTTGAAATTATCGCTCTGCTTTTGCTTCGCCATTTGCTATACCTGTTTGAGCTGCAAAAATAAGGTTTTAAGTTGGGAAGTTATTTTAAGTTGAGAAGTTAGAAATTAAAAAGTTAGAAAGTGAAACGAAGCTTTTAGTGAAAGCCGTACGTTCGCAACAACCAGCTCGATTTAATAAGCACCGACCTTAAAAATTCCTTTCTTTTACCTCGTCATTGAATAGTATCAGATAGGCATTCATCGGATTTAAGCATATGTGTCCATATTCAGTCAGGTGATTCCACTTTCTAACTTTTTAATTTTCTAACTTATAAACCTTAATTTTACGGCAAATACCCGCTTATGAAATTCGAGAAAGACTTTTTCCTGAAACCTTACAATACGTTTGGCATCGATGTAAAGGCCAAGCACTTTGCCCGCTTCGACAGTGTGCCCGAATTACAGGAGCTGCTGCAGCGACCGGAGGTGAAGGAAGAGCCGAAGCTTATTCTGGGCGGGGGAAGTAATTTGCTCTTCACCAAAGATTTCGACGGCATCGTGCTGCTCAACGGCATTAAAGGGATGGAAGTGCTGCACGAGGCCGGTGGCTATACCTACGTGCGGGCTGGCGGTGGTGAGAAGTGGCACGACCTGGTGCTTTTCTGCCTCGAGCATAACCTGGGCGGCATCGAGAACATGTCGCTTATACCTGGCACCGTGGGAGCTGCTCCTCTGCAGAATATCGGGGCCTATGGCGTAGAATTGAAAGATGTGTTTGTGGAGTTGGAAGCCGTACAGCTCGAAACCGGCGAAGTCCATACCTTCGACAAAGCGGCATGTCAGTTTGGGTACCGAGAGAGCGTTTTCAAACACAACCTGAAAGGGCAGTATGTAGTGACGGCCGTTACCCTGCGCCTACGCAAAGACCCGGAACTGAACACCTCGTACGGCGCCATCAAAACCACGCTGGAGGAAATGCAGGTACAGCAGCCTACTATCCACGACGTAAGTGCGGCCGTGTGCCACATCCGCCGCAGCAAACTGCCCGACCCGGCGCAAATCGGCAATGCGGGCAGCTTCTTCAAGAATCCCGAGATCCCGGTGCTGCTCTTTGATGTGCTCAAGGAAAAATACCCCGACATGCCCGCCTACCCCGTGTCCGACACGAGCGTGAAGGTGCCGGCCGGTTGGCTGATCGAGCAGTGCGGCTGGAAAGGCAAAGTGATCGACAACTACGGCGTGCACAAAAACCAGGCGCTGGTGCTCGTAAACTACGGCGGTGCAAAAGGCGAGAACCTGCTACAACTGGCGCAGGATATCATACAGTCAGTGCAGGAGAAATTCGGTATTTCGCTACACCCGGAGGTAAACATCATCTGACCAACAAGGCTTCTGCGAAAGGGCGAAATTTTTAAGTCAACAGACCTAACTTATTTAATCAGGTTGCGATATATAGGGTAGACTATAACAGCATACAACCCTATGAAATTTTACTTATACCGCTACCTACTGCTTTTTCTGGCACTTCCCCTTGTGCTGACTTCCTGCGACGACGACGATGATCCGGAGCCTACCAAAACCGACCTGCTCGTAGCCCACGAATGGCAGGGAGAACGCGTGCTGGTGAATGGTTTCGATGTGTCGGACCGCCCCGAGATCAAAGACATGCTGCTCGACATTAAGAGCACACGCCTGACGCTGCGCCGCGACGGTACCTATACCGCAGTATACGACCAGGCAGGCAGCAGCCAGACCACCACCGGCACTTGGGAGTTTAAGGAAAATGAAACAATCATCTACTTCGACCTGCTCGGTGACCTCCAGATAGAAACCCTGACGACCACCAACATGGACCTGATCACTACCGTGAACCGTAACAACACCAGCTTTGATGCAAAGGTCCAGTTTGTGAAGAAAAACTAAATTGAGTAAGTTAGGGCTGGCTTTTGCCCTACATGCGTCCCTATGCCCTTTCACAGCGCAGGACAGGCCCCAGGTAATCTATCTTTCAATTAAATATCATTCTATGAGAATTCAACAATTACTCACTTTCCTGTTTGCCCTGCTTCTGGTAACCAGCATGACCTCCTGCGACAAAGACAAGGATAAAGAGCCGACGAACAGAGACTTGTTAACATCTGCCAATTGGACCGGACATTCCGTATGGGCGTATGGCAACGATATTTCAGAGCTGTTTTTAGACGAACTTGGCTATGACATCAAAAAGAATATAGTTAAGTTTGATAAAGCGGGCACGTACGTAGACTCCTACGAAAGAAGGTCATTGAACGGCACTTGGGAATTTGCGGATAACGATAAATCCATCATATTCGACAAGGGTACCGGAGATGAGTACAAAGCAAGCGTGCTGATGCTTACAGATAAAGAACTCCGGATGGAGCAAACGCTTGAAACTGAAGATGGCGATTTAACACTGGAATTTAGATTCACCCGATAAACAAAAAGGCTCCCTTGCAGGAGCCTTTTTTTATTTCAGTACAGCTAGGGTAGCTCCGTCGCCTCCCCTTTCCTCGGCCTCGCTGGCTAGGCTGACCACCTCCGGCACCGAGTACAGGTAGTCGCGCACCACTTGCCGCAGCACGCCGTTGCCACGCCCGTGCACGATCTTTATCTCCGGTATACCCAGCATAATGGCTTCGTCGGTAAAGTTCATCACTTTGTTTAACGCATCTTCGGCATACTCGCCCCGGATATCGATGGTAGAGCCAAAGTCGGCCATACGCTGTGTGATGTTCATGCCGCGGGTATAGCCCTCTGCCACTTCTGCTTTCTTCTGCTTTTTAGTCTGTGCCTCGGCTCGTTCCAGGTTGTCCACCTTCACGATCGTTTTCAGGCCACCGAACAGCACCTCTGCCGTTTTGCCCTTGATGCTGACGATCTCACCCACAGAATCCTGCCCGATGAGTGCCACCGTGTCGCCGGCTTTGAGCGGTCCGCCGTTACCAGCAATCCGTTTATGAGCAGGTCGGGGTTCTTCTTTGCGCACTTTTTCGGTGGCAAACTCCTCGAGTTCTCGGCGGGCCTGCTTGGTTTGCTCCTTTTCGGCTTGGCTCTGCTTGATCTGCTGGATGGTCGCTTCGATCTTCTGGTTGGCATCTTTCAGCAGGAGTTTGGCCTTGCCTTTGGCTTCGCGCATCACATCCTGCTTGCTCTCCTCCAGGAAGTTCTTCAGGTCGGTGTACTCCTTCACGTTGCGTTTGAGTTTGAGCTCCAGCGCGGTGGCTTCTTTCAGCTTCTTCTCCAGTTCCTGCTTCTCGGTTTCCAGTTCCTCCAGCAAACGGTCATAGCGAATCTTATCCTTGCCTACCAGGCTGCTGGCCTTGTCCACAATGTGATTCGGAAGACCGATTTTGCGGGCAATCTCGATGGCGAAAGAAGAACCCGGCTTACCAATCTCCAGTTGATAAAGCGGCTGCAGGTTTTTGTGGTCGTAGCGCATGGCCCCGTTCACAATGCCCGGCGTGCGCTCGGCAAAGTTCTTCAGGTTGGTATAGTGCGTCGTAATCACGCCAAACACCTTGCTGTCGTTGAGGTTCTGCAGCACTGCCTCGGCAATGGCACCACCCAGCACCGGCTCTGTACCGGTACCGAACTCGTCGATCAGCACCAGGCTCTTGCTATCGGCCACCGTCACGAATTTCTTCATGTTAGTGAGGTGCGAGCTATAGGTACTCAGGTCGTTTTCGATGGACTGCTCATCGCCGATGTCGATAAAGATGTCATGGAAAATGCCGGCCTCCGAGTTATCAGCCACTGGTATCAGCATGCCGGTCTGCAGCATGTACTGCACCAATCCCACCGTTTTCAGGCTCACCGACTTACCACCCGCGTTCGGACCGGAGATCAACAAGATGCGCTGGTCGCGGGTCAGTTCCAGTTCCATCGGCACGGTTGGTTTGCCCAGTTGCCGGTGCGACAGGTATAGCAGCGGGTGAATGGCCTGTTTCCAGGCGATGTGCGGGTACTTGTGCAGCTTCGGCATACTTGCCGACACGCGACGCGAAAAGGCGGCCTTAGCCCGGATAAAGTCCAGCAGGCCCAGGTACTGGTAGGCTTTGCGCAGCTCAGGTATAAAGTTGCGCAGCGTGTTGGTTAGTCCCGTCAAAATGCGGATCAGTTCGCGGTGGTAAGCGTTCTCGAGGTCCTTAATGTCGTTGTTGAGTTCGAAGATAGACTCCGGCTCGATGTAGACCGTCTGCCCTGTGTTCGACTCGTCGTGGATGAGACCTTTGATACGGCGCTTGTGCTCGGCAATGACAGGTATAACCAGACGGCCGCCTCGGATGGTCGGCTCGGCATCGCCGGGCGTCCAGCCTTCGTTCTTGGCGTGACGAATAATCGAGCTGATGGTTTTACGCAGTTGGCCCTGCTGTGCGATGAGGTCGCGCTTGTAGCGTTGCAGCTCGGGCGAGGCGTCGTCGCGCACGGCACCCGCATCGTCCACCACTTTATCGAGGGCAGCGATCAGCGAACGCTCCACCATCACATTGGCTCCCAACGCTTTCAGGGCCTCGAACTTGCCCTCTTCCGTACTTGAAATGAAGCGCTGCGAATCGCGGATGGTACGCAGCGACATTTTGATCTCGAAGAAAGCCTGCACTTCCAGGAAGGTCCCGGGTATAGCGGCTCGGTCGAGGTAAGCAGTTACGTCGAAGTAGTGTTGCAGCGGAATTTCGGCGTCGGACTCAAGCAATTGCTTGAACTCGTTTGTCTGCTCCAACAGGCGCTGCACCAGGTCGTGGCGGTTCAGGAAGGTCATGCGGCTGACGAACTGCCGGCCGAGCGGGCTCAGGCAAAGCTCCGAAAGCAATTCGCGCACCTGCGCAAAGCCAATTTTTATTTCAAAGTTATCTGGATAGATCAATTGTTATCTCTTAGATTTAACGCAAATTTAGCATAATATAACACGAAAAGCCGCTGCTTTCGTTCGCTGCGATTTTATAAATTATGTGGCGGTTGAATTGGTGGTTGTTGATTGTTGTTCGTGCACGGTTTACCCACCCCTGCCCCTCCGAGGAGGGGAATATCAAGGAACGATTTTTCGTGCATCGTTAGGGCAGACCAATGCACGGTTCGGACAGGTCGCGACCTGTGCCTACAGGCAACGAAGCTGCTACATGGCACCACGAAATCACGTCCTGACATTAATGAAAAAAATTTTTAATTTTCTAACTTCTCAACTTTCTAACTTATATGGTTCTCGACAAACTCTCCAACGTCGCCCGCTATACCTGTATGCACCCGCTTTTTGCGCAGGCATTTCAATTTTTGCAGGAGGCTGACCTGATGACGCTTCCGCTAGGCCAGGAGGCTATTGTGGGCAAAGATCTTTTTGCGATCATTTCCGAAGGCAGCGGTATACCGGAAAAGGACGCTAAAATTGAGGTGCATCGCCGCTACATCGACATCCAGTACGTGATGGAAGGCACCGACCACATGGGCTGGCGCGACCTGGCCCTTTGCAGCGAACCCAACGACCCTTACACCGAGGAACGCGATGCCGCCTTCTTCCCGGACAAGCCCTCATTCTGGTTCGATGTGCCGGCTGGCTCTTTCACTATCTTCTACCCCGACGACGCCCACGCCGCCATGGTAACCGAAAGCACGGTGCGCAAGGTGGTGCTGAAGATTGCGGTAGATTCTCAGGTATAGCGCTGACGGCTTCTCCGCTTCGAAGGGAAATCATTCTGCTCGTTCAAAAAGCTACCTAAGACCAACAGATATGAGATACTTATACAGCCTTTTACTTGTAGCTGTGCTGTTTTCCTGTACCCAGCCTGCTGGTACCAGCCAGGCTCCTGAAAGCAAGGTGCAGGCCAAAGACGGGGAGCAATTCTATACCCTCAATGGCATAAAACATTGGGTGAAAATAAAAGGGAGCGAAAACAGCACGCCCCCTATTGTGATTGTGCATGGCGGACCGGGTGGCAATAACTACAACTTTGAACGGACGGTCGGGCCGAAGATCGAAGCCTTTGCCACAGTGGTGTACTACGAGCAACGCGGGAGCGGAAGAAGCGAAGCCCCCAAGGACCCGGACGACTATCTGCTGCAAACCCTCATCAGTGACCTGGAGCAGCTCAGAGATGCTTTAGGTGTGGAGAAGATGACTCTGCTGGGCTACTCCTTTGGAGCCGAGCTGGCCCTACGCTATGCCATTGCGCATCCGGAACGGGTGGAGAAGCTCATCCTATCCTCTCCCGCCGAATTGTCGAAAGCCAACATGCTGGTGCAGATACAGGGCTTCTATGCCATTGGCGACAGCACACTCAAAGCCGGTATTGAGCAGATCCTGCAAGACTCGACCTCGATTGAAGATAAGTATGGCAAGGTATGGAATTTAAGTTCTTCTAATGTGGTCGATCGGTTCCTGTTCCTGAACCCTGAACTGGCTCAGAAGAACAGGCAAATGTGGCAGGAAAGTAAGCTGAAGAATACCGGCCTGATGGCCAAGGTATACCTCAAACACAACAAAGCCGACCTGGTACAACAAGCGACAGGGCTGAAAACGCCGACGCTGATCATCAGTGGCGTGCATGATAAAAACGGCGGGCTGCACACGGGGCTTGCCCTGAAACAGGTGTTGAGCAACAGCATGATCAAACTGTATGAAAACAGCGCGCATTTCCCCGACATGGAAGAAGAGGATCGCTTTGCTGCAGATGTGAAAATGTTTACTCAAGGTAAATGATAAGCAGTGTTAAAATAAGCTATTTCGACAGATAGCAACCTCCCCTACCTGAAATGCTACACCTCATCAGAACCAACTCCGACCACAAAGATTTCATTAATCTGGTAAGACACCTCGACGCTGAACTGGCGGAGCGGGATGGTGCAGAACATGCGTTCTATGCCCAGTTCAACAAGATCGACAAGATAAAATATGTGGTTGTCGCTTATGAAGACGAAAAGCCAGTCGGTTGCGGTGCCATCAAGGAGTTTGAACCGGGCACGGTGGAAGTAAAGCGCATGTTTGTGTTTCCTCAATTCAGAGGAAAGGGCATTGCCGGCAAAGTACTGGCTGAGCTGGAGCGGTGGGCTGCCGAGTTATCATTTAACAAATGCATCCTGGAAACAGGCTTGAAACAACCCGAGGCCATTGCGCTCTACCGGAAAAGCAGGTATAGCCGTATTCCGAATTACGGCCAGTATGCCGGAGTGGAGAACAGCGTCTGCTTCGAAAAGCTGTTGTAGCAAGGTATAGGCTACCGCGTTAGCAGCTGCAAATCTCTGACCAGGCGGGACTCCGGCCGGAGCAGCGGAAACTGACTTAACACATCTAAAAAGCTCGTCAGCAGATAGGGGTTGTCCGCTATGTTCGTGAAATAGGCAATCAGCACATCGTTCTCAGGTATACGGATGACCAGGTTGCTAAAGCCGCTGGTGTTCCCAGTGTGGCACATCTCCAGTTTTCCTGAGTTGCTTAGCGAATAAAACCAGCCCATGCCATAGAAGCCATCCGGATACCCTTCGATCGGGGTATATACCTGTTCCAGTGCCGGTGCCATACTTGTCTGGCTGCTCAGAGCCCGGTGCCACAGCAGGTAATCGCGTACCGAGGTATAGAGACAGCCATCGCCTTTGGTGGCGGTGCAAGTGCCTTGGTCGGCCGATATAATCTCTCCGACCCTATTTCGGGCATAGCCCATGGCCCGATTAGGTATAGGCTTACCTCGCTGGTATAGCGTAGTGTGGTGCATACCTAGCGGTGCAAAAAAATGCTGTTGCAGAAAATCGCCAAACTCCATACCTGACACCTGTTCGACTACCAGTGCCAGCAGCACATAGCCTGTGTTGCTATACCTATACCTGCTGCCGGGTGTAAAGTAAGTTGAAGTTTGCGAGGCGGTAATTGCCAAAACCTCTTCATCACTGACCTGCCAGTCGGACCGCTCTTTCACAAACGCTTCGTAATCCAGCAGACCGGAGGTATGGCAAAGCAAATGACGCAACGTGACCTTCGCGCCTATACCTGTTGCGAAGTCTGAAAAGAAGTTATTCAAGGTGTCCTCATAAGACAAGTGTCCCTCTTGCTCCAGCAACTGCACGGCCATTGCCGTGAATTGCTTGCTCACCGAGGCCAGCCGAAAGGTAGTGTCTGGTGTAATGGGTTCGCACGTGATGAGGTTAGCTATACCTATACCTTTCGCGTAAAGCTCCTCCCCCGCTACCGACACAAGCAGCACAGCACCGGGCGCATCAGCCTGGTAAGTACCCTTGAGGTGCGCATCCAGGGCCTCTGTTAATGGCAGCTTTAGAGTAGACTTATCGCTATTTAACATAAATAAAGCACCAGTAAAATAAAGCCAGTAAATGTATACTTTAAAACTTCTCCTCCACACCTAGCCCGAACAGGGCGTAGTCGTACTTCACAGGGTCCAGTGGGTCGAAGGCACGCAGATGATCCGTCAGTTCCTCGGCCGTTTGCCAGTCCATGCCCTTGCGGGTGATCAGGCCAAGGCGTCGTGCTACCCGCTCCACGTGCACGTCGCAGGGACAAACAAGGTCGGCGGGCTGCATCGTGTGCCAGATGCCGAAGTCCACGCCGCCATCCGCGGGGCGTACCATCCAGCGCAGGTACATGTTCAGGCGCTTGCAGGCCGATTTACGGGCCGGAGTAGAAATATGCTTGCGAGTCCGGTGTGGGGCATCTTCCAGGCTAAACACCAGGTCATGAAAATGCTCCAGCCTTTCCTTTTGCGTTTTGATCTTGCCTCCTATACCTGTAAAAGCCGTTTCCAGGCTCTCGTGCTGCTCGTAATACCATCTGAACCAATGGATCAGGTATAGCAGATCGGTGTCGTTGAAAGTGCGGTGCTTGAAACCCAGAAAGCGGGGCAGGTCCTGCTCCTGGTGCTGCAGGATGAACTCGTGCGGGGCATTGTCCATCAGGTCCATCAGCCGAAGGCAGTTGTTGATAATGGTCTTGCGCTGCCCCCAGGCCAGTATAGAAGCGAAAAAGCCGCTGATCTCGATATCCTGCTTTTTGGTGAAGCGGTGCGGAATGGAGACCGGGTCGTTCGGAATAAAGCTGGGCTGGTTGTAGCGGGCTACCCGGTCGTCGAGCAGGGCCTTGATCTGGGCGATGTCCTGTTTCATGTGCTTGGTACGAGAAATGGCGCCCTGCAAGTTAGTCAATCTGCGGCTGGGAGCCCAGCCTTCAGCTGCCGCATCAGGTATCAGAATGGCTAAAAACAAAAAAGCCCGGACTTTACGGTCCGGGCTCCTTCTTTATCATTCTACCTGCTTAGGGCATGTAAGACAACTCTACTCTAAATTTCTGGTCGATGGCGCCGAGCTTCTGGCAGGCTTTCTTCGACAGGCGCACCACCACGTTGTTGTTCTCGCTTGTGTTGGGCAATTTACCGATCACGCGCACATACACCACCTGGTCGTTCATGGCGTTTTTCACCTGCATGATCGTGCCAACCGGAGCGGACTTGTGCAGCGCCAGGTATTTGTTCGTGTCTGCTTTCGGGTCAATCATCTCGGCCATACCTGTCTCAAGGATCTTCTTGGCACCGGAAACGGAGTCTACCGTCTCGTCGTCATCGTCAGTTTTTACGTTGGTGGCAGGTGCCGGCGTTGCTGGCTGCGGTGTGAGCACAACGTGCGTGTTGGCTGGCGTGGTAACGGCGGCTACTGGCTCTGCAGAAGCTACGGCTGTTTCCTTCACATTGTCTTTCGCGATTTCGTCATCTGCCTCGCTCACATAGATCGGGTTTTTGGAAGGAACCGGCTGGCCTTTGCCTACGATCAACAGGGCACCCACGCTGATGGTGTTATCCGGTAGGTTGTTCCAACGCTTGATGTCATCCACCTTCACGGCGTGCATACGCGAGATCGAGTACAGCGTCTGCTGTGGCTCTACCTGGTGCAATTTTTCGCCGCGGCTGTTCACAGTAAAGGTACGGTTGCTGGCGGTGGCTGCGGCTGCCGTCTGCTTTACAGGGGCTGGTGCTGCAGCATACTTGCGCGGGATCAGCACGACCTGACCCACGTGGATGGTGGTTTCAACCGAAGGGTTCGCGTCCACGATCTGGGCCACCGACACACTATACTTTCTGGAGAGGGCGTAAAGTGTTTCTTTTGGCTCTACGCGGTGCTGCACGTATATCTTGCCGTTCTTTCGCTCTACCCCTACAGAGTCGCGCGGGGCAACCAGGTCGAGAGCTGAGGCTGAAACAGGGAACAGCGGCAGTGCTACCAGGGCGATAAGTAAAATTCGAATCATAGCTAAAAGTCGTAACTAATCGTAACTATAAGTTAAAGAGAATATGCCTTCAGAATCGTTTTGTTTTGCACGAAATACAAACTGCGCATAAAGATAAAAAAAGTATCTGAACCTACGCCATCCATTGCACCTGCAAGTAACTCATTTAAGTGCAAAAAACCATTTAAATCAAAAACAGCCAGAAAATTATCTAACTTATTTTCGGCCGTCCGCCGGTAGTAACTCACCACCAAGCAAGTGTCCGTCTCGGCATACTCCAGGGCGCTTACAGGCTCACAATCAAGTTCCTGCACCAAAAAATCGCGTACCTGCCGGAAGTAGGTTTCTCCCTCGCGGTAGAGGTGCGGGTACTGCACCGCCCCAAAACGGACCGTATGGAAGAGGTGTACACGTTCTGCCGCCTCTTTTTGGCCTATATCGTTTCGAATGGTGTTACCGTAACCGCTTTCGAGCAAAAGCAGTTCCCCGCCCTGCTGACTAATATTAACGGCCAGCAATCCCCGTTCCTCCACCCCATAAAAAGCCAGGTCGGGCTGCTCCCAGAGGGCCTTGCCTGTATTTGTTGCAAAGGCCCGTATACCTTTGTGCTGGCCCAGTTTGCGGTCGCCGTAGCCATGCAGGTAGACCGCCCGGTTGTACACGTCCTCCAGGCCCATCCACCAGGTGTTAGCATCAGGTAGTTTTAGCTCCAGCAGCTTGCCATCGGGCAGGTGCAAGGTATAGAAGCGGGTCTGCAGCAGGTCGGCGTCGCGCACCTCCAGTGCCAGCCAGCCGCCCGGAGTGTCGAGCCGAATACGCCACACGGGCGCCTCAAAATCGTATTTAAAAACTAGGGAGAGAATAAGCGGGATTTTTTTAGTATATTATTTCCGATTAAGCCCAAATGTATGAAATCTAACGCAAAAATATGGTCCTGGTCCCCGCTCTTCCTGCTGGCCTTCTTCTTCTCGTGCACGGCAGCCTGGGCGCAGGAGCGCCAGAAGGTATTCGTCATGGAGATCAACTCAGAGATCGACCCGCGCACCAACCGCTATACCCAGCTGGCGCTCGAAGAGGCTACCCGCCTGGAGGCTGACCATGTGCTGCTCAAGCTCAACACTTACGGGGGTGCCGTGAACGACGCCGATGCCATTCGCCTGCGCCTGCTCGAGTATCCGAAACCAATCTATGTGTTCATCGACAAAAACGCCGCCTCTGCCGGTGCCCTCATCTCCATAGCCTGCGACAGCATCTACATGGCGCCGGGCGCCAACATCGGGGCCGCCACCGTGGTGGGAGCAGACGGGCAGGCCGCTCCCGGCAAGTACCAGAGCTACATGCGCTCTATCATGCGCTCCACCGCCGAAGCCAATGGCCGCAACCCCCGACTGGCCGAGGCCATGGTCGACGCTTCCGTGGACAGCACTTTGACTGCTGATCAGGTGCTGACCCTCACTACCTCCGAAGCGATTCAGCACGGCTTCAGCGAAGGGCAGGCCAACAACATAGAGGAAGTGCTTCAGAAGCTTAACCTGCAGGATGCAGAAATGCTGCGCTACGAGCTGAGCGCAACAGACAAGGTCATTTCCTTTTTCCTAAATCCCGTCATCAGCGGCATCCTTATCCTGATCATCATCGGCGGGCTTTGGTTCGAGCTCCAGACGCCAGGCGTGGGCTTTCCGCTTATCGCAGCCATCGTGGCCGGCGTGCTATACCTGACACCCTTCTACCTCAACGGTCTGGCCGAACACTGGGAGGTGCTGCTCTTTATTGTGGGACTGGTGCTGATCGGGCTGGAGGTGTTTGTGGTGCCGGGCTTCGGGGTGACAGGTATAAGCGGCATTATACTGGTGTTCCTGTCCCTGCTCCTGATCATGGTCAACAACCAGGCCTTTGACTTCACGTTCGTGTCGTCTGAGCGCCTGATGGAGAGTCTGGTTTCGGTGCTGCTGGGTATGATCAGCGCGGTGATCATTGTAGCGCTAACCTGGAACCGCGTGCTGGGCAGCCGCGCCCTGCAGCGGGTTACCCTCGTGAACACTTTCAACAGCAAGGAAGGCTACCGTTCCAGCAACTCGGCCGAGCACCTGATCGGCAAAACAGGTATAGCCCATACCCGCATGGCCCCGAGCGGACGCGTGATGATCGAGGACAACCTGTACGACGCCCAGGCCCGCGACGGCTTCATTGAGAAAGGGGACGCAGTGCAGGTGATCGACCAAAGCACCTTCGCGCTGCGGGTGAAGAAAGTCTAGGAGTTGGGCAGTCTAGGGGTTTGAGAAATGGGCAGATCAGAATGCTGCATTACCCCGCCCCCATCATGCAACTCTTTGAGCGCTGCATGGGTCTTCCAGCTATAGACACTTATTAAATTGTAACATGAGAAAACCCACCCTCTACCTCATCGCCCCCCTGGTGATAATGTTAACCGCCTTCTCCTGCGACAAGGACGAGGACCTCGACGCTGTTGAAACAACCGCCACCCTCTTTTGGACGGGCGATGTGGCCGTTGACGGCTGCGGGTATTCAGTCCAGATAGGCGAAAAGAGCTACAAGCCTGAAAACGAAGGCGACATTGACGCTTCGTTCAAAGTGTATGAGCCTATCCCGGTCGCGATCAAGTTAATTCACAAAGGCGAGCGGGAAATTGCCTGTGGTATGCTTCCCGGTAAATCAAAAAGAGATTTTGTTCGCGTGCTCTCCATCAGGAAAATATAGCCGTAATCCACCATTAATATATTCATAATCAACACCTATGAAAACTTTTATTCAACTGACGCTTTTAATCGGTCTTTCCTTCTTTTTGTTGATCGCCTGCCAGAGCAATGCAGACGAAAGCGCTGAGACCGATGATGCCATCCTGATCTGGTCGGGGGAGTACATGGTGGACGGCTGTGGCTTTGAAGTAGAAATAGACGGCAAGCGTTACAAGCCTGACAACGAAAACGAGATCGGCGAGGCTTTCAAGGTAGAGGGCGAAACGCCTGTGATCATCACCTTCGAGCGCCTGGGCCGTCAACTCGATATCCGCTGTGGGCTGTCCACGCAGAGCCGTGCCATGGACGCCATCCGGGTGATCTCTGTGAAGAAACGGACCTAGCCCCCTGCCGAGCTTTTTATACCTGCCTGCTGCATTACTCCCTTCTCTTGCGTAACTTGCCGGGGCCTGCCGCTGCATGGCCGGCCACAGAAAACCGTATGCCCTATGCAAATCCTCGGCATTATACCTGCCCGCTACGCCTCCACCCGTTTCCCCGGAAAACCCCTTGTCGACATCAACGGCAAAAGCATGATCCAGCGGGTGTACGAACAGGCTTCCTCTTCAGGTTTAACTGATGTTATTGTAGCCACTGATGATCAGCGTATTCTGGACCATGTGCATGGCTTTGGAGGCAAGGCCGTGATGACAGCATCCCACCACCAAAGCGGCACCGACCGCTGCTTCGAAGCCTACCAGCTACACGACCAACCTTTCGAGTACGTGATCAACATACAGGGGGACGAGCCTTTCATTAAGCCCGAGCAAATCGACCTGCTTGCCAATTGCTTCAACAATCCGCAGACGCAACTGGCAACCCTTATCAAGAAGATCAATTCAGCAGAAGAGCTCTTCAACGTGAATGCGCCGAAGGTGGTGGTGAGCCGTCACGGAGAGGCCTTGTATTTTAGCCGGCAGCCAATCCCCTACTGCCGCAACGTCCCCAACGACATCTGGCACAAGCAGCATACCTACTACAAGCACATCGGCATCTACGGCTATCGCACCGACATCCTGGAGCAGATCACCCAGTTGCCCCCTTCCAGCCTAGAACTGGCTGAATCGCTGGAGCAGCTGCGCTGGCTAGAAAACGGCTTCCGCATCACCACGGCCATCACCGAATTCGAAACCATCGGCATCGACACCCCGGAGGATCTGGAGAAAATCGGTTTTAATGAATAATGACAAATGAGTAATGACTAGTGATTAATGAATAATGACGAATGAATAGTGAGTAATGAGTAACGGGCTGGGCTGTGGACTATAAAGCTAAATCACGGTTAGCACCTTTTATGTATTAATTCATGCATATATTACTAAACATCTGATTCGTAAATTATTAAGCACAGCATTACACCCATCAAAATAATTTTATATCTAACCCTCGGCAGACATTCATTACTCATTCGTCATTCGTCATTAATCTTTACTCATTATTTCATTCTCTATGAAGAACTATACCTTGCTGCGGTTTGTGAAATTGAGCCTGTACTTCTTTGGAATGTACGGTTTGTTGACGGCCGTCTGGTTTGGTTTTAGTGGCAGGTTTAGTGAAAATGCGAGTGGGGCGATTAACGAGATACTGGTGAATGCGGCGATCTTCTCACTGCTGTTTACCATTGCGTTATTGCTGTGGTTCAGGCGCACAGAGGTCAGGATTCCGGTAACGCATATCAGTCAGAAGGCGCTTGAACAAAAGCTTGAGGAGATCGGTTACGAGCGCATAGTTGATAAGGTCAAGGGGTCTGTACAGGTATACAAGCCGCGCCCACCCAAAGCCTCTGCGCTCGCTGGTAGACTATTCGTGCAGAAGTCTGCTAACTTCTACCACCTGCATGGGCCGGTGAGCAAGTTGAAGGATTTGAGTGTTTAGAAAGGTATACCGTATCCACGTTATACCATAAGGTTAAGGTGCTAAGCAGTATGGCCGCCCCTTTGTAGGGACAGGTCGCGACCCTATGCTGTCAACTTAAGCGTTTTTTGTTATTTCGAACTGAGGGAAGGGGCCCTCTATTGGTGAGGAATCTGGAATATTGCGGAAATGCTTAAATAACCCAGATCTCTCCATGCTGTCGAGATGACAGTTTGGGTACAATGTTTCTTAAGCTGACGGCATGGAGTCGCGACCTGTCCGAATCGTGCACCGGCTATACCTGTCCGAATCGTGCATGGGCAATCGTTCACTGACATTCCCCTCCTCGGAGGGGCAGGGGTGGGTTAATCGTGCACCTAACAATTCAACCATCAACAATTTAACAATTAAACAAAATCACCCTCCCGCTTTCTTAGCCTTATAACCAGCGGCCACCAGCACCTGCAGCACCTTGTCCCGGAAATCGCCCTGGATCAGGATCTCGCCATCCTTGGCAGTGCCGCCTACGCCGCATTTGTTTTTCAGCATTTTGCCAAGCTCTTTCAGATCGTCTTCTGTGCCGACAAAACCTGCCACCAGCGTTACCTGCTTGCCGCCACGGGCTTTCTTGTCGAGCATCACTTTCAGATTCTGCTGCTGTGGCGGAAGCGTCTCCGCCTCGTGCTGCTGCTCGTACTCGTAGTTGTAATCGGCATTGGTGGAGTAAACCACGCCCTGTCTTCCTTTTTTATTCTTGTCGCTCATAATCTCTTATTCTCTATACCCTCTGCGGTGGCCATGCTATACCTGAGGCAGGCTACCGCGCTATACCTTTATACCTCCTTCAGCGTGCCACCACATGCAGGGATTGCGGCACCATGCGCACCTCAAATTCCTTGGCCTTCCCCAGGTATTCTCCATCGGCATGGTGCATCATCTCGTGGTCTGTCTGCACCTTTACGCCCTCGGTCTTGAAATACTCGGCACTGTCAGCACTGGCCGGTTTGTTGGCCAGCATGGCGTAGCTCAGTTGCAGCGCCTTGAACATATCCAGCCTACGCACCAGGCACACATCCAGCAGACCGTCCCGTATGTTGGCCATGGGAGCAATGTAGGCGTTGTTGCCATACTGCGCCGCGTTGGCAAAGGCCATCACAAACAGCTCTGTCTCGATGGTCTTGCCATTGATAACAGCCTTCACTGGCAGGTGACGGTAATTGCGCACCTCCTTTAAGATCAGCTCCACATAGGTCTGCAAACCGCGCTTCTTGCTCCCCGCAAACACCGAACTGATGTAGGCATCAAATCCTATACCCGCCGTCGTGAAAAAGGGGCGTCCGTTGATGGTGCCACTGTCGATCTGGGTGCGGTGCCCTTGGTTGAGGAAGCGTATGGCTGCGTCTACCGTCAGGGGCACCTGCATGTGGCGGGCCAGGCCGTTGCCGGAACCCCTCGGGATAATGCCCAGCGCCGTTTCTGTATACAGCAGGCCTTGTGCTACCTCGTTTACGGTGCCATCGCCCCCAACGGCCACCACCACCGCGTAGCCCTGCTCGGCTGCCTGCCTGGCGAGCTCTGGTGCGTGCCCGGCATAATCGGTGTACACGATGTCATGGTCGAACTTTTCGTGGTCGAGGTGGAGCTTGATGCGGGCGGCCACATCTATCCTGCTGCTGGGTCCGGAGGTGGGATTGATAATGAACCGGATAATGGGGCGTTTGCTCATATACTCGCTTTTCGGCTAAGGGCGCTGCTGACTGGTTTATTTGTACGCAAAGTAACCTATTCCGCCTGAAAATAAAAAAGCCCGGCAGATGGCCGGGCTTTCTGTCGTACAGGTATAGGTTTCCTTATTTGAGGTGGAACGTGAGCACCGGAACGTCCGAGTGATTCACCAGGTCCTCGGCGATGCTGCCGCTGAGTAAGTGCGCCAAACCGGTGCGTCCGTGCGTGGCCATCATGATCAGGTCAGCACCAACCTCTTCTGCAAAGTTCAGGATACCGTTCTCTTCAATTACGTCGTTGTACACATTGCTGGTATAGTTCTGCAAGCCGTAGCGCTCAGCAGCCGTTTGCATGCGCGTACGCAGGATGGCGTTCGACTCAAAAGCGCCGGGTGTGTTGACATACACCAGGTGCAGTGTCGCGCCGAACATCTGCTGGAAGTACTTGAACTTCTCCATAGCCGTTCCGATCTCACGCTTGAAGTCAGATGGCAGCACGATGTTGCGTACCCGGAAATTTGGTATGGCTCCTTTGATGGTCAGCACCGGGCACTCGGCCGTGCGCACCACCTTCTCTGTGTTGGATCCCAGCAGAAACTCGTTCATGCCGCTGGCGCCTTTCGAGCCCATCACCACCAGGTCCACCTGGTCCTCTTTGATTACGCGGCGGATCTTGCGGATCACAGTGTCGGCGTCTACCTCCTGCACTACTTCCACTCCGGCATGTTCTACCGAACGCTCCAGCTGGGCCATACGGCTTTTGGTCGTTTCGAGCAACTTCATCATGTATACCTGCTCCATGCCGTCTCCGCCAACCAGGTCGCCGGTCACGCTGAAGGATTGTGAGTAAGGCATTTCCACTACGTGCAGCAGTTTAATGGCAGCGCCGGTCTGACGTGCGATGGCAACAGCTACTTCAAAGGCGTGGTAGGCCTGTTCAGAAAAGTCGGTGGGTACAAGTATTCTTCTCATAATTAGTGCGGTTAAATGCTTTGCGTTGATTTCAAGGTAAAAGTACGGGACTGTATACGCCTAAACGATGACAATTGTCATTTCAGGTGAAATATAGTGATTTTCTTTTATATCCAATACAAAACGCAAAAGCCCGCCGGAATGGCGGGCTTTTGCAGGTATACGGTATAAAATCCGGTAATTAACCCAGCTTAGCGATCAGATCGGCTGTTCTGTTAGAGTAACCGGCCTCGTTGTCGTACCAGCCTACTACTTTCACCAGCGTTTCGTTGGCAGAAGTCATCTCAGCGTCGAAAATGCAAGAGTGCGTGTTGCCTACGATGTCAATCGAAACGATTGGATCTTCGGTGTACTCCAGGATGCCTTTCATTTCGCCTTCAGCGGCTTTCTTCACGGCAGCGTTGATCTCCTCTTTGGTGGCAGGACGCTTCAGGATACAGGTAAGGTCTGTCAGGGAGCCATCTGGAATTGGAACGCGCATTGCTACGCCGTCCAGTTTGCCTTTCAGGTGTGGCAGTACCAGACCAACGGCCTTGGCGGCACCTGTAGAAGTTGGGATGATGGAATAAGCTGCGGCACGGGCTCTTCTCAGGTCGCTGTGCGGAGAATCCTGCAGGCTCTGGTCAGAGGTATAAGCGTGTACGGTGGTGATGTAGCCTTTCTCGATACCGAACGTGTCGTCGAGTACTTTCGCCATTGGCGCAAGGCAGTTTGTGGTGCATGATGCGTTGGAAACGATGCGCTCGTCGCCAGTCAGAATTTCTTCGTTCACACCCAGTACCACAGTTGGGATGTTACCTTTGGCAGGGGCTGAGATAACCACTTTGCGGGCTCCTGCTTCCAGGTGACCGCCAGCGCCCTGCTCGTCTACGAAACGGCCGGTAGACTCCAGCACTACGTCAACGCCCATCTTGCCCCAAGGCAGGTTTTTAGGCTCGCGCTCTGCCGTGATCTGAATCTCTCTGCCGTTTACGATAATACCGTTGTCAGTGGCTTCTACTGTACCATTAAAACGGCCGTGCACTGAGTCGTACTTCAGCAGGTGAGCCAATGTTTTGGTATTGGTCAGGTCGTTGATCGCTACTACCTCTACATTGTCCTTCTCCAGAAGGGCCTTAAAAGTAAGTCTGCCGATACGGCCAAAACCGTTGATTGCAACTTTAATTTTAGACATGGTATTTGGGATTGATTTGTTTTTAAATTTTGATGCTGCGAAGTTACGATTACGGATAAGGAAAACCAATATATTTTTTCCTTGCTGACCCTTAATGTTTTACGCAGAAACAGGCTAAAAAATCAAAAAAACATTTGCCTTGTAATCGCTTTGCCTTATATTTGCACCACCAAATGACAGAATGGTCCGTTCGTCTAGGGGTTAGGACTCCAGATTTTCATTCTGGCAACAGGGGTTCGATTCCCCTACGGACTACTCAAAAGCCTCTCAGCTAAACCTGAGGGGCTTTTTTTATGCTCCTAGCACACCAGGCAGATGCTAGCCTCCCTCCCACTGCCAACTGCGAGCGGGCACTGTCCTCAAAAACTACCAGGTACTAGACAAACTCAGCAAGCCTTTCTGCCCTCCCTCCTATTACGCTTAGCCAAGCAGGCTCATCTGTAGCTACTCAGGAGAAGACAGCTGAAACTGATGGCTATTTTAGCCTTTCTAACCAGAACTAAGCGGTTTTCAGAGATAAAATAACCTGGTTCATCTAAAAAACAATCAAATACTAATCGGTACTTTGTATTACAAGGTACTGTATATAACTTTATACCACTTACTGATCGAACCAGCTCGGCGCCAATTAACAGGCTTTGCCAAAGACAGTTCGACGGAGGTTACTGCTTATGTTGTACAGGATAAATTCATCAATCACCCCCTACCCTTTCACATTTAAAACTATGACACTCAAAAAAACTTTCTTGCTGCTGTTTTTCTTCGGAAACACGCTATTGGCGACTGGCCAACAAACCAAAATGATTAACGTCGGGGATCACTCGCTGGAGATGATACAGGCAGGGACTGGCGACTACACTGTCATCTTCGAATCAGGCTTCGGAACAGACTACAAAGTATGGGGCAACGTGGCTGCAGAAGTAATGAACATGAATCAGGTTATGCTGTATTCGAGAGCCGGAACCGGCAAATCAGAGGCTAACCCAAAACCACAAACGCTGGAGGCTGCAGTACAGGATCTGAACACCCTTATTGAGCAGGCAAACCTGAAACCTCCTTTCATTTTGGTGGGCCACTCATACGGTGCTTTCATTATCCGGGCCTATGCAGCGCAGCATCCGGATAAAGTGAAGGGATTGGTCTTGGTTGATCCGGCACATGAAAAAATGATGCAGGAACTGAAAAAAGCAGATCAAGCCAAAGCGGTTAAAGACATCGAGCTCCAAAACAGCTTTGTACCAGACAGGTTCAGGCAGGAAAACGAGGCCATTAACCGGATCTTCGAAAAAGCTGCCCTGCCTGATTTCGGGGTGCTGCCACAAGTGCCGGCTGTAGTGCTTACCTCGGTTCAGCAAAGAGCCAACCCAGAGTTGTTTCTCCATGAGCCCAAAGGTGTGGAAATATGGCGCGCGCTGCACAGCGAGTTTTTCAGCCGGTTCACCAGCGGTGCCCATGTTATAACTGCCCATAGCGGCCATAACATTCATCGGGAAGAACCGGAACTGGTAATCAACGCCATCAGACAGGTGGTGCAGGCGGCAACGAAGGAAAAGGCCCGGCAGGAGCACGAAGCCAAAACGACGTCCTTACATGATAAATTGACGCAGTCGGCCGTATACCTGAAGCAGCGAAAAGAACCTAAGGCCGAAGCAGTTGCATTTGAGGGTTTAAGAGACTCCGGCTTTGGTGAGCGTACCATTAACACCATCGCCTACCAATACCTAAATAGCCCGGCTACCTTGCCTGTTTCGCTGCTGATTTTCAAGTATAACACGGTAACTTATGCCAGCTCGGCCAACGCCTTTGATAGCTACGGTGAGGCCTTGGTGAAGCAAGGCAAGCTAAAGCAGGCGGAGGAGCAGTTCCATAAAGCCATCGAACTTGCCACAGCTGCCAATGACACTTCTACACTTAAAAACAGCAAAAGCCACCTGGAAAAGATCAAGCAGCTAAAAAGCTCTAAACGCCTGTAGTAGCAGTGTAAGTTTTTCTGCTCCTACTCCTTAGGAGAATAAGCTTTCAGAACGACCAATTCCCTTAGGATAAGGTTCTATAGCTGAATCCTACTGACCTAAAGATAAAGCCTCTTAGTCTAGACTAAGGGGCTTTTGTATTTCAATCCTGACACATCGCTCTGCTTTTCCAGCCAGCCTGTTTGCGTTTTTATACCTTCGCTTCATTCTCTGTAAATTTGTATCTTGAATCAATAACTTGGCAATCAGTGGACTTTGTACTATACCTGGTCGGTGAACTAGACGAGCTACAAAGCTGGCCAAGGTATACAAGAGGCGTCATGAAACAAGGCGGGATCAGAGAATTGATAAACTCCCTTAATTGACGTCCCCGTCAGGTATAGCCTGCGTCAGCTTCTTCAACTGGTTCAAAGCAACTTCCTACGCTTCAATTGGAATTTCAGGGAATCATCCTCACCTTTGCACCGTAATGATAGATTATGGCTTTTCACCTTTATTTCGCTTCCCCACCTTGCCCTGTTTTGCCTGCAGCTTAAGCGTTTTCTCGTTTCACGTATGTTAACGCCATTTTCTAATAAATAGCCCTTCCAAGAGCGCCTACACCCATTTTCCAGCTTGTTTTGCGTGCCTTTCTCTTTTAAAGAGTGTTGCCTGAAATGCAGCTGCCATACACCAATCCGAATCATGTTACATTTACCAAATAAGAAAATAGTTATACCGGCTATACCTGCCGTATTGCTGGCTATGATCAGCGTGCAGGGCGGCGCCTCCATTGCCAAGTATCTCTTCCCTGTGCTGGGGGCCAGTGGCACGGCCTCCTTGCGCATCGGCTTCTCAACGCTCATCCTGCTGGCATTTTTCAGAACTAACCTCTTGAAGGTGACCAAAAAGCAGTGGCTCTACTGCCTGGCCTATGGTACCTGCCTCGGCGCCATGAACCTGGTGTTCTACTTTGCCATCCAGCGCATCCCGCTGGGCCTAGGCGTTACCCTGGAGTTTACCGGGCCGCTGGTGCTGGCGCTGCTGGGCTCCCGAAAAAAGCTGGACCTGCTTTGGGTGCTGCTTGCCTGCTCAGGTATAGCTTTGATCGCCCCGTGGCAGAACAACAACGTGGATTTGTTAGGCGCAGGTCTGGCTGTTGGGGCCGGCGCCCTGTGGGCGGGTTACATTGTGCTAGGCGGTAAGGTTGCGAAGGTGATGAAAGGCAGTGATGCCGTTGGAGTGGGGATGCTTTTTGCCTCCCTCTTCGTGCTCCCTTTTGGCATTTTCAGCGGCGACCTAGCGGCCGTTACGGTGCCGCTGCTGTTGCTCGGTGTGGCCGTCGCGCTCCTGACCAGCGCCATACCTTATACCCTGGAGATCGGTGCCCTGCGCCAGCTGCCGCCCAAGACCTTTGGCATTCTAATGAGTCTGCACCCGGCTTTTGCCGCCCTCTCCGGTTTGCTGTTCCTGGATGAATACCTGAGCCTGAAACAATGGCTGTCCATCAGCTGCGTTGTCGCGGCCAGCGTGGGCGCTACGTACTTTTCACGGAAGGTCCGGTAATAGCTCCAAATCGAGGTTTTCGCTATACCTATACCTTGTGTCGGATACAAAGTCGGTTCCCGCGTATACAACTGAAAACTGACTGTAGCACCAAATACAACGCATAAGGTATGATAAAAGTAGCCATCATTATTGGAAGCACGCGCCCGGGCCGAAACGGCGAAGCGGTCGGAAAATGGGTGTACGAAATAGCGTCCAAACGAACCGACGCCACCTACGAACTGATCGACCTGCTGGAAGTGAACCTGCCCCTGCTGGATGAGCCCAACTCGCCCGCCATGCAGAAGTATACCAAGCAGCACACAAAAGACTGGTCTGCCCGGATAGACCCCTTCGACGCTTTTGTGTTCGTTACCCCGGAGTACAACCACGGGGTGCCGGCGGCTCTCAAAAATGCCCTCGATTTCCTGTATAAAGAGTGGAACAACAAAGCCGCCGGGTTCGTGGCCTATGGCAACGCAGGAGGAGCCCGGTCTGTGGAGCACCTACGCGCCACCATGGCCGAGCTGCAGATGGCCGACGTGCGGGAGCAGGTAGCCCTGTCGCTCTTCACCGACTTTGAAAATTACAGCGTTTTCAAACCAGCCTCCTTCCACGAGAAAAAGTTGAACACCTTACTCGATCAGTTGGTGAGCTGGGGAACGGCCTTGAAACAGGTGCGTGAGAAAGGAAAGCAAGACAATAGCGATCAGTAATGCGCCCATCAGGTGTTTTAATGCTCTTTATCTACCTGCTTGTACGCCGCATGATCTGATTTTCTCCGTTTGGCAACGTCTTCCTGCTCCAACGCTTTCCGATCCCATTTGGCCTGATCGGCAGCCGCTTCGTAAGTGCTTTGCAGGAAGTCCATCAGCGTGGCTTCCGGATCTTCTGCCTTCTGAACGGCATCGTAAGGCAGCACGAACTCCCGAAGTTCCGGGTGGTAGTAGGCCTGCTCAGGTTTAATGCGGGCATCCTTATACCCTTCCGGCTCCGGATAAATGTAACTGTAAAACGCCGCATGCGGAAATGCCTCGTTTCCAGGCCAGAAGCCGCAGCTGCAAACCTCTCTGGAATAAGCCTCCTGGGCTACCCAGTCCGGCAGATTGGGCACTGCCGCCGGGGTGTTTGGGAGCGTCGCGGCCTGAGAAGCGCGACACGGCCAGGTCGAAGCTGCCCCAGAAAAAATGCACCGGACTGCTCTTGCCCCTGAAGCCAGCCCGGAACCGGTTAAACACCGCATGCGACCGGAGCAAGGCCTGGTGCAGAGCTGCTGCGTGTTCCGGGTCGTAGGTGGCATGGGTTTCATCCTCATCAAAGCGAATAGGGTCTTCCAGTTCATTCGGCACCGGGTAAATGTCCGCCCGTATACCTACTCGCTGAAGCGCATCCAGTAGCTGCTGATAGCACCCCGCCACCGACAGACCTTCTTTTAAGTCGATGCTGTGTGTTTCGCCTGCACTGGTTTTGAGCTGTAGTTGGTGGCGTATGAAGTCGAAGTCCAGCTGAAAATGCTTCTCCCCGTCCACCATATCGGAGGTGGTGAGGCCGCTGGGTGTGACATAGAGTGTGACGTGCCAGGAATGGTTGATCCAGGGCGTTTTAATCAGTCTGATCTTTCCCACGATCTGCGTCCACAGGTGTAGCGTTTCATACGTTTTCTGAGCCTCTTTAAAGGACAGCGTAGGCCATGTTGTTTTCATAGGCAGTATTTTTGGTTGGCTTGGTCACTCCAGTAAGGTGATGATATTGCTGGGTCTGTTCAGCAGGCGGTGCAGTGGACAGGCTTTCGCTATTTTACACAGCTTGCCATGTTGCTCTGCTGTCAGTTTTTCGCTGAAAGACACGCTGCAATAAAATGTGTTCGCGCCGGTGGCAGTATCGGGACTTTTTACCAGGTTCACTTTTGCATTAATCCGGCCTATCTCCCAGCCTTTGCGGGTTATGTACATCCGGAGGGTGATCACCATACAGGAGGCCAGCGCCATACACAGGAAGTCGCCGGGACCGGGCCCCAGGTCCTGGCCGCCCAGGTCGAGCGGTTCATCGGCTATGAGCGTATGCCGGTTCGTCTGAAGCGTCGTTGTATACATCTCCCCAGTATTCTCGGCTTCGGCAGTGGCAATGATGTTGGGCATCTGTTGGTTGTTTATTTTTCGTGCTGTAAGGCCTGGCAGTTGACTGGTTTATACCTATACCTGTCGAGCAGTTTTTACTTCATTCCCAGCTATTTACATATTATACCGCTTCGATAGGCAAGTGGTTCTGGCTACAGTATACCTATCCCACCCTGTCTGTGATCAGGTATACAACCTGCTCGATATTGCTGCTGATAACTGCGAAAACATTTCTACTGCAGGTGGCTAGTTAAAAGCTGCCTGCTAGAGTTACATTCCCTTTCGCCGGATGCGCTCCGTTTATACCTGGGTACTTGTAAGTTCCCGTAAACAGCTTCAAAAACATCTCCTCCGAATGATCAAGGCGTCATACTGGCTGTGCCGGGCCTGCTCATCTCCAAGTGTGCGAAAAAGACGCTAGGCTGATTTTGGATTTCTGATTGATGGAGAAAAAAGGAAAAGCAGAAGGCTCACTCAGGATGAAAAACGAATCCATCCTCGGAGATATACCTATACCGAGTTTCGAGGATAAAACAAGATAAGGGCCGCTGAATAAAAAAAGCAGGAGGCTATACCTTGTCGGGATGCATTTCGAGGTACGCAGCGGTATACGGATGTTCTTTCGCTATACCTTCGTCCATGATGTGCAGCACGGTCCAGCCTCTTTCTTTAAGGTAGTCTGAGATGATGGCACGGTGGCACCGCCACCACACGGCTTCGGAACACATGTAAGCAACTCGCTTCTGGTGCGCAACTTCCGTCAGCTCCGCTATACCTGCTTCAAATTCGCTGGTTTCAGTATAGTCTGCATAGCCGCGAAAGGACTCGCTTCGCCAGACGGTATGGGGTGAGTCGGGCCGGGGCTTGCGGCGGCCTCCTAGTTTCTGCTCGGGCATGTAGTGGATGCCGGCTTCGGGCAGGTAGGTCTCCAATGCCGACACATTGAAGTGAGGATACTTTTTAGAACCGGGGTAGCGGCGCACGTCCACCAGCACCTCGATCTGAAACGACTTTAGCGCTGCCACAAATTCCTCCGGGCTTCTGGTTGAGTGGCCGAAAGTCCAGATGGTCTTGTTCGTTGCTGACATAGATAGAAATAGTGTGAAGCCTTTTTCAGGGCACCGGAAGAAAAGGTTTTAAGAATTCCTGTTAAACAAAGCCGTAGCTATTAGACTCCCCGCCATCAATGGCAATGGTCTGTCCGTTTACGTAAGATGCATCTTCGCTCAAAAGAAAAATAACAACTTTTGCCACTTCCTCGGGCAGTCCCAGGCGTTTGGTCGGATTGGCTTTTGCATATTCGGTTTCGGCGGCTTTGGGGTCGTCAGGGTTTACCTGCCGGAAAGCTTCGGCTACCATGGGCGTTAGGATGGCACCGGGCGCAATGGCATTGGTGATGATACCGTGGCGTCCAAATTCCAGCGCAGCATTTTTGGTCATGCCCGAAACGGCGTGCTTACTGGCCACATAAGGGGTTTGGTTCAAGACGCCTCTTATACCGCCCACAGAAGCCACGTTTACGATCCGACCGTACTGTTGCTTTTGCATGATGGGAATGATGTACCGCATGCCGTAAAACACACCCATCAGGTTAATGTCAATCACTTTCCTGAATACCGCTATGTCGTACTCCGTCATCAAGGCCTGCTTCCCCTCAATGCCGGCGTTATTGTAAAAGCCGTCGATGCGGTTAAAGGCCTTCACCGTTTCATCCACATATCTTTTCACTTCCTCTTCTTTCGAAACATCGGCCGTGACGGTGATCACTTTTGCATCAGGGTATTCCTGCAAGATGGCTTGCTTCGCCTCCCCCAGGGCTTTCTCGTTATAATCAACCAGCGACAGCTGCGCGCCCTGTTTGGCTGCTTCCTGCGCCGCAGCCAAGCCCAGGCCCATAGCAGCTCCGGTGATGACAATCACTTTGTTTTCCAGCTTTTTCATATTCAATATCATTTAAAATACACCTCCACTTTCGCTATACCTGATGCACTTCACCCCTGCCCATACCATGGCATTAATACCAACGGTATCCCAGGTTCCTGGTTATTTTACGGCATCCCAGTTCATGTCAGAACTGCTCCTATACCCTGTCACTGCGCTTTAAAGACGGTTGCTAACTAGATAACCTATACCTGCCCCTCGCCACAAAGCCGGCTCTTATTTATTTAGGTAGTCCAGGATGATTTGCACCTGGGCTTTCACCCCGTTTTGCAGGGCGCTTTCTTCCACCGTGAATCCAGGGTTATGGTTTGCTGGGCCTTTCCCGATGCCGAGCGTCATAAAACTGACGGGGGCAATTTTTCTGTAGTAGGCAAAGTCCTCGCTGGCTGTCATCATCGGGGCGTCGAAAATCTGCTCCTTCCCCAGGGCGGCAACTGCACTTTTCCTCGCGTGGGCGTTGAGGGCTTCATCATTCTGTATGGCCGGGTAGGTGTTGATGTAGTCCAACTCGTAGGTAGCGCCATACGCCTTCGTAATGCTCTCAATTATTTCCTTTATTCTCTCCTCCACCTGCTTTCTGGTTTTATCGGACGTGGTGCGGATACTGGCAGCCAGTTCTGCCCTGTCTGCGATCACGTTGAAGGCATCACCCGACTGAAATTTACCGATGGTGACCACCGTCATCTCTCCCGGCTCTACGTTTCGGGACACAACAGTTTGCAAGGCACTGACAATGGCGGCCCCTACCACGATCGGGTCTATCCCCAGATGCGGCATCGAGCCATGCGACCCCTTCCCGATGATGTTCAGGTTAAAGATGTCCTGCGCAGTGGAGGCAGCGCCCACCGGCAAAATGCCGACATGGCCGGCCGGGAAATCGGGCAGCACATGCATCCCAAAAAAGGCTTCCACGCCCTTCAGCGCACCGGAATTGATGACGTCGATCGCCCCGCCGGGCGGTGTTTCCTCTGCGTGCTGAAAAATGAAATACACGGTTCCCGGCAGCTCTTTCTGCATTCTGGACAGGGTGGCGGCAGTTCCGAGCAGCATGGCCGTGTGGGCGTCGTGGCCGCAGGAGTGCATCACGCCGTCGTTCTTCGACTTAAAGGGCAAGTCGGTCTCCTCCTGCATCGGCAGGGCATCCATGTCGGCCCGGAAAGCAACCGTTTTGCCGGGCTTGGCGCCTTTCAACACACCGATCACGCTTGTCTTGGCGGGCCTGCTAACCTCTATGTTGCCCATTGACTTGAGCACATCCTCCACATATTTGCTGGTTTGCTCCTCCTTAAAGGATATCTCCGGGTTTTGATGAATGTGCCGCCGCCACTTTATCACTTCTTCAACAGGTATATTTTTCACCCAGGCCGCATCCGCCTTGCTTTTCCGCGCTGCGTTAGCCTGTTTGGTCTGGCCCTGGACGCCACCAGCCCACCAAACTGCCAAGATTAACAGAAGAATTCGTTTCATGGAACTACAGATTTTGAGAAAGGTTAGTCCAGGCCATACCTGTTGCCTGGGGTATGGTCAGGGTTAATTGAAATGGAACTGCGCAGGGGTGGCGGTGCAGCAAGTAGTGGATGGGGAATATACAGAAGGGTATACGTCCTGAAGCACAGTCAGTTGAGTCACACCTATATGGCAGAAATGCGACGACCGGCTTCAGAAACGCTTCCACCATGTTGCTGCCGCAGGTATAGCCTCTTGTTGCTGCTATACCTGCCGTGCCCGTGGCATCCTGAAAGGTATAGCACGGCGAACCTATTTTCGTCCGGCATGTGTCGCCCTAAAGAAAAACAGCGTGCCGGCATGCCGACAGGCTGTTTCCCGATCTCCGGATCACGTATTAAACATCAATCTCAACAAAAGTGAGCAGGGATTATACCCTTTCCAGAATAGTTGCGTAGCCCTGCCCTACTCCCACGCACATGGTGGCCAGCGCATAGCGTTTCTGCATTCTTTTCAGGGCAAGGGCCGCGGTGTACACAATGCGTGTGCCTGACATACCCAGCGGGTGCCCAAGGGCGATGGCGCCACCGCTCACGTTGAGGCGTTCGTCATCGTCTGCCAGCCCCCAGGCGCGGGTGCAGGCCAGGCTTTGGGCCGCAAATGCTTCGTTCAGCTCGATGATGTCCATGTCGTCCATGCTTAAGCCTGCGCGCTGCAACGCCATTTCGGTGGCGGGTACGGGGCCGATGCCCATGATGCGGGGCTCCACACCGGCCACTGCCGAACTCACTATGCGGGCCAGCGGGGTGAGGTTATATTTCTTCACAGCCTCACCCGATACAATGTATGTGGCGGCCGCGCCGTCGTTCAGACCAGAGGCGTTGCCGGCTGTTACGGTGCCATTGGCTTTAAAAGCGGGTTTCAGTTTAGCCAATGCTTCCAGGGTAGTGTTGGGTCTTACAAATTCGTCTTTCGACACAACCACAGGTTCGCCTTTTCGCTGCGGAATCTCAACGGGCATGATCTCTTCTGCCATCGTGCCGTTTTCCTGCGCTTTGGCCGCTTTCATCTGCGAGTGGTAAGCGAACTTGTCCTGGTCCTCGCGCGAGATATTGTACATTTCGGCCAGGTTCTCGGCTGTCACGCCCATGGGGTCGGTACCGTATACCTCCTCCATTTTGGGGTTGATGAAGCGCCAGCCGAAACTGGAGTCATGCATCTCGGAGTCGTGGCCGAAGGCTTTGCTGGGTTTGGAAATCACCAGAGGGCCACGCGTCATGTGCTCCACGCCTCCGGCTATAAACACATCACCGTCTCCCGACCTGATGGCCCGCACCGCATGGATGATGGCCGACATACCGGATGCGCACAGGCGGTTGACTGTTTCGCCCGGTACCGTTACCGGCAGGCCAGCCAGCAGACCGGCCATGCGGGCCACGTTCCGGTTGTCTTCCCCGGCCTGGTTGTGACAACCCAGAATCACATCGTCCACCGCCTCTTTGGGTATGGCCGGATTGCGTGAAACCAGCTCCCGGATGACCATCGCCGCCAGGTCGTCGGCGCGGATGGGTGAAAGTATACCCCCGATCTTCCCAACCGGGGTTCTGATGCCATCTATGATATAGGCTTCTTTGCTCATGATTTTAAAATTTTACTGCTTAGTTCCTCTTCAGCTTATCAGACAAAAACGAGGTTGCACTGGACACGCCATATCCGATCACACAACCCAACGCGACACATATAAAACGCTCCACCCCTGCCCAGTTGGACATGGTTTCCTGCTCGTGTATCACCACGATCACGAGTGCGACCACGGCCGTCCGGGCCACCCCCATCAGGTTAAAAAAGTGGCAGATCAGGATGGAGACGGCAATGCCTAGCACCATCATCACCACCTGGGGCACAGGCAGCATCACACATAGCAAGCCGACGCTCGACCCGATCAGGTTAGATTTGACGCGCTCAACGGTGAGTCGGGAGGAGTCCCTTATTTCCGGCGAAAGCACAAGCAGAATGGAGAGCATCGTCCAGTAGAGTTCATACTTTGGGAAAGCCAGGTATAGCGAAAAGCCGATCAGGAAGCCAATGGTACACCGGATGATGTACAGGACCACGTCCACGTCAAAGCTATACCTGCTGTCTGCCATATGTGCTGTTCTCCTCTACATGATCGGGTGGCGCGTGGCCAGCCTATGCCTCGAGCGCCTCTTTGAATTTTGCGCTGGTTTTGGCCCGCACCTCTTCCAGGCTAGCCCCCGGCATCAGTTCGGTCAGCGTCAATTGCCCCTCGATAAACCGGAAAACCGCCAGGTCCGTGATGATCATGTCCACCGCTTTTAAGGCAGTGAGAGGCAAGGCACAGGTCGGAACCACTTTCGGAGAACCGTCTTTGTTGGTATGGGTCATTGTGATGATGAGCGTTTTGGCACCCGAGGCCAGGTCCATGGCGCCGCCCACACCCAGCAGAGGCTGCCCCGGCACGGCCCAGTTGGCCAGGTTGGCCTGCTCGTCCACTTCCAATCCGCCCATCACGGCAATGTCAACGTGCCGGCCACGAATCATGGCAAAGGAGTCGGCGCTGTCGAAATAACTGGAACCCGGCAACGCAGTCACCGGGATCTTGCCGGCGTTGACCGGGTAGTCCATGGCGCCGCCGCCGTCCTTTGGAGAGGGCCCCACGCCCAGCATGCCGTTTTCGGTGTGCATCACGATGCCGTCTTCCGGTGTGATGAGGTCGGCCACCAGCGTCGGAATGCCAATGCCCAGGTTCACCACATCACCCCGCTTCAGCTCCTTCAAAGCGCGCTTGGCCATGTTCATGCGCCTTTCGCTCACCTTGCGCGAGGACTCCACCGAGGCAGAAGAACCCAGGTCCTCCAGCGTGAGCGTGGCCTGCACGAGGTAATCGACATAAGAGCCCGGCGTGTGCACATGCTCCGGCGCGATTTCTCCAACCGGCACAATTTCCTCTACTTCGGCTATCACCAGATCGGCGGCGGTGGCCATGGCGCGGTTAAAGTTCTGCTCCGTCATGCGGTAGCTCAGGTTGCCGGCGGTGTCGGCCCGCCAGGCGCGGATGAAGGCCACATTGCCGCGGATGCCTTCCACAAAAACCTGCTCCCTGCCCTGGATCAATTTCGTTTCACGTCCTTTAGCCAGCTCGGTGCCTGCTGCGGTGGGCGTATAGAAGCCGCCTATACCTGCGCCGCCTGCCCGGATGGCTTCGGCCAGCGTACCCTGGGGCAACAGCTCGTATTCCACCTCGCCGTCCTGTGCGGCTTTCACCGCCTCGGGGTTACTGGTAAAGAAGGAACCGATCATTTTTCTGATTTGCCCATTGCGCAGCAATCTGCCGCCGCCTATACCTACCTCGCCTACATTGTTGCCGATAAAGGTCAGGTTTTTCGTGCCGGTCTCGGCAAGAGCGTGCATCAAATGCACCGGATTGCCAGTCATCCCGAAGCCGCCCTGTAGCAAAATATCACCGTCCTTTACCAAAGCAACGGCTTCTTCAAGGCTTATCTGTGGTACCGATTTCATGTTTATATCACTGGTATATTTTTAAATAAAAGTCGCCCTCGTTTTTGGCGGCGTACAGCACATCCCTGGCAAACTCGGCAGGTAGCTCCACACTCGACAAATGGTTGGCATTCAGCTGCACGTGCCGGGAGCGGGGGATGCTGCTGGCCAGAAATTCGCCGTCTGCGGGAGTGGTCACTTCGTCCTGTGTGCCGCTGATCACCAGGGTCGGAACACGCAGCTTTTGCAGTTCTTTCCTGAAATCGGCCTCGCGCACTGCCGCGCAGTTGGCTATGTAGCCCTGCAGTGAGGTTTTGGTGAACTTTTGCAGCACATCATTCACCACTTCCGGATGTTTTTCGCGGAAGACTGGGGTAAACCAGCGCTGCGCCGTGCCGTCTAATATGCTCTCCAGTCCGTGCTCCTTCACCTGGGCAATGCGGGCGTTCCAACCCTCGGCGGTACCGATTTTGGCAGCCGTATTGGCAACGATGATCTTCTTGAACCGCTCCGGATGGTGGATGCCGAGCCACTGCCCGATCAGCCCGCCCATCGAGAGCCCGCAGAAGTATACCTTGTCCAGCTGCAGATGATCCAACAGCGCGACCACATCCTGCCCCAGCTCCGCGATGCTCACTGTATCGGAACCGATGGTGCTCTGGCCATGGCCGCGGGTGTCGTAGCGCAGGATGTTCAGGTGGTCCCTGAGCTTGTGCGCAACTGCATCCCACATACTCAGGTCCGTACCCAGCGAGTTGGAGAACACAATGGTGTCATCGTGCCCCAGTGCCTCGTAGGTATAGAAACAGTCGTTGTCTGCGATTTTCAGAATCGGCATAATGCAGAGGTTTTAGGGTTGTGCAGGACCGTGGGTGCGCTCGATCTCGCTGGAGAACACGCCCTCCCGCTCTTCGTGGATATGGAAATCGAAATCAATGGAGGCAAAAGGCTCGTCGATGTTGAACTTCTCTTTGGCTTCCTGGGCATTGTAGCGCGTAATGTGCGGCACCAGTTCCGGACGGGAAGCGAAGGCAAAGTCATCCCAAATCAGCGGGTCACCCTCTATGTTGATCTGTGTGGTTAGTTTGCGGAAGCCAGGCGCTGAGACGAAAAAGTGGATGTGTGCCGGACGACTGCCATGGCGGCCGATGGCTTTCAGCATTTGGTCTGTCGCGCCGCGCGGAGGACAGCTGTAGCCGACCGGCAATATGCTTTTGAACCGATAGCGCCCGTTTTCGTCAGTAATGATGGCCCGGCGAAGGTTGAAGGGAGGCTGCGAGGTGTCGAACATCGAGTACATGCCGCGCAGGTTGCAGTGCCATACCTCCACTTTTGCGTTTGGCACGGGCTTGCCGTCTTCATCCAGCACCTGCCCCTGCATGTAGAGGCGCTCGCCTCCTACCTCGGGCTCGGTCTCCAACTCGGCATAACCCACCGATTCCGGCGAGCCGGGCACGTAGAGCGGACCTTCGATCGTTCTTGGCGTACCGCCCGTTATACCTGCTTTGGCCTCAGCCTCATCCATGCGCAGGTCCATGAAATGCTCCAGCCCGATACCGGCCACCACTAGGCCCCACTCGTTGTTCTTGCCAGTGGTGGTCAGCCAGTCCACCGCTTTCCAGATCTCCTCCGGCTGAATGTCCAGGTCTTCGATGGCGTAGAACAGGTCGGTGGTCAAGCGGTTGACGATCTCTTTGATCCGCTCGGAGCCTTTACCAGTGGCTTCTGTTGATGCTATTCTTTCAACTACTTTGTCAATTTCATGTCTTTCCATAATCGGGTTGTATTAAGGTTTAGGTTAATTTGCTTTAAGGTTCTGGGGGATTTTTTTTAGTGGGCTTCTTCCTCGTTTTTAACAGAGGAGTAGTGCTGGCACAGGGCCGTGACTTCTACCTGCATGAACGGGTAGAGTGGGAGCGACATCAGAATGTCGTGCAGCTCGCCGGCACTGTCCACGTTAAAGATGCTGATGTTGGCATACTGGCCAACGATGCGCCAGATGTGCGTCCACTTGCCCTGCTGTTGCAGTTCCTGCGAGAGCGCCTTTTCCTTTGCCTTTAGATTCTCGACATAGGCTTTGTCTAAATCCAGCGGGATATCCACTGTCATGTGCACGTGAAATAGCATGGCTTATTTTCTTTTGAATTTGTTTACCTGATTCATATCCAGCTCTATACCCAGACCCGGTCCCTGCGGAAGCTGCAGGACGCCGTTCTGGTAGGTCAGCCTGGTCTTGACGATATCCTCTGTTAGCAGCAGCGGGCCAAAGAGCTCGGTGCCCCATTCGAGGTGTGGCAGTGTGCTGAAAACCTGCGCCGATGCCACGGTGCCCACCGTGCCCTCCAGCATGGTGCCGCCGTACAGGCTGATGCCTGCGGCCTGGGCAATGGCCGCCTGCCTTTGAATGTTGGTCAAGCCGCCCGCTTTGGCGATCTTCAGGGCAAACACGCTGCCCCCTCCTATCTTGGCGAGCTTAAAGGCATCCGACACGGTTCCGGCCGCTTCATCGGCCATGATCGGCACGGTGAAGTACCGCGTGAGCCGGGCCAGTCCGTCGAAATTCGTTTTGATGATGGGTTGTTCGATCAGGTCGATGCCTGCTTCCTGCAGCAGGGCTATACCTTGTTTGGCGATGCTTTCTGACCAGGCCTGGTTCACATCCACGGTCACCTTCACCTCCGGACCAACTGCCTCTTTGATGGCGCTCACGTGGCGCACGTCGGTTTTCCAGTCGTTGCGACCTATCTTTAGTTTGAAGGTGTAGTGTCGGCCCTCTTTCAAGAGCGCATGGGCTTCGGCTATATCCTGCTCGGTATCACCACTGGCTAGCGTCCAAAGCACAGGCAAGGTATCGGTCACGGCCCCGCCGAGCAGCGTGGCAACCGACACGCCCAGCCGTTTGCCCTGCGCGTCCAGTAAGGCGGTTTCGATGGCCGACTTCACGAAGTTGTTTCCTTTGATGTGACTATCCAGCAAAGCCATGATGGCATTGACGCTCAGCGCAGATTTTCCCTGTAGCAAGGGAGCCATGTAAGTGTCCAGGGTGAGCTTCATACCTTCCGGCGACTCGTCTCCATAGCTGAGACCACCAATGGTGGTTGCCTCGCCAATCCCTTCGATGCCGTCACTGCAAAACAGGCGCACGATCACCATGGTCTGGTTGCGCATTACGGCCATCGACAAGTGGTGTGGGCGGATGGTGGGCAGGTCGACAATGAAGGACTCAATTCGCTCTATCTGTATGTCTTTCATATGGTTAGATGTACGAGTATAAATAAAAATGAGCGCGCACTTACCCAGGAAAGTAATCACTCACTAAGTATTACAAATCTACTCGCACAGCGCCCCCATAGATAGGACTTTTTCGTTTTTAACAAGACGAATCGAACATACTGCGCCTCTCGATGCACTTTATGTAAAAGGCAACAGGTAGATGTTATTTGATAGGACAAGAAAGGCGGCTCTAATCGTCTTAGCCTGTAGGACAAGAGACAAGGGCTAATTGACTCGCGGCTCACACTCCACCAGACAGGCTTCGGCATCAACTACCGCGTTGTGGGTGGAAAGACCGAGTTCGGGCTATACCTCAAAGGCTTTCACCGGTCCGTTCAGGCATAATTTGTCGGATTGCATCACCTCCCGGTTCACTTCTTCGCTGACCCCGGTCAGGTATAGCCTGCCATTCACGCTGCCCAGCATGGAGGCATAGTAGGCCTGTACCGACACTAAGATGGCGACCGGCAAAGCAGCTCAGGTACGCTTTACGCCAATCTTTTTGCGGAATCCAAGCGGTGTCAGACCGGTCTTTTTCTTGAATAGCCGGGCAAAGTAGGCGGGGTCGTCGAAGCCGAGGGAGTAGGAAATATCAGCAATGTTGCTGTCCACATCCGAAAGCGCCAACTGGGCTTTGGTGATGAAATAGTCGATCAGGATGTCTTTGGGGGATTGGTTGGCGATGCTTCTGCAGACGCGGCTCAGGTGACCAGTGGAGATAAAGAGGTCGCGGGCGTACTCTTCTACCGTTTTCTTGTAGGTGCCCTCTGCCCGGATCAGCTGCTGGAAGCGCCGGAAGTATACCTTGCTTACATTAGAAGAAGAAAAGAAGGTCTGCCTACCGCCCAGCGAGATGCGGTAGAGTTGCACCAGCATCTGCCCGACCAGGTATTGCAGCATCAGGAGGCGGCCCGGGAATTGGCTGTTGTACTCGTCCACACACTTTTGCATAGTTTCAAAAACTTCCATGGTGGCGGGCTCCTCCTCCGTGACCGACACCACATGAATTTCCTCCATCCCGAAAATCACATCGGCCTCCCGCTGCAGCATATGCTCCAGCACCGTGTCGGCCAGGTTGATGATCCAGCCCGAAACATCGGTGAGATGCAGAAAACCGTGGGCGATGTTTTTGGGAACGAGGATGAAGGCGGGCGCCTGAATGGTGCGTTTTTCCGATCCGGAATGAAACTCGGTGTGGCCCTGCTGTACGAGAAAGATCTGCAGAAAATTATGGTGTGCGTGCAGCTTTACCTGTCCCTGGTGCTGCTTACCGATCTCCCCGAAGGGATGCACGTGGATGAGCCCTTTCGCAAATTCGATGGTGTTGGAGCCGTAAAGCCCTTTGTAAAATCGTTTCTCCTCCATGTTTTAAATTGTCGCATTGCACGGCAGGCAGCAAGGCAAACAGGAATTTAGGTAAGGCCGCTCCATTTGGCTATATTACGTAATTTAAAGTTTGTATGAAACTCTTGAAAGCTACCCTATGGAAATCGGAATAACCACCTTCGTCGAGAATACCCCGGATCCTTATACCGGAAAACTGCTGCCGCCTGCCGAAAGAATGCGCAACCTGATGGAAGAAATAGAGCTGGCAGACCAGGTGGGCCTGGATGTTTTTGCCGTTGGGGAGCACCACCGCTCCGACTACATCGTTTCCTCACCGGCTGTCATACTAGCAGCGGCGGCTGTTAAGACCAAAAACATCAAGTTATCCAGCGGCGTCACCGTCCTCAGCTCCGACGACCCGGTTCGCGTCTTCCAGGACTTCGCGCATGTGGACCTGTTATCCGAAGGCCGGGCCGAGATCATGGCAGGCCGCGGTTCCTTCATCGAGTCTTTTCCGCTTTTCGGTAACGACCTGAAAGACTACGATACCTTGTTCTCCGAGAAACTGGAATTGCTGATAGCACTCAACAAAAGCGAGAAGATAACGTGGGAGGGCAAACACCGCCCAGCCATTGATAACCGTGGCGTATACCCCAGGCCCTACCAGCAGGAACTGCCGATCTGGGTGGCGGTCGGCGGCACACCGCAGTCTGTGGTGCGGGCGGCTACGCATGGCTTGCCCATGGCGCTGGCCATCATTGGCGGCGAGCCGGAGCGTTTTGTGCCGTTCACCAACCTCTACAAAGAGACCTACAAAAAAGCCGGCCATGACCCCGCCAAGCTTCAGTTGGCCATTAATTCGCATGGGTTTGTCGGGGACGATGCGCAGCAGACGGCCGATACATATTACGGTCCTTATGCCTACGTCATGAGCAAGCTGGGGCGGGAACGGGGCTGGTCGCCTATGAACAGGGAGCATTACGAAGCCATGCGCGGGCCGAAGGGTTCTTTGCTGGTGGGCAGTCCGCAGCAGGTGATCGACAAGATCCTGTACGAGTACGAGCTGTTCGGCAATACCCGCTTCCTGTTGCACATCAGCGTAGGTACCTTGCCACACGACAAACTGATGCGCTGCATCGAGCTCCTCGGGACCGTGGTGGCCCCGGCCGTGAAAAAAGCGGTAGCCAAGGCAAGTTCCTAGAATCGCTATACCTTGAGGCGCTATACCTTTTGCTAAGGCCTTGTTAACGGTTTTGAGTAACTATTAACGAGGCCTTACTCCTGTATCGTTCTGGCGAGGACAGCAGCGTCCTTCGACTCGTAGGGCTTCCCGATCAGTTTCACTTCGTAGGGCGTGCTCACGCCTTTCAGATTCAGGTAGTCGCAGCCCACGGCGTAAGGTGGTTTCCGGAGAAGGCGGTAGGCGACGGCCGAGATCACGAAGCTGTTGTTCAGCTCTTTGGTGGCCGCCTGCAGCCGGGCGGCGATGTTTACCGGAAAGCCCATCACCGTGAGGTTCTGGCTCAGTCCTATCCCTACGTTTCCGACGATCACCCTGCCCACGTGCACACCTATACCTACCTCAAAGGTATGGTTGAAATAAGGCCGCATGTAGGTGTTGTTAAAGATCCGCAGATCGGACAGGATCTTGAGCCCGGCCAGCACAGCCGATTCGGTGGCTTCCCTGATCTTGCTGTTCAGCCCGAAGACAACATAAAGCCCATCACCGGCCGTGTCGATAATTTCACCGTCGTACTGGGCGATGGCATTTTTGTACAGTGCAAAGATACGGCGCATGACGTGGATGACATCGAAGGGCAGGCTCTTCTCGACGAAAGGTGTGAAGTCGCGGATGTCGATGAAAAAAAGCGCCAGCTTACGGCTCTCCCCGATCACCGAGGTCATGTTCTCTTCGGTTTCATCCACAAAAATATGACGGTCCACCGCATCCCGGATCAGCCGTTGCACGGCCACCCCGTCTCCTTTTACCTGCGACTGGCAGGCGAGCCGCACATTGTCCGGAAACTTCTTCACTCTCTTGATGATCTGCTCTGGAGCGGTGGGCGGCGTCAGCTTGTCCTGCCCTTCCAGCACCAGCACACGGCACGTGGTGCATTGCCCTTTCCCACCACAGGCATGGTAGTGCGGAATACCGGCATCCAGCGAAGCCTGCAGAATCGTCTGCCCATCCCGCACCGGCACTACTTTCTCGCCTTTGAAGTTCAGATTGTGAGTCATGAGCGCTTTGGATTATACTTACTCGTTTTTGGCCGATTCTTTGCGCACCAGGTGCTGGTACTCCGGATGCTTTTTAAGAAAGGCTCGCATATAGGGGCACAGCGGCACCAGTTCCAGCTTGTTGGCGGCAATGTGCTCCAGTGCATACCTGGTCATGGCCCCGGCTATACCCTGGCCTTCCATTTCTTTCGGCACCTCGGTATGCAGCACGGTCATCACGCCGGGCTTCAGCTTATACTCGATCACCGCGGTATGGCCTTCTACAGTGGTCTCGAACCTGTTCTGGGCCGGATTATCTTTTACCTCTATCTCCATGTCATTGCTTCTTAGAGTTATTCTTCGGATGCCTAGCTATACCTTAGGCGAGGGTAATAAAAATAGAGCTGCGGACGGCCTCCTGCAGGTTTCGGGTTTTGTGGCCTTTGCCGGTCGTGTCCTCCAGCAGCAGGACCTCCCCCTGCCGGAAGGTGCGTTTCTCACCCAGCGAGGTCTCTATTTCGATGCCGACGTCCAGCACGACAATGTACTGCCGGGCCGGTGCTGTGTGAAAGTCGTAATCGTAGGTAGGGACCACTTTCCGGAAAATGACGCTCTCCGCTTTTTCCGCCTCTGACAGGAATCCGATCTCCCCTTCCGGTTTCAAGGTTCTGGAAATATCCTCAAACCTGCTGTCGCCGTTTTCGTCCGCGTATACCCGTGTGATTCTAAAAGCCTCCATACCTTCCTTTCGTTAATCTCTAATCTCTTTATTTCACTTTAGTCAAGTTTGGGCAACGCGGCTTCGATCTCCGCTCTGCGTGCCTCGTAGCGTGGGGGTAGCAGCAAACCGGTTCCCAGTTCCTCCCAAGGTTCGTCGATGCCAAAGCCCGGGTTGTCGGTGGCGATCTCGAACAAGATGCCATTCGGCTCGCGGAAGTAGAGCGAGTAGAAGTAATTGCGGTCTATCTTCTGGGTGATGTTGTAGCCCAGGTCTGCTATCTTTTTCTGAAAATGCATCAACACTTCCTCGTTTTTCACCCGGAAGGCGATGTGGTGGTTGGTGCCTGCCCCGCCAATGCCACGCGGCTCTTGCGGCAGTTCCACCAGGTCGATGATGTTGGCCGTGTCGACTGCGTCTGTCACGTAGCGGTAGCGGTTCACGCTCTGTTCCTGCAAGGTATAGCCGAAGATATCGGTTAATACTTGCGCTGTTTTTTCTTTATCCTGTACCGTCAGGGTCACACCGTGAAAGCCCTTCGTCGCGACAGCAGCTTTCACCTCGTCGGTTTCCCAGGGCGTGCGATTGTCCTGCTTTTTGGGGATCACCAGTTCCAGTTTCAGCCCGTCCGGGTCCAGGAACGTCAGGTACTGCTCGCCAAACTTTTCGGAGGGCTTGTTGTAGGTGACGTGGTGCTTCTGGAAGCGGTCGATCCAGAAATCGAAGCTGCCCCCGGGTACGGCATAGGCAATGTTGGTGGCCATACCGGTACCGGCGCTCCCCCTGCGGGCTCCCTCGTGCGGGAAAAAAGTGAGGATGGTGCCGGCGCTGCCCTTCTCGTCGCCAAAATAAAAGTGGTAAGTACCCGGATCGTCGAAATTGACCGTCTTTTTGAGCAGGCGGAGGCCCAGCACGTTGGTATAAAAATCCAGATTTTGCCTGGCCATACCTGCGATGGCGGTGATGTGGTGCAGGCCTGCTATTCTGTTTTCCATGATATCATTATTTAGGCGCCATCTACCTGATAATCAGGTATACGACTGTTTTATATATTGAATTATTTTTCATTTCAGTTTACACCGTCTGCTTCACCAGCTGCACTTCCGCATGGAGCCGAATCTCGTCGCCCACCACCACGCTGCCCGCTTCAGTCACGGCGTTCCAGGTAAGGCCGAATTCCTTGCGGCTGATCTTGCCGGATACCGTAAAGCCGGCCTTTGTCTGGCCGTACGGGTCTACCACTGTACCGCCAAACTCCACGTCCACGGTCACCGGTTTGGACACATCGCGTATGCTCAGTTCGCCGTGTAGCTTGTAGCGACTGCCGTTAACATGCTGGTAGCGATCAGCCACAAACCGGATCTCGTTGTGCTTCTCCACGTCGAAAAAATCCGGTGACTTAAGGTGCGTGTCGCGTTGCACATTATTGGTGCTGATCGAATTGACATCGGCCGTAAAAACGACCTCCTCCACCTCACTGAAATCCTCATCCGGCGTGAACGCAACGATGTTGAAGTTTCGGAAGTAACCACTTACGCTCGTGATCATCAGGTGCTTTACTCTGAACTGCACTTCGCTGTGTATTGGGTCTACCACCCATTTTGTAGGTGCCATGCTGTTTCCTCTACGTGCCTTTAAAACTGATTCTATCGATTTCAATTACAAATGTATGTACATTTATTGTATATACATTATTATCTAATAAAAGTTTCCTCCTTATGTAAACAGTGTTCTAGGGGCGAGTTATCAATTAGCCATACCTGCAACTGCCACCATTCAGTATGTGTGACCATTTCTCTGCCAAGTGTCACCATCCCAACCAGACCTGTCTCAGACATTACTTTTTGCGCCTTCCTCACCAAGCCGCTGGTTTCGCGTAATGTTTTATTAATCAGCAAGAATACAGCTTATTCAACGTAACATATCAGAAGGATCTGGCTATTATACCTATACCTTGAAAGCTTGCATTTGGTGGCGAAAGCCTGCTAAGGGAGCCCATCAATGCGAGGTGAACGGAAGCAGATACACCAGGCTATGAACAAAAAACAAACGACATCACATGAATCATGAACGGCAACCGAATTTCCTGCTCATTGTAGTGGATGACATGGGCTACTCCGACTGCCAGCCTTTTGGCGGCGAGATCAACACGCCCAACCTGCAGCAGCTGGCGGATAATGGGGTGCGTTTCCGCCATTTCCATACCTCAGCACTATGCGCACCCACCCGGGCTATGCTGCTGTCGGGCTGCGACAACCACCATGCGGGCCTGGGCAACATGCCGACAGCACACGCCACCAACCAGTACATGCAGCCCGGCTATGAAGGCTACCTCAACAAAGATGTGCTGACCATTCCTGAGATTCTGAAAGACGCTGGCTACCATACCTACATGTCCGGCAAATGGCACCTGGGTGAGCTAGACGGCTTCAGACCTCATGACAGGGGCTTTGAGCGCACTTTTTCCTTTCTGGGCGGCGGTGTCAGCCATTTCTACGACCAACGGGCCCTGAGCGAATTTGAGCAACCAAACACAGAGTATTCGGAAAACGGTGAGACGGTGGAGCACCTGCCGGAAGATTTCTACACCTCAGACTTCTATACCGACAAAATGATCCAGTACATAGCAGAGCAGCAGGACGACAAGCCCTTCTTCGCTTACCTGGCCTTCACGGCGCCCCACGACCCTCTGCAAGTGCCTGACGCGTGGCTGGATAAGTACAAGGGGGCTTACGATAGCGGGTACGATGCCATCCGGGAACAGCGTCTGCAGCGGATGAAGGAGCTCGGCCTGGTCCCCCAGAACCTGACCCCGAACGAAGGCAGCGGCGAGTTTGAACAGTGGGGCGAGTTAACAGAAGTTGAACGAAGAGAAGCCGCCCGGAAAATGGAGATCTACGCCGCCATGATCGAGAACCTGGACTGAAACCTCGGCCGCCTGTTCGACAAGCTGAAGGAACTGGACAAGTTCGACGACACCATCATCTTCTTTCTCTCCGACAACGGGGCCAACCCGAAAGAGCCCCATTTCTATGCGCCTAACACAAAGGAATCGATTGCAGCGGAATACGACAACAGTCTGGAGAATATGGGCAGAATCAACTCGTTCATCTCCATTGGCGGGGCCTGGGCGGAAGTGGCCAACACGCCGCTTTCCTACTTCAAGCTCACCACCTACGAGGGCGGCACGCAAACGCCCTTTATCGTTTCGGGCAGGCGCATGCACAAACGCGGCATCGTGACAGATGAACTACTCCACGTCACCGACATCCTGCCTACCATGCTGGACTACGCCAATGTCTCGTACCCGAAGGAGAAAGGCCTGAAGCCACTCTACGGCACTTCGCTGAAACCCTTCCTGCAACAGGAAACCAGGCAGCCAGTGCGCAACGACTTTGACGTGCTGGGATTCGAGATAACCGAGTGCAAAGCCGTGCTCAAAGGCGACTGGAAACTCATCTTCATGCCCCCACCCTACGGCAAGGGCGACGAATGGCACCGTTTATTTTGCTCTCTGTTAAAAGAGGACTACTCTTTCGAGAATTCCCTCATGCTTCTGACTGTATCGATGGGCCGCACCATTTTCTCGATGGCTTCGCGCTTCGGTTCCAGGAATGGTGGCAAAGACAATTTTTCACCTAACTTTTCATAGGGTTCGTCTCCCATAAATCCAGGTCCATCAGTGGCTAGTTCGAACAAAATACCGGGCGCAACCCGCGTGTACACCGACTCGAAGAAATGGCGGTTGACGTAACCGGATGAAGGTAGTCCTATCCTGCCCATGCGGGCAATCCATTCCTCCAGCACGGCGCGGTCCTCTACCCGGAATGCAACGTGGTGCACGGTTCCAAACCCTTGCTGGGCCATCGCCACATTTCCGTTCTGCTCAACAATAACAGAAGCACCATTTCCGCCCTCTCCCACTTGGAACAAATGGAAGGCCCCCTCCTCCGCGGTTTCTTTAAACAGAAAGACCTTTTCCAGTATTTCCTTCAGGTAGTCAAACTCCCCGATCCGGATAAATACCGGACCCAAACCCGTAATGGCATGCTCCAGCGGAACAGGTCCCTTTTGCCAGGGTGTGCCCGACGCTATACCTGTGTTATTTTCGTCTGAAATAAGCTGGTACTGCTGGTCGTCAAAATCAACAAAGGAGAGCGTCTTGCGGCCAAACTGCTCTTTCACGCCAGCATGCTTCACGTTCAGACGGTCGAAGCGCTTTTCCCAGTAAGCCAGGGCGGCATCGTTTGGAACCCGGAAAGAGGTTTTGGCGATCTCGTTCTTGCCATGCACCCCCTTCTGAATGCCGGGAAAATCAAAGAAGGTCATGTCGGTGCCGGCGCTGCCTTTGTCATCGGCGAAGAACAAGTGGTAGGTCTGGATATCGTCCTGGTTCACCGTTTTTTTGACCAGGCGCATGCCCAGGGTATAGGTGAAGAACTCGTATATCTTTTCGGCACTGCTGGTGATGGCCGTGACATGGTGTACTCCTTTTAGCTCGTTCATGCTGCTTGCTTTTTTGGTCTTGGGGCAGGTATAGGTTTTACAGGTATTTTATACGTTGCCTTTTCCGCAAACAGGTATAGTAGTAGAGAAACTTACAGCGCTGCCTTGCGCTATACCTGACTCTTCGGATCTGTTGGTACAGACAATCGCCCCGACCTGCTTAAAACTTTTTAGTGGGCTCCCGTTTAACAAAATAAAAAAAGATAGCCATGGCAGAAGAACAAAATAAAAGCCGGGAGCACACCAGTTTTCTGGTTTTCTCGGCCTCACTCCGAAAAGACTCTTTGAATACTATACTGGCAAAACTGGCCGTGAAGGTAATTGAGCAACATGGTGGCACCGTGGACTTTGCTGACATGGCCGAGTTCGACTGCCCCACCTTTAACCAGGACCTGGAAGTAGACGGTTTCCATCCGGATGGGGCCAGGGAGTTTCAGAAACGCATTCTGGCAAACGATGCCATGATCATTTCATCGCCGGAGTACAACGGCTCCATGCCCGGCAACCTGAAGAACATCATCGACTGGACCTCCCGTTTCCGGCCGCAGCCCTTCCACCAGTACCATGCCTTGCTCTTGTCCGCTTCTTCCTCCATGGCGGGTGGCAACCGCGGGCTTTGGGCGCTGCGTGTTCCGTTCGAGCACCTGGGCACGCGGGTATACCCCGATATGTTCTCGCTGGCAATCGCGCCCCAGGCTTTTGAGGAGGATGGCAGCTTGAAGGACAAGACGCTGGCCAAACGATTTGAAGGCAATCTGGTCGCCTTTATGAACCTGGTGGAAGCCTCCAAGCACTATCCGTGCATCCGCAAGGCCTGGGTAGAGTTTTTGGGAGAGAAACCAGCCAAAGAAACAGAACGTGTAGAAGAGAGCTGATTCCGAACGCTGGCACAGAGCAGCTGCGCCATAGGTATAGCACCCGACATAAAAGCCCTGAATGCAAAAGCCGCAGCATGTCTGGCTGCGGCATCATCAGTTAGGCAGTATTTTTTGAGGATTTAGACCGCGCAAGCAGCTGACGGTAGAGAGGCTTCCTAGGCTTTGGCCTCTGTCAGTTGATCGAGGATGTTCTCGCCCAGCACGACGTCGGCTACTTTTATGCTTCCCTTCCCGATCTGCTTCCACACACCGCTCACCTGCAGCACGGCTATCCGATCGGTGGGGGACACTTCGGCTACATAGGAGATCCGGGATTCAAACAACTTATTGGCCACCGCTTCGTGCAGTTCTTTTACGGAAGCAGGATGCGTGATCATGTTGCGGAAATCTGCCAGCAGGGTAAAGCCCGGCGCCGCCAGGCTAATCACTTTATTCCAATCGTTCAAATAATTGGGCACCACGTCTGGAGATTTCCAGTAATTGTTGATCCTCATGTAAATACGATTCTTTTGAGGGTCGTAGGCTAACTCGTAGAATTGGTTGTCAGATACAGTAATCATCCCGCTAATTAAAAGTAACGAAGCACAAAGATAAGAAAACAACAGTCGCGCACTATAAAATTTGGCACTGTCCGTTCAGAAGCAGATAGCTGGCCAAGACAGGCTATTGCTGCGCGTCTGGTTGTGCGCGATTTAATCTATAGGGCTGCAGTGTGCGTTCAGGCCTTATACGACCACGGAGAGAAAGCGGCGAAGAAAACGGAAAGGGCAGAATAATTCGTAAATTAGCCCCAGGTATAAGTTGCTGATGCAGGTATAGATACCCCCTGCCTTATAAAATAATAACGGTCTTGTGATGTACACACTATTCTTTCAGAACCTAAACAGTAAAGTCCAGCTTACGGAAGAGGAAGAGGAACAGATCAAAACCTACCTGACCCTGAAGAAGCTCCGGAAGAAGCAGTACCTGCTGCAGGAAGGCGATGTGTGCAAGATGATCGCCTTTGTGGAGAAGGGGGCCCTGCGCGCCTACTCTGTGGACGAAAACAGCAACGAGCACATCATCCAGTTCGGGCTGGAGGGCTGGACCATCTCCGACCTCTACAGCTTCCTGACCGGCGAGCCTGCCACCTACAACATCGACGCCCTCGAAGACTCAGAACTGGTGATCATCAGCAAGTCGGCGCACGAGGAGCTGCTCCAGACGATGCCCAAGTACGAAACCTTCACCCGCCTCAACATCACGGGCGCCTACCTGGCCATGCAGCGCCGCCTCACCTCCACCATCAGCGCCTCTGTGGAGGAACGCTACCAGGACTTCATCACCCTCTACCCGCACATTGCCCAGCGCGTTCCCCAGCACATGATCGCCTCCTACATGGGCCTCACCCCCGAAACCCTGAGCCGCATCCGCAAGCGCATCTCCTCCAGGTAGTAACCAACATTTATCACAAAAGCATTGATTTAAATCAACGTCCTTTCTTGACTGGGCTCAATGATTGCGCCTGCCTATGGCCGTACCTTTGTATTGTTAATTATTTACCAATATGAAGACAAAGCAAACCATAGCCATTATAGGCGCTTCCGGTAACATGGGAGCTGCTGTAGCCAGGAGCCTGTCGAAGGGTAACTACCGGCTGCTGCTTTGCGCCAACAACCTCGACAAGGTGCAAACGGTAGCTTACGAAATAAAGGAAAGCAACCCGGATGCCGAAGTAGAGGCATCGGACTGCTCCAAGGACGCTTCCTGGGAAGCGGACATCATCATCGCGGCCATTCCCTACGCTGCCGAAAAAGAAGTAGCCGAGAAGATCAGGGAAGTGGCTAACCAGAAGATCGTCATCAGCATTGCCAATCCGCTGAACGATTTCTTCAATGGCCTGGTAACCGCGCCGGATACCAGCGCGGCAGAAGAGCTGCAGAAACTACTGCCCAATTCCAAAGTGATTAAGGCCTTCAACACCACGTTTGCCGCCGACTTCGCCACACCCGTGATCGACGGGAAACAGGCGGACGCTTTTATTGCCGGCAACGACCTTGACGCCCTGCAAACAGTTTCTGAACTGGTGGAAACGGCCGGTTTCAACCCACTTGTGGCCGGTGACCTGTCAGTAAGCGGAACGCTGGAGCGCATGCAGTTGCTTCTCATTCAGCTGAACATGAAGTACGACTACAACTGGCTGGCAGGCTGGAAGATCCTGCATCAATAATCGAATCATTCTTATATCTATAAACACTTAAATCACACACATTTTATGAAAAGGTTATCCTTGATTTTATTCGCATTCCTGTCACTGACAGCTTTTACCACCCTGAACTCTGTTTGGACAAACGATGATGCGCACTCGCAGCTTGGCTTTACCGTGAAGCACCTGGGCATCTCCGACATCTCGGGCACGTTTGATGATTTCGATGTGAAAATCACCTCCACCAAGCCGGATTTCAGTGACGCCGTGGTAGAGCTGACTGCCAAGACAGCTTCCATCAACACCCGCGTAACGGACAGAGACAATCACCTGAAGAGCCCGGATTTCTTCAACGCAGAGAAATACCCGACCATGAACTTCAAGAGCACCTCCATTAAGAAGGCTGGCAAAGACACCTACAAACTGGCAGGCAACCTGACCCTGAACGGCGTGACAAAACCTGTGACAGTGGACATGAAATACAACGGCACAGTAGAGAACGCCATGAACAAGAAGCAGACAGCCGGTTTCCAGGTAACAGGTACCATCAAGCGCTCTGACTTCAACCTGGGTAGCGGTTTCCCAGCCCCGATGATTAGCGACGAAGTGCGCATCAAGGCGGACGGCGAGTTTATCCAGTAATTTATATTAAGAATCAGCCATGAAAAAACTATTCAACGTGCACCAGAGTGCCAACAGCATTGATGTGGCCCTTCTGCTTACCCGGGTAGGCATTGCAGCCCTGATGCTCGTACACGGATGGCCAAAGCTGGGCATGCTGCTATCGGGTGATCCGGTTCAGTTTCCGGCCCTCTTCGGATTAAGCGCTACAGCTGTACTCGCACTGGCCGTATTCTCCGAGGTGGTTTGCTCGCTGCTGATTCTGCTTGGCCTGGGCACCCGGCTGGCCAGCATCCCCCTGATCATCACCATGGTGGTGGCGGTGTTTGTGGTGCATGCGGCAGACCCTTTTGCAAAGCAGGAACTGGGGCTCCTATACCTGCTGCCTTACATCGGGTTACTACTGACAGGCAGCGGCAGGTACTCCCTGGATTATCTGCTCCAGCAAAGGGTAATGAAACCAGCCTACGTCAAGCGATATTCTTTACAGTAATCAAAAATAAAATAGCTGCCTCCGGGAAGGGTTCTCTCTGGAGGCAGCTATAATTTAATCAGGCTGTTATGCAACGGAAACAGTTTATCAAGACACTTTTAACAGGAGTAGCAGGTATGACGACCTTATCAGCTTTCAACAAATTTACCGACAACCTGGGTGAGCAGGAGCAGCTGATGCCCGTCCTCTTTATGGGGCACGGCTCCCCTATGAACGGTATTCTGGACAACGAATTCAGCCGCAAATGGGCCCAGCTGGCCAAAGAGATTCCCACACCCAAGGCAGTGCTGGTGGTGTCGGCTCACTGGCTGAGCAAAGGCACCCGCATCACGGCCATGGATTTCCCGAAAACCATCCACGACTTCGGCGGCTTTCCGCAGGAGCTGTTCAACGTGCAGTACAAAGCACCCGGCAGCCCGGAGCTGGCCAAGGAAACCGCTTCCATCATCAAGTCCACGGCTGTAGAAATGGACCACGACTGGGGCCTTGACCACGGCGCCTGGACCGTTATCCGGCACATGTACCCCGAGGCCAACATCCCGGTGCTGCAGCTCAGCATCGACTATACCAAAGGGGCACAGTACCACTACGATCTGTCCAAAGAACTGGCTGCTCTGCGTAAGAAAGGCGTACTGATTGTGGGCAGTGGCAACATGGTGCACAACCTGCGCATGGTGGCCTGGGATAAACTGAACGAAACCGAATACGGCTTTGACTGGGCGGTGCAAATGAACACGACTTTCAAAGACTTAATCCTTAACGGTCAGCACGACAAGCTGATCAAATACGAGCGACTCGGCCGCGAAGCCATGCTGGCTATACCTACGCCGGAACACTACTGGCCGCTGCTCTATACCCTGGGCCTGAAAGGCAGCAAGGACGTCGTCTCCTTCTTTAACGACAAAGTAGTGGCCGGTTCCCTGACCATGACCTCGGTGATGATCGGCTAAGGCGGTATTGCGGGCCCGTTTCACTAAAAAATGATATACTATGGCAACAATAGAAACGATCAAGAATGACCTGTCGCTCCCCTACCTGGTGCGACCAGGCAGCAGCGCAGCCACGCAGCCAAAGGCGGTGATTTTGCTGCACGGCGTGGGAAGCAATGAGCAGGATTTGTTTCAACTGGCTCCCTATCTGCCAGATGACTTCATAGTGATCTCACCGCGCGGGCCAATTGTGCTGGGAGCCGGACGCTATGCCTGGTATGAGGTAGATTTCGCTTCGGGCAAGCCGCAGATCAATGCGCAACAGGAGGCCAAGAGCAGAGAGGCCATTCAGCATTTCATCCGTCAGGTGAAGGAAAAGTATAACCTGGACACCGTATACCTGGGAGGCTTCAGCCAGGGCGCCATCATGAGTTTCAGCATCGGGCTGACGCAGCCGGAGTCTGTGGCAGGTATAGTAGGGTTCAGCGGAAGAATCCTGCTGGAAATCAGGCCGCTGGTGCAGCCCAATGAAGCCTTGAAGCAGCTCAAAGTCTTTATCTCACACGGTACGCAGGACAGCACCTTGCCTGTGCATTACGCCCGCAAGGCGAAGGAGTATTTGCAGGAGGCAGGCGTGCAGCTAACGTACCATGAACAGGACATGGGCCACCAGATCAGCGGTGAGGCAATAACAAAAGTGGCAGACTGGCTACAGGTATAGCCGGCCTGCCACTTAAATTTTCACAGGTCTCCCACTACAATTTAGAGTAATCGCGCAGGAACCTATCCTGCCTTTGAGGCCGCGTTCAGGCCATCGGCCACCGCCTCCGAAAGCGACGTAGTGGGTCGCCCGATGAGTTTGGAAAGTTGCCGGCTGTCATCGTACAGGTCGTTTTTCGACACGGAAATATCCCAACCTGCAATCGCCTTTGCCATTTCCTCAGGTATACCAAAGCCGGCCAGCGCAGCCGCATACTCCGCCTCAGGCAAGTTCTTGTAAGGTATATCCCGTCCGGTCTGCCGGGACAGCTCCGCAGCGTACTCTTTGAGGGTAAATGCTTCGTCACCGGCCAGCTCGTATACCTTGCCCTCGTGTCCTTCGCTGGTCAGTACGGCAACTGCCGCCTCGGCATAATCTTCTCGCGTGGCCGCCGAAATCCTGCCCTCTCCCGCACTGCCAATAACAGCCCCGCCACCCAGCGCGCCTTGGATGGAGCCCGTATAGTTTTCGGTGTACCAGCCGTTGCGGAGGAGCGTGTGCGGAATTCCGGAAGCCTTCAGGGCCTGCTCGGTAGCGCGGTGCTCTGTTGCCAGGCTAACCGAAGAGGTGTCGGCGTGCAGCAAGCTGGTATAAACGATGCGCTGCACGCCATTCTGCTTTGCCGCGTCGATGATGTGCTGGTGCTGTTTGGCACGCTTCCCAACTTCACTTCCCGAAATAAGCAGCAGCGTGTCTATACCTTCCAGGGCGCGATTGAGTGTTTCGGGCTTGTCATAATCTGCTTCACGGGCTTCTATACCCAGGTCGGCTGCCTTTTGAGGGGAGCGAACGAGCGCAACCAGATCACCTGCGGCGCCTTTTTCTTTCATCTTTGCTACAACGAGCCGCCCAAGGTGCCCCGTAGCTCCGGTTATTCCTATTTTCATCCTGTCTGTTGTTTAAGTTAGACTACTAGCTTTTACGCTGAAATCATAAAATCAGGAAGCGCGCTTACTACAAATACCCATTCACTGCCTGCGTAACCATACCTTTACCACTTCAATAACGGCATCCGCTTGCCTCTTCTGGCGTATACTGCACTGTTCCTCCTCGCCCTCCATCAGATGCGGCCAGGAGGAACAGTGTTTATAGACACTTCTGGTAATGATGCACTAACAGACATGGAGCTACTTCAGATAAACCTTGCCGATCTATTCCAAATCGAGAAACCTCTAGCCGAGTTGATACTGCGGGCCGTGGCGCTATACCTGGGTATCCTGTTGCTGCTGCGCATTGTGCCACGCAGAACCGGTGGCGAACTGGCCACTATGGACCTGCTTTTCGTTTTGTTGATCTCGGAGGCAGCCACGCACTCCCTTGGAGGCTACTCCACCGTCACCGAAGGCTTTGTCGTTATCCTGACGCTGCTTGCGCTCAATTATGTCATCAACTCCCTGAGCTATTATTTCCCGGCCATAGAAAAGCTCGTTTCTTACCCGCCGCTGCTGGTGGTGAAGGATGGCAAATTGCTGCGGCGGAACATGCGGCGTGAGTTCCTGACGGAAGAGGAACTGATGGAGCACCTCCGGAGAGAAGGTATAGCGGACATCAGGGAAGTGAAATCGGCGCATGTGGAGGCGGACGGTCACATCAGTTTCATCAGTAAGAATGGCGACCGCTGAGAGGTATAGCCCTCCTGCCCAACCGGACGTTCAAAGGTATGGTCAGGCCCCGGCACGTTATCAGGAAGGCATGGAACCAGCTTGCTTCAGCCAATCCGATACCTGGGCCCGCAGATCGGCATTGAAGTATGGGAGCAGCAGCGCCACTGTCACAGCCACGTAATGCTTGATGTGCTCTTCCTGGCTCAGGTGCCCGTACTGCGGCAGCCGCGCATACCTTACCCAGCTGTCTGACAGGATGAACACTTGCTCAAACAACAGCGGAAAGAGGTGAACTTCCACTTTGTCCTCAAACACGCCCTCCCGTTTGTACTGCTCAAAGAGTGCGAGAAACATTTGCCGGCGATTCTGGAAAAGCTGCTCGTAGGCCACGTATACCTTGGGGAATGTCTCGAGTATGGCCGTGGATTCAGAGAAGAAAAAGACGTAGCGGTACATGATCCGGTAAACGCTTGTCAGTGGCGCCACCAGGGTCTGCACATCGAAAGCGCTCGTGGCGCCTGTAGCGGCGGCTAGGGCGCTAATCTCCTGCTCCATCTCCGAAAAAGTGGCGTGCACGAGCTCTTCCTTCGTCTTGAAATAATACCGCAGGTGCCCGTCGCTGATCGCCAGTTCCCGGGCTATATCCCGGAGCGTGGTCTTGCTGATGCCCTTGCGGTTAAAGACCGCCACCGCCTGGTCAATGATCTTCTTTTTCATTTTAGCTCTTTGGAGCTAAATTAGCTAAAAGATTGTATCTTTGCATAAACTCCATTGAGTAAGCCGCAATTTTTATTTCTTCGGCTATACCTTGTTTGTCAATACGTCCGCCCGTTTCAGTGCTTGCTGGGGGAAGAAGAAACCAGACTGCCTATGAGTGCTACCAAAAAATGTCCAAACTGCGGCCAGTGGTCCCGTTGGACCCAAAACCCGACCGACCGCTGTGAGCATTGCAACAGCGTGCTTGACCCTGTTGCCGTTGCCCGTCAACAGGCCCGGGAGGAGCGTAAACTAGCGGAAGACGAGCATCTGTCGCTAAAATTTATTCAGATCAACCCAAACGATCCGTGGTACAAAAGCTTCTTCAAGCGGATCGGGCTGGGATTCCAGATCGCGTTCGTGTCCATCATTTCGTTTATCTTATGGCTGATCGCCTTGCTGGCCGGCTGAACTGGCGCACGCTTAGCCCCTTGTTCTGGCTGCTCACGGCGCTATACCTGGGGCACCTGGTCTGGCGCTGGCTCGAACTGCCGAGGTCCTGGTGGGTGCAGCATTACCTGGACGACCTACTTTGCCTGCCGCTGGTGCTCACGGTCACACGCTTTATTCTTCGCTTCTTCTACGGATCGCAGTTGCGCTTCTCCTGGTACCACGTGGCCTTTACGGTCGTCTACTTTTCCCTGGCCTTCGAGCTGTTCTTCCCCACTTTCATGCCCCGCTATACCTCCGATTGGGCAGACGTGCTGTGCTATACAGCAGGCGGTTTAATCTTCTACCGCTTCCTCAATAAGTAAGAAGCTATACCTGCCTGCAGGCTCCAAAGGCGGACAGGCTATACCTGTACCGTGACGGCAGTGCTCTCTTCGCGGGCTTTCATTCGCTCATATTTTCTGCCGAAGTAAAGCATGGAAAAGGCGGTCAGCAGGATACCGATGGCGGAGAGCCCAATCACGCTGTTCGAGAAAAAGGTGACCCAGTTGAGCTGTACCTGAAAAATCTCCTTGCTGAACAACACGCCCACGCTGCCCACATACCCGAACGAGTCCGCCAGGTAGATCAGAAAGCCCACGTTGCCGGTATACTTAAATGTGGAGATCAGCCGGTCGAAGAAGACGGCGTTGAAGGGGATGTAGACCATGTATAGCCCCAGCCCGACGAGCATCATCCACCACACCGGGTCCAGGGACTGCGCTGCGAAAAGAGCCGTCGAAATGCCGGCGATGGCAAAGCCGATCAGAATAAAAACGTGCGCTGTTTGCAGGGCCTTGTAATTGTTTCTGATGAGCACCATGCTGCCGATCAGCACCAGGATGATCAGGGTAATGGGCGTCTCGGTTTTCGAGAAGATGGCCGGCTGATCGAAGTAACCCAGTTCCTTCCACATTTCGGCGCCGAAGTTATCGCGTATGTCCCGGAAGATGGTGGCAAAGCAGTAGATGAGCACACAGACCACGATGCCTGCCAGAAATTCTTTTATAAAGCGTTTCCGGTCTTCCTCGGTCATGGGCGCACGCTCGGTTCTTAGTCGAATGTCCTCCTCGCTGGGCGGCGGAATTTGCTCCATCAGGAAAACAAAAAGCAGTAGCGGCAGCGCAAATACCAAACCAGTGAAGAAAGGCACCCAGAATTCCGATACGCCAAATTCCACCATCAGCCAGGCACCCACGGACTTGACAAAGCCGGAGGCGAAAATAAAGCTCACGGCCAGCGTTGCCCCAATAAAGTCGGTGCTTCGCCTGCCCTCCACATACGAGAAGACGACGCCCCAGAGCATGCCGAGCGGAAAACCGTTGATGAAGAGGAAAGCGATGTTGTAAGGCGGCGGCACCAGGGCAAAAAACAGCCAACTGGCCCAGGCTATAGCTGTCAGGAGGAGGATGACGGCGCCCCTACCGGTCCGTTTGAGCTCGGAGATGTACTTGATGCCGTAGAATTTGGCCAGCAGGTAGCCGAGCACCTGGCTAATCACCAGCAAGGTCTTGTAGCTATACCCGGCAATCTCAATGCCGTCGAAGGTGGCCACGGTGAACGACTTCCGGAAGCCGAAGATCATGGTATAGGCCAAGAATACCACTACGGCGGCATAAAGCCCGACTTTAAGCTGACTACTGTTTTTGTTTAGCATACCTGCCTCTGACCTGATGTGTCCTGTTGAAATTTCACCTTCCTTTCTTGAAATGTAGTCATTCACAGCGAAATATCCTCGGAAGGAAAGCTGATTTATTCTTTTTCCCGGCAACAGGTATAGTCAGTCTATGGATTGATAGGACTGCATTTGCGAGCAGTTTCAGCGCTAAATTCGCTAACTTGCAGATTAAGAATATCGCATGACCGGACAACAAAAAAACTTGAATAATCAGATCAGAGCCATCGCGCTCTACCAAATCATCGGCGGCATTTTAGGTATAGCCCTTACCATCTGGGTGATGTTCAGCGGCGAAATGGTCGTCGATCAAATGGCGCTCCGCATCGGCCTGTTCGCCGGCGGACTTTACATCTTTTCCATCCTTTGCGGGCGCATGCTGTTCCGCAACCTCCGGCGCGGGCTTGTGCTTTCCATTATCAACCAGGTACTGCAGGTTGTGTACTTCTCGTTCGGCGCCTACGGTTTTCAGTATGTGGCAGGCCTGCGCGTCGGGGTGGGCGTGGATATGGTGGAAGGCTGGACCCTAAAATTCAGGCTGGCCCTCTCCTCTTTTCATTTCAGCATCGGCGACGACCTGGGCCTCAAATTTATCGGCGTCAACCTGGTTGCCCTGTTCCTGATCTTCTGGCTGGAGCGGCTGCTGGAGAAGACGAAGGTATAGCAGGTCATTGAATTTTTGACAAAGGAGTTTTTGATAAGGGTCTTTTTGCAAATAACTTTTGAGACCAAGAACCCCTTCCGCATTCGGTCAACTTTCGCATGTTAATGTCATTTCGAACGCTAGTGAGAAATCTGGAATCTAGCTAAGCTCTAAAAAAATCCAGATCTCTCCATGATGTCGAGATGACAAATTGGTAAGACTTAAGCCCTCAAGTAACCGGCATCAGGCCTAAACCCAGATACTGAGCCGATGTGGTTCATAACCAGGATCCTTTCAGGATGACAAATAATAATAAAGGAATTGTCTTGTTTTGAACTGTCCTAGGTATAGATATAGCAACTCTCTCACCCTTACAAAACAAAAAAAGCCCCGACCGTTTGGCCGGGGCTTCTTATTTATAGCAGGATCAAAGTGTCTTTAGTCCTCTGTCTAAAATTCCTTTGTCAAAGAAATCACGGATTTACATAAGCAGGATCACCACCTTCTTCATCTGGTAGGTTATCGCCTTTGGCACGCAGTTCGGCCAGGCCTTTCTTGCCGTAGGCAAGGCGCGTGATAACCACGTACAGTACTGGCACCACGAAGATCGCCAGAAAGGTAGCGGCCAGCATACCACCAATTACGACCCAACCAATCGTCTGGCGCGACACGGCGCCCGCACCGGAGGACAAGGCCAACGGAACCACACCCAGGATAAAGGCCAGCGAAGTCATGATGATCGGACGCAGACGCAGCTTCACGGCTTCGATGGTTGCTGCGATCAGTTCCATGCCGCGGTCCACGCGTTCCTTGGCAAACTCCACGATCAGAATGGCGTTCTTGGCCGCTAGACCGATCAGCGTGATCATACCTACCTGCGCATACACGTTGTTGTCGAGTTTAGGCAGTAGTGTGAGGGCAAGTATCGCCCCGAACATACCCAGCGGAATGGCGAACAGGATTGAGAACGGTACCGACCAGCTTTCGTACAGTGCTGCCAGCAACAGGAGCACCAGAATGATGGAAAGCGAGAAGATGTAGATCGTGCTGCCGCCTGCTGCAATCTCCTCGCGGCTCAGGCCGGAGAATTCGTAGCCATACCCTGCAGGCAACACCTGCTCCGCCACTTCCTCCAAGGCCTGAATGGCCTGGCCCGAGCTGTAGCCCGGCGCTGCGCTACCGTTTATATCCACAGAACGGAACAGGTTATAGTGTGAGATAACAGGTGCATTTTCCACCACCCGGGTCGTTACCAAAGCACTCAAAGGAACGGATTCGCCTTGGCGGTTCATCACATAGAACTGCTTCAGGCTTTCGATGTCCATGCGGTAGGCCGTGTCGGCCTGCGCCACCACCCTGAAGTTACGGCCGTAGCGGGTGAAGTCGTTCACGTAGCGGCTACCCATGTAGGTCGACATCGTGGCATAGATATCGGCAATGTTCACACCGAGGCGCTTGGCCTTTTCGCGGTCCACGTCCACGTGGTAGCCCGGCGTTTTGGCCGTGAAGAAGCTGTAAGCCATGGCAATTTCAGGACGTTGGTTAGCCGCTCCCAGGAACTGGCCCATTACCTGTTCCAGTTCTTTCACATCGCCTGCCCGGCGTTGCTGCAACACAAACGTGAAACCACCCGAAGCACCAAGACCAGGTATAGCCGGTGGTGCCACCACCAGAATATTGGCCTCTTTTATACCGGCTACCTTTTGCTGCAGCGCAGCCATCACACCCTGCAGTTGCTCCGATTCATCCTTCCGCTGATCCCAGGGCTGCAGCTGCACGAAGAAGGTACCACTGTTTGATTTGAACGAGAAGTTGATGGCGTTGAGGCCGGCCACCGAGGTATAGTTGCGGATGGCCGGAATGGTGGCCATCTGCTCTGCCACCTGGTTCAGAACAGCTGCTGTACGACTCGCAGAAGCGCCCTCTGGCAACTCGATCGACACGAACATGCGGCCCTCATCTTCGGTAGGTATAAAGCCGGTTGGTTTGTTCACAAACAGGCCGAACGTGCCCACATAGAGGCATACCAGCAGGATGAGTACCAGCGGGGTCGCTTTGATGCTCTTGCGCACGCCTACAGAGTAAGATTCGGTGGTGCGGGCAAACCAGTTGTTAAACTTGTAGAAGAACTTGTTGATGCCACGCGAGTCCTTGTTCACGTTCATCGGCTTCAGCATCAGGGCGCAGAGTGCCGGCGTCAGGGTAAGGGCTACAAAGGCCGAGATCAGTACCGAGATGGCAATGGTGATCGCAAACTGCTGGTACAGTCGGCCCACGATGCCCGGTATAAAGCCCACCGGTATAAACACGGCCGCTAGGATAAGGGCAATCGCAATAACCGGGGCCGTAATCTCTTTCATCGCCTTTCGGGTGGCTTCTTTAGCCGAGAGCCCCTCGTGGTCAATATTATGCTGCACCGCTTCCACCACCACAATGGCGTCGTCCACCACAATACCAATCGAAAGCACGAAACCGAATAGTGTCAGTGTGTTGATCGTGAAGTCGAGCGGAATGAAGAAAATGAAGGTACCGACGATGGACACAGGTATAGCCAGGATCGGAATGAGCGTGGCGCGCCAGCTTTGCAGGAACAGGAACACCACAATGATCACCAGGATGAGCGCTTCTATCAGCGTCATCACCACTTCGTTGATCGACACCTGCACCACGGACACCGTCTCAAACGAAACAATGTAGTCCACGTCGGCCGGGAAAGTCTCTCTCAGATCATCCAGTGCGGCGTAGATGCCCTCGGCTGTACCCAGGGCATTACTGCCCGGTGCCTGGTAGATGAGCATCATGGTGGCCGGGTTGCCATTGATCTTGGATTCGCGTCCGTAGTCGAAGCGGCCAAACTCGATTCGCGCCACATCGCGCATGTAAACTACAGAACCATCAGCGGGATTGGTGCGCACGATGATGTTGCCGAACTCTTCCTGCGTTTGCAAACGGCCTGTTACCGTGATCGGGTACTGGAATGTCTGCGAGCTATACTGCGGCGAGTTACCCACCGTACCGGCCGCCACCTGCAGGTTTTGCTCCTGTATGGCTGCCGTCACCTCGCTGGCTCCGATGTTGTACTGGGCCAGTTTATCCGGCTGTAGCCAGATACGCATACTGAAGTCCTGGCCGATTGAGAAAATATCGCCCACCCCGCTCACACGCATCAAGGCATCCTTGATGTAGATGTTGGTGTAGTTGTCGAGGAACTGGATGTCGTGCGTACGCTTCGGGGAGTAAATACCGATCACCATCATGATACTCGGGTTACGCTTGCGCACGGTTACGCCCAGTCGGCGCACATCCTCCGGCAGGGTCGGCTCCGCAATACTGGCGCGGTTCTGCACATCGAGCGTGGCAATGTCAATATCAGTCCCGATCTCGAAGGTCACCGACATGTTCATCTGGCCGGTACCCGTGCTCGTGGACGAAATATAGGCCATGCCCGGCGTACCGTTGATCTGCGTTTCGATTGGCGTGGCCACCGCCTGCTCTACCGTGAGGGCATCCGAACCGGTATAGTTGGCCGACACCGAAACAGAGGGCGGCGAAATATCCGGGTACTGGGTAACGGGCAAATTCAGCATGGCCAGAAATCCCACCAATACGATCACGATCGAGATCACCATGGCGGTGACGGGCCTTCTTATAAATACATCTGAAATCATAATATCTGTTAATCTTCTTCTGAAAGACCTGTCTCTAACTTATTTGGCGGCTCCTGCCCGCGGCTTGCCCTGCTCCGGCCCGCCCAGCTGCACCTTGGCTCCCTGGCGCAGGCGCTGTATACCTTCGGTCACGATCTGCTGCCCTTCTTTCAGGCCTTCGCGCACCACAATGCTGCTGTTCACACGCGTGCCCAGCTCCACGTTTTGCTGCACCACCGAGTCGCCCTGCACCACATACACGTAGTACTCGCCCAGCTGCTCCGTCACCGCCTTGAACGGAATCACGATCTGGTTGCCCAGGTCCTGGTTCAATACATCCAGACTCACGGTCATACCGGGCACCAATCTTTCGTCCGGGTTGGGGAACTGCACGCGCACGGTCGTAGTGCCCGAGCGGCGGCCAATGGCTCTGTCAATGGCGACCAGCTTGCCGTTGTGCTCGTACTGCTCGCCGTTGTTGAAGCGGATGGTGAAAAGCGAATCAGGCTGCTTGCCCTGCTGCAGGTTGCCGAAACGGCCCAGTTCACCCTCGTTTATCACAATATCAACCGCAATCGGGTCGGAAGAGGAAATGGTGTTGAGCAAGGGCTGCCCCGGCGACACCTGCGCTCCTACCCTTACCTGGGAGATGCCGATGGTACCGCTGAAGGGCGCGTTGATCACCGAATAGCTCAGGTCGGTGGAGGCGCTGCGTACCTGTGCCTGTGCGGCCGTCACCTGCGCGCGTGCGGTCTGCACATCGGTGCGGGCATAGTCTACCTGCTGCTTGGCGATGGCGTCGCGCTCGGCCAGGCGCTCGTAGCGCTCCAGGTCCTTCTCGGCGCGGGCCAGGTTGGCTTTGGCACTCTGCAGACTGGCTTGCGCCTGCTGTATACCTGCCTGGTACTTGTTTTGGTCTATTTCGTAGAGCTTCTGCCCTTTCTTGACACGCTGCCCGTCCTGCACAAAAATGTTGGTGATGTAGCCCGAAACCTGCGGGCGCAACTCTACTTCCTGCAGCGACACCACGGTAGCCGGGTAAGTGTCGCGACCGGTCACGCTTTCCTGTTTCACCTGAATCGTGTTCACCGGAACGGCCATGGCCATCGGGTTCATCTGCTGTCCGGCATTGTCACCGCCGCATGACACGAGCAGAGTGGGGCTGAGGATGGCTGCAAACAGCCAGGCGTACTTATTTTTCATTATCCAGTTTCTCTGATTTTATCGGTTGATGTCTATGTTTCCCAGGGCCCGCTGCAGATCCAGTTTGCTAGAGAGCACACTGTAAAGGGCATTGTAATAGTTAAGCTGAGTGGTGCGCAGCTCAGTTTCCGCCACGATCAGGTCCACGTAAGCCTTCACCCCCTCGTCGTATTGCAGTTTGATGATCTCGTATACCTCTTCGGCCATTTCCAGATTCTGCTGCACTGTGCGCCACTCGGTGTAATCGCCTTTGTAATTGGCCAGCGCCGTCTGGTATTCGGTGTTGATGGCCCGGCGCGTATCCTCGATCTGCACATCCAGGCGGTCTTCCTGCAGCTGCGCGATCTTCAGGTTCTGGAACCTCCTGCCGCCCTGGAAGATAGGGAGCGCGACCTGCAGGCCCACCGATGAGTTCGGGAAGTGCTGGCTATAGAGGTTGGCGAACTCGTTATTGAAGTACATGAGGTTGTAGTTGGCGAAGGCAGAAACCGTAGGCAGGAAGCTCCAGCGGTTGTAGGCTGTGTTCAGGCGGAGCAGTTCGCGCTGTGACTGCAACTGCTGCAGCTCTATCCTGCTGTCGAAAGCCAGCAGCTGGGTAGTGTCTACCTGCACTTCCTGCTCCATGCGGCCATAGTTGTAGGTCAGCTTCAGGTCCTGCTCCACCGGGTAGCCCATCAATTGCTTCAGGTAAGCAAGGTTGGCTTTTATGCTTTCCTCCACCCGCTTGCGGTCTGCCCGTATGTTAGCCAGGGTAATGGCGGCGCGCTGGTAGTCCGTCTTGTCCACCAGCCCCACTTCGTAGCGGCTTTTGGCGTCGTTGTACTGCTTTTCCTGGCGCGAAATGTTCTGGTCCAAAATGCGCAGTTGCTCCTTGGTGAGCAGCACATTGTAGAAAGCCTTGCTCACCTCCACCACCGTGTTGATGCGGGTGTCCGTCACCTGCTGCTCGAGCAGTAACCTTCTGGAGTTGGACGCTTTGGAAGCGAGGAACAGGTTGTTGTCAAAGATGTTCTGTGTGGCCTGCAGGGCGATGCTGGAGTTGTACTTCTGCCCGAAGGTGATGATCTCGCCCCCGATTGGCTGCTGTGGCCGCCTGATGTTGTAAGTGCCGCCTAAATTGGCGTTGATCTGCGGAAACCAGCCTGCCAGACTGGCTCTAACCTCTCTGTTGCCGATTTGCTCGTCGATCTGGACCTGCTCCATAGTGGCTGCATTCTCCAGCGCAAAGTGCACGACCTGCTCCAGTGTCAGGCTGTCCGTCGTTGCCGCACCCTTGTTGTCCTGGGCAAGCAGGGCGCCGGGTGCCAGCAGGCAGGCTAGCAGCAAAGGTTTAAAATAGGTTTTTAGCTTCATGTATAGGTTTGGTATTCAGCTTTTTGGTTGAGTATTTAACGTGCAGATGCCGCAGCCGATGGTGCTCCTGCAGCTTTAGTTTTTCTTTCATGTTTCATTTAGTTGTCCGGGCATAGGATCAAGGTATAGGTATAAGCGCTGGGTTATGGTTTTGCATTGGGCTGGCTAGCTGTCCTGGGCTATGCCGTTCCAGATGAGCTGTAGGATCTGGTCGAGTTCTCCGCTGTCCAGCTCCAGCCGGCCGCTGGCCGTCATCTTGGCTGTGGACAGGATGCTGCTGTGTGTGAGCGTGGCCAGAATCTTGGGGCTTACCGGCTTGAGGGCTCCCTCCTGAATGCCGCGCTCAAAAAATGCGAACAGCACAGTATAGTACCTGTCTTCCTCTAGGGGCGGCATACCCGCACTGTAAGGGGAGCTGACGAACTGCTCAAAGAACCGGAGCAGGTCCTGATTGTTCTGGTAAAAGGTATAAAGGCCGCTCCAGAGCCGGAAGAAGCAGTCTTTGAACGGGACGTCGGAGCCACTCTCCCGCTCCACCACTGCAATGACCTGCTGCTGGGCGTAGTCAAAAAGTTCGGTGATGAGCTGCTCCTTGCTTTCGAAGTAGTGGTAAATGGTGCCCGCGGCCACCCCAGCATGCTTGGCGACCAGGCTCATGGGCGTTCCATGGAAGCCTCGTTCTCTGACCAGCTCCATCGTGCTCTTGAAGATAGCGCGCTTCTTGTCCGACATGTGCTCCATAAACTCCGCCCCAATTGAATGTTCATTCGGTTTGCAAAGCTACGTTTGTATCTACAATTGTAAAAGCAATTCCGCCAAAAAGCAGAATTTACTGGCCAAACGACTTCAGTAACATGGTAAATAAACGGTATAGCAGGCCTGAACGTAAGTATAGGTATAGCGCCATTGTTTAATTTAATCCTGACAGCCATGGTACTCGCAAACGAACTCCGCCACAGCCGCCGCATCAACAGCGCCAACAACCCGGTCTGGATGGACGGCCTCAGAATCCTCCTTGGTCTTTTCCTGTTCGTAAAGGGTGTGTTTTTTCTGGAGCACATCTCCGATGTCTTCCAACTCTTCGGCGCCGTGCAGGGCATTAGCCAGACAGGCAAGGCCCATATCCTCACCAGCATGGTGCACATCGTGGGCGGCCTGATGATCGCCTTCGGGATGCTCACGCGCCTGGCCCTGCTCTGTCAGATCCCGGTCCTGGTCGGCGCGCTGCTGATTGTGGGCCCGCAGCAAAGTGGGATTCAGCTAGCCAATACAGAACTGATACTGACGGTCTTCTTCACGGGCCTTATCCTATTCTTCATGATCAAGGGGCCCGGCCGCTACTCCATCGATAACAAAGTGCTGCGGCAAAGACAACCCGAGACGGAGGTGTAAGTTCGAATCCGACTAGAGCGAATCGACAAAGAGGCGCAGCTCCTGGTAGACCTCAGCCAGCTTCCGGGGCGGGAAATGCGCGTTCAGGCCGCTGGGGTTTGGCAGCACCCACAGCTTCGTGTTCCCGATGGTCTGCTCCTGCATTCCTATACCTGCAGTTGCTTTTCCGAAGGCCACTCGGTAGGCGGATATGCCCAAAAAGGCCAGCACTTGTGGTTGGTACCCCATCACTTTCTCCTCCAGCTTGAACGCTCCCTCTTTTAACTCCGTCGCTGACAACTCAGCGGCATTGGCCGTGGCCCGGTCTACGATGTTGGTTATACCTAAGCCCAGGTTCAGTAAACGTCTTTCTTCTTCGGGCAGGTATAGCCGGGGCGTGAACCCCGCCGCATGCAGGGTCGGCCAGAAGCGGTTGCCCGGGCGGGCAAAGTGGTGCCCAACTACAGCCGTGTAGAGCCCTGGGTTGATGCCGCTGAAAAGGACTTTAAGATTAGGGGCAATGATATCAGGCAAGGTTCTCCCGCCAGCCGCCGCCAGTTCTTCTTTGGTAGGTCTTTGTCTTTTGGATTGCATCTCCTCCTTTACTCAGGCTTGATGATTGCAGTTATATCCTGGGCTAAGTATAGCCTGGTTTCGATGTGGGATTCTCCCCCACTGGCTGAAGCTAACGCGCCTGCCCGATAGCGATTTTTTGACGGGGGCTGCTTCAGGCTGCTGACTTTTTCCCGCCGTTTGCCGTTTTGTTATAGGCAGGTATGGTGTAGGTTTTGCCGTCGCCCAGCAGGTGCATCTCCAGGTCATAGATGGTAAAGGGGTCTCCTGGGTCTATGTCGTAGATGTCTGTGCTGCTGATATCCATGCCATCCAGAATGGTGACCAGACCACTGCCAACCACTTCTACCTCAATGCCGTCCTTCACTAGTATCGCCGTGTCTTCTTCCAGGCCAATGCCGATACAGCCCGGGTTCTGGGCCACGGCCTGCGCCATCCGGATGATGCGTCCCCGGTCAATAAAATGCGTATCGATGGCTACGTTCTTGAGCAGGTCCAGTCCGGCGGTCGAACTCATCTCGTCTTTGAGCATGCCGCCCTGTGCCTCGCCTCTGTAAATCATGTTGGTCGACATGGCCGATGCCCCGGCGCTTGTGCCGGCCACCACCAACTTCGAGTTCATGTAGCGCTCTTTGATGCGCTCCAGCAACGGGCTACCGCCCAGTATGGAGGTGAGTCGGAGCTGATCACCCCCTGTGAGCATGATGCCGGCAGCTTCGTCAATCAGTTCAATCTTCTCAGGGTCTTTGGCATCGTCGCGGGTTCTGATATCCAGCTTTTTGACATTTTTCACTCCCAGTTCGTGGAATAAATTCAAGTACTCTGCAGCGGCCGGCTCCGGGTCGCTGGAAGCGGCCGGAACGACCAATACCAAGGGATTTTTGCCACGGAGCTCCTTCACAAAACGCTTGAGTATTTGTTCGCTGATGAAACTGGTGTTCTCCTCCTGCGAATCCGGACGTTCTTCATTCTTGCTCTCTTTGCCCCCAATGGCCAGCAGTATACCTTTGGGGATGGGGTATCCGAGCTGCTGCGCCTTTTTATGGAGAGATTTATTTGCTGTCGCCATACCTGAAAATGGATTTGAAAAAGCTGCTTTTCAGCAGTACGTATACCTTCAATTGAAGGATAGGTTTCCGGCTTAGCGCTGCATTCAAAAAGCCAGACAGTGTCTGCTGTCTGGCTTTTTGACTTCCTCCCCTTTGACGATTCCAGGCAACGGCCCTTGCACAGATATGGTAAACACATACTGCCTGCCTCCCGCCTCCTCAGCTAGGCGACGAAGGCCCGCAAGTAGTCACCGCTTGCCTCGTGCTGTTCCAACTCCAACTCATGGAGCAGCCACTGTGATTTCACGTGCAGGGTCATCGCTTTGAATCCGTGTAAGAAAGCATGGTAGTGTTTCCCTTCAACGATCCCTCCCATACCTTTTTGCAGAAGCGCCTCGATCAAAAGCTCACTTCGAACTTCGGCCAAGTGGCGAACGAGTCCTCCCATCACAAATTGGCACATCAGGATGCCACCTTTTTGTCTCATCAGGAGTTTATTTCCCTTCTGCAGGCCTATAGCCAATTCCTGTAGCTCTTTCAAAAGCAAAAGCCTTATGTGTGTCATCTTTAAATTGTTTTCAGGGTGAACGAGTGACATCGCCAGTAGCATGGGCAAATGTCTTTTAGGTTGTCGCGTTTTGTGTAGGTATACGCAGTCTATAGCTGCAAAGCCGGTAATTTGTTTCCTTTAACTGACAAATTTGGAAATTTAAGGGTTTTTTGACCGACCTACGTATTTAGTACTACTCCTTTAACACCAGACACGTATACCTGGTACTACGACCCGTACAAACACTAAAACCTAAGCAGGTATAAACCAATCTGTTCAGCTCATTAGCCTGTCAAGAAGAGCCCTCTTAGTACATTTGATTGTAACAGATGCCAGGCGACAATTTCGGCGCAAACTATCCTACCTGTGCTGCAAATACCGCTCGGAGGCAGCAAGCCGTTTGCGCAGGCAGCCTGTAATTAGTAGCTTGGGAAGGCCGCGAAACTCGTCAACCATCCTTCGTCCGTTATACCTGAAAAACAAACGCTGTCCATGACCTCTACCACCACGCTTCACCAGGCAGTCTTACAAGCATTCGAGCAAGTGCCAGACCTATACCTGATTCTCTCTCCTGAGCTGCAGATACTGACTGCCTCCGATGCCTACCTGCAGGCCACCGGCACCGTTCGGGAGGCAATCGTGGGCAGAGGATTCAGCGAGGTGCTGGATGGTAAGGCGATGGAAGTAGGTGCCATTGTGTCCCTAACCAGTTCGCTGCAACAGGCGCTCCAAACAGGGCAGACCCAACACTTAGAGCTGCAGCAGTGTGAGAAAGCAGATAATTCTATACCGAATGCCCCTGTCCACAAGTACTGGAAAGTGCTCAACTCGCCGGTAACCGACGAACAGGGAGAGGTAGCGTACATCATTCACAGGCTGCAACAAGTAACAGAACAGGCCTATACGCAAAGGAGTATCGTACCCGCCACTACGCGCCGATCCACGAAAAAAACAGAAATCCCGGGTTGCTACGAGCTGGATCTTACCACCCAAAAAATAAAATTTTCAGACGAACTCTCCCGCTTATTTGGTGAAGAGCGGCAATCTTTCGGGCCGTCTATGGATTTTGTAAACCGACGCACCCACCCAGACGACCTGCACGTGATCAAAGCGGTAATCGAGCGGGCCGTTGATCATAACACTCCTTACCAGTACACCCGCCGCATCCAACTCCCCGACGGCTCGCTGCGCACACTCGAAATACTCGGGCATGTGGTTTGCAACGACGCCGGCCAGGCCGTGAAACTGATCGGCCTGGTGCACGATGCCACCGACCGGACCAAGGCCGAGCAGGAGCTTAAGCAGAATGAGGAGCTGCTCAAAACCACCATCGACAGCTCCCTGGACATGATCCAGGTGTTTGAAGCAGTGCGGGATGAAAACGGAAAGATCGTTGATTTTAAATGGATCCTGAACAACCATACCTCAGAAGAAATCTACGGGGACGTGGTAGGCAAAAGCCTGCTGACGCACAATCCGGGTGTGCTGCGCGAGGGCATCTTCGACACGTTCAGGCAGGTAGTTGAAACAGGTATACCCGACCAGAGCGAACGGCACTACACGTATGAACAGTTTGACGGCTGGTTCCATCAGTCAACGGTTAAACTGCACGACGGCGTAGCCACCACAACTCACGACATCACACAACGCAAAAAAGCCGAACAGGCGCTGCAGCAAAGCAAAAGCCTGCTGCAAGGCATCCTGGACGCTCCCAACGTGGGGATGGCCGTGTACAAAGCTGTGCGCGACGGGCAAGGTAACATCCTGGATTTTGTGCACGAGTTCATCAACAGACGAACGCTGGAAGCACTCGGTGGCCACGACATGACGGGGCAGCTTCTGAGCGACCACGGTGAAGCCGGATCGCTGCAGATTGCCGAGTTCTCGAGCGTGCTGGAGACCGGCCAGGCCAACAGCTATGTCATTCAGCGGGAGCTATTGGGCTTGAACCGGTGGATCCTGATCTCCAATGCCCGGCTCGATGCAGAACGCCTGGTGCACGTTTGGGACGATATCACGGAGCAGAAAGAGAATGAACAGGAAGTACTGCGCCTGAAAGATGAAGTGGCGCAACAAGCGACAGACAAATACCACAACCTGTTCAACTCTATGGACGAAGGCTACTGCATTATTCAGTTGCTTTATGATGCGTCCGGAACAGCTGTGGACTTCCAGTACCTGGAGGTGAACCAGGCCTTTGAGCGTAACACCGGACTGCGCGCTGTCGCAGGCAAAACCATCCGGGAGTTGGCCCCTGACATTGAGCCGAAATGGATTGAGATATATGACCAGGTGGCTAAAAGCGGAATCCCGCTGCGGTTCGAGGAAGCTTCTGAGGCACTGCAGCATATTTTTTCACTCTACGCCTTCCGCATCGGAGAGCCGGAAGAACGCACCGTGGCCGTCATTTTCTCCGACATCACCGAGCGCAAAAAGAGCCAGGAAGCGCTTCGGCAATCCGAGGAGCAGTTCAGGCTGTTTGTGACGGCCAGTTCGGATATGATCTACAAAATAAGCGCCGACTGGAGCCAACTGCACATGCTGACCGGCAGAAACTTTCTTCCGGAGCCAGAAGAGCCAACCAACTATTGGTTTGATGGCTACATCCCATCTGAAGGCAGGGCGTTTGTGACAGCGAAGGTTCGGGAAGCCATCCGGACGAAAAGCATTTTTGAGCTGGAACATCAGGTATACAAGGCAGACGGAACAGTGGGTTGGATCGCGTCGCGTGCTATACCTGTTTTGGACGAGCAGGGGAACATCAAAGAGTGGTTTGGCACGGCCAGCGACATCACGCTACGCAAACAGGCCGAACAGCAACTACAGGAACTGAACGAATCGCTGGAGCAGCTGGTAGCGGAACGGACACATGAGCTGAACGAGAGCAAACTTTTTGCTGAGCAGATCACGGAGGCCACGCCCGACTTTATCATGATCTTCAATCTGCTTTCCAACAAAGTGGAGTTTGTGAACCAAAATCCCTACTCCGGCAACCAGGAGCGTTACCAGGAAACACTGCAAATCGACTACGAGCAATTGATGAGCCGTTCGCATCCGGAGGACAGGCAAAAGCTTCAGGAGTTCATCGACAGGTTCAGGACAACTCCGGATCACGAAGCCTATACCTTGGAGTACCGCGTTTCCGATGACGAAAAAGCCATTTGGTACCGCAGCCGGGGAAAAGTGTTCAGGCGGGATGATTCGGGTAAACCCACCCATTTCATCAGCGTCGTGCAGGACATCAACGAGCTGAAAATGCTGGAAGAGGAAAACCTGCAAATGCGCCTCGACCAACAACGAACCAACCTCCTGACGATACTCGATGCGCAGGAAGAGGAAAGAAGAAGAATTTCAGAGGGATTGCACAATGGCGTCGGGCAGATTCTATACACGGCCAAGTTACACCTGAGCCACTACCTGAGCCAGCAACCCAAAAAGGACAGCCAGGCAAACCCCATCCGGCAAGTAGAACAGATACTCGATGAAGCGATCAGGCAGACGCGGGGCCTGTCGCACCAGCTTGCCCCTGCCCTGCTGGAGCAGTTCGGGCTGGAAACGGCTTTTAAAGAAATCGGCAATTTGCTCAGCAACTCCTCATTGCAGATGCAGTGCCTGGTTTACAACCTGCCCAAGCACCTGGACAAGCACCTGCAGTTGGTGGTATACCGCGTTGCCCAGGAAATGGCCAACAACATCATTCGCCACGCGCAGGCCACCGAGGCAAGTCTGCTGCTGCGGGCGCAGCGCCAATACCTTATACTTATAGCAGAGGATAATGGCCGCGGATTCAACCCCGCTGTCTCTCTGAAAAAAGGCATTGGGCTAAGCTCCATCAAGAACCGGGTGGAACTGCTGAACGGTACATTTAGCCTCAATACTGCTCCCGGCCTGGGCACCCAAGTAAAAATTACCCTGCCCCTGTAGATCGTATACCTTGGTTTAGGTATAGCTGGGACATTTCGAAGTGTACGGGTATAGCTCTAGCAGGCCAAAGGTGCAGGCGTTTATACAGGATTTTGCGCTAGATGATTCCGTTTTCGACAGCGTATTTGATCAGACTAGCTGTGTTTTTGGCCTGCGTCTTCTCCAGTATGTTCTGGCGGTGCGTTTCGACGGTGCGCTTGCTGGTAAAGAGCTTGTCGGCAATCTCTACATTGGTGTAGCCCTCCGCCACAAGCGCCAACACTTCGAGTTCCCGTTTCGATAGGCCCTTGTCAGCACCGGCTTTTTGCACGTACTGCCCCTCCTTCATAATAGATTGTTCCAACAGCTGTATGGACAGGTTTCCGCTGATGTAGCGCGTGCCACTGGCTACCAGTTTGATGGCAGCGCTCAACTCGTTGCTGTTGGCGGTTTTGGGCAGGTAGCCGGCTGCACCACTGTCGAGCATCTTCTGCACAAAGGGCAAATTACTGTGCATCGAGAGGGCGATTACTTTCGTTTCCGGGAAGTTTTTGCGAATCTCGGCTGTGGCCTCAAAGCCATCCATCACCGGCATGTTCACATCCATCAGCACAATGTCTACCTGCTTTTCTGCGAGCAAATGGAGCACTTCACGCCCATTTTCAGCCTCACCCACTATCTCCAGATCGGTGTCTTTCTCCAACAACGCCCTGAGTCCCTGGCGCAGCACCACATGATCTTCTGCAATGATTAAGCTTATTTTCTCTTCCAACATAGGTATGGTTTCATCTCATCGGCTACATACGCAGCTATTTTTGTATACGCAATCCGGGCCTTGACGACCCACTAGCATCCTGCCGTTTTGGTTTTAGGGGCAGGAAAGCGCAAGTAGAAATGTTTTGACAACTGAAACAAGCATATCAAACAGAATAACCCTACATTTGTGTATTGAAAAAAAATAAGCATGCTTCACTTCTTTTTTAGTCAACCTGACACAGTTTACGCCCTGCAAGCAAAGGGAGAACTTACCGCCACTGACATCCAAAAGTTGGAATGGCTATTCGGCAACGCCACTCTAAAGCAGGAGACTGCGCTGAGTGGCTTTTTTGTTGGTCCGCGTGCCGCCATGGTGACTCCCTGGAGCACCAACGCGGTGGAGATCACGCAAAACATGGGCATCGAAGGCATCATCCGGATCGAGGAGTTTAAGATCGTGGCGGAGGATTTCACCAGCTTCGACCCCATGCTGTCGCAGAAGTACAATGGCCTGAACCAGGAGATCTATACCATCAACATTGAGCCGGAACCAGTACAGCCGGTAACCGATATTGCCGCTTATAACAAGCAGGAAGGACTTTCGCTGAGCGAGGAGGAAGTAGACTACCTAAACCAGCTTTCTGATAGACTGGGCCGACCGCTCACTGATTCGGAAGTGTTTGGTTTCTCGCAGGTGAACTCTGAGCACTGCCGCCACAAGATATTCAACGGCAAGTTCGTGATCGATGGCGAAGATAAAGAGAGCTCGCTTTTCAAACTAATCCGCAAAACATCCGAGACCAACCCGAACGATATCGTGTCGGCTTACAAAGATAACGTGGCCTTTATCAAAGGGCCAGTGGTGCAGCAGTTTGCCCCGAAACGTGCCGATGTACCGGATTTTTATCAGGTAACAGATTTCGAATCTGTTATCTCCATCAAAGCAGAAACACACAACTTCCCGACCACGGTTGAGCCCTTTAACGGCGCCGCCACCGGTTCGGGTGGTGAGATACGCGACCGATTGGCCGGTGGCCAGGGTGCCTTGCCTTTGGCAGGCACAGCAGTTTACATGACGGCCCTCTCGCGCCTAGAAAAAGACCGTCCTTGGGAGCAGGCTACGCAGGAGCGCCCTTGGCTATACCAGACGCCGATGGACATCCTGATCAAAGCCTCCAACGGCGCGACGGATTTTGGCAATAAATTCGGTCAGCCGTTGATCACGGGTTCGGTTCTTACGTTTGAGCACGACGAGAAAGCAGATGCGATTGAGTCGCCACGCAAACTGGGCTATGACAAAGTGATCATGCTGGCTGGTGGCGTGGGTTACGGCAAAGCGAGCCAGGCACAGAAAGGACACCCGAAAACCGGCGATAAGATCGTGATCCTGGGCGGTGAGAACTACCGCATCGGTATGGGTGGCGCGGCTGTATCGTCTGCCGACACAGGTGAGCATGGTTCAGGTATAGAACTGAACGCTATTCAGCGCTCTAACCCCGAAATGCAGAAACGCGCCGCCAACGCCATACGCGGTATGGTGGAGAGCGAGCACAACCCGATCGTTTCCATCCACGACCACGGCGCCGGCGGTCACCTCAATTGCCTCTCTGAACTAGTAGAAGAAACAGGCGGCAAGATCGACCTGGACAAGCTACCGGTTGGTGACCCGACCCTGTCGGCCAAAGAGATCATCGGTAACGAATCGCAGGAACGTATGGGCCTGGTGATTGGCGAAAAAGATATTGAGACACTTCAAAAAATAGCTGAGCGCGAGCGTGCCCCGATGTATACCGTGGGTGACGTGACCGGCGACCACCGCTTTACCTTCCAGTCGGCCAGCACCGGCGAAAAACCGATGGACCTGGAACTGAGCGATATGTTCGGCAGCTCACCGAAAATGGTGATGACCGACCAGACCGTTGAAAGAAATTACCATCCGGTGAGCTACGACAATGGTCAGCTCTATACCTACCTCGAGCAGGTATTGCAACTGGAAGCCGTAGCCTGCAAAGACTGGCTCACAAACAAAGTAGACCGCTGCGTAGGTGGCCGTGTGGCGAAACAGCAGTGCGCTGGTCCGCTGCAATTGCCGCTGAACAACTGCGGTGTGATGGCACTCGATTTTCAAGGTATAGAAGGTATAGCAACCTCCATCGGTCACTCCCCTATCTCTGCCCTGATCAATCCGGCAGCCGGTAGCCGTAACGCCATCGGCGAGTCGCTTTCGAACATTGTGTGGGCTCCGCTGAAGGATGGTTTGAAGAGCGTGTCGCTTTCGGCTAACTGGATGTGGGCTTCGAAGAATGAAGGCGAAGATGCGCGTCTGTACAAAGCCGTGGAAGCCTGCTCGGAGTTCGCAATTGCCTTGGGCATCAACATTCCAACCGGCAAGGACTCTCTTTCGATGAAGCAGAAGTATAAGGAAGAAGATGTGATTGCGCCGGGTACGGTGATCATCTCCGCAGCGGGTAACTGTAGCAACGTGCGCCAGGTAGTGGAGCCGGTATTGCAGCGCGATGGCGGTAATATCTACTACATCAACCTGTCGAACGACGCCTACAAACTGGGCGGATCTTCTTTTGCCCAAATCGTGAACAAGATCGGTAACGAGACGCCGGATATCACGGATGCGGAATTGTTCGGCACTGCCTTCAACACCCTGCAGGACCTGATTAAGGCAGGTAAAATCGAAGCCGGTCATGACATTGGCAGCGGTGGTCTGATCACGACGCTGCTCGAAATGTGCTTTGCCGACAACAACCTGGGTGCCAGCATCGACCTGAGCAGTCTGGGTGAAGAAGACAGCGTGAAAGTGCTCTTCGCCGAGAACATCGGCGTGGTGTTCCAGGCTTCGGCTGACGTAGAAGAAACTCTGAAGGCAAGCAACATTCCTTTCCATAAAATCGGTACGGCAACGGCTTCTGCCACACTGGAACTGAAGAACGGGAACGACGCCTATACCTTCGACATTGCCCAGCTGCGCGATATTTGGTTCAAGACCTCGTACCTGCTCGACATCAAGCAGAGCGGTCCGCACAGTGCCCGCGAGCGTTTCGAGAACTACAAGAAGCACGAACTGAACTATACCTTCCCGGCACACTTCGACGGCAAGAAACCAGTGATCGACAGCTCCAAGCCAAGAATCAAAGCGGCCATTATCCGCGAGAAAGGAAGTAACTCGGAGCGCGAAATGGCCAACGCCATGTACCTGGCCGGTTTCGACGTGAAGGACGTACACATGACAGACCTGATATCGGGAAGAGAAATGCTTGAGGATATCCGCTTTATCGGCGCTGTTGGTGGCTTCTCGAACTCCGACGTGCTGGGTTCGGCCAAAGGATGGGCCGGTGCCTTTATGTACAACGAGAAAGCCAAAACCGCCATCGAGAACTTCTTCAAGCGCCAAGACACACTTTCGGTAGGTATATGCAACGGCTGCCAGCTGTTTGTGGAGCTTGGCTTCATCACGATGGGCCACGACCAGAAAGCGCGCATGCTGCACAACGTGAGCCAGAAGCACGAAAGCATCTTCACTTCGCTCACCATCCAGGAAAACAAATCGGTGATGCTCTCCAGCCTGGCTGGCAGTACGCTGGGCGTTTGGGTATCGCATGGCGAAGGCCGCTTCAGTCTGCCGCACACCGAGGACAAGTACCAGATCGTTTCGAAGTACGCCTACGAGACCTACCCGGCCTGCCCGAACGGCTCTGACTACAACACGGCCATGATCTGCGACGAGACAGGTCGCCACCTGGTGATGATGCCACACATCGAACGTTCGCTTCTGCAATGGCAGTGGGCGCACTACCCGAAAGGCCGCCACGACGAAGTATCGCCGTGGATGGAAGCTTTCGTGAATGCCAGAAAATGGCTGGAAGCGAACCAATAGGTATACGTTTTAGATTAACATAAAAAAGGCACTCCGGTTTATTCCGGAGCGCCTTTTTGTTTTCGCAGCTGATTTTTTGCCGGACTTATACTCCTAAACCTCCCAGTTGCTCAATGAAAGAGCAGTATTCGCAAGAGAAAGTACAATAGCATTCACGAAAATTATCCCCTTGAGAGAAAAGCCGTTTCATTCCAGGTAATTCTCCCCTTGAGGGGAGCGAAGAGGGGTGTTTACATCTGCAAGGAGATCTCAAGTTGGCTACATACTGGATTTTTGGCTTTGAATTTACACCCCTATAATCCCCTCAAGGGGATAGTTTTGCAAAGCGAAACATCCCTTAACCTCATGGTAAGAATGGAAGTACCCCAGCTATACCTATCAAATCCCCTGCAACTGCTGCATATAAGAAGCACCCACCGGCACTTCGTTTCCTTTGATGCATACCTGGTGGCGTTCGATCTTATCGATCTGCTTTTTGGAAACGATGTAAGAACGGTGCACCCGCACAAAACTGTCGGCGGGTAACTGTTCGGTCAGTTCCTGTATGGTCATGCGCGAGAGCAGCTTTTTCCCGTCTGCCAGCACAAAAGTGACGTAATTGCCCGCTGCCTCCAGGTATAGGATATCATCGTAGTATACCTTCACCTGCTCGTAACCGGTCTTCAGGAAGAGGTAATCCTTGACGGGAGCAGTCGTGCCGCGCAGTTGCAGTAGCTCCTGGGCCTTGTTGCAGGCCTTGATGAACCTTGGCAGCGAAAAGGGCTTCAACAGATAATCGACCGCATCGAGCTCAAAACTCGTTACGGCGTGCTCCGAGTAGGCCGTCGTAAAAATCACCATCGGCTTTTTCTGCAGGCTCGTCACGAACTCCAGCCCGGAGATGTCCGGCATTTTGATGTCCAGGAACAGCAGGTCGACTGGTTCGTTTTGCAGGAACTCCAGGGCTTTGAAGGCGTCTGTGAAACAGCCGACCAATTCCAGGAAAGGCACCTTGGCGGCATGGGCCCGCACCACTTCCAGGGCCATTGGTTCGTCGTCTATCGCTATTGCGCGCATACCTGTTTCTTTAGCTGTATACCTGTTTAGAGTTTCCCTATTTTACTACAATTTCTGATAAAAAGCACTGTGTAAGCCGGGGAAATGAGCAACATTCACTGAATGTGATTTGTCTCAGACTGATTGGCAGTTACTTGAAGTTGTCGGGCGGCATTTGGCAGGTGCTCACCTGCACACTTCCTAGTCTTCAGATTCCAGTTTTGGTAGATCGTATTCCTTATTCAACAGAATGTGAAAGATCCCCATCACAATTTCTTTATAAGGATAATCAACCCCATTAAAGGTATAGGCAAACGTCATGTCTTGCTGCGGCATATACACCAGAAGCGATTTAAATTGGTCCATCCCTCCCATGTGGCCAATCATTTTTTCCTCCTGCAAAACTGGAATTGGGTACATGCCAATGCCAGGTTCTTTCTTCATCATCGCAAGGGAATTTTCAGATACTAATTTTCCATCTAAAAGACCGTTCATAAACTTGTTCAGATCTTCCGGCGTGGAGATGATCCCTGCCGCTCCTCGGGGAATGCTTAAGTCAATATGCACAGGTTTTTCCCACACGCCAGCTTTCTTTTCGTAGGAACTGGCAATGGTTTTTTTAGGGTTACTTTCCCCGTAATAAGTATTCTTTAGCTTAAGGGGTTTCAGGATACGCTTTTCCAGAATTTTACCAAAATCCTTCTTTTCGATGTCTTCCAGAATGAAGGATAGTACGATGTAATTCGTGTTGGAATAGTCCCTTTTTTCCCCAGGAGAGAAGACACTGCCGTTTTCTTTAATCTTGGACAACAACTCCTCCTTGCTTCTCTTTTCTACCATCCACTCGTTGAAATTCGGGGATTTTATAATATCAAAAAGGCCACTTTTGTGCTGCAGCAGTTGCTGTATGGTTGTTCCATCTGCGTTCGGCAATTCGGGATAAAACGAAGATAGTTTGGTTTCAAATGATAATTTGCCCTCTTCAATCAGCTGCATGACGAGCGTAGCGGTTAACATTTTGGAGACGGAACCAGTCCTATATTGTGTATCAGCCGTTGCTTTTACCTTTTTGTCTACATCGGCATAGCCGATTGACTTTTGGTACACACTTTTACCCTTGTGGTAGACCGACAGACTGCCCATCACTTTGTCATGTTTTTCTAACATGGAAAGCAAGCTGTCCATTTTGGCTGTCTGGAAATTCTGAGCTTTTACGCCTGTCGCGAAAAAGAAAAAACCGAATAAGAACACGACTATTTTCATGATACTGATTTTTTGATGGTTCGTAGCAACTACAATTGCAGTGTCAGGTGTACAAAAAACTCTTCCGGTGTGTCGCGGATGATGAGGTCATGCCGGTCAGGGTATAGCAGGTTTAGGCGCTGCCGCACGTTGATGAGTCCTATACCCGAGGCGTCTTTCTCCGGGTCCTGCTCCGACTTCTTCTGCTTGCTGTTGTACACGTCGAAGTAGATCTTGTCCTGCTCGCTGTGCAGACTTATCCGGATCCAGGATTTGTGTTTCAGGCTGATGCCATGCTTGAAGGCGTTTTCAATAAACGGAATCAGCAGCATGGGCGCGATGTACTTGTCCCCTACCACATCGTCAATCTTGGTCTCGATCGAGATGTTGGGCGAGGCCGAAGTGCGGAGCAACTGCAGGTCGATGTAGTTGCGCATGTATTCTATTTCGCGCGAGAGCAGGATCTTTTGCTGGTGATTTTCGTGGAGCATGAAGCGCATCATGTCGCCCAGCATCTGTATACCTTGTGCGGTGCGCTCGCTGTTTTCCTGCAGGGCGGTGCCGTACAGCGTGTTCAGGGCGTTGAACAAAAAATGCGGGTTGATCTGGGAGCGCAGGAAATCCAGGTTGGCGCTCGTTTTGCCGAGTTCTTTCTTCAGCACCACCATCTCCTCTCTCCCCTTCATCTGGCGCTTGAACAGAAACCAGACAAAAGGAGCCGTTACCACCAACTGAAAAAGCGAGTTGAAAAAGCTCAGGCCAAAGGCATTGTCTTCGTCATGAAAGAAGGGCAGCAGCAGAAACGTCACCGGCAGATAGGCTAAGATCACAACCAACAGCGATACCAGCAGATACTTCCGCAAAGGCTTTTTAGACCGCAGTGCATTCGGGATCAGGTAATAGTAAGCACCACAGTAAAGCATTAAGGCACACAGGGAAAGTATCCCCAGGGTTACTGTGATATCCTGATCTATATCGAACACCATCAGCACAAACACACTCACCATCCAGATAATGAAGGCGGTCAGCGTTTCCCGGTTAACAAACCGATACCTGGCCGAAATAGCCGTGGCATTGGAGAGCAGGTATAGCCCGGTGTATTTGATGAAGGTATAGATGCCGACCAGCAGCAGCAGGAACAGCGCGTGGCGGAAGCTGTCCTGGAAGATCAGACCGTAGTCCTGCTCACCCGGAAAATTCCAGTTGATAAAATAGCTTTTGGTATAGGTGTCGAGCACGCCCGCCCCGAAGGCGTAGGCCAGGTATAAACCTAGCAGCATCAGGGAATAGAGCGCGACATTTTGCTTTTGCATCAGTTTGGGGATGATGCGGAAGTTGAGCAGCAGGAAACCCAGGTATAGCAAGGTATAGCGGATGAGCTGCGGCCAGAAATGATGCTTGTAAAAACGATAGTGTATCCCTGCCTCTTCGAAATCCCATCGGTAGGGCTCGTCGGAGGTGGACAGCGAAAAGATGGCAAAAACAAAGATGGCCGTAGCCGCCCAGAACTCTATTTTAGCGGTCTGGATGGGCTTTGCAACAGGATGGTCGAGGGTCATATCGTTCATGTAACAATGATAGATGAAAGGGTTGAGTATAAACAATAAATGTGATGAATGCGGCTGATTTTGTGACGGGTGCTGCTAAAACAGGGTATCGAGCAGAAAGTGGAGCAACTGGTCCGCTTCCCACACCACATCCAAGTCGCCGGGCGGGCTTTGTCCCTCGTTCGGCTCGCTTAAAGCGCACAACAGCTCTACCAGGCGCGACATCCCGGCCCCGTTCTGCCCCAGCAACCCGTACAGCAGAAGCAGTATGGCCAGACCGGCCCGCAGCAGGCCCTGTACCTGCCTCGGGTTCGTGTTGTCGCTATTTCTGATCGTCAATGCCATCGTTTCTTTCATGTTCCTTATCTGACTTCTTCCTGGCAGACTGCCCGCCAGTTACTTTACAGGTATAAGATTAGGAAACAGGAAACAGGACTTCAACAAAAAGTGATGAATGATCCAAAAGATGTGATAAACTGAGCACAAGTGCGCGTTGACCCCGCCAAAAAGGGACTATCGCAACTTTTATCCATAAGACTTTGCTATACCTAAAAAAACGAAAGCCAACGGCCAATAAAAAAACCGCTCTAGTACTAGAGCGGTTCGGTATAGGAACTTGATTGCAGGCTATACCTGCTTAATAAAATAAGGTGGGTATCAGGTATAGCCTTTAGCACACAGTGTCTTACTTGACACCCCATAATGCCAGGTAGGTATAGTACATGTCGAAGTACTCGTCTCTGCTCAGCAGTTTATTCCGGTTGCGGTCCCAGCGGTCAAAAATGCCGGCCGCAAATTCAGCCTCTTTCACAAGGCCGTCGTCATTTAGGTCCCATTCGTCAAACAGGTCAAGCCTGCCCAGCCCACTCCGAAACTCTTCGATAGTCAGCACATCATTTCCGTCTTCATCCCAGGTAGTCCAAGCCTGCTTTTCGAACCGGAAATCCTTTACAAACTTTTCCCATTGGTCTTTCGGGATGCTGCTTTCCACGTTCATCATCATAAATACGCCATCGCTGAACTGCTTCTCGTTGAACTCAATGCCATTTGTAAAGTCGAATCCGAACCAACCCCAGTCGACGAAGCTGTAGAAACTACTCTTTTGAAAGGCGTTGGCAAATTCTGTTTTGTTCAGGTCTGGCGCATGCACGGTAAGCGTGACGGAATCCTTGGCCATGTTTTGTGCTTTGTCCTTTACTTCCAGGACCAGCGAATAAGTCCCCGGTGCTGTATCGCGAGGATAGAATGAAATTCCAAAGGTTAAGAGCTTCGTAGCCCCGGTCAGTGTGAATGGTTCTGTCACTTCACGCTTGCTCCCGTCTGCACTTACCAGAAAAGCACGTACTCCTTCTAAGGCCTTGTCATCCGAAGCCCTGGCGCTAAAACTAACCAGATCTATAATAAGATACGTTGTGTTTTCATCCGGAGAAAGAAAGTTGATTGTTGGCTTTTCTGTATCAGGAGCATTGTTTGTTCCAGGTGATGGAGCATCATCGTCATCCCCACACGAGGCCAGAAAGCTTAAAATCAGAAGAAACAGGAGTTTATAGATTTTTCCCATAGCAGTAAGAAAAAGCAGAAACAGAAATAAGGAGATGCGGTGTTAAATCAGCCCATGCAACAGGGGCTGTCGTGGTATGAAGGAAAGGAGTGGTTCTTGCTTCAGGGCGTAGAAAGCAGATGTCAGGTCTGTGGTGTCCGGAACGGGCATGACCAGTGTGCTCTTAGAAGCCGACGCGCATGTGCGGGCAGCTTGAAGCGACGTCCTATACTTTAATTTATACGCATTCGGCTTCCTTCCAGTGAATGCTGCAAAAGGGCGCGGGCTGTTATTACGTAGATGGGCTGATTATGCCTATAGAACAGGTATAATCAGAGGTAAATTAAAATAAGCTTAAGAAAGTGCTTGCGGTGCAGGTCCGCCGCCTGCCGGTTTGGAGCGGTCGGCCGGGAGCGGTACGTATTCCAAGTTATCGTTGGGCGGGAGCAGGATGCGTCCTTCTTTCCAGTCGGCTTTCGCCTGCTCTATTCTTTCTTTGCGCGACGACACAAAATTCCACCAGATAAAGCGCTCGCCCAGCGGTTCTCCGCCCAGCAGCATTATAGTTGTAGGCTCTTTTGCAATTATGAGCGGGTCTGCCCCTTTGCTGAACACCAGCATCTGCCCCATGGTGTAAGTCCTGTGCGCGACTTCAATGCTGCCTATGGCTACGTAGATTCCCCGCTCGGCATGTTCTTTTGGCAATCCAAAACGGGCGCCTTTTTCGAGCACGACGTGCAGGTAGAACAGGGGCGAATGAGTCTTCACATCGTTCCGCAGCCCGTAGGCATCTCCGGCGATCAGGCGCATCCACACGCCGGTTTCTGTGAAGATGGGCAGTTGTTCGGGCTTGTAATTTTCAAAGGAAGGGGCGGCTTCTTCGTCTTTCTCGGGCAGCGCCACCCAGGTCTGTATCATTTCCAGTTCGCCGCCGGCCAGGGTGGCGGGGTCTTCAAAACGCTCGGAGTGCGCAATACCGCTACCCGCTGTCATCCAGTTCACCTCACCCGGTCGTATGATCTGCTCCACGCCCAGGCTGTCGCGGTGGGTCACCTGCCCGCCAAACAAATAACTGACCGTGGAGAGGCCAATGTGCGGGTGCGGCAGCACGTCCATGTCGTGGGTGAGCGGGGGCTGCACTTCTACCGGACCGGCATGGTCCATGAAAATGAAGGGGCCCACCATGCGGCGCAGCCGAAAAGGCAGAATGCGGCGCACATCCATTCCGGGAGCGAGCGAGGCTTTGCGGGCCTCAATGACGATATCCAGCATAAAGACGAATTTAGGGGTTTCCTATACCTGTTGCAAGGCTTATTTACTGAGGTATACGCTGAAGGTGGTACCTTCGCCCAACTCATTCTCCACTTCTATCCGGCCGCCTGCGTTTTCCACCATGCGCTTCACCATATACAAGCCCACGCCCGAGCCCTCCACATGGTCGTGGAAGCGCTTGAACATGGTGAAGAGTTTGCTCTTCTGCACTGGGTTCAGGCCCAGGCCGTTGTCCCGCACCTGCAGCACCTGCCCCTCCTCGCGTTGCTCACAACTCACCACAATGCGGGGCTTTCTGTCCGGGTGACTGTACTTGATGGCGTTCGACAGGAGGTTGAAAAGGATGCTGCGAAGGTTTTTCTCAGAAAAGGCCATGGTCGAACAACCAGCCACATCTGTCTCGATGCTGGCACCGTATTCTACGATCATTTTCTCCAGATCGAGCTCCACCTCCCGTAGCAGGTCTGCCACCACCACATGCTCCTGCTTGTTCAGGTCTTCTTTCTGCAGCTTCGAGATCTCCGTCAGGCTGCCGATCGTTTTCTTGAACCTGGACACCGAGCCCTGGATCATGTTGAGGATCCTTCTCACCTCCGGTTTTCCCAGGCTATCCACCGAAAGCTCAAGCAAAAGCTCGCTCAACAGCATTTCGATATTGGAGATCGGCGCCTTCAGATCGTGCGAGGCTGTATAGATAAAATTGTCGAGGTCTTTGTTGATGTAGGTGAGCTGCTGATTGGCGATGTCGAACTCTTTGTTGGCTTTCTGCAACCGCTTTTCGCTTGCCTCCACCGCCATGCGCGCCTGCACCTGTTCGGTCACTTCCAGCGCGAACACAACCAGCCCGTCGATCTGGTTCTGCTCGTTGAAGCGGGCCTGCTGAATGTAGCGGAAGTACCTGTCCTCCATCTCGCCGTCAGGTCGTGCAAACGGAATGTACATTTCCTTTTCTTCGTGCGTGCGCCCGGTCCGGTATACCTCCAGAAATGTTTGGTGAACCGGCTTGCCTTTAATTTCGGGCAGGGCCTCGAGTATGGGCTTGCCAAGTAGCTCCCGATCCGGGAACAGCGCGGCATAGGCCGGGTTAACCAGCTCATACACCATGTCGGGGCCGTTTAGAATACAAATAGGGGCTGGCGCACGCATAAACAGGTTCTGCAACCGCTTGCTATGACTTTCGGCCTCTGCCTGCGCCAGTACCAGCTCAGAGGTGCGGCGTTTTATCACCTCCTCCAGCCCCTGGTTCAGATTTTGCAGCAAGGCGGCGCTCGACTCCGCCAGCTGTCGCGCTTTCACAAACTCAGTCACGTCCAGGGCAAAGATCAGGATCCCGTTCACGTTTCCGGCGGCATCCAGCAGGGCCTGGTATATAAAATTCCAGTAGATGTCCTCGGCCGGCTGCCCTTCGTAGCGCGCCACCGGAATCAGCAACTCTTTCCCCTCGTAGGTGATGCCTGTGCTGTATACCTCCTGAATAATGTCGTACACTGGCTGATCCCTGAGTTCCGGCAAAGCCTCGAACAGGGGCAGGTTCAGCATCTGCCTGCCCGGGAATAGCTGCTGGTAAGCAGAGTTAATCACCCTGTAAATGAAAGTTGGCCCCTCGAGCATGGCGCATGCCGCCGGCGCCTGGTCAAAAAAACGCTCCATGCGCCGCCGCTGCTGCTCTGCCTGCGCCAGCGCCGCCTGTTCCTTCTCTCGACTTTCCTGCAGCTGCGTCTTCGTCTTCAGGGCATCCGAAATGTTCTTTGTCTCGTGCAGGATGCATACAAGTTGGGCCTGGCTGTTGTAAATGGGGGTATTGGTGGAGGCCCAGTGCCGCTCCAGAAATTTTCCGGGTTTGTCGGGCTCAGGAATGTCATACCGCATCACTTCCATTTTATCAGGCTTGCGGGTTGCGATCGCCCGCTCGATGGAGGCTTGCAGGGTGGCCGAAGGGGTGTGGTCGGGCGTATTCGGGTTGTCCGGGAAAATAGCAAAGAGGTGCTTGCCTACGATGTGATCGCGCGTTAGGAGCACTTCACGCAAATAAGCCTCTGAGGCACCCATAATGGTCAGGTCAGGCGAAATAAGCAGGAGCAGCCCACTTTGCGCCTCCAGCAGTTGCTGGTAAGGGATGGAATGTTCGGACTGATTCTCCTGCGCGGAAACGTTGCTATGTAGCATACGGGGCATTTAAATTTACACTGATAACGGGTGTGAGACGATACGACCGGTGGCGACCCTTAAAAAGCGCCGCCACCGCCGCATCTAACCGTGCTATACCTGAAATGTTCATTCATTTTCGCTCTGCTGTGCCAGAGCCTGTCGCTTTCCGAAGGTTAGTTTTTCGACTGCCGGAAGCTAACAATAAACCTGGAACCTACTCCCTCCTCGCTCTCCACCTCGATGCTGTCGCCGGCGTTGTCGAGTATGCGCTTCACCAGGTATAGTCCTATGCCTGAGCCCTCCACATGATCGTGGGCGCGCTTGAACAGGGAAAATATTTTTCCGATCTGGCTGGGGGCAAGACCTAGGCCGTTGTCCTGTACCGAGAGTTCGTATACTCCTTCTTCGGTGATGGTCGAGCTGATGTTGACCACCGGACTGCGCTTGGGGTCCGAATACTTGATGGCATTGGACACCAGGTTGAAGAGAATGCTCCGGAGATTTTTGCGGGAATAGCGCAGTGTGGTGAACTCCATGTTGGTGCATTGCACCAGCGCGTCAGTGTGCTCTATGTAAGGCTGCAGCCCGATCTTGATTTCTTCCAGCATGTCCTGTATCTGCACGTCCTCCGGCAATTCCTGCTCGTGGTTCAGCTTGGTGACGTCAGACAGGTCAGCGATCACGTTTTTGAGCGTGCCGAGCGCGCTGCCCATGTAGGACAACAGCACCTCGTGTTTGGACAGGCTGTCTCCCAAATCTTCCCGGAGCGCCTGCAGCAGGCCTTCGAGGTTGGTGATCGGCGCCTTCAGGTCGTGGGAGGCGGCGTACACAAAGTTGTCAAGCTCGTTGTTGATCTTGATCAGTTCGCTGTTTTTGTGCATCAGCTCCTCGTTTCGTCGCCGCTCGGTCAGGTCGCGTGTTACTTTGGAGTAGCCCAGCAGGCGCTTTTTGCTGTTGTAGATCGGCGTGATCACCACGTTGGCCCAGAAAGCGGTGCCGTCTTTGCGGATGCGCCAGCCTTCGTCCTCAAAGCGGCCCATCTCCTGCGCCTTCTTGAGTTCGTACTGCGGAAACCCGCTCGCGATGGACTCCCGGCTGTAGAAAGCAGAAAAATGCTTCCCGATGATCTCTTTCGGATTGTAGCCCTTGATGCGTTCGGCCCCCTCGTTCCAGCTCATCACGATCCCCTCTGGGTTGAGCATCAGAATGGCGTAGTCCTTCACGCTGTCGATCATGAGGCGGCTTTTTTCCTCGCTCTCCCGCAGCTCCTCGTTCATCCGGAAAAGCTGCTGTTCCAACTTTAGTTTATCGGTGAGGTCGCGCGTGATTTTGGAGAAACCGATCAGCTCTTTCTGGGAATTGTAGATGGCCGTGATAACCGTATTGGCCCAGAAGGCGGAACCGTCTTTGCGGTAGCGCCAGCCTGTGTCCTCAAACCGGCCGTGCTCTTTGGCCTGCCTCAGTTCATAGTCCGGAAAGCCCTCTGCAATCAGTTCCTGGCTGTAGAACCTCGAAAAGTATTTCCCGATGATCTCGTGTGCCTCGTAGCCGTTCATGCGCCGTGCGCCGTGGTTCCAGGTCGCCACGTTACCCGCCGGGTCCAGCATGAAGATGGCGTAGTCGGTAACGCCCTCTATCAGCAATCGGAAGCGCTCTTCGCTCTCCTTCAGCTCTTCGAAGGCACGGTACAGGTCGTCCTCTGCCTTTTTGCGCTCCGACAAATCGCGCGTGATCTTGGAGAAAGCGATCAGCTGCTTGTTCTTGTCATAGATGGGGGTGATGACCACGTTGGCCCAGAAAACAGAGCCGTCCTTTTTCACGCGCCATCCCTCCTCTTCGTATTTGCCGTCCGCTATGGCCTTGACCAGCTCCTTTGCAGGGTGGTTGTCAGCAATATCCTTTTGGGTATAGAAGGTCGAAAAATGCTTGCCTATGATCTCATCTGCTTCGTAGCCTTTGATCTGCCTGGCACCGGTGTTCCAACTAATGATGTAGCCTTCCGGATTAAGCAGAAAAATGGCGTAGTCTGTGATGCTGTCAATCAGGATCCGGTACTGCTCCTCGCCGCTGGTATCTATACCTGCTGCGGCAGCAGTAACTGGTTTTAAGTTTATGTCCATTAAATAGAACTGTTTAGGTAAGGTGAGTAGGGAGTGAGCGGAGGTTAAGTCTTTTTGAGTTTAGTCTTGTTTGCGTCCGACTGCTGGTGAGGGACTAATGTAAGGAAAAAAATTGATTGATATCTGTCGAGGTGATAAAACAGGAAGACCTATACCTCCTGTGGTTGTTTGTTAGTGTGCACTTCGCCTGGTACTACAGGCTGGTCGAGTCGTCGGATGACGCGGGCCGGGTTGCCTACCGCCACGCAGTTATCAGGTATGTCTTTCACCACAACAGAGCCCGCCCCGATGCGCACATTGTTTCCCACGCGCACCTCACCGATGATGCACACGTTAGAGCCCAACTCCACGTTGTTGCCGATGATGGGGGAACCAGTATAGCTCCCATCCTCGCGGCGTATGTTGCCCAGGGTGGTGGAGTGGCGGAAAAAGCAGTTTTCACCGATCACGGAACAGCCGTTGATAACGAGTGCCTGGCCGTGGCCCAGGAAAAAGTTCTTGCCCACTTTGGTCCAGTGGGGCAGCTCGATGCCCATAAACCATTCTACCAGTATTTTGTAGAACATCAGGTATGGCAACCAGATAATGCGGAAAAAAGTGTTGAGACGGGCAGGATAGGCAATGCGGAACAGCAGCATCACAAGGCGACCTTTCAGGTTACCCTTGTTTGCGTCCCAATCCTGAAAAATATATGAAAGAAACATAGGGTTGTTTACATGTATGATTGCGCATACGCTGTGTTGCGGTCTGGCGTTACAACATGCACGGCAGTCCTTCACTATTACGTTTTTTTACGGACGTTACTCCGTTTTTTTCCGGATAGCCCCGTACAGCACAGGGCTGAAATAGCGCAGATTTTCCAGCACACAGGCCACGCTGAAAAATTTCTCGGGGTCAATCTCCGGCTCTTCGGCCATGGTGGCCAGCAGCACATCTAAGGTATAGGTGAACGTGGCGTCGAACTCTTCTTCGGTCATTTTAAGGTCTTTTTTGCTTTAAGCTATACCTGTAACAAATTAACGGCCAAATCATTTCACCGACCAAGTCTTTTCTGTGCCGGGCGGCGCATACCCCAACATGCGTCGCCGGAGGCCGTACCTAATGAAGGTAGCATCTTATCACCGATAAAACAAACACGACTATGAAGATCAAACTGAAACCATTGCACGACCAGGTCATGGTCATAACGGGGGCATCGAGCGGCATTGGGTTGGCCACGGCCTTTGCCGCCGCCGAAAAAGGCGCCCGCCTGGTGCTGGCAGCCCGCAACGAACAGGCTCTGCAGGAGATTGCCCGCGAAATAAACGACAACGGCGGTCAGGCCATTGCCGTGGGGGCCGACGTAGGCCGTCAGCAGGACGTGCAGCGCATCGCCGACGCAGCCCTCTCCCACTTCGGCGGCTTCGACACCTGGGTAAATGATGCCGGTGTATCCATTTACGGCCGTCTGCTGGAGGTGAGCGACGAAGACAACCGCCGCCTCTTCGACACCAACTTCTGGGGACTGGTATACGGCTCGCAGATGGCAGCCATGCACCTGCGCAACCGCGGTGGCGCCATCATCAACATCGGCAGTGTGCTCTCCGATACCGCCATCCCTATGCAGGGCATGTACAGCGCGACCAAACATGCCGTAAAGGGCTTTACGGATGCCCTGCGCATTGAGCTGGAGGAGGAAGGAGCGCCTGTATCGGTTACGCTCATCAAGCCGGCCGCCATCAACACGCCCTACCCTGACCATGCCAAGAACTACACCGATCGCAAACTGACACTGCCACCACCGGTCTACGAGCCAGAGGAAGTGGCCAATGCCATCCTGCATGCCGCCACGCACCAGAAGCGCGACATTATGGTAGGCGGTGGAGGCAAACTCATGAGCCTGACGAACAAACTGGCACCGGGCCTGATGGACCTTTCCAGCGAAAAACTGATGACCGACCAGCAACTGCTCGACGAGCCAGCCCGTCACCGGGAAGGCACCCTGCACCAGCCGGGAGAGGGTGGCCGCATACACGGCCGCATCAAAGACACCATGCCGACCAGCCTCTATACCCGCGCTGTAACGAACCCGGTAGTGGCCGGGGCCGTGGTAGCTGCAGCAGGTGCTGCTGCACTGGCGCTCATGGGCAAAAAACACAAGAGCAACGGCAGCGACCAATATAAGCAGGCCAATACCAGGCCGGAGATGGTAGAGGTGGTGGAGATCGTGGAAATAAATGAAACCCCACTCCCACCGCAGCGACCTTTATAAAACTAGCTTAGGCGACATCTAAGCCTAGTTAGGCTTACATATGAGCAGTTTAGAACAGGTGCAAGGGCTCCGGCCTTTGCACCTGTTTTGTTTGTCAGTAGATTTGTGTTTTAAAAATATATTATTATAGTACAATTTAAACATCAAAGCAACTCCGCAAGATGCTCCGCTGCCGCCTTGCGATTCTTTTCAAAACATTGCGTTATTGCGCTTGGAGCCACTTTTCATGTTAATCTCCTTTAAATACAGTTGATTTTATATTTATAATCGATAAATCACTATATCAAAAAACTACCAAAGCTCGTTGAATTAAAGTACCTGGCTCGCTGTTAGGGATAAGTTGGCTTGACGGTGTATCGCACTGTGTGGCAGGTTGATAGAACGATTTTCAGGTATAGCGCGGCCTCTTGTTTGGCTGCTGTCATGACAGTTGATGGATCAGTAGCTGGTAGCTTTTTTTATAGAATTTATGTTTGAAACGATCATATATGCCTTTTTCCTAAGTATTTCCCCTTTCGGTGAAGCGCGGGCAGGTATACCGTATGCCATCCTGAACAACGTACACTTTATCCTGGCGTTTGTGATCGGAACGGTTGGCAATGCGTTAATCTACCCGTTCTTCATGTGGCTGATCGACACCTTCAGCCAGAAGTTCTGGCCCTTTAAGGTATACAAGCGCGGCGTGATCTTCTTCTCGAAACGTGCCAAGAAGCTGGTGGGCAAGGATGTGCAGAAGCACGGCTTCTGGGGACTGATGCTTTTTGTGATGATTCCGCTGCCGGGCACGGGCGCCTACATGGGTACGATCGCCGCCTCCATCTTCAAGATCGAGCGACGCCGGGCCTTCCTGGCCATCAGCATCGGGGTGGTGGTTTCTTCCCTTTTCGTAGCCCTGGCCACGCACTTCGGCCAGATCGGCATCATGCAGCTTACTTCTAAATAATACGATAGCATACATCCGTAGAAGCCCTGTTTGCACAGCCGGTCCGGCCGAAAGCAAACAGGGCTTTTTTGATGATACAGACTTCGGCACTGAGCAAAAGAATGCGTAATTTTGGGCCATGACGCTCAAAAAAATCACGTCCTACTTTTTACTTTCTCTTCTTTTGATCATGGGTGTAGCCGGATGCAGCTTTATGCACCTCTCGCCCCAGTTTGGCGGCGAGGCCAAAGGCGATCGGCTCAAACACATGCAGGCTTCCCCCAATTACGAGGACGGCATTTTTCACAACCCGGTGCCCACCAACATGGACATGGGTTTTGGCGGCATTGTCAAGATGATCAACTCGCGCCTCTTCGACAAAACGGAGAACCAAGCACCTGATCGGGAACTGCCTGTTGAGAAACTGGACCCAGCAAAACTCGCCACTGCACAGGACACCGCCACGGTGCTCACCTGGTTCGGACACTCTACTTTCCTGATTGAGCTGGACGGCAAGCGCCTGCTCCTAGACCCCATGCTGGGCGACAGGGCCTCCCCGCTCAGTTTCCTGGGCCCGAAACGCTTCACCGACGAACTACCCATCACCATAGAGGACATGCCCTTTATCGATGCGGTGCTCATCTCACACGACCACTACGACCACCTCGACTATGGCTCCATCCAAAAGCTGGCGGACAAAACCGGGCACTTTTACGTGGCCCTGGGCGTGGGCGCGCACCTGGAGCGCTGGGGTATACCTGCTGAAAAGATTACAGAGCTGGACTGGTGGGATGAAGTCAGTTACAAAGGGTTGAAATTTGTCGCGACACCGGCCCGCCACTTCTCCGGACGCGGCATCTCCGACCGGATGAAAACCCTCTGGACCTCCTGGGTGATAGAAGGTGAAAACGACAAGATCTTCTTCAGCGGCGACACCGGCTATTTCGAGGGTTTTAAGGAGATCGGTGAGAAATACGGTCCTTTCGACATCACGCTGCTGGAGTGCGGGCAGTACAACGAACTCTGGCACAGCATCCACATGATGCCCGAGGAAACGGTGCAGGCCCACCTCGACCTGAAAGGAAAACTGATGATGCCGATCCACTGGGGCGCCTTCACGTTGGCCATGCACTCCTGGACCGACCCGATAGAGCGGGTAACGAAAAAAGCAAAAGAACTCGACGTGCCTATGACTACGCCGCGCATTGGGGAGCCCATCATCCTGAAAAAAAGTGTTCCTCATTCGAAGTGGTGGGAGTAGCGCCAATACTGCTTGGCGGAAACACACAAGGCCGCGACGCAGTAATGGAGTATAGGTATAAATTTGAAGGTAAGAATTCGTGAGACAGAACGAAGACAAGGCGCAGGCCCCAAAGCCCCGACGCCTCTTTGACTGCATCGACTGGCAGTTGAAAAACTTTCCGCTGGACGGCATGCTGGCCGCCAAGGAAGACGGCGCCTGGCATAGGTATAGCACCCGCGATGTGCAGGACAAGGTAAACCGCATCAGCGCCGCCCTGCTCGGCCTGGGCATCAGCAAAGGCGACGGCACCGCCGAGGGCCGCGACAAGATCGCCATCATCAGCCCGAACTGCCCGGAGTGGATGCTGGTGGACATGGCCATCCAGCAGATCGGTGCCATCTCAGTGCCCATCTACCCCACCATCAGCAACAGCGAGCTGGAATTTGTGCTGCAGGATGCCGCCGTGAAGGTGGCCTTTGTTGGCAACGAACCGCTTTACCGCAAAATACTCGGCATGCAGGATGCGCTTCCGGCCCTGCAGTCTGTTTATACCTTCAAGCCGGTCGCGGATGCCCCCCACTGGAAAGAACTGCTGGTGGAGCCCGCTACTTATACCTTGCAGCAACTGGATGTATTGCGCGATGCCGTTAACGAGCACGAACTGGCGACCATCCTCTATACCTCCGGCACCACCGGCACCCCCAAAGGCGTGATGCTCTCCCACCACAACATCCTGAGCAACATGTTCGACAGCGCCCTGATCATCCAGGAGATTGGCGTGTTCCGCAAAAAGGCGATCAGCTTTCTGCCCCTCAACCACGCCTTCGAGCGCATGGCCACCTACTGCTACTTCTACTGTGGCGTGTCGATCTACTATGCCGAAGGGATGGAAACCATTGCGGCCAACCTGCGCGAAGTAAAGCCCACCATGTTCACCACCGTGCCCCGCCTGCTCGAGAAGGTATACGAGGGCATTGTGGCCAAAGGCTCCGAGCTCACCGGCAACAAAAAGCGGATCTTCTTCTGGGCCCTGGCCCTGGCCGAGCGCTTTGAGATCAACAAACCCATGCCGCTGGGTTACCGCCTGCAGCTGGCCCTGGCCGACCGCTTGGTTTTCAGCAAATGGCGTGATGCGCTGGGGGGCGAAGTGAAAGCGATCATCACGGGCGCAGCCGCCTGCCAGGTGCGCCTGCTTCGCATCTTCACCGCCGCCGGCATTGTCATACAGGAAGGCTATGGCCTGACGGAGGCCTCCCCCATCATCAGCGGCAACCGCTACCCGGAGGAGAACCGCATGTTCGGCACGGTGGGTCCTTTGCTCAAGAGTGTGGAAGTGAAAATTGCCGAAGACGGCGAGATCCTGTGCAAAGGCCCGAACGTGATGATGGGCTACTACCGTCGTCCGGACCTGACTGCAGAGGTGATCGATGCCGAAGGCTGGCTGCATACCGGCGACATCGGCACGATGGTGGACGGCAAGTTTTTAAAGATAACGGACCGCAAAAAAGAGCTTTTCAAGACCAGCGGCGGCAAGTACGTGGCCCCGCAGCCCATCGAAAACAAAATGGTGGAAAGCAACTGGATTGAGCAGATCATGGTGGTGGGCGAAACGCAGAAGTTCGTGGGCGCTCTGATCGTGCCGGCCTTCAACAAACTGCGCGAGTGGTACGAAACGAAGGGCAAGTCTTATCCGGGCAACAAGGCGGTGCTGGAAGACCAGGAGGTATGGACCCTGATCAAGCAGGCCGTGAACCAATACAACCGGGAGTTCAACCCGGTGGAGCAGGTGAAGAAGTTCGCGCTTATACCGGCCGAGTGGTCCATCGAGAACGGCGAGCTCACCCCAACGCTCAAACTCAAGCGCCGCGTGATTTTGGAAAGGTATAAGGACTTGGTGAGCGGACTTTACGTGTAGTTCGGCAAAAACCTGATGCGCTATACCTATACCTATACCTATACCTATACCTATACCTATACCTATACCTATACCTATACCTATACCTATACCTGCGAAGACGAAACTGCCGCTGCCAGAACCCTCTGCTTTTTTTGAAAGTATGTATAGGTATGAATGACGCTGAAGAAACACTGGAAGGGGCCGAAACCGTATTGCCAGCACCCGAAACGCTCGTACCGACCACGCTGAGCAAAGCGAATGTATTGTTTATTGGTCCTGTAGAAAACGGGTATTTTAAGCCGGCGCCAGATCATAAAGAGCAGCCACCCCGCTGGGAGCCGGGCCTCTACAGCCTGGCAGCCGGCAAGTGGCCCTCGCCCAACACCACGGCCGACCTACTGGACCTTACGCCCTACAACGGACAAGCCATCCTGGTCATCGCCTCCGACTGGAACCAGGAAGTGATCAGCGAAGCGCGTATTTTCGGCGTGCTGGATAAGGTGGCCTGCGATGTACTGCAGAAGTTCGCCTACGGGCACATGCAGGAAAAGGAGACCGAAATAGCCTCCTACATCTCCGGTATCAGCAATTAAAAAGGGAGCTGTTGCCTACAGCACCAGCAGCGAATTGGAGCCACCGTACTCGTTGGGGGCTTCGCCGTCGGCATCGGGATCGTTGCGCCATTCGGTGCCGTTGACCAGGTACTTAAACTCGTGCTGGGTATGGCGCGGAAGGCTCTGCACACACTCGAACACACCATCCTTCCGCTTCTTCATCGGGATAGGCGTTTCCCAGTCGTTATTAAGTCCGCGTATCTCCACTCGCTCAGCATCTGTCAGGCTCATCGTGAATTTTACTTTACACTGGTCTTTCGTCTTTAGGTAGGTTTTCTGGATCATTCCGTTGGTTTTTTATTCCTATCATGTTGGGTTATACGCTTCTGCACGTCAGGGCACGTCGACTACAAAAAAGACTTTCCCTCCTTTCAACCTCATATCCATCCCCGTCTATACCTGTAGCAGCCCTATCATGTACTCCGATAAAACAAATTTTGTTAACCCCTCTTCGAATATGACTTTTCCTACCCATCCTCCTGCCCCCAATGTGGTACAGCCCCTATACCTACAGGTGGAGACAGTTTACAACTGAAACGGGCACGCCTTATACCTGTTGGCAGCAGTTGAGGCACCTGCATACTGCCTTGGTCTTTTCAGGTATAGAAATGGATGGTTGAAGCCCACATGAACTGTGCATCGCGTAATCCCGGTTTATGCCTTCCCCGTACACCTTAGAAAGCACGCTCCCGGCCTGGCTACCTCGCTGAACGCCAGAAATTTATTACATATCAGCATATATTCAGGTTAGTGCAGCCTCACTCACCCCACATACATTTACCTGAGATAAAGTCTACACTTTTCGGATATTCTGTTTAATTTAAACAGCTCAAAACCTGTGGTTCTTTCTATAACAGGCTGTTAAACTAAACTTTACACGATTTTACCCCTGCCACTCTCTCATGGAAAACATTATCAGTTCGGTGAACGACATCGTTTGGAGCAACGCACTTATCGTCCTTTGTCTGGGGGCAGGTGTGTACTTCTCGTTCGCCACCAAATTCCTGCAGATTCGCTATCTCCGCGAAATGCTGCGCCTGCTCTTTACGGGGCAGTCCTCTAACAAGGGCATCAGTTCTTTTCAGGCTTTCACCGTAGCCATTGCCGGACGGGTAGGTACCGGTAACATTGCCGGTGTCGCCACAGCTATTGCGATGGGCGGACCCGGGGCTGTGTTCTGGATGTGGGTGATTGCCTTCCTGGGCAGTTCGTCTGCCTTTATCGAGGCCACGCTGGGCCAGATTTACAAGCAGGTAAAGGATGGCCAATACCGTGGCGGCCCGGCCTACTACATCGAAAAAGGACTTGGCGTAAAGTGGTATGCAGTCGTGTTTGCTGTGGCTACCATCATCAGCATGGCCCTGTTCCTGCCGGGTGTGCAAAGCAACAGCATCGCCTCCGGCATGAGTACCGCTTTCCAGATTCCGGTGGCCTATACGGGCGGTGCCGTTACCTTGCTGCTCGCCCTGATTATCATCGGGGGTGTTAGGCGCATTGGCAACGTGGCACAGATTGTCGTTCCGTTTATGGCGGGCGCTTATATCCTGATGTCGGTGGTGATCATTCTGATGAATATTTCGGAGGTGCCGGCCATCTTTAAGCTCATCTTCAGCTCTGCCTTCAACCTGGAGCCCGCTTTTGCCGGTGTGTTCGGTATGGCCATCGCCTGGGGCGTGAAGCGCGGCATCTACTCCAACGAGGCGGGCCAGGGCACGGCACCCCATGCGGCGGCGGCGGCCGAAGTGAGCCACCCTGCCAAACAGGGTTTTGTGCAGGCTTTCTCTGTTTACGTCGATACGCTTTTTGTTTGCTCTGCCACGGCTTTCATGATCCTGTTCACAGGACAGTACAATGTGGTAAACCCCGAAGGAGGCTTCCTGGTGGAGAACCTGCCGGGCGTGGCCTTCGGACCGGAATATACGCAGCTGGCTGTAAGTGAGCACTTCCCGGCACTGGGTAGCGGCTTCATCGCTATATCGCTGTTCTTCTTCGCCTTCACCACCATCATGGCCTACTACTACATCGCCGAAACCAACCTAAGCTACCTGAACACCAAAAACAAAAAATGGATGCTGTGGGCGCTGCGCCTGCTTATCCTAGGTGCTACCTTCTACGGCTCCGTGAAGACGGCAGAATCGGCCTGGACGTTGGGCGACATCGGTGTGGGACTAATGGCCTGGTTGAACGTGATCGCGATCTTCCTGCTCCGCAAGCCTGCCCTACGCACCCTGCAGGATTACCTGGCCCAGCGCAAAGCCGGCCTCGACCCGACCTTTGACCCGGAAAAACTAGGCATCAAAAACGCCGGCGACTGGAACAAAGCGATCGGTGTTGATGAAGAGGAAACAATGGATCAAAGAGAATTGAAAGCGGTTTAGCTTTTTAGATAAGTATTATAAAATAGAAAAGAGACGCTGCTTAGGCAGCGTCTCTTTTTGTTTAGGGGCAATGCCGTTCTTGGGACTATCCCTTTGAGGGGATTATAGGGGTGTTCTTTTCGATATACAAAGCCAGCAATATGCACAATCAACCTCTCTCACAGAACTTAAAAATCCAGCCCTTTGTCTGAGTTTTAGAGCACCAGATATTAGTAAATACCAGGTATGAAAAAGAACACCATTATACCTTACAGAGAAAATCTCAAAGACAAAGCAAGGGAGCTAAGAAAAAACAGTACACTTGCTGAGGTGCTTTTATGGCAGGAAATAAAGGAGCGAAAACTAATGGGTTTCCAATTTCACAGGCAGGTACCTATGCTAGATTATATTGTTGACTTCTACTGTCATGAATTACGACTAGCAATTGAGATAGATGGGGATAGCCATGATTACAGCTTTGACTATGATGTAAAGCGACAGTCAGAGTTGGAACGGTACTGGGTAAAGTTCCTAAGATTTGATGATATCGAAATCAAGAAAAATATCCAAAATGTACTGCGAACATTAGAGCATTGGATCACTGAGAACAAGTGATATGGTCTGTGCATGATTACACCCCTATAGTCCCCTCAAGGGGACAATTCCGCTATTACGATTTCCTAGTTACACGTATACACTTCCATCCTCAAAAGTAGGAAGTGACTACTTGAAATAGTCTTAAAACCGCGAGAAAAGACTATCCCCTTGAGGGGATTATAGGGGTGTAAAGTCGGCAATATGGTGCCATGAATTGGCCAATTTGAAATTTACACACAGATGCAAACACCCCTCTGCGCTCCCCTCAAGGGGAGAATCCCGTTGAATGAAACAGCCCTAACCTTGAGGGGACCACTGGGGTGTAATCATTCACAAACATCACTGAGCAGTCCGCTCCCACTCCACCTCCGGAAACACCACCTCCAGTTGCCGCTTGATCACGCGGTAATTCCCTTTCCAGAAACTTGCCAGATCCGACACGGTGGTGATCGGCTTGAGCTCCGGGGTAAGCAAAGCCAGCTCTACCGTCATCTCACCATCGTCCATTGTCGGGCTTTCCTCCCAGCTCAGCACATCCTGTAATCGTATCTCCAGCCTGGGTTGAGCGCCATCCGGCTTATACTCTAGCTCGATCGATGAACCGTCCGGCAGCGTCAGATTTGCCGGAGCCAGTACGTCTAGCCTTGCCCGTTGCTCTTCATTCAGATACTTCTTTTCCAGGATCGGCAGCAGCTCCAGTTCCATCAGCTCGTCGGGGTGCTCGATGTCGTAGAGGTAGGGCTTCAGCCAGTCCCAGTTGGTGATGAGCAGCGTGGAGGTGCTCACGTCGGGCCAGAACTCGGAGGGTCGCCATTTGCGGAGGCTCATCACGCGGTTTTGCCATTGCGTGAGCTCGTGGTTGAAGTCCAGCAGGTGCTCGCCTTCTGCTTTGATGGCCTCGGACATGGCGGGCACGCGGTGCTTCTCGTCGGGAGGTGGCAGCGGCTTGCTTTGCAGCACGATGCTGCCGATGCGCGTGTCCAGCGAGGCGGTGAGTTCGCCGTCGTTCACGTCCCAATGGTAGACTTCCTGCTGCTTGAGCAGCGGAGCCAGGTCGCGGGGATTGAGCGGCGAGGCCAGGAAAATGCGGCCGGGGTTGTCGCCGGTGCCGGCATGCATATGCGCCACGGATAGCCAGGGCTCGTGCGCCAGTTCGTCTCTGTGACCGGCGGAGGCATACTGTCCGCTGGCCAGTTGGAACTGCGCGTTGTTGCCGGGGCGGGCGTAGGCGATGCGCTCCGGGTAGCAATGCGCCAGCAGCACACCGGTTTCATACTCGTCGAAAGTGCCGTTGTCCGGCTCCACTTCAAACAGCTGGTGGTACGAGCGGGCAATCTTCTCTATCTTGCCGAAACGCTTGCCCTGCCCCTGCTCGGCTCTATACCTACGCAGTGCTTCCACTCTTAAATTGATGTCGATGCCGGCGTTGCGGTCCAGCGGGTCGCGCTCTTCCAGTACGGCGGCAATATCGGAGGCCAGCGGCACCTGGTCGGTTTCCTCGGCCTTGAGCAGCATGTGCGCGATGCGCGGGTGGCAAGGCAGCCGGTGCATGTTCTGGCCGTGCTCCGTGATACGGCCGTGCTCCAGCGCCTGCAGCTGGTGCAGCATGTCGGTGGCATAGGCCAGGGCGGCGCGCGGCGGCGGGTTCAGCCAGGTAAGGCCCCGGATATCGGTGATGCCCCACTGGGCCATGTCGAGCACCAGCGAGGACAGGTCGGCTTCCATGATCTCGGGGGTGCGGTGCGGGGCCATGCGCTCCTGCGTGGTTTTGCTCCACATGCGGTAAGCCGTGCCCGGACCCAGTCGCCCTGCCCTGCCGGCACGCTGGTCGGCGGCGTCTTTGGAGATGCGCGCTGTTTCGAGACGCGACAAACCGGACTTCGGGTCGAAGCGGGAAGTCTTGCCGAAGCCCGTATCCACCACCACCGAAATGCCTTCTATGGTTAAGCTGGTCTCGGCTATACTGGTGGCCAGCACCACTTTGCGCCTGCCCTGGCGGTCGGGCATGATGGCGGCGTACTGCTTGCCGAAGGGCAGCATGCCGAACAGCGGGTGTATCTGCACGCCGCGCAGCTGCTTGCGAAGTATGATTTCAACTTTCCGGATGTCGTTTTCGCCGGGCAGGAACACGAGGATATCGCCTTCCTGCTCCTGCGCTGCCTGCTGCACCACTTTGGCCGTCATTTCGGGCAGCATGCGGTCGTCGGCGTCGCCGGTATAAATGGTGTTGATGGGGTATTGCCGCCCCATACTTTGCGCCACCGGGGCCTTGAGCAGGCTCGTGAGCTGGGGCATGTCCAGGGTGGCCGACATCACCATGATGCGCAGGTCCGGGCGAAGCGCCTGCTGCGCCTCCCGACTCAGGGCCATGGCCACATCGGCATGGATGCTGCGCTCATGAAACTCGTCGAAAATCACGATGCCGATGCCCGTCAGCGAGCGGTCGCTGTGGATCATACGGGTCAGGATGCCCTCTGTTACGACCTCGATGCGGGTGGCGGCGGAGGTGCGGTTCTCGAAACGGATGCGGTAACCGACGGTCTGGCCTACCTCCTCGCCCAGCAGCTGCGCCAGGCGCTCGGCAATGGTTTTAGCCGCCAGGCGCCGGGGCTCCAGCATCACGATCTTCTGATCTTTCAGCCAGGGCTCGTCCAGCAAAGCCAGCGGCAGCAAGGTGCTTTTACCGGCTCCGGGAGGGGCGTTTACGATCAGCGTGTTCTGCGCCGAAAGGTGCTTCCTAACGGCAGGTATAATTTCCCGAACGGGTAAGTCTATGGTAAATGGGTTGAAGGGCAAGGGGGTAAGTTATTGGTTAATTTCGTTCCTGTAGACGAATAGATTTTATTATTACTTGCAAAAGTAAAGATTGTTTAAACTTTATAACCTTCGTAAGCACCTTATTATATTAACTTTTTATTATATTTATAATTATATTTGCACTTTTAGTATTGAAACTTCAGATTCAGTTCATACTTACAAAAACAGACTAGATGAATAGTATTGCTCTTTGGTATAAAGAAAGAGAAACAGTAATTACAAATTCTACTGAATCTATAGATGACATAGTTGACCCTGCAGCTACAGATACTACTGAGTCTGAAAATCAACAAGAATTATCAGAAAGTACAGACAGTGCACATAATATACAAAGTGGAGAAAAGTGCCCCTTAACTATACATCTCAATTATTGGCAAGTTAATGAGCGTTTAAAAAAGAGACTCTTTATCCCAAGAAGGAGAGAAATATCTTTTCTTGATGCTGGTATTTTATTAGACAAGCCAAGTCTGGTTGAAATTGTTTACATTTTTATACCTTTTAGCTCTGTATCAAATAAAATCCAAGTTGAGGATTTAGGTAAACTATTAAAAGAGAGGCCTGAACTTGTTTATGCGATATTTAATGAGAAGTTTAAAGTTTCTGTCTCAACTGGCTCAAAAATTATAAATGTTACAGATGATTCTAGACCTGATAAAAACTTTAATATCTATGTCCTAGATGATGCAACAGATATTGAATACGAAGAAAAGTTTAATGGAACACTTCTAAAAATCAAAGTGCCAAATGGTATTCTTCAGTCTGAAATTCCTCTTTATTTTAGGATTAGAATCAAAGGACCTTTTGTAGATACATTAAGAGTTGTTTATAGACCTAAAAATCGCTTATTTGAAAGTGGATTTTCAGAAATAGAGGTATTGGACTTTAGAGTTCAAGAAATTAGAAATCTGAATCCAACTCTATTAGAAGAAATGAGTATAAACAAATCATTTGATCTTAAGAAGATACACTTGTTAATATTAAGAAGCGCTCGAGATGAATTGATGTTTAATAGTGGGAATCTACATTCTAGCAGAATTCTTGAAAGAGGGCTATGGAAATCTTATTTTTCTGAAGATATAATTTTAGATGATATCTTTGCTTATCATACTAAATCGGCAAAGACTACAAACGGCTCTGCATTAGAAGATTTTATTGTAGGATTTAAGTTTAAGGTCGAAAGAGTAAGTGTAAGAACTATACTTGCGTATTTAGGAATAGCGTTAGTATTATCGTACTTTGTAGAACTTACAGCTTCAGATTTAAAAGAGATCTTATCGTATTTAGGAGAGTTAGTTCAGCAGGGATGGGCTAACATCATACGTAATTTAAATAACAACTTAAGATAATTTATCTTGATATTGTCACTAGACACTACTCCTTTTACTCATAATGAAGATAATGTTCTTCAATGGGATGCTCATGTGAAGTCATTAGTGAGACAAGATTTTCCAGAGTCTACCTCATATATAAATGACGTCCTTGAGCAAGGCTACGCTAACGTTCAAAAATTGAGTGAATACCTCCTTTTCTCAGATTGTAAGTTTCATATTGACACTAATCGGTCTTCCCATTTATATCAATTTCAAAGCAAGAAAGCTTTGAATGCTAAGAAAGTGCTTTTCTACAAAACCCTTAACTCTTATAATTCACATAGCATACCAAACCATAATGTTAATACACTTATTAATGGTACTGTAAGAGACATTTATTCTAACATAGAAAAGCCTTTCTTAAAGGCAATTAAATACGATTATCCCGAATTTGACAGATGGTTTAACAAGACCTTAGATCAAAACCGGAAGTGCTATTTTTATGAAAAGGATTCAGATATAGCAGCTTTGCTTATCTATAATATTGAAGCTCCTAAAGATCATCAGCTTGATCATATTTCTGATAAAGCTCTTAAGCTTTGTACTTTCAAAGTCTCTAATGAAGTGAAAGGTTATAAGTTGGGAGAGTCCTTTATAAGAGAGTCATTTAAGATTGCTGTCAAAAACAACTTAGATTATATTTATTTGACTGTTTTTCCAAAACATGAGTCTCTAATTTCTTTGCTTACAAAGCATGGCTTTGTAAATCATAGTAAAAATAAAAAAGGAGAACTTGTGTATATAAGACATTTGATGAGTCTCCCAACGACTTACAATATAAATTTGTTTACCTCATCAAATGGATGCTTTAATATCTATTAATCCAGAATATGCCTTTGCAATTTTAAGAGGAGAGAAAAAAATTGAGTTTAGAAAAAGACCTATTTCAAAACCCATTGAACGTTGTTTCATTTATATAACGGCACCATATAAAGCTGTTTATGGATATTTTACAATTCTAGAGCAGGAATTAGATCATCCGGATAACCTCTGGAATAAATATCAAAATGTTGGCTCAATTGAAAGGCTAGAGTATAATAGCTATTTTTCAAATCATTCAATTGGATGTGCAATTCATATAGGTGAGGTATATAAATTCTCTTCTCCTGTACTAGGAATTCTTTTTAAAAACCCCTTCACTCCTCCCCAATCTTACTTTTACCTATCTCAGATTGACAAAACATTACTAGCTAATATTGAACAAATATCATAAGTAAAACACTATAGGTCTACTTGATATCTTAGCATACATCTTTACAAATAAAGAATTAAAATATAACCCTCTGCTACTTAATTGTAACAGTTAAAGCTTTAATGAACATAATCCAGAAAGAAATTGAAAGTCATTTTAGAATCTATGACAAGGAAATTGATAAACAATTTCTGAAGAATGCATATGATTATCTTTCTCCTAAAGATTTTGTTGAAGGGATTGAATACAGATTTCTTTGTTGGCTCAATCACATATATAAATACCCTATAAAGCTTAATCCACCTTTTATACAAAGCCCAGAATTTCTTCAATTAGAAATCTTTAAGAGTAAATATCTTTTTTCAGATAGAAGAGAAGCCATTTTTTCAACACTAGAACAATTTATTTTAGAAAGAAAGGAGAAGTATAAACTAAATTCTATAATAGTAAATATTGGGGGGAGCTTTACAGACCTAAATAAAGAAAACCCAAATGATATTGACTGTGCTATCCTTGTCCCCACTGACCTTTACAACAAGGACTATGATGATTTAGAGGAAACTTATCTGTACGCTATAAGAGAAATTCCTCAGGGACTAGATATCAAATTCTTTCAAGATGATTATAACTTAAATAAGTTTAAAGCTTATTCTAATATTGTTTGCTTAGGGAATAAAGCACAGTATACAGATGGAAAGCTTATACCCATCAAAAATAAGTTTAAATCAATCCCTATAAAACAGATTATTATAGGTTAGTTTGTCCTCCGCTGTAGCGAGCTAGTAATTCGTGCCTTTTCTATCCCACACAGCTATACATTCAGCACAAGTAACAGTACAAACTACAAGCTCGCACTAGCATAAGATGAATGAGTACTATAAACTATAAAAGCGGGGCTAAAAGGTTATGCACCAGCCCCGCTTTTATTTATACTATTAAATAGGATCTCTTCTGCAGCTTACAGCCCTTAGGCCTCCTGTTTCTGAGCAGCCAATAGTTGATCGAGATTTTCCATGGCCGCTGTCAGGCCTTCTTTAAAGCCCATCTGGATGGTAGTTTCGAGTTGTGCCAGGTCATCGAATGTGATCAGGTTCTCTACTAAGGTAACTTCTTGTTTGGGTGTAAAGCTTATCTCCCAATCTGATTGCAGCATTTCTGTGTTTACCACGCCTTCAGTATCTGCAAAACCATCCAGCGCGGTAAAACACCTTCTAGGATCAATGGTCTTGTAGTTAGCCAAGGCCCAATGCTCTTCCCCTTCCGGGCCAACCATGGCATAGTGCCAGTAGCCACCTTCCCTGAAATCCATGGTTTTGGTGCGGACTTTCCAGGGTTTAGGCGCCCTCTTTACCTAGCTCCTTTCAGGATAACGAAAACAGAGATGGAAACGGCCCTGTCCTCAAGAGGACGGCTTTCAGAAAAGATGTGGGACAGGCACGTGCTGCAAGCTACCCCAGCGGAGGTATAGCCTGATCGGGGGACAGACCGCTGTTACACGTGGTGCCGCTCCACGGCGTCTTCCAGGCGCCGCCGCTTTGCTCATTGCCATTAGCCTTTCTCTAAACCGCCTTATGGGTAGGTACAGCTTTTCTGTTTGCCAGCACCAGGGCCAGGGCGATTACAAAAAACACTGACTCTATCAGCAGCCACTGGTTGCCGAAGTCGCCCAGGGCCCCTTCCGAGAAAATGGTGATGGTGCGCGACAAGGCGTAGAAGCCCCAGAGCAGGCACAGAAACAGCAGGCCGCTTTGGGTATCGCGCCACATCAGGTAGATCAGGCTCAGGAAGAGCGTCATTCCTACCCCACCGTAAACCCCGCGGATGGAGCTGAGGGCATCGGTATTGTTGAGCTGCACGTGTACCAGGTCCATCACCGACTGCGGGTTGGCAAAGGCCATCAGGCTAACGGACAGGAGGCTGATCGCCGAGAGGAGAATAAAGCCTTTGGAGGCCAGGGTCACGGTTTTTTGCGTCTTCATAACATTCATTTGTTTATTTGATGTTACAAAGATGGCGTGCCCCGCAAAGACTATTCTTGGTAAATACCAAGATTTCAGATGCGCACTTTGTTGAGCAGTTTGCTGAAGTTGGTCGGGTCGATGCCCAGGTAGTTGGCCAGGTACTTGTGCGGCACCAGTTGCAGAATGTGGGGGCTGCGCTGCAGCAGTTTCCTGAACCGCTCCTCCGAGGTATAGCACTGCAGTTCTACCAGCCGCGCCAGCAAACCCGACATACTATGGCTCAGCCCCTCACGTATCATGGATTCGATGGACGGTCTGGTCTGCATAAGCCGCTGCAGCTCCGGGAAAGGCGCCCGCAGGAAAACGGATGGGCTTAAGGTTTCATAGTAGTAGCGGGAAGGCAACTGCAGCATAAAGGAATCGAGCACGCCGCCAAAGGACGGGGCATAGGTGAACACCAGCGTCGCTTCCCGGTCCTGGTCGTCGAAGTAATACACCCGCTGCACCCCATCGGCCACAAAGTATAAATAATGCTCCACCTCGCCCGCCACAGTCAGGGGCTCCTTCCGTTTGGCCACATGGCGGCTCCAGACAGCCGCAAACGCCTCCCAGTCCTCGTCGGACAATGGACGAATGCCGTTTACCAGTTGCCTGAGCTGCTGCAGTTCTTGGGTCATTATTGGGGTGATTGCTGTGTATACTACCTGCAATTTAACGGGACTAGGGTGATCTGCAAATTCTGATTTTAACAGGTATGCAGTTTGCCCTCACTGTCGTAAGATGCTAAATCCATCAAAACACTTCAACCCAAAAACCAGTTATCTGTGCAAAGGAAAGTCGAAAATAAATGAGAGAGATAGAGACCCCACAGATATACAGCGTAGTACCCGCCATTTTACCACCCGATCAGTTGTTCGGACCACTGTTTCACGACGTGCAGATGAATCATGTTTTTCCTGATTCCATCACGTTTGCAGACTGTTTCCCCAAACGTGCCCCCGAAGAAATCCTGAATTTGTACGAGATCGAAAAGCACAAGCAGGATTTTAAACTGAAGGATTTTGTCTGTGAATATTTTGAAATCCCCACCCCGATTCAAACCGACTACGAAAGCGACCAGCAGCTTCCCGTGACGGAGCATATCGCGCAACTTTGGCCCCTGCTGACGCGCCAATCACAAACCAACTGCTCCATGCTGCCCGTGCCCAAATCCTACATTGTGCCCGGTGGCAGGTTCAGGGGTTTGTATTACTGGGACAGCTACTTTACCATGCTGGGCTTGCAATGTGCCGGGGAACATGAGCTGATCCGGGACATGGTAGACAATTTTGCCTACCTGATTGATGCCTACGGGCATATTCCGAACGCGAACCGGAGTTATTACCTCACACGCTCACAGCCTCCCTTTTTTGCCCTGATGGTCCAGCTGCTGGCGGAGATTGACGGGCCGGATGTGCTGACGGAGTACCTTCCCCACATGCAGAAGGAATATAACTATTGGATGGACGGGTACTACCGCCTTTCCGCTAAAGAAGACTGCATCCGCAGGGTTGTCCTGATGCCCGACGGTAGTATTCTTAACCGCTACTGGGATGACCAGTCCGCCCCTCGTCCAGAGTCGTATGTGGAGGATGTGGAGATGGCGCATCGTGCCGCTTCGGATGGCGTGGAGCCTGGCACACTCTACCGGCACATCAGGGCAGCCTGCGAATCGGGCTGGGACTTTAGCTGCCGCTGGTTCCGGGAAGAAAACAACATGGAAAGCATCCACACAACCGACATGGTGCCTGTCGACCTCAACTGCCTGCTCTATGACCTGGAAGAAACTTTAGCAGAAGCCTATGCGCACAGCTCTTTTTCTGAGCCTTCGGCTTACTTCCTCCAAAAGGCAGAGAAGCGCAAAAAGGCCATGACCAAGTATCTCTGGCATGAGGAAAAGGGCTTTTACATGGATTATGATACAAAGTCAGAAAAGTCTACGCCCATTATGTCGCTGGCAGGTATATTCCCGCTGTTTTTCAAAATCGCCAGCCCGGAGCAGGCCGGGCAGCTGCACGAGCACCTTGTCAGCAGTTTCATGAAAAAAGGCGGCCTGGTGTCTTCTCTCCACGAGAGCGGCCAGCAATGGGACTACCCGAACGGCTGGGCGCCGCTGCAATACATCAGCTATGTGGGGCTACGGAACTACGGCTTTGACGCTACCGCCGACGAACTCAAAAAGAGATGGATCGCTATGAGCGACCAGGCTTTTAAAGAAACGGGCAAGATGATGGAAAAATACAACGTGGTAGACCCTGGCTCAGAAGCCGGAGGCGGCGAATACCCCAACCAGGATGGCTTCGGCTGGACGAACGGCGTCTATCTCTGGATGAAGCACAATAGTTGAGGAAGAGCTCATAACTGGCACGAGCGTCAGGGTTGGCAGCAACTAAACAGACTTTGGTTTACCTTCTGTCTCTCTTCAAAACTATACCTACACGGGCAGGTATACCCTGAAAGTAGTGCCTGCGTTTGCCTTGCTCTCCACCTCTATTTTGCCGTCGGCGTTCTCCACTATTTTCTTCACCATGTAAAGCCCGATGCCGGTGCCTTCCACATGGTCGTGGAAGCGCTTGAATAAGGTAAAAAGGCTTTTTCGCTGTGCAGTGGTCATGCCGAGCCCGTTGTCCGCGAAGGTCAGCACCTGGTAGTGATCCGACTGGTGGCAACTGATCTGCACGTGTGGGGTCCTGTGTGGGGAGCGGTATTTCACGGCGTTGGAAAGCAGGTTGTAGACCACGCTCCGCAGGTTTTTGCGCGAGAAGCGGACGGTTGTTTTGGGTGCTATGTCCACATCCAGCACAGCTTGGGTCGAGGTTAACAAAGGCGCCAGGTCCAGGGTCACTTCTTCGATCACCTCCGCCACATGCACCTGCTCGGCATTGAACTCATAGGCTTGCTGGAGCTTGGCCACTTCAGTCAGACTGTCGATGGTTTTCTTGAAACGCTCCACTGAGCCTTTCATCATTTCCAGTATCGCCTCTGTATCATCTTTCTGATCACCTATAGAGGTATGCCCATCAGTCAGGAGCGTCAGCAGGCCTTCTATGTTGAGGATGGGCGCTTTGAGGTCGTGGGAGGCGGTATAGATGAAATTATCCAGGTCGTTGTTGATGCTGATCAGGTGCCTGTTCTTGATCTCTAATGCCTCCTCGTGTTCTTTGCGTTCGTGCACGTCGGTAGCTGTTCCGTACCAGCCGGTTATGTTGCCCGCGCTGTCGCGTTGGGGAAGGGCGCGGCTCAGGTGCCAGCGGTGGTTGCCGTCCTGCATGCGAAGCCTGTGCTCTATCTCGTAGGGCGTACCCGTTTGCACGGCCTTGTGCCAGGCTGCGGAGGTGGCCTGCTCGTCCTCTTCCAGTACCATGCTCTCCCAGTGCCAGTTGCCGTCCGGCAGTTTTCTGGCCCCGGAAAACTTAGCTACGCGTTCGTTGTAGTACGTTACCTTCCCGTCCGGTTTGGCGATCCACACGATCTGCGGCATGGCGTCGGCCAGGTTTTGCAGGTCGCGGGTGCTTTGCTCTACCTGTCGCTGGGCCAACACCTCTTCGGTTACATCAATGGCGGTGTGGTGAATGCCGTATACCTCCCCTTCTTTGTTGAAGAGCGGCTTGTAGGTAAAGTTAAAATAGCCGGGCACCAGGCGACCGTCTATTTCCAGTTCGGCTTTTTCTTTTGTGCCCACGTAGGCCTCGCCGCTTGCATACACCTTCTCCAACAAGGCCGGGAACGGCTGGTCCTCCAATTCCGGCAGGGCTTTGCGAAATGTTTTCCCGACCACCGAACTGTCTTTTCCCCAATAGCTCAGCATGATGTCGTTGGCATATTGTATGGTCAGGTTTTCGCCCAGGTATAGGGCCGTGGCAATGGGAGCTTCTTCGATCAGGGTGCGGTAACGCCACTCGCTTTCAGCTATTCTTTCCCGCGCCTCGTTGAGCTCAGTCACATCCGCCCCCGTGTTGATGACCCCGTATACCTCACCGGCGGTATTGAACAGGGGCGTCATGCTCAAGTCAAAAAAATGCGTCCGCAGCTCTCCGCCTACTACCAGGTCCAGTCTGTGGTTTTTGGCATGGAAAGCTATACCCGTGGTATAAACTTCTTCCAGCTGTTCGAACACCTGCTGGTTCTCCAGCTCGGGCAACACATCTTTGTACAGCTTGCCCACAATGTCGTTGCCTTTGCCCAGTCCGTCTTTGATCGCTTGGTTGGCGAACTGTATACGCATTTCGCGGCCCACATATACCCCAATCGGGTGGTGGGAGCTTTCGATAAAAGAGCGCAGCTGCAACTCGCTTTCCTCAACCTTTTGGCGGGCCTGCACCTGCTCCGTCACATCGTGCACCACACTGAACACACCGGAGGCCACCGTGTCGCCGGGGTTGGCATAGTAGGGCTGGTACACGAAATTGTAATAGCAAAGTTCTTCGGAGTCGTTTTTTACCAGGGTCACGGGATACTCCGCGGCATAGAATGGCTGGCCTGTATTGCGCACCTGGTCCAGGAGGTCTGGCAATCCCTGGCCTGCGGCTTCCGGAATGGACTCAAACAGCGGTTTGCCAATTATATCGGACGTTTTGCCCAGCAGGCTGAGCATTTCCCCGTTCGCGAGCTCTACCCTGTTTTCAGGGCCGGCTACAATGCACACCGCCACTGGTGCCTGCAGAAACAGGCTGTATTTTTGTTCAATTTCACGGAGGGCGGCGGCTTTCTTCTCGGCCAGTACCTGCGCTGTAATTTCAGCCGAGGTGTGCAGGATGTAGCGCAGCTTGCCTGCCACATCTAGTATGGGCTTGTTGGTTGTTGTCCAGTAGCGCTCCTCAAACACGCCGGCTTCTCCTGCCACATCATACCGCATGGTGGGTATCTGGCCGGGCTTTTTGCTTTGCATAACCCGCATGAGGGAAGCCTGCAGGTTGGATGGGCCTGAAGCGGACGCGTCTTCCGGGTTCTCGGGGTATACCTCGAACACACCTTTGCCCACTACCTCATGCCGCTCATGCCCGGTCAGGCGTAGCTGCTCGTCGCTTGCGGCCAGTATGGTAAAATGGGGAGGGTTGGGTTGCAGCAACAGGAAATTGCCTGCCAGGGAGTTGAACACTTCTTGAAAGTCCGGAGCCGGAATGTCTTTCCCGACAGAATTAGCTTGTTGCATGCAGTGGCTGGTAAGTAATGTGGAAAGATACACAATTACGAAGCAGGATTAATTCCATTCTGGTAGAATGTCAGTTTAAATCTGAAACTTACCTAACTTTCCCATCCGGCATATTGCCTGCAAGGTGCTTCCAAAATCAAATTTCCCTTTAGGCGCATGCAGGGGCACTGCGGGTAGATAACATAATCTTGCCGTCATGCAGCATCATTCTCCTTTATCCCTATCTTGCAGAAGAACCTCCAACCTTATACCTGACCAACCCCTTGCGTTACTTCTTTCACATCGGCTATAGTGGCACGCGCTACAAGGGCTGGCAGCGCCACCCCTATGGCGTAGGCGTGCAGCAGGTGCTGGAGGAGTGTCTGCAGAAGATTCTGAAGCAGCCAATTTCAATTGTGGGTTGCGGACGGACGGATGCGGGGGTGCATGCGAGCCAGTTCTTTTTTCATTTGGATGTGGCGCAGCCCTGGGAGTTTGACATGCTTTTCCGGCTGAACAAAGTGCTGCCGCCCGATATTGCCGTGTTCGACATCCTGCCCGTGGAAGGCCAGCCCCACGCCCGCTTCGACGCCTGCCAGCGCAGCTACGACTACTTCATCCATACCTACAAAGACCCGTTTCTGCACGAGGCCAGCGCCCTATACCTTGTGCAGAACCTGAACCTGGATGCGATGCAGGCGGCCACTGCCCTGCTCCCCCTTTACTCCGACTACCGGAACCTCTGCCTTACGCCAGCCGAGCACGACAGCACCATCTGCCACATCACAGAGGCTCACTGGCAGACAAACCCGCAAGGCGACCGGCTGCGCTTTCACATCTCAGCCAACAGGTTCCTGAGCCGCATGATCCGCATTCTGGTGGGTCAACTGCTACAGGTGGGCACTGGCACGCTCAGCCTCTCCGAGTTTGAAAGTTACCTGGCGCTGGAGCGAGCCCCCAAGCACCTGAATCCAGCTTATCCGCAGGGGCTATACCTGTCCAAAGTCACCTACCCCTTCCTGGACCTACCGCCCCGAGCTTCGTTCCTGCCAGCCACACACGCATCGCTCTAGCTATACCTGTCGCGCTCCTCTCCACCCCGACCCGATTTCAAGAGAATAAACAGGCGACAGAGTGCCATTCATTTTCTATCTTCACCGTACACATACCTTCTGCTCACCTAAAACCAAACGCCATGCAAACACGCTTCTCCATGCGCCAGCTTTCCCCTGTCGCTTCCGAAAATGCCAGCACTTCTATACCTTCTGTGGCCGACTACCACAACTATACCGGCACGGACCACGAACTGAGCGGTGGCGCCCGCCGCATCACCATCCATACCCCGAAAGGCGATTTTTTTGTCTGGACGAAGCGGGTGGGCAACAACCCAACCATGAAGCTGCTCCTACTGCATGGCGGTCCGGGCGGCACACACGAGGCTTTTGAGTGCTTCCATAGCTACCTGCCCAAGGCTGGCATCGAGTACTATTACTACGACCAGCTGGGCTCCCACTACAGCGACAAACCCGATGATACCAGCCTCTGGGAGATTGACCGCTTTGTAGAGGAAGTGGAGCAGGTGCGCCAGGCGCTGCAGTTGGACAAGAGCAATTTTTACCTGCTGGGCCATTCCTGGGGAGGCATCCTGGCCATGGAGTATGCGCTTAAGTACCAGCAGCACCTTAAAGGTCTGATCATCTCGAACATGATGTCGAGTGTGCCGGCCTATAACCGCTATGCCGACGAGGTGCTGGGCCCGCAGATGCCCGCCGAGGTGCTGGCCGAGATCAAGCAGATTGAAGCGGCAAACGACTTTGAGAACCCGCGCTACATGGAATTGCTGCTGCCACACTTCTATACCCGGCACGCCCTGCGCATGCCCTTGGAGGAGTGGCCGGACCCGGCCCTGCGCATGCTCGACCACATGAACCAGCAGGTATACCTGCAGATGCAGGGACCAAGCGAGTTCGGTATCCGGGGCAACGCCTCGCTCCTCAACTGGGACCGCTCCCAGGACTTGCCGAAGATCAACGTACCCACGCTCACCATCGGCGGCCAGCACGACACCATGGACCCGCAGCACATGGAGTGGATGGCCACACAGTTTCCGGATGGCCGCTATCACCATTGCCCCGAAGGCAGCCACATGGCCTTTTACGATGATCAGAAAATGTATTTTGAAGGACTGGTCAAGTTTATGAAAGAAGTGGACCAGGTGGGGAGTTAGAGAGTTAGAGAGTTAGAGAGTTAGAGAGTTTGTGAATCTCGAGTTCTGAGTCTCGGTTGCTGGATTTCGTAGGGACAGGTCGCGACCTGTCCGAATCGTGCATGGGTGCTATACCTATACCTATACCTATACCTATACCTATACCTATACCTATACCTGAGGCGATGATTTCTGAAGGTGAGGCAACCTGCGCAAAAGACCTCGCAGTGTCCGGAGGTCCTGCGAGTGTCTGGGTGAGCAGAAAATAGCCAAGACGCTAGGAAAGCGATTTATTCCAGAATTTATACCCTTCACATCGAGCATCCTGCTGTTCACGCGGTAATCGGGATTGTAATTCCGGATCTGCTGGATTATAGGTAAATTAGGTATTGCCGTTGATTTACTTATTCCACTAAACCATACCGCTATGAAAATTTATTTACTCATTTCTTCCCTCCTGCTCTTCTCCATCATTTTGCTCTCCACACCGGTACTGAAACATCAGTCTAAAACAACTAAAAAGCCGGCTGTAAGCGCACTGCAGCAAGATCAGGAACAAATTAAGCGAGGGGAGCATCTGGTGCTTACCTCTGCGTGCCACGATTGCCACACGCCCAAAAAGATGACGGACAAAGGGCCGGTATTGGATTACGAACGCGCCCTGTCCGGACATCCGGCCAATGAACCGGCGCCTGAGGTCAACCGCAAGGAGATGGAGCAGAAAGGCTTGATTGTCACCAGTACCCTAACTGCCTGGGTCGGTCCCTGGGGTGTTTCCTATGCCGCCAACCTGACATCCGATGCGACCGGCATCGGCAACTGGACGGAGAAGCAGTTCTTCATGGCCATACGCGAAGGTAAGTACAAGGGCATGGAAAACACACGCTCCTTGCTGCCGCCCATGCCCTGGGACATGTACAAGCACATGACGGACGAAGAGCTACGGGCCATTTTCGCCTACCTGAAATCTACCAACCCCATCAAGAACGTCGTTCCGGCCCCGCAGCCACCGGTGATGGCCGTATCGGGTAAGTAGCTAGAGAATTAATGAGCCAATAGCCGTCCGCAGGCAATCACAGCTGTCCAAACCACAATCGAGCACACCGTCACAGCCCTGGCAGCCATCGGTACGCCGCTCTGTTCCCAATCAGTTGAGGATGGCGCAAGAAACCGGTGAAAGAAACCGGCATTCAGGCCACCTATCAACAATAGGATCAGTTTGATGTGAAAAACAGGATCGCTTGCCAGGGCCAGCACTACCGTCCAGGTCTTGTCCTCGTGCTGGAGCTGCAGCATGCCGTGCGGGTTCTCGTAGGTGATTTCCTCTACCAGGCCCGTGTAGTCCAGCGTTTTGGTCTGGTCGTAGTTCGCCCAGCCGTGGTGCAAAACTGAAAAAGCCATCGTCAGTGGCAGGTAAAGTCATAAGCATAAACCAGCTGATGAGAGACTTCTGTCAAAACGGAGGAAATAGAAAAGGTGTAGCGCAGATCAATACGTATAACAACTGCTGGAAGGCACCTTAGGCAGGCCAAAGACACTACTATACCTATCAATTCGAAAAAAATCAGCTCGAGTGGCCAATTATAGCTTTGATGAACCCAGTTAAAGCCCACTCTTTTGTCCAAGCTATACCTGCTACTCTCACTGTGCCGCGTTAGTTGGCATATCACGTTTTAAGCCATTTTCTTCACACAACCTGATTCAGCTATCTGCATGACATTCTATGTTTTAACACTAAAATTCAGGGTAAAACATTGTAAAAAAAACATATCAGTATATTAAAATTTGCGTATTATTACTTTCACATTAAAATCCACCTAAAACTCTCTAAAACTAAACTTTCACACGATCCCTTTATGAAGAAGTTCTACATTGCATGCACCCTGCTCGCGGCTATACTGACCGGGCAGGTGTCATCATCACAGGCGCAGGAGTTGACTTCGGCGCAACTCACCTCCTCTGCTCCACCTACCGCATCCCCTGACCTACAGAAGCCTTATCATGACGATAAGATCTTCGTGAAGTTCCGCTCAGAAGCAACCGGTTCTTCCCTAGCCTTCAACGACAAAACGGCGCGCGGACAAAAACTGAAGCAGGACAAGCTCAGCAAGGCTCTCCTCAAAGCAGACGCCCGCCTGATGCGACAGGCCGCCGGCAAGGCCATGGGCCGTAACATCGACCGTATCTTCCAGGTGGAGCTCGATGGCGCTAAGGGTGCGGTCGACCAGCTGCTCACCGAGCTGAACGCCATGCCGGAAGTGGAGTATGCCGAGCGCGTGCCGATCTACTACATCCACGCCACGCCAAATGATCCATTACTGACAAACAATCAGTACTCGCTTCATATCACCAAAGCGATCCAGGCGTTTTCTTCCTTCAACAACCCAAACAGCCGGCCTGTCAAACTTGCCATCGTGGACGATGCCGTGCTCATTAGCCACAGCGACCTCAAAGCCAATATCTGGACGAACCCAGGCGAGACAGGCCTTGATGCCAACGGCAGAGACAAAGCCACTAACGGCATCGACGACGACGGCAACGGCTACATCGATGACGTGAACGGCTGGGACGCGGCCGACAAGGACAACAACCCAAGCCCGCCGCTGACTCCTACCGCACTGGGTAACCTAGCCAGCCCAACGGTATTTTCGCACGGCACGCACTGCGCAGGTATAGCGGGTGCTGTAACAGGCAACGGCACGGGCGTAGCCGCTGTCAGCAACAACAAGGTACAGATCGTACCAGTGAAGAGCACCTTCGACAACGCGACCAACACCAATTCCATCAACGCTTCTTTCGATGGTCTGGCCTACGCCGTGCGCGGCGCCAAGGCAGATGTGGTGTCCATGTCCTTTGGGGGTGGCAGCTACTCGCAGGCCTTTCAGGACCTGATCAACGAAGGCGCTGCCATGGGGATGATCTTTATCGCCTCTGCCGGTAACAACAACAACGACCTGGAGCAGTATCCGGCCAATTACAAGAACGTGATCTCGGTTGCCAACTCCGATGCCGCTGACAAGAAAAGCAGCTCTTCCACATTCGGCAAATGGGTGACCATCACTGCGCCGGGCAACGCCATCGTCAGCACAGTGCCGGGAACAGGTGCAGCCATAGCCGCGGGTGCTTATGGCTCCAAGTCGGGCACTTCCATGTCTGCGCCCATGGTGGCTGGTCTGGTGGGTTTCATGAAATCTCAGAATCCGTCGCTCACACCCGAGCAGGTAAGACAGCTCCTCACCTCCACTGCCGACAACATCGACCTGATCAACCCGGGCTATGAAGGCCAATTGGGTGCAGGCCGCATCAACGCCTACGAGGCCATCCGTGCCGCAGGCGGTACAGCTCTGGCAGCGGCGGCTGACTTTATCATCAACAAGTCGGAGATCGTGATTGGTGAGAAGGTGAGCTTTGTGAACCGCTCTATTGGGGGTAACAGCTACGCCTGGACCTTTGAGAACGCCGACAAGGCCACTTCCACTGAAAAAGACCCAACCGTTACCTTTACCAGTGCCGGTGCGCACAACGTTACCCTCACGGTGAATGGTAGCATTTCTAAGACTGTGAAGGTGAATGTGACGGGCTTTGCCCAAACCGACATCCTGGGATTGCCACTGGCCGGACCTGTGGGTGCCTCTGGTGTAAACGGCCACAGCACGAACAACATCCCTGCCTTCGCTAATTTCTACAAATACAGCGACGGGCACCAGATTGCGGGTGTGAACATTTCTTTCCGCGTGGCGACGGCCGGCTCTTCCACCGGCAACATCCGGGTGAAGGTATGGGAAGTGGACAAGGGCCTGCCAGGCGCCGTGCTGCATACCCAGACCGTAAGAATCGCAGACCTGGTGGCTAATGGATTAGTGGGAACCCTGAGCCCGAACTATATCTACTTCGACAAACCGGTGCAGATTCCGGCTGACAAGAGCTTCTACATCGGCTTCGAGATCGATTACGGCAAAGGCGACAACATTTCCATTCACCACTATTCCTCAGCAGCGGCTGGCTCCAACGCAGCGCTGTACTTCAACAACAGGTGGCAGATAGCCGGTCAGATCGGTGCCGCCTGGACATTCGCAATCTTCCCGGTAGTGGCTGAAAAGGCACTGTTCCCAAGCGGCAATTTGGCAGCGAAAGCAGAGGTTTGCATGGGCACCCCACTAACCTTCAGCGCAGCAGGTATAACCAATGCAGATGCCTATACCTGGAACTTCGGCAATGGCAGTACTTCTACTGATGCCACCACTTCTGCCGCGTACACGGCAGCAGGCGTTTACCAATCAAGCCTGACGGCACGCCGCAACATCACCATCACCGAGGGCGCAGTAAACTACCCGGTACAGCTGCGTAACACGTTTGCGCAGCAGGTGAGCGTGGCGGATTGCAGCAAAGTGCCGGTGGCAGCCTTCGAGGTATCAGCCCAGACAGCCAATGCTGGTACGCCAGTTCGCTTTGTGAACAAGGCGGAAAACGCTACGAGCTACGAGTGGCTGATCGTGCAGGGCGGAAACCGCATCACTTCCACAGAAGCTAGTCCGGTGATCACTTTCACGCAGAAAGGTAAATACGATGTGACCCTGATCGCTAAAAATCCGAACGGGGTAAAAGCGGAAACCTACAAGAAACAGTATGTGGAGATTCTGACAGCTGGCCAGGACTGCAACACGATCGACCTGCCCTTCCCTCGCCTGACGGCCTATGGTACAGCAGCGGGTGGCGCCTTCTCCGGCCACAACGGTTACGGCATAAAGGATTATGCCAAGTCGTTTGAGCTGAGCGCAGGCCAGGCATTGACCAAAGCCACTCTGAACGTATTTGCAGCAGGTGCCGCTGCTCCGGCTCAATCTACTATCCTGGTGAAGGTATGGGATGCATCAGGTCCAAACGGAAGACCAGGCCAGGTAATCAGCTCAACTCCTGTAAAATACACCGACCTCATTCAGGCCGTGAATACAAATGGCGGTAACATCGAAGTGGTACTGGACCAGCCGGTGCTGGCTCCTGCAGATGGCAAGGTATACGTAGGCTTCTCGATCAACTACATTCCACAGGAAACCTTCTACCTGTCCACTAGTGTAGCGGGCGCGGGCATGGGTAACCGTTCTATGGCTAATTACAATGGCACCTGGCTCAGCATGGTCGAGCTGGTATCGCTCTACACAGACCTGGCCATCGCCATCAGCACAATAGACAACGCCGATAAACTCCCTGTTGCGGCCTTCACTGCCTCTGCCACTACGGTAGGTGTGGGTGAGACCATCCAACTGGATGCCAAGCAAAGCAAAAAGGCTCTGATCTACAACTGGACTGTGAACGGCGGCACTATCAGTTATGCACCGACCAATGGTCAGCGCGCCGCCGATGACATGAGCCAGGCATCTGTTTCTTTCGACAAGCCGGGCATCTACACCATCACCCTGACGGTGCTAGGCGACTGCGATGCGAAGGTTTCCACGAAGAGCGTGCAGGTAGAAGTGACCGACAATGCCTTGCTGGCACAGAGCGAGTCTGCCATCAAGGGTATTTCGAATGACATGGTATACCCGAACCCGACCAGCGGCAGCTTCAACCTGGTGCTGAATGGCAAAGCGCAGGAGCAATTCAACATCAGTGTATGGGATGTGAACGGCAAACTGGTGCAGCAGCGCAACCTCACGCTGGAGAACGCCACCCAGACGCAGCAACTGAGCCTTGAGGACCAGCCGAAAGGCCTTTACCTGATCCGGGTAACGAACGGCAGCAAGGTGCAGACGCACAAGCTGGTGAAAGAATAGACGAACACTCAAGTATAAAAAAGCCCGGCTCATCGCCGGGCTTTTTTTATTTACGAAGCTGCCAACTGGCAAATTCATAGAAACTACTCCCCTATCTGCAGTACATCCGCCAGCACGTCGTTTTCCCCTACTGTCCGTTCCGCTGTCGGGCTGTCGAACACCACCAGCACATGCTTTTCATCCAGTAAGGTAAGCCCTTCCGCTTTGTCCTTACCGGAGTTTTCGCCTGATCCGTGCGGCACCTCGCTCAATCGTTCCAGTTCGTTGTTATGGATCACCTGTTCTGTGTTTCCGTTCACAGCATTGCGCCAGCGGTAAATGGCAATCACGCCGTCCAGGTCCATGGTGGGGCCGGCCAGCAGGTACATGTCGTCTCCGGCAATGCGCAGCTCCCGGATGCCTTTACCGCGCAGGTTCAGAAAGTGCTTGCGGTAAGGCTTCTGCTTCGTGATCCGCTTCAGGCGCAGGGTGCCGGCTTCCTCTTCCTCAGGTTCTACCTCCAGCACCATGGCCCAGCCGCGCAGCACCGGCCCGCGCAGGCCAATGAAAATACGGTGCCCGTGCACGGCCAGTCCCTCTATGTCGAAGCCGTTGTCTTTGCCGGGGATGTTCATAAATGGGGCAATATGCTCGTCCTGCTCCATCAGCTCAGTTAACATATTGCTGGTTTTGTTCCCTTTCAGCTGAGCCGCATGGAGCATTTTGCCGCGATGGTCCGGATCTTCGGCTTCTTTGTAAAGCGTGTACTCACCTGTTTCGGGATCCTGCAGAATAGGGATGCGCGCCAGCAGGTAACGGTTCGGGTCGCTTTTGATTTTCGACAAACGCGCTATCTGCTTCTTGATGGAGTCGGGCCTTTTCGGCTTCTTTCGCTTCAGACTGTGCGAACCGATGAGCCAAAGGTAGTGATCGGCCATGCCCATTCCCTCAATGTCGATCTCGCTGAAATCCTTTGCCGGGAGGTCGAGATAATCGTGAATGTCGAAGGAGCGGTGCTTGCCAAAAGAGCCGTCGGGCAGGCGGGTGAGGCGCTCCATGGTCGTGCGTTCGTCACAGCTCAGCCACAGGTTATCGCCCAGCAGCAAGGCGGTAGAAAGGCCGTCGCGCACATGCTTGCCTTTGGCGTTCAGGCTCAGGTCCGGGGTAAAGGATAGTTTGATTTGATTGTGCATGTTGTCAGTCAGGTATAGAGCGCTCTATTCAGGTTAACATACGCATGCAGACCTGCACTGGCTGTGCCGGGCACGTCAGGTATAAGCGTCATATAACTCAAAAAGCGGGGCTCGAAGGTTTAACACCTGCCCCGCTTTTAAATATGTGATGAAGCATGATTTTTCTCTGTGGCTGCCGATACTTAGGCCTCCTGTTTCTGGGCAGCCAGTAAGGCATCAAGTCCTTCCATGGCCATGGTCAGGCCTTCTTTAAAGCCCATCTGGATGGTGGTTTCGAGTTGTGACAGGTCGTCGAAGGTGATCAGGTTTTCGACCAGCGTTACCTCGTCTTTGGGCGTAAAGCTCACTTCCCACTTCGATTGGGGCATGTCTGGGTTCACCACTCCCTCCGCATCTGCAAATCCATCGAATGCGGTAAAGCGCTTTTTAGGGTCGATGGTCTTGTAATTGGCCAGTGCCCAGTGTTCTTCGCCTTCCGGACCAACCATGGCATAGTGCCAGTGGCCGCCTTCTCGAAAATCCATTGTCTTGGTGCGGGCTTTCCAGGGCTTGGGTGCCCACCATTGGTCCAGTATCTCGCTTTTGGTGTAGGCATCCCATACCAGCGGGAGCTCTGCGGCAAATTCTCTCTTTACGGTGATCGTTTTGTTTTCCTTGTTCACGGAAAACTCAAATTCCAGTTCTTTTTTCATGGCTTTTTTGTTTTAAGGTTTGATAATACATTGTCAAGTTCGCTGAAACGGTCTTCCCAAATCTTCCGGAACTGTTCCAGCCATTTGTCTATTTCCTTCATCTTCGATACTTCCAACTGATAGTAAATCTCACGCCCCTGCTGTTCCTGCTTCACCAACTGGCACTCCGTCAGGATCTGCAGGTGCTTTGAAACAGCCTGCCTGCTGGTGTCAAAATGCTCGGCTATGGCGTTCGGCGTCATGGCCTGCAGGGCAATCAAGCCAATAATGGCGCGTCGGGTGGGGTCTGCTATGGCCTGAAAAACGTCTCTTCTCATTTGTTTAGCTTCAATATGCAACCATTTGTTTGCTAATATACGCGCAACTAATCGGTTGCGCAAATTATTTTCTAATTATTTTTCTCTAATGTCTTCATACAGAGCAGGTATAGGTCGACGTTTCAGAAGGGTTCTGTAAGCTGACTAGCCCAATCGAAGGCCATACAGGATACCAGTCTGGTTCTTTAACAGTGGAAATTACAAGGATAAGTGGCGGTAAAACGCTGCTGATTTAGACCTTTGGCACCCTAATACGCCAGCAGCCTGCCGCAGGCGATCACTACCACCCACACCACCAGCGAGCACACCGCCACAGCCCTGGCAGCCATCGGTACGCCGCTCTGTTCCCAATCAGTTGAGGATGGCGCAAGAAACCGGTGAAAGAAACCTGCATTCAAGCCGCCTATCAGCAGTAGAATCAGTTTGATGTGAAAAACAGGATCGCCTGCCAGGGCCATCGCATTGGTGCTGAAAAGCAGCAGACCAGAAGGCACGATCAGGTATAGCCCCCTTCGGGACCAGGGCAGCAGATGGCGGGCCAGATCCGGGACAGGCAGGTTTTGGGAGAAGCCCAGCAGGCGCAGGTCGAAGAGGAAGGCGGTGCCCACCAGCAGCACGATGCCCAGGATGTGCACAATCTCCAGAAAAGGGTATAGCCAGGAGGAAGCCCGAATGGCGCTGGCCAGTGCCGAGTCTTCCAGGGCCTGCAGCAGTTCTGCCATGGAGGCGGACACCGTTAGCGCAGCTCTATCTTTTTACCACTTACATAAATCCGCTCCGCGCGCATCTCATCCTTCACCTCTTTGTGCGGATAGCCCACCACCCGCACCGAATCGCCAGGCTGGATCATGTCTTTGCTCAGACCTCTCGAACTCATTCGGCTGGGCGGGGCCAGCACCACCGTCCAGGTCTTGTCCTCGTGCTGGAGCTGCAGCATGCCGTGCGGGTTCTCGTAGGTGATTTCCTCTACCAGGCCCGTGTAGTCCAGTGTTTTGGTCTGGTCGTAGTTCGCCCAGCCGTGGTGCAGAGCTGAAAAAGCCATCGTCAGTGGCAGGAAGATGATCAGCAGGAATTTGGCAGGTAAAGTCATAAGCATGAGGCATTTGGTGATACTCTTTGTAAAACGAAGAATCCCGAAAAAAGTAATGACATGAGGAGAGCAGCTGGCGCCGGCTGAGCTTCTTTTTTATACCGGCTACGTATAGGGCTTAGCTGCTACAGGGCTCCCTGCGGTTGGCTGGTCCTGTTTCAGATGCTATAAAAAGTATGACAAAAGAATATCTGTACGAGCACAACAGCATCCTGATTGTGTCGGTGCTGTTCGTGTTGATTCTGCTGGCCCAGGAAGTCGGGTACCGCATCGGCCGCCATCACCAGCGCAACACCGACAAAGATGTGAAAGCGCAAACCAGCACCATACAGGCGGGCACCCTGGGTCTGCTGGCGCTCATCCTCGGCTTTGCCTTCAACATTTCCCTGCAGAGCTATAACGCCCGCACCAAAGCGGTCATCACCGAGGCTAACGCCATCGCTACAGCCCTTATGCGCTCCCACCTGCTCCCTGCCCCCTACGATTCGCTCACCCGTCAGCAATTGCAGCAGTACATCGACCTGCGGCTGGCCCTCAGTAATACCAATTATGCCATGGTGCAGGAGCAAGAAGCCCTTGCCGACGAGACTGAGTCAACCCAGCGCCACATCTGGGAAGCCGCTGTGAAAGCCGCGCGCATCGACCCCAATACCGTCACTACCGGCTACTTCATCACGGCACTCAACCAGCTGGTGATTGCCCATAACGAGCGAAACGCCTTACTGGCCATGCACGTGCCCGAAGTGATCTTTTACCTGCTGTTCATTGTGTTCATCATGTCGGGTGCCCTGATCGGGTATGGCAGCGGACTGGGCCAGAAACGCAACACCCTGCCGTCTGCATTCCTGAGTTTCATGATCTGCCTGGTGGTGTTCATCATCATCGACCTGGACCGGCCTATGCGCGGCATCGTAAAGGTGGACAAGTATAGCCTGGAACGCCTGAAAACAGACAAGTAGCCTTTATGATCAGCCAGTGTGCTTTGTTTAAAGCGCTACCTGCCCCCGATCTAAACAAAAAGGTCCGGACTGAAAAGCCCGGACCTTTTTGTTTAGATCAATCTATACCTGCTACTCGCTCACCCGCTGCCCCGGCGTATACCTGGCCTTGGCTCTTCTCTCCACATCTTCGCGGTAGTAGGCGACGTCTTTAAACTGCACATCGGCATAGCGCTGGGCCTGGTCGTTGAAGTGCGGGGATTTTGGGTCGCCGCTCTGTCCGCCTGCCAGGATGGTCTTGGCTTTCACCTTGTCGCCGAACTGCACCACGGCCACAAAACTGTTACCGGAGGTGCCGTAGAGGCGCTTGGTATCATAGCGATTCGCGCCGTAAGAAGCCAACGCTCCCCAATTGCCCGATGCCATACCTACCGGTATACTCGGCGCCGCATCGTTAAACGGCTGCTTGATGTCGCCGGTCAAGCGCTGGAAGCGGTTGATCTCACCCCAGGGCGTGTTCCATTTGCCAAAGTCCTTTTCCAGCTCAGCGATGGTTTTGCTGAAGATCTCCAGCCGCTCTGTCTCTGGGGCTTTGTTGGCGTAGTAGTCGAAACGCTCCATCACGTGCCCCTTCGGTGCTGATCCATCGCGCAGCAAATTGGTGGCATAGAAATGCGCCAGCGACATCGCCACCGACTCCTTCGACACGGCATAGTCCCATGTACGCATCACCTCGATCGCTGCTTTCAGTTTCGGGTCGTTTGGCTTCTGGTTGTCATAGGCTTTTACGAGTCCGGGAATCAGCACCTCGAAGCCCGGCAGGTAAGGGTCGTAGGCCAGGTCGATGAGTTTGTCTAATGTTAGGTTCTCGGCTTTTTCGAGCAGGCGGATGGCGTGTACGCCGCGGAAGTTCTCTGGCGAAGGCGCCATGTAAACCGGGTAGTCCTCTTTCTTCGGGCTGTACTCGGCAGCAGCAGTAAACGGTGTGGAATTGCAGTTCTGGATCCAGCCGTTGGGTGGGTTTATGATCCGGATGGTCTCGTCTAAGGTATGCAGGCCATTCCAGTCGGTTTTGGGGTTGCTGCCATCCACTGGTTTGGAGTAATCAAAAGCCGTATCGCGTTTTGGGAAGAAGTTGCCGTGATAGTAGGCGATGTTGCCGTCGGCGTCGGCGTACACGGTGGCGTTGGAGGAGTTGGTGCGCATCTCCATCATCTCATTAAACTCCTTTAGGTTAGTTTTCTTGGTGCGGGTATAGGATTGGGTAAGCGCCTCCACCGGTTTCCACATCAGGGCGGTAGCCACCCATTTGTCTCCGTTTTTGTGGGTGATCGGCCCGTGATGGGTATGGTAGGTGGTGAAGGTTTTTTCTTTCAGCGCATCCCCCTCTTTATAAGCCAGCGTCACTTCTTTTGTCTGCACAGGGCGCAGCTCCTCGCCATACCTGTAGAATAGTTTGCCGTCCTGCTTTACAATGGTTTCCTCAAATTCGTCAATCACATCGGCATAGGCAGAGGTGTGCATCCAACCGGTTTTCTCGTTGAAGCCCTGGTAGATGAAAAACTGTCCCCAGGTCACGGCACCATAGGCATTCAGTCCCTCTTCGCTTACGGCATGAACTTCACCCCGGAAGAAGAACGAGGTGTGCGGGTTGATGAGCAGCATGGCATCGCCGGAGGCCGTGTGCTTGCCGGAAATAGCAAAGCCGTTTGAGCCTTTCGGTTCTTCGAGCAGCGCAGGCTGCACCAGTCCGTGCCCGGCACTGTTCAACCCCAGCGACTTATCTTCTTCATAAAATGCCTTGATGCCTTTGGTCGAAACGCTCTCGATGTCGCCGCCAATGGAGCCTTCGCTGAAGTACATCGGCATCCAGGGCTCAAAACGGGTAAGCAGCTTCGGCTTCACCTCGGGGTGCGTGTGCAGGTAGTAGTTGATGCCATCGGCAAAGGCCTGGCAAAGCACTTTCAACCATTCCGGACTACGCTCGTATTCGGCCTTGGCTTCTTCCTCCGTCATGTACAGTTTGGCACGCAGGTCGCTGTACAGCTGCTCCTCTCCTTCCACTTCGGCCAGGCGGCCGGTAGCCCACAGGTAATTGCGCTCCACGCGGTTGAAGTCGTCTTCGCACTGGGCGTACAACAGTCCGAACACGGCGTCGGCGTCCGTTTTGCCATAGATGTGCGGCACGCCAAAATCATCGCGCATGATGGTGATGCGGGCGGCCTGCTGCTCCCACCTTGCCACCTCACTGGCAGCATCCGGTTTGTTACTGGTCGTACAGGAAGACAGGCAGATGAATAAAAGCAGCAGGAGCCACTGAGATTTTAAAAGGTATTTCATGGTTTTAAGGTAGATAAGCTGGAAAACGATCTTCCAATTTAAGCATTATTCTGAAATGCACAGGTCAGATAGGCTGCAGCAACACGCTATACCTGAAGAAGTCTAGCACAGCTTCAGGTATAGCGCGCTTTTACAGGTATAGACCAAGAGCTCTTTCGGATTTGGAATCCGAAAGTTCAGTAACTGCGGATTTGTAATCCGCATAGCTAAGGCAGTAGCTACTGGCCAGGATGCGGATTGCCAATCCGGTACAGCGATTCAGCGATGGAGGAACGGCGACAAAGGACCAATTCGAAATAACGAAGACAGCTAGGCCTAAGCAATTTCAAAACCAGGTATAACCTACACATTCGAACCTGCTACAAGATCAAATTCTGGCCTGATAGGTATAGAGTTGATAATACCGCCCCTGCTTCTCCAGCAGTTCCTCATGACGCCCTTGCTCCGCAATGCAGCCTTGCTCGATCACCAGAATCTGGTCGGCCTGCCGGATGGTACTCAGGCGGTGAGCAATCACGAAGGTCGTGCGCCCCTGCATCAGGGTTTTGAGGCTGGCCTGAATCAAGCTCTCGCTTTCGGTGTCAAGGTTAGAAGTCGCTTCGTCCAGAATAAGGATGCGTGGGTCAGCCAGGATGGCACGGGCGATGGCGATGCGCTGCCGCTGACCGCCGGACAGTTTCACGCCCCGCTCCCCGATTAGCGTATCCAGCCCCTCCGGGAAACGGTCGGTAAACTCCTGCACGTGGGCTGCCTGCACGGCCTGCATCAACTGCTCCTCTGTGGCGTTGGGACGTGGGAAAAGGATGTTCTGCCGGATACTGCCTTCAAAAAGAAAATCGTCCTGCAGCACCACGCCTAGCTGACTGCGATAGCTTTGTAAGCTGATGCGCTGCAGGTCGTGGCCGTCCACCGTAATCGTGCCACTGTCCGGGTTGAGGAAGGAGGCGGCCAGACCCGCAATGGTCGTTTTGCCGGAACCCGAAGTTCCCACCAGTGCGGTTACAGAGCCGGCCGGTGCCCGGAAGCTGACCTCCTTCACCACATCTTTGCCGGTTTCGTAGGCAAACGCCACACGGTCGAACACAATGTCGCCGTGAATCTGATCGAGCTGGAGCGTGCGGGTGCCGTGCGCATCTTCTAACGGTGTGTTGAGGATTTCCTGGGTGCGGTCGAGGCCGGCGAAGGCTTCCGTGAACTGGCTTCCGATGTTGCTCATCTGCAGGATCGGGGCAATCATAAAACCCAGGTATAGCGTGAAGGCCAGAAAGTCGCCAAAGGTCATCTCACCTTTCATGATCAGGTAACCGCCAATGCCCATGATACCCGCCGAGGCAATGCCCAGCAGCAAAGTAGCGGCTGATGTTACCATGCTGGTAGTAGTCAGGCTCTGCTTGACGTTGAGGAAAAGGCGCGTCACGCCATCTTCGAATGTCTTAATTTCCTGCGCCTCCGCATTGAAACCTTTGATCACGCGCACGCCGCCCAGCGTTTCGGTCAGGCGACCGGTCACTTCGGCATTGATCACGCCACGCTCCCGGAAGATCGGCCTGATCCTACCAAAGGCTTTGAGTGAGATCACCCCGAAAATGGCCACCGGAATGAGCGCAAAACCTGTCATGAGCGGACTGATGTAGATAAGCAGCACCAGGCAAATGAGCGAGGTCAGGACGCCGCCGATCATTTGTGCAAAGCCGGTGCCGACGAGGTTGCGCACCCCTTCCACATCGGTCATGATGCGCGAGACGAGTTCGCCGGTTTTGGTATTGTCGAAAAAGCGGATGGGCAACTGCATGATGTGGCGCTGTACTTTGGCGCGCAGTTGCGAAATAAGGTGCTGGGCCTCGACACTCAGTATTTGGGTGAGCGCAAAAGAGGTAACTGACTGAATGACGATGGCTGTCAGCACCGCCCCGATCAGCCATTTGAGCATGGTGCTGTCGCCGGTCGGAATCACGTCATCGATGAGATACTTGCTGGCACCCGGCAACACCAGCCCGGCCAGTCGGCTGATGATGATCAGCACCAAGCCGACCGCCAGGTATTTGCGCCGCGGCCAGATGATGGTCCTGAATACTTCTGCAATCGTAACGTTCTGGAGTTTTTTTGATTTTGGCATAGGCGTGAAGGTACGACAAAAAAACACGCTCATAAGCAGCTTTCTGCCGTGGGCTTTTCAAATCAAGCAGTGCGCTAAACCTTGGGAGGAGCTAGTGGGCCCACAGGTTCTCGTCTGAAGGAGCTGAGTCCTATAAAGCGAGACTTCCATGCCTTGCAAGAGATGGCTGCGACACATGCTGGTATTGCTTTTCAGTTGTTTTGGCAATGCCAGGCACCGTCACTTCAAGCCAGTACCAACCGGTAAATCAAAATGAGCACGCTGATGAGCACGATGGAGGTATAGATCGCTTTGTTATGCCTGGCCAGCCAGTTAGGCAGGAAGATGTCGAAATTATCGCGGTTAGAGTCGGAGTACCGCCGTGCCACCACCGTGATCGGGCACATTTTGTTGAATACCAGCAGCACAAGCCCTTCCAAGGCAATCAGGCCCAGGCAGATCCAGACCCATTTATCGATCCGGTTGGTGAGCACGGCATAAAGCAGGTAAAAGATCACCACATTGTAAAATACCCATACCACCGTATGCACGGCTTTGATGAGCAGTAGTTTTCTTTCCTTTTTTACTAGGTCCTGTTCCTGGCTTAGCTCCATCTTCCAACGGCTCCTCCACACTATTTTACGAACGAAGGCAGTGTGTGGAGCGATAACCGCATCCATACTTTCCTTGGTTAGCTGCGTATAGTTTTTTATCTTACTCCTCAAACGCATTGCTTTTACACATGAGCACTTCCCTCCTGCAACTCTACATGTAATACGCTGCTTCGGTAGCACCAAATCCGGGCACCTCCTGTGCATCGGCAATTAACCCATGCCCTATACCTTCGCTCCGATTCCCACCAGGTATGGGCTCCGTTTGTATTTTTTTTTAAGTGAAAGCAAAACATCATGAAGGAAGTGAAAAATAGTCCCCTCTCTGAATCAGAACTGATCGGGCTTACCCAACGGCATGGCCTGCACCTGCAACCAGAAACATTCAACTACAATGAAACCGGCCTCGATTTTCAGGTGATCCATGCACTGGACAATGCACAGCAACCTTGGATCCTGCGCCTGCCCCGCCGACCGGATGTGCTGCCCCGCGCCAACAACGAACACCGGGTGCTCCAATTGTTGAAAGGCAAATTGCCGGCAGACCTACCCGACTGGCAGATTTTTGACCCGAGCCTGATCGCCTACCCAAGACTGCCTGGTATACCTGTGGCCAACATCGACATGGAAAAGCTATGCTACGTCTGGAACCTGGACATGGAAAACCTACCGGAGGCGTTTTGTCAGTCGCTCGGGAAGACCATTGCCGCGCTGCACGCCCAGGACACGGCAGCCGCTGCAAAAGCCGGCCTGAACGTGCTGCAGCCGGAGCAGTTGCGCGGGCACCTGCAAGGCCAGATGCAACGCGTGAAAACGGCGATCGGTGTCGCTGATCCGGTCTGGGATCGCTGGCAGGCCTGGCTGCAGGACGACAGCTACTGGCCCGGCTATACCTGTCTCGTGCATGGCGATCTGCAGGCTGCCCACATCCTCACCGACGAAAACGGCAAAGTGAATGGCCTTCTCGACTGGACCGAGGCCGAAGTAAGCGACCCTGCCATTGATTTTGTGGCGCTACTGGCCGCCTTTGGCGAAGATTTCATGAAACGGGTGCTGGTTGCCTACGAACAGGCCGGTGGCCGGGTATGGCCCCGCATGCTGGAGCACGTGCAGCAACGGCACGGTGCCTATGGCGTGAACATCGGTTTATTTGTGCTGGAGTCGGGCACGGATGACTATTTACCGATGGCAAAAGAGGCGCTTGGCTTGAGTTCCTGACCTATACGTATACCTCTTAAAAGCGGCGGCTATACCTGAAATCAGGTATAGCCGCCGCTTTTTATCTGAAGTGGCACCAGTTACGAATGCGTCAGGTAGTTAGTTTTCCGTGCAAACGGCGAAGTACCACGATCTGACCGAGGTGATAGGCATTGTGTTCGGCCACCAGCATCGCTTCGCGCAGGAGCGTCTGCCCATTGCCATGAGGTATACGCGCAAAAAGATCCTGCTCCGTGTCCTGCACCAGTTGCACCATGGCGTCCAAATCTTGTTTGATGACTTGCAGGGTATGGTCCAGGGCTGCCTGGTCGGCAGGGGCTTCGGCTGCGGGCCAGTAGTCGTCGGGCCACTCCGGCGTCTGGTAGTTGGGGTTGCGGCAAAAGTCCAGGATGTCGTGCTGGGCGAAGCGCAGGTGCTCGAGCAGTTGCCAGATGGTATAGGGCAGTCCGGCTACGCGCTTGCCTGCATCCTGCACACTGATTCCCTGCAGCAGTTCCTCACCCGGCCGAAAAGCCTGCCCCATCCGCATCAGCTTTTCCAAATGATCGCGCAATTGTTGTTCCTGTTCCATAGGCTCTTTTCGGGTTCATACTCCTATACCTACGCAGAGTTGAGTCAGAGCGCCTGTATATGTTCAAATCGGGAAGACAGCTGGCTGCCGTGAAGAAAGGCCAAATCCATACTAAGGTTAAAACTGTATTGGCTGGCTGCACCTGTGGAGAAGCAAAAAAGAGCAGCAACAATAACGAAGTCAGATGCTAGTTTCTCCTTTCAGGTATAGGTATAGATTGAAGTTCAAGCACACAAAAAGGACAGCCGCTTCCCTGAGGTAGCGGCTGTCCCGTTAACTGTCTATTCAAATGTATCGCTAGTAGCGATCGTCGCGGTCACGTCGGTAGTTGCCACCTTGTGAGCCATAGCCCCCGTAGTTGCCCGACGAAATGCGATTGCTTCTGCTGCTGTCTAGGTCGGTGCCGTAGTCGTCTTCGAAGCTGCTGGTAATGCCCGCGTTCGGGATGCCCCTGCTGGAGTGGATGTTCTCTGTCGGCCGCATACGGCCATAGTCTGAAATACCATATCCCTCGCGCAGTCGGTCCTGGTTCATGCGGCTGCCACGCCCCATATCCCTCTGGTTGCTGCGGTCCTGGTTGCTGAAGCGGTCAGAGCTGCCAGACCAGTTGCGTTGGCCCATGTCTCGGTCCCGGTCAAAGTCACTGCTGCGCTGGCTATACCTGCCGGATGTGCTGTAGCGATCAGAAGACGACCAGTCCTGGCTGCGGTTGCGGTTCTCGCCCCAATTACTTCTGTCGCGCCCGCCGTACTGCATGTTGTAGTCCGAATCACGGTTTCTGCTGCCTTCGCGCATCCTTTCATAGGTATCGCCCATATCGTCGCCCTCGTGGTAGCTGCGGCGCATGTTGCTGCGATCGTAGCGGTCGTGCTCCATGTCTGCGTGATGTCTGCGATACTCCTGCTCAAACTCGTTGGTCAGGTTGCGGGCGCTGTGGTAGTGCTCGTCGTTGCGGCCGTAGCCGGCGCCTCCACTGTAATCGTCCCGGTCGTAGTTGTCGTGATCGTAGCGATCTCTGTCTCGTCTGTTCATAGTTTTCTATCAGGTTTAAAATGAAACTTCCCTTTTTAAACGAGCTCAGCGGCTAACGGTTATCCAGGCAGGGCCTCAGGTTTCTTTGATGCGGGAAGCCAGCACGCGGAACAGGATGTAGAGAAAGGCGAAAATGGCCATGGCGATCAGCGTCCAGAACTTCTGCTCGTTCTTGTCCTGCCAGTAATCTCGCTCGCCCTCCGCAGACTTCAGCCTCTTGCGGATGGCCTGGTTGGCCAGTTGCTCGACGTGCAACTCACGCTGCAGGGAGTCAAGCGCCAGGGTGTCGCGTAAGTATACGATGCGCGGTTCGCTCCGTCTTTGCACGGGTGCGTAAGGTATAGCCGTTCTGGTTGGTGCGCTAGTTGGTCCTCCGACTGAAAAGGCTGCGTAGAAGTGTCCATCACCGATGGCTTCCGGGCTTAGTGCTGACTGGGAAGGACTAATGACAGGCCGGGGATGCACGGCAGGGGCGTACAGTTTCGGTAGCTTCCTGTTGGCGCCAGGTATAGCTTCCTCATCAGCCCCAGCCTGACGCTGGGTGGCGCAGGCACTAAGCAGCAGCAGTAAAACCAGGGTCCATCTCATGCGACAGGGGGCGTCAGGTTAGATAAGCTATACCTGTCGCCTATACGCATGCGGCCGTCCGGTGGGTGCGAAAAGCGGGGATGCCCGTTGTTATTTTTCAAAAAACGCAGCCCAATTAGAACAACTCATCTTTTGATTTGTCTTTAATTATAAACAACTTTAAAAAAATCAGGCCTCACCCTCTTTCCATGACCACACCCTTCTCTCTTTCAGCGGAAGTTTTGCGCGCTTTCGAGGCTATACCTGAGCTATACCTGATCCTGTCCACCGACTTCCACATACTGGGTGCCAGCAACGCTTACCTGCAACTGACCCAGTTTAACCAGGACGAGCTCAGAGGACGCTACCTGTTCGAAGTTTTCCCCGACAACCCGGATTTAGCGTTAGCTGACGGCACCCACAACCTGCGCAACTCGCTCGAATACGTCATTGAGCACAAGCAACGTCATCAGATGGCGCTCCAGCGTTACGACATGCAGCTCCCTCCGCAAACGGGTAATTTCCTTGAAAAATACTGGCTACCTTCCAACACGCCGGTGCTGGACGAGCACGGCAACATCAGCTACATCCTGCACAAAGTACTGGATGTAACAGAGCAGGTGCTGGCCCAGGAGCAGCTGCAGCAGAGTGAGCAGGAGATGAAGGAACTGCTTGGCGAGCAAAAAATCACGAAAGCGGCCCTGATTACCGCACGTGCCGAGGCGGAACTGGAGCGCCGCAAACTGCACAACATCTTCATGCAGGCGCCCGCCATGATCTGTATTCTGGAAGGGCCACAGCATGTTTTCAGTTTTGCTAACCCCACCTACCAGCAGTTGGTCGGCAACCGGCCTATACTGGGCAAGCCCATCCTGGAGGCCATGCCGGAGCTGGAAGGGCAAACGGTGATCGGGATGCTGAACGAGGTATACCAGACAGGTGAAAGCGCCTTCGCACACGAGTTGCTCGTGCGCCTGGACCACGCCAATTCCGGCAACCTGGGCAATAACTATTACAACTTCACTTACCAGGCGATCCGTAACCTGCAGGGCCATATCGACGGCATCATGGTATTCGCCTTTGAAGTAACGGCACAGGTATTGGCACGTCGCGAGATGCAGGCATCCAACCTGGAGCTGTACCACGCACAAAAGGCCCTGCTGCACCTGAACGAGGAACTGGAAAAGCGCATTGCCGCGCGCACCGAGGAACTGCAGTTGTCCAAAGCCGCGATTGAAGCGCAGCGCAACCAGTTGCACACCATCTTCATGAATTCCCCCACCCCGTTTCTGGCGGTGGATGGCCCTGAGTTCAGGTTTCAAATGATCAACCCGGCCTTTAAGAAGGTGTTTCCGGGCAAGAACATGCTCGGCAAAACCCTGCTCGAAGTGTTCCCGGAGCTGCAGTCCACCCCCATACCGCCTATTCTGCAGGCCGTATACCGCACGGGCGAAAAATTCGAAGCCGTGGAATACCCTCTCATGCTTTCGCGCTCCGACGGGGCCGAACCGGAGCAGATTTACTTTTCCTTTACTTACCAGGCCCGGCGCGATGAAAAGGGTGCCATAGACGGTGTGCTGGTGTTTGCTCACGATGTAACGGAGCAGGTGAAGGCCCGGCAAGCGGTGGAGCAAAGCGCCGAGCGGCTGCGCCTGATCACAGACGCACTGCCCGTACTGATCGGCTACTTGGACAAAGAGGAGAAGTACCGTTTCACGAACAAGGCCTACGAAGCGTGGTTCCCGGGAAAGGCAAGCGACTTGCTGGGCAAACCCGTGCGGGAGATCGTCGGTGAAAAGGCCTACAGCGGTGTGAAGCAATACATCGACCGGGCCCTGGCCGGCGAGCGCCTCGACTTTGAGAGCCGCATGCCCTACCGCGAGGACTTTGTGAAGTACATCCAAACCAGCTACGTGCCCGACATCCGAGATGGAGAGGTGGCCGGGTTCTATACCTTGGTGCACGACATCACGGATCAAACCATCGCCCGCCTGAAGCTGGAAGAGAGTGGGCACGAGGCCCGTGCGCTGAGCACCAAACTGGCCGAGACCAACCAGGAGCTCTCCGGAACGAATGCCCAGCTAACCCGCACCAACATCGACCTGGACAACTTCATCTATGCCGCCTCCCACGACCTCAAGGCCCCGATCTACAACATCGAGCGACTGCTGCTTATCCTGATAGAATCCATCCCGAACGACGCACATGCCTCCCCGGAACTGAAGCAGGTCATCGAGATGATTCACAGTTCCATCAGCCGGTTCAAGCGCACCATCGATCACCTGACGGATGTGACCAAACTGCAGAAGGAAAACAACCAGGAGGCCTCGGAAGTGAACCTCTCCGAACTAATCCATGACATCCGGCTCGACCTGAGTGCCCAGATCGACAATGTGGGTGCCCACATAGAGGTGGACGTAGCCGCCTGCAACGCCATCCGCTTCTCAGAAAAGAACATGCGCTCTGTGCTCTACAATTTATTATCGAACGCCATCAAATACAGAGACCCGGATCGCACTCCGGTTGTTAAAATTAGCTGTGAAAAGGCCGGTGACTATACCTTACTGAAGGTGCAGGACAATGGACTGGGCATGAAGCCAAGCGGCGTGGCCAAGATCTTCTCGATGTTCACCCGCCTGCACGACCACGTGGAAGGTTCTGGCATTGGCCTGTACATGGTCAAAAAGATTGTGGAGAACGCTGAGGGGCGGATTGAAGTTGACAGTAAGATTGGTCAGGGCACTACCTTTAGTGTGTATTTTAAAAGGTAGTTTAATGTTTAGCTAGCATCTAGTCGATAATTTTTAATATACGAAATGGACAAATTAAGACTTGAAATAGAGAAAAGAGAAGATGGCAGTCTTTCCAATAAAGTTGTCATTCCTTTTATCAATGAAAAGTCTTTGATTGAAATTCTGAAAGGTATAGAACTTGAATATGACAAATCGCTAGCAGGAGCCTATGACGGAATTAGCCCAGCAGAATTTATCGATGAATTTCAACAGCGTGAAGAGAAAGTAAAATCTAGGATCTTAGAATGTGAATGCGGTTGTGACGGCTGTTGGTCTTTCGTTGTTAAAATAACCGAAAAGGACGATTTGATTGAGTGGAGCCATTTTGAACAAGTCCATAGAGATAATTGGGAATACACCCAAATAGAACCGTTTCAGTTCGAAAGAAGTGATTACTTGAAGGAAATGGAAAAATTAAAGGCGTAAGAAAGCTCCAGTAACAAGGTAAAAAACTCAGCTTCGGCCGCCGACCTTTTCATTGTTTACAAAAGTGCAGGTATAGCAAAAAAAAGCCGCAGCTGGTTATCCCTCTGCGGCTTTTCTGATTTAATCAGCCTTGGCTATACCTGGCTTATTCCTGCCAGCCGCCACCCAGGGCACGGTAGAGTCCCACTGTCGACTGCAGGATGTTCTTTCGGGTGTTGGTCAAGTGCAGTTCGGCCTCGAGCACGCTGCGCTGGGCCGTGATGATCTCGAGGTAGCTGGCGTAACCAGCCGCGTACAGGTCGTTGGCAGTTCCCACAGCTTCTTGTAGTACCTCCACCTCTTCCTGTTTCAGCTCAGCCGACTGGCGGAAGTTCTCGATCCCACGCAGGTTGGTCATCACCTCCTGCACTCCCGTCAGCACAGCGCTCTGGTACGCCGCGAAGGCCTGCAGCCTGCCGGCATCGGCACGGCGGAAGTCAGCCCGGATGTTGCTGCGGTTGAGCAAAGGCGCCGACAATCCGCCCAGCACGCCGTAGGCGAGGGAGGCTGGCTTGAAGAGCAGTGAAGCATCAAAGGCATTGTAGCCCACATAAGGGTTGAGCGTGAGAGCTGGCAGGAAAGCGGCTCGGGCAGCCGCCACATCAGCCTTCGTCGCCAGCAGCTCGAGCTCTGCCTGCTGAATATCGGGTCTGCGGCGCAGCAGGTCGCTTGGCACACCGGCATGCACCTGTTGCGGCAGCTCCTGCTCTACCAGCGCCGCACCCCGCGCGATCGGCTGCGGGTGACGGCCCAGCAGACGGTTCAGCTGGTTCTCGGTTTGCGTGATCTCCTGCGTCTTCTCTGCTTTCAGGGCCTGCGTGTTCAGCAACTGGGCGGCAAACTGCTTCACAGCCAGCTCTGTGGCCCTGCCCCCTTCTTTCTGGATGCACACTAGTTCCAGCGCCCTTTCCTGCAACGCAATGTTGCGGTCCAGGATGGCCAGTTCGTTGTCTAACGAAAGCAGCTGGTAGTAAAGGTTAGCCACATCAGCCACCAGGGAGGTCGTCACCAGCTGCCTGCCTTTTTCGGAGGCCATGAAGCGCGCGAAGGCAGCTTTTCTGCCCTGGCGCAGCTTGCCCCATAGGTCTATTTCCCAGGAGCTGCGCAGGCCCAGGAAATACTCCGGCACCAGCGGCTGGTTTACCTTCTGGTCTTCCGAAATGTTGGGCGACAGGTTGGTGTCGAAGTTGCCGACGCCGGTCATGGTATACTTGCCAAAGCGGTCAACACCAGCGGCCCCAACAGCAGACACCTGCGGCAGTAGCTCACCGCGTGTCTGCAGCACGCCTGCTCTGGCGAGCTCGATCCGCTGCGCGGCTGCCAGCACATCCGGGTTGTTGTGCAGCGCAGTGTCGATCAGGCGCACCAGGTGTTCGTCTTTAAAGAAATCGCGCCAGCGCACATCGCCCAGACTGGCTGAGTCGGCGGTGCTGCCGAAGCTGGCAGGCAAGGGCGCTGCGTCTGGCAGCTGCGTAGGCTCTATGGCCTTACAGGCTCCCAGCAGTACCAGCAGCGCGAGGCAGGGTATGGTTTTTAATAAACTTCTATGTAAATGCATGGTTGCAAAATCAATTTGGTAAAACTTCCGAAGGCTTAGGCCATGGCCACTTCTTCTTCCTTCTTTTTCTTTTTGCCCTTGCCAATGGAGGCAAACAGTACGTACAGTCCCGGAATGATCAGCACGCCGAAGATCGTACCGATGAGCATGCCGCCAGCAGCAGCCGTACCGATGGAGCGGTTACCCATGGCACCCGCCCCGGTAGCGATCGTCAGTGGAATAAGTCCGGCCACGAAAGCGAGCGAAGTCATCAGGATCGGACGGAAACGCGACACGGCGCCGTCTACGGAGGCCTGCAGCACGGTGCGTCCCTCCTGCTGCCGCTGGATGGCAAACTCCACGATCAGGATGGCGTTCTTGCCCAGGAGGCCGATGAGCATCACCAGGGCTACCTGTGCGTAGATGTTGTTCTGCAGACCCAATAGTTGCAGCGACAGGAAGGCACCGAATATACCTGTCGGCAGTGACAGGATCACCGGCAGCGGCAGCAGGAAGCTTTCATACTGACCGGCCAGCAGCAGGTATACAAAGAGCAGGCAGACGATGAAGATGAACACGGTCTGGTTGCCCGACAGGATCTCCTCACGCGTCATACCGGACCACTCGTAGGTATAGCCCCTTGGCAGGTTCTCCTCCGCCACGCGCTCAATGGCCTTGATGGCGTCACCACTGCTATACCCTGGTGCGGCGCTTCCGTTGATCATGGCCGAGGTATACATGTTGTAGCGGGTGAGCTGCTCCGGTCCGTACACGCGTTCCAGCGTCACGAATGCCGAGAACGGCACCATCTCGCCCCACTCGTTTTTCACGTACATCTTCAGCACGTCTTCCGGCTTGCTGCGGTAGTCCGGCGAGGCCTGCACCATCACCTTGTACATCTGCCCGAAGCGGATGAAGTTGGAGGCGTAGTAGCTGCCCATCAGCGTCTGCAGGGTACCCATGGCATTGTCCACGGTCACGCCGTTTTTGGCCGCCAGGTCCTGGTCCACGTGAATGAGGTACTGCGGGAAGCTTGCGTCGAAGTTGGTGAAGGCAGAACTTACCTCCGGTGCCTGCTGCATGGCCTGCACAAACTGGTTCGTCACTTCAGCAGTCTCCGTGAGCGTGGCCGTTTTGTCGCGGGCCAGCAAGCGCAGCTCAAAGCCGCTCGAGTTACCGAAGCCCGGCACGGTTGGCGGCGGGAAGTACTCGATGCTGGCGTCTTTCAGGTAGGCCGTTTTCTCGGTGAGCTGGGCGATGATGTCCTCCACCGACTCGGTGCGCTCGTCCCAGGCCTTGAGGTTGATCATGCCCATACCGTAAGAGGCACCAGCCGCATCGGTCAGCAAGCTGAAGCCCGCCAGCGTCGACACGTTCTCCACAGCCCCGATCTCTTCGGCTGCTTTCTGTACCTGGTCCAGCACATATTCGGTACGCTCCACGGTAGCACCCGCCGGCGTAGTCACGTTCACGTAGATCATGCCCTGGTCTTCGGTCGGGATAAAGCCTGTTGGCAGGATGCGGGTGATGCCCCAGGTGCCGAGCACGAACACCAGCAGGATGCCCAGCGTCACGGTTCGACGACCGGCAACACGCAGGATGAGGCTCTTGTAGCCGTTCTCCACCTTGCTATAGCCGAGATTAAACTTGTCGAAGAAGCGCTGCAAAAGGCTATTCTTTTTATGCTGGCTGTGGTCCACTTTCAGCATGATGGCGCAAAGAGCGGGCGTGAGCGTGAGTGCGTTGATACCCGAGATCACAATCGAAATGGCCAGTGTGATTGAGAACTGGCGGTAGAATATCCCCACCGGACCCGTCATCATCGCCACCGGCACAAACACCGCCGACATCACCAGCGTGATCGCGATGATGGCACCGCTGATCTCACCCATTGCCTCCAAAGTAGCCTCGCGGGCATTCATCTTTTTCTCGTGCATCTTGCTGTGCACGGCCTCGACGACCACAATGGCGTTATCGACGACAATACCGATGGCCAGCACCAGTGCAAAAAGCGTGAGCAGGTTGATGGAGAAGTCGAACATGTCCATGAAGAAGAAGGTACCTACCAGCGACACCGGCACGGCCAGGATCGGGATCAGGGTAGAGCGCCAGTCCTGCAGGAAGATGAACACCACGATCGACACCAGGATAAAGGCCTCGAGCAGGGTGATCAGTACCGCCGACATAGAGGCGTCGAGGAAGCGGGACACGTCGTAAGCGAGGTTGTACTTCATGCTCGGCGGGAATGAAGTCTCCTCCAGCTCAGCCATTTTCAGCTTCACGTTCTCGATTACCTCTTTGGCGTTGGAGCCCGGGCGCTGCTTGATCATGATAGAGGCCGACGGGCGGCCGTCAGTCTTCGACACCATGCCGTAGTCCACGGCGCCAAACTCGATCTCAGCCACGTCTTTGAGGCGCAGCACCGAGCCGGAGCCGTCGGCGTTCGAGCGGATGGCAATGTTTTCGTACTGGGCAGGCTCGAAAAGCTTACCGGTGTAGCGGAGCACGTACTGCAGCATCTGGGCGTTGCCGCCCGAGCTTTCGCCCGCTTTACCCGGCGCAGCTTCCACATTCTGAGCGCGGATGGCGTTGATCACCTCGTCGGGCGACACGCCGTAGGCCATGAGGCGGTCAGGCTTGAGCCACACCCGCATGGAGTAGTCGCGGTTACCCATGATCTCGCAGAAGCCAACCCCGTCGATACGCTTGAGCTCCTGCAGGATGTTGATGTCGGCGAAGTTGTACACAAACTCTTCGTCGGCACTCGGGTCGTCGCTCATCAGGTTGAGGTATAGCAGCATACTGTTCACCTCTTTCTCGGTGGTCACACCGGCTTTGATCACCTCTTCGGGCAATTCGTCGAGCACGGTCGTCACGCGGTTCTGCACGTTTACAGCGGCCAGGTCGGGGTCGGTACCCACTTCAAAGAAGATCTGGATCAGCGTGACGCCGTTGTTACTCGAAACGGAGGTCATGTACGTCATGCCGGGCACCCCGTTGATAGCGCGCTCGAGCGGCGTGGCCACGGCTTTGGTACTCACTTCGGCATTGGCACCGGTATACTTGGCAGTAACCGTAACGGAGGGCGGTACGATGTCGGGGAACTGCGTCACCGGAAGGTTCAGGATCGACAGCACCCCCAACAGGACTATAATCAGGGAAATGACCAGTGAGAGCACCGGCCTTTGTATGAATATCTTTAACATGGATGATTTTCTGAATACTTAGAGACTTAGTTGCGTGGCTGTTGCCAGCACACACGCGGTCAGCCTGCCAGGTATACCTACCAGGTATAGCGCAGACTGCCGTAGGCACAATTAGGCGCAGGATTTCGGGCAGGGGCAATTCAGCGCCAGCCAAAACCTCCTGCACAGAAAGGGGGTGTGAAATATTGGTGAAAACCTACCTCGGCGTTGCGGCCAGCAGGCTGTCCATCGGGATCAGCTCCGGCTTGATCAGAGTGCCTTCGCGCAGCGTCTGAGCGCCTTCGTACACCACCTGCTCGCCCGGCTCCAGACCAGACTCCACGATGTAGAAGTGGGAGAAGCGCGCTTTTGGCTCAAAGCTCCTGGTCTGCACCTTGTTGTCCTCCCCTACCACATAGACGAAGTTCTTGTCCTGAATCTCAAAGGCAGCTTTTTGCGGCACCAGCAGGGCACTATCCACCTCATTGAAGAGGCGCACTTTGCCGGTCGCGTGGTGTTTCAGGATCTTGGATGGGTTCGGGAAAGTGGCCCGGAAGGCGATAGAACCAGTGTTAGGAGCGAACACGCCTTCCATGGTCTCGATCTTGCCCTCGTGCGGATAGGTGCTGCCGTCGGCCAGAATCAGCTGCACGTCGCCATCATTGGCATCTTCGCCTTCCGCGCGGGCTCTAACGTAGCGGAGGTACTCTTTTTCGGATACCTCAAAGTAAGCGTACACCGACTGCAGGTCAGACAGGGAGGTAAGCAAATCACCCTCTGACACGATGCTGCCTACCTTGAGCGGAATACGGTCTACTATACCTGAAAACGGTGCCCGGATGCTGGTATAGGCCAGCAGGTTGGCAGCATGGTCGTGAGCTGATTTCGCTTCTTCTACCTTTGCCTTGGCCGCCTTGTGCCTGGCTTTTGCCAATGCCAGTTCGGATGCAGAGATCACGTTTTTCTCCACGAGCACGCGCACGCGCCCCTCCTCTACTTCAGCAGCCATCGCTTCGGCCACAGCATTGTTAAGATTGGCTTTTGCTTTGGCAAGCTCGGCCTCACGCTCTTTGGAGTTCAGTTTAAAAATCACCTGGCCTGCCTTCACTTCCTGTCCTTCGTCGACCAGGATCCGGTCAATGTAGCCGTTGATGCGGGCCCTCACTTCAATGTGGCGTACGGCCTGTATGTCGGACACGTAATCCACGTGCAGGGTCGTGTCTTTGGTGATCAGTTGGGTGACAGGCAGGGCTGTCTCGGTTTTGGTAGTATCGATATCGCCGCCTTGGGCCGTGCAGCCGGCCACTAGGGCGCTAAGCGTAAGTGTGTATAATAGATTCGATTTCTTCGGTAGCAGTTTCATTGCAAAGTTAAACTTGTAATGTAGTAGGATAATGGATTACTGAGGCTGCCGGAACCGAAGAGAAAAAACTCAGCGGTCAGCAACCTGATCTGGAGGCGTATGGGGAGAGCCATACCCAGACTTAGGAATGAAGAAATCTAGAAGGGCTTGAACCGGAAAAGATAGCCATGGTATTCCGACAGCAGGAAAGTGAGCGGTCGGTAAGGGGTATAGCTGTCGGTAATAGAGTACCACTCCTGCAGAAAAGGTATATCCGTCTTCTGCGGAACAGGTTTTAGGTTGGTCTGGTAGACGGAGTTCGCCCCTTTGTGACTTGGCTTGGGGCTTTCGGTTCTCGGGAAGTCCTCGATCAGGTCGAGGTACTCCTGCAGCATCAGGTTGATCGGGGACTCATCCTCGGCTACGCTTTCGCCACTGCTGGGGCCCTCGAGCAAGTCCTCGAGCGGGATCATCGATTTGCCGGCCACATGGGAGGTACTGAAGTAAAGCCCCACATGCAGGATGAAGCAGGAAATCACGAACCAGTTAAACCACCTTTTCATTAGCGCTACGATGCTGCAATTATAATCTCTTGAACGTATTACAAGTTTACCCAATACACGCTAGAGAAGCAAAACCCCTCCTGCATGTTCAGGATTAAAGTCAATAATTGCCTAATTTTACCATAATGGAAACAACCGTAGCCGTACTGTGAAGCGGGTTGACTCTTTTACTACTCAAAACCGAATGCTACTTTATCATTTCAAATGCGGATTGCTGAAATGATCCTGATCGTATCTTTACAGCTCGACAGTCCGAAACACGCAACCGAACATGAACCGATTTATACCTGGCCCGGTAGCCGCTACCCTTCTGCAGTTTCTTCGGAGCTCCTCCATCCGGCAGGTATACGACCCGGAGCGGCACCGGCTTTTGTTGATGGACGAAAACGGACGTGAGCTGGTCTATTTCAGGCTACCGATCACTACTTCTTATCTCAATGCGGAAGGCGATCCGAAACAGCACTATGTGATCCTGCTGATACAGGCCGGCCACTGCGCTCTGGGCTATTTCGAGAACGGGCAATGCATGAATCACAAGGTATACCGCTCGTATATGGTGCGCCAGAAGCAAGGCAAGAGCCAGATCAAATACCTCAAAACGAAGGGCAAGTCCAGAGCTGGTTCCCGTGTGCGGCTGGGTGAAACGGCTGAGTTTTTCGACAACATCAACACCCGACTGCAGGATTACTTTGAGGCGCACCGCATCGACCGAATCGCCCTGAGCTGCTCCAAGACGCTGCTACCCTACCTTTATTCCGCTGCTATACCTACACCCTTCAACAAGCGTGACCCCAGGCTGTTCAGGATCCCGAAGCACATCCATACCCCCACCTACGAGGTGCTGCTCGATGCCAATCGTTTCTTACAGCGCGGCGAACTGATCGCCCTTACTGAGGCGGGCTTTGCCGCTGTACCTGCTCTGCAGGAATTTCTGCAGCAGCATGCAAACGACAGCACAGAAGAAGCTGAATCACCCGACGACATGGCAGATGAGGTATACCTATCGGATGACTGGGAAGACGAGGATTTGGATATTGCAGATTACCTTGATGATGAAGAGGACGACGATATTGTGGAATGGGACTAACGATCAGAAAATAAGAAAGGTAGCCACTTTACGGTAGCTGCCTTTCTGTTGGCCTCTGTCTAATCCTTCAGCTAATCCTTTTTGCGCGTGAGCAACACAACGGCTGCCGTGGTCACCAGGGCTAGTATGCCTACTTTCTGGATAAGCCCGGTGCGGTTGTGCTCCCAATCGGCTTTCCAGCCTTTCTCAGCAAATATGTTCGGCACAGAGCCTTTGCCCAAATCCTCGATCACGCCCTCCACCACATTCACGCGGTCCGCCATCAGCAGGGGTAGCCAATGCAGGTAACTGTTTTCGCTGTGCTTAAACGCAAAGCGCCGGATCATGCCGCTCAGTCCGCTTGGGGGCACGGAGGTGCCAAACACGGCCGTCACGTTGGGTCGCTCGATGGAGTGCAGCACCTCTACGTCGATGGGCTGCTGCGTGGGGCGGTCCCAGCTGTAGCCTTCGTGCTCGGCATCAGTGCGGTGCTTCATGGGGTAAGTCGGGTCGTTTTTCGGATCCGCGTCTATACCCCAGCCTTTTATGTGCGAATAGTCTTTCGGTGTCTTGTTTTCCATGGTCTTTCTCTCCTTTATCTGGCTGTTGGCGGAATCAGGACAGGCTTGATGCAGTTGTCCAGTTTCTCTGAAAAAATATGGTAGGCATCAGCCACGTCTTCCAGCGGCACACGGTGCGTGATCAGCGCTTTCGGGTTCAGGATGCCATTCTGCACGTGCTCGATCAACCGCGGCAAATGGCGCTTCACAGCCGCCTGGTTTGCCCGTATTGTGAGGCCCTTGTTGAGCACATTGCCCAGTGGGAAGAGGTTGTCAGTTGGTCCGTATACCCCGACGATGGATACAATCCCGCCCTTCTTAACGGAGTTCACGGCCCAGTGCGCCGCCGTGGCAGAACCTGCCTGCAGCAAGAGTTTACGGCCTGTGATGGTCTGCATCAGGTTACCGGTTGCTTCGGCTCCCACCGCATCGATCACTACATCGGCGCCCATCCAGTCGGTTGTCTTCTTGATGAATACCACCGGGTCATCCATCTCCTCATAGTTGTAGGCTTCGCAGTTGGCGTAGTTGCGCACGAACTCCAATCGATATTCTATCTTGTCGATCACGATCACGCGGCCGGCACCGAAGAGCCAGCAGCAGCGTGCCGCCATGATGCCGATCGGTCCGGCGCCAAAAATCACAACCGTGTCGCCTTTCTGTATACCACCCATCTCAGCGGCCTGGTAAGCGGTTGGCACCACGTCGGTCAGCAGCACGGCATCGTCCGGGTCCATGCCTTCCGGTATAACCGTTGGTCCTACATCGGCATAGGGTACGCGCACATACTCGGCCTGTCCGCCATCGTAGCCACCGGCGGTGTGCGAGTAGCCGAAAATGGCTCCCACTGCCGTTGCCTGCGAGTTGGATTCGTGGCAGTTGCCAAACAGGCCCTGCTTACAGAAATGGCATTTTCCGCAGGCGATGTTGAACGGTACGATCACCATGTCACCCACTTTCAGTTTCTGTACCTCAGAGCCAATTTCTATTACTTCGCCAATAAATTCGTGTCCGAAGGTCGTGCCGACCCGGGTATCGGGTACGTTGCCGTTGTAGAGGTGGAGGTCAGAGCCGCAAATACAGGAGCGTGTCACACGCACGATCGCATCCTCAGGATGCAGTATTTTAGGCTCCGGTTTTTCGTCGATGCGGACCCGCTGCGGCCCGCGATAGTTCATTGCCAACATAAGTTTGTTCTCAGTTTGTCTTCAAAAGTACTTTCTCTTCCGCCTGGGATAGGCTTCCGAATTACGTCTAGATAAATACTATTCTATACCTTATTGGTTACAATAATTGTATTTTTAAAAGAAATACCTATATACGTATGCTTGCATACTTCCCTTGCGAAGTCTTTATCAAACCACACACGTTCGCCCAAAGCGACTAGGTAACTTCCACACTTTAATCGACTCTATACCTTAGCTAACTACAAACTGCTGCAGACTTCTGCCATAAGACCATACTTGCCAGCCAGGTCGCTGCAGACAGCACCATTTTATCGCTCCAATTTTGGACTGTCCTGCCCTTCCCTATTTGCCAACAGGTGATGCCCTTTCGTGACATACCTTACCAAAAAGCGTAATCCTGCGTACACTCAACCATTTTCAATTGCGCCAAGAAGCCATACCTTCGCGGCAGGGCAATTCACACAGGTATATGAATTCAGACAAAGAAAATAAGACTACTGACGGACAATTCAGGGGGTTCGTAGAAGTGCGCGGGGCGCGGGAGCACAACCTCAAAAACATCAACCTGTCGATCCCCCGCGATGCGCTTGTGGTTTTCACAGGTGTGTCGGGTTCCGGTAAGTCGAGTCTGGCGTTCGGCACGCTTTACGCCGAAGCGCAGCGCCGCTACCTGGAGTCGGTGTCGCCTTATGCCCGCCGCCTTTTTCACCAGATGGCGGTGCCTGAAGTAGACGCCATACACGGACTGCCCCCTGCTGTGGCCCTGCAGCAGCAGCGCGGTACGCCTACTACCCGCTCTTCCGTGGGCAGCGTCACCACGCTTTCCAACCTGCTGCGCATGCTCTACTCCCGGGCCGGCGACTACCCTCCGGGACAATCCATCATCTATGCCGAGGCTTTCTCGCCCAACACCGCCGAAGGGGCCTGCCCTACCTGCCACGGACTGGGGCGCATGTATGATGTCACCGAAAAGTCGATGGTTCCCGACGATTCGCTGACCATCCGGGAGCGGGCTATTGCGGCCTGGCCCATGGCCTGGGGCGGGCAGAACCAGCGCGACATTCTGGTAACGATGGGTTTTGATGTGGATATACCTTGGCGGGAACTGCCGCAGAAAGACCGCGACTGGATCCTCTTCACGGACGAGCAGCCTGTGGTGCCGGTATACCCGGGCTACACGCCGGAGGAAACGCGCCGCGCCATCAAGCGCAAGGAGGAGCCCAATTACATGGGGACTTTCAGCAGCGCCCGCCGGCACGTGTTCCATACCTTCGCGAACACCAATAGCCCGATGATGAAAAAGCGGGTGATGCAGTATATGCTAAGCACCGACTGTCCCACCTGCCAGGGCAAGCGCCTGCGACCGGAGTCACTGTCGGTAAAGTTTGCCGGTTACGACATCACAGAGCTTTCGCGATTGCCTTTGAAACGGGTGCAGGCTGTTCTGAAGCCTTTTGCCCAAGGGAAAGAACCAGGCCATGCCCGCACGGAAACCGAGCACCCGGAACAGGCCATTGTAGCCAAACGCATTGCCGATGACCTCTGCGCCCGAATCGAGGTGCTGCTCGACCTGGGCCTGGGCTATTTGTCGCTGGAGCGCAGCACGCCTACCCTATCCCCGGGCGAGCTGCAGCGCCTGCGCCTGGCTACGCAACTCTATTCGCACCTATTTGGGGTCGTGTATGTGCTCGACGAACCATCCGCCGGTTTACACCCCGCCGACAAGGTGGCGCTGCTCCGGGCTCTCGACGGCCTCAAGAAAGCGGGTAATTCGCTGTTTGTGGTAGAGCACGACCTGGAAGTGATCCGCCATGCTGACTGGATTGTGGATGTGGGACCGGCTGCCGGCGAGAAAGGCGGAGAAATTCTGTACAGCGGTCCGCCTGAAGGTTTGCGCCAGGTTGAGGCCTCCCGCACAGGTGCGTACCTGTTTGGCAACGCAAAGGGCTTCAACTCCGATCCGCGGGAACCGAAAGGTTGGCTCAAACTGAGCGATGTTAGCCGTAACAACCTGCATCGCCTGTCCGCCGATTTTCCGCTTGGCGTGTTCACATCCGTGACAGGCGTCTCCGGTTCCGGCAAGTCCAGTCTGGTAAGCCAGGTGCTGGTAGAACTGGTAGCCGCTCACCTGGGGCATCATCTGTCTGCAGAAGTAGAGGAAGGCGATGAACTCGAGCGGGACATCCCTCTCACCACCGGAGGTCATATCACGGCAGGTATGGAGCAGATCAAACGGTTGGTGCGCGTCGACCAGAAGCCGATTGGCCGGACGCCGCGCTCGAACATGGCTACCTATACCGGCTTGTTCGACAACGTGCGTAAACTCTTCGCTAGCACTCCGCTGGCCAGAAAGCGCCGCTACGACGCCGGACGCTTCTCTTTTAACGTGGCCAAAGGGCGCTGTGAGAACTGCCAGGGTGAAGGTTTTGTGATGGTGGAGTTGCTCTTTCTGCCGAGCGTATACGCTCCCTGCCCTGTGTGCCACGGTGCCCGCTACAACGCCAAGACCCTCGAAGTGACCTATCGTGACAAGAACATCGCCGAAGTGCTGGATATGACGGTAGATGCAGCCTGGGAGTTTTTTGACGAAGAGCCCGCTGTACAACGCGCACTCACCATGCTCCGAGAGGTTGGTTTGGGCTACCTGCGACTCGGGCAGCCGGCCACCGAGCTGTCGGGTGGCGAGGCGCAGCGCATTAAGCTGGCGACCGAATTGCAGCGCTCCCAACGCGGCAACACCCTTTACATTCTGGATGAACCCACCACTGGCCTGCACCCTGCGGATGTGGATCGGCTGATGACCCAACTTCACCTGCTGGTAGATGCGGGCAACACGGTGATTGTGGTAGAGCACGATATGCGCGTAGTGGCTGCCAGCGACTGGGTAATCGACATTGGCCCGGGTGCCGGAGAGGACGGCGGACAGGTAGTGGCAGCAGGACCTCCTGCTCAAATTGCCAAATCTAAAGAAAGTAAGACAGCTCCGTTTTTGAGAGCCCTATCCTAGGTTAATTTTGCAGTTGTGAAGCTGCTATTGTAACCCGCTGTCTTTGCTTTTTCTAATGGCTTCTCTTCAACGTGAAGACAATTTGCACAAAATGGCAAGGATAACCTTTCTGCTAATACTGATTGAACAGAATAATACCATTTGAGTAGCGCTTCTGCTGTATAGGTAATCCGGCAGAAGTACAAACCTGATATTCCCTTCACAAATAGCACTATATTGGAATAAACAAACACATTAGATCGGTTAATTTTATCAACACAACACCATAAGTCCATCACATATTGCTATTTATCCTATTGCTTTTATGCAACACAAATGTTTAAATTTGTAGATTACTTTCTTGTTACTTTGTGCGATGGAATACAGATTCGTACATCATTGGAATTATGCGCTACAGGAGGATGAGCACCAGATACTGGAATCTGCCATCTCACTCACCTCTCAGCCGCGCGACGAGTCTTTCCTGCAAAGGGCGGCTAAATTCATTGCGACCCATGCACAGGTACAGTATGTACTGATTGGCAGTTTAAGCGAAGACGGCAAGGAGGTTGTCACGAAAGTGTTTCTCAAAAACGGAGAGGTACTACCCAATATCTCCTACTCCCTGCAATCCAGTCCTTGCGATTCTGTTCTCACTCAGCGGTTTTGTTATTACCCCGACAATGTACAAAGCCACTTCCCCAAAGATATCGAATTACAGGAGTTGAACATCGAAAGTTACTTGGGCAGCATCTTCCTGAAAGAGGACGGCGAGCCAGTTGGGCTGATCGCCTTGATGAACGACCGGCCATTCGACAATGCCGCTTTTGCCGAGCACCTGGTGCTGGTACTGAGCCCTGCTATTGAGGAAGAACTGGTCCTGCAGTGTCACCCAACACTCTAAAAACACACGAAGCCAATAAAAAACCTCTGCCACCACAGCTCAAGCGCTGGAAGTCGGCAGAGGTTTTTGCATTTTCAGAATCAGCTATAGCTAAACGGCCTTAGATGACAGGATCGTTTGGCGTGTTCGGGTTATTGCGCCGCTCCTGATCTGGGTACGGATAGAAATTGCGGTTACGCTCCGTCAGGTTATCAGGTGGCCCCGGACGGTTGAAACGACGGCTGTCTTCCCATTTCTGCCCGCTCAGGTATAGCTCAGCAGACCGTTGCTTGTATACCTCCAGCAACAGCGCCTCTGCTGTGACTGGCCCGCTGTAAGCCGGCAAACCGGCATGTACGCCAAAGGGGTCGCCTGCCGTCTGTGTCCGCACCTGGTTGATCAGCGCCAGGGCTTCATCCAGGGAACCATTGCTCCGTAGGAGTGCCTCCGCTTTGATCAGCCTCATCTCGTCTGGCGGGTATACGGGTATGCTGGTTGTCTGCGTGTTAAAAAAGCCTGCCAGCGTCATCACCCGGTCTCCTAACACATCGGCACCCGGCTCTGTCATGTAGAAGTTGTAGCGCCTATCCCCTTCTTCAAAGAGCGCATTTGGCAGGCCGAACTTATCGCGTGGTCTGTAATAAGCCAATATAAAAACGGTGTTGTAGATCGGGTTCGGACTCAGTGTGCTATACACAAACTCAGAGCGCTTGCTCAGATCCACTTTGTCAGCATTGGCGATGGCCGCCTCATTATTCCCGGCATATAAGTTATACCGGGCATTGTAAGCGTAGAGCGTGTTGCGCAGGTCGAAGGCAGGCCCGGCAACCTGTGCTGTGAACTCCGGCGAAGGGGGTGTCGCCTCGATGAGGGCAATGGCTTCGTTCAGATGTGCGATGGCAGCTGCCAACACCTCAGCTCTCGGTCTGAAAGTTACACTTCCGGTCCGGCTGGTTTCCAGGTTTGCCTGCTCAAATGCGATGTACAGGTTTCCGAGTGCCATGGCATTGAACAAATGCGCATGAGCCATCACCCCGCTCAGCGTTCCGCCCGTGAGGGTGGGTACGTTGGGGGCGTTCTCCAGAATCTGCTCACTCATCAGCATCACGCGCTGCATGCGTGACCAATAGCCGAGGATGTTGCCGTTAAATGTGGGCAGGTCAGATCCACCGGCCTCCAGCTCCAGCACGTTGGTAAAGGTAGCCACGCCTTTCATTTCACGACCCGTCACACCTGCGTATAAGAGTGCCGCCTCAAGGGCCGAAGTAGAGTAAAATTGTCGCAACCCAACGCTCAAGGCTATGATACCTTCGCGGGAGTTCAGCACCTCCACGTCACTGGCTGCGTTCGGGTTGGGTATATCCAGTTCGCACCCACTCGACAGCAGCAGACAGCCTGAGAGGAGACCCACTTTTAAGTATGAAGCTATATTTTTCATGATGTTTTTCATAAGGTTAGGAAGCATTAGAAAGTAAAGTTGAGACCCAGTGCATAGGTTCTCGGGATCGGCACCTCCACAAAGTCAAAGCCTCGCACAGCGTTGGTCTGGCCAGCGGCATTCACCTCCGGGTCATAACCACTGTAGTCGTCAATCGAGAACAGGTTGCGCCCGGCCAGACTGAGGCGCATGCTGTTACCTCCCAAAAAGGCGGGCTTAAAGTCATACGCCACCGACACCTCTCTCAGCTTAATAAAAGAGCCGTCCTCAATGTAATTCTCAAATATGCCGAACAGAGCAGTGGAGGTTCCTTTCGGCACTTCCCCTCTTAGCTCCGGCTCGTAACCGGCCAGTCCGCCATACAGGTCACGCTCACCCACACGGCGGGTGAAATTGAACACATCGAATCCATAAACCGCATCCAACTGTGTGCGGAAGGACAGGCGGTCGCCTACCGAGATATCGTTCGTCCAGGAGCCGGTCCAGTCCGGGTTAGGGTCACCGATCACCTTTGGCACGGTGGCGCCGGTCGGCTGTCCGTTTTCGGGGTTGCGTCCTGCTCGCTCCGGCTGTGGCAACCCGGCAGGATTCAGCAGCAGCGAGCCGTCGGGGTTTCGTGCAAAATAGGTAGCATAGAAGGCACCTAGCGGATAGCCATCCACAGCGGCCACCTGGCCGAAACCGCCCGGGAATGGCAGTACACCACCCGGAATATTGTTCACTTCGTTTTTGTTGCGGGAATAGATCAGCGTAGAGGTCCAACGAACGCGCTCCGTCTGAACAGGCGCACCAGTCACCATCAGCTCAAAACCTTTGTTGGTCATGGTACCGATATTAGCATACTGATTCAGGAAGCCTGAAGAAGGTGTCAGGCCAATGAACAACAGCAGGTCTTCCACATCTTTCTTGTAGAGAGAAAACTCAAGACCCAGCCTGCCTCCCAGGAAGCTCATGTCGGCCCCGACCTCGGTCTCTACCTGGCGTTCCGGCTTAATGCCCGAGTTGCCCAGCAGCGTAGATGGGATAACGCCCGGAATCCCAGGAAGTGACACCGGGTTATAGTTAGTATAGCGGTCATAGGCTCCGATAGCCGTCAGGTTGCCCGCCTGTCCGTAAGAGGCACGCAGTTTGAAAATAGGGATAATGTCAGCAAGCCCCTGCCAGAAACTCTCGTTGGAAACCAGGTAGCTGCCGCTCACTTTCGGGTAGAACTGCCACCTGTTGTCCTCCCCGAATACAGACGACACATCATAACGGCCAGCTCCCGTCAGGAAGAAACGGTCACCGATACCGAAAGTCTGCTGAAGGAAAAAGCCTAAGATGTTAATATCAGCGCGCCCTTCGTTGGAGACTACCGTGGCACCACCGGAACTAACCTGAGCAATAGGACCTAACTGCGTGCCCGTTATACCTGTTGAGTAGTATTTTTCCGTCTGTACCGTACTCCCTATACCTGTCGTCGACTCCAGCCAGTCTGTCAGGAAGGTGCGGTAAGAGGCATTCAGGTCGTTGTTGAGGAGGTAAGCAGTACGGTCAGCACGGCGTGAATAGCCTGCATTATAGGAGGGTGTTGTATTTCCCACCGGTATGTAGCCTGTCGCAATCTGCGTTGAATTGTCAAATCCCAGCACATAGCTTATGTTCAGTCCATTGATCGGCGTAAGATTCACTTGAAAATCGCCAATGAAGCGGTTGGTGCGCTGCCCGAAATTAAAGCGGTCAATGGCCTCGAGCGGATTGGTTCGACGCAGAATAGCTGTAGGCGCGGTGGAGGGATATACCCCGTTCACCGGCTCCGGATTGATGAAGTTGTTGCTGAAAATAAAGCCGGTCAGGGCACCATATGCTTCGCTCAAGCCACCATTCGGAATCTCTTCGCTTGTACTGAGCACATAGTTGGCCCCCAGTGAAACGGATATCCAGTTTTTGATTGTTTGGTCAATGCGCAAACGGGCACCTCCCCGCTTAAAAGTCGTGTTGTCGATGATACCCTGGTTGCTCAGGAAGTTACCGCTCATGTAGTACTGGGTATTCGCGCTGCCGCCCGAAACCGACACGTTGTTTTCGGTACCATAGGCAGTCCTGAAGATTTTGTCCTGGTAGTCATACCGGGTGACCGGCTCCTGCGTGAGGTCTGAGGCGAGGTTGTTCACAAAGCGGAAAGGGTACTTGTTATAGTCCAGCGTTTTGCGCACCTCGTTCACCCGGAACTGCGTGGAGACTGATATTTTTGGTGCACCCTCCACCCCACGCTTCGTGAAGATCTGCACCACCCCGTTACTGGCCCGTGAGCCGTAGATAGCGGCCGCTGCTGCCCCTTTGATGATCTCGATGCGCTCAATGTCATTTGGGTTAATGTCTACTAGTCGGTTCTGCGCGTAGCCTCCCAGGTCAATCAGTTCAGGAGAGCTGTTGTTGATGATAACCCCATCCACAATGTATAGCGGGTCGCCCGAGCCGACAACCGTGCTGGTGCCTCTCAAACGCACACTGATACCACCGGCCGGGTTGCCCGAGTTCTGGCTGATCTGGGCACCGGCGACCTTACCCGACAGGGCCTGGTCAACGGAAGTGGCAACGCTGTTTTCGAGCGAGGCTGCAGAAACGGTGGAGATGGCGTTGCCCAGTTCTTTTTTGCTGGTTGCCACAGAGGTACCCGTCACCACCACTTCGTCCAGACCCACAATATCCTCCTGAATCTGAGCATCCACCTGCACCGTCTGCTGATCACCGAGGGTGACAGGCAGACTCTGTGGCTTAAAGCCTATGAAAGAGAACGTGAGTTGGTAATTACCCGGAGGTAAGGCGGCCGACAAGTTGTATACCCCGTTTGCATCGGTGGCTGTGGCAATGTTGTGGTTCTGGAACTTCACCACCACGCCCGGCAGCGGCGACTTGGTACGGGCATCCGTCACAGTTCCCGTAATGGCGTAGCGTGCCCCTTGCGCTATGGCCAGCTGACACGCAGCCGCCAACAGTAGGAAACACAGCAGGATAGCCTTACCCGAGGCCCTCCCAATCAAGTAAACTTTTCTCATAGTGCCTCTTTTTTTGTACTGTTGATTATGTAATTAAATGGTGTTCCGTCGTTATTCCGGTAAGCTGATTTTGCCCATCAGCACCGAGGGCACGCGCCTTTTGCCAGGGCCAAAGTGGATCGGCTCGCCCACCAGGCACTCATTGGCCAGTGTGGCAAACAGCACCGCCTCTTTCGCATCCGGCGACACGCCCAGTTCGGCCGTGTTTCGCACTGTAGCGCCTGGCAAAAGCTCTTTTATGTTTTGTATGAGAAGCGGGTTGTGCATCCCTCCTCCACTCAGGAAAATTTCAAAATCAGCATCGCCCAGTGAGCGGGTCAGGGCACCGCAGATGCCAACAGCCGAAAAACGGTTCAGACTCGCCATCACATCCTCCGGGGAGAGGTGCTCCGTATCTGACTTGCGTTGTGCTTCGGCCAGGTATGCGAGATTAAACAGTTCCGGGCCCGTCGTTTTAGGGAAGTCCTGCTCAAAGAAAGGATGGTAGAGGAGCGCCGCGACCAAGGCTTGGTTATACCTGCCTTTCAAGGCGATGGCAGAGTCTGCATCGTAGTAAGTGCCGGGGAAATGCCGTTGCACATAAGCGTCCATCATTGTATTGCCTGGCCCTACATCCGTTGAGAAAATACGGCTCGTGTCCAGATCGCCTGGCAGGAAGGTGAAGTTAGCAATGCCGCCTATGTTGAGCATGATCCGGTTCTGTTCCTGCTTCGAGAAGAGCAGGTAGTCGCCGTACACGGCCAAAGGGGCACCCTCGCCTCCTGCTGCCACGTGCTTCTGCCGGAAATCGCTGAGCGTGATGATACCGGTACCCATGGCAATGTGATCACCGTCGCCGATCTGCAGCGTGGCATCCGGCATACCTGCCATGCCATGCAGCGACGCCGGTGCGTGGTAAATGGTCTGGCCGTGGCTGGCAATCACATCAACATCCGAGGCAGCTATCCCCCACTGCTGCAGGCTTTTGTTGATGAGATCGGCATGGAAGCGACCGATGTAGGCATTAAGCAGACAAACGCGCTCCAGGTCAACTTCCCGTTTAGAAAAGATGGCCTTTACTTCCTGCTTAAAAGTCTCGTCATAAGGCATCGTCACAAACTCTTTAAGTTTTATGCGGGTTTCGGTACCATGACCTTCAAATTCACAGAGCGCAATGTCAAGACCGTCGAGCGAGGTGCCCGACATAAGGCCGATAATGGTTCTTTTTTCTTTGTTGGCTGTTTCAAAAAGCCGACTTAGCATTTTGTTCATATTAAATTTTATTTAAAGGCATAAAAAGCCCAAAGAACCATAGGTTCCTCATACGAAATACATAAAGCTTAGATAATATACATAGTGGCGAATTTCAGCATTATCAGGCAGAAATTCGATAAAGGAAGTGGTTCGTTTGACTTGTGTTTACTGCCGGATTATCCGGCCGTCCTCCATCTCGATGATCCGGTGTGAATTTTCAGCAAATTCGGGGTCGTGCGTCACGATAAGCAGGGTCTGGTTGTGCGCCTCGGTCAGTTCCTTGAAAATGTTAAACACGATGTCGCTGTTGCGCTTGTCAAGGTTGCCAGTGGGCTCGTCGCCCATGATGATGTGCGGGTCATTGATGAGGGCCCGGGCGATGGCTACCCGCTGCTTCTCCCCACCCGAAATGCGGTAAGCCGACTGCTTGGCCAGGTGCGCTATACCTAGCATTTTGAGACGCTCGATGGCGCGGTGCTCTACTTCCTGCTCGCTATACCTGCCCAGCTTGAGGCCGGGCAGCATGACGTTGCGCAGCACCGTAAACTCGTTGAGCAGGTAATGGAACTGGAACACGAAGCCGATCTTCTCGTTTCGGATGCGCGCCAGTTCAACATCCGGGCGGCCCGACATCAGCTCCTTGTCTATGTAGAGTTCACCGGTATAGTCGGTGTCCATGGTGGAGAGGATGTAGAGTAGCGTAGACTTGCCGCAGCCCGACTTGCCGATCACGGACACGAACTCGCCTTTGTTCACAGCAAAAGTAACATCGCGGAGCACCTGCACCGTCACCGGATCATGAAACTCCTTGTTGATTCCCCTTGCTTCGAGTATAACTTCCTGCATTTTTTCTTCGCTGTCTTTCCTATACCTATTTGCCCCGGATGATCTCGACCGGGTCCACCCTGCTTGCCTTGCGGGCCGGGAAGAAACCGGCAAAATAGGTCGTGATAAGGGAGAAGGTACCGCCAATAAAATAGAATACCGGATCGTAGTTGACCGGGTAGGTCGTAATGGTGGGCAGTGCCGCCGTCACAAACGGAATGTTGTCGATGATGACCGAGAACACAAAGCCGAACACGAGCCCTACGATGCCCCCAAAAAAGCCGATGCTCATCGCGATCAGCAGAAAGACCAGATTCACATCCCGACCCGAAAAACCGGTGGCCTTGAGGATGGCGATGGAGTCCATTTTCTCGTAGATCATCATGTTGAGGATGTTGAAAATACCGAATCCCGCCACGATGAGCAGCGTGATGCCCACGGCGTAGGAGATGAGCGACCGCACGCTGCTGCCGGTCTCGAACTGGGCGTTGGCCGTCTGGATGTCCTCGGCATCGACCTGAAAAAGCTGCGCATACTCGCGTGCAACGGCCGGGGCCTGCTCCAGGTCGTGGAGCTTGATCTGGATGTCGGTCATGTAGTTGGCCGGCTTGCCGAGCAGCTTCTGTGTGGTGGCCAGGGAGGCGTAGCTCTGCACCTTGTCGATCTCCTGAATACCTGACTGAAAATAGCCCACCACTTTGAGCGGAAAACGCTCGCCCTGCGCAGTCGTGACCTGCACCACATCGCCGATGTCGGCCACCAGTATATCGGCCAGCCCCTTGCCCAGAATGATGCTGTTGGCCACGTTTTTGGCGTCGATCGGGTTGCCCGTCGTCACATAGTCCTTGAAGTTGAACAGGCGGCTTTCCTCCTCAACATCAACGCCGTTGATGATGCCTGTGATATCGATCGTGCCCTCATTGAAAAAGACCTGCGCCAGGAGTTTGGGTGTGGCTCCCAGCACCCGTTTGTCGGCCTTCACGGCCTGCAGAATGGGGCCGCTGTTGTAGATTTCCTGCCGGGTGACGCCGGCTTTCACGGAGCTAATGAAGTTGTAAGAATTCCTGTACTGCTCCGCTGCATTTACCGGCTGGTTGTCGCTGGGCTTGATCTCGTTGTAGAGCCGCACGTGCGGTGTGCGGTTGAGTATAAGGCCATCGAGCAGGTCGTTGAGGCCGTTCATAAACCCGAGCAGCGTAATGAACATGGCGATGCTGAAGGTGACCCCGACGGCCGCCACCAGCGTCTGCCGCCAGCGGGCCAGCAGCATCGATTTCGCTATGCTGTAGATCAGTTTAAAATTCATCGCTATGGCTTCACGATCACGGTTTCTTTCGATAAACCTTCTACTATTTCCACTTTCTGGTAGTCCTTCAGCCCGGTCTTCACCGGCACACGCTCGTCGTTTTCATTCAGCACATAGGTCCCCTCCACCAGGTATTCGCGCGGGATGGTCAGGGCATTCTTCTTCGTCTGGATGATGATGTTGGCCTCGGTGGTGAGGTTCGGGTATAGCGCATCGGGTTTGGTCACGAAAGCGGCCTCTACAGTAAAGGAGCGGGTGCGCTCGTTCATGGCCGGATTGACTTTGGTGACGCGCCCTTCAAAGACCTGCCCCCTGTAGCTGTCGAGGTTGAGGAGCACCTGCTGGCCTGGCTTCACGCGGGCAATGTCGTATTCGTCCACTTGCAGTTCCAGTATAAATTCGTCGGCATCGCCCAGCACCGCAATCGGCACCTGTGGGCTCACCAGTTCCCCTTTCTCGCGCAACACGCTGTATACCTTGCCGTTGGTCTCGCTCTTTACGGTGTAGTCGTCGCGCAGGGTCTCGCTGATCTGCAGGTTCTTCTGCGACTGGCGGGCGGCAAAGTTGAGCTGTTTTTTAAGGTCGTTGTAGCGGAGGCGCGCCGAGCGGTAGGCTGTTTGAGAATTCTTGTAGGCCAGTTCGCGCTGCTCCAGCTCCACGCGGGTGCCGATCTGGCTGGCCCAGAGGTTGCGCTGCCGCACCAGCAACAGCGAGTCGTTCTGCATGCGGCTGCGGGCCAGCTCGATGTTCTCCTGCAGTTCGGTCAGCTTCTCGGCATTGGCACCGACGCGGGCATATTCTGCAGCCAGGCGGGCGTTCTCGGTGTTCAGTTGGGCGGCCTCATTGCTGATGCGTACCAACGTTTCGCCCCGCTGCACAGTGTCTCCCTCGGTCACCAGTATTTCCTCGATGATGCCACTCACCACCGGATAGACCTGGTATTGATTGCGGCTCTTCACAACGCCCGAGGCGTACACGGCTTCCGAGATATCCTCCACGGTTGGCTGCGTGGTTTCCTGCTTCTCGCCACAAGCGGCTAGCAAGAATAACATCAATAGCAGTTGTAAACAGTTTCTTATGGACATGATACCTTAAATGTAAAGGACACACTGCGACAGCAATTCATCTGAGGCCCGCCTATACCTATACCTATACCTATACCTATACCTATACCTATACCTATACCTTCCTGGCGGCGTTCCAACTGGCTGGGGCTATCAAAGGCGCTCTGCTTCAAATGTAAACATTCAGAACATGATTTCATTATTTAAAGTAAGCTAAGGTATACGAAGCGGCTTTACTGACAAGTGCTTTTTTTGGAAGTGACCTAGGTCATCAAAAGGGCATGTCGGTCTTTCGAAATTTGTCGGAATGTAAATCTTCAACTTAGACAGATAAAATTATGAACGCTATGACAAATAATCAGACAAAGTTGTTCGATGGTAAGGTAGCACTGGTAACCGGCGGCTCGTCTGGCATCGGCAGGTCAACAGCGCTGCTGTACGCGCGCGAAGGTGCTAAAGTAGTAGTGTCCGACATTCACGAAGAGTCCGGCATGCAGGTTGTGCAGGAAATTGAGCAACTGGGCAGCCAGGCTATTTTTGTATCGGCCGATGTTTCCAAGCCGGAGGACTGCGAGCGCATGGTGCAGCAGGCCGTCGAGAAGTTCGGCCGGCTGGATATCGCCTTCAACAACGCAGGAATAGGCGGCGAGTCCAACGCCATTGGCGACATGAGCATCGAGGGCTGGGATAAAGTGATCAGCATTAACCTGAGCAGCGTGTTCTACTGCATGCACTTTCAGATACGGCAGATGCTGCAGCAAGGCGGCGGTGCCATTGTCAACAACTCCTCCATCCTTGGGCAGGTGGGCTTTGCCAACTCAGCCGCTTACGTGGCCGCCAAGCACGGTGTGGTGGGTCTGACCAAAAACGGGGGCCTGGAGTATGCTTCCAAAGGTATACGCATCAACGCGGTCGGGCCGGCCTTCATCAAAACTCCTTTACTGTCTGGCATGGGTGAGGAAACGCTGCAGTTCCTGACATCCAAGCACCCGATCGGTCGCCTCGGAGCACCGGAAGAAATAGCAGAGCTCGTGATCTGGCTCAGTTCCGACAAGGCTTCTTTCTTATCCGGTGCCTACTACGCTGCCGATGGAGCTTACCTGTCGCAGTAAACGCCCGTACTACTTACAGAATACCAGCTGCTTCCATAATTCAGATACTCACCTTGTATTGGAATTATAACGGTCCGCGCGGGCTTTTCGCACCCGTGCAGGTATAGAACGTCAAGCAAACATGCGTGTAACAGAACAGAGAAGTCCACAAAATACAACCCTATCACCAGACAAAGTCCGGGACTGGCACAGCCTGGAGGCGCAGGAGGCGCTCGAACTGCTTCAGGTCGATCAGAAAAAAGGATTAACGAACGAAGAAGCCGGTAGGCGACAGGAAGCGTATGGCCGCAACGTGATGACGCCGAAAAAACAGCAGAGTGCCCTCGTGCTGTTCCTGCTGCAGTTTCACCAGCCCCTCATCTACATCCTGCTGGTGGCTGCCCTTGTTTCGGTGCTGCTCGGTGAGTACATCGATGCGAGCGTTATTTTCGGGGTTGTCCTGATCAACTCCATCATCGGCTACATACAGGAATCCAAAGCACTGGCCGCTATCGACGCCCTCTCCAAAAGCATGTCGGCCAAAGCCACCGTGCTCCGCGAGGGCCGCAAGCAACAGATCGACGCCTCGGAGCTAGTGCCCGGCGACATCGTGCTGCTGCAGTCCGGCGACAAGTTTCCGGCTGATGTGCGTCTGGTGCAGGCCCGCGACCTGAAAGTGGACGAATCGGCGCTGACCGGCGAGTCGGTGGCGGTGGAGAAGCACCCGGACCCTGTGGCCGCCGACGAAATGCTGGGCGACCGCTTTTCGATGGGCTTCGCCTCCACCGTCGTGACCTACGGGCAGGCGACCGGCCTGGTGGTGGCCACCGGCGACAAAACCGAGGTGGGCAAAATTCAGGAGTCCATCTCGGGTGCGCAGGATTTGGACACTCCGCTCACCATTAAAATAAAAGAGTTCAGCCGCCTGCTCCTGTGGGTGATTCTGGCGCTTTCGGCCGCCGTTTTCCTGGTAGAGTACCTGCGCGGCGCCGACCCGGCTGACACCTTTATGCTGGCAGTCGCCCTGGCGGTGGGCGCCATACCCGAGGGGCTGCCTGTGGCAGTCACCATCATGCTGGCCCTGGGCGTGTCGAAGATGGCCAAACGCCGCGCCATCATCCGCAGATTGGTGGCCGTCGAGACCCTGGGCAGCACCAACGTCATCTGCTCCGACAAAACCGGAACGCTCACCGAAAACCAGATGACCGTGCAGCAAATCCTGGCCGGCGGCGAGACCTATACGGTTACCGGGCTGGGTTACCGGCCGGAGGGTAAAATTCAGCAACAGGAAACACAGACTGATCTGAGCAGCAACCAAGCGCTGGCGCAGTGCCTGAAAGCTGGCGCCCTGTGCAACGACAGTGCACTGAAGGAGAAAGACGGACAGTGGTTGATCGAAGGCGACCCTACCGAGGGAGCGCTGGAAGTGGCTGCCCGCAAGGCCGGACTCGAACGGCGAAACCTGGAGGAAGCACAACCCCGCCAGGACACCATTCCCTTTGAGTCGGAGTACCAGTACATGGCCACGCTGCACGCGGGCGAAAGACCAGTCATTTACCTCAAAGGCTCCGTAGAAGCGGTGCTGGACCGCAGCAACAAGGCCCTCTTGCCCAACGGTGAACTGGGCGAACTCGACAAAGCGCACATTGAAAAACAGGTCGAGCAAATGGCCGGCGCAGGTTTGCGCGTACTAGCCTTCGCCATGCTGGATTCTGCTGAGGGGCAGACGCAGATCGACCACGAGCACACCAAATCCGACCTCGTTTTCCTGGGCCTGCAAGGGATGATAGACCCGCCCCGCAAAGAGGCGATGGAGGCTGTGGCTCTGTGCCAGCGTGCAGGTATAGACGTGAAAATGATCACCGGCGACCATGCCGTGACAGCCGCTGCCATTGCCAGCCAGATAGGTCTGCAGGGGCGCCAGGAAAACGGGCAGTTGGTGGCCGTGACGGGCAAGCAGCTGCAGCAGATCGGTGACCAGGAATTGCCCGACTTGGTGGAGAAAACCGCTGTGTTTGCCCGTGTGGCACCGGAGCAGAAACTGCGATTGGTCAAAGCCCTGCAGTCACGCGACCGGGTGGTGGCCATGACGGGCGACGGCGTGAACGACGGCCCGGCCCTGAAGCAGGCCAACATCGGCATCGCCATGGGTATTACCGGAACAGACGTGGCCAAAGACGCCTCGGACATGGTGCTCACCGATGATAACTTCTCGTCGATAGAAGGCGCTGTGGAGGAAGGCCGGGGCGTGTTCGACAACCTCACTAAGTTCATTGTCTGGACGCTGCCCACCAACCTGGGCGAGGCGCTGGTGGTGTTGCTGGCGGTGGCGCTCAGTTCCCAGCTACCCATTAAGCCCGTGCAGCTGCTCTGGATCAACATGACCACGTCGGTGCTGCTCGGACTTACGCTCGTGTTCGAGCCCAAGGAGCCCGGCATCATGGATCGTCCCCCGCGTGCTTCCAACCAACCACTGCTCACCCCCAAACTGATCATGCGCACGCTGCTAGTGGGTGTGCTGATGCTGATAGCCGCCTACGGCCTGTTTCTGTACGAGCTGAACCAGAGCGCCACGCTCGTGGAGGCGCAGACTGTTGTGACGACGGTGTTTGTGGTGGTGGAATCGTACTACCTGCTCAACTGCCGGTCGCTGGTGCGACCAGTCGGGCAGATCGGCTGGTTCTCGAATATGTGGGTGTACTACGGCATTGGGATCATGTTCCTGGCGCAGGCCCTCTTCATCTACACCCCGTTCATGAACATGCTCTTCGGCTCCAGTCCGCTGGACGCCATGCAGGTGCTGCGCATTTTTGGAGCAGGCGCCGTCGTGTTCACGATCGTATCGGTTGAAAAGCAGATCCGCTTCCGGCTGGGCAACAAAAGACGAGCTGCCGCTCAACGCAAAAAACAGCTTAGGGAGGGTGAGGCGCAGTGAAAGGGCTGCTCGGGGCCTTGGCTTTACTTTGTATCGTATATCTGGTAATGATGGGATTCCTTTCGTTTCAGCAGGAAAAGCTGATCTTCTTTCCGGAGAAATTGCCAGCGGACTATGTATTTCGCTTCAATCGGGAGGTGGAGGAGATCGCTATACCTGCGCCGGATGGGGTGTTGCTGCATGGCCTGCTCTTCAAGGCCGACGAGTCGAAGGGGCTGGTGTTTTACATGCATGGCAACGCGGGTTCGGTGGCCAGCTGGGGCTGGGTGCACGAGGCCTATACCGCGCTGGGCTACGATGTGTTCGTGCTCGACTACCGCGGTTACGGCAAAAGCCAGGGTGAGATCAGCAGCGAAAAGCAGTTTTACGACGATACCGAAGTAGCTTTCCGGGAAGTGGCCGGCAGGTATAGCGGGAGGCCTATTTTGGTGGTCGGCTACTCTATCGGCACGGCGGCAGCGGCGCGGCTGTCGGCCCAGCATTCGCCCACATTGCTCGTGTTGCAAGCCCCCTACTACAGCCTCCCGGATCTGATGCACAGCCTCTACCCCATCGTGCCGGGCTTCCTGCTGCGCTACAAATTCGAGACCTATACCTTTGTGGCGCAAACCAGGTCGCCCATCGTCATCTTTCACGGCGAGCAGGACGAGATCATCTACCCGGGCTCCTCAGAAAAACTGAAAGCACACCTAAAACCGACAGATCGCGTTATTCTACTCCAGGGCCAGGGCCACAACGGCATGAACGAGGATCCGGCATACCGGCGCGAACTGGAAAAGGTGTTTGACAGCCTGCCGCCTGCAAAGCCCTGAAACAATATCTGACGGAGATCATCATAAGTAATGCTATACCTAAGTCAGGTATAGCAACCGTACAAAACCAGAGAAAACACAGAACTAAAGAAGAAAGCATGGAAGGCGTTTTTAACACCACAGGTCGCATGAATGTACCTGACTCCTATACCTACACTCCGCAAAACGAACAGGAAGCCTGGATCGCCATTATGCACGCCTGCGTGGCCGTGGACGATGACGTAGCCGACGCAGAACTGGATGAAATGGCGCAGACCCTGGCCGACCGGCCGCTCTTTGAAGGGCACGACATCATGGCCTACACCCGGCGTGTATTTTATGCGCACGTACAGCTGGGCAGCAAAATACTGATCGATAACTCCGTGGATCTGATTGCGGAAGAAAGTCGTCCCGCTCTCTTTGCCCATACCATCCAACTGGTGCTGTCGGACTGCGTGGTGACCGAAAAAGAGGAGGAACTGATACAGTACCTTCACTCCGCCCTGGACATGGATGAAAAGGAAGCGCAGGCGATTGTCCGGGATATCCTGATCCGCAACGAAGGCAGGAAGCACGAGTAAAGAAGTGGCGAAGAGGAGGGTTTTTAAAGCAATCTTTTAACTAGTTTTGTGCACTAAACCTCTGTGCATGACTAGAATTCTACTCTCCCTCCTCTTTCTTTTTTCCGCTTTGCAGGCCAGCGCCCAGGACCCAGGTCCCTCTGCGCTTACCTTAGCCGACCAGCACCTCGACGCCGGCCGCTACCAGGAGGCAGTGGCAGCCTATACCATCGCGATCAAAGGCGACAGTTTTACCTTCGAGCCTTTTTACAACCGGGGGCTCGCCTACTTAAAGCTTAAGAACTACCAGGCCGCACTCACCGACCTGGACCGGGCCCTGCTGCTGAACGCAGGCAACAAGGATGCCTTCAGCAACAGGGCACTCGTAAAAGTACACCTGAAAGACATGGAAGGCGCACAGTACGATTACAACAAGGCTATCAGCATCGCCCCCAAGGATGCCGACCTGTACTACCAATCAGCCCTGGCCCTGCTCCTCGACCACAAAACCGCCCCTGCCCGGCAGCACCTCTTGAAAAGCATAGAACTGGCACCTTCCGCCCCCGCCTATCTGGAACTAGGCAAGCTGAGCGACGCTTCCGGGAATTTTGAAGCAGCCAAACGCCACTTCGATAAAGCCATTGAACTGGACGGCAAGCTAGGTGAAGCACACCTCCACCGGGGAACAGTGCAGGAGCAGTTGGGCGAGCATATGGCGGCCGAGGCAGACTACAGCACCACCATCAAACTGGATCCGGCGCACGCGGACGCGTACTTTAACCGGGCAATCCTGAGGTATATGCGTGAGAACACTTCAGGCGCCATTCAGGATCTTACCAAAGTGATTGCCCTCGACAAGGGCCGCGCCGAAGCCTACGCCAACCGTGCCACGGCCTATGCCAAAACTGGACAGACACAGGAAGCCCTGGCAGACTATACCAAAGCGATCAGCCTCGACAGCAAAAATGCCGAGTTCTATACCAAACGAGGGGAACTGAAGATCAAACTGAAAGACTACGCCGGCGGTGAAAAGGACTTCACCCGAGCCCTGAGTCTGGATGCCAAATCACCTGCTGCCTACCTGGGGCGCGGCTATTGCTACATGGCCCTGAAGCAAACGGCCAAAGCTTGTACCGACCTCACCAAAGCCCACCAACTGGGCAACCGCAACGCCATGGACCTGCTCAAGTACAACAAGTGCAATTAAGGTATAGCTAAACAGGGAAGACAAACATTCAAGGTGCTTCCGGCTCGTCCTCAAGCTTTTTTAAACTTACTGAATTGATGCAATAGCGCAGGCCGGCAGGCTCAGGTCCGTCGTGGAAAACATGGCCCAGGTGGCTGCCGCACACATTGCACAAGGCTTCTATGCGCTGCATGTGGTGGCTGTCGTCGAAGGCATAGCGGATGGCGCCCCGGCTGGCGGGTTGCGTGAAACTGGGCCAGCCGGAAATGGCGTGGTACTTCTCTGTTGCGTTAAACAGCACCTGCCCACAGGCCGCACAGGTATAGGTGCCTGGTTCATAACTACGACAGTAGGCATTGCGGTAGGGCGGCTCCGTTCCTTTCTCACGAAGCACGGCATATTGCGTGGGTGTCAGCACTCGCCTCCACTCACTTTCCGTTTTCTCAATTCTATAAGATGGCTCCGGGTTACTGTATTTGGCGTAGTAGATGATGTCTTTCCAGCGTAGCATAGCGGTTTATACGCAGCCTTCTTTATACCTGTCAGGTATAGCTGGTACGTGTACCATCTTCCCGCCTCACGCCTCTGCCCATCGCGGCATCCACGCTCCAGATGCCCGAGCCTCGTGAAGCCATGTACAGAAACAGAAAGCAGTAGAGCAATGCCAGTTCACCTTTGTTGAGCAGGGGGTTCCAGTGCTCGGGAAAGTGCGCCATGAAGAAGGCCACCAGCATCTGAATAGCGGCAATGAAGGCGGCCCAGCCTGTCAGGAAGCCGAATGCGATCATTAATCCGCCAACCAGTTCCACGATACCTGCCAGCCCCATCAGCGAGGCGATCTCTACCGTGCTGCCGTTGCCGGGCCAGCCGAAGAGCTTTTGGGTGCCGTGCATGGCGAACATCAAGCCGGCCACGATGCGCAGGATGGCATACAGTTGCGGACTGTAAGGTCCCAGAAATCTTTCCATAGTTTTAGCTTTTACACCTGTTTAGTTACCAGGCTATTATACAAGCACTTACATACGGAAATAACGATTTTTAGGTGATCCTGTTGAACGAATCCAATACAGCTGACAACTGTGCGGGAAGTTAAATGGAATAAGTATGGCAGCGAAGCTACTCTATTTTGCTGAAGGCCGTGTCGATCTCGTACTGCTCCAGCACTTCCAGGAACTCGTTGCGGAGCACAAGGGAGATGTCTTCCCGCTCCTGCCGGTTACTAAGCTTCACCTTGTATTTATCCTGGTCACGCACCAGCATCAGGTGTTGCTTGCTCTGGCTTTCCTTTAGTGACAGTGTGTCCTGCTGGATCTGCTCGATACGCTTCTGGTTGTTACCGAAAAGGATGTTGAAGATGTTGATGTCCATGCTCAGGCGGGCATCTCCCTGCATGGTATAGGAGCCCCTCAGGTCGAAGGAGGACAGGTTGTTGTTCATGCTGAACCCAGGCGCGACAAACTTGTTCTTGTACAGCACAAAATCGGCCGCCACATCTTCGAAAAACAGGTGCCCGGTTCGCTCTTTCCGGATGAAGCCCAACGCTTCCTGAATTGGCTTGATGTCGATCAGTTCCATACCCCGGAAAGCGGCGCTGCTGTAGGCCACCGTGCGGTCGAAACTCGGCGTAAAGGTCCCGTCCAGTTTGGTGTACACGGTCAGGTTGCAGTCTGCCTTTCCCTTAATGTTCTGGCTGCCCAGCATGTCCAGTTCCATCTGCTCGGCCACGGCAAACAACTGCTCCAGATCCACGTCCTGTACCTGCGCCTTCAGCCGCACGGGTATGGTGTCGGAGGGCTCGTTCAGGTACATCATGCCATGCGAGAAAATCTTGCCCCCGAAGGCTTCCAGGTATAGCTTGTCGAGCTGTGCCTGGTCCCGGTCCATGCGGGCTTTGATGGCTAGGTTGCTGCCTTTCAGGTACTCGTACTTCAGTTCCTGCGCTTCCACATACAAGCCCAGGTCGTATACCTTCTCCCGCAGTTTTGTGCTCATCGCATTTTCATCTTCCTGCCCCGGCTGATCCTGCGGTTGGTCGGCGGGCAGCAGTGTTTTCAGGGCTGCGAAATTCTGCATGAATGCCTGCAGGTCCAGAAAATCATATTGCAGGTGCACGTCCAGGTAAGGACGCGTTAGTTTGGAGCTGATCAGGTAGAAGCCGCCGTACGCAGAGGCAGACCCGCCTTTAGAAGTCTTGAAGCGCATTTCCTTCATGGCTACGTGGCTTTTGTTCTTGTTCAGGCGCACAGACAGGTGCTGCAGGTCTTCTGCTCCGGGCAGGTCGATGTGTTTCACGCGCAGCAACAGGTTTACCTGCTGTAGCGGCATCAGAAACTCCATCCCTCCTTCTCGATCACTTTCTGCAGTCTTGCCACCTCCCGCCGAGCCGGCAATGGCGTTCACTTGCTGCATACTGGTCAGGTCGAGCGTGTCCATCTGCGCCGCCAGTTCGATGTCGGCCGTGTGCAGTTTTCGGTTGTCGTTCGGGGCCGTCACGTTTCCTGTCACCGTGATTCCCTGAGAGTTTAGGCCGATGTCGGAGAGCGTGAGGCGCCTGCCGTCGCTCTTGAGCCTGGCGCGCATGTTGTGCACGTGTGCCGTCTCCAGGTTGAGTTGCTGACACGCCAGCCGCATGTTGAGCCTCAGAAAATCCGGCAAGATGGTAGTGGTAGCGACTGCTTTGTTTGCCGGTGCCGACTGCGTGTTAGTAGGTTTCGTAACAGGTTTCAGCCAGGCTGTGTTTACCTGTTTTAGTTTCACGGCGCCTCTCACGGTCACGGTGCTTTGCTGTCCCATCAGGTAGTTCATCACATCCCGTACTGACCCCTCCACCGAAAAAGGTTTCCCGCCTACTTTGCCTCCCATACCTTGCAGACTCAGTGTGTTGCCGGCCAGCTTCGCCTCGCCGTTCAGGTCGGTGAGGGGCACGGTGAGTTTTGCCGGCTGAAAACCAACCTCCTGCAGTCGGATAAAGCCCTGCCACTGCAGGTCCTGCTCCCGCACCAGGTCAGGTCCGGCGTGCAGGTTTCCTTTGATGGTGACGTCGCCGGCCAGCGTACCGCGCGGCAGCGAGAGGTAATCCGGGGGCATAACCTTCGCCAGGCTGTCCAGGGTATAGCTTCCGCTGATGCGGGCATCCACAAAAGGCTTGGTAAAGTCTGTGATCATGGCCTTGAGCTTCAGGCTATCCTGACCGGTGCGTACGGAGGCGTGATGCAACGCAAAAGTGCTCGACTCCGGTGCGTGCTTCGGTCCGTTGTCCAGCAGTCCGGCAATCTGTATGTGCGAGAGCGTGATGCGGGTGGTGGGCCAGTGCAGTCTGCCATCCTGCAAGGCAAAGTGCAGCTTGTTTCGGGGGCGCGTGGTTGGGCCGGAGTGACCGGCGATGTGGTAGTGCAGTTGCACACGGCCATCGCTCTGCACCTGCCTGAGCAGCGGGATGGAGCGGACCGAACTCATTTGGTTCAGCAGAAAAAAGAACGGCTGCTCTCCCTTAAAATGCAGATCGAGTTCGGAGCCCGGGCCGTCGGACGTTTTCTGGTGCGTGCCCGAGATCAGCACCTCATTTTCGTTCAGGATGGCTTTGCTGTCCTCAATTCTGCCCAGCTTTTTGTCCAGGTTATAGGTATAGCGCGCGTCGGCCGTAAAGGCTCTGTCCTCAAAAAGGCGCAGGTCGCGGCTGCTGATGTAATCGATCTTCCCCTCCAGCTTGCCTTTTATTTTCAGGGTCCTGTCCATCAGTTCCGCCGCCAACTCCGAGTCGAGCAGTTGCAGCGAGAAAGCGCTCTCCTTATAGTGGTTCTCGCTCAGAAATTGGGCTTTTCGGATCCTGACTTGTGGAATGTTCAGGGTAAAATCACCAGCGTCGTCGTCCTGCTTGCCGCCTTTACCAAAGGTGAGGCTGCGCTTATGGCCGGTGGAGTCTACGTGTTGATGGATCGTGAGGCCGTCGAGGTATACCTTGCTGATGCGGAGCCGGCCATACGGCCACTGCAAAACCGGCACCAGCACCTCGGTGTGCTGCACGGCCAGCACCTCCACGGGTTGGGCCCCGCTGGTGTCTTTTAAGGAGATGTTGTCGAGCGTGAGGGTGAGGTATGGAAAATTCCTCCAGTTGGACATATCAGACTGAAAAGGCGCCAGCACCAGATTCGGATCTTTGGTGAGGGTGGTTCTGACGAGCACCGGAAGCTTGTCCTGGTAAAGCGGGGCCAGCATAAACTGAGCTACCAGCACCAGCATGAGCACTAGTCCGATCACCAACAGAAAGATCTTAAGGAGGAGGCGCGTTTTCATAAAATTACCTGGCCAGACCGGTCGCTTGGTTTCCGGTTTGCTTCTCCTTAAACTCACTTTTTAAAAGAAAGTTTGGCTCAGCCGCCTCGCTCCGAACCTCCTGTGTTATATAGGATTGTGCTATATCTGGAGCAACGGTGCCCGAATTGGTTGGATTTAATCTGACAAAGCGGAAAAATGGCCTTCCTGCCCATTTTTTAACCTAAACCCTCCCCTCGTCCGTACAAGAGACAGGCTCTACTGCATAATAGTGCCAGAAATTTTATGTTCTACCAAACGAAAACAAACCATGAGCAGCAACAATAGAAATATCTCCGAGGATCCGAATTCAAGAAAAGGTGAAGGTGTGAGCGGACTGGGCCAAGGCAAACAGACTGGCCCGGTAGCAGGTGGCGCTGACAATACCCGCGGCGAGAACAAGCCAAGTCGTGAAGGCAGTAGCGGCGGTGCCAAGCATGGCAAAGACAACCCTCGCGAGCAGAAAAGCCCGCAGGGCTCCAATGCCAACCCGACCACGACCAGCCGTGGCGCTGACAGCACCGACAAGGAGTTCCGCAACAACCAGCCGAACCCAAGCACCATCACAGACCCAGATATGAAAAACAAGGAGCGTAACAACTAAGGTTATACCTGCGCCTTAAACGAAAAGCCCCGGCAGTAGCCGGGGCTTTTCGTTTTCTACCTGTATAGTATCGCTATACCTTACTTCAATTCATCCAGCACCGCGTACATCTTTTTCACAAGCGATGAGGCCGAGCCGTTGTAGTTGTTCACAACGAAGGAGAAAACGTACTCCTGCCCGTCTTTGGCTTTGTGGTAGCCGGTAAAACCCTTTACGCCACGGATGGTGCCGCTTTTCATTTTCATGTTGTTGAATGTGGGCAGCGAGGCATGGAGACCCGGATACCAGTTTTGCTGACGGGCGTGCAGTAACAGTTGCACCTGGGCGTGCGTCGTTACCCGGTTGAGCGGCGAGAGGCCAGAGCCATCCACCATGGCCAGTTCAGACTCGGCTATACCTTTGCTTTTCCAGTGCTGCCGGATCTTGTTCAGCCCCTGGCGGGTGTCGCTGGTACTGCCATCGGCGAAAGCGATCGTTTTGGCGAGCGCCTCTCCGTAGAGGTTGATGCTTTTGCGGTTGAACCAGTACACGATGCTGTCGAGGGGCGGTGACGTGACGGTGTGGAAGAAGGTGAATCCCTGCTGGGGCACGGCATTGTGCTGCAACACGGCCTGCTGCGGCATGCTGATGCCCAGCGTACGAAGTGTGTCGGCCAGCATGCTCACAAATTGGTTAGCCCCGGAAGGCAGGGCGCCTGAGATCTTGAAACTACTTTCGTTGACCGGTATTGTGCCCCGGATGGCGGCCGTGCTGGTGCCCACCGGGAAGTAGATGTAGGCATTGTCGCCGGTACCCGCCGCAGCAGAGGTAAGCTCGGAGCGCAGGCCATAGCCGTTCAGGTTCGGCACCGTTTTCACGATCGAAACCGGCTCGCCGATCTGCTTACCCGACTTCAGGATCACATCGTACTGGTTTTCGCGCCAGTTCAGTTTGGCAGCACCTGCCCCGTAGTAGTTGGCAATGTCCTGCCACATCCAGCCGTCGGGCACGATTTCCTCGTTCCAGCCTTCATTCTGCACCACTACCTCATGCACGGTTTTTACTCCGGCACGCTGCATCGCCCGAACCAGGTCCTTCAGCACAGCGTCCTCTTTAGTCACCGGCCAGCGCCAGCTTCCAAACGTAGGGTCGCCGCTCGGCACGATGATGAGCGACGTCTGCTTGCCGCTTTTCCGAAGGGCAAATTTCGTTTCGTAGCGATAGGACTTGCCCATCAATTCGTAGGCGCTGATGCTGGTGATCAGCTTCATGGTAGAGGCCGGTGCCAGCCCGATTTTGCCGTTGCGGTCAAACACAACCTGCCCTGTTTTGGCATCTACCACATACAGCGAAGCGATGCCGTTCTGCAGCTGCGAATCGGCTTCGAACTTCTGGAAAGCGGTGGTGAGTTTGGTAGCAGCAGACTGCGCCCAGACTTGCGGTAGCGTCAGTAAACAGGCAAACAGGAAGGTGAGGGAAAGGGTGCGGGTTTTCATAGCCAAAAATTACGCATTTCTGCCGGTTATCCCCAAACCTAAAAACAAAACGGCCGCTCATTCGCAGGAACAAGCGGCCGTTTTGTATCAAATGCTATACCTACCAGTCCTGGTGATCGCGGTATATGTTGCGTTCGTTGTAGCGACGCTCGTCCTCGGATCTGCGCTGCTGGCTGTGCCCCCAGTTGTTGTAGGCGCTGCGCTCGCGGTCTTCGTCGCGGTTGTTATACCTGGTGGAGCCATAGCCCGTGTCGCGGTACTCATCGAAGCTGCGGTTGTAGCCTCTTTCTCCCCTATCCTCGTTTCGGTAACCGGATCTGGACTGATTGCTGTCCCTATAGCCGGTGCCACGGTAGCGCCTTTCATCATCGTCATTCATGCGGCCACGGTAGTCGTTCTCCCCGGAACCACTGTAGTTCTGACGGCTATGCTCGTTGTGGTCGTAATAGTTTCGGTCGCCGCCCATGTGGCTCGGCCGCTCACGTCCCGACATACCGTAGTTGGATGGTCCGTAGGCTGAGCCGCCGCCGTAGGTGCTGCCTCCTTCGCCGTAGCGTGTTCCGCCGCTGAAGTCGCCATAGGCGCGGGCGTCGGAAGTTCTGCGGTTGCGTTCATACCTATCACGGTCGTCGCTATACCTGTTCTCATGGCTTCGGTGACTACCGGAGTGGTAGCGGCCATCAGAGCTGTTCATGTCATCAGGGTTGTAGCGCGACAGGCTGTGGGTGTTGCCGGTTCGGGCATTGCCGTGCTCGTCGAAGTCGGCATAATGGTTCTTGCGGGAGCGGTCGTTCTGCGCGTTGTTTCTGTTCATAGCTTTGTAATTTAGGTTAAAAACACTCCCTCTCATAACGCAGCAAAGCGACGCATGTTAATCAAAGCCCAGCTATTCCAGTAATCTAGCCCCTTTATTAAGCCACAAACCAGCGATTTGGTGCCTTAGGCAGATCGCAAACTTGCTCCTGCACACAAACCTTAAATTAACTGCAAGTCTCGCCTTTTTTTCACCTGCGGGTAATTGCCCTTCGCCCTCCTACCAGTTACGCTCACCATTATATATAGAAATATTATAAAAATAATAATTAAAATCATATTTTATTCGTACAATTTATTTACTAATGACAATAAAAAATAAATTTTATTATAAAAATAATCAATCAGCCAATCTTACGTAACTCATTACAGCAATTAAATCACATAGTTATTTGTATCACTCACTTAAAAACAACTTAAAAGTCATGAATGTCAAATCTACTACACAACCTCCGAACTATGGGGATAACAGTGATATGCCCCGACAAGATAAAATATCATTGCACAGCAACTTACATTCAAAAAGCTTACAAAAGGCATCATTTAGGCGAATCCCCTCTGTTCCATTCTTTTTCACTTTACTAGCTGCTTTACTTTTTCAGACTGCAGCTAGCTTTGCTCAAAACTTTTCCATCACAGGTCCATCACCACTCTGTATGGGTACTGAACCTATCACTTACTCGATTCCGATACAATCCGGGGCGGCCAGTTACACTTGGATAATAAGCGCCACGAATACAGATGCCTATATAGTAGGTGGTAAAGACTCAGTTACCTCTAATCAGCCAATTAAAATCATTCGTGGCCCGGTAATGAATTCTATACAGATTGTGCCGGGCACGGTTGGTGGAGGATTTTCCTTATCAGCAAACGTGAAGATGGAAAATGGCACCACTAGAAATGGATTTAGAACAATCACGATGCCGTATGCTGAAGCAGGGCCAGACGTGCAATTATCCTGTGCTTCGCCAAGTGTCACCATTGGTAATCCTAACTTTCAGAACAACGTTACCTGGCGCTGGGCGGGTCCGGGCGGATTTACTTCAACGATAAAAAACCCCGTTGTATCCCTTCCCGGAACCTATACGCTCACTGTAACCGGCGGCTCTTGCACCTATACGGACGAAGTTATAGTTTCACCACCTGCTGACAATTGTGCACCTACTATAGCCGCTATAACTAACAAAACTCTAAACGAGTTGACAAACCTTCCTTCTACCATTCTTTCGGCAAGCGACCCGAACGGGGATCCGCTTACGTTCAGTTTCCGTCATGCTGTAGACGGAGGGGAGATGAATGATGGATTGCCTGATGGCGCAGCATTCAACACAACGACAAGAGCACTTACCTGGCGGCCTTCTGAAGCGCAAGGTCCAGGTGTTTTTACAATTGAAGTTACTGCCTCTGATGGCGAACTGTCGGGTACCAGGTCCTTTACTATTACAGTGAATGAAGTAAACACAGCGCCTATTTATGATCCTATCAGCAACGCATATGGTAAAGTGGGTGAAAAGATAGAGTTCACCGTGAGGGCCACTGACCACGATGTGCCTGGTACACAGACGATAACTCTTAGCCTAAGCGGCACCAATGGTGTATATCCTGCTGGGGCTACCATCACGAACATACTACCAAGTTCAAACCCGCAAGAAGGACTCTTCTCCTGGACACCAGCTGCGAACCAGGTAGGTAGAGCGGCTGTATATGCCTTGGCCAACGATGGTTTGCGGGGCCAGGCTTCTCCTACATTTTATCTGTATGTAAATGCTCCACCCAGGTTAAATGCGATTACAGCAAAATCTGTTGAAGCAGGCAAAAAGCTCACGTTCCAGTTGTCTGGATCGGATGTAAACAGTAGTTCCGATATGTTTAGCTCTCCACATCAATCCAGGTCGTTTTCAGTGGAAGTGACTCCGGTCGAAGTGCAGGGTGAATACTCAACGGATGATGTACCCGCTATAACTAAAATTGAAGGCGACTGGACTGGCAATCAGGCCATTACGGGCGCAAATACAAGTACTATAACAGGTATATTTGATTGGACACCTACAACACCGGGTACTTATACTGTCAAAATCAAGCTGCAGGACAATGGTATAAGTGGCAATTTCCCGCTTTCAGACGAGAAATCTTTTACCGTAACTGTAACACCCCCACCAGTAACATATTATTCTCTTACGCTAACTCCACCTGAAAACGGTTCGATCAGACATGAACCGGCTGGTGAAACCTACGAAGCTGGCACTGTGGTGACACTCACAGCTGAAGCACATGAAGGCTTCCGCTTTACAGGTTGGACAGGCGATGCCACAGGCACTTCAAACCCACTTGCTCTGACCATGAGCGGTAACAAGACTGTTTCAGCCTCTTTCGAGGCGATTCCGACCTATAAGCTTACAATTACAAATCCTGACAACGGCTCCGGCACGATTGGGCATACTCCGGAGGCAGACCAGGAAGGCAAATACACTGAAGACACGGAGGTTACGCTAACTGCCATCCCAGCCAATGGCTATCAGTTTACAGGCTGGACAGGAGATGCGTCCGGTGACGTAAACCCATTGAAGCTAATAATGGACGCTGACAAGAACGTTTCGGCTACGTTTGAGCTCATCCCGCCGACCGTGTATACCTTGACGCTCCATGATCCTACTAACGGTTCTATCGAAGCTGACCCAGCGGCTGATTCATACGTGGCCGGCACTGAGGTCACACTAAGAGCTATACCTGATGATGGCTACCGCTTCACTGGGTGGTCAGGAGACGCTTCCGGCACCGAGGCCACCACGGCTGTGGTGATGAACGCCAACAAGACGGTATCGGCTACTTTTGAACCAATCCCAACCTTTACACTTACAATCGCTGAGTCGAGTAATGGTAGTATTACCCAAGATCCAGCACCTGATCAAACAGGTAAATACCGCGAAGGCACCATGGTCACGCTCACAGCTGAGCCGGCCAGCGGTTACCGCTTCACTGGCTGGGCAGGTGATGTAACTGGCGTCGAGCTTACAACTACTATAACAATGGATGCTGACAAGCATGCCTCGGCTACATTTGAACTCATTCTTCCAACGATGTACAAGTTGACGCTGACGCAACCTGAAAACGGCTCTATCAGCCTTGAGCCTTCTGCCGATACATATGAAGCTGGTAGTGTAGTGACGCTAACGGCCACAGCGGCCTCAGGCTTCCGTTTTGCGGGCTGGACGGGGGACGCCTCCGGCACGGCCAACCCGCTACAGCTGACCATGAACGCCGACAAGGCGGTCTCGGCCACGTTCGAGGCCATCCCCGCCAGCGGCCCGCAGGTGACCGGCTTCGTGCTGGTGAGCGCCCAGACAGAGCAGGACGTTCTCACCATCGCTGACGGGGCCGCCATCAGCTTCGCCTCCCTGCCCAACACCAAGCTCAACATCCGGGCCAACACCTCGCCCGGCGCGGTCGGAAGCGTCAGGTTCGAGCTGAGCGGCGCCCAGAGCAAGACCTTCGTCGACAACCAGGCCCCCTACGCCCTGCACGGCGATGATGGGGCGGGCAACTACTACTACGGCAACTGGAATCCGCCCGCCACGGGCACCTACACCCTCACGGCCACCCCGTACTCGGGGCCCAGGGCGACTGGAACCGCAGGGACGCCATTGACCATCACATTTACCCTTAACCGTGACGGAGGTACACCGCCAACCCAATATAGCTTGAATACAGGCACAATGGGTAACGGTACAGTAGCAAAGTCTCCTGATCAAAGCACTTATGCCAGCGGTAGCTTTGTAACGATAACAGCAACGGCAGCCTCCGGATCACGCTTTGTAGGCTGGACTGGTGATGCCTCTGGTTCACAGAATCCGCTGTCCATTACGATGACAAGTAATAAATCCATTACAGCTGTGTTCGAAACGATACAAAGTAACACTTATGTACTTTCTGTCAATTCCTCTAACGGCGGTTCAGTAACAAAGAGTCCAAATCAGAATAGCTATACGGCCGGCACCGTGGTCACTTTGACAGCAAGCCCTGCGGCAGGTTTCCGTTTTGCGGGCTGGACGGGGGACGCCTCCGGCACGGCCAACCCGCTACAGCTGACCATGAACGCCGACAAGGCGGTCTCGGCCACGTTCGAGGCCATCCCCGCCAGCGGCCCGCAGGTGACCGGCTTCGTGCTGGTGAGCGCCCAGACAGAGCAGGACGTTCTCACCATCGCTGACGGGGCCGCCATCAGCTTCGCCTCCCTGCCCAACACCAAGCTCAACATCCGGGCCAACACCTCGCCCGGCGCGGTCGGAAGCGTCAGGTTCGAGCTGAGCGGCGCCCAGAGCAAGACCTTCGTCGACAACCAGGCCCCCTACGCCCTGCACGGCGATGATGGGGCGGGCAACTACTACTACGGCAACTGGAATCCGCCCGCCACGGGCACCTACACCCTCACGGCCACCCCGTACTCGGGGCCCAGGGCGACTGGAACCGCAGGGACGCCATTGACCATCACATTTACTTTCAACAGAGATGGAGCGCTTATAAATAATGCTACTTCATCTTTGAGCGCTGTGAATCCAGAAGCCTCAAAGCTCTATGTGTATCCAAATCCAACATCAGACGGTCGCATTAAATTAATGTTGTCTGATGGAGAAACTGGAAAAGTCAGGTATAGCTTAGTGAACTCCATTGGTGAGAGACTTTACTCAGGTGAGTTGATAAGGGAAGAATCATCGAAGCAAGTAAATCTTGATTTTTCTGAGAAAATGAGGACACCAGGGGTTTACTTCCTAAGGGTAGAGTATCCTCAACAGACAAAAGTGTTTAAATTAATGAAAACACTTTAAGCATTAAAAAACTCAAAGCCCCTGCATATGTGCAGGGGCTTTGAGTTTTTAGTCATCTACAAAGAATCTATAACTTGTGCAGCTGGAAATAACCCAGGTGCATCTCATCCTCAAATCCGGCTATACTTGGTGTGATCATTAGGCTGTACTGCTGCTTGTCTTCGGCGGTGAGGATCTCCTTCACTTCTAACACCTCGTCCACATCCACGCCAAACTTATCATCGATATGAGAGGTGGCACCTTTAAAGCCGGTATGCTTATAAAAGGCTGTTTCTTTCGCCTGCTTCACGGCACCTGCCTGGTCGGGCGCTACGGCCAGCATTTTATAGTGAAACTCATCGAACTCCCCCTGTTTGTAGCCGCCCAGGTTCAAAAAGAAAAGTTTGTCGGCACCAGCATCTGCAGGTATAGTTTCTTTGGAGACCACCTTTATTTGGAAGTCCTTTACCTGCGTCACTTCCCGCCAGGCATCAACGTGAATATTGCCTTTCGCCTCCGGCCAGAACGCCTTGATAGCCGGCACCAGGTCTTTCACCTGCTCGCCTATGGCAAAGAACATGTCGTGCTGCTCGGTGTTGCGCCCCGCCGGCCGGCAGCCCAGCATCAGCATGAAGAGTTTTGGGTTTTGCATTGGTAAGGTTATTTTGAAATTTCTTTTTGTATGTGTAGTTGTGTTAGCTTATTTGGTTTTTGTTGCACGATTATACCCACCCCTGCCCCTCCCGAGAGGGGATTTTTAGCCGCTTCCTTTTTCAAGGTATAGGCGCTGTAGGTAAGATATAACAGTTGAAAAATGACATCCCCTACCCCCTTCGAAGGGGGACTCTTCAGCTACTACTTAATCTACAGGTATAGCTTTGTAGTTGTTGTTTAGCTATACCGGGTCAAACCACCCCTACCCCTCCTTGTCCAAGGAGGGGAGCCTGTTGCAGCCTCTTCTCAGGTATAACTTCGCTGCTTTTGTGGTTGCACAAACCACTGGCAGGTATAACAAGACTTACTATCAGCAAGCTACAAAGCAAATAACTGTGCCCGGTGCACTAATTGACACTCCACTGTCTGAGCGTTCAGCGAGTTTGGAGGGTCTTGACTTTTTTGCTTACTTTTTGTGTCAAGACAAAAAGTGAGTGCCCGCCGCACAGGCGAAACCCCAGCCCGCCTGGCAAGGCAAGCTATGAAACAAGTTGCTATACCTTCAACGGCTAAGCATCTACAGCAGGTATAAGTATACCGCCACTTTGCACCAGCGGCCAGAGTCCGCCCGATAACGCACACTCGCGGGACGCGAGCGAGGGCAAAGAGGTATACTAGAAGCTAGCTACACCTATAACTACGGCGCCAGAGGCCCCACTATAGTAGACACGAGCGTCGACGCTCGCGACATCACCCACTGCCCAGCCGGCCAGGCGAAAACCCCAGCTCCCCTTACCTATACCCAATAATCGAAGTAAACGACACCTTCCGCATCGGCTGCCGCGACACCGGATTGATCGCCTCAACCACTCCCTCCGCTTTCAGCGCCTCCAACGCTTCTTTGTAATTTCCCCGGATGTAATTCGTGCCGATGTTGTGATGGCGGTAAATGCTGTCGATGGGCAGGTTGTGGTAGAAGGAGCGCTTGCCGGCCAGATCGGTGATCAGGTTTTTGATGGAGTAGCGGTATTGCTCTTGAAACAGCGAGAGCTGGTGCTTGATATTGGCGCCGAAAAGCGGCACGCCGTCTTCCTGGTAGTCGCTGTACATGAGCATGAGCTCCTTCATCTTCATGTAAGGCGCATCGTTCTTCGACACAAAAAACAGGTAATGGCTTGTCTGGTTCTTTTTCGGGAGACTGATCTTGAAGCGGAAGGACTTGTAATCCTTCTCCCGGAACACGTCCTCAAACTGATCCACCATAAAGTCCTCACGCTGGCCGGCATCTTGGTAACGGTCACAGAACTCTCGGATCTTCTGCAGGCGCTCCTTGCCGAACACTTCGGCCATGATGCTGTCATCGGTAGCGCCCTGCACCGCGGCACGCAGTTTGGCCGGCGTGAAGAGCATAAACAAGTCGAGGCCCCAGCGGCGCACTGACTGCAAAAGCAGCTGCTGCGAAAACTCGTAGCCAAAAGGATCCAGGTATAGCAGCGTGGGTACATCGTTGCCGAGGAGCTTGGCGAGTGTGGCTAAACTGGCTTCTTCGTGCAAAAGCACCGGCTTGTGCTGCAGGTCCTGGTAGTAGGGCAGCTGTTGCAGGTTCTCTTTCAGCCGGGTGGTGACGGTCTTCTTCTCATCATTGAAAAAAGTGCGCACCACCTTGTTCAGGTTATACTTATCCGTAGCTCCGAAAATGCTGTTGAGCACGCGCACGGGCGTGGCCGGTTTGCCATCCTCCGGCTTGCCGTCGCCGGCGTAGAGGTCGATGAAGGCCAGCACGGGGTTGGACTTGTAGCGCTGCCCCTGCAGCTGGGCGCTGCACCAGGCCTTGAAAAATTCAACGAGCAGCTCTGACTTGATCTCGGCGCTGCTGCGCTGTTCAATAAAAAAATCGTTTGTATCGGCAGTAGACATGAACTATCGGTCTATTCTGCCCACATGACAGGTATAGCAGTATAATTCCTGTACCTAGCAAGTGGGCCAATGTTTAAGGGAAGGTAAAGTTAGGGCTTGTTTCAATTATAACAGTAATTTTGCAGCATGAAACTGACGGGCAACATTCTCAACATAAAAAACAAGCGCGACGACCGCAATGCAGGTATAGCCATCGAGGTGGACAAGATCGAGTACGTGACCTACAAGAAGGATGGTAAGTACTTTCAGCCCTTCAACCTGGAAGTGGAACTGGATGAGCCGCTCCTGATTACGGGCGACTGCCTGGCCCGCAAGCCGGACAAGCACCTGCAGGAAGGCGAGTACGATTTTGACGTGTACGATCAGGAAGACGGGGACTATGTGCTCAACGAGAGCAAGTTTCTGTCGGTGCTACTGGCCTACGACGAGTTTGAGCAGGAGCATGTGCTCTCGTCGGTAGAGTATACCGTCACAATTTCGAATGAAGAGTTTAAGGCCCTGAAAGAAGAGCAGCACAAGCTCCGGCAGGCCCGCAAGGGCATGGGCAAAAAGAAAAAATAGACGCCTCTTCACCAGGTATAAAAACAGAAAGACCTGCTTCAAGCATCGCTTTAAGCAGGTCTTTCCTTTTCATGTTCCGTCAAACATGGAAGCAATTCTTCCAGAAGCTTCTACAAGCTTTAATTCAGGCTTTCGCCTGTCTGAACGATAACATAATGTCTATACCTTGGTATACGCAAGTTGGCATAGTAGGTTGATGTCCAAACACTTACTTCTTGTTCATACCCAGGTAAATCCCATACCCGATCAGGCCGGCGCCCACCGCGAAAAGCACGTATTGCTTTTGTTTTGTGTCCAGGCCGTTGTAGGTGTCCAGTCCGAACTTGCCCGGGTTTTTCACCACGTTCATAATCTCTCCCGGATTTTCCAGCAGGTAGTTCAAAGGATTCGAAGATTTGGTTGTATTGGTTTTCATGGTCTTTCTTTTTTCCCTTTGCTTACGGAAACATCAGCCGAATAGATAGGGAAATTTGAGAAAAGCCAAACATGCCGCCGGTTCCTATTTGGTGGCTTTGCGAAGGTAAATGTTACCGTTCATGTTCTTGATCAGGATCTCGGGACCACCCCCGTTAACCTTGCCGCTGATAAAGTCCGCAGTGCTCACCCGGTAAAGGCCTTTCTCGTTGCGGCTGCCGGCCTTTGTTTGCGCGGCTTCCTGGGTCATCTCAAAATCGGTGTATACCTCTCCCCTGTCGGATCGCAGCTTGGTGTTGAATTTGGAGTTAGCGGGCAGCGTCACGTCCACGTTACCGTTCAGGGTGGAAAAGGCCATAGGCGATTTACCGTCCCAGCGCAGGATGTTGGCCTTTACGTAGCCGTTGGTTGTGTTGGCCACCGCATTGCCCGACACATTTTCGAGCAGAATGCTGCCGTTTACATTGGAGAGTTCGAGGTTGCCGTTGACATTGCGCACGGCCAGCTCGCCGTTATTGACCGTGGAGAGCCGCAGGCTGAAGTTCTGAGGCACCTGTATCTCCAGGTTCACTCTCCTGGTCACTGCCTCGGTGCTGAGTTGCACTTTGTTGTTCTGCTCGGTCACCGTCAGGCCCAGGTTCGTGTTCGGGATGCGCTTCAGGCCACCGGCTTCTTCGCGCTCCCTGGTCCGACTTTCGCCTGCACTCGCTTTGATGACCACTTCCTTGCCTTTGGTGCCAGTCACGCTAATAGAACCGGTGACCAGGCTGATTTCCAGGCTGCCGGCCTCGTTGGGTTTGGTAAGCGGCACTCTGATCTCTTCTCCGGCTGTACTCTGAGCCAATAAAGGTGTGCCCAGCATCAGAAATATCAAAAATAGGATGTTGCGTTTCATGGATTCTATTTTTTGTGGTTCATGTATATGTGTGTCGAGGTATAGCCGCCTAGCTTTGCGCTTTTACAATTACTTTTCCGTTGAAGGTTTTCAGTTGCAGCTGGGCCTCGCCTTTTCCTGTTTTGTAGACAGACTCCTTCCCGAGCTTGTAAGTGGTGGTGGCTCCCTTGACGTTGCTTACTTTCTGCACCTTCGCCGCCTGGGGCTGCAGGTCTCTCAGGTCGGTGAAAAAGTCGCCGTTGAAGGCGCTGAAGCTGATGGTGGCTGAAAGCGGCTGACGGTACAACAACTCAACGTTGCCGTTCAGCGTTTCCAGCCTCGCCTGCTTTTTTGGGTTTTCGCGGTATTTGGCCACCACGCTCCCATTCACTGTTTTGGCGTCCACCTCTCCCGAAATATTATCCAGCAGAATGGGCCCGTTGACATTGGCCGCCTGAATGTAGCCGGCCGTGAGGTCCTTCACCTGCACGTCGCCGTTGTTGATGGTGGTTAGCGAAATGTTGGTGTTCTGCGGCACCTTGATCGTGAAATTGTGCGTGAAGGAATACCCGAGTTCACCTGTGATGTTCACGCCCCGGTTGGAGGACCCCGTCCGGTGCGACTGGATATAGGGCGCTTTCAGAAAGCTGATGATGCTGTCGCCGCTCACCTCAAACTCCAGGCTCAGTTCTTTCGATTTCTCCAGGCCGTCTGCTGCTCTCGGTTCGATGATGCGCTCCACCTCGATCAGCACTTTATCGCCCTGATGAGGTTCCACATGCACGAAGCCGTTGATGTTCTCGATCTTCAGCACGTTGCCCGGCGACTGGCGGTTAAAGCGCAGTTCCTTCACAATCTTTTGGGTGTGGTCCTGCGCTACCAGCCCCGTGCTGAAACAGAGGAGTGCCACAATTAGAAACAGCGGTTGAATGATTTTCATAGTGATTAGATTAAGACGTTTATGCTCTCCTTGATTTTGTCTTTCACCAACTCGTTGGTGCCTTCGTCCTGCAGGAGCTGTTTGAGCTGCGGCACGGCTTCTTTCTCCTGCAAGGCCTGCATGAGGTCAGCCAGGGCAATCTGCACCATGGGTGAGTCCTGCTGACCGATAGACCGGATCAGCCCGGCCCTTACTTCCGGCTTTGCCGTGTGGATTTTCAGGGCTTCCACTGCTGCCAGCCGCACGTTCACGTTTGGGTCGTTGTTGAGGGAGTTGAACAGGGCATCGATCACCCGGCTATCAGCCTCCGTCATTTCCTGCGAGATGTTCACGGCACGCAGCCGGTCCACGGCAAGCGGCTGTTCGATGAGCGTCGTAAAGAGCACCTTCTTCATCTGGCTCAGCTCCGTGGCCAGCATTTTCACGTCAGGGTCCTGCTGCTGTTGCTGCTTGGGCGAGAAGGCAAACCAGGCCACCAGAAAGCCAGCAAAAAAGATGACCAGGGTATACGCGAACTTTGCCGGGCTCAGAAAAATATTCAGTTGCTGCCAGAGGTCTCCCCAGGAAAATGTGGGACCCGCAGGTCGCGCTTTCCGCTTCTCGGCTGCCAGCAGTCGGTTGAATTTTGCATCCAGCCCCGGTCCCGGCTCTGGTTCCGGCAGGGTGTGGAAGGAGTTGTAGGCAGCCTGTGTTGCTTCCAGCTCGGCGGCGGGTATCACACCTGATTCCACCATGGACTCGAATTCGCGCCGTTGCGCTTCATCCAGGCTTCCTGTCAGGTAGTCCAGTATCAGTTCTTCGTGTCGCTCGCTGTTCATACGTTTATTCCTTTTGCCTGTAATTTCAGAAAGACCTCCCGGAGGTCGTTGATTGCCCGGAACACCCGGACCTTTACATTTGCCTCGGTGCAGTTGTGCAACTCTGCAATGTCTTTGTACTTCATGCCCTGCAGTTTGCTGAGCAGGAGCAGCTCCTTTTTGTCGTGGCTCAGCCGGTCGAGGGCACTTTCCATCAGTAGCAGGTACTCTTCTTTCTGCTTCGCCTCACCCGGCACCGTCAGATCCGCCAGCACCTCCTGCTTTTCGTCGATGTCCGTCCGGATGCCGGCTCTCTTTGTTTTTTTGATGTGGTCGGCCAGCACGTTGCGGGCCAGGTGATAGAGCCAGGTGACAAACTTGCCATCGCCCCGAAAGGTATGGCGGTACCTGAGCACCCGCTCAAACACGTCCTGCACCAGGTCCTCGCTCAGCTCAGCGTTCTTGGTAAAGCGGAAATAGAACCCATACAGACTTCTGCCATACCGCTTAAAGAGCAGGCTGAGCTTGTCGAGGTCGCCAGACTTTACCTGGAGCATCAAAGCATTGTCAGTCAGTATTTCCAAATGGGCAGCTTGTTTTGGTGTTCGTATATAGAAACTTCGGTTTATGGAAAAGTTACAGCCTTCCGGCACTTATTTTTTGGGAAGGAATGGGAGAAAGCAGGATGCCTGAAAAAATAAGTGGGGCACAAAGCGCCCCACCATAATTCCCAGTAAAACAAACAGTAGTTTCTTAGTTTCCGGTGCGGTTCAGCTCTTCCAGGGTGCTGCGTTTGCGCTCTTCGGGCTTATCGCCCTTGCTGAACTTGTAGCGCAGCGTAAACCCGACATTGCGCTGCCGGAAGTACTGGTCCCAATCGCTCACATTACCTTCGCCCACGTTGGCCGCAATAATCAGGTGCTGTGTCTTAAAGATGTCGTTGGCATTTAGGGTCAGGTCCAGTTTATCGTCCAGGAAGCTTTTCTTCAGGCCCAGGTTCACCCACCAGCGCGGATCTATCTCGTAGAGGGCGTACACGGCACGGCTCTGGTAGGTGCCGTTTACCTCCAGCTTAAATTTGAGCGGCAGTAGGAGGTTGTGGTTGGACTGCAGCATGTAGAACACCTGGTCGGTAAGCACCGGCTGCTGATTGACCACTGTGTTGTACTCGTTGTAAGAAACGAGCAGCGTGTTGTTGGAGTCCCAGTTCTTCATGAACCTCACCGGTACGATCGCCGTGGCGCTCAGGCTTTGTGATTTGTCCACGTTGCCGATGGAATAAATGGTGGTGGACGTCTCCGGTATAATGGCCGGTATTTCAGCGATCACATCTTCGTTGCGCTGGTAGTTGAGCGCCAGGCTATACTGCTTTTTGAAGGTATGCGTCACACCGATCACGTGCGTGTACTGTGGCCGCAAGTAGGGGTTGCCCTGCCAGTAGGTATAGGGGTCGCGGTAGGCCAGGAATGGGTTGAGCATGCCGTAGTTGGGGCGCTGCAGGCGGCGGCTGTAACTGTAGTTGATGTCGTAGTCCTTGCTCACCGTCTGCTTCAGGAACAGGCTCGGGAACAGGTCCAGGTAATTGCGCTTGGTCACCTGCCCGGTCGTCAGCGACTCGCCCCGTGACTTTGTCCGCTCCGCGCGCAGACCGGCCTGCAGACTGAATTTCTCGCTCAATTTGCTGCTCCAGTTGGCGTAGGCGGCGTAGATGTCCTCGTCATAAACAAAGTGGTTGGTCCGGCTCAGGTCCAGCACCGGCACCTCGCTGTTGTTAAAGTAAAAGCGGGAATCGTTGTCTGACTCTACGCGGCTGGCCTTTGCCCCTAGTTCCAGCTTACGGCCGCGGGAGAACATCTTGGTGAAGTCTGCTTTGGCGGAGTAGATGTTGAATTCGTTCGGGGTACTGGTATAGAGAAAGTCCTGGATGATGGGCTGGTCGACATTGAGGGAGTCATAATAGTTGTAGAAGTTCGCCTCCCCCCTGTTGGTGATCCGCACAAAGTCCAGGTCAGCGGTAAGTTGGGTACCCAGCGTGTCGAACTTGCCCAAGTAGTGGAGGTTGGCGTTTCTGTTCGTGAAGGTGTTGGTGTTGAAGTTGTCGGCATCCACAAACAGATTGGGTTGGTTGGGGGCATTGCCAATGAAGGTCTCCGTCAGAAAGTCGCCTTCCAGGTCGTTGGTGAGGTAATAGCCCATGATACCGATGCTGTGCTTGTCGTTGAAGCTATAGTCCGTGCCCAGGCGAACGGACGGCGGCCCCTGCACTTCAAAATTGCCGTCGGCTACCTGGTCGAAATAAGTCGTGCGCTGCTCGCCCCGGAACACCCGGTTAAAGGTGGCATCGCGCCCTCCGGCCCGGCGCACCAGGTCCACCATGAGGAAAGAGTTCCAGGGACCGCGCTTGTGGTTGACCGTGCCGCCGGTGCTATACCCGTACTGCTTGAAATTATAGTTGCCGCTGGCGTATACGCTTCCGTTCATGCCCTGCTGCGTGTTCTTTTTCAGGTTGATGTTCAGAATGCCCGAAGAACCTTCCGCGTCGTACTTGGCCGATGGGTTGGTGATGATCTCGATGTTGCGGATGTTTTCGGCCGACATACCTTCGAGCAGGGAGCGCAGGTCGCGGGCTGAGAGGTAGGTCAGTTTCCCGTCCAGCATGATGGTTACCCCGGCCCGGCCGTTGAGCTGTATGTTGCCCTCCTGATCAATGAATACGCCCGGCGAAGTGGCCAGCACATCATAAGCCGTACGGCCTGCCGCCAGCGCTGTGCCTTCTATGCTCACCACCATGCGGTCTGCCTCCTGGGTGATGGTGGGACGGAGCGTCTCCACCTTCACTTCCTTTAGTTGCGTAGCGGCCGGTGTCAGTTTGATGTTGCCCACGCTTGCCTCCGGTTTTGCAGCGCTTACCCCGACTGAGCTGATAAACTTTTTCTGATAGCCCAGGAAACTGATGGCCAGCTGATAGTTGCCGGGCGCCACACCTGCAAAGGCAAAGCGGCCATTGGTGTCGGTGAGCGCACTCTGCAAGGCCTGGGTATTGCCTGACCGGAGCAGTGCGACTGTGGCATACTCAACTGGCTTTCCTGTGAGGGAGTCGGTCAGTGTGCCGGAGATCGCACCTGCTTCCTGCGCCCGTGCGGCACCAGAAACGGACAGGAAAAGGCATAGCATTCCCATCAAAAAAAGTACACTTTTTTTCATAGTCTGTAGAATTATGATTTTATTTTTCCGCTTTTGTACTCGTGGGGTGTAAGCTAAAGACACACATTCCCATGCATAGTTGCATCCCTACCAAAAAAATCTGTCCTCTGGAAGCGCCTTCTTTTCAAGGAGACGACCGGATCGCCTAAACCTTACAGGTTTTTCAAATTATTTTTCACCATCGCTGCCAAGGGCCGGGCAGCACCAAGTTGATGTATACAAAGGGTAACTTCAGTTTTGGAGAAGGTTACAGCATTTGGTGCTCTTTTTTTCAGGCACCAGGATAAGGTATAGGGTGCACGTCAGCCTACTGCACATACCGCTGATGTGCCCGACAGAGGTGCACCCATGATTCAGAGCCAAATCAGTCGAAGCGTAGGTTCGCTACCGGATTGGCCATGGCTGCCTTCAGTGCCTGGTAACTGATGGTGACAAAGGCCAGCGCGGCGGCAAACAAACCCGCGAACAGAAACACCCACGCTGGCATCTCGATCCGGTAGGCGAAGTCCTCCAGCCAGGTCTGCATGGCATACCAGGCCAGCGGGAAGGCGAGCAGCGCCGCCAACACAACCAGCAGCAGAAATTCCTTGGAAAGCAGCATCACGATATCGGAGTTTTCGGCACCCATCACCTTGCGTATACCTATCTCCTTTTTGCGGCGCTCGGCAGCATAGGCAGCCAGACCGAGCAGCCCCAGGCAAGCTACAAAAATGGCCATACCTGTAAAGATCCAGAGCAGGGTTTTGAGCTTGTCTTCGGCCTTATACATCTTCTCGAAGTTGTCGTCCATAAAGATGTACTCGATCGGGTAGTCGGGTGCAAATTTATTCCACACCTTCTCCACCTGTTCTATCGTGCCGGCAATGTTCTGGGGATCTACTTTCACGGCTACTTTCCAGTTGGCCCCCGGAAAGATCTGCAGTACGGTCGGATCCACCTTGTCGTAGAGGCTCTTGAAGTGGAAGTCCTTTACCACGCCAATGATCTTTCCTTCCTTCAGAGTATCCTTGTCAGTGTCGTTCCATACATTCCAGCGCAGCGTCTGTCCCAGCGCCTTTTCAGGTGTGCCGTAGCCCAGCTCCCGCACCGCCGTTTCATTGATCATGAATGCGTGATCAGCATCGGTCTTATACGCCTTCGAGAAAGGCCTTCCGGCCAGCACCTTCACATCCAGTGTGTTGATGTAGTCATAGTCTACCATCAGATGCGTGACACCATGGTGTACCTGCTCTCCGTCTCTGGGCACAATGATCCCATCGCCGGCCGTGGCATCGCCCGGAAAGCCGTAGCCAATGGAGACATTCCGGATGCCGGGCACCTGTCGCAGCTCGTTCTTAAACGTTTCGTAGTTGTTGAACATCCCCTCACCCCGCATCTGGAAGAACATGATCTGGTCCCTGTCAAAGCCCAGGTCTTTGTTGTGCAGGTAGGACACCTGGCGGTAAACAACAAAGGCGCAGATGATGAGGAAGATAGAGAGGGCAAACTGTACCACGATCAGCCCGTGTCGCAACCACTGGATGCGGCCTACCTTGCTGTCGACCACCACGGCGCTCTTCAGCACCTTTACTGGCTGAAAACCTGAGAGCACCAGCGCCGGATAGAACCCTGCCAGCAGGCCGACCACCAGTGTCAGCCCCAGCAGGAGCAGGAGCAAACCCGGGTTTGTAAAGAAATTGAAGCTCATCTCCTTGCCTGTAAAGGCATTGAGCGAAGGCAGCAGCAGGGAAGCGAGCGCAGCAGAGAAGATCACACTGATGAGGGTGAGCAGCAGCGTCTCGCCCAGGAACTGCAGCACGAGCTGCCCCCGGCTGGCCCCTACGGATTTACGCACGCCTACCTCCCTGGCCCGCTGCATCGACTTGGCCGTGGCCAGGTTCACGAAGTTGAAACAGGCAATCAGCAGGATGAATACAGCAATAATGCTTAGCGCCCGCACGTAGGTGATATTACCACGAATGGCCTGGTCGTGCTTGAAGCTCGCTGAGTGCAGGTATACCTCATCGAGTGGCTGCAGCACTGGTTTATAATCGTAAGGCTCATTGTTGTCCGGATTACGCTGCTTTGCCACAACCTCCCTGAAATTCGCCTGCAGGAACTGCGGGTTGGCCCCTTCCTTCAACTTAACATAGGTATAAAACTGTTGCCAGTTCCAGCTCTTCATGCGCTCGGCCGGAAGTTCGGCTGCCTCCAGTGCGTGTATGAAGTTGACAGGCAGATGGAAGCGCTCCTTGGTACTGAACACCCCCCGCACAATGTAAGGCAGGTGGTTCACCGCTACCTGCTTGCCCACAGGGTTGGCGTCACCAAACACCCGCTGCGAAAATTCATCTGAAATCACGATAGAAGAAGCATCTTCCAGGGCTTTTTCAGGGGAGCCATAGATAAACGGCAGCTGGAAAATCTCGAAAAAGCCGGGGTCGGCAAAGAAGCGGCCGGACTCGTAGATCCGCTTGTCTCCGGCCTCTACCAGGTTGTTGGCATCGAACTGCACCATCAGAATGCGCACCGTCTGCTCCACCTCCGGGAAATCCTGCTCCAGGGTAGTGGCAAACATAGGTGGTACCGGAGCCACCATCTCGCCAGCCTCTTTGGCCGACTTATCGCTATACACCCGGTATACCTGCTCCCCTTCCGGCAGGAACTTATCGTACTGCAACTCGTCGTGCACGAACAGGCCAATGAGCAAACAGGCCGTGATACCGAGGGCCAGGCCGGCAATGTTGATGAAGGAAAAGCCCTTGTGCCTTAATAAATTCCGGTAGGCGGTTTTAAAGTAGTTTCTGAACATACAGTGCATGAGTTAATTAGCGGATCATAGGCAGAGCGTGTGCCACAATCATAATTTATTGAACATCAATTATTTATGTCACATACCAGTATTCAATCCGTACATTTCCGTGCAACAGGTGTGCGAATTCGCCCGCCCTCGTTTCGGGAGATGCCTGTTTCAGCTTCGTAATCAACCAGTTGTATTAATGGCATAATTATAGTTAATTTATCTACAATTATGATTTGTGCTTATGCTGCTAAAAAAGGCCTCCATACTGGTCGTTGATGACGATGCCGATGTACTCACGGCAGTCCGCTTGTTGCTTCGCCCGCATGTTGGGGAGATCGTGACGGAAAAGAACCCGGAGCAGCTTCCTGCGCTGCTCAAACAACAGGCTTTTGACGTTCTCCTGCTGGACATGAATTTCAAGAGCGCCATTCATACCGGCAATGAGGGCCTCTACTGGCTACAGAAAGTGAAGGAGCTCCGCCCCGAGATTGCGGTGATCATGATCACGGCCTATGGAGACATCGACCTGGCCATACGCTCCCTGAAAGATGGCGCCTTTGACTTTGTAGTCAAACCTTGGCACAACGAGAAGCTGCTGAGCACCATTAACAGTGCCGTCAGTCAGAAAGCGGGTGGCAGCAAAGCACCAGCTGCTACAGCAGGAATTCCCTCTCCCGGCACAACGTTTTTGGGCGAGTCGGATGTGATGCAGGACATTAAACTCAAGATCCGGAAGATAGCCCCCACCGATGCCAACATCCTGATACTGGGTGAGAACGGCACCGGCAAGGAACTGGTAGCCAAAGCCATCCATGAGCAGTCGCTGCGGGCGGCCAAGCCTTTCGTGAAGGTGGACGTGGGTGCGCTCACCGACTCTCTCTTCGAAAGCGAGCTGTTCGGGCACAAGAAAGGGGCCTTTACCGATGCGCGCGAGGACCGCGCCGGGCGCTTTGAAGCAGCGCAGGGCGGTACGATCTTTCTGGATGAGATCGGCAACATTTCGCTCCACCAGCAGTCGAAGCTGCTGAGCGTGCTGCAAAACCGTCAGGTGATCCGCGTCGGGGCCAACGAGCCGGTGGATATTGACGTGCGCCTGCTCTGCGCCACCAACGTGCCGCTGAGCGAACTGGCCAACGAAGCGCGCTTCCGGAAGGACCTGATCTACCGCATCAATACCGTGGAGATTCTCATACCGCCGCTGCGCAAAAGGGGCCAGGACATTGTGCTGCTTGCCAGACATTTTGCCCAGGTATATGCCCACAAATACATGAAGCCGGTGCCCGAGCTCAGCAAGTCCGCCCAGGACAAATTGCTGCACTACCTCTTTCCGGGCAATGTGCGGGAACTGCAGTACGCCATCGAGCGGGCCGTGATCATGGCCGACGGGGCATTGCTCGACGCTGCTGACATTCTCTTCTCCCCCATCGAGGCGGCGCCGGCAGGCGAAGAGCTGGAGCGCGGCACCAACCTGGAGGAGCTCGAGAAGCTGACCATCAACAAAGTGCTGCAACTGCACCAAGGCAACCTGACCCGAACCGCCAAAGAGCTCGGCATCACCCGAACGGCCCTTTACCGACGCATGAACAAGTATGGGCTTTAAAAACCTGGAATGGGCGCTGCTTGCGCGGGTGGCCCTGCTGCTCGTTACGCTGAGCATTCCGGCTTTCGTCGTCATGCAGGGCTGGCCGGAGGCGCTGGTGTTCTGGCTGCCGGTGTTCATGTTTCAGGTGGTGGACCTGCTCCGCTTCCTGCGCAAGACCCAGACCGAGTTCAACCAGTTCATCGAGTCGGTGCACTACCGCGACTTCTCCCGGCACTTCGACGAACAGCACGTCTATACCCAGCTGCAGCCGCTCCGCAGGGGCTTTAACGAGATTAACTCCACTTTCAAAACCATCACGCTCGAAAAAGAGACCCAGTACCATAACCTGCAGAAAGTGATGGAACTGGTGGAAACCGGCATTCTGTCCTACAACGTGGAAAACGGCGAGGTGGTGCTCATGAACGAGTCGCTGCGGAAGCTGCTGCACGTGCCCTTCATGAAAACGATCCATTACCTGTCTAAGCGGGACAAGGAATTGTACGAGGCCATTCTTGCCCTGGAGCCTGGCCACACCCGCATCGCGACGGCGCATACCACCCATTTCGAGAAGCACACCACCAAAGTGCTGCTCTCGGCCACCGCGTTACAGAATGAAGGAATCCGGTATAAGCTGGTGGCCTTTCAGAACGTGAACGAAGCCCTGGACGAGACCGAGTCGCAGGCCTGGCAGAAGCTGCTCAACGTACTCACGCACGAGATCATGAACTCGGTTGCTCCTATTTCTTCTTTGGCCGACACCCTGAAAAACCGCCTGCAGGAAACCCAGCCCACAGGTATAACCTCCGAAGACCTGGAGGACCTGGAAATAGGTATAAGCACGATCAAGCAGCGAAGCGAGGGGCTGCTGCGCTTTGCCGAAACCTACCGCAACCTGAACCGGATCACGAAGCTGAACCTGGACACGGTGCATGTAAAAGACCTCTTCGCGAACCTGCAACGCCTGATGCTGCCCACCCTGGCGCAAAAGTGTATAAAGTTGGAACTCCACCTGGCTAGCCCCTACCTCACGCTGCATGCCGACGCTGCCCTGCTGGATCAGGTGCTCATCAACCTGCTGGTGAATGCCATGGAAGCGGTGAAAACGGTGCCGGTTCCTCAGATCACACTGTCTGCCTATACCTCGCCAGATGACAAAACAGTGATCCGGGTTGAGGATAATGGCATCGGCATGACGCAGGAAGTGCAGGAGAAAATCTTTATCCCATTTTTCAGCACGCGGAAGCAGGGAAGCGGCATCGGGCTGAGCCTTTGTAAACAAATTGTGCTGCTACACCGGGGCACTATACAGGTACAGTCAGCGCCCGGAGAGGGCACTACTTTTATGCTGCGTTTCGGGCAATGAAATCCGAAAAGCCCCGTATAGAAAGCAGGAATAATAAGAATTAACCCTTACCCATGTTTTTGCCTTCTACGCTACTGCTCATACTGACGACTACCCTTTTCGAAACCCTCGCTCAACTGGATATAGCCACGCTGGAGCTACTCAATAGCAGCCGGGCAACCGACCTGGATTATCTACTGCTTACCCTCACCGTATCGGCTTACGGACTAGGGGCCTGCGTGCCGCTATACCTATACTTGGCCGGGCATTTCAGAAAGATAGCTTCGCTGAAGTTGAAAGCCTATCAATATGTGTTTGCTATGGGGCTGAATATCCTGTTTATCGGTCTGCTGAAGTATACCGTTGACCGACCGCGCCCTTTTGTGACGCACGACACGATTGAGCAGATCGCGGAGGCCAGCAGTCCCTCCTTCCCTTCCGGCCACACGGCTTATGCCTTTACAGCAGCTATCGTGCTGGTGCTGATGTTCCGGCACCCGGTCTTGCGCGGCCTCCTGCTGACCTGGGCCGTCCTCGTTGCCTATTCCAGGCTGGCGCTGGGTGTGCACTACCCCAGCGATGTGCTCGGCTCCATGCTACTCGGCTCCGCTGCCGCTTTTCTCTCCACCTACGCCTTCCGGAAGCACCGCGAGCAGTTTTATACCTTGCTCAGGCGGGGCCGGAGTTTGAGGATCATGCCGTAGGTATAGCGTTTTCTTAGAGGGGCAAGCAATCAGGCAAAAACCAGCCAAGTACAGCGCTGATACGGGCGACATCCGTTTTCTGAAACGTATCATTGCGTTTATAAACGTTTAAATACTTTTCTGCTTTCATTGAACACCATGCTGGCTATACCTTGGCAAGAGAAATGGCTGCATTCATTTAGAAGAAAACTTTACACTTTAGTCTAATAGCTTGATTTACAGAGTATTTAATTGTGCGATTTGACACGTACTGCGAAAATATTGTGTCAGTTGGAGAGCTGCTGTAAAAGCACTATAATTACTTTAATAAAGCTAAAACTGAGAAGGATTTATTAAGAAGGTTAAATGAGGTTAGGTACTCAGAAGTAAGACCTAATTTAACTCTTATTGACTCCAACGTGAGAGAAGAGGAAATGCTAGAGTCTCTTATTCAAAACATATTACTTACAAAAAGTAAGCACTGGGAGTACGAAGAGGAAGTTCGTTTCATGCAAACTTTAGAAGACTCTGATAAAGTAATAAAATCTAATGAGCAAGAAATTCATCTGTTCCGGTTTGATTCTTCAGCTATTAAATGTGTCTTCTTAGGAGTAAATATTAGTCCTAGCTTCAAGAACAATTTACTGCAAATACTCAATGAGCATAGATACCTGCATGTAAATATCTACCAAGGGGTACTAAGTAAATCAGAATATAAAATAGAGCTTATTGAAGAAAGAGTAAACTCATAACCACACCGATAAGCCAGCTACGCCGCCTTATGCCCAAGTCCGTTGTACAAAATTGAATGATACTTTTTAACAGAATACATAATCCAGCCTATTTAGATACCAACTTAATAGAATCTGACTTGAGTGAAAGTAAAACTGTTGTCATTCAGTTTTCAGAAAAAGTCTATGATGACAAGATTCTTGCTGAGCTTAATGCGCTGTGCGCAAGGAATAGTGAGCTACTCGAGATTAGGTTCTATGGGCATTATGAAGATAATAGATACTTTGACTCCCAAATTCTTGAAAAGCTGCCAGATGTGAAGTCCTTGTTTGTGGATTGCCTTTACCATGCAAAAAACCTGACTTTCCTGACAAAACTGAAGCATCTTCATACCCTTAGTCTTGGTTTCTTTGAGCTAAAAGAGACTGAAATCTTAAATTCTGAAAACTTAAAGTCACTTCAAAAGCTGTTGCTTTCTGACACAAGGACTAAGGCCTTGAACTTAGAATACCTGAGAGAGTATCAGAACCTTAAGTACTTGATTTGTTGCAGTCACACCAAAAACATAGAAGCAATTGGTGAGCTTAAAAATTTGGAATACCTATCACTTAACTCAATAAGCAAAGCACCTATCGGCTTTGTAAATAACTTAAAAAAGTTAAAGACTCTGAAATTGATATTGGGAGGTAGAAGCGATATCTATGAAATAGAAGACAACGATATAGAAGAGCTTGAAATCATACGTGTGAGAGGCTTCAACGAATTAAAGAATATTACCCGCTTTAAAAAATTAAAGAAGCTCCAAATCGAAGACCAGATTCAGCTAACTGAACTGGTGTTTGATAAAACGCTTCATCATCTTGAAGAAGTAACTATTCTGAATTGTAAGTCCTTTTCTCTCCTTGACGGACTAGAAAACTTGGAAAGACTCAGCAGGCTATGGATTTACAAGACTGGGCTTGACTTTGATAACTTAGTCGAGAAGAGACTTCCGAAATCACTGAAAACATTCGGCTTTTATACCTCAAAAGTGAAAATAGATAAAGAAATACAAATCAAGATTAAGTCATTAGGTTATCAAAACAGACTAGCAGAAGTATAAGAACAAATTTGTACAACCACACCTTTACAGTAGCTTTGTCACCTTATATCCCAACCGGTACAAGTCATTTTAACCACTCCCTGCAACGAAAGCCAGATCCGTAGTTTTGATAAATGAATGATATTAACATAAAATGACCTTTACGGCTAACGCCAATGGTCAAAATGGCAAAGTAGCAATAGCGCACTTTTTAAGTTTGATTAGGGCAGTTAGAAAAATTATGTCAGCATTGCTTGTCCTTTCCGACCGTCCGGACATACGACGAAAAAGCCATTCCTTTAGGACAAAACTGAAACCAGAATAATTTTGATTAAGAAATCCATGCAAGATGCTGACCTTTCTATCAAAAAAGATGATATAGACCTGTTCGCAAGCCTTAGTGACAGCGAGTTTCTTGAGGTGAAAGACCTTTTTCATTATAAAAAATACAAAAAAGGAGCTTTCATCATCGCAGAAAACGATCTGGTTAAGCATGTTTATTTCATTCGATCAGGCTTGGTGAAGCTCTCCTGTTTTGATGATGATCATAAAGAATTTATTTTATCATTCGCTCACGAAAACTGGTGGGAAACAGACTTTCCAGCTTTCTATAATCAGACCAAATCAACATTAACACTTCAATGCCTAGAAGACACCGAGACTTACGGGTTGAGTTTTGATGATTACACGGCGATATTGGATAAACACAGCTTGTCAAAATATTTTCTTGAGAAATCTATAAAAGGGCATATCGCCAATCAAAATAGAATTCTTTCCCTGCTGAAGCACAAGCCCAAAGAACAATATGAACAATTCCTGCAATTATATCCGTCTCTTTTACAGAGGATTCCAAAATCCGTGCTATGCTTATACCTTGGCATTTCGAGAGAAACTTTGAGCCGATTGTATAAAACACGTTAAGAAAGTGATTTCGGTCACACGTCCATGCCAATAGATAATGGGAATTTTGCATCAAGTAAAATATGTAAAATTTTAAATGAATCAGAAATGGAAAAAAACATTATCAATCCCTGGACTTGGCAGGATGCGAGAAACTATGTGCAGGCAGTAGAAGTAAAAAATGCAGAAGGCACTTTGTATGTTTCAGGGCAAACAGCCATAAGCGATGAGGGCATCTCAAGTAATGAAGATATGCGTTCCCAATTAATACAGGCCATTCAAAATTTAGAAAGAGTTATTGGGGAGGCTGATTATGAGTTGAAAAACATTGTCAGACTAAATATCTATACTACTTCAAACCATGAATTACTTGAAAACTTTGACATCATTCAAAATTGGATAACTGAGAACAAAATCAGACAAACATCGACCGTATTGGAAGTAAAAAGTCTTTTTGAAACCTTAAAGGTGGAGTTTGAAGCCACGGTAGTAAAATAAAATTAAAAAAATCGGCTTATAACAAGGTATTGCAAAAGCGGGGCTGGATGGACTCGAGTCAACATTTGTGCAAATGTTCGACATTTTTTCTTCGATCGAACTTTTATGCTAAAAGTCCCCGCTTTTGCAATACCTTGACCCTTGCTTCGAACCACACCAGTGTCCATCCTATTAGAATGAATAAATGAAAACACGCTTAATTTTATTTGTCTTAATAGGATGGATGACGCTTTTGGATCGTTTTGAAGCTTCCGCGCAAAAGATTTTTGACGTACACCTGCATGGCACGGAGAACCCTTCGGCACAAGTACTTGCCTTACAAAAGGCTGGTGTTTACAAAGCCGCCATCAGCACTTCATGGAGCTTACAAAACAGCTACAGAGACTTTTCTAATATCAACTTCCTCCATGGACTGATGTTTCCCTGTGCCAATGGAAAAGTGCCCTACAGCTTGCAAACCTGTTTTACAGGCGAAGAGTGGCCTTCCGTCAGTTGGGTAGAACAGCAAATTAAGAAAAAGAGGATCGACTACTTTGGTGAGATTTTAAATCAATATTATGGCATTTCACCTTCTGACTCTTTACTGTTTCCTTATTATACCTTGGCACTGAAATACAACCTGCCTGTAGGAATTCATACAGGAGGTGCTGGTCCAGATCATGGCAGTCCAAATTTCAGAATGGAAATGGGAAATCCGTTGCTGTTGAAACCGCTTCTTTCCCGCTTTCCGAAGTTGAAAGTCTGGATTATGCACAGCGGCGATCAGTACTATCAAGAAACGATCAGCATCATGCAGGAAAATGAATTGGTCTACACGGATATCTCCGTTATTTCTAACCCGGATATTGTACCAGCAGAGAGGTTTTCGACCATCATGAAAGCATTCCTGGACGCAGGGCTTGAAGACCGGATCATGTTCGGCACAGACAATGGGGATATACTGAAAGTGCTGAATGCGGTCGAGTCGCTTGATTTCTTATCAAACGCTCAAAAACGAAAGTTGTATTATCAGAACGCTGAACGATTCTTTAGCAAATCAGAAAAGCATTAAACCCTCGGAAGGCAGCAGAAAACAAGGTATATAGCTGATAGCAGGTGATTTCTAAATGATAGTTTCTCAGCTCTGAAAAAAAGTCCGGTTTGTGTAAGTAGAGAAGAGTTTCAAGACCGCCAAAATCCCTATTCAAATCCATGATCAAACAGTCAACCAGCATGAAGCCATTCAAAACAGTAAGACTTATCTGGACCTTCTACAGAAGTTTCATGCTGGCATCGCTGGTGATCACATTGTGCTGCATCAAGTTACTTTGGGATTACGATTTCAAGATCTTCGGCATCCTGTTTTGGTTTAAGGTAGCTACCCTGAGCAGTATATTTTATTTCATCAACAGCTATAAAAGCAACCATTACTATTATTATCAAAACCTGGGTATATCGAGGGCGCTGCTCTGGACCACTACCCTGGTCTTTGACATCCTCTTATTCATATCGCTAATCGTTCTTGCTTACAATTTCAGATGATGCACAAACTGGAAGCCGACAGTATTCAATTGGCGTTTGATGGCAGAAGAATACTCTCCGACATCTACCTAAAATGCGAAACAGGAAATATAACGGGCCTGTTGGGCAGGAACGGGCAAGGCAAATCCTGTCTGATGAAAATCATTTACGGTAGCCTGAAGTGTGACAAGTCCATCCGGTTTGATAACAGAATTCAGTTCGAGGCTTTTAAGCGGCCCGACTTACTGCTATACCTTCCGCAGTTCAACTTCATACCACCTCATATCCGTCTGAAAAGAATTTTCAGTGACTTTGACTTGGATTATCCGTCTTTCGTGGATCGATTTCCGGTATTCACGTCCAGGTATAGATCAACCATCGGCAGCCTGTCTGGCGGGGAAAGAAGGCTGGTAGAAATCTATTCCGTTGTGAAGTCGACCTCTCAGTTTGCCATGTTGGATGAACCCTTCACCCATCTGAATCCGATACAGATTGACAAGGTGAAGGACTTCATTTCAGAGGAAAAGCAAAACAAAGGCCTGATCATAACCGACCACATGTTTAGGCATGTGTTGGATATTTGCGATAATTTATACCTCCTGACAAATGGGAAGACACATCTGGTTAGGACTACCGAGGAGATAGAGGAACTTGGTTATGCGAAGGTATAAAGTATGACCTCAGGCTTTAAGTAAGCCAAGGTATAGGTTTTGCCGGGAAGACCACTTTACTACATTCAAAAAAATTGATACCCCAACCAATTCTTTTCAACTCATTTTCACTAACTTAAAGCATGTTTTGGCACTTTGAATGTACCTTGCAGATATAGCAAACAATATCTCTCAAACCAATCAGCAAAACCCAGCCCCTATGGACGAGATCAAAAAAGAAGACATCAAGCAGGAAGTGTTCGACCTCTACGATGACTATGCCCATAACCGCATCAACCGGCGCGATTTCATGCAGAAGCTCTCGATCTATGCGGTGGGCGGACTCACGGTGGGTTCGCTGGCGAGTTTCCTGATGCCGGATTACCAGAACAAAGTGCAGGTGGCTCCCAATGATCCGCGCATTGTTTCGGAGTACATCACCTACCAGTCTCCCAAAGGCGGCGGACCGATCAAGGCGCTGCTGTCGATGCCGGCGAAAGGAAAGAAAAAGCTTGGGGGCATTGTGGTGGTGCACGAAAACCGGGGACTGAATTCGCACATCGAGGACGTGGCCCGCCGGGCGGCATTGGCCGGCTTTGTCTCCCTCGCACCCGATGCCCTCACGCCATTGGGCGGCTACCCGGGCACGGACGACGAAGGGCGTACCCTGCAGAGCCAGCGCGACCGCAACGAGATGCTCGAGGACTTTATAGCGGCGCACGATTATCTCAAAAACCACAAAAACTGCAATAGCAAAGCCGGCGTGGTGGGCTTCTGCTTTGGCGGCTGGATCTCGAACATGATGGCCGTGCGTATACCTGATCTGGCCGCAGCTGTTCCGTTTTACGGTGGTCAGGCGCCCGTTGAAGACGTGCCCCAGATCAAGGCGCCCCTCCTGCTCCACTATGCCGAGCACGACGAGCGCGTCAACGAAGGCTGGCCTGCTTACGAAGCTGCCTTGAAAGCAAACAGCAAGGTATACGAAGCCCACTTTTACCCCGGCACCAACCACGGCTTCCACAACGACACCACGCCCCGCTACGACAAAGCAGCAGCCGAACTGGCCTGGCAACGCACCGTAGATTTTTTTAAGCAGCACTTGAAGTAAGGGACTCGCAAAAGCTATACCTTAGGCAGACATATGAGCGATTTCAAACTGCGCCCCTGGACTCTGGCAGACCTCGACAGTCTGGTGAAGCATGCGGACAATTTCAACATTGCCCGCAACATGGCAGATGTTTTTCCGCACCCCTATACCTACGAAAAAGGCCGGGCTTTTCTGGAGATGGTGACCCAGGGCAGGCCACCCAACATTCTGGCAATTGAGGTTGAAGGCGAAGCCGTGGGAGGTATAGGCATACACCCGCAGCAGGATATTTACCGGAAAAATGCGGAGATAGGCTATTGGCTGGGTCAGCCTTTCTGGGGCAAGGGGATCATGACCGAGGCTATCCGCCAGATGGTGGACTACGGCTTTGCGAACCGGGACATCACCCGCATCTATGCCCGCCCCTTTGGCTACAACATCGGCTCGCAGCGCGCCCTCGAGAAAGCGGGTTTTGTGCTGGAGACGAAACTGGAAAAGACCTTTTATAAGAATGGGGAGTACCAGGATGAATTGATCTATGCGGTGAGGAGGCCGGCGTAATGGCAGACTAGCAGGTATAGATTAGCTCATTTACAAACACAAAGGCCAGTTGCAGACTTCCGCAACTGGCCTTTACACTTAATAAAGGTATAGCAATGCGTTAGGAAGCAAACACTTCCTCCGGATTTTTGAAAGCCTTAAACTCCAGCGGGTTCTTGCTGTGGTCGAGGATGAACATGGTGCGCTGCTCCCCCACCTGACCCTCGAAGCGGGTATAGGGCTCCACTACGAAAGGTATCGCGTGCTGCACCAGGCGGTCGCGCACTTGGTCGAACTGCTCGTAGCTGAGCAGGCAGCCGAAGTGGGGCACGGGAACGCTGATGCCAGCCACCTGTCCGCAATAGTCCGGCTCGGGTATGTTGGCGCTCACGTGGGCCGAAAGCTGGTGTCCGAAAAAGTCAAAATCGATCCAGTGTTCTGTGCTGCGGCCTTCTTTGCAGCCTAAAATGTCCACATAAAACTGGCGCGTCGATTCGATGTCCTTCACTTTGAAGGCATAGTGAAATGGGTTCATTTAATATCCTTTGGTTTTAGAAACAACATTGATGAGCGACTCGCCGTGGCGCATGCGGTCGTAGTTTTCGAGGATCTGCGACACAGCCGAAGCCGGGTTGGTGATGCTGGCGATATGCGGCGTGACGTGGATGAGCGGATGCTCCCAGAACGGATGCTCCTCCGGCAACGGCTCCTCCCGAAACACATCCAGGCTGGCGCCGGAAAGATGCCCATTGTCCAGCATATCGATCAAATCCTCATCTACCACATGTTCCCCCCGCGCCACATTGATGATGTAAGCGCCTTTGGGAAGTTTGCTGAAGGTGTCCTTGTTCAAAATATTAGCCGTGTCTTTGGTAAGCGGCAGCAGGCAGATCAGGATGTTGGCTTTTTCCAGAAAGGCGGTTAACTCCTCCGTCCCGGCGTAGGCGCCAATCCCTTCTATCAGTTTGGGAGAGCGGGACCAGCCGTTCACCTTAAAGCCGAGTTTGCTGAGTTGTTGTGCTGTATGAGCTCCCAATACACCCATGCCCATCACCCCGATCACCACCTCAGCGGTACGCTTGTAGCTGTGCTGTTTCCAGGTATGGCTGCGCTGCGCCTCCTTGTAGCGGTGCAGGCCACGCACGTGGTTCAGCACCTGAGCGGTTACAAAGGTGGCCATGTCCTGGGTCAGGTCTTCGTCCACGATGCGGGTGATTTGTATGCCCTCCGGCAGCTCCGGGTCGCGCAGTATGTGATCGACACCCGCGCCCGTGGAGGCAATGCATTTCAGATTCGGGAAACTAGTGAAAACACCCGGCGGATGATTCCAGGCCAGCGCAAATTCAACCTGATCAGCTGGAGGAGCGGTGTTTGGGTAAACGTATACTTCCAGACCCGGACGGCGTTCTTTCAGGGCGCTTTCCCAGCGGCTCGTGTTCCGGCCCTGGCTAAATATGGTAATTGACATAGTTGATGTAAGTCTGTTCGGTGATGTTTGGCAAGGTGTAGCTATTCCCCGCTTACGGGTTAAGCGGGATAAGTCTGCTAAATTTAACTAATCTTGCACAAAGATTGTTAACGAGAGACCAAAAGGCTGGCATAAGGTTTAAAAGAACTACTTAAGCCAGCTACCTTATACTTAAAACTGAAAAATATGGAGCAACTGAGCTCAAAGATTTATAAGAAAGAATTTGTAGAGGCCTTTGCCGGCGACGATAGCGGCACCCTCACGCCCCGCCAGACACCGGGCGTGTTTTACAGCAAAGCAAAGCCCACTCCAGTGGAGAAAGTAACGCTCCTGGCCTGGTCTGAGGAACTCGCAAAGGAGCTGGGCATCGCCCGCCCGACAGAGCAGCAGGACGTCGACATTCTGGGTGGCAACCGCGTGACCGACAGCATGTACCCCTATGCCGCCTGCTATGCCGGGCACCAGTTCGGCAACTGGGCTGGGCAACTGGGTGACGGCCGTGCCATTACCCTGGGTGAGTGGGAAGCACCTGATGGCAAAACCTGGGAGCTGCAGCTAAAAGGCGCCGGGCTTACCCCCTACTCCCGCCGCGCCGACGGCCGTGCCGTGCTGCGCTCTTCGGTGCGCGAGTACCTGATGAGCGAAGCCATGCATTATTTAGGTATACCGACTACCCGTGCGCTCAGCCTGGTGAGTACCGGCGAGCCCGTGCTGCGCGACATGTTCTACAATGGCAACGCCGCCTACGAGCCGGGTGCCATCGTGATGCGGGTAGCCCCGAGTTTCCTGCGCTTCGGCAACTTCGAGATGCTCAACGCCCGCAAGGAAGTCGACAACCTGCGCCAACTGGTAGACTGGACCATCAGCCGCTATTATCCGCACATCACCGGCGAGAACAAGGTAATTGATTGGTTCAAGGAAGTGGTGGACCGCACCGCCCGTCTAATGGTAGAATGGATGCGGGTGGGTTTTGTGCATGGCGTAATGAATACCGACAACATGTCTATCCTGGGGCTGACCATCGACTACGGCCCCTACTCCTTCGTCGACAATTACGACCCGAACTTCACGCCCAACACCACCGACCTGCCCGGCAGACGTTACGCCTTCGGCAAACAGCCTTCCATCGGCTACTGGAACCTGGGTGCCCTGGCGGGTGCTTTGCTCCCACTGGCCGACAAAGACCAACTGGTGGCTACACTCGAAACCTTCAAAGACGTCTACTGGACGGAATACTACGCCATGATGGGCCGCAAACTGGGCCTCGACCAGGTATCACAACTCGACCGCGACCTGATCAGTCAGTTTGAGAAAACACTGGCCGACATCCAACCCGACATGACCATTTTCTACCAGCTGCTCATCGACCTGCCGCTGTCTGTAGAAAATGAAGATGAAGTGGCCGAGCATTTCCAGAAGGCTTTGTATGATGACCTGACACCGGAGCAGAAAACCGCGCTCTATACCTTGATCAGCCATTACCTGGAGCGACTGAACACGAACAAGATCAAGCGCTCGGCCTCGCAGGATATGATGCGCAAAGCCAACCCACGCTTTGTGCTCCGCAACTACCTGCTGCACCAGGCCATTGAGGGGCTGGAGAAAGGCGATGATGCTTTATTAGTGAAGCTACAGGAAGCGATCAAAGAACCGTACTCAAATAAATTCGACGAGTTCTTTCAGACTCGTCCGGGCTGGGCGAGTGAGAAGGCGGGCTGCTCGATGCTGTCTTGTAGTTCGTAAGTATTTAATTTAGAATTTGTTAATTTTCGAAGGCTCCTGCTACTGCATTGGCCAGGAAATTGTCGTATTTTGAAGAAAGTATAGCATTGGGAAAATGAAGCTATACCTTCTTCTTTAAGAATGACTTATGAAATGCAAGGCACTTGGTTTTATCATCCTAATGGCGGCTTCGCTTGGGTTAACCTCCTGTGATAAGGACTGTGAAACTACCATCGCAGCCTGCATGGAACGGCCACCGACCGATGAACTTTGCCAGGCTTCCTTTACAAGATGGTTTTACAACGAGGGTAAGAAAAAGTGCGAGGAAATCAGGTATAGCGGGTGCACACTGAAAGGCTTTGAAACGGTGCAGGAGTGTGAGCAGTGCAAGTGTGGGTGAGTAGAAATACTTTAGCTCAATGTAGTGGACCTGATTGCAAGTAAAGATTTCGCGCACTACTGTCATCCCGTGCCCCCTTCTTTATCAAAGGTTCCTATCCCTAAGAGGGACTTTGCCTTCTACTACTATCCTATCTGTCATCCTGAAAGGATCTTGGTCGAAGGGAGGTCAGGCAGTTGCTATAACACACCCTTTCCCCTCTCAAGAGGGGATTTCGATCACTGGAAATTCACAGGTATAAGCATTGTAGCAAAGGTATAGCTATACCGGGTCCACCCACCCCTGGCCCCTCCTTGTCTGAGGCGGGGAATTTGGAACTGCTATTTGTTAGGTATAAGCGCTATAGTATATGCATACCTGTGCACGATTAACATCCCCCTGCCCCCTTCGAAGGGGGACTTTCTGTAGCTGCCAATTTACAGGTATAAGTTCTGTAGCTTCCTGCACTGTCACACATCACTGGCAGGTATTGCAAGACTAACTTGCACGCTTACGATAAAATAATTAGCCGTGCCAGGTGCACAAACGACGATTTTGTGTTTGAGCGGTCAGCGAGTTTAAAATCGTCTTGATTTTTTTGCTTACTTTTTTCATCAAGGAAAAAAGTGAGTGCCCGCCGCACAGGCGAAGCTATGAAACAATACTGGTTGCTATACCCAAAGCATTTACTACGCCAAGTATAGGTATACTAGGCAGGAGGCCGCACAATAGTAGTCACGAGCGTGAACGCTCGCGCCATATCTAACCCGTCAGGCAAAAAAAGAGCCTCTAACAAAACAGAGGCTCTTCCATAAATTAAAACCTAAAAACTCTTCCGATGCATCCTGACCGGAAACAACCGGTAATCCATTAAACTCACCGCATATGGAAACCCACGCCAGTGTACAATCGGCACATGGCGGGCTGGACTTGGGCCCTTGGTGTCAGGTATAGCCAGCATCGTATTGCCAATGTAACTCAGTTCCCCTTTTTCAATCGCTAATTTACTCGCGACATGCTGCAGAAAAACCTCTTTGTCGGCATCCGACGATGTAAAGGAAATCTCGCGTGACATGGTGCCCCCCCCTTCCAATTCCGGAGAATAAAACACGCGGGAATAGGTATCGATGGCGACAACCGGAACGGCCAGCGTGGGTACTTTGGCCTGCATCACGTCTGGTGGAGCAATGGGTGCCTGGTTGGCAACGCGCTTCACCATTTCCGTTACTTTCTGGGCGGTATAGATGCCTTTGATCGTTTCGGACTCAATGCGCTTGAGCACCTGCTCCACCTTCGACTCGAAAGGCTGACCGGGGTTGACCGGCTGGGGCTGCGGTGCTGGCCGCTGGGGTGCCTGCCCAACCGGACGTGGTTTCTGCACCTGCGAAAGCGGCTTTGGCTTCTCACGCTCCGGTATGTAGCTGTCTTTGATGTGCCGCTCGTGCACGTTGATCACCGTGGTAAAGGTATTAATGAAGTGTTCCGTGTTCTGCACATGAAACAGCTCCAGTTCCTGTATGCGCTTGCGCGTCACCAAGTAGTTGTGCACCAGTTTCGTCTTCTCGAAAACGGCCAGCAGCTTTTCGGCATGTGGTGTGTGCTGGTAGCGTTCGTAAAGTTTGTGCAGAGCGTTGAGCCTGGCATTGGAAGCCCGGATATACTGCATGGCACGGGCATCGGCGGCACCAGGGTGCGCCACTACCGTGCGGGTGTTCTCCTGCCCCATTCCGAAAAGTGATCGAAAAAAACCCATCATCTGGACAGGATACGTTTGAGGTGCTGCGTTTCGATTTCGACCTGCAGTTTTTCCGAGAGCTTCATCTCTTCAAATACGTTGTCGATATGCTGGATATAGAGGTCCAGCACCGCCTCCTGCTCATCGCTCAGGATGCGGTGCCGGACGGCTAGTTCTTCTGCTTTCTTATCCCCGTTGTATATCATTATTCAATTTCAATCTGCTTCGACTTGCCGAAGGTGCCAATGATCTTGCTATTGAGCTCTTCCTGCACCTGGGCCAGTTCTCTTACGGCTTCTGCCCGCTTCTTGCTGCCTTCTTCCGAAATCTTGATCACCTGGTCAAGCGTTTCCACCATGTCCTTGTTCACTTTCTTGAGCGTCTCCACGTCCACAATGCCGCGCTCGTTTTCCTGGGCCGCGATCACCACGTTTTTCTTCAGTAGCTCCGAGTTTTTGCGAAGCATTTCGTTGGTAGTGTCGGTCACTTTTTTCTGGATCTCGAGGGCCTTGCGCTGCTTCTCCAAACCCAGTGCAATGGCCACCTGCTGACGCCACACCGGTATCACGGTCACGATCGAGTTCTGGATCTTCTGGGCCAGCACATCGTTCGTGGTCTGGATCATGCGGATCTGCGGCATCGACTGCGTGGCAATGGTATGCGACAACTGGAAGTCGTGCACCTTTTTCTCCAGGCGTTCCTTAAAGGCGATCATGTCGCTCAGGCGCTGCACGGCCAGTTCGTCCTGTCCGCTGGTTTCCACTTCTTCCTGTAGTTTCGGGATGATGGTGTGCTCGATCTCGTCAATCTTCATCTTACCGGCCGCAATCACCGAACGGATCTCGTGAATGTACTCCACCGCCTGGTTAAACATCACTTCAAGAGAAGTAGAGTCTTTCATAATGCTTTGGCGGGTGCGCTCCAGCTTCACAACCACATCGTCCACGTTGGCTGACACCGAGTTATACTGCGTAGCCAGCTGCTTCGACTTGTCCGAAATCTTCTTCACGAAGGGCAGGCGCGAAAAGAAACCACCCTTCTCCTGCTCCTCAATCTTGATCATGTTGATCTGGTTGAGGAGTTCGTTGATGGCCTCGCCTGCCTCGCCGGAGTCTTTGGCTTTTACTTTGGTGAGCAGCTCGTTGGAGTAGTGGCCCAGTTTGCGCTGCGTTTCCACCCCAAAATTGCTCAAACTTTCCGGGTTTGCCGGATCTATGGATTTGGAGATTGCCAGGGCTTTCTCTTGTATCTTCTGTTGATTCTCTACGATCGTAATCTCTGTTTTCTCTGTTTTTTCCATCTTGTTTTATTACCTCTAAAGGTTGCGGTTGATTAGGTCCAATGAGTTTAGGTACTTTTTAATTTTCTCATGCCGGTCGGTGGTTTCGTACCACTCGATGTCGTTGAGGGGCAGGTACTCGCCCAGCAGGTCGCGCACTTCATTCAGCAGGGCCTCGCCCTTTTTTGTTCTAAAATCGGGGTTGCGGTACTGCGCGCTCACATATTCCACCTTCACCTGTCCGGTCTTGGTAACGGCCAGTTCGCGCACCTCCACCACCAGCTCCGACGACTTCCCGTTATCGGTCACGATGGTCTTGTACACGCCCTTGTTGCCTTCCTCAAGTGCAGCGGCACATTGCGTGCGCACATCGTGCAAGGCCTTGCGCAGTTTGCGGTTCGGCATTACGTAGTGCCCCACAACATAACCCAATATAGCTGCTATTAAGAATGTCCAAAAAATCACGTTTGTATTGCTAAAGTTAAACGCTCAATTACTATGTAATGAAGCAAAATAATTTGATGTAACCAAGTGCCGGCAGGACGGATGTGCTTCTGATGGTTCGACCCTGGCCGGAATTTTCCTCCCTTTGCTCATTGACGCCTATACCTGACCGGCTTTTTTTATCTTCTATACGCGGAAGCAGTTACGCGGGCTGTCGCCGGGGAGGGTATAGGGAGAACAAGGCAGGACGTATGCCTGTTCCCAGGCCGGGGGTGTCTTATGTTTGTCCTATTACGCTAAACGGGTCGTTGCCTTTGCGATGTTTGCCGGTAAATTCGGGGGTTTTGTCTAATTTGCGGCCTGATCTATACCTGTTTTTATACCTTCGCTCACATGCACCGGCATTTTATTCTGCAAAAACCCTTCGGCTACATCAGCCAGTTCGTGACCGACGCCAAAAAGAAAAAGCTGCTCGGCGACCTGCACGACTTCCCCGCGGGCACCATGGCCATCGGGCGGCTCGACGAGGCCAGCGAGGGCCTGCTCCTGCTCACCACCGACGGCAAAACGAGCGAACAGGTGCGCGGACGGCACGTGGAAAAGGAATACTATGCGCAGGTAGACGGGCTGATCACCGACGAGGCCATTGCTAAAATGCAGGAAGGTGTGGACATCTGTTTGTACGGCGAGCAGTACGGTACCCGCCCCTGCACCGTTTTCCGCCTGCAAAGCCCGCCCGATTTCCCGGAGCGCAGCCGCCGCATCCGCGACGACCGTCACGGTCCCACCAGTTGGGTGTCCATCACCATTTCAGAAGGCAAATACCGGCAGGTGCGCAAAATGACCGCTGCCGTTGGTTTCCCGACCCTGAGGCTGGTGCGCGTGCGGATCGGGAATATCCGGCTCACTGGGTTTGCGCCGGGCGCTGTTCAGGAAGTGGAGAACTTCGATCTGGGCTGAAGACGGTCGCCAATACCTGAAAATTTCACGGGCTGTTAAACCAAAGTCGCTTTCATCAGTCTATTGAGGGCTTTCGGGCATAAATAACACAAATTGACTATATTGAGCGGGCATTCCCTTAACTTATCATACAAACAATCTATTCTTTAATCTTAACCATGAAGAAAAACCCTATTCACGTTCTGGCGCTGGCCTTGATGCTGTCAGGTGGTGTGAGCAGCGTGGCTTTCGCGCAGCAGCCGCAGCAACAGCAGCAAACACAGAAACAGCAGGACCCTGTTATCCAGAACATCATCAAAATGGCCACCGAAAACTCGCAGCTCGAGAAACTGGGCCACGAACTGATGGACGGCATCGGACCGAGACTGGTAGGCACGCCGCAAATGCAGCAGGCCGGTGACTGGGCCGTGAACAAGTACAAGAGCTGGGGCATTGAGGCCCGCAACCAAAACTACGGCGAGTGGCGTGGCTGGGAGCGCGGCGTAACGCACATCGACATGGTGCACCCACGCCTGAAAACGCTCGAAGGCATGCAACTGGCCTGGAGCCCTGCCACTCCATCCAAAGGGGTGACGGCTGAAGTGATCACCATGCCGGAATTTGCTGATTCTGTGGCTTTCCAGCGTTGGTTGCCAAGCGTGAAAGGCAAAATGGTGATGGTATCCATGAACCAGGCAAGCGGCCGTCCGGAGTACAACTGGAAAGAGTTCGCCACACCGGAGTCGTTTGATAAGATGAAGAAAATGCGCGACGAACAAACTGCTGCCTGGAGCAAGCGCATTGCCGCCACCGGCAAAAACGCCCGCACACTGCCAGTGGCGCTTGAGAACGCCGGTGCTGCCGGTATCGTGATGTCGAACTGGTCGCAGGGTTTTGGCGTGAACAAAATTTTCAGCGCCTACACGAAAAAAATCCCGACTGTGGACCTTGCCCTGGAAGACTATGGTATGTTGTATCGCCTGGCCGAGAACGGCAGCAAGCCGCGCATTAAAGTAGTGGCTGAATCGAAGCACGCCAAGAAGCCGGTTCCTACGTTCAACACCATCGCCGAGATCAAAGGCTCTGAGAAGCCAGACGAGTACGTGATCCTGTCTGCCCACTTCGACTCTTGGGACGGTGGCACAGGTGCTACGGACAACGGCACCGGCACGATCCTGATGATGGAAGTAATGCGCATCCTGAAGCAGGTATACCCGAACCCGAAGCGTACCATTCTGGTAGGCCATTGGGGTAGCGAAGAGCAGGGCCTGAACGGTTCGCGCGCTTTCGTGGAGGACAACCCTGAGATCGTGAAGAAGACGCAGGCTGTCTTCAACCAGGACAACGGTACTGGTCGCGTGGCTAATATCTCGGGTCAGGGCTTCCTGAACGCCTACGACTACATGGGTCGCTGGCTGAGCGCCGTTCCGCGTGATATCACCAAAGACATCCAGACCTCATACCCTGGCTTCCCGGGCGGTGGCGGTTCTGACCATGCTTCTTTCATTCCGCACGACATTCCTGCCTTTATGCTGAGCTCCCTGAGCTGGTCTTATGGCAACTATACCTGGCACACCAACCGCGACACGTACGACAAGATCGTGTTCGACGACGTGCGCAGCAACGTGATCCTGACGGCGATTCTGGCGTACATGGCCAGCGAAGAGCCGGAACTGGTATCGCGTGAGCGCAGTGTGTTGCCGCTTAACCCACGCACAGGCGAAAAAATGAGCTGGCCAGAGCCAAGACCTGCCACACGCAAAGGTGGTCTTGACTAAACCATAACCGTGCAGGTCGTATACCTGCCTGTTTACGAGCACAGCCGCTTCAGACCTTCTGGAGCGGCTGTGCTTTTTTTTGCTATACCTGTTCTCTCCCCGTCTCTCTTTGGTAGGCATCTGCAGGTTTCGTGAAAAATGACGTATAGTAAGTTTTGGCGGTGTGCGATCAGCTTTGCCGTGCGCGCTGCCTGCTATACCTGAAAAGAGAACACATGATCGGCAAATCGACATACAAGGCCGCGCGCGAAGTAGCCCAGATCGCAGAAGATCATTTCGCAACGCAGATTGAAGCTGCGAAAAAGGAAAACGGCGAAAACCTGGCTACGATTCCACCTGCCCGCATCATCGAGGCCATGATCGACGCGGCTTTCTGGGCGAGTTTGCGGCGGGAAGAGGGGCAGTCGCCCAAAATATCGCTTGCCTTTTTGCCACCCGAACAGTCAGAGCAGCCGCTGCGCTTCGAGCACCACCTCACCCTCTCCCCCGCCGTGCTCACCAAGATCGGGCCGGGCGTGGAGCGGCCGGGCATTCACCTGGGCGTGTGGTATGAGGGTGACTACCTGCACATCTGGGGCATGACGCGCAGCATCCCTGACTTTTGCTTTGTGCTCGATGTGTCGGAGCCTGGCCTGCTGGTGATCAAGCACCGCCGGCGGGACGGCTTCGGCAAATTTGTGAACGTGGTCGTGCTGACAGGTGACCAGATTAAGATCGTGGATGAGCAAAGCGTCCATACACCTGAGTGCCCTGATCTGCTGTACACGCTGCTGGGCTTCGACTCGCACCGGATATGGAATAAGTCGCTCAATGTGCTGGTGCAGCTGGCCGTGTCGATGCGCTCTCACCGAAAAGGGGGCATCCTGCTGGTAGTGCCTTCCGGTTCGGAAGCCTGGCGCAAGTCCATCCGACACCCGATGCGGTATGCGGTGGGACCCGCGTATTCGGAGTTGGCGAAACTGCTGCTGCAGCAAGACGACAAAGACCCGCTTTGGCAAGATGAAGTGAAGCGAGCGATTGAGGCGATGGCCGGTTTTACGGCGGTTGACGGGGCTACCATCATCAGCGACAAGTACGAGCTGTACGGCTTTGGCGCCAAGATTGACCGTAGGGCGGGGAGCGAGCCGGTAGAGAAGCTGATCATGACCGAACCTGTACTTGGCGGAGGGGCCACCATCGATCAGCCTGCACTGAGTGGCGGCACACGACATTTGTCGGCAGCCCAGTTCGTGCACGACCAGCGTGACGCCATTGCACTGGTTGCCTCCCAGGACGGTCGTTTCACGATCTTCAGCTGGTCTACCTGCGAGAACATGGTGCAGGCCAATCGTATCGATTCCCTGCTGCTTTAGGGCTGTTCTGACACACCACAAAGGCATTCTGGTCATAGCATTTCCGGGAATGATTATTGCACTGGTTCTTGTTTCATTAGTAGGGAAGTTTAAGAAAGAGAGATAGCCATGAATCAAGATAAATTAACCAAAAGGTGGGCTTATGCGCTGCCGATGCTGCTGCTACTGGCAGTAGTTTCGCTGGCGTTTGTGAGTCCGCAAAACGGTGTGCTCCAAACGCTGGAGCGCCACCTTGCCAACTGGCGCACCACTTACGCGCCCGAAAAGGTATACCTGCACCTGGACAAGCCGCGCTATACGCCGGGCCAGCAGATCTGGCTGAAGGGCTATGTGGTAGACGCCGCTAGTTTGCAGCCGAGCACCAAGAGCGGCGTACTGTACGTGGACCTGCTCGATGCCAACAACAAAGCCGTGGAGCGCCTGACGCTGAAAACGGTGAATGGCAAGGCCAACGGCGACATCGTGCTGCCGGCCAACCTGCCCCTGGGCACCTATACCCTAACCGCCTATACCCAGTGGATGCGCAATTTCGGGGAAGAAAATTTCTTTAGAAGGGCGATCCACATCATCGGCGAAGAAACAGCTGAAGAGCAGCCTGCCAAAACCGCGCAGCAGATTGATTTGCAGTTTTTCCCGGAGGGCGGTGATCTGGTGCATGGGCTACTGAGCCGTGTAGCTTTTAAAGCCACTAAACCCGATGGAACAGGTATAGCCCTGACTGGTGAAGTCTATGATGCTCAGAACCAAAAAGTACTCGAGTTTAAAGACACGCACTTGGGTATGGGGGCCTTTGCGCTGCAGCCGCAGCAGGGCCAGCGCTATACCGCCCGGGTGGCGTTTGAGGATGGCAGCAAGGCGGAGTATACCTTGCCGGAAGCCAAGCAAACGGGCTTTGTGTTAAGCGTAGAAGAAACTTCCGACCCGAATCAAGTGCAGCTGAGTGTGAAAAGTAATGTAGCTGGCCGGCAGTCGCTGGTGCTAACTGGGATCAGTCGTGATGCCGTGCAGCATACCGAGCAATTTAATCTGGAGGCGGGACAATCCTTTAACAAGCAGATTTCCAAAGCAGACTTCCCCACAGGTATAGCCTGTTTCAACCTGGCCACTGCCAGCGGGGAGCCCCTCGCCGAGCGTCTGGTGTTCATCGACAACAACGACAACCTGAACATCAGCCTGACCACCGACAAGAAAACCTACGCAGGTCGTGAGCAGGTGACGATGCAGGTGCTGGCCCGCGACAAACAGGGCAAACCGGTGGCGGCAGACTTCTCACTAGCCATCACCGACGATGAGCTGGTAACACCCGATCTGCAAGGCTTGAACATCAACGCTTACCTGTTGCTCACCTCTGACCTGCGCGGCTATGTGCAGAACCCGGGTTACTATTTTGAAAGCAATGATGCTGCTCGACAGAAGGCTCTCTCCTACCTGCTCATGACACAGGGCTGGCGTCGGTTTAGCTGGCAACAAATGGCCAAAGGTGAGTTTCCGGACTTGCAGTATAGTCCTGAAAAAGACCTTGCGGTGCGTGGCACTTTAGTAACCGATCGCGGCAAACCCGTGAAAGGCGGCGAGGCGCTCCTATACCTGAAAGGCCAGCACCTGGCTTTTATCACGACAGAAACCGACCAAAACGGCCGCTTTGCTTTCGAAGGCTTTGACTTCAGCGGACCCGTGGACATGGTGGTGCAGGGTACGGATGCGCGCGGCCGGCGCAAGCACCTGCAAGTAAAGATCGACGAACAAACCTTTCAGCCAGAGCTGCCGGCTATACCTGCTCCGCAAAGTGAGGGACTTGTGGCCAGTGCCAGCCCCGAGCTGCTGACTGCCGGCAAAGTGGAACTGGCAGCGGCAGACGAGGTAAACCCGGAGCTGACACTAAAGGGCATTTTGCTGAAAGATGTGGAGATACAGGGCGAAGCGGACATGGTACAGCCTTTTAAACTGCACCGCAGGGCCGATGCGATCATCAACGCGAAAGACCTTCCGGCTGCTCCCTCCGGCAATATCCTGGAATCCCTGCAGGGGCGTGTTGCCGGAGTGCAGGTATACCGTTCCGGCCCGAACGATTTCAGGGCCCGCATCCGAGGCAGCAGAACAGCCCCCTTATACCTGATCGATGGCGTGCCTGTGGAAGAGCGCTCGACCTCGATGCTCAACCAGTTCGACATCAGCCGCATTGAGATTTTGAAAGATCCGGCCAGTGCCAGCCTGTACGGCGGCCGTGCTTCGGGTGGTGTGATTGCGCTCTATACCCGCCAGGGTAGTGAGGCCATGCAGGAAGTGGAGCCTGGCAAGTACATCATCATTCACCGGGCGCAGGGTTACAGCAAGGTGCGCGAGTTCTATAGTCCGCAATACGATGGCAAGACCCCGGCCAGCCGGGAGCCCGATCTGCGCACCACGCTGTACTGGAACCCGAGCGTGCAGACCAATGCCCAAGGCAAAGCGACGGTGACCTTTTATGCCGCCGATCGCAACACGACTTACCGCGCCATTATGGAAGGTATATCCGACGCTGGCAAGTCTGGCCGCGGCAGCACAACCTTTGATGTGAGCCTGGGAAGAGCCAATCCGTAAGAAGTTACTTCAAAAAAACCGCTGCTTATACCTGAGCAGCGGTTTTTTTGTTTCTATACCTTAGATAAGCCCGTTTATCAATTGGGTTTTACCACCGATTATACCTGCCGCATTGCCGTTCAGCCAGTTATTAAGCAAGGTCGCGTAGATGTTCCGGAAGTCGATGCTATACCTTAGGTCGCCCTGGTCGAGGTCCTGCAGATTGGGGCCTTCGTTGTAAATGCCCGCCTGCTTCAGTTTCCCGCCGATCAGGAAGAGGTTATTGGCCGTACCGTGGTCGGTGCCGTTGCTGGCGTTCTGGGCCACGCGCCTCCCAAACTCCGAAAACACCATGATCAGGGTATTGTCGAACTCCTGTTGCTGTTTCAGATCTTCCACAAAACTGTAGAGTCCCTCCGACAGCTCCCGCAACAAATTACCCTGCTGCCCCGCCTGCCGAACATGCGTGTCGAAACCAGTGAGCGACGCATAGTACACCCGCGACTCCACTCCGGAGGCGATCAGCTCGGCAATGGTTTTCAGATGGCGGGCAAACTCGCCGTTCGGGTAGTCTTTTTTGCTGCGGTATACCTTGGTCTTCTCCTGCAGGTATCCGGCTGATTGCTGCGTATCGATCAGGGTTTTGTAGAGGTAGTCGACCTGGTGGTGCGAATGCTCCTCTGCATGCAGTTGGGCCGCCTGCTTCAGGAACTGGTCGTTCGTGGCCTGGAAAAAGCGCTTCACATCCTGCACGGCTATACCTGTATAATGCTCCCCTTTCAGTGCCAGGCTGAGCGTATCGTCTACTTCAATGGCCGCGTAGTTGGCTGAGGGACCGGAAAGACTGTCGAGGTAGCGGCCTAGCCAGCCGGTGCTCAGGTACTCGTCGGAGGCGCTGGCCGAGTGCCAGATGTCCATGGAGCGGAAGTGTGAGCGGTCCGGATCGGGGTAGCCAACGCTGTTCAGCACTGACACATATCCTTGGTCATAGAGCAGGCGCATCTTTTCCATGGCCGGGTTCAGCCCGAGGCCATTTTGCAGCGTGAGCACCTCACGGGCAGGTATAGCCAGGGTGGGGCGTGCCTTGTAATACAGGTCGTTCTGGTAAGGCACCACGGTGTTGAGGCCGTCGTTGCCGCCGCTGAGCTGCACCACCACCAGCCTTTTGCCGTTGGAATTGGCCAGCAGCGACAGGCCGCCCCGGTCCAGGCCGTGCAGAAAATTGGGGACCAGCAGCATACCGGAGGCCAGCGCCGACTTCTTGATAAATTCTCTTCTGGAATTAGTTGCCATCGTGTGAAAGTGAGCGGTAGAAAACTAGCATAACTGGTACTCAGGTAAAGAAAGTAGCCGCAGCGTGAGCAGGGTGACTTTATCGGCATGCGTGGCGCCTGCAGGTATATGCTGCGTGAGCAAGGCGGCTGTTTCCGGTCGCAAAGGCACCTGCAGCAGCTTTTGGCTTAAGGCTTCGATCATCTCCCGGTCCTTCACATCTTGCATTTGCTGCTGCAGTCCGCTCAGGTTGGCCTTGGCGCGTACGGTGCGTATGCCGTCCTGCCGGCGCTGGCGCGGTGCAGTGGGTTCGGTGTCGTCGTCGGGTTTCAGGTTGACTTCCAACGCCGCGTCCTGCAGCAGCGCCGGCCCGATGCGCAGCCGGAAAGCGAGCGTGGAACTGTCGATCCAGTTTCGGCCGCCGGCCCAGCCGCTTACGTTCGGGGGCCTGAACAGCTCCTGCCCCAGCGCCCGCTGCAACACCAGCGGACTGCGGCCATCGGCATAGCGCACCTCAAACTGCCGCTGCAAACCGGCCAGCAACTCGATCGGCGATTTGATCTTGCTTCCCACTACATCCGGCCCGTAAAACCACTTCGCCGTGAAGATCTTCTCCAACAGCTTGGATATGTCGTAGCCTGTTTCGTAAAAGTAGCCGCTCAGGGCTTTAATGCGCTCCGGGTTGGGCACTTCGCTCACGAAAAAGGTATAGAGCTTTGATGTCATAAACTCGGCTGTGCTTGGGTTCTCCACGATCATCTGAAGGATTTCTTCCCCGCTGAAATTCCCCCGCTTCCCCATAAAAGTTTTCTGGCCACGGTCGTGCTGCCGCGCCCGGAACACGAAATCTCCCTGCGGATTGTAGGTCCAGCCGGTAAAGGCGCGGGCGGCCTCTTTGATGTCCTGTTCGGTATAATGTCCCCGGCCCAGCGTGAAGAGCTCGAGCAGCTCGCGGGCAAAGTTCTCGTTAGGGCGCTGTTTGCGGTTTTGCTGGTTGTTGAGAAACTGTAGCATGCCGGGGTCTTTGGAGATGGCCTGCAGCAGGTCCGGGAATTTGCCTAATGCGTGCTCGCGAAGGGTATTGTGCTGCAGCAGCGCAAAGCGCGGTTCTCTTAGGCGACAGGCAAAGTGCCCGTGCCAGAAGAGGGTCATTTTCTCCCGCAGTTGGGCTTCGGAAGTGGCCATTTGCTGCAGCCAGGCATTGTTGAGCAACACAAAGCCTTGTTGCCGTTCCCGCTGCCGCTTTTGGCGCATGTCGGCATTTTGCGCATCGGCCTGTCCCGTTGTTTCGGAATGCGGCAGGGCCACCTGCAAAGGTGCTGCCTGGCCCGATGATTTGAGCAGTTCGCGAACAGCAGATTTAATACCGGACCTCGCCTGGTCAGGTCGGAAAGGGATGCCAAAGCCAGCCCGCCAGTAGAGGTGCTGTAGCTTTTGTTCGCGTGCCAAAGTTTTCATGCAGATGCCATTTAAACTTAGATGAAAAAGTATCATCCGAGTTTAAATATACCTGAAAATATATTTCTGCATGTAGGGTGTTCAATAAACTTACAGTCAACCGGTTCGGGTCATCAGGCCGGCAGCTCGGCGTGACCCGATTTTCCTTTCTGCGCATACCTTTCCCGCGCCTCCAGAATCTGGCCGATGTTGAGCTTGGCCCAGTCAGCGAGTTGCAGCAGTTGCAGCAGCAGCCCCTGCCCTAGCGGCGTGAGGCTGTACTCCACGCGGGGCGGAATTTCGGGGTATACCGTGCGGCTCACCAGGCCATCCTCTTCCAGCGAGCGCAGCGTAACGGTAAGCATGCGCTGCGACACGCCGGTGATCTGGCTTTTCAGCTCGTTGAAGCGCACTTTCTCCTGCTTGCCGAGCGTGAGGATGGTATAGATGGACCATTTATCGCCGAAACGGGCCAGAATGTCCTTGATCGGACAGCAGGGTTCTGCCTCTGCCTTGCCGCACAAAACTTTATCGATCTTTTTCTGGATCTCAAGTCGCTGATTTTCAACTATAGTTACCTCCATGTTACCTGGTGCGGCTAAAGTGCCTGCTTGACAGGTACAAATTTAAGAAATACCTTTGAGTTACCAAAAGTAACCTAGTTATGAAACAATACTAGGTTTTTAACTGTTGTATAGACATGAATTTACTTGAAAATCTGAACTGGCGCTACGCCACCAAACGCATGAACGGCCAGCGTGTGCCGTCTGATAAAGTAGAACGCATTCTGGAGGCCATCCGCCTGGCTCCGTCTTCCATGGGCCTGCAGCCTTACACGGTGCTGCTGATCGAGGACGAGGAACTGAAAAAGCAGATCAGGTCGGTTGCCTACAACCAGCCGCAGATTGAGGAGGGCTCTCACCTGCTGGTGTTTGCCGCCTGGGACGACGTGACTCCTGCGCATATAGATGAATTTATTTCGCATACCGCTTCGGAGCGCAGCATACCTGTCGAGAACCTGCAGGACTTTAAGAACACACTACTGAGCACCGCTGAGCGTAACACGCAGGAACAGAACTTCAACTGGACCGCCCGCCAGGCTTACATTGCCTTTGGGGTGGGACTGGTAGCTGCCGCCGCCGAGAAAGTGGACGCCACGCCGATGGAGGGTTTCGACGCCGCCGCGCTGGACAAACTGCTCGATTTGCCTGCCAAAGGTCTGCGCAGCGTTACCCTGATGCCGCTCGGCTACCGCGATGCCGATAACGACTGGCTGGCCAAGCTGCCGAAAGTAAGACGCCAGAAGGAAAAATTCGTACTGGAAGCATAAGCTTCAGTCTACCATGTTTTAGCCGACGGCTGCCTCTAGTAGGTAGCTGTCGGCTTACGCATTTAAACAATAGGACCATGACAAAGCAGAAAATCAAAATAGACATCTTCTCCGACATCAACTGCCCCTGGTGCTACGTGGGCGAACGCCGCCTTCACAAGGCGCTGGAGCAGGTGAGAAATCAATACGAGGCTGAGATCACGTTCAAAGCCTATGAACTAAACCCTAACCTTCCACAGGAGGGCCTGGCCCGCCTTGACTATTTCAAAGGCAATTATGGCGAGCAGATCGTGGCCCAGTTGCCGGCCATGGATCAGCGCATGACGGAAGCCGGTGCCGGAGAAGGCATCGAGTTCAACTTCTCGGACAGCATGCCAGTGAACAACACCTTCAATGGACATCGCCTGATCTGGCTGGCAGAGCAGTACGGGGTGCAACACGAGGTTGCCAGTGCCCTGTTCAAAGCCTACTTCACGGATAACCGCCCCATGAATGACACCGAGGTGCTGAAGGAGATAGGCATCGCTCAAGGTATACCGGCCGAGCGACTGGAAAACTTTTTTGAAGGCGAAGAAGGCAAGAAAGAGGTGCGCGAGATGGAAGCCTTTGCGCAGTCCGCAGGTATAACCGGAGTGCCCGCCTTTGTGATCAACGACCAGTACCTGGTGAGCGGCGCGCAGCCCGCCGAGACTTTCCTGAACGTGTTCCAGCAGGTAGCTCCGGCTATCCAAAAACTTGACCTGGAAGGCAACAGCTGCGAAATAGGCGGGGTTTGCTAGCCTCGAGCAAGCACTAAGACAAAAGAAATTAGACAAAGGACAAAAGACTTTTGAGACACAAAGCAATCTTAAAAAGCTGCCTAACCTATTCAGCGTGCTTCTGTAAAATCAAATGACTATTGTCCGGCATATGAACCAAGAACGATGGCAGATAAAAAACTGACTGATGTAAAACTTTCCGTACTCGACCTGGTGCCGATCCGCACGGGCAAGAGTATCCATGACTCGTTTGAGAACAGTCTGGCGCTGGCCCGTCATGTGGAGGAACTGGGATACACCCGTTACTGGCTGGCCGAGCACCACAACATGCCCGGCATCGCCAGTTCCGCCACCGTGGTGCTAATCGGTTACATTGCCGGAGGCACGTCTACGTTGCGGGTGGGTTCCGGCGGCATCATGCTGCCCAACCATGCCCCGCTGGTAGTGGCTGAGCAGTTCGGCACACTCGAAAGCCTGTACCCCGGCCGCATCGACCTGGGTCTGGGCCGTGCCCCTGGCACCGACCAGGTAACGGCCCACGCACTGCGCCGCGACCTGCAGGGCAGCGTGGAGGACTTCCCGAACAACGTAGCCGAGCTGCGCCAGTACCTGAGCAAGGAAAACAGCACGGCCAGGGTACGCGCTATACCTGGCGAGGGGCTGGATATACCTGTCTGGATTCTGGGTTCGAGCACGTTCGGGGCACAACTGGCCGGCATCATGGGACTCCCCTACGCGTTTGCCAGTCACTTTGCCCCGGCCGCCCTGCACCATGCCCTGAAGGTATACCGCGACAGTTTCCGTCCGTCTGAGCAACTGCAGGAGCCCTATGCCATGGCTTGCGTGAACGTGATCGCAGCCGACACAGATGCGGAGGCGAACCATCTGGCCACTTCCCTTTACCTGTCGTTCCTGAACGTGATACAAGGCAAGGCGCTGCCAATGCAGGCGCCTGTGGAGAGCATGAAGGAGCGCTGGAGCCTGCAGGAGGAGTACGCCGTGAAACAGATGCTCCGCTACAGCTTTGTGGGCAGCAAGAAGTCGGTGCAGGAAGAACTGGAAGCTTTCGTGAATGAAACGCAGGTGGACGAGCTGATGATCTCAACCGGCATCTTTGACCCAGAGAAGCGACAGCACTCCTATACCTTGCTCTCGGAACTGTTAGACCTGAAAGCTGCCAAGGTATAGGCTTACAGCTAATCAATAAAACAACAGCGATGCAGGTGCTATACCAGATCCACTACACCGAAACAGACCCGAAGCACATTCGGGTCTGTTTTTTTATACCTATACCTTCCCGCTGGCGATGCTCACCCTGCAAATGCTGCTACTCTCTTGCTTTTCCGGAACGATCGGATTTCGTCACGTACAACCATAGATCAGCAGTACTAAAACAGATGAAGGTATGGAAGAGACAGCAAAAAGAGAGCAGAACAGTTTTATTGAGCGCCTGGCCCAGCGGCTGGGTGTATCAGCCAATGCCAGCACCATTTATGGCGAGCCCGTGGAGCGAGACGGCGTGACGGTTATACCTGCCGCCAAGGCCATGTACGGTTTCGGTGGCGGCAGTGGCTCCAAAGCAGGCGAAGAAGGGACCGGCGGCGGGGGCGGCGTGGGCATCAAGCCAGTTGGCTATATCGAAATTAAGGACGGTGTCACCAAGTTCAGATCCATCCCCGATCCGGAGCGGGTGGTCAAAATAATTGCGGTGAGCGGTGTAATGTCGTTGCTGATTCTGAGAGCCGTAACCAAACTGCTGAATCGCTAAGCCCGCGGACCTGATTTCGTTTTGTCAACTCCCTACTGCCCTGCTTTGGCTCTCGGTGGGTTGATCATGATGTGCGCCCCGTGTGTGCCCGGATGCATGATCCAGGGCATGGCCACTGAGCCCTGTTCGGGTTTGAGCGGTAGGCCGGTGCTCTCGGCGGTGGCCCATGGTATGTAGACCACGTAGCGCAAATAGCCATCCACTACTTCCCCGGTGCGCGCATTCACCTGCTCATCCGTCGCACTGTACACGAAGAGCGTTGTAGGTTGTTTGGGGAGGGTCAGCTTTCCGCTTTTGGCCTCTTTTTCGCGGGTATCGAAAATGTCGTTGGCGCTCATACCTTGCTTGCGCAGCTCGCGGCCACGGGCCATAAAGGGCTCCAGGTCGCGGTGGTAGCACGACACCGAAAAGCCAGGCTGGGTCGGATCGTCGGCCAGGCAGATGAGTTCATTGGTGCCTTTGCGCAATGTGACTATTTCACCCTTTTGGTTATAACCCAGCACGGTGGCTCCTTCCCGTTTGTCGGCAGGTGCGGCCAGCACGGCGGTCTTTAGCTGGATCTCAACACTAGGTATAGCGGTGCTCTGGGAATAGGCGCTATATCCTATCAACAGGGCGAAAACAAAAGGGAAAAGCTGTTTCATGTCGGTCTGGAGTTAAGTGAAAATATCAAAAACAGAAGTGCCGGATGGCTTTTACCCTGTACGAAGAAAGCCTGTAAAAAGCTTTCTCTTCCCCTACCCTGCTTTTCATTGCATTGCTATACCTACATAATTACCCGCCTGAACCCAGCAGTTATACCTATTAAAACATCAAAATATTAAGATATTTTAGTTATCTTAACGCTACCAACTAATTGATGTACCGCCCATGGCCGAGCCGAATTACCGACTCCAGTATTATTTGTTTCTGCTCAGCAAGCATTTCCGCAAAATTCTGCTCGGACTGTTTTTGCTGATCGTCCTGCTCACTTCCGTCAAGACAGTAGGCCCTGAGGAAGAGGGTGTGGTGATGTACGTGGGCCACTACGACCGCACTGTGCAGCCCGGTTTGAACTTCATTCTGCCCTTCGGGATAGAGGAAATGCAGAAGATTCCGGTGCAGCGTCAGCTCAAGCAGGAGTTTGGTTTCAGAACGGCGAATACCGACAGAACCACGCAGTACTCCAAAGCAGATTTCAACGACGAGTCGCTCATGCTGACCGGCGACCTGAACCTGGCCAATGTGGAGTGGGTGGTGCAGTACCGCATTGTGAACTCATACAACTACCTGTTCAAGGTACGCGACGCTGAGAAAGCCCTGCGCGATATGTCCGAGTCGGCGATGCGCAAAATCGTGGGCGACCGCACCGTGAACGAAGTGCTCACGGTGGGCCGTCAGGAAGTGGCCACCAGCATGGAGGTGCTGCTGCAGCGCATGTGCGACGAATACGAAAACGGCATCCGCATCGACCAGGTGGTGCTGCAGGACGTGAATCCGCCGGAGCCTGTGAAGCCGAGCTTCAATGCCGTGAACCAGGCCCAGCAGGAGCGCGAAACACTCATCAACCAGGCCGAGTCGGAGTATAACCGCATCATTCCGCGTGCCCGTGGCGAGGCCGACGAGACCATTCAGCTGGCCGAAGCCTACGCCCTGACCCGCGTGAACGTGGCAACTGGTGAAGCCGCCCGTTTCAACGCGCTATTCGAAGAGTATGTGAAAGCGCCGGAGGTGACTAAGAAGCGCCTGTACCTGGAAACGATGGAACGCCTGCTGCCGAAAATAGGCGAAAAAGTGATTGTAGACGAGCGTGGCAACAACGTGCTGCCCCTCCTGAACCTTGGCCAGAAACAGCCGCAAACCCAACAGAAATAAGCCATGAACACCCGTAACATACTTTCGCTCCTGGCCGCTGTGCTGCTGCTCACCCTGCTTTTCTCGAGCGTGTTTGTGCTCGACGAAACGAAGCAGGCCATTGTCACCCAGTTTGGTAAGCCGGTGGGCGAACCACTCACCCAACCTGGTTTGCACTTCAAGATTCCGATCGTGCAGAAGGTGCAGTTCTTCGACAAGCGCTACCTCGAGTGGGACGGCGACGCCAACCAGGTGCCGACCAAGGACAAGAAATTCATCTTTGTAGACTCGTACGCTCGCTGGCAGATCACCAATCCGCTGCAGTTCTTCATTCGTCTGCGCGATGAGCGCTCCGGCCAATCCCGCCTCGACGACATCCTGGACGGCGAGACCCGCAATGCCATCGCCAGCCACGACCTGCTCGACATTGTGCGCTCCACCAACCGCGAACCGGAGGTATCGGACGAGGTGATGGAAGATCTGGAAAACTTGGATAAGATATCGGTTGGCCGCGACAAAATTGAAGCCCTGATCCTAAAACGTGCCAACGAACGCACCGCCGACCTGGGCGTGCAGATCCTGGATTTCCGCTTCAAGCGCATGAACTACGTGGACGAAGTGCGCAACCGGGTATACGACCGCATGGTCAGTGAGCGCAACCGCATCGCCGACCAGTTCCGCTCTGAAGGGCAGGGCGAGGCCCGCAAGATACAGGGTAACAAAGAGCGTGACCTGGCCCAGATCACCTCCCAGGCCACCCGCGAAGCCGAAGTAATCCGCGGTAAAGCCGACGCGCAGGCCACTTCTATTTACGCCAGCGCCTACAACCGCAACGCCCAGGCCCGTAAACTCTACTCCTTCCTCCGCTCCATGGAAACGCTGGAGAAGTCGTTTGACGAGAAGACAAACGTGGTGCTGTCTACGGACTCGGAATTGTACAAGTATCTGAAGAAAGCGAACTGAGGAGAGTTTAGGAGTTTGAGAGTTGAGGAAGTAAGAGTTAAGAGTTAAGAGTCTCGAGTTGTGAGGTATGGTAGGAACAGGTCGAGACCTGTCCGTATCGTGCTTGAGGATTTTTTGCTGACGTTCGTGGGTATAGACTGGTATGATATATCTGATCATTGGCAGCACAGGTATACTACACAACTTAGTAGGCAAGTCTTGGAGGCTCTTATCTCACTTCTTTTTTCTTCTTCTATTACCTTCAAAAAACCGCCTTATTTTGCTGAAAGGAGAAAGGCAGTGATAGGCAACGTAGAAGAAAATCAAACTCACTAAGATTAGCAGATGCCCGCCATAGCCTGATGCAGAAAGTGTTCTGCTATGGACACCAACTGCCACCAAATCATTTACTATCATCCATATACCACTTCCTAGTAAGAAAATGGCAGCGATTAAAGTATTGATAAGGTCGCTTTTATTTGTCTTGAATTTCATTGTACAGGCATGTAAAGCGGAGGCTAAAACAACGACAACTGCTCCCCTGCCGATGTGATATCCTCCACCGTCAAAGTGCGGCCGAAGATGTCGCCTTGGTGGCTGATCTGGTACACGGCGGTTTCCACATACCTAGAGGCCAAGACTATTTCAGTGCCATCGGCACAGACATCGAACAGGCTTTTGGCGTGCTTCGGGCAGTTGTTGTCTTTGGAGAGGTGCGACAGGAACAGGTGACTCATGAAAGCGGGTTTGTGCGCTACAAATAGCTCCAGTGCCTGTCGGTTGGACAAGTGCCCGTGATCGCCCCGAATGCGGCGCTTCAAGTGGTAGGGGTAGTAACTACGGTCGAGCATGCCGTCGTCGTAGTTCGTTTCCAGGAAAGCGGCATGACATTGCTCAAAGTGCCGGATCACATGTTCGCAAGGCGAACCGATGTCGGTAAACACACCAATCTTCACACCGTTGCCTTCCACCAAAAAACTGTGCGGGTCGGCCGCGTCATGAAACTTCGGGAATCCTGTCACGCTTAGTCCTCCTACCTGCACGGGCTCGTATCCTGTGAAGGATACCACCTCTACCCCACTCAAATCCATGCGGGAGCGGCACAGGGTGTCTGGTGTGATGTAAACGGGTAGCTTGTACTTTCTAGCCAGCACAGGTATACCGCGGATGTGATCGGAATGCTCATGCGACACGAAAATTGCCTTCACCTTATGCATGCTCAGCCCAAGGCGGCGCATACGCATCTCCGTCTCGCGGCACGAGATACCGGCATCTACCAGCACCGCTTCGTGCTCGTTGCCGATGTAGTAACAGTTCCCGTTGCTTCCGGAGTTTATTGAGGTGACAGACAATTGCATAGAGTTACAAAGTTCGTGCTTTTTAGAAGATTTATCAACTTGTAATAATTCAAAATAATGCTTATCTCTAAGGAGCGGAATCAGGCGGCTACGATAGTACATCGCGCTTACTTTAATGCGCTGCCTATCGATCTTTCACTGCATCAAGCCGTGCAACAGGTATACCTACTGGTGAGCTGGAATTGACAGCCTTGCCCTCAGCTTTTTCTACCCTGCTGCTGTATGCTTAGACACTGCTTTAGCCTCGTATAAATTTCCAGCTTCCGCCTCCGGCAAAGTCTGATTAGCAGACGAAAGTCAGTAATATGACTCCAGGTTGTTTCACCTCATCGTCTTGGTTTTTATACCTCCCCGGCTCTTTTTGAGAGATCTTGAGAAGAGCAAACAAGCTCCCGCCTCAATTGGTGCAACGCGTGTGACAAAAGTTTCTGATCAATTTTTAGTAGCTTTAACCTTCCTATAGAACAACATCCCCATGATTAAGTGCCTCTTAGTAGAAGATGACAGTAGCGTAGCCTCTTTTATACAGGAGGGGCTGACGGAGAAAGGGTACCAGGTAGAGCTTGTATCAGATGGCTTTAAGGCGGCTGAACTCATCAGCCAGCATGAGTACGACGTGGTGATCCTGGATGTGATGCTGCCAGGTATAGACGGCTTCGAAATATGCAAGATCACCCGCAAGCGTAACATCGCCTCCATCATCATCATCCTGAGTGCGCTGGGCAACCCGGAGGAAAAGATCAAAGGACTGGAGGCCGGTGCCGATGATTTCATGTCGAAGCCCTTTCACTTCCGGGAGCTGCTGGCCCGCATCAATGCGCACCTGAGGAGAAAACAGCTGGAGCAGGGCGTGTTTGAGGCCGACCGCTATGCTGACCTGGAGGTGAACGTGGAGCAGAATTCGGTGAAGCGAGCCGGGAAAGAAATTATGCTGACGCCCCGGGAGTATAATCTGCTGCTCTTCCTGTTGAGGAACCGGGAAAAGGTCGTCTCCAGGGTAGAGATCGCACAGGCCGTCTGGGACATTCATTTCAGCTCCAACACCAACGTGGTGGACGTGTACATCAACTACCTTCGCAACAAAATTGACAAGAACTTTTCAACCAAGCTGATCCATACCATCAAAGGGCGTGGCTATCAGCTGGCGCAGAAATCAGATGAATCTTAAACAAAAGCTTGCCCTCCGCTCTACCCTCGTCTGCGCCATCACACTGCTGCTTGTTTTTGGCAGCATTTTCTATTTAGCTAAGAGCTTTACGACCAACACGTTTTACAGCAGGCTGGAGAACCGCGCCCTGCTGTCGGCCATTATCTTCCTGGAGAAAGACGAACTGCACAAGAAGAAGTACCAGGAGTATGAAAAGAGGTACCTGAACACGCTCGAACAGGAGACCCTTCAGATTTACGATGCCCACAACAACGTGGCTTTCGTACCCGAGATCCCCTCCCATCCAGTCGACGCCCAGATCCTGGACCAGATTCGCAAGAAAGGCAAACTCAATTTTCAGGCTGATGGGATGCAGCATGCCGGGTTATTTTATCAAGACAACCAGGGCGATTTCGTGATCGTCAGTTCCGGGGTGTATGTGACCGGGCAGGAGCGGCTATACCTGCTGAAGATCATCCTGGTCATTCTATTCCTCGTGGGTGTGCTGATCAACTATATTTTCAGTGTGCTTGTCGCCAACAAAACTTTTAAGCCCTTTTCCTCTATTCTCCGGCAGGTAAACACCATTTCTACCGAGAACCTCAATTCCCGGCTCCCTCAACTAAACAAACCGGGTAATGAATTGGGCGACCTGACGCTGACGTTGAACACACTGCTCGAAAGGCTGGAGGCGGGTGTGAATCATCAGAAACACTTCCTCCGGAATGTGTCGCATGAGCTGAAGACGCCGCTGGCTGCCATCATGGGCGAGGCCGAGCTGAACCTGGAAAAAGAAAGAAGCCCGGAAGAGTACCGGCAGGTACTGCAGAAGATCGTAAAGAACACGGCAGAGCTGAATTCAGTAATTGAAGGGCTGCTCCTGATAAGCGGGCTGGCCAATAAGACCTCCCATGTGAAGGCCCGCCCCTTCCGCCTCGACGAGCTGCTTTGGGAGGTGCTTGAAAAGCTTCATTTTAAGTATCCAGATGCGGAAGTGGAGACGATCATGGAGGTGGAAGACAGTGAGGTGCTGCAGCTGCATTCCTACCCTGAGCTGATCGCCACAGCCATCACCAACATCATCGACAATGCGCTCAAGTTTACCGACGACCAGAAGGTCACCCTAAGAATTGCCCTGAACGAACAAGGGCGGGTCGCTTTACTGGTGCAGGATTATGGTCCAGGGATACCGGAGCAGGAACAGGAAAAAGTGTTTGACCTGTTCTACCGCGGCAGCAACACCCAGTACCTGAAACCGGGCCACGGTGTAGGCCTGTCGCTGACGAAACACATCACCCACTTTTGTCACATCGACCTCTCTATTTCCTCTGTTCCGCACCAGGGAACCGAGGTGAAGCTGGTATTTCCCGGCGCTTAACCGAAATATAATCCTCTTCTAATCTAAGTCTAATCCGGGTCAAAGAAGCCTTTAATGTTGTGACTGTAGTTTTGTAGCGCACTATTTTATAGCTACAAACACAACATGACAATTAAGTTTCTGAAGCATGTTATCTGGCTTTTGCTGCTTGTCCCCTTCTGCCTTACACAGGCACAGGCACAAACACCCGATACATTGGCGCTTTCAAGAGTCGAGGCCGAGGCCCTTTTCCTGGAAAAGAACCTGGCCCAGATTGCCGAAAGACTAAGCATTGACCAGGCAGAGGCGCTGATTCTGCAGGCAAAGGCCTGGCCGAACCCCGAGCTGGAAATCAGCGAAGTCAACTTCTGGGCCACGCCGCACCAGATTGCCAACGGCGACGGCAACCCTCCCCTCTTCCGGAACGGCTTTGGCGAGAACAGGCAGTTTGCCGTGCAGCTGGAGCAACTGGTATTTACCGCCCGCAAACGCAAAAAGAACATTTCCCTGCAGGTGGCGAACCGGGAACTGGCCCAGACAGCGTACACCGAAATGCTCCTCTCGCTCAAGGCGGAATTCAGGACCATGCTATCGGAACTGCATTACCAGCAGCGGCACCTGCAACTGCTGCAACGGCAACAGCAGGTGGTCTCACAGCTTGTCCGGGCACAGGAGGCGCAGCTTCGCAACGGCAATATTTCCAAAGCCGATTTCTACCGCATTCGGGCGCTGGACCTGTCCCTGCGCGCAGAGCTGAACGAGGCGCTGCAGGAAAGCAGCCGCGCGCAAAAAGAGCTGAAGACCCTCATGCTGCTGCCCCCTGCCACAACACTATACCTGACCGACTCGGAGCCACTGCCGCATCAGTCCCTGCTCCAGGACCAGTCACTGGATAGCCTGCTGACGCTGGCTGCACGCCTTAACCCGGCTGTAAGGGTGGCAGAGACCGACATCAGAGTGAGCGAGGCAGCCCATACCCTGGAGCGTGCCCTGCGCGTGCCGGACCTGCGATTCAACGCCAACTACGACCGCGGTGGTAACATCCTGCTCAACTTCGTTGGCTTCGGCGTGGCCATGGACTTGCCCTTTTTTGACCGGAACAAAGGCAACATCAAGGCAGCTGAAATGCAGGTACAGCAAAGCAGGCACCTCCACACGCTCCGGGTAAATGAGGCCCAGAACGAGGTGGTGAAGACCTTCCAGGACTACCGGCAGCTGTCAGAGCTGTACCAGTCCATCGACGCGACCTACATCAATGAGCTGGACGAGGTGCTGGCCGGCGTCAGCCGCAACTTTCAGCGCAAGAACATCAGCCTGCTGGAGTTTCTGGACTTCTTTGAGGCCTTCAAAGAAAACAAGCTCCTCTACTTTGACACCCTCCGCAGCCTGGAATCCAAAAAAGAAGAACTCAACCTATTAACCGGAACCGATTTATGATACCCGTGTCCTACCTCAACTATTTCAACAGGATCGCCGCCACCGCTGGTCTGGCTGTGCTTCTAACAGCCTGCCAGCAGCCGGATGAGCTTGTAGCGGAGCGTGATGCTGTTGCCGATGGGTACTGCCTGCCGGCCCAGCTAGCCAAAAACATGAAGCTGGCCGATGTAAGGTCCGCGACCGAACTGAACCACATCCAGCTGACGGGCAGGGTGATGAGCAACCCGGAAAAGTACTACCGCTTTGTGCCCCTGCTCGATGGCGTGGTGTCGAAGGTAAATTTCTCGCTGGGGGATTACGCGAAGGCTGGCACCGTGCTGCTGGAGGTGCGCAGTCCGGAGCTGAGCAGCCTGAACGTTGAACTGCGCACCGCCCAGGCCCAGCTGAAACTGGCCCAGCGCCAGCTCTCGGCCACACAGGAGATGTTCGATGACGGCGTGGCCTCGGAACGTGAGCTTATCGGGGCGCAACAGGATGTGGAGATGGCCCGGCTCGAGATCACGAAGGTGCAGGAAAACCTGGGGATTTACGGGGGCAGCCTGGAAAGAGGCGTGCTCATCATCAAGGCTCCGTTCAGCGGCTATGTTGTCTCCAAAAACATTGTGAGCGGACAGCAGATTGAGGCCGGCGATGATCCCCTGTTCTCGATCTCGGACCTGGAAGAGGTGTGGGTGATGGCCAATGTCTACGCCGGCAACCTGCGCAGCGTGAAGCAGGGCATGGAAGTGGAAGTAAGAGCCTCCTCCTACCCCGATCAGGTATTCAAAGGGAAAATTGACCGGCTGGCCAACACCTTCGATACCGAAGAGCGGGTGCTGAAGGCCCGCATCAAACTCCAGAACCCGGACCTGCTCCTCAAGCCCGAGATGTTTGTGAACGTTTCGGTCACACAGGCTACAGATGATCAGGATATGAAGGAAAAGCGCCTGCTTTCTCTCCCTTCCAAAGCCATGATCTTCTCAAACTCCAAACACCAGGTGGTGGTCTACCGCGACAGCTGCAACTTCGAAATTATGCATTTGGTCCCTGTGTACCAGACCTCGGATGCCGTGGTCGTGCAGGAAAGTCTGACGGAAGGACTGATGGAGGGAGACAAGGTAGTGACCGAGAATCACCTGCTCATATACAACCAGCTAAAGAACTAAGAGGGGGAGGCATAGACACACAACATGGATAAATTTGTTCAAAGTTTAGTATCGTTCTCGCTCAAGAACCACATCATCGTCTTTTTCATGACGGCGCTGTTGGTGGCAGCGGGAATCATCAGTTACATCAACACCCCCATCGAGGCCTTTCCGGATGTCACCAATACCCGGGCCCGCATCATCACGCAGTGGCCCGGCCGCAGCGCCGAGGAAGTGGAGAAGTTCATCACCCTGCCCATCACGCGCCAGATGAATACCATCCCGAAGAAGGCCGAGGTACGCTCTACCTCCCTCTTCGGCCTGTCGGTGGTGACGGTGCTGTTCGACGAAAACGTAGATGACTTCTACGCGCAGCAGTATGCCTCCAACCGCATGCAGGGCATCGAACTGCCGGAAGGAGCAGAAGCAGAAATCGAACCGCCTTCAGGAGCAACAGGCGAGATCTTCCGCTATGTGCTCAAAAGCAAGTCCAGGCCGATCAGCGACCTGACTGCCATCCATGAGTGGGTGGTAGAGCGCGAACTGGTGGGCGTAACCGGTATAGCCGAAGTGATCAGCTTTGGCGGGGAGGAGAAGATCTATGAGGTGCAGGTCAACCCGGTGGAGCTGGCCAACTACAACCTCTCCCCGCTCGATGTGTTTGAGGCGGTGGAGAAAAGCAACATCAACGTGGGGGGCGATGTGATCAACAAAGGCGATCAGGCTTATGTGGTGCGCGGCGTGGGCCTGCTGGAAAGTATAGCCGATATCGAGAACATCCTCATCGAAAACGTGAACGGCACACCGGTGCTGGTGAAGCATGTGGCGGAGGTGAAGATCTCGGCCAAGCCGCGCCTGGGCCAGGTGGGGCTCGACGAGGAAGATGACCTGGTACAGGGTGTAGTGATCATGCTGCGCGGGGAGAACCCGAGTGAGGTAATCGCCAGGCTGAAAGATAAAATTGAGGAGCTTAACACCCGGATACTGCCGGCAGATGTAAAGATCGAGGCCTTCCATGACAGGACCATACTGGTCGATAAGACCGTCAGCACGGTAACGAAGAATCTGGTGGAGGGGATCATCCTGGTGTCGGTGCTGGTGTTTATCTTCCTCTTCAACTGGCGCACCACAGTCATCGTGGCCTCTGTAATTCCGCTGGCCTTCCTGTTTGCCATCATCATGCTGCGCATCCAAGGCCTACCTGCCAACCTGATCTCGATCGGGGCGGTGGACTTCGGCCTCTTGCTGGAAGGGACCATGGTGGTAGTGGAGCATGTGTTTGTGGGACTCGATAAACGGGCTAAGGAACTGGGCATGCCGCGCTTTAACCAGATCTCCAAGCTGGGCATCATCAAAAAGCAGACACGTGGGGTGGCCAAGTCTATCTTCTTTGCCCAGATCATCCTGATCGTGGCCCTGATGCCGATCTTCACTTTCCAAAAAGTAGAAGGTAAGATGTTCTCTCCACTGGCCTTTACCCTGGGCTATGCCCTGATCGGTGCCGTACTGCTGAGCCTGACTTATGTGCCGGCCATGTGCAAGGTACTGCTCAACAAGAACGTGGTCGACCGCGAAAACCCGATCACCAATTTCATCCGGGGCGCCATGTTCAAGCTCTACGAGCTGGGTGCCTATAACAAAAAGCTGACCCTAACCCTCTTCGCCGCGCTTCTGATTGCCTGTGGGTTTGGCTTCAGCAGATTGGGGACCGAGTTTATCCCGCAGCTCAACGAAGGAGCGCTCTATATCCGGGCCACCCTGCCCAACAGTGTGAGTCTGGACGAATCGGTGAAGCTGACCAAGGAAATGAAAGCCAAATTCCGGGAGTTTGAGGAGGTGAAATTCGTGCTTACGCAAACCGGACGGCCAAATGACGGCACCGACCCGACCGGCTTCTTCAACATCGAGTTTCATGTGCAGCTCGAGGACGAAAGCGACTGGCCCCGCAAGATCTCCAAACAGCACCTGCTCTCGGAGATGGAGCAGTCCCTGGCGGTATACCCGGGGGTGACCTTCGGCTTCAGCCAGCCGATTATGGACAACGTGGAGGAGTATGTGTCCGGGGTGAAAAGCTCGCTGGTGGTCAAGATCTTCGGGGATGACCTGTTTGCGCTGGAGAACTCCGCCGAACAGGTAGCAGCAGCCATCAAAGACGTGGAGGGTGTGGAAGACCTCAACATCTACCGCAACATCGGGCTGCCGGAGCTGCGCATCAAGCTGGACGAAGCGCGCATGGCCCGCTACGGTGTGAACATGGCCGACGCACAGGCTGTGATCGAAATGGCCATAGGCGGTAAAGCAGCCACTTCATTCTATGAAGGCGAACGCATTTTTGATGTGCGGGTGCGCTACGCGGAGCCCTTCCGCAAGTCAGAAGCGGAGATCAGCAACATCCTGGTGCCCGCCAACAGCGGCTCCATGATTCCGCTTCACGAGATCGCTGAAGTAGGCTTCTTCACTGGGCCTGCCTTTATTTACCGCGAAGGAAGCAGCCGCTACATTGCCGTTGGCTTCTCGGTGCGCGGGCGCGACCTGGGCAGCACCGTGGAAGAGGCGCAGCAGCGGGTGGCAGAGCAGGTGCAGTTGCAGGACAGCTACCGGCTGACCTGGGCAGGCGAGTTTGAGAACAAGGAGCGGGCCACGCAACGGCTGAGCTATATTGTGCCGATCTCACTGCTGATGATCTTCTTCCTGCTCTACGTCAACTTCGGCAACCTGAAAGACACGGTCATCTCCCTTATCACCATTCCCTTTGCCTTTATCGGCGGCTTCCTGTCGCTGTGGCTCACCGGCACCACGTTTGGCATATCGGCAGGTATAGGCTTCATCATATTGTTCGGGGTGGGCACCATCGACGGGATAATTCTCATCGCCGTGATGAAGGAATATCTGCGAAAAGGCTTACCGCTTCAGAAGGCCATCTCGGAAGGGGTGTACAGCCGCATCCGGCCGGTGTTCATGATCGCCATCATGGGTTCGGCGGGTTTGCTGCCAGCGGCCTTATCCACAGGTATGGGTTCTGAGATCCAGAAGCCGCTGGCCATTATGATCGTGGGCGGCCTGATGGTGTGTATGATCCTGTCGCTGATCGTGTTGCCGCAGGTATACTACCTGGCCTATAGCCGGAGAAAGAAATAATGTATTTGAGTGTTTATTGTTAGGTTAGTTTGTTTGCAGAAGCGTGCCCGGAGTTTCCGGGCACGCTTTTTTATGGGGTCTTCACAGACTTGTGTTGAAAGTCTTAGGGTTAAATTAAACCAGGTGCACTACACCTAGACAATGTAAAAAATGGCCACATTGCCTTCGCTCGCGTCCCGCGAATGTAAGAAATTCAGTGGCGTCCCACCATTTGTGCCTATAGCATAGGCTTTAGCGGCCAGAGTCCGCCCGATAACTCACACTCGCGGGACGCGAGCGAGGGCCTGGTATTTTGCCTGATCATTAAAAAAGCCCCTGCAGTTTATACCTACAGGGGCTTTTCTATATCTAGGCTATACCTTAAAATTCCTCCGCTTCGAGCTTACTCGGTTTAAACTGACTCAGCACATCGCGTATACCTGCCAGTCCGCCCGAGATTTTTTCCATTTCGGTGAGCACTTGCCCGACCTGGTTGCCGCCGCCGAAGCCTTTGAGCTTGTTGTTGCGCACAAAGGTGGCTTTGATATCTTCCCAGCGCTGCGCCTCAGCCTCGGTCATGATACCAATCAGCTGCCTGAACTTGAGCATGTTGGCTTCGGCACCGGAAGTGAGCGTCTGTGACTCGGCTTCGTAGTGCGACAAAATCAGAGTCTGCAGTTCCTGGTCGTTCATGATCGGCATCACCTTTTCGGCCAGCTTGTTCATGTTGCGGTACGAGCCCTGTAGCTTGAAGGCGGGCTCGATGCGGTACTCGTCTGCCTGCGCTGCCGAACGGATGTACTCGAGGTTTACCTTCAGGATCACATCCTGAATCTTGAGCAGCTTTTTGAGCACCAGCACATACTCGTTCAGCTCGGCAGCCGAGTAGTTGCCCTCGAACTCCAGCCCTTCGCTGTTGCCCGTTTCGGCCAGTTGCAGCAAGGTATAGATGTCTTTCTGGCTCTTTGCCGCCAGCTTCGCCAGCACGGTGTTGGAGGTCAGGGAGTTTTCGATGTAGCTCAGTTTGAACACGTCCTCCGTATCGCCGATGATGTCGCCGAGGTTGTAGATGTCGGCGCGGTTGGCGAGCATGTCCGGGATGCGGAACTTCTCCCCTGTCTCCGTGTAAGGGTTACCCGCCATCACCACGCATACCTTTTTGCCCCGGAAATCATAGGTTTTGCTGCGGCCTTTGTACACGCCTTCGATCTTGCGCTGGGCGTCGCAAAGCGAGATGAACTTCTGCAGAAACTCCGGGTTACAGTGCTGGATGTCGTCAAGGTAGATCATCACGTTGTCGCCCATCTCAAAGGACAGGTTAAGCTTCTCCAGCTCTTCGCGGGCAGCGGCATTGGGCGCCTCTTTCGGGTCCAGCGCCGTGACCTGGTGCCCGATGGCGGGACCGTTGATCTTCATAAAGATAATGCCCAGTCGGTTGGCGATGTACTCCATGATGGTGGTCTTACCGTAGCCTGGCGGCGAGATCAGCAAGAGCATGCCCATCAGGTCAGTGCGCTTGGTCTCCCCTGCCGCACCGATCTGCTTGGCCAGGTTCGCGCCGATCAGCGGCAGGTATACCTGGTCGATGAGTTTGTTGCGCACAAAAGAAGACAGTACCCGTGGCTTGAATTCGTTCAGCCGCAATGCCTGCTCGGCCTGTTGGGTCAGGTGCTTTTTGAGCTCCGTGAATTGTGTAAAGGCCGTGGCCGTGCTGCTGTAGTCGCGGAGACGGCGCATGAAGCCGTGGTAATGCAACTGGTATTGCTGGCCCTGTACCTGCTGGTGGGCGCCCTGCATACCTGCTATGTTTTCGTTCAGAACGGTGTGCACCACTTGCAATGGACTGTAGCTGTCGGTGAGCAAGAGCGTCGCTACTTCGGCCACAAACTCGGCTTTGTCATGCTGACCAGCCTGCGCAATGTAAGCTTTCAGCCAGTGCTGGATCAGCTCAAACTGGTGTGCCACGTTCTCCTCCAGCGCCTTCACCGATTCCTCGAACCGGTCCAGCACACGCCGCTCCGTCAGGAAATGTTTGAAGCCGTCGTAGAGCACATCGGCCTGACTGTCGATGACAAAATGGTTGCCGCGGGTGAGTTCGTAAAATAGGTAGTCCCCTGCCTCGGCAGCATTGGCTTCTTTGCAAAGCCCTGTCTCCTGCTGAAAGGTATAGAGCTCCTGTTGCAGATCAGCTTTTACGTCGTCGAACTCGTGCGTGTCGGGGAAGACCTGCAGGATGGCGCTTATACCTTGGAGCTGGTGGGTAAGCGATTTCTTTTTCGACTCGGGCGCAAACACCTGCCAGTACAGTTGCGCACAGGCTCTGTCGATGGAGGTATAGCGCAATAGGTCGGCTGTTTTGATCAGGCGGATCAGGGCGGCCAGAATCAGGGCCGCGTCGTGGTCGTGCACGCCTTTCAGGTAGCCCTCGTTGAAGCGAACGGCCATGAATTTGTTCACGTAGTCTGTCAGCTCCGAGGCGGTGAGTTTGTGCAGTTCGTCGATGCTCAGGTAGCGCAGGCTGTTCTCGTTTTGCGGCCTGTTTATACCTGTGTCCTGCGCCGCTTGCAGCACTTTAAAGGCGAGGTACTCGGCGCGGTATACCTGCTGGTTCTCCGATACCAGCGATTGCTCCCACACGGGGCGGTAACTCAGGAAAGATTCGTCGGTGATCTTCTCGAAAAAATTGGTGCCTGTGAGGTGGTAGTACATGGCGTCGTCGCGGTGCACCACGCTCAGCTCCAGCGGCTGGGTATTCACGGTAAACTGGTGCTTGCCAAACTTCAGGATGTTGGCGCCGTCCACGAACAGCTCCTGCTTGTCTTTCAGCTGCCGAATAGCGTCTTCTTTCAGCGTTTTGAGGCGGCTCTGGATGGTGTCGGCCTTTACCGTATCGCCTATACCTAGGAGTTCCTCCACCGTGCTCCGCACCTTTTCGATCATCAGGTCGGAAGCGAAGTAGCCGTTGATCTCGCTCACCGAAGTCAGCTTGCCCGCTCGATTCTGCACCGCTTTCAGAATGCGGTCGGCGGCTTGTTGCAGACTGTTGGCCCGCTTGTTCTGCGCCTCCTGCAGCTGTACCTTCTTCGACTCGAAAGCGCTGTAAATCTCTTCGCGCTTCACGGTGAGCTGTTCAATGAACTCGTCAAAATCAGGGAAGCGACCCTCAAGCTCCTCCAGTTGTACCATCAGCTTGGCCAGGTACTCTTCGCACTTCTGCGGCGAGTCCGACACCTCGAGGTAGTTCACCACGCTCTGGCTGATCAGCTTGATCTGGGAGTTGAACTCGGCCTTGCCCTCCTGACTCAGCAAGTCCTTGCGCTTGCGGCGCAGGGCGGCCCGGGTCTGGTTGAACGTGGCGTAAATGGCCGAAATGGTATCAATAATGCGGGTGGTCTGGGTGGCGTCTTCGATCTTGAGGTTGCTCACCACATCAATGAGCATTTCCAGCTCCGCCGATACGGCCGCGATTTCCTTGTCGGTCGCGTCGGCCTCCACTACCTTGCCTATACCTTCTATGGCGGTATTGATCTCCCTGACCTGCTTCTCGTAAGGCGCCAGCGCATTGGGCTGCAACAGAAAATCAACGGCTGCGTTGGCCGTGTCCTGCGCAAATTGCTGCAGTTGCGCCTCGTATTTTTCGATGGTTGGCAGGTCGGCATAGCGGAGTTCTTTCAACGAGATTACCTCGCCGCGTATACCCCGCAGGTCGGCCAGGTAGCGAACATAATCGTTGATGCTCTCGGCCTTCTTGTGCTTCAGCGTCTGGATCAGCGCGTCGGCCTGCCCCAGCACCTGACTGATCTGCGCCTGCGTGTTTTTCTTGATGCTGAGTACCTTTTCGTACTCCTCCACCGCCGCCGTGGCCGTCTGCCGCGCAGCCGAAAGCGGAGCCGCCAGATTGTAAGTTTCTTCCCTGCTGAGCCAGTGGTAAGAGTCCAGTACATCGGTGGTTTTCTTGATCAGGTCCAGGTATAGGTTGGCGTAGGAATTCTCCTTATTCAACAGAGTCAGCACTTCGTTGCTTTCGGCCATGGCCCGCACAATGTCCTTATTGCCGATCTTGTACAGGTACGACTCCTGCGTAACAGGTATGGTAAAGTTCGGCCCGATGTAAGGCGTCTGCCAGATCTGGATGGAGTGGTGTTTTTGCGCTTCTTCGTCGGCTCGGAAATAGCACAGCTCCCCGTTCTCGTAAATGGCGTAGCCGTGGCAGACAATGGGCACTTCAATCTGCTGCGTGATCAGGTTATAAGACAGCAACAGGTATACGCTCGTCTCCTTGTTGTAGAACACATACAGGAAATCCTCGCCGTTGGGGGACGCAATGCGCTTCTCAAACAGCATGTCCTGCAGGTTGTTGTCGAATTGCTTGAACTCGCCCGTCTGCAGGTAGTAGCCATAAGCGTAAATGATCCCCTGCCCGTCGGGCAACAGCACACAACTATGCTCCAGTGCGTCAATGCGACGTGCCTCTTTCAGCTTGGAGTTGAAGACAATATAGCGGTAATTGTTCTCGCGGTAGGGTCGGATCTTCAGGAGAATGATGTTTCCCAGAGTGGCGTAGTAGATCTCCGAGTCGTCGAGCGTCTGGTCCTTGTCCTCCACCTCCTCCGAGTAAATGCCACGGCCCGAGTCAGTGTTGTCTTCTACCTTGATGGTGAGGTCGCCGCCGACGGTCTCCACAAACACCTTGTCCTCGATGGACACATGCGGGTGTTTGCCTTTGCGCTGCGCCTCGCGGGTAGTGCGTTTCCAGCTGAAGTCGTGCTGGTTGGGGAACACATACTCGTGGTCGCTGCGGTTGTCGATGTAAGTGATCGTGTCGCCTTTGAGCAACCACTTAAAGGTCTTGATATCGTTGACGCCCTTGCCCACCCGAAACACCATGTACAGGTAGTTGCCGATGTGCGCAAATTTGACAAACTGAGTGTTCTTGTAGTATTTGTAAAGCTTCTGAAAGTCGTCCTGAAAGGTCTTGTCCTGCAGCAAGTCGAGCGGCTGCTGGTGGAAGCTGTGGCCCTCGTAGGTATAGACGCCAAACACATCCGACAGCTCCACCTCCGACTTCAGGCCAAGGTATACGTTGTAGCCAAAAAGCAAGGTATAGCCCACGGGCACCATGTCCGAGGGCACACAGTTGTTCTCGGTGGTAATGCGCTCGGTCGTGATCAGCTTCGTCTCAATCGCCCCGAACACGCTCTTCCGCTCCTGGTTCAGCTGCTCCAATTGCGCGCGAAGTTCGGCCCCGCTTTTCTGCAGACGGTTACGCAGGATTTCATAAGTGCCCCCTTCGAGTTGTACATTTTCGGCAGAAGTGGTAGCGGCGGTATTGGTATCTTCCATGTGGGTGGAGGATTAAATTTTAAATGGTGGTAAGTATTTGGCTCTGGTGAAAGCCAATTGTTTTCACGGCTTATTTTGTACTAGTGGCTTGTTTAACTTTTGGTATTGGCTGTGGACAAGGTATAAGCTTGCCTAGCTGCTATTCGTTTTGGGAGCTTCACTTTCTATTTTTAGAAAGTATATTTAATAGGGTTTTGGCTCCCTTTTTTCATATAATTGGATAAAGATTGATTTATATATTTATCCCTGATTTCTGGTTCAGCTACACTTCCAGTAAACTCCCAGCGCCTGCCCCCAACATGGTGCCATTCATGTATATTGTAAACTTCTCTAACAAGACCACGATATGCAGCAAAGGCATATTTCGCCAAATTTCTTTTAGGCCCAACAACCCAAGAAGAGCGAGTAGCATTGTATAGTTTTTCATCATCCATGAATCTTTCATAAAGACGATTAATGTTGATGATAATTGAGGGTTCCTCCTTATCTACAGTTATGACTTGCGCGTCATAATGCTGAATTACTTCAGCTATAGATTTTAATCCCCGCACCCACGAATGATGTCCGTTTACTTCGTTTTTTAAATTCTCCAGTCCTAGTAAGTCGATACAAGCACTTTCAATTTCCAAAGCTTGCTCTTCAGTCAAGCCATGTCTTAAGATATAGTGTTGAACATTGCCAGCTCCAATCTTTCTTATTTCATCTAATTTATCAGAGAGTAATTCTGTATCTAAAGCACATTGAACATGATTAAAAATTCGATTGTTTTTGCCTTTGCCTACATAAAATATTTGCTGCGAAACAGGTTCTTTTAGAATGTAGACATAGTATCCTATTCGTTCACAGACTGCTTGAGTAAATTCTTTTATCATATTTTCTAATTGTAACCGATACTTATTTATAAAATGAGCATTTAGCTGATAATTTATTAAAGAGGTTTCATAATACTCAAGAATCGGAAAAAGTTACATCTGATAATGCTTGTTTCGAATTCTTAGCTGGGAGTAAAGAACTATCTTCACAAGCAACACTACTCTCTATTGTCTTTTAGATAGTTTATATAATTTGTCAAAAGACCATTTATTTGCTGTGCCGCTACAGGATTAGCCGAATGAACATTGAATTTTAATTCAATTAAATCAAGACCTGAATGATAAACTAGCCACTTGGCAGCGGCGTATCCATCAGGAGCTAATTCTCCATTTTCTTCCAACCCTAAATCATTATCAAAGCTGATAAAATCAGGTAGTCCATTAATATTAATGTAGTCTACAAATTCATAATAGCTTCTTACAACAACAAATTCATCTTCCATAGCCTTACTGTAAACCATGTCGACTGTTCTTATATCATCGAGAAAAAGCTTTTTCATTGTTAAAATTATACCTAACCTCAGCCCAAACCCCTCTCCTGTTCTCAGAAGAGGGGTTTGGGGTGAGGTTAATTCAGTGAAATAAACGGCTTATCCGCTATACCCATCGCCGTGGCCGTCGTGGTCAGCTGCTTCAACGTGTTCAGCGTACTTTCGTCGGCGCTGCTCTGCATCATCTTGAGTAAAAGGGCCGATACGCTTAGGTTGCGCACATCCTCCGAGTTCATGCCGAACTGACTCACAAAGCGCTGCAGGTTCTCGCGGAAGTCCACATGCCCGTCCGAGTTTGGCTGGAAGAAGGTTTCCTTCACGGTGTTGAGCACTTCGCTGTTGCTTACAAGGCGGTCCATTTGCTTGCCTTTGGTGATGGAGCCCACAATCTGGTCGAAGAACATGGTCTCGCCACCCACGATGTCTATTTTCGCGGCTTTCAGGGCCTCGGCGATTACTTCGGCCTGCGAGGCGGCAATGTCTTTCTGGATGTGGATGTGCGCCAGTTCGATGGACTTGTCTTTCTCCAGACGCAGCTTGAACTCCTCGTGCTCTTTGCCCACGCCATCGAGTTTGCGCATGGCTTCGGCTTTCTCCTCTATACCTTTGGCATCGACTGTGAACTTCTCGCCTATCACACGGGCCTCTGCCAGTCCGCGTTTCTCTTCCGCTGAAGCCATGTTCTCTACCACGGTGGCCTCGGCTATACCTTTCTCTTTGGTCACTTTGGCGGTTACCATCCCCAGTTTCTCGTCGGCTTCGGCCTGTGCGTTGGCCTTGGCTTTAATTACCAGCGCCTCCGCTTCGCCCTCTTTCTGACGGGCATGGGCTTTGGCCTCCATCACCTGCGCTTCCGACAAGCCAATCGCTGCCGCCTGTGCCGCCTCAGCCTCGGCCATGGTTTTGATGGCCTGCGCACGGTTGTTCGCCGATACCTGCTCTGCCTCGGCGTCGATCAGCATTTGCTTGGCACGGAACTCGGCTGCCTGACGGGCCGCTTCAGCACTCTTAATCTCTTTCACCAGCGCCTCTTCTGCCTCTTTCTCGGCATTCTTGATGGCCACTGATTTCGTACGCTCTGCCTCAGCAAAAGCCTTGGTGTCCTTGATCTTCTCTTCCTCTTCCACCACGGCTTTCTCCACAGTCACACGCTCACGGATGATGCCCTGGATGTTCTTGCGCTCTTCTTCAATGGCCTTTTCTTTCTCGATCTGTGCCAGTGCCACGATACGCTCTTTCTCGTTGGCCTCCAGCAAACGGGCCTGCTCTACACGCTCGGTTTCGATGGCGTCAGTACGCTCCTTGCTGCGCTCAGCCACCAAAATCTGGCGGTCGCGGTTCTGCTCGGCGATCTTCACTTCTTCGTCGGTGGCAATGCGGGCTTTCTCCGCTTTCAGGCGCTCTTCGTGGCGCACTTTCTCCATCTCGGCAAACTCACGCGATTTGATGTTGGCAATCTCGCGCTTCTGCTTCTCCTCGTTCTCCGCCAGCTGTCTTTCGAGCTCCAATATGGTTTCCTGCGCCTCTACGTCCTGCTTCTTGATCGTCTTCTGCTTTTCGCGCTCAATCAGGTTAGCCTGCACTTTCTGCTTGGCCGTCAGGTCGATGATCTTCTTGATACCCTCCGCGTCGAGGATGTTGTTTTCGTTCAGATTCTGGATCGGCGTCTGCTCCAGGTAGTCGATGGCGCAGTCGTCGAGGATGTAGCCGTTCAGGTCGGTGCCGATGGTCTGGATGATCTGGCGCTTGAAATCGTCGCGGCTGTTGTAAAGCTCCACGAAGTCGAAATGCTTGCCCACGGTCTTCAGCGCTTCCGAGAACTTGGCGTCGAAAAGGCTCTCAAGGGCGGAGTGGTCGGAGGCACGCTTACAGCCAATGGACTGCGCCACCTGAATCACATCTTCCGGCGTTTTGTTCACGCGCAAAAAGAAGTTCACCTTGATGTCGGCACGCAGGTTGTCTTTACAGATAAGGCCTTCGGAGCCGGTTCTGGAAATCACAATCGTTTTGAGCGTAATGTCCATCACCTCCAGTTTATGAATAACAGGCACCACGAAGATGCCCGAGAACGATACTTTCGTATCGCCTAGACCGGTGCGCACCATGGCCTCGCCTTGGATGGCCTTCTGGTACATTTTGATAACGATGACAATAAAGCCAATGGCGACTACCGCCAACATGATGACGATAGAAAGGGATAAAGATTCCAGCATGTGAATTAAATGGTTTGGTAAGGTTCTATGAGGTAAAATTTGTTTTCAGCATTGTACTCGAGCACCAGCGCGGTCTCGCCTTTTTGCACGGCAGAGCCCTGAGCGGTTCTGACGTTGAGCAAGAGCGGCGCTCCCGTGGTTTTGACAGCGGCCTGCCCCATGTCGGTGCCATTGGCTGGCAGCACGACGGTGCAGACCTGCCCGATGATGTTGGCGGCGGATTCATGCTCCTTTTCCATGGCGGCAAAAATGCGCACGAAAGGCATGGTCAGGAACTTGGACACAAACAGCGCCGCGATAAAGGACGGAACAAGGTATAGGAGTCCCAGCAGCGCGTAGTCGTGGTTGAGGTAGTAGTTGAGTAGAATGGAAATTGCCCAGAACGGCAGCGCCAGGAAGGACAGAAAGACCATGAAAGGTACCTTGCCCAGGTTAAAAAAGGCAAGTACGGAGTTGAGCCAGGTCACAGCCGAAACACCGTGGGCATCCACTTCGGGCTCCACCTCTACGTCGAAAAAGTCGAGGTCCAGGAAGCCGAAGATGACCGCTAGCCAGTACAGCATCACAAAGGCGAGCAATGCCGTCGGCAGTATGTTAACCCCAGAAAAAGCAGCTTGTAAAAGTTCGTTCATAGGCAAAAAGCAGGTATAAAAAGTATTGTGCTATAAATATAATAGAATATTCATAACAAAGCATATACTAATCTTCATTTTATGGACAGATATCTTGGGTCGGTCCTTTTTTCCCGACAGGGTATGCTACCCCCTTTGCAATTATTACGCCCGTTCGGGAGCTGCAGGAACAACCTATCGAAGCATCCACTCGTCTACCTATGTTAGGTAATTCAATGTTTACCCATAGAGGAAGAAAAAACCTGCTCCAGCATGTGCTGCATGTCCAGCAACCAGAGCCAGGTAGAGAAATTACATTAACGCAATGAGCACAATAGGCTATATTTCAGGAGCTATCTGACCTGGTCCAACCCGTAAAAGTCACATCTCTGGCTCTACCGAACAATTCTGCCAGCATGTAAAAGAATTTCTGCAAGGGCGGCTGCCTGCCGGGCGAAGCTGCCAGTGAACCGTAACGCCCTCAAATGAGCAAACAGGCGTTCCGCAACAGAACTGCCATCCATACAAAGTACCCATTCCATCAAAGGCTATGACTTTAAGTAAGGTCTTTTCAGATGAATATGTTGTAGTTGAGGCCAATCCGGAAAAGGAACTGATTAAGCTTACCTGGTCACAGCACACCAGTGGCCTTCCTCTCCGGGCAGCATTAGAAGAAGCCTTGCAGTATGCGATCCACAACGGAATAAGCCGCTGGCTGTTCGATATGCGCAAACTATGCTATACCACCATTGCCGACCAAAGCTGGACCACCCATACCTTCTTCCCCGCCTTTGACCAGTGGAAGCGTCACAAACTGGCCTGTTTAGTGCCGTCAGACAGATTGGAGCTTCTGCCTGAAAACCTGATACAGGAGGCCATCCAAAACGATTTCCATTTAAGGGATCACTTTGAACTGGAATTATTCACCGAAATTGAAACAGCCGAGTTGTGGTTGTCTGTATAGCTTCCCGTATCTTTGCCATTTCCATAGAAAACGTCAGACTGTTCTGTGTAGCAGCTGACACAGCACTTTCATGCAAGACCGCTACAGCAAAGAGATTATCCCGATCGAAGGATGGGAACGCGAAGAGACTTTCCGCTTTTTCAGCACCTTCACCCAGCCCTTTTTCAATGTGCATACCGAGGCGGACATCACACCGCTCTATACCTACTGCAAACGCCACGGCCTGTCGGTTTCGCTCGCCTATATGCACGCCACCACGCAGGCGGCCCGACAGGTCGAGAACTTTCTGCTTCGCATCCAGAACGGGCAGGTAGTCCGGTATAGCGGATTGGATGTGTCGGCCACTATACTGAAAGACAACAAGCAGCTGGCCTTCACGCATTTTCCTTTTCACGAAAAACTGGCCGATTTCTGTGCCGAGGGCACCGACATCATTGCAGAAGTAAGAAAGAGCCAAAAGCTTTTCCATGGCCACCAAGGCATCGACCTGCTGCATATGACCACACTGCCCTGGTTCACTTTTAAAGGAATGGAACATGCTTTCTCGATCGGTCACGAAGAGCCGGGTATACCGAAGATCGGGTATGGGAAACTGGAGATGCGCGACGACCAGGTATACCTGCCCATCAGCATCGGACTGCACCACGCCCTGGCCGACGGCTACCACATGCACCTGTTCATGGAAGAATTCGAAAAGGTTCTGAAGCGCTATTCTTTGTAGATTTCTACGTATTTATTGCGCTATACCTAAAGCAAGTATTAAACGCAACAATGTTTAAACATTTTCGGCAGATTTAGCTTGCCGTATATAGTGATAACCAATATATTGGGTGATCATAAGATCTCAAATACGACGCATCTTTCTCACCTTTTAACCAACCAATATGTGGCGATCCGTTATCACTGGCACCGGCAGTTACATCCCGACCGAAGTCAAAACCAACCAGGACTTCACCTCTCATAATTTCTACACCGATCAGAACGAACCAATCGGGGTTTGTCCGAATGTAGTGGTAGAGAAATTTCAGAAAATAACAGGTATAGCAGAGCGCCGCTACGTGGCCTCGCACCTCACGACCTCCGACATTGCCACGCTGGCCGCTGAGGAAGCGATCAAGAGTAGCGGCATCGACCCCGAAACGCTCGACATGATCATAGTGGCGCACAACTTCGGCAACGTGATCGAGGGGACCATCCAGTCGGATGCCGTGCCGGCGCTGGCCAGTCGCGTGAAGCATAATCTGAGGATCAAGAACTCCGCCTGCGTGGCCTACGATATCCTGTTCGGCTGTCCGGGCTGGGTGCAGGGCGTGATTCAGGCCGATGCTTTTTTCAAGGCAGGTATGGCCAAAAAGGCGCTCGTGATCGGGGCCGAAACCCTCTCCCGTGTCATCGACCTCTACGACCGCGACAGCATGATTTTCAGTGATGGAGCCGGTGCTTCGGTGGTGGAATACCAGGAAGTGCCCGAGGACGGCAGTGGCATTCTGGCAAGCTGCGCCCGCAGCCATAGTGTGGAGGAGGCCTACTACATCAACATGAACAAGTCCTATATGCCGGACGGCGACCCGCGGGTGCGCTATATCAAAATGAAGGGCCGCAAGGTATACGAGTACGCCATCAAGCTGGTGCCGGAGGCCATGAAGGAATGCCTCGACCTATGCGGCGTCGACATCCGGGACGTCAAAAAAGTGTTCATCCACCAGGCCAACGAGAAAATGGACGAAGGCATGATCCAGGCGCTCTTTAAACTCTACGGCCGTCGCGACATTCCGGAAGACATCATGCCGATGAGCATCCACTACCTGGGCAATAGCTCCGTGGCCACTGTGCCGACGCTATACGACATTGTGCGCAGGGGCCAGGATGAAAAGCACGAACTCAACGAGGGCGACATTGTTCTGTTTGCTTCCGTGGGAGCCGGCATGAACATCAACGCGATCTGTTATCGGGTATAGCAGAAAGTACTAACCGTAACAGGCAGGCCTCGCTACTGGTAGCGAGGCCTGCCTGTTTTTACTAGCTAGCTATAGTTTTGATTTTGCGTAACTTGCAGGATCGGGCGCAACAGAAACCCTTGCGGCTTATGCAGTTTTGAAGACGCTGTCGGTTGCCCAGGTTTAACTTTAAAACTACGATTTACCAACATGAAGAATTTGCTGCTTTCCTTGAAGCCCAAACTTCAGAGTTACTTTTTCTTTAAGAACTTAAAACCAACCTTGCGGTTTGTGGCCCTGGTCGCCACGCCCCTTTGCCTGGTCAACAGCTTTCTGGCAACACAGGATAGCCTCTATTTTTACACAGACTGGGCCACCAGGTTCACAACGAACTTTTTGATTACCTATCCGCAGGCAGTGGTGTATGTCAGCCTCATCAAGTGGTTCGATAGCAAGCGCTAAACTACCTTCTGGAGCATCTTCATCAACTCCGTTTCTTAGCTCAAATCCATGTTGCCATTGGTCGGGAAGATCCTGCAAACCGTCTCCTGCATGCGCTCATAATGCGAGCCCTTCCAGTACACCCGCTTGCATTGTCGGCATTGGTAAAACTCGTTGAAGTATAGCTGTGTATTGGGAGGCAACTGCTCCACTACTTCCTGTTTTTCGACTGGCACAATTTGACCGTTGCACACCATACAACGTGTGAAAGGCCGGATGTAATCTGCCAGCTTATACCTGGTGAATACTTCCCGCAACTGTTCGGCTGTATGTTGGGAGCGAAGCCAGTAGCCGGCAGGTATAGCCTTGTGCTTGAGGAGGTTGACATCGCGCGTGAGCAGGATGCGTTGCTCTTTGCTAGCAATCTGAGTCAGCTCCGGATCGTGCAGGTGCTGGTCGTATACCGTGTCGAAGCCGAGCATGCGCAGGGAACGGGCCAGTGTGCCGAGGTGCACGTCCAGCACAAAGCGCCGCTCCGCTATACCTGTCAGCAGTTCCTCCTCCCCGTTTTCATAAGGGTATACCTCCACCTGATCTTCCGGCTGAAGTCGTTGATCAAAATCTACTTTCTCCCCGTTCGCCATCACCTCCCGCACTTCCACATGGGGCACGCCCATCGCCTCGATCATATCCTTTACCGTCTGGTGCTCCGCGAAGGTATAGCCGAGAGCGATATGGCGTTGGCGGGGCCGCAGAAAGTCATTCAAAGAGCCGTGGAAACGAAAATGGGCGGTATGTGACATTAGGTGCAAGGTATAGCCAGACAGGTATACGCACCCAAACGTAAAAGCGCCCGGGCAAAACCCGGGCGCTTTATCAACTAACAAAAACCAGTCTTTACAATCTTAAATCCCTTAGTTCGCTCTTCTTGTCTCCTCTTCAGCACTGCCTGTGCGGCGGCGAGACGGACCGGACTGCGCCTGTCCGAAGCGGTAGTTGAAGCTCAGCGTCGCTACCTGCGTGTCGCGGCGCTGGAAGAAGTTCTCTTCGTAGCGGGCCAAGGCGGTATAGCCGTTCACTTTGTTCGTAAAGAACACATCCGACACGTTCAGTTTCAGGCTCGCTTTCTTGTCCCAGAACTGCTTCTGCACGCCCACCGACATAAACCACAGCGGGTCCACCTCCAGGAAGCCGTACACCTCGCGGCCACGGTACACACCCACCATTTCCGCCGACCAGTCGTTTGGCAGCTTGATGGTGTTGTTCGAGTTCAGGTTGAAGGTCGGGATGCCATTGCTCAGGTCGGTGTCCGCTACGAAGCCTCTGTAGTGACCGTAGTAAACCGTGGCATTGTTCACGCTGTTGAACCAGTTGCCGATCGAGAAAGGCGCTGTCACCGTTAAACCGTAGTAATCGAGCGAGGCCAGGTTGCGGAAGGTCTGTATCACCAGCTTCTCACCTTCCTCAGCTGGCGAGAGCACGCTTACCATCACATCGTTGGTGCGGCTGTAACTCAGCTTGGTGATGAAGCGCTGATCGAAGGTATGGGTGAGCTCAAACGAGTAGGACAGCTCCGGCTTCAGGAAGGGGTTGCCCGCTGAGTAAGTGCTCGGGTCGAGGAAGTTCTTGAATGGGTTGAGCTGGTTATAGGACGGACGGTTGATGCGGCGGCTCACCGACACACCCAGGTCGTGCTTCTTGTTCAGGCTATAGTTCACAGCGGCGCTCGGGAACAACTGGGTATAGTTGCGGTCAAATTTCTGTCCGTCGGTCAGTTGCCGGCCCTTCGCGATGGTGTTCTCCAGTCGCAGACCCAGTTGCAGCCCCGTCTTTTTCCATTTCTTGTTCGCATTCACATAGGCGGCGTTGATGTTCTCGTCATACAGGAAGTGGTTGCTCTTGTCGGTGTCCAGCACGTTGCCGCCGTTGCTGCGGTCGAAGAATGCCAGGTCGTTGTCAGCCGTCACCAGACTGCTCTTCAGGCCGGCCTCAAAATTACCACCGATGGCACGCAGCGGCTGGCGGTAGTCGGCGCGGGCAGACTTGATGGTCAGGTCGCCGTCCAGGGTGCCGTACAGCAGGTAGGGGTCCCGGATCGGCTCGCCGCTCAGGTTGTAGTAATTAGTGGTGAAGTTCTGCTCGTCGGTGTTGCGGTAGGTGATGTAGTCCACGTCGGCGGTGATCTCTCGGCCCAGGCTGTCGATGGTGTGTTTCAGGTTGAAGTTGTAGGCCTGGTTACGACGGCCATGCTCCACATCGGCACCTGTCACGAAAGAGGATTCGGCCTGCCCCAGTGTGTTGATCACTGCAGAGCGGTTGTTTGTGCCGCGGTCTATGTCCGACACAAAGCCGCTGGCCACCACGCCCAGCACCGTTTTAGGCGACAGGAAGTAATCGGCTCCTACCCTGCCGCTGTGGTTGTTGATCGTAAAGTCGAACCGGTTCTGCTGGTCGTAAGCACCGGTGAAAGTGCCGTTTTCGTCCAGGAAGCGACGGTAGATGTCGAGGTCGTTGAAGTCTTTGCGCAGCACGTAGTTGTAGCTGCCGAAGAGGTTGAATTTTTTGGTGCGGTGGTTGAGCTGCACACCCTGGTTCGACTTGGCAAAGCGGCCCTGTCCGTAAGAGGCGCTGAAGGTGCCGTTGGTGCCCAGGCTCTTGTCGCGTTTCAGGCGGATGTCGATGATGCCGGAGTTACCGGCCGCGTCGTATTTGGCTGAAGGGTTGGTGATCAGCTCGATCTTCTCCACACTGTTGGCCGACATGCCGCGCAGCATATTGGCCAGCTCAGAACCCGACATCGGCACCGGCTTTCCGTCCACCATCACGATCACGCCCTGCCTACCGCGCATGCTGATGTTGTCGTTCTGGTCGATGACCACGCCGGGCGCCTTCTCCAGCACCTCCAGCGCCGTGTTGCCCGCCGACACAATGCTGTTCTGCACGTTCATCACCGTTTTGTCGAGGTGCTGCTCGATCAGGGGTTTCTGCCCTTCGATCACCACCTCTTTCAGCGCCGTGGCAGCCTGGCTCATTAGGATCGGGTTTAGTTTAATCGCTTCGGATGCAGTGGTTACGTTCGTTTCCATAGCCTTCGACTTGCCAAAGCCCACCATGCTGGCCACCACCTTATACCTGCCCACGGCTATACCTTCGAACAGGAAAGCGCCGCTTTCATCGGACAGCGTGCCCTTCACCAGCGAGGAGTCGGCCGCTTTGAGCAGGAGCACGTTGGCATAGCCCATGGGCTTGTCAGTTGTTTCCATCACCTTGCCGGCAATGGTGGCCTGCTGTGCCGAAGCAGAGGTGTACGTAAAGAGAAAAAACAGCAGCAGCCAGTATACCTTGCCGCTGCCTTGAGACTGGAGAGTTAGAGATCTTTTCATGTGCGCTTTGTATTTATTTTCCCATAGTTTAATGTTGCTTATTCTAATTGCGTGCCATCTGTATAAATAACTGATTATCAGTTATTTAAAATAAAATTTAAGTAATAACCACAACCAAAAGTGTTTGAAAATGAACACCTTATTTTGAATCCGGACACATGTCCGTCAGGATTTATAAGCAAAAGAGAGAGGCGGCGGGAAGAAGGTTGCTTTGAGGTTGGGAGAATGGGTCGGAAAAGCAGGGGTTTAACATATTTTTAACGCTTGCCCGTATAAATTGCCTAATATTAAACCGCCATTCCTATCTAACCCACGTCCACGCATGGAGTCTTACTTTGAGCTGCAGAAGAACAACACGAGTATTCGAACAGAGGTAATTGCCGGCCTCACCTCTTTTCTGGCCACCGCCTATATCATTGCGGTGAATCCGGCCATCCTGAGTCAGGCGGGCATGCCTTTTTCAGGTGCGCTGACTGCCACGGTGCTGGTGTCGTTTTTCAGCAGTCTGATGATGGGCCTCTATGCGCGCAATCCGATTATTGTGGCGCCAGGTATGGGACTCAACGCTTTCTTCACTTACTCTGCTGTGCTGGGGATGGGCATTACGTGGCAGGTGGCACTGGGGGCCGTTTTCTGGTCCGGCATTGTATTTCTACTGCTCTCCGTGTTTAAAGTGCGTGTCCTCATCCTAAAGGCTATACCCCGGCCCTTGCGCTATGCCATCGCCGCAGGTATAGGCTTGTTCATCACCATCATCGGCTTTGCCAACGCCGGGTTTATTGTGCCGAATGAAGCCACCACAACGGGCCTGGGCCCGCTCACTCCCTCCGTGCTCACTTTTCTGGGCGGTCTGTTTTTGATGGCGATTCTAGTGACCCGCAACGTGACGGGTGCCATCCTGATAGGCATCGTACTTACCACGCTGGCTGCCTATCCGCTGGGCCGGTGGTGGGCGCTGGATGCTGCCCCGGTCATCAACTGGCAGGGCGTGTTCGCCGCACCCGACTTCAGTTTGGTGCTGCAGCTGGATTTGGTCAACTCGCTTCAGTTTGCGGTTTTCCCCGTTATTTTCGCCTTCGTTTTCACCGATCTGTTCGACAGCCTTTCCACCTTCGTAGGCCTGGCTGAAGCCGCCAACCTGACGGATGAGCACGGAGAGCCCCGCAACGTAGGCCGCTCCCTCACAGCCGATGCCTTGTCCACCACCATTTCTGGGCTGCTGGGCTCGAGCCCCGGCACGGCCTATGTCGAGTCGGCGGTAGGTATAGAGGCGGGTGGCCGCACTGGTCTGACAGCGGTTGTAGCCGGTCTGCTCTTCCTCCCCTTTCTGTTCCTGGCACCGCTGCTCTCCATGATTCCGGCCATCGCTACTGCCCCTGCCCTGGTGCTGGTGGGTGCCTTCATGGTGCGCCCGATCGTCCGGATCAACTGGCTGAAAATGGATGAGGCGATCCCTGCTTTTCTGGCGATGGTGCTGATCCCTTTCACCCACTCCATCTCGCAGGGTATTATCTGGGGTTTTCTGAGTTGGGCTGTTTTGAAAGTCGCAACCGGCCAGAGCCGCAGCATTCCGGTTACACTGTGGGTAATCATCGCCTTTTGTGTTTTGGCACTTGTGATGCAGACGCATTGATGGTGGCGTTGTAGTAGCGGGTATAGCCATTAATGGCGCGAGCGTCCTCGCCCGTGTCTGCTTTCGTGAGGCCTCTGGCCCTGGTATAGATATAATTAATAGCTGGCTCTTAGTATGCTCGCGTCCCGCGAGTGTGAGCTAGCGGGCGGACTCTGGCCGGTGGTGCATAGTACCGGTATACTTGTATCTGGTGCGGTTGCAGGTATAGCAACTTGTTTCATAGCTTGCCTTGCCCGGCGGGCTAGTGCTACGCCTGTGCGGCGGGCACCTACTTTTTTTCTTGACAAAAAAAGTAGGCAAAAAAGTCAAGACGATTTTAAACTCGCTGACCGCTCAAACACAAAATCGTCGCTGGTGCACCGGGCTGATGTCATTGCTTTGTAGCAACTGTTGTAAGGATGTCGGTGCTACACCTACTTCTCCATGTCATCTCGACCAGCGGGAGAGATCTGAAGTTTCAAGTCGGCAGCAGGCTCCAGATTTCTCACTAGCGTTCGAAATGACAGAATCATACCTGCCGATGGGCATTTGTTAAAGCGCTTTTACCTGAAAAGTGGCAGCGGCTAAAGTCCTCCTCCTGTTTTTAGGAGAGGTTAGGGGAGGTTGGACCCGGTACTGCAGAAAAGTCCCCCTTCGAAGGGGGCAGGGGGATGACACATTTCAACAGGTACTGAAGCTACAATACCACAGCGTCTACTTGCGGGAACATAGATGTCCGAAAGAGCAGAATGGACGCAAGCGGAGCTATTTAGCTCCCCTCCTGTTTTTGGGGCCGGGGCCCTCGACAAAGAAGGGGCTGGGGGAGGTTTTCAAGGGCTGGGGTGGGGTTCTCCGGTCTCTGCACGAAAATCCTGCAAATCCTCCGGTCCTGAATATCCCGATTCATACTATCTCTTCTATATTCCCAACAAATCCTTAATTTAGGGGCTTTCAATCCGAGACTCTATGATCAGAAAATTTGCTCTGGCAGCACTGCTGACCGCCGGATCGGCGTTTTCGGCGGCTGCGCAGGACGCACCCTCCTGGATGCGTTACCCTGCCATCTCCCCTGATGGCAAAACCATCGTTTTCACCTATCAAGGTGACCTCTATACCGTTCCGGCTGCGGGTGGCACAGCTACGCCGCTCACGCTGCACGAGGCGCATGACTTCATGCCTGTGTGGAGCCACGACGGCAAGTCCATCGCCTTTGCCAGCGACCGCTACGGCAACTTCGACATCTTTGTGATGCCGGCCACGGGTGGTGCTGCCCAGCGCATCACCTTCCACTCGGCCAATGAATTCCCCTACGAGTTCAGCCACGACAACAAAACGGTCTACTTCGGCTCTAGCCGCCTCGACGCGGCCAGCAACCGCCAGTATCCGACTGCCTATCACTCAGAACTCTACCAGGTAGCCGTAACAGGCGGCCGCGTGAAGCAGGTGCTTACGACGCCAGCCGAGGATGTGAAGCTGAGCCGCGATGGTAGCACTATGCTCTACCATGACAGAAAAGGCGGCGAGAACCAGTGGCGCAAGCACCACGTGTCTTCCGTAGCCCGCGACATCTGGTCCTACGACACCAAGACGGGCAAGCACACCAAGCTGACGACCTACGAAGGCGAAGACCGCAACCCGGTGTTTGCCGATAACGAAAAGTCCATTTACTTCCTGAGCGAGGCCAGCGGCACTTTCAACGTGTACCGGATGGCGGCCCAGGGCCCTGCCAAACCAGAGCAGGTGACTAACTTCGAGAAGCACCCGGTTCGCTTCCTGTCTGCTGCCAAGGACGGTACGCTCTCCTTCAGCCAGAACGGCGAGCTCTATACCAAAAAGCCAAACGGACAGGCGCAGAAAGTGAGCGTCCGCATTGCGACTGATGCCCGAAACAATAACGAGAGCATTCTGAAAGTGGGCAATGGCATCAGCGACCTGGCGGTGTCGCCTAACGGAAAAGAAGTGGCCTTCATCTACCGCGGCGAGGTGTTTGTGAGCGCTGTGGAAGGTTCCGTGACCAAGCGCATCACCAACACGCCGGAGCAAGAGCGCAGCGTGAGCTTCTCCCCGGATGGCAAATCGCTACTCTACGCAAGCGAGCGCGGCAAGAGCTGGAAGATCTACAAAACGGACATCGTGCGTTCGGAGGAGCCTTACTTCTACGCCTCTACCCTCCTCAAAGAAACGCCCCTGATCGAAAACGACAAGGAAAACTACGATCCGCAGTACTCTCCGGACGGCAAGGAGGTTGCCTTCCTGGAAAACCGCGCTACCTTGAAGATTCTGAACCTGGCCAGCAAGCAGGTGCGCACGCTGCTCACCACACAGGAGCTCTTCTCGATGCGCGACAACGACCAGTACTACAGCTGGAGCCCGGACGGCAAATGGATTCTGTTCGAGTACTCGGAGCCTGGTTTTGCAAACGGCGAGGTCGGCATCATCGCGGCTGACGGCAAAGGCAAGAAGATCAACCTGACCGAAAGCGGCTACAACGACTACGCGCCGAAATGGATGATGAACGGCAAGATGATGATCTGGAACAGCAACCGCGACGGCATGCGCAGCCAGGCCAACAGCGGCGGCGCCCAGGCCGACGTGTATGCCCTGTTCTTCACCCAGGATGCTTTTGACAAGTTCAGACTCAGCAAGGAGGATTATGTCCTTGTAAAAGAGCAGGAAGAAAAAGCGGCGAAAGACAAGGAGAAAGAAAAAGAGCAGGACAAGAATAAGAAGAAAGCGAAAAAAGAAGAGGCTCCTAAAAAAGAAGCGCTGCAGATCGACTGGGACGGCATCACCAACCGCAAAGCGAAACTGACGCTACACTCCTCCAGCCTGTCTGACGCCCTGGTGTCGAAAGACGGCGAGACGCTCTACTACCTGGCCCGCTTTGAAAAAGGCTTCAACCTGTGGTCGACGAGCCTGCGCAGCAAGGAAACCAAAATGCTAGTGACCCTGAACGCCAACCGCGCCCGTATGGTGTGGGACAAAGAGCAGAAGAACCTCTTCCTGGAGTCAGATGGTAAGATTATCAAATTGGACCCGGCCACAAGCAAGCAGGAAACCGTGAAAGTGGACGGCGAGATGAACTTGGATGTTGCCGCGGAGCGTGCCTTTATGTTTGAGCACGTATGGCGCCGCACCAAGCAGACCTTTTACACCGCCAACCTCCACAACACCAAGTGGGACGAGCTGAAAGCTGATTACGAGAACTACCTGCCGCACATCAGCAACGACCACGAGTTTGCCGAGATGCTGAGCGAACTGCTGGGCGAGCTGAACGTGTCGCACTCGGGTGCCAGCTTCTTCAAAAACGATCCGAACGGCGATGCCACGGCCTCGTTGGGCATCTTCTACGACCAGACCTATACCGGCAACGGCATCAAGCTGGACGAGATCATCGTGGGCGGTCCGCTCGATAAGGCCGGCCTGAACCTGAAGCCGGGCATGATCATCGAGAAGATCGACGGCGAGACGATTACTCCAGACAAAGACCTGTCGCAGTACCTGAACCGCAAAGCAGGTAAAAACACCCTGCTGACCGTAACGGACGCCAACGGCAAGAACAGCCGTGACATCACCGTGAAGCCAATTACACTGGGCGAAGAGAACCCGCTGCTCTACAAGCGCTGGGTGCGCCGCAATGCCGAGGAAGTAGATCGCTTGAGCAACGGCCAGTTGGGCTACGTGCACATCCCGGGCATGAACGATCCGAGCTACCGCACCGTGTACGAAGAGGTGATGGGCAAGTACGCCAACCGCAAAGGCATGGTCGTGGACACCCGCAACAACGGCGGCGGTGACCTGGTAGCCGATCTGGCCATGTTCCTGAGCGGCAAGAAGTTCCTCGACTATACCACCGACACCCGCTCCACTGGTTTTGAGCCATCGTTCCGCTGGACCAAGCCGAGCATCGCGCTGGCCAACGAAGCCAACTACAGCGACGGCCACTGCTTCGCCTACAGCTACATCGACCTGAAACTGGGCAAGCTGGTAGGTATGCCGGTGCCGGGCACCTGTACCTTCGGCGGCTGGGCCATGCTGCAGAACGGCAGCGTGCGCTGGGGCGTGCCGCCGCTGGGCGTGAAGGACATCCAGGGCCAGTACCTGGAGAACCTGCAGACCGAGCCAGACGTGAAAGTAGCCAACGAATACGAGCTGGTGAGCAAAGGCAAAGACCAGCAGCTGGAGGCAGCCGTGAAAGAGCTGCTCAAGGACATAGAAGCACAGGGAAGCGCTCAGAACTAACGCTCCCTCAGGTATAGCAAAAGCCCCGGCATGAGTCGGGGCTTTTGTTTTGTATGGCTTTTTTCTCTTTCAGTGCTTTCCACTTGAACATTTTGCTGTCATTTCGACCTGGGGGTAGGGGCGCTATATTTGGGAGAAATCTGAAATAGTATTGATGCACTGTGTAAATCCAGATCTCTCCATGCTGTCGAGATGACAGGGTGGGCTCTACATCCTTTAATGAGAATGGCGTTCTTCAACTTACCAGACTTTTAGTTAACTTAGAGAGTATAACTATACCTTTAGCCGCATGCAAGAGATTTACGACACTATCGTGATTGGCGGTGGACAAAGTGCCCTGGCCTGCGCCTACTACCTCCGCCGAGCGGACCTGAACTACGTACTGCTGGACGATCAGCCGGCGCCGGGTGCTTCCTGGCGCAGTTACTGGGATTCCCTCACCCTCTTCTCCCCTGCCATGTTCAGCAGTCTGCCCGGCTGGCTGATGCCCGAGAGTACAAGCGAGAATCCCTTACGGGAAGAAGTGATCTCCTACCTCACACAGTACGAACAGCGGTATGCTATACCTTTGGAGCGGCCGGTGCGGGTGCAGGATGTGTGCCACAAAGATGGGCTGTTTGAGATCCGGTGCGACCAAAGGCTATACCTTGCCCGCACCGTCATCAGCGCTACCGGCACCTTCCGCGATCCGATTGTTCCGCATTACAAAGGTTCTAAGCAATATGAAGGCCTTCAGTTTCACTCCTCCCAATATAAATCGCCGGAAACGCTGGCAGGAAAACGGGTGCTGATCGTTGGCGGTGGCAACTCGGGTGCGCAGATCCTAGCGGAAGTATCGAAAGTGGCGGATACGAGCTGGGTGACGCTGGAAGAGGTTTCTTTTCTGCCCGATGATGTGGACGGGCGTGTGCTCTTCGACCAGGCCTCAGCCCGCTATTATGCTATGCAAAAAGGCGAACCCATCGACCCCTACAGGTATAGTCTGGGCAGCATTGTGATGGTGCCGACTGTGAAAGAGGCCCGTACGCGCGGCGTGCTGCAGACGGTGCGGCCTTTCGAACGCTTCACGGCAACGGGCGTGGTATGGCCGGATAGCCAGGAAGAAGTAATAGATGCCGTGATCTGGTGCACCGGCTTTGGGTATGCCCTCGATCACCTGGCCTGCCTGCAGCTGCAGCGTGACCCAAAGGGAAAAACAGCTGTAGAGGGCACCCGATCAATACAGCAGCCGGGCCTCTGGCTAGTGGGCTACGGCAACTGGACCGGCTTTGCCTCCGCTACACTCATCGGGGTGGGCCGGAGTGCCCGCCAGACGGTGGCAGAGATAGAAAAGTACCTGGAGCAGGTATAGCAGGTTAGAGGTATAACGACCTTCTATTTAACATAAAAGCGAAACTATAAACTCAATCTCGTTAAGCGGGATGCACATCCAGTTCTTTGATCTCGTTCTTATAGGCCGGTGGCAGGATCAGGGATTTAAGCAGCCAGTCGGCGCGCAGGTGGCGACTGAGTTTATATACCTGCAGCACTGGCTTCAGTGCCGACCATTTGCCGAGGGCAAGCTGCTCGCGCACGGTATCAGGCACAATCAACTTCTGCCCCTCCAGTAACAGCCTATACCTGACAGGCCCCAGGTGCTTGCGGTACTGCTTGTACAAGTCGGTTGTGAAATGGCTGGGCGCCAGGTTTTCCTCCAGGTGGCGCTGTCGCATGTGTAGCCAGGTTGGGTAATCGTCCGGCAGCCCCTGCAGGCCCATGCGGGCACCCACCCGCCAGAACACCTCAAACACATGCTCTTTTTCAAGCTCGGTCAACGGCCGCTCCAGCAACTCAAAAGAACGGATGGAATAGTCGATGAGCATAAAGAGCACGTCGCGGTAGGCCCAGTCAGGTATGGCCATGCCGCGTTTTGCCTCCACCCCTGCGTGTATCTTGGCCATGGTATCGATTGCCTTGTGCGCTCCTTCCATGCTGGAGAAAACGATCTGCCGGGCATAGCCAACCGTCGAGAACAGGCGCCCCAGCGGATCCGCGGGCAACCTTCCGGTGAAATAGAGCCAGTCCACTGCCTTGTTGAGGGCGAACTCGGCAGAGGCGCCTGCAAAAATAAACAGGATGGTATCGCCCTTTCCCCAGATCTCGCGCACCACGCTGCCTTGCTTTACAAAATATTCCATATGGAGAGAACAAAGGGATAGGTCAAAATGTGCTGACTGAAGTGCTATTTCCTTTATAAAGTGCTTTGTTTAACACAGGGCAACTTTATTAGTCTGAAAATCAAATACATATATAAAAAGATATACTTATTTTAAGAAACAGGGCTTGCACGCTAAAAATTTTTGTTCTTATCTTTAGGCTCAGCTTTTAGCCAAACTGAACCCCGCTTAGCCTGCCCACTCACTTAGGGACGGGCTAAGCGGATTTTTTTTATGATCAACTACAACCCCAAAGACTGGTTCGTTTTTATCTTCCAGCTTTCGAAGGCCGATACCTTCCGGAAGCTGTTGCCGCTCATGATCGGGGTTGGCATTTACGCCGGTGTTGTTGCCTACCTGGAGCTGAATTTCCTGCATCTTTCTGAAACACAGTACATACGCAATGTTGGGATGATGCACAACGTGCTGGGTTTTGTGATTTCGCTCCTGCTCGTGTTTCGCACCAACACGGCTTACGACCGCTGGTGGGAAGGCCGCAAGATATGGGGCGGCATCACCAACAGCTCACGTAACCTGGCCATTAAGCTACAGGCGATTGCCACCGACAAGGACGACCGCCGTTTTTTCAGGCTGATGGTTCCCAATTACGCCTTCGCCCTGAAATACCTACTCCGCGAAAACGAGGACTTCCGCGAGCTGGACCCGGTGCTGGATCTGAAAAAGGAAAAACACCTCCCCAACCAGGTAGCAGCCGGTATGTATGCGCGCCTGAACGCCATGTACACCCAGGGGAAAATTGACACGGCCCAATTGCTGGTGCTCAACGAAGAGTTGAAAGCCCTGACAGAACACTGCGGTGCCTGCGAACGCATCAAGAACACGCCTATACCTTATACTTATAGTGTCTTCATCAAGAAGTTCATTTTCTTCTATGTCATGACCCTGCCTTTTGGCTGGGTATTCAGCCTGAGCTATTACGTAATACCGGTCGTGATCCTGATCCTGTATGCGCTGGCCAGCCTGGAGCTGATTGCCGAAGAGATCGAGAATCCGTTCGGCACCGACCCCAATGACCTGCCCATTGACCAGATCTGCCACAACATCCGCAAGCACGTAAGCGAGGTGCTGGACTAAAATTCAGGCCAGGCAAAAAAATACGTAGCTCACCTTCCGCTCAGAATTCGTTGTAGCTCCCTGCCATACCTTATCTTTCGGAAAATCAGAAAGCCTATGCAACCCGACTCCTCCATGCTCACCGACCTGGTGCGAATGAAAATGCCTTTTGGCAAATACAAAGACACGGTGCTGTGCTATTTGCCGGTCTCATACCTGGAGTGGTTTGCCCGCGAAGGCTTCCCGCCCGGCAAACTCGGTATGCTGCTGGCCACCCTCTACGAGATCAAGATCAACGGACTCGAATACCTGCTGGAGCCGATCAAGCGGCAGGCCTCTAAGCGCTAAGGCTAAACTTAGCGCAGCTCATCGAAACTGTATTTGGCATCGTTCCAGAAGGCGTCCAGGGCCATGATGCGGGGTTTGAAAAAAGAGATGAGCGCGGGCCAGTCGTCCTGTTTGAACACGCTCCCCCCCCTCAGCTCGGTATAAATGCGGCTAATCACTTTGCCGTTCTCGTCGTAGGTATGCAGGTCCCATATCCACTCCTCTCCTACCGCCTCGTGCAGCATCTCCTTCAGGGCCTCAAACTGCTCAAAGAACATTTGCTGAATCTCCGGGTCCGGTTGCGTCATTTCGATGCCGATGGTGGCCAGCTTTTTGTCGGCCTGCATGCGGAAGTACACGTTCTTCAGTCCCGTCTTGTAGTTGATCCAGTTAGTGGGCATTCCTTCTGCCGACAGCACGGGGGACATGTACTGCCCGAATGCTGTCCAGAATGCCTGCCTGAGTTTAGATGCCTGTTCGCGTGTATACATGGGGTAAAATTGGCGATTGCCTGGCTGATTAGCAAGGTATACTGATGAACAGTAGTAATGATAATACTTTCCCTGCACAGCTTAACCAAGGGATAATCACGAAAAATAAAACCCGAACAGGCGGCGAAGGCTGCGGCTCAGTTTCGGATGCGTACCTTTTCAACCCTAAAGCTTACTTTGAGCAGGTATAGGTATACTCGAAGTTATCCTCTACATAACTGCCTTGCGAATATTTCTGTCGTACTGTAAGGGGGTACCCTTTATCAGAGAAAGTATACTGTAGATCGTATGCACGATGTAGCTGACCGTCTTCACTCCATCTGGTTACGCTCGTAATATTATGAAGCTGAGGTAAATTCAACGCAAGGATGTCAACATCATACTCCAGCATAAGGGCAAGCTGCGCCGGCGATGCTGAGAAAGGTGCTTTCCCCTTGTCATACCTGATATCATCTTCATAGGGCAGAAATTGAAATTCCGGATCGATAGGATATGTCTTTACACGTGTCATCACACCATTGGCATACGTGTATTTGTATGATAGATTATGGAATAACTCAGGTCCTTTCCAAGGTCTCATAGAGTAAAACGCTGCTGAGTCCGGCTCGTTTGCAGCCCCATAGGTATACTCTACTCTTATGACTTCAATGGTGGGGCAATTCACTATTGCACTAAAATGTCTCCTCAACACTAATTGCCCCTGCTCATTATATTCAAAAGATATGATCGTTTCATTACCAGGGCCATCATAAGTACTGGTTAGTTTTATTTCAGCAACTCTTCCTTTGCTATCATAACGGTAAGTCGTAATAGCCTCATAATCTGCTGTGCTGCTCTCCATACTTGTACTCACCATTTGCGTAACCCTGTGCTGGTTGTCATAAGAAAAAACATGCTTCGTCCGACCTAGTGGCTGGCCGCTTTGCTGTGAAGTATGATAGCGAATTACCTGTTGTACCAAACAATCAGTTGCTGCCGTTTCCTCTTCCACATGTGGGTCTTTATCGCATGCACCTAAGAAAAGGCATAAAATGAGAAGGACGCATAGGTTTGATTTCATAGTCAAGAAGTTACGGATGAAAAATTAGCTTTCAATTACATATACAAATCATATATTAAACGTAAAATTCATATTACATATTAGATTCTCATAAATAATATTATATAAAAATCACTTATAAAATCGAGCAAGTACTACGGTGCATAAGCTAACAGGCTTTGAGTGATCTGTCTCCGCTGCTCCTACAGAACGCAATGACAGATTATCAACACACCATAATAAGCTACTACACTGCCTTAAGAAGCGGTACTTACAACCAGGCAATTACCCAAAATATTAACCGAGAAGCCCCATGCGAAAAACGATTCTCCTATACCTGATGCTTTTTGCGGCGGCAAGTTGCCAGGCACAGGACAAGCAGGAAACCCGGCAGCCTGCCCGCCACGTAGGAGGCCCCTGCGAAGGATGCGAGGCGCTGCATGAATTTGGCGACAAACAGCTCAGCCCGACTGACACGCTGACCGGCTTTCATCCCAATGCCAAAAACAAGCTCAAACTGACAGGTACCGTATACCTGCCGGATGGCAAAACGCCTGCCCGGGATGTGATCCTGTACATCTACCACACCGACAGCACAGGCATCTACCCCAAAAGAGGAAACGAATCAGGCTGGGCCAGACGGCACGGCTACCTGAGGGGCTGGACCCGGACGGGAGCCGATGGCAGGTATACGTTTTACACGACCCGGCCCGGCACCTACCCTTCCCGCGATGAACCGGCCCACATCCACGTCACGGTGAAGGAGCCCGACAAAAACGAATATTACCTGGATGATTTTCTATTTGAAGACGACCCGCTCTTGACACCTGAAGTGCGCAATGCCCGTCCCGGGCGTGGCGGCTCCGGCATCGTCACACTACAGCGTCAGGGCGATCTGCTCGTCGCTAACCGGGATATCACGCTGGGGCTGCACATCCCTGACTACACTCCCTAGCAAAAAATGGCTTCACGATATCAGACAGGCCTTTCCCGCAACTTAAAAATTGCATTATCGTTGCTTGTTACATATTCAGCCTCTGCCATATAGCTGCCATTTTTGGCTGTAAACGAGAGGCCTAAAAAGATAAAACGATGAGAAAGAAAATCATATCCGGATTAGTGGCGTCCGTGTTCCTGATAAGCAGTTCCTGCCAGACCAACCCGGTAACGGGCAAAAAAGACGTGATGTTCATGTCGGAGAGTCAGGAAATTGCCCTCGGCAAGGAAGCGGACCCGCAGATTGTAGCGCAGTTTGGACTATACGAAGACCCCACCCTGCAGCGCTTCATTAACGAAAAAGGCCAGCAAATGGCCAAGGTCTCGCACCGAAACAACCTCAATTACGAGTTCAAGATCGTGGACTCGCCTGTGATCAACGCCTTTGCTGTGCCGGGCGGCTACGTGTATTTCACGCGCGGCATTATGGCCCACTTCAACAACGAGGCGCAGTTTGCCGGGGTGCTTGGTCACGAGATCGGTCACATCACGGCGCGGCACTCGGCACAGCAGCAAAGCAAGTCCATCCTGGCGCAGGGCGGACTCCTGCTTGGCATGATCCTGTCGCCCACCATTGCGCAGTACGGCCAGGAAGTGTCACAGGGACTCGGCCTGCTGATGCTCAAGTATAGCCGAGACGCGGAACGGGAGTCGGACAAATTGGGCGTGGAGTACTCGACCAAGATCGGCTACGACGCCTCCGAAATGGCTGATTTCTTCACCACCCTGCAACGCAAGCAAGAGGAAGGCGGACAGGCGATCCCATCGCTCCTATCGTCGCACCCCGACCCGGGCGACCGTTACAATACCGTGCACCAGCTGGCAGACGCGGAGCAACGAAAGCAGAACCTGACCGACCCGAAAGTGGGCCGCAACAGCTACCTGAAAATGATCGATGGCCTGATTTATGGCGAAGACCCCAAGCAGGGCTTTGTCGAGAACAGCGTTTTCTACCATCCTGAACTCAAGTTCCAGTTTTCGATACCATCTGGATGGGGTTACCAGAACACCCCGCAGCAGGTGCAGATGGGTCCGAAGGACGGAAGCGCCGTGATGGGTCTGACCCTCGTGCCCGGCAACAGCCTGGAGGAGGCCGCCCAGCAGTCGTTGCAGAACTACGGCCTGCAGCCTGTTGAAAGCAAGCAGGTAACCGTAAACGGCCTGCCTGCCATTGCTGTGGTGGCTGACCCGCAACAACAGCAGCAGCAACAGCAACAACAGCAGCAACCCTTGCGCACGCTCACCTACTTTATCCAGCATGGCGGTAACATCTACAGCCTGATGGGGATCACTACGGTACAGAATTTCAACAACTACTTCCAGGTTTTCAGCAGCAGCATGCAGAGCTTCAAAGTGTTGTCGGACCCGGACAAGCTGAACCGCAAACCCGAGCGCATTAGCATCGTAACGGTTTCGAAAGCCTCCACACTGGCCCAGGCGCTGCGCAGCCACAACATGCCGGACAACCGCCACAACGAGCTGGCCGTGCTCAACGGCATGCAGTTAAGCGACCAGCTGCCTGCCGGCACCCTGATCAAAGTCGTGAAGAAATAGGGACAACAATCCCAAAGAAAAGCCCTGCCTCCTATCCGGAAGCAGGGCTTTTTGTTTTTAGCTATACCTGTTGGTCAGGCGCCTATTCGCTTACCTTGAGCAGCTTGTGCACCGACTTTTTACCTCCCTGCTCTACCTGCATGTAGTAGATGCCAGCTGGCACCCGCTGCAACCGGAGCTGCTCCTGGTGGCTCTGCAGGTGCTTGAGAAAACGAACCTGCTGCAGTTGGCGACCCGTCATATCCACCAGTTGTACCTGCACCGGACCACGGTAGTCGCCATCGAGGTGCAGCAAAGTGGCCTCCTGCATGGGGTTCGGGTAGACGGTCACGCCCCGTTCGGCCAGTTCCTCCTCAGCTGAGAGCACCAGTCCCTGCCAGGGCACAAGGCCGGGCTGTGGCGTTGCAAGCTTTTTGGAGGTGTAGATATGAAACTCGCCGGGCTGCAGTTCCATGACCTGCCCAGGGTCGTCAATCATGTTTTCGCGACCAGTGAAGTAATCGTACCAGGCCCCGGTTTTTGGGAAATTGGCATTCACCTGCTGCGCCCGCACGTCAAAATTACCGACTATGAACACATTCATGTCGTCGTGAAAGAGGAAGATGCGCTTCACCTGTCCGTTCAACTGCAGCTCAAAATCGTCGGTTGCGAAAGCTGGCTCATTTAGTTTAAGCTTGATCAGCTCGGCGTATACCTGGTAGAGCTTCTGCCGGTCGGGCTGCTGCTGGTACTCCCAACGGATCGGTTTCTGACCGGTGCGCCCGTTCTGGTCGATCGACACATTATAGCCCAGTTCACCGAACTGCCAGATCATCTTAGGGCCAGGTATAGGCAAAAAGAAAGTGGCGGCCAGTTTGGCGCGGTCGAGGGCCGTGGCCAGGGTGCGGGTGTTATAGCTGCCGTTGCGGTTGCCATTCTGCACCACATCATACACCATGCGCTCCTCGTCGTGGCTCTCCATGTACCCGATCAGGTGGGGCTGCTCCCACTCCCGCACCTTGTAGGAGATACCCTGCGGATTGGCCTGTACGCCTTTGGCCAGATTACGGTAGTCGTGGTTGTGGTTGCCCCAGAACAGCATGCCGTAGCTAGCCAGCTCCTGCTCTTCCTGGTTGTCGGCAAAGTGCTCCAGTATGACATAGGCCGTTTCATCGTAGCTCCTGATCTCGTCGTAAATGCGCTTCCAGGTGGCAATGCGGCCGGCGTCATAGGCACTCCAGGAGCCCACGTTATCGCCGGTGTTTTTCTGCGTAAAGCCTTTCGACAGGTCGAAGCGGTAGCCGTCGATGTTGTATTCTTCCAGCCAGTGGCGGTTTACGCGCTCCACAAGGGCCTTGGACGCCTCGCTCTCGTGGTTAAAGTCGAAGAAAACGCTGAAAGGGTGCGTAGCCCGCTGGTTAAAAAAGGGACTGTTAGCGGCCGGCTGGTTGCCGTCCCAGTACATTTTCACATAAGGGTACTCATAATCGGCCTGGTTGAGCACGATGTCCAGGATCACGGCGATGCCCATTTCGTGTGCCTTGTCGATGAAGGCCTTCAGGTCGTTTTTGGTCCCATAGGCTTTGTCGGGCGCGAAAAAGAAGATCGGGTTGTAGCCCCAGGAATCGTTGCCCGAGAATTCCATCACCGGCATCAGCTCAATGGCATTTATACCCAGCCTTTTAAGGTACGTGAGCGTATCGGCCAGCACCTTGTAGTTGCGTGCCTCGATGAAGTCGCGCACGTGCAGTTCGTAAATTACCAGGTTTTCCGGGTCCGGCCTCTCGAAATTCGTCACTTTCCAGGTATAGCCGGGCTGGTTTGTCTGCAGGATCGACACGATGCCCTCCGCCCCTGCCGGGTAGGCTTTCAGATTGGGATAGGTGCTGGTTGGTATGTACTGGTCCATGGCCGGGTCCAGAATCTTTTCGGTATAAGGGTCGGCCACGGCCAGGGTGCCATCCACCAAATACTGGTAGGCTACCTCCTGCCCGGCCGGCAGATTGCTCAGCTCGATCCAGTAGCGGTTGCCGTCTGGGGTGCGCTTCATCAGGTATGCCGGCGAAGTTTCCCAATTGTTAAACTCCCCGATGGCGTACACAAACTGCTTATGCGGGGCAAAAAGCACCAGTGTGGCTGTGGTGGCACTGGTATAGTTCACACCATCGCGCATACCTGCCGGCAGCGCGGCCACCACCGGTTGCGGCCTCACCCGAAATGTGAAGGTTTGGGTTGCAGTCTCTGTACCGCGCTTTGCTTCGATGGTGACGGTACGCAGCACGCCCTGCTGGTTGCCGGCATTCACGCTGGTCTGTACTTGGTCGGTGTTGGAGGCGCTGTATATTACGGTATTGTCCAGCTTCACCGTGACATCGGCTGCAGCAGAAACAACCGCCCGCACAGGTATAGCACTGTTGGCCGCCACGAAAAAGTTCTGCTGCTCCGGTTCCTGCAGGGCGATCTGCAGACTGCCGTCGTAGATCTTGATGATAAAATCCTCGGTCTGGGCTGTGCCGCTGCCGTTTTTGAGCAGCAAGCCCAGCTTGTCGATGGTCTGCCCGGCCGGTACGCCGAAGTAGGTGCGTGGCGTAAGTTTGATCTGCCAGCGGTCGTTGCCGAGCGAGGTCATCTTGCCCGGATTGAAAGGCTGGTTGAAGCTCGTTTGTCCGGCCGGTTGGTACTGGAAGGCATTGCTGTTGCCCACCACACCTGCACCCGACCACAGGTATACATCGTCGGTTTTGCCCAGCAGCCCCGCCGCTCGCCCGTCCTTGGCCTGTTTCAGATCAAAAATTAAAGTGATTTCCTGGTCGCCGTTGGGAAACTCAGGTATGGTCTGCACCGCCTGCGCCTTTGCCTGCCAGGCTATACCTGATAAAAAAATAAAAAGCACCAACAAACGATAGTAGTATTTGTTTGCCATAAAGGGATAAGTATAAAAAACAGAAATTCAGGTATAAAGCAGCAGGCCGGCAACTCTTCCGGGTCATAACAGCAATTGTCCGACATGGCAAGAGCGGCCATGTGTCGTATTAAGTGTTATAACAACAGATAAGTTTGTATATTATTCAGAGCCTAAAGGTATGATTTCAAATTAAATTCTGATATAATTGTTGTAATCCGTTTCACTTAGGGTGCAATTGCGCATGAACGAGCAGGAAGTCTGGGACAGGTTTAAAGCGGGAAGCGAAGAAGATTTTTCGCTGCTGTACCGTCATTTTGCTCCCATCATGCTGCGCTACGGCAACCGGATCACGCCCGACAAAGAGCTTATACGCGATTGCCTGCAACAGGTATTCTTTAGCCTGTGGAAAAGCCGCACTACGGTGGGCAACCCTGCCAGTGTGCAGCACTACCTGCTCAAATCCATCCGGAACGAAGTCATCAAAAGAAGCAATCGCGACAGGCAGCACGAGGCCCTGCCTGAAAACTATCACCTCGAGCAAGAGGACTCCCATGAACAGACCCTGATCCAGCTGCAGACAGCCGAACTGACGCGCCAGCGCATGGCGGAGCTGCTCTCACAGCTTCCGGCCCGGCAGCGGGAGGTTATCTTCCTGAAATACTACGCCAACCTCAAATACGACGAGATTGCCGCCATCATGGGCATCGGGCAGGACTCCGTATACAAGACCACTTACAAGGCCATTGCCCGGCTTCAGCAGCTGCTGCACCACGGTGCCCTCCTGCTTTTCATGCTGCTCTTTTAAAATTTACCATCCTCACTTACAATCTTTTACCAAACTTTAAAAAAAATTTCGCTGCCTGGAGGGATAATTTCCGGGGAGGCAGGCTATTGTATAAGGAGAGCACCTATACCTGCTAAAACCGCATCGCAACAAAACGCCCGACATGAACTACGCAACAGCCACTGCAGCTGAACTCGCAGCCGACCACGACTTTATCCAATGGGTCAAGTACCCTACGCAGGAGCGCACGCTATACTGGACGCAGGTAGCCGAGCAGCATCCTGAAAAGGCGGAGGAACTGGCCGAGGCGCGTCGTTTGGTGCTGTTGCTGTCGCAGGAGCAGGCCGACGACCACAGCGCTGATGAGGACGCGCAGCTGGTTTGGGAGCAACTGCAGGAAGCGATGCAGCAAGACCGGGAGCGCGGAACCGATGGCGGAAGCGTGTTCTCCCTTTTGGGGTATAGCCGCAAAACCTGGCTGTCGGCAGCTGCCGCCGTTATCCTGTTGCTTGCATCAGCCGCCCTACTCTTCACCCGCCAAAGCACTGATTCTATGACCTATGCCACTGCTTATGGCGAGAAACGCACCATCCAATTCTCTGACAAATCCGTAATAGTACTTAACGCCAATTCAAGTATAACTATTCCTGAAAAATGGGAGCGTAACAGACCCCGAAAAGTGGAATTGCGCGGCGAGGCGTTTTTCTCGGTAACACAGCAGGCTAACAGACAGCAGTTTATCGTAACAACCAGCAAAGGCACCGAAATTAATGTACTCGGAACCGAATTTAACGTATATGACCGCGGCCAGGAAGACAGGGTTGTACTTTCGAGCGGCAAAGTAAGGCTGAGCACCACCCAAAACGGGGCAACCAAACAAACGGAGATGCAGCCCGGCGACCTGATCACAGTGTCTGCAGCGGGTGCCCTCAGCCACCGACACGTAGACCCCGACCTATACACTGCTTGGCAGGAAAACAAACTATATTTTGATGACTACACGCTGCGTGAAGTAGGCGCACTGATCGAGCAGCAGTATGGCTATAAAGTAGAATTCAGTGGCCAAGAGCTTTCCGGGCAGCGCATCACCGCCTTTCTGGAAGTAAAGCGCCCTGAAGACATTCTGAACACACTGGCTGAGACATTTGAACTGAAAATCACCCAACAAGAGAATACCATATACATTAGCTCACTATAAAAACTAACGCATAATCCATGTCAAATACATCTACCAAGAGATTAGGGTCCTTTGGTCTGGCAGTAGCCCTGTGCTGCTTGCAGGTGCCGGGGACCGCTCAGGGTTATCCGGGCCCGGGTCCGAACCTTGCAGTGAACCACACCTCCGGACAGGCCCTGACGGCCAAGTCGCTCAAGGATCTGCTCAACGACCTGAAGAACTCACACGGTATACAGTTCTCTTACCAGGCCAGCCTGGCCGATGACGTACAACTGATCATGCCGGAGCAAAAGGGCGCCGTGCAGAACGTGGACGAGTTCCTGGGCACCACGCTGGCCAGCAATAACCTGTCGTATAAAAAAGTTCGCGGTGTGTACATCATCTCCAAGGCACGTCCTGCCGCAGCCAATACCACCACCGTAGTAGCCAAGCCTCGCGCAACCGTGCAGCAGGATGTGACCGTAAGCGGTCGTGTGCTGGACGAGAACGGCGAATCGCTGCCCGGCGTAACGGTGGTACTCAAAGGCACTACCCGCGGTACTTCCACCAATGCCAACGGCGAGTTCACCTTGCCGGTGCCGGCTTCCGGCGGCACGCTGGTCTTCTCCTTTATTGGCTATACCACACAGGAAGTGGCCGTCAACAACCAAGCTACCATGAACGTGACGATGCGCACCGACGCGCAGGCGCTACAGGAAGTGGTCGTGGTGGGGTATGGTACGCAGGAAAGAAAAGACGTGACTGGCGCCGTGACCACCATTTCGGAAGAGGATTTCCAGGATGGACAGGTAACTACAGCCGAGCAGCTTATTACCGGTAAAGTAGCCGGTGTGCAGATCACCTCAAACGGTGGTGCACCGGGTGCTGGTAGCCGCATTCGTATACGTGGTGGCGCATCCCTGAACGCCAGCAACGACCCCCTCATCGTAATCGACGGCGTGCCGATCGACAACGAGGTGATTGCGGGTTCAGCTAACCCGCTCAACTTCATTAACCCGGACGACATCGCTTCCATGAACATCCTGAAGGATGCCTCCGCGACAGCCATCTACGGCTCACGGGCGTCCAACGGTGTGATTATCATTACAACCAAAAGTGGCCAAGCCGGTCAGAAGACACGCGTTAACTTCAGCACTCAGCACTCTCTGTCTACCAACACCAAGCAGGTGGACGTCATGGGCGCGGATGAGTTCAGAAGGACCGTAACCGAGTTGGGCAACCAGGAACAGATCAGGCTGCTGGGCAGTGCAAACACCGATTGGCAGGATCAGATTTACCGCAATGCCTACACTACCGACAACAATTTGAGTGTGAGCGGCTCGGTGAAAGAGCTGCCTTACCGTGTATCACTCGGCTACCTGAACCAGGATGGTGTTGTCAAAACATCCAACTTTGAGCGTTTGACGGGTAGCGTGAAGCTGACACCAAATTTCCTGGACGATCACTTAAGTGTGGATCTGAACTGGAAAGGCGCCTTGACCAACAGCCGTTTTGCTGACGAAGGTGCCATCGGAGCCGCAGTTAATTTCGATCCGACACAGCCTGTGTATGCAGAAAACGGTTTCGGCGGCTATTTCGAATGGCTTGACCCGGCTGACAAAAAACCGATTACCATTGCGACCCGCAACCCACTCAGCATGCTGGAGCAGCGCCGCAACGAAGGGGAAGCCCGGCGCAGCATCGGTAACATACAGATTGACTACAAATTTCACTTCCTGCCAGCGTTGCGTGCTAACTTAAACGTAGGCTACGACAAGTCTGACAGCGAAGGCAACAACAACGCGCCTGTTACGCTTGCCGCTGAGTCATTCGAGGGTGGTTCATTCCAGCGCTACGAAGAGAAGCGGACCAACAAGCTACTCGATTACTACATGAACTACACCAACGACTTCGAGGGCATTCGCAGCCGCGTTGATGTAACAGCCGGTTACTCTTATCAGGATTGGGTTACGGAGCGCCCGGCTTTCCCGCTGTTAAGAGAAAATGGTACAGTGCGCAGAGCGGCTGCCCCATTCCCTTTCAAAACGCAGAACACATTGGTATCTTTCTTTGGCCGTGTGAACTATGCTTTGATGGACCGCTACATCTTAACAGCCACCGTGCGTCGTGATGGTTCTTCCCGCTTCAGAGAAGGTCAGAAATGGGGAACTTTCCCATCACTGGCACTTGCCTGGAGAATTAATGAAGAGGCTTTCCTGCGAGATAACCCAGTGGTGTCTGATCTGAAACTGCGTGTAGGCTATGGTGTAACTGGTCAGCAGGACGTGGGCAATGACTTCCCATACCTGGCCCGCTATACCTCCAGTGACAGCGCTGCCATGTACCAGATCGGCAATCAATACTACCTGCTGCTTCGTCCGGAAGGATATGACGCGAACCTGAAATGGGAGGAAACCAAGACATGGAACGCAGGTATCGACTTTGGTTTCTTGAACAACCGCTTGTACGGTAGCCTGGACGCCTTCCAGCGTAACACAAAAGACCTGTTGAGCGTGGTGCCGGTACCTGCTGGCACGAACCTGACCAACCTGCTGCTGACCAACGTGGGAAGCATCGAAAGCAAGGGCTTAGAAGCAGTGTTGAACTACGTGATCATCGACCGTGAGAACTTCACCTGGTCTGCGGGCATCAACGGTTCTGTTATCCGCAACGAGATCACTAAATTGAACACAGTGGACGAAGACAACTCTGTAGGCGTACTAACTGGCGGTATTGCAGGTGCCACCGGACGTAACATACAGGTACACACCGTAGGCTTCGCTCCAAACAGCTTCTATGTGTACAAGCAGGTGTATGGCGAGGACGGTCGTCCGATCGAAGGCCTGTATGCTGACCTGAACCAGGACGGCATCATCAATGAGCAAGACAAGTACCGCTATAAGAATCCCGATGCACGTCTTTTCATGGGCTTCAACACACAGTTGAACTATAACAACTGGTCTTTGGGTCTGTTAATGCGCGGCAACTTCAATAACTATGTTTACAACAACGTGCATTCCAACACGGGCGCTTACGAAGTAACCTCTGTGAGCAACTGGCTGTCCAACATGTCACGCAACGTAAACGAGACGGGCTTCAACATCCGTCAGTATGAGTCTGACTACTACATTGAGAACGCTTCATTCGTTCGCATGGAGAACATCAGCCTGGGTTACAACTTCGGCAGGATCATGAACGATCGTGCGGCCCTGCGACTGAACGCCAACATCCAGAACGCCTTTGTGATCACCGACTATACCGGTCTGGATCCTGAAATAGCGAGCGGTATCGACAACAATTTCTACCCAAGACCGCGAGTGTTCACCCTTGGTCTGAACATTGAACTTTAATTAGCGCATCATCATGACATCAAGATATCTAAAAACCATACTCTGTGCAGGACTCATGGCTGTGGCCGCTACCTCCTGCGTCGACGACCTTGAAAGAGAGCCTTTTTATGAGGCTACCTCGGCAAGCGTTTACCGCGACTTTGCCAATTACAAACCAATTCTGGCTAAATTATATGCTGGCTTTGCCCTTACAGGCCAGCAAGGCCCGTCCGGTAGGCCAGACGTGGGCGGTATAGATGAGGGTGCGTCTAACTATGTGCGTACCTATTGGATGCTGCAGCAGGTGCCAACCGATGAGGCGGTGATCGCCTGGAACGACCCGGGACTGCCTGCGCTCAATACACTGACCTGGTCATCGAACAACGACGTGACCACAGCCATGTACTACCGCATTTTCTACCAGATTACGCTGGCGAACGAGTTTATCCGGGAGATGGACGATGCCAAGTTAAATGAGCGCGGCATTACAGGCGCTAACCTTGAAGAGGCGAAGAAATTCCGTGCAGAGGCCCGATTCCTGCGTGCCCTCAGCTACTGGCATGCCCTTGACCTGTACGGAAGCGTGCCGTTTGTAACCGAAGCCGACCTGATCGGCAAGTTCTTCCCGGAACAAGCCTCCAGAGAAGAGCTGTTCGCTTATGTGGAATCTGAGCTGCTGGCCATCGAGAGCGAGTTGGCAGCTGCCCGCCAGAATGAGTATGGTCGTGCCGACCAGGCCGCTGCCTGGACGCTGCTAACCAAGCTATACCTGAACGCAGAGGTATACACGAACCAGAAAAAGTACACGGAGGCCATCACATACGCTACAAAGGTGATTGGTGCAGGCTATACCCTGGAACCAGATTACGACCACCTGTTCATGACAACGAACCATACCTCCAACGAGATCATTTTCCCGATCACGTTTGATGGTCTGCGGACACAGTCTTACGGTGGTACTACCTTCCTGACACACGCGGCTGTTGGCGGTACCATGTCAGCCTCAGCCTTTGGCATCGACTCTGGTTGGGGAGGTATACGCTCCACCCCTTCTATTTATGACCTGTTCTCCAGCACAGCGCTCACTGCTGATGACCGTGCCAACTTTCACACCAACGGACAGGAGAAAGAGATTAACACGATTGCCACCTTCACGGACGGTTACCCGATTACGAAATGGAAAAACGTTAATCCTGCCGGCCAGGCAGGTTCCAACCCTACCTTCGTGGACACTGACTTCCCGATGTTCCGTCTGGCGGATGTATACCTGATGTATGCAGAAGCCGTGTTGCGTGGCGGCACAGGCGGTGACCCTGCTTTGGCGTTGCAATATGTGAATGCCCTTCGTACCCGCGCCTATAATGGCGGCGCGGCAGGAAACGTTACAGCCAGCCAGATGACGCTCAATTTCATTCTGGATGAGCGCGCCCGCGAGCTGAACTGGGAAGCACACCGCCGTACCGACCTGATTCGCTTCAACCGCTTTACAGGTGATAGCTATCTATGGGCTTGGAAAGGCGGCATGATGGAGGGTACTAGCGTAGCCGACTTCAGGAAACTGTATCCGATTCCGGCCAACGACCTGGTGGCAAACCCTAACCTGACCCCTACGCCAGGTTACTAAAAATAAACGGCGGCGGCAGGCGCTATACCTGTCGCTGCCTTTTCCAACTGTTTTAAAAATCGTTTTTTATGAAAAACTGGTTAAATAAATCGCTGGTCTTTGTGCTCGCCTCCCTCACGCTAATGAGTTGCGAGAAAGACGAAGACAAATTGATTCTCCGTGAGGGCACTCCTCCTATGCTTTCAGCAAGCTCAACTAATGTGGTTTTAACGGAGGAGACTGCTGAAGGCACAGCCCTCACCCTGAACTGGAACGAAGCCGATTTCGGTTTCGATGCGGCCACAGAGTACTCGTTGCAGATCGATACGGCTGGTGATAATTTCGTGGCTCCCTATTCTGTTTCGTTGGGTAACAAAATGACCTCAAAAGCCTATACTGGTCAGGAACTGAATACGCTGATGAGCCGGCTGAAGTACACACCGGAAGAGATGCACGAAGTGAAATTCAGAATCAGAGCCGGGGTTTCAGAGTTCGTGAATCCGGTTTACTCTAACGTCGTAACCGTAAACGTGACGCCATACAACACGTACATCGAGCCAACCTTCATTTATGTACCAGGCGACTACCAGGGCTGGAACCCAGGCACGGCACCAAGTCTAATCTCAGTAGAGGCTAACAACATTTACCAGGGTATAATCAGCTTCACAGATCCAGGAAAGAGCCGTATGTTCAAATTTACAGCTGAGCGTAGCTGGGATCTGAACTGGGGCAATGGGGCAACAGCTGGCACATTGGCTGAAAATGGCTCCGACTTGTCAGTACCTGCAAATGACAGCTATATGCTCATTGTTAACCTCAACACTTTGACCTGGAGCGCTACCAAACACTCATGGGGCGTAATCGGTAGCGCGACGGCAGGTGGCTGGGATTCAGACCAGAACATGCGCTACATCAACGAGGAGGATGTTTGGAAAGCAACCCTTGACCTGAAAGTAGGTGATATCAAATTCCGCTTCAACGACGCCTGGGACATCAACTATGGCGGCAAAGACGGAAACTTGAACCTCGGTGGTGATAACATTGCCATAACGGCGGCAGGTAAGTATGAGATCACGCTCAAAATAGATGAAGAGGCTGAGACTGCAACTTACACTTTAGTTAAGTTGTAATCGGACTTGACTATCACATATCAGCAAACCCGGCAGGCTACCACGCCTGGCCGGGTTTGCTATATAAAGACCTCTTGTTTTAACCCTTTGGTAAGAACCCTGCCTATGAAGATTTTCTACAAACCACTGGCCGCCCTCCTGCTAGCTACCGTGCTATACCTGCCGTCCTCCTTTGCTCAGAACAACCCGATCAGAGCAGTTGGCTCTGTCAAAAATGTGAGCATCGAGGGCCAAAGGGTAAACCTGACTACCGACCTGAACAACCACGTGGAGGTGACCGTCTATTCCCCGACCGTGGTGCGCGTGCGCATGGACAAGCAACCACTGGGCAAGGACTTCTCTTACGCCGTGGTCACGCAACCGCAACAGGTTAAGGTGAACATCACGCAGAACGACAAGGAAGTGTCGATCGTGACCGACTCGCTGCAGGCCCGCATCACCAAGAAGCCTTACGCCATCGCATTCCTGACCCGCGACGGCAAGGTGATCAACCAGGACGAAGAGGGCCTGACTACCTCCTGGATCGGCGAGGAAGTGACTACTTACAAAAAAATGCAGCAGGGCGAGCGCTTCATTGGGCTGGGCGAAAAGACCGGTGGGCTTGACCGACGCGGCAGCGGCTACACCAACTGGAACACCGACGCCTACGCCTACACCACCAACCAGGATCCGCTCTATACCACCTTTCCTTTCTACATCGGCATCCACAGTGGCCTCAACTACGGCATCTTCTTCGACAACAGTTACCAGAGCGATTTCAACTTTGGGGCCAGCAACAACCGCTTTTCCTCTTTCGGGGCGCAGGGTGGCGAGATGGACTATTACTTCTTCTACCACTCCAAACTGGCCGACATCATCGGGAGCTATACCTGGCTGACTGGCCGCATGGAGCTGCCGCCGCTCTGGAGCCTGGGCTACCAGCAGAACCGTTACTCCTACTACCCGGAGACGGAGGTATACCGCATCGCCCAGACCCTGCGCGAAAAGCGCATACCTGCCGACGGCATCACGCTCGACATCCACTACATGGATGCTTACAAACTCTTCACCTGGGATAAAACGCGCTTCCCGGACCCGGCCGCCATGAACAAAAAGCTCAAGGACATGGGCTTCCGGACTACCGTGATCGTGGACCCGGGTATTAAGATCGAGGAAGGCTACGGCGCCTATGAGCGCGGCGTCAAAGACGATGTGTTTCTGAAGTACCCGGACGGAAAATATTATGCCGGTGAGGTATGGCCGGGCTGGACGCACTTCCCGGATTTCACGAGTGAGAAAGGCCGCGCATGGTGGAAGAAGGAGATCAAATTCTTTGCTAACACGAATGTGGACGGATTCTGGAACGACATGAATGAGATTGCCACCTGGGGTCAAAAAATGCCCAACAATGTGCTCTTCGACTATGAGGGCAACCTCACCACGCACAAAGAGGGCCGCAACGTGTACGGTCTGCAAATGGCCCGCGCCAGCTACGAAGGCGCCCGCCAGCACATGCCTAACAAGCGTCCGTTCATCCTTTCGCGTGCCGGCTACTCGGGTTCCCAGCGCTACTCCGCCATCTGGACCGGTGATAACCGCGCCGAGGACAGTCACATGCTCCTAGGTATACGCCTGCTCAACAGCCTCGGCGTAACGGGCGTTTCCTTCTCGGCCATGGACATTGGCGGCTTCACGGGCAATGCGCCGGTTGGTCTGTTCGCCCGCTGGATTCAACTGGGAGCCTTTACCCCCTACTTCCGCAACCACACCGGCGTTAATACCCGCTCTGCAGAGCCCTGGGCTTTTGGCGAAGAAGTAACCGAGATTGCCCGCAACTTCATCAGCCTGCGCTACCGCCTGATGCCCTACATCTACTCCAACATGTACGAAGCGACGCAAACCGGACAGCCGCTCATGCGCACGCTCGCTATTGACTATACCCACGACGACAAGGTATACAATGGCGAGTTTGAGTCGCAGTACCAGTTCGGCAAGGCCTTCCTGATCATGCCGTTCGAGAGTACCAAAAACTACGGCAGGGTTTACTTCCCGCGCGGTAGGTGGTACGATCTCTGGACAGGCGAAGTAAAACAGGGTAACCGCGAAGAGATGATTCCTGTGCAGTATAACAAGTTGCCGGTCTATGTGAAGGAAAGCAGCATTGTTCCGATGCAGTCGCTGGTGCAGCACACCAGTGAGATGCCAACCGACACGCTGACCATACACGTTTACCGCGGCGACGTGCCTAATAGTTTTGTGTACTACGAAGACGACGGCGAGAGCTACGACTACCAAAAGGGGGCCTACTACAAACGCACGATCAGCTACGACCCGCGCCGCAAGACCATCACTTTCGGCGATGTGGAGGGCAACTTCAAAACGAAATTCAACCACGTAAAGGTGATGCTGCACGGTTTCGATGCAAAGACCCGGTTCCAACTGAACGGCAAGCGCACCACCGTGCAGCAAGACTTCGCCTCGTTCATCGACCCGGTTTCCCGCTTCGATCCGCAAGGCACAGCCAACCCGGGAATCGGGTATAGCGTGCGAAGCCTGGTAGTGCGGAATGAGAATGGAAAGTTTACGGTGGGGTTTTAACTGCCTGAATCAGCATTTTCAGGATTATAAAGAGGGCCCCTACCCCCACGCATTAGTAGGATTCTTGTGCATGATTAACCTACCCCTACAACGAGGGGAATTATCGTGCAGAGTGTCCCTGTGAGAAATCTATTGGCGTCCCGCCACTTGTGCCAGAAGGCACAAACACAGCGGCCAGAGTCCGCCAGATAGCGCATACTCGCGGGACGCGAGCGAGGGCATTAAGGGGCGAAGGGATTAGAAACATAAAAACGAGGAGTGCTACATAGTACGACTTTACATCATCGGTAAACTCAAACAACCATGAAAAAACGAAACCTGAATTACCTCCTGCTGATACCTGCGCTATACCTGTCCACGGCCTGTAGCAGACCGGGTACAGCAGAGGGCGAATCCGGTGTGAGCACAGAAATCAAAGCCAGCGAATGGCCGCGCAGCGTGAGCTACGAGATCTTTGTGCAGTCCTTCTGCGACTCCGACGACGACGGCATCGGCGACATCAAAGGCATGACCTCCAAACTCGATTACCTGACTGATTTAGGTATAGAGGCTGTCTGGCTGATGCCGATGAGCCCCTCTCCCTCCTACCACAAATACGACGTGACCGACTACTACGGCATCCACCCGGATTACGGCACGATGGAGGATTTTAAGGCTTTTGTGGCTGCGGCGCACGACCGTAACATCAAAGTAGTGATCGACCTGGTGGTGAACCACTCGAGCAACCAGCACCCTTGGTTTTTGGAGGCGGCCAAAGACGAGAAAAGCCCTTACCGCGACTACTACGTATGGGCGCACAAAGACGATCCGCAGACCAAAGGCGAGGGCAAAACCACGGGCGACGACTCCCGCAACGTGCAGCACTGGCACGAAGTGAAGGGCAGCGACTACAAATACTTCGGTTACTTCTGGGGCGGCATGCCCGACCTCAATTTCGACAATCCGAAAGTGCGGCAGGAAATATACAAAGTAGGGCGTTTCTGGCTCGAAGAAGTTGGCGTGGACGGCTTCCGGCTTGATGCGGCCCGTCACATTTTCCCGGATGACAGACCCGACGACAACCACGCTTTCTGGGAAGAGTTCAAAGCCGAGATGCAGAAAGTAAAACCGGACGTATACCTGGTGGGCGAGGTTTGGGGTGAGTCTGATATCGTGGCTCCTTACATGAAGGGCCTTCCCGCCCTCTTTAACTTCGAGCTGAGCTGGAAAATACTCGACGCGCTCAAAACCGGGAACGGCGACTCAATTGCCGTCCACCACGAACGTATGCGGGACGCCTACCAGCAGGTGAACCCCAATTATGTCGATGCCACCATCCTGAGCAACCACGACCAGAACCGCATTATGAGTGAGGTAAACGGCGACCCGAACAAAGCCAAGGTAGCAGCTGCCCTGCTCTTCACGCTGCCGGGCGCGCCTTACGTGTATTATGGCGAGGAGATCGGGATGCAAGGCAAGAAACCGGACGAACAGATACGCGAGCCCTTCCTGTGGGATACCAAAACCAACGACGATTGCCGCACGAGCTGGGTAACGCCAAAGTTTAGCACAGAGCAAACGGTTAAGCCAGTAGCACAGCAAGCTCAGGATCCGAATTCGCTCCTCAACCATTACAAAGCCTACATCCGGCTGCGCAACAGCAGCAAGGCCCTGGCCCTTGGGGAAATCGAACCTGTGAACGTGAACGACCGTGCCATTAGCGCCTTTACACGCACGTCGCCTGATGAATCGGTGTTGGTTTTGCACAACCTGTCAGGCAAGGAAGTGAGCGTGGCTATACCTGCCAGTGTGCAGGACCACAAGCAGCTGATGCACCAGCACAACGGCGCCAAACGAAATGGCAATACGGCGCAGCTACCAGCCTACAGCTCCCTTATCTTAAGAAAATAAATCAAAACGAGTTTATGAAAAAACGTAAAGGCTCCTATACCTTGCCCTCGCTGACGCTGATTGCCTGCCTGAGTTGCGCGACGCTGACAGGCTGCAATAGTAACCCAGACCAGTCCGGACAAGATTTAAGTGAACAGGAAGTGAATACTGTGGAAATAAAATCCGAACCCTTTGGCACTGCCCCCAACGGACAGCAAGTGCAGCTCTATACCTTGACGAACGCCAACGGCATGACCGTGAAGATCACCAATTACGGCGCCATCGTGACCTCCATCCAGACACCCGACCGGGACGGCAATATGGGCGAAGTGGCGCTTGGCTTCGACAACATAGACGGCTACGTTCCCAACGACCCGCATTTCGGGGGCATTGTGGGGCGCTACGCCAACCGCATCGCCAAAGGCAAATTTACCTTGGATGGGCAGGAGTATACCCTGGCGGTGAACGACAAGCCCAACCACCTGCACGGCGGCATCACCGGTTTCGACAGGGTGGTGTGGCAGGCCGAGCCGCTGCAGAAGCAAAATGCCATCCGGCTGACCTATGTGAGCAAAGACGGCGAAGAAGGCTACCCCGGCAACCTGACCGTAGTAGTCACCTATACCCTGACCGGCTTCAACGCTCTGAAGATCGACTACGAGGCCACTACCGACAAAGCCACCCCGGTGAACCTGACCAACCACAGTTATTTCAATCTGAGCGCCGGCAAAGAGGAGGACATCCTCCACCACATCGTCACGATCCACGCCGACCAGTTCACGGCTACCGACAAAACGCTTATACCTACCGGCGAGCTTGCTTCAGTGAAAGACACTCCCTACGACTTTACCACGCCCACCCGTGTTGGGGACCGCATCGAAAACCTGCAGGGTTACGGCTATGACCTGAACTATGTAGTGCGCAACGGCGGCGACAAACTGGTACACGCCGCCACAGTAGAAGATCCGAGTACAGGTCGTGTGATGCATGTGCAGACCACGCAGCCCGGCATCCAGTTCTACACCGCCTATCACCTCGACGGCACCCTGACCGGCCACAACAACACAACTTACAACCGCTACGCCGGCCTCTGCCTCGAAGCCCAGCACTTCCCCGATTCCCCGAATCAGGAAAGTTTTCCTTCGACGATATTAAAGCCGGGCGAGAAGTATAGTGAGACAACGGTTTATAAGTTTGAGGTGAAGGAGTAGTGTTGGGGGTTGCCTGAATCTTTATATAGGGCCCCTTCCCCAAGGATTTGCAGGATTTTAAAGAGGGCCCCTACCCCCACGGATTTTCAGGATTCTCGTGCATGATTGACACACCCCTGCCCCTCTCGAGAGGGGAATTTATGATGCTGCAAATTTTGGGGTAGCAGCGCTGTAGCTAGCTTCATATTTGGGAACGGTTGACATCCCTCTGCCCCCTTCGAAGGGGGACTTTTTGTAGCTTCTATACCTAAGGTATAAGCTTTGTAGTTACCGGTATTGTTACTGACCTCTGGCAGGTATAGCAAGACTAACTTGTCCCCGAAGCTATGGAACAGATTACAATGGCCAGGTGCACTTTACGACACTCCACTGTTTGAGCGGTCAGCGAGTTTGGAGGGTCTTGACTTTTTTGCCTACTTTTTGTGTCAAGACAAAAAGTAGGTGCCCGCCGCACAGGCGAAACAGCCCCGCTGGCTAAGCGAAAGCTATGAAACAAGAACCGCTATATCTGCAACCAACACAGGTATAATACATTACAAAGATTGACCATGAAAAGACACTATTACCTACATACCCTGGGCTTAGCAGCCCTGCTAACTGCCACAGCCTGCAAAACACAACAGCCTGGCTCGGCTACCACTGCCGACACCGGCGCAACTACCGCAACAGTCAGCAACGAAAACCTGATCTGGCAATCGCAGGTCTACAGCGTATACCGTGATCGTATTGTGCAAGGCGACCACACAGCAAAAGCCGTCTCCCCAACCGAGATTACCTCCAGTTACCAAAGTCCGGCCAATGAGTTCCAGTCGCCTGAGATCATGTTCAAGTTCAGCATCAACAGCAAGGACAATGAGATGCCGCCGGGCATGGACCACCAGTTCATCTGCCTGGCCGAGGAAGGCGGAAGCTGCGAAACACCGATCATCAAGTTCGGGCAACAGCTAAAGGCTACGGCTCCTGCGCCACCAAAGGCTTTTCTGGCCCCGAACACGCCGCTGACTGTGCGCGTGGACATGCGGGACGTGCTGGCCGCTTTTGAAAAAGACGGTTTTTACACGGCCTACAACGGCAGCAAGGTATACAAAGACGATTTCAAGGGCGTCTACATCGCCGGCAACTCCTCTCCCCTTTCCTGGGATTTCGACAACCTGGCTAGTCGGGAAGGCATGCGGCTGGAGGACCCGGATGGCGATGGCATTTACGAAGTGACGCTCACCATGAACGCCCACCGCGAAGAAAAATTCACGGCCTCGCACTGGAAGCTGAGCTCGAAGATCGACCATTATCCGCAGTACAAATCGGATTACCTGCTGACTGATGCACTCTACAATATGACGCTGGAAGAAGTGGTGAAAAACATCGAGGCCGACAGCACGTTCCGGACCGGAAAAGAGTGGGCCGGGGTGTGGACCCGCGACATCAGCTATGCCTTGGTCTTGGGCCTGGCCGCCATCGAGCCTGAGGTAGCCCGCAAGAGTTTGATGCGCAAAGTGAAGAACAAGCGCATCATTCAAGACACGGGCACGGGCGGCGCCTACCCGGTATCGACGGACCGCATTGTGTGGGCGCTTGCCGCCTGGGAAATCTATACCGTGACCGGCGACCAGAACTGGCTACGCCAGGCATACGAGATCACCCGCAATTCCATGGAAGATGACCTGCTCAATGCCTTCGACCAAAAGACGAACCTGATGCGCGGCGAATCCTCTTTCCTGGACTGGCGTGAGCAGACGTACCCGAAATGGATGCAGCCCGCCGACATTTACGCTTCGCAGAACCTGGGCACGAACGCGGTGCACTACCAGGCCAATGTGCTGCTAAGCCAGATGGCGACGATGCTAAACGACAAACAAGCAGCCGACAAGTATAGCCAACTAGCCCAGCGCATTAGAAAGGGTATAAATGAAAAACTCTGGCAGCAGGACAAAGGCTATTATGGACAATACTTGTATGGTCGCAACTACCTGACGCTTTCGCCTAGGTCCGAAGCATTGGGTGAGGCCCTGACGGTGCTGTTTGACATTGCCGATGAAAGCAAAACGAAGCAAATCGTGGCCAGCACGCCGGTTTACGAATATGGAGTGCCTTGTATCTTCCCACAGATCCCGAACATGCCGCCTTACCACAACAACGGCATCTGGCCCTTCGTGCAGGCATACTGGACGCTGGCTGCCGCCAAAGCTGGTAATGAAACCGCTACTGTAGAGAGCCTGAACGCTATTTACCGTCCGGCTGCCCTGTTCCTCACCAACAAGGAGAACTTTGTGGCCAGCAACGGCGACTACGCCGGCACGCAGGTTAATTCCGACCGTCAGCTTTGGAGCGTGGGCGGTTATCTGGGCATGACCTACAAACTGCTTTTCGGTATGGATTTTCAGGCAGACCAGCTCGCGTTCAAGCCCTTTGTGCCGGAAGTTTACAAAGGCAAGCGCAGCCTCACCAATTTCAGGTATAGGAACGCCGTGCTCGACATCGAAATGGAAGGTTTCGGCAATAGCATCCGCTCCATTACAATGGATGGTCAGGAACTAAAAGGAGCTGCTATACCTGCCACGCTCACCGGTCGCCATACCGTGAAGATCGTGCTAAGCGATGCGATTTCGGACAAAGGAAAGCAGAACAAAGTAGCCCACCATGTAACTCCTCCCACCCCTACCGCTACTTTCGCCAAGGGCAGGTATAGCTGGCAGCCCGTAGAGGGCGCGGTGAACTACACGGTACTCAAAAACGGCAAGCCGCTGCAGCAAACGACTGAGACAGGTATAGCTGTGCAGCCGGATGGTTACGCTGAGTACCAGGTGATTGCGACGGATGCAGCTGGTTATGGCTCTTTCGCCAGCGAACCGTTGCCAGTGTATGCCAAATTGCTGGAGCAGGTATACGAAGCGGAAGCAGCTGCTACACCAGCCAAGCAACCCTACAAAGGCTTCACCGGCAAGGGCTTTGTGGAAGTGAGCAGAAAGGCAAACACGACCATCACTTTCAAAGTGAACGCACCCCAGGCTGGCCTGTACGCCATCGACTTCCGCTATGCCAACGGCAACGGCCCGATCAACACAGACAACAAAGCGGCCATGCGCACCCTGAAAAAAGGCAATGCCTTTGCGGGCACCATTGTGCTGCCGCAGCGGGGCATTGGCGAGTGGAGCGACTGGGGCTACAGCAACAAGGTATGGGTGCAGCTCGAGAAAGGCGCCAACCAACTGTCCCTCACCTTCGAGCCCGCCAACGAGAACATGAACGGCGAAGTCAACCAGGCCATGATCGACCACCTGCGTATGATCCGGGTGCAGTAGCTTGTTGCTCGCTATACATGAAAATCCCCTGCCTGAGCTAATTCATGCAGGGGATTTTTTATTTGCCTGCATCCTATCCTGCCCAAAAGAGTATAGCCTATACCTTAAAACACGAACGATGAACCAAAGAGAAGTAACCGACTCCGAAAACACCACTTGGACCTGCGTGCAGGCCTATGGCACCCTTTCAAAAGAAAACGCCGACAAAGCAGCTGAGCTAACCGAAGACACTAACGGCGAGGTAACGGTGGTCTGCACTCCCAGCGGCGGTGCGCAAACCGTGCGGCTGCAGCTTCCCAAAGACTGGCTGGAGTCTGTGAGCGACGAGGAACTGGTCAAGCAGATTACAACGCAGCAGCAATAGTACCTTTCCGGTGTACCTGCTACCAAAGCACACAGCATTTCGTTATATTGGCAGGAACACATTCAGACCGGTATGCTCTCTCACAGGCACGAGATTTTTATGGAAGTGGCGCGGCTGCTGAGCTTTACGAAAGCCAGCCAGACGCTCTTTATCAGCCAGTCCGCCATCAGCAAGCACATCAAGGCGCTAGAAGAGTTCTATAAAACCGGCCTCTTTGAGCGGCTCGGCAACAGTGTGGTGCTGACGCCCGCCGGCCGGCTGTTGTATGACAAACTACTGGCTGCCAAGCAGCTGCAGCACGAGCTGTTCCAGGACTTCAAGCAGCTCAGCGAGAGTTTTTCGCCGCAGGTGAACATGGTGCTGGGGGCCAGCACCACCATCTCGCTCTACATCCTGCCACCCGTGCTGTCGGCCTACCTGCAGAAGAACCCGAACGTGCAGCTCGACCTCAAAAACCGCAACAGCGAGAACATCCTCAAAGCGCTCCTCGACCACGAAATCGACCTGGGCATTGTAGAGGGCATCAACAAGGTAAGCAACGTAACCTATACCCCTTTCCTGACAGACGAGGTGATTGCGGTCTGCTCGTCGCGTAACCCGCTCAAAAAGCAGCAGCTCGAGATACGCGACCTGTACGAGGTCCCGCTGGCGCTGCGCGAAAGGGGCTCGGGCACCCTGGCCGTGCTGGAACTGGCACTGGAGAAAAAGCAGGTGAAGCTCAGTGAACTGCCCATCAAAATAAGGCTGGGCGGCACAGAGGCCCTCAAAAACTTTGTGCGGGTCGATACCTGCCTTTCCTTCCTGCCCCGGCAGGCGGTTATCAAGGAGCTGCAGTCAGGCGAGTTGGTGCAGGTGCCGATCAACGGACTCACCATCAAGCGGAGCTTCAACTTTATCCAGCGCAAAGGCACTGAGAACAATTTCCCTTACAAGAACTTCATTCAGTTTACAAAGCGCTATTATTCCAAAATGGAATAGGCTATTCCTTTTAGCTATTTTGTTTGGTCATATCAGGGATGCAATTTGCCGTAGATACTGATATGAAAACGACGCTTCAATCCCTTACCAGCCACTTGAGCGCCCTTACCTGCTCTAACTGTGGCAAACCTCATTCACCTTTTGATAAACAAACGGTTTCGGCCTGCTGTCAGCTGCCGCTACTGGCCGGCTATACCCCTGACGTAATGCCTGAAAAAGAGGCACTGCTTACCCGGGAAGGCACGATGTGGCGCTACCTCGAGATGTTGCCCGTGCTGCACAAAGAAAACATCGTGAGCCTGGGCGAGGGCTTCACCCCGATACTGGAACTGAACAACCTGGCGCGGCGCTACGAACTCCGCAAACTGCTGCTGAAGGACGAAGGCCAGAACCCGACCGGTTCTTTCAAGGCCCGCGGCCTGAGCATGGCCATCTCCAAAGCCAAAGAACACGGCGTAGAGGGCTGCATTATACCGACGGCCGGCAACGCGGGTGTGGCGATGGCCGCCTATTGTGCCAAGGCAGGTATGCGCGCCACCGTGGTGATGCCCCGCCATACGCCAAAGGCTTTCCGGGATGAGTGCTACTGGTATGGCGCTGAGGTGGTGCTGGTGGATGGCCTGATCAACGACTGCGCCGCGAAAGTGAGAGAACTCAACAGCAATGGTGAACTACTGGACGTCTCGACGCTGAAGGAACCTTACCGCCTCGAAGGCAAGAAAACCATGGGCTACGAGATTGCCGAGCAAGGCAACTGGCAACTGCCGGACGTGATCCTATACCCTGCTGGCGGAGGCACCGGCCTGATCGGCATCTGGAAGGCCTTCAAGGAAATGAAACAGATCGGCTGGCTGCCGGAAGACATTAAACTGCCACGGATGGTGGCCGTGCAGGCCGAAAACTGCCGTCCGCTGGTAGAGACCTTTTACGGCCGGCAGGACAATGCCCAGAACTACATGGGCAAACCAACCATCGCCAACGGCCTGGCGGTGCCGCGTCCGCTGGGCGAGCAGCTGATGCTGCAGACCCTGCAGGAATCGGGCGGCACGGCCATCAGCATTAGCGAACAGGAAATGGTTGAGGGTCTGAAAGAACTGGGTACCCGCGAGGGGCTGTTTGTGGCGCCAGAGGGAGCGGCCGTCTGGATGGCCGCCCGCAAATTGCTGGACACCGGCTTTATTCAGTACGACGAGGAAATCCTGCTGCTCAACACCGGATCGGGCCAGAAATACATGGAGAACCTAAGCGGCTTTCAGCCGGAGTAACTACGCTGATCTTTAACAAAAGGTGGGGCTCTTTTATGCAATAGCGTTTTTCCCGCCGCTTTCACCCTGGTGGTTATTAAAAGCGTCGTCGGCATTGTCCGGCGACGCTTTTTTATGGACCACGCCACCGATTTGGCGCTGCTATACCTGTTGCTCTCCAATTTTTCGATCTTCCGGGTATCGACTATTAATAGGAAATCCGCTATCTTCAATGCGCGACATCCAGGGAGCGGTGTTGCGTCTATACCTTATACTTGTAAATTATGACAACAATTGCACTGATCGCCCACAACAACAAAAAGACCGAACTCCTGAACTGGGTAAAGGAAAACCAACAGGCGCTTCGCCAATATCACCTGATCGGTACCACCAACACCGCTAAGCTCATCAACGAGCTGCTCGACATGAACATTGAGCCTTTCGGACACGGCCCCAGTGGTGGTGACATTCTGCTGGCCGCTCGCCTGCTGCAAGGCCAGATCCAGAAAGTGATTTTCTTCATCGACGTAGAAACCCCGCACGGCCACGAGCACGACATCCAAACCTTGATTCGCACCGCAGTGCTCAATAATATCCCGATTGCGTTGAACCGAGCCTCAGCGGATCTGATTGTGCTGGAACGAGAGGGTTAGGGAAAGCGCTTTTGATTCAGTACTACGGAGCGTATGTTCATGCTTTTGAACTAGTTGGCGGTTAATGATAAATAGTAGAAATGCAAAATCTGAAAAACTTAAATAAATATGCAGGTGTATTTATTCTCTTAATTATATCTGGCTATTGTGTTTATGTTATTTTTAGACAGACCTACGAGTTGAAGAACAACGCCAAATACACTGTGGGAGAAATTGTGGAATTTTCTCTTAGTGGGCATCTCATTCAAAAAATAGACTACAAATTTTTAGTAGATGGCGTTGAATATATTGGTAGGGAAAATTATCAAGGCGGAGAAAAGGGCAAACGATATTTTGTTAAGTTTTCTTCAGACAATCCTGACTTTAGTGACTTTCTACAGGACATGCCTGTGCCTGACACTATAAAAGATGTTCCAGCTGAAGGTTGGGAAACAATACCAATTATCAAACAAAACACAAATACATCTATCGCTAACCCTGTTCAGCCTTAACCTTTGCTACGCTTCGGCTCAGGCTGCACTATCCGTTAAAGAAGTGTATCATGAACCCTACTTACACCCATAATTGGCGCGGCATCAAGTTATCATAAAAGCACACATACTTTTACCGAAAGGCGGGGACACATAAAGAGACAAATCCAGGTTCTTTTAGCTCTGTTTGATTAGTCGTGTTTTCTTCGCTTTCGTTCGATTTAAGTGTATTGCTACACTGACCAAGCACAACCCAAATAATTACAAAAATTAGAATCGTACTGAAGCATCCTCCACCTAGTTTTTTAGCACCATAGCCAGCAAGCAAGCCTCTGAATAAGTTATTCATAGTAGTATTTTTATGTTTCTCGTTAGAAACGACATTTGGAGTATGAAGTTCTATTTAATGCCCAACCGTTCCTTAAATTTATTTGCATAAGGTTATAGGATAGGCTTGCTGCTTAACCATTACGTTCGGCTGACGCCTCACACATTGCTTGTACCAATCAGTTAACCTAAATTCCAACATCCCTCCTCCCGCATGAACATCACCTACAAAACAGACATCACACCAGACACGCAACAGATCATCAACCTCTACGACAGTTCAGGTATAAATCGCCCGACTTCAGACCAGGCCCGCATTGCCAACATGTATGCAAACTCTAACCTGGTAGTGACAGCCTGGGATGGGGAAACACTGGTAGGTATAGCCCGCTCGCTCACCGACTTCTGCTATGCTTGCTATCTTTCTGACCTGGCCGTTCGCAAAGAGTACCAGGTAGCCGGAATCGGCAGACAGCTCATCGCTTTGACGAAAGAGATTATCGGCGAGCAGACCATGCTGCTACTTCTTTCAGCCCCGGCCGCCATGGACTACTATCCCAAAGTAGGATTTGAGAAGGTGGAGAATGGATTTATGATCAAACGGAGCAGATAGGACCTCCAGCTATACCTCCAGTTATAAACTATTAGCCATATTCCACATTGTATTAGGAACCTGCACCTTCATCAGCACTAAATTCCAACAGATCACCGGGCTGGCAGTCGAGGGCCTGGCAGATGGCTTCGAGGGTGCTGAATCGGATCGCCTTGGCTTTCCCCGTTTTGAGTATAGACAGATTCGCCAGCGTGATATCGACCTTTTCTGACAGTTCGTTCAACGACATTTTCCGTTTGGCCATCATCACGTCCAGGTTCACAATTATCGGCATACCTTATACAGTAAGTTCGTTTTCAGTCTGTATCTCCACGCCACGCTTAAATATTTGGGAGATAATAAACACAAGCCCTGCCATCAGAAAGAATCCGTCGGTTGACCACTGATCCAGGTTTATGATCTGTCTTTTGGCAAACCACTCCGCCTGTGCGTTATACAGCAGCGCCACTGCCCAAATACCAATCAGTACATAACTGATCTTTTCCAGCAGGTGTGCCACGTCCATGGTGAAGGGGTTAGTCATGTTTACTTTTGACAAGGCTTTGATCACCAAATAAAAAATATAGGCTTTCAGGCCAGAAAAGGCAATAACGAGAGAAACAACCTGCATGTATAACCACAAACTGTGCACCCTCAGCCCATGCAGACTCCAACCTTTGTACAAATTGTGTGAGGCCTCTGGATTGATCAGGCTCACCCCAAAAGAAATCAAAATGGCCCCTGTTTTTATCAACAGGCCAATAAACGTGATCCACGACAGTACGTACATGACCCGTAGAATTTGCTCGGTTCTTGTTTTGCCTATAGTTTCCATAGTTTTATCATTTATATTGATCGAAAGTAAATAAATATTTATCGAAAAACAATAAATAATAGTTTAATTTTTTTGATCCTTTTCTAAAATACCACGATCTGAAATTGTGGCTTATTCGTGCAGCGTTGTGTTGGTCCAATTCTGTTCGAAAGCCGGACATTTTGAGCGTACAGTAAACACCTTTCTGTTTAGGAAAGGAGGCTTCTGGCTATCCGTAACTGTACAACCGCAATCGAGTAAAAGAGGGCGTATACTTTTTTCTGAGCCTCACAGGAAAACGCACCTTATGGAAAACATCTTCTTCGATAGTTGGGAAAGCATCATCAGAACATTCGCTGTCACGATTATGGGTTATGTGGCCATGATCGTGTTGTTAAGAGCCTCTGGTAAACGCACGCTCTCCAAAATGAATGCTTTTGACTTTGTGGTGACAGTGGCTTTGGGCTCTGTACTGGCTTCGCTTTCGCTCAACAAAAACGTAGCGCTGGCCGACGGCATCACGTCATTCTTCGTGCTTATCTTCCTGCAGTACACCATCACCTGGCTGTCTGTTCGCATCAAACAAGTCAAAAAGGTCATCACCAGTCAGCCCACCTTGCTGCTCTACAAAGGAGAACTCTTGCAAGATGCCCTGAAAAGGGAACGCATTACAATAGAAGAAATCAATTCTGCCGCCCGTAACGGAGGCCAGGAAGACTTGTCGGTAATTGACGCGATGATACTGGAATCGACTGGTGAAATAACGGTTATACCTACACTGAAATCCAACAGGCTTAGTACCGTGAAAGACGCAGGCAATTTCCCGGGCTAAGGCTGTCCCCAACAATACTTGGTACCCTTATAGGTATAGGCCCAGGTATGCGCAGAAGTGCTCTGCCTGGGCTTTTTGGGCACCCGGACTCAAAATTCCTTATGTTTTCCTAACTTGCATTTTCAACAGGTTCTTATTCACCCTTGTTTAAAACGACGCACACGCGATGAACATCATCAAAAACCTGAAGATCAGGGACAAACTCCTCCTCCTGCTGGCGCTGCTCCTTTTCCCGCTCGTATACTTTGTGGCCACCAACGTGCAGCGCGAACTCGAAGACAACGAGAAGCTGAAACAGGAGGTGGTTCAGCTGAACGAGTCTGAAAAGATATCCGACCTGCTGCACGCCTTTCAGCGGGAGCGGGCCCGTATTTTGGCAGCCGCCGCCGGCGACTCGGCCTTTATGCTGGACGCCCGTGCCCAACGCGGCCTCACGGATGCAACTGAAACAGAGCTTGTTAATTTCCTGAGCGAGAACAACCGCCCCCTGCCTGCCCTCGGCATGCTGCAGGAGCTTAAAAAATACCGTAACGACCTTGACCAGGGCAAGCTCGATGTGCTGGAGTTCCGGCGTTACTCTTCTAATTTTATTTTCAGCATGCTGGAGCGCATGGACGCCGGCGCCACAGGTATAGGCAATGCCCGGATTGCCAGGCAGCTGAACAGTTTCAAGAGCTTGTCGGAAGCGAAAGTGCAGTTGGCCCGCATGCGCAGCCTGCTCATGAAATCGCTGCAGGAGGGCATTTTCTCTTACCAGGATTATGCCCAACTCATGACGCAGTACACGGCACACAACTCCGCCCTGAGCGAGTTTTACCGCTATGGCGAAAAGGATGCGGTTGCCCAAGTACAGCAGATTGTGGTGTCGGACGCGTATAAGCGCGGCGATGCGATCTTGAAAACCCTTCAGGAAAATCCCGAAGTGGACCTGAACAGGTTCGAGCCGCTCGCTGTCTATACCCTGTTCACTAACAACATCGAAACTATTCGCAAAGCCGAAGTAGCCCTGATCGGACAGATCCGGGAAGAGGTGGTGAACGAGAGCACGAACAAGGAGCGCTACCTGCAGGTGCTGTTTGCGAGTCTGCTGGCCGTTCTGCTGCTGGTTGGCTTCCTGTCGTACTACATCATCAGCCTGATCTCCGGGTCGCTTTCTACTCTCAAAAACGCGGCCGACCGCATCCGGCTGGGCGCTACCGACGTGCAGATCGACATCGACAGCAAAGACGAGATTGGCAGTGTGGCGGCCTCGTTCAGGGGCGTTGTGAAGAAAACGGTGATGCTCTCGGAAGTGACCAAAGCCATTGGCCAGGGCCGCTACGACATGGATGTGGAGCCGCAGAGCGAGGAAGACACGCTCAGCCTATCCATCCGCACCATGAAGGATAACCTGCATTCCTTCACCACCGACAATGCCAACCGCAATTGGGTGCTCACCGGCGTGGCCGAGCTCAGCAACCTGATCGGGGGCGAGTCCACGCTCGACAACGTGTCCAAGCACGCCCTCTCCTACCTCTGCAACTACACCGACTCCGAAGCGGGTGTGCTATACCTGTTCGAGAATGGCAAACTGGAGCCGGCTGCCAGCTACGGCGTGCAGCAGAATAAGGCGCAACTGCCCGTGTTTGAAATTGGAACCGGCACAGTGGGCCAGGCGGTGAAGGAACGCAAAGTAAAAGTGCTGGAAAACGTGCAGGAAGAATACCTGCGCATCCGCTCCGGCCTTTCTGAAATCGAGCCGGCCACGGTCATCATCATGCCACTCTACTTTGGCAACACCATTGTCGGGGCGCTGGAGCTAGCCTCGCGCACGCCTTATACCGACGTGAAGCGCCGTATGCTCGACTCTGCCTCGGAGCGCATTTCCGTCCTGATCCATACCCTGAAGGCGCACCTGCATACCCAGGAGCTGCTCTACGAAACACAGAACCAGGCCGAAGAACTTGAAACCCAGCAGGAGGAACTGCGCCAGCTCAATGCCGAGCTCAAGGCTTCGGAAGAAGAACTGCGCGTGAACCAGGAAGAGCTGCAGGAAAAGAACGCCGAGCTCGAAGAAAAAGCGCAGCTGCTGGAAGAGCAGTACGAGGCCCTTGGCGCCAAGAACAAGGCCCTGGAAGATGCCCGCGAAGCCATCGAGCTGAAGATACAACAGGTCGAAACCGTGAGCAAGTACAAGAGCGACTTCCTGGCCAACATGAGCCACGAACTGCGCACGCCGCTCAACAGTATCCTCATTCTTTCCAGGCTGCTGGCCGACAATACGGAAAACACGCTGTCGACCAAACAGATCGACCACGCCCACATCATCCACAAGTCAGGCAACGACCTGCTGCGCCTCATCAACGAGATACTGGACCTTTCCAAAATCGAATCTGGTATGGTGAAGCTGGAAACCGAGGAACTGAAACTGGCCGATATTTCGATGAAGCCGATGTTCAAGGAACTGGCCGCCAAAAAGCAGATCAGCTTCAGGGAGCGCCACCTGGCAGGTGCTTTCGACAGCATCGTGACCGACCGCTTCCGACTGGAGCAGATCCTGAAGAACTTCATCGGCAATGCCATCAAGTTTACCGACGAGGGCGGCGAAGTAGAGTTTCAGGTATACCCGGTTAGCGATCGCCCGGCCTTTAAATCGGAGCGACTGCGCGAGTCGCAGGACGTGGTGGCCTTTGCCGTGCGCGACACAGGTATAGGTATAGCCCAGGACAAGCAGGAAATGGTGTTTGAAGCCTTCCAGCAAGCCGACACCTCTACCACACGCAAGTACGGCGGTACCGGGCTGGGCCTGACGATCAGCAAGGAGCTCGCCACTTTGCTGGGCGGTGAACTGTCGCTTGAGAGTGAACCGGGCAAGGGCAGCACCTTTACGCTATACCTGCCGCGCGTGCCACAAGGCGCCGTGAACGGTTCGGCTATACCTGCGCAGCCACAAGCTCCGGCCTACAAGCCAATGCCACAACCAACTGAGGCGCCACTTGCTATGGGCCAGCAGAAGAGTCAGAGCATGGGCCAGGTTTTCCTGGAAATGGAACGCGAGGACAAGAAAGACATCTGCGTCGTGATCGTGGAAGACGACAAGGGCTTCAGCGACATCCTGGCCGACTTCGCCAAAGCGAAAAATTTCAAGGTGCACCAGGCCTTTACGGGTCGCGACGGCCTGCGCATGGCCCTGCAGCACAAACCTGACGCCATGCTGCTCGACATTCACCTGCCGGATATGAGTGGCTGGGATGTGCTCAAAAAAGTGCGGGAAGACAAGAACCTGCGCAGCATCAACGTGCACGTGATGTCGGCCTACGACAAGGAGGTGATTGGCGAGCATGCTGAAAACGAAGAGTACCTGCCCAAGCCGGTCACGCTCGAGATGCTCAACAAGGCCTTTGGCTCCATTGTGCACAATTCGGGCGCCAACATCGAGAACATCCTGATCGTGGAGGACAACGAGATCGAGAACAAGGCCGTGGCTGAGCTGCTGCTGGCCCACGGACTCAAGTCTACCTCCGCCTACTCCGCCGAAGAGGCCGAGGTGGTGCTGGCCAAGCAGAAAGTGGACTGCATCATCCTCGACCTGAACCTGCCGGGTATGAAGGGTTACGAGTGGATGAAGAAGATCAAGTCGCAGACCAAACTCGGCGACATTCCGATCATCATCTACTCCGGCAAAGACCTGAGCGAGGACGAGGAGACGAAGCTGAAAGAGTTTGCCAACACGATCATCATCAAAAACGAGTACTCATACCTGCGCCTGCTCGACGAAGTGCAGCTTTTCCTGCACAAGGTGAACCAGAAGCTGCCGCCGGGCAACGAGTTCAAGATGAAGCTGCACGTGCCCGAGGAAGTGCTGCGTGGCAAAAAGATACTGGTAGTGGACGACGATGTGCGCAACATCTATTCGCTGAGCAGTTTGCTGGAGATGCACGGCATGCAGGTAATTGCCGCTTATGATGGCAAGGAGGCACTGGAAAAACTTGACGCTGAGCCAGGTATAGACATGGTGCTCATGGACGTGATGATGCCCGAGATGGACGGTATAGAAGCGACAAAACGAATCCGGGCGGATTTACGTTTTAAGCAACTGCCGATTATTTCACTCACCGCCAAGGCCATGAAAGAGGACAGAGAAAAATGCATTGAAGCCGGGGCTTCTGATTATATTCCGAAACCAGTAGACACCGATAAGTTGCTGACCCTGATGCGGGTTTGGTTGTATGAAGCCTGAGCAGGATGATTTGTTTGAGCAGGAGGTAGAGGCGCTCATCAAAGAAATACACACCCAGTACGGATACGATTTCAGCGGCTATGCCCGGGCCTCGGTGTACCGCCGCATCAAGCGGTTTCTGGGGCAGAAGCATTTGCATAGCATCGACGATTTGCGGAAACACCTGTTCACGGACAGTTTTTTCTTCGAGAACTTTCTACAGGAGATCACCGTGAACGTGACGGAGATGTTCCGCGACCCGACCTTCTACAAGTCGCTGCGCGAGAACGTGCTGCCCATCCTGTCCACCTACCCCTTCATCAAGGTATGGGACGCGGGCTGTTCGACCGGTGAGGAATTGTTCTCTTTAGCGATTTTGCTGGAAGAGGAAGGACTGCTGGGCCGCACCAAGATTTACGCTACCGACATCAACCAGAAGGTATTGCGTCAGGCGAAGGAAGGCATCTTTTCAGCCACACAGGTGGCCGCCTATACCTCCGCCTACTATGCAGCGGGCGGCAAGCGCGATTTCGTTACCTACTATACCAGCAACTACGGCAGCGTGAAGTTTGACTCCTCGCTTGTTCGGAACGTGGTGTTTTATCCGCACAACCTGGCCACTGACAGCTCGTTCAACGAGTTTCACCTGATCGTGTGCCGCAACGTGCTGATCTACTTTAACCGGGCGCTGCAGGACCGCGTTTTCAATTTGTTCGACGAGAGCCTGGTGGACCTTGGCTACCTGGCACTGGGCAAAAAGGAGACGCTGGTGATGTCGGGCATCAACGACCGCTATGACTTTGTAGACAAGAGCAACCGCATTTATCGCAAAAATTCCTGATGCACGGCACTTCATCCAGACTGATCGTAATAGGTGGCTCCTGGGGCGGTATACAGGCGTCGATGAAAATTCTGCGCGCACTGCCTGCCGACTACCCTTTTCCCGTTGTGCTGGTGCTGCACCGTTTGCGCAATTACGAGGGCAACCTGCAGGAGCTCTACGAAAAAAAGCTGGCCCTGAAGGCGGTGGAAATAGATGATAAAGCACCACTGGAGGCGGGCCACCTGTACATTGCCCCGGCCAACTACCACGTGCTGCTCGAAAAGGACCATACCTTCTCGCTCGACGACTCGGAGCTGGAGAACTACTCCCGCCCCTCCATCGACGTGACGTTTACCAGCGCGGCCGATGTTTTCGGGAAAAACACGGTGGGTATTCTACTTAGTGGCGCCAGCAAGGATGGAAGTTCAGGATTAAAGCATATATTTGACAAACGGGGCACCGCCATTGTACAGCACCCCGGCGAAGCGGAGATTGCAATCATGCCGCTGGCAGCCATCAACAGCACACCCGGCTGTCGTATCATGAACATTGAGGGCATACAGGCTTATTTGCTAACCTTACATGAACACTGACCACGATATTTTACCTATTACAACCTTGCCTACTCATACCCACCCGGTGAAGATCTTGCTCGTGGACGACAAGGAGGAAAACCTTGTCAGCCTGATGAGTTTGCTTTCGGAAGAAGGCGACCATACCAACTACCTGCTGGCCAATTCGGGTGAAGAAGCCCTGAAGCTTGCTCTGCAGGAAGAAATCGCCCTTATTTTGTTAGATGTGCAAATGCCCGGTATGAACGGCTACGAGGTAGCCCGCTACCTGCGCGACATTTCCAAAACGCGCGACATTCCGATCATTTTCGTGACGGCCATTAACCAGCAGGATGTGCACGTGATGGAGGGCTTTGAGGCCGGTGCCGTAGACTTTCTCTTCAAGCCCCTGCACCCTGCCATTACCAAAGCCAAGGTGGCGGCTTTTGTGCGCTTTTATCTTCAGAAAAAGGAGATTGAGCAGGCCCACAAACGCACGCAGGAGATCAACCGCGAACTGGAGGAACGCGTGCTTGCCCGCACTGCCGAGCTCACTCGTGTGAACAAAGACCTCGACAACTTCGTCTATACCGCCTCCCACGACCTGAAGGCACCGATCAACAACATTGAGGGGCTGGTTACTGCGTTGGGAGAAGTGCTGGAAAACCCGGAGGAGGCACGTGACGAACTCAACATCATCATGGCCATGATCCAGGACGCCATCAGCCGCTTCAAACATACCCTGATGGACCTGACGGAAGTGGCCAAGCTGCAGCATCAGGACGAAACGGCGGCTGAAAGCGTTCGCTTCGAAGAGCTGATCGACGACATCACCCTCAACATCCAGGATCTGATCTTCAAGTACGACGCCACCATCGAGACCGATTTTTCGGAAGTCCCGGACATGGTTTTCTCCCGCAAAAACCTGCGCAGCATAGTCTATAACCTGGTGTCGAATGCCATCAAGTATAGCTCGCCGGAACGCAAGCCCATCATCTGGGTGAGTACTTACCGGGAAGGTGACTATACCGTGTTCTGCGTGAAAGACAATGGACTTGGACTGAAATCAGAAGACCGGGATAAAGTGTTTGATATGTTTAAGCGCCTGCACGCCCATGTGGAAGGAACAGGCGTAGGTCTGGCCATTGTGAAGCGAATTGTAGAGAACAGCGACGGTAAAATAGAATGCGACAGCGAACAAGGCAAAGGCTCCGAATTCAGGGTATACCTGAAAGGCGTTTAGAGAACAGAAAGCCCACATAAGCAGTCAGGCATAAAAAAGCCACTTCCAGAATGGTCCGGAAGGGGCTTTTTATTTCAGGCAATAATAGAGTTAGGCCTTTGCAGGTATACGTTTCAGAGTATTGAGCAGGAAATCCCAATATTTCTGCACCGAGCTGATCTGCACTTTCTCGTCAGGAGAGTGTGCGCCGCGGATGTTCGGGCCGAATGAAATCATCTCCATCTCCGGATAGTTCGAGCCGATGATGCCGCACTCCAGGCCAGCGTGGCAGGCGTTTACATGCGCTTCCCCGTTATACTTTTCTTTGTAGAGGTCGCTCATAAGTTGCACAATGCCCGCACCCGGACGCGGCGTCCAGCCCGGATACGAACCGCTCAGACTTACCGAAGCGCCAGCCAGTTCCAGCGCGCTCTGAATGGCTGCGGCCAGGTCCATCTTCTCGCTGTCGACGGAGCTGCGCGTGAGGCACTGTACCTGCAGTTTTCCGTCTTGCACCAGCACGCGGGCCACGTTGTTGGATGTCTGCACCAGGTGCTCAATGTCCGGACTCATGCGGTATACCCCGTTGTGGCAGGCATAAAGTGCGCGAAGCAATTTTGCCTGGTAATCGGCTGGCAGTACCTGTGCCGGCGCCTCTACCTCCTCTACTGTCACAGCCAGGTTAGGGTCGGTGGTGGCGTGCTCGTTTTTCAGGATGGCTGTCAGTTCAGCTACAAACTTTTCGAAAGCAGTTGCCTGCTCAGCAGGTACAGCAACCACAGCCACCGACTCACGCGGAATAGCATTGCGCAGTCCGCCGCCGTCGATAGAGCCAATGAGCAGACCAGTCTTTTCGGCAGCCTGGTGCAGCAGGCGGTTCATCAGTTTGTTGGCGTTGCCACGACCCAAATAGATGTCCATACCCGAGTGTCCGCCGGTCAGTCCTTTGATGCTTACTTTGTAGCCTTTCACATCGCCGCTTATACCTTCAGGCTGGTAGGTACCAGTAGCGTTGATGTCTACACCACCTGCGCAACCAATGGTCAGCTCGGTATCGTCTTCGGTGTCGAGGTTGAGCATGATGTCGGCTTTCAGTACGCCTCCTTTCAGGCCAAGGGCACCGGTCATGCCGGTCTCTTCGTCCACCGTGAAAAGCGCCTCAATGGCCGGATGCTCAATGTCGTTGGCAGCCAGCAGCGTCATGATCGAGGCAACACCCAGTCCATTGTCCGCGCCCAGCGTGGTGCCGCGGGCCTTCACCCAGTCACCGTCCACATACATGTCGATGCCCTGCGTGTCGAAGTCAAAATTGGTATCGGCATTTTTCTGGTGCACCATGTCAACGTGACTTTGGATGAGCACCGTTTTGCGGTCTTCCATGCCGGGTGTGGCGGGTTTCTTGATGATGACGTTGCCGATCTCATCCTGGATGGTTTCCAGTCCGAGTTTCTGGCCAAATTCCATCATGAACGCGATCACGCGTGCTTCTTTTTTAGAGGGCCGCGGCACGGCGTTCAGGTCAGCGAAATTATTCCAAAGGGCCTTCGGCTCCAGTGCTCTTACTTCAGTGCTCATATCTGATTTGCTTATGTCTGGTGTTGAAATAATGAATTGCAATTGCCAGTGGCAATGTGGCGCTAAGGTAATAAGAATATGGGAAAGGTTTTGGTTTGCGGGCATATGCTTGGTTGGTGTAGGTATAGCTATTAGCTATGGCGCGAGCGTCTACGCTTGTGTCTGGTATGGTGAGGTCTCTAGCCCCGTGGCAGGTATATGAATTGTCTTGTATCATAAGGATATGCCCTCGCTCGTGTCCCGCGAGTGTGCGTTATCGGGCGGACTCTGGTCGCTTGAGGAGAAGCTTTTGCTAGTGTAGCTACTGCCCTTGCAGGTATAGCGATCTGTCTTGTTTTATAGCTTCGCCTGTGCGGCGGGCACTCACTTTTTGTCTTGACACAAAAAGTAAGCAAAAAAGTCAAGACGCTCCAAACTCGCTGACCGCTCAGACAGTGGAGCGTCAAAAAGTGCACCTGGCAATGTTACTTGTTGCATTGTGAGCGTGCAAGTTAGTCTTGTTATACCTGTCAGTGGTCAGTGTGGCCTTTACGACAGAGCTTATACCTTAGGTATAGCTGCAACAGAAAAGTCCCCCTTCGAAGGGGGCAGGGGGATGACAATCGTTCCCAGATTCCCCTTTCGGGAGGGGGCAGGGGTGGGTTAACCGTGCACCGAGATCCTGTTAATCCTGGGGGTAGGGGCCCTCTTTAAAATCCTGATTCAGACAGGCTATACCTGATCAGCCACCGCCGACCGGTTTAAACACTCACAGGCTTAAAGTCGTTGCTCCATACCTGTTTAATCAACCCAAAGGAATAGAAGCACTCCTCTTCTCCAAGTCCGAAAAAAATTCGAAACCCTGCGTCTTTCTGCTCCCCTCCCCGTCATCCTGATGAATTTGAAACCAAAACATCAAACCAATTCATCATATGGAACCGATTTACCATTTCGCAACACCGCAGTCTCTTCAAAACCAGAAATCAGGACAGCACAGCCAAACCCCAGAATAACAGCAGCCGGATACGCAGCAACACTGCAGCAAAGAAACCTGCGAGCGAGCGCAAAAAGCGAACCCTTCTCTGCTCACCCTTGCCCTGATTCTATTCTGCGGCTTGGCTCTGCATACAGCTGCGATTGCCCAAACAGCTGTGGCATTCAACGGTGGCAAGAAAGCAGCGAAAGAAAACAATTCGGATGTGGCCTTTCGGTCTTTGGACGACATGACTTTTCCGGAGGCAGACTTCAGACGTAGCGCTTACCTGAAACTGCGCACCGTGTACGTGCATGTGCCGTTCAGTAAGTTCAAACTGAAACCCTTCCCAGCAAATAGCTCTTCTGAAACCCGCGCTGAGCTCAACTTTTTGCTGCGCCTGCAGCAAACGCGCAACGCTGAGGCCATTAACCGCACCGAAACCATGGCCGCCGTATACTTCGATCCGCTGACCACCAACCCAAGCGATCCGGACTATACCCGCAACATCAACAGCCTGTTCTATATCGGCCGCGATCTGGGGCCCTGGTTCAATGCAGAGAAGCTGCCGCTTACCTCGCAGGTGCTACAGAACGTGATACAGGACGCTACCTATTACATTTTCTCGCTCAAAAATGAGTTCAGCCGTGCCAGACCCTACCAGTTGGACAGTCGCATCCAGCACCTTGAAGCGCCCGGTCACGCCTCATACCCGAGCGGACACGCTTCTGCCTCTTATGTGCATGCCTTCATCCTGAGCCATATTTTCCCGGAGTACAAAGACCACTTCGAGGGGGTTGCCAGCGACATGGCTTTCTCCAGAGAAACCCGCGGCGTGCACTATCCCAGCGACTCAGAGGCCGGAAAAGAATTTGCACGACAGTTTGTAAACGAACTGATGAAGAGCCCAAAATTCCGCACAGATCTGGCCTCTATGAAGAACGAAATTATGCAAGAAAGAGCCGCTCATCAGCTCACCAGAAAGTAAACGTACAGGGGCTGGCGGTGGGATAAAAAATTCCGGTTAGAACTGGCGGGAAAGATCAAAACCTATCGTACTATTGCAGCCTCAAAGTATAAGAATACATGGAAGCTTGGTTAGGATACGCACTCATTGCCATGCTCACAGGGGGCGTGGCCATGGTGTTTGCGAAGATGGGAATGAATAACAATGCCAACGAGCACCTGGCTTTGGTTATACGCACCGGTGTGCTCTTTATGATGGTGCTGGGGCATGCGCTGTATGCGGGCGGCCTCAAGACGGCCCGGCAGATCGACAATAAAACGCTTACCTGGTTTATACTGGCCGGGGCCTGCACCGCCGTTTATTGGATTTTGTATTTCAAAGCCATCAAAACAGCCGATGTGTCGGTTGTGGCGACGATAGACCGGGCTGGCATTCTGGTGACGGTGGGCCTCTCCTACTTCCTGCTAAACGAGCCGCTCACGCCACGTTTGCTGCTCGGCATGGGCGTGATTCTGTGTGGCACCCTGATTTTGATCTGGAAATAAGCCATGATAGCGCTTGCACCCATGCAGCTGGAGCATGCCCACGAGGTACTCCGCATTTACGGCGAGGGCCTGGAAACCGGCTACTCGACCTTCAACACCGAAGTGCCTACCTGGGAGGAATGGGACCGCAACCACCTGCCCCACACCCGTCTGGTAGCGATTGAGAACAATGAAGTGCTGGGCTGGGTAGCGCTGTTGCCTGTTTCGTCGAGAGCCTGTTACCGGGGCGTGGCGGAGTTTAGCATTTACATCGCCTCCCGCCACCGCGGCAGAGGTATAGCCGACCAGCTAATGCGCGCCATGATCGAAGAAAGCGAAGCCAACGGCATCTGGACCCTGCAATCCTCCACCTTCGCCGACAACACCACCAGCCTGCGTCTACAGGAAAGGCACGGCTTTAGGCAGATCGGCTACCGAGACCGCATTGCGCAGTTGCACGGCGTCTGGCGCAACACCGTTCTGCTGGAGCGGCGTAGCGATAAGTTCTGAAACAACAAAGGCCCTGCAAGTACAGGGCCTTTGTTGTAAAATGGTCAGGTATAGCAAACAGGCAGCGCTATACCTTATGGAACGATGGACTGAATAGGAGCTATACCTAAAGTGGAAGATTCAATTTCAACAGCCATCAGCTTACTGGCAATATGCTCTGAAAATCAATCCTTAAAGGTATGGCAACTTAATTTGACAGCCTCACCCTAGATCGTGCGCATCGTCAGAGCTTTGTAGTCCCATACCGTGATGTCGTGGCCATACTGGGTTTGGTCGATGTAAGGGCCGCGGCAGATTTTTTCTTTCGGAGTCTCTACGTCGTACTGCTCTTTGGCGCGCAGCAGCAGCTCGTCCATCAGCCAGCGGGGTATGATGTCGCGGTCGGATGGGTATACGAAATGGAAACTCATGAACTGCGCCAGCACCAGCTGCCAGTGCTGTTCGGTATAAGACCAGAGGCGTTTCCAGTCAAGCGTTTCGCCGCAGCGCAACAGCAGGTGGTTGATGTCGGAACCGTCGTAGCGCTCCCGGTTTTGGACGTACAGTTTGCACCAGATCAACTCTTCAGGCGGCATAAAGTTAACCTTCACACCATACAGCTCTCCTTCGGTGGCATACTCAAACCAGCGGTCATCCACAGGGCACAGGCTAGCCGGGTTGTTGTAGATCAGGTCCATCAGGTGGTCGCCTTTCTTGGCTTTAGCCAGCCAGCGCGGGTCGGTCATCTCGGTATAGTAGCCGGCATCGGCAAAAGTTTTGAGGATGCGGGGGCACTCCCCTACTTTACAGAAAATGTCCAGGTCCTTGGTGGCTCTGTTGATGCCGGTGTATTTGTCCAGGGCGAGTCCGCCGCCTACCAGAAATTTCGCTTCGCTTTTTACCAGCAGGCTCAGCGCTTCTTTGTAAAAGTCTGCGGCCTCCAGCTTGTCGGGTGACTTTTGCCCATTCTTCGAGATGGTGCGGGTTAGTTTCTCGGTCGGCGGGGACTTTTTTGTTTTTGTATTATTCAGTTGCTTATTCATGTGTCAATGCAGGATCCATAATCTTTGAAATGTTCAGCAGGAGACAGCATGTCCTGAAGACTGCCTCTATCGGAAACAGTCTAAATTGTACTACTCCTAAATCTAAAACTGAGGTAAGTGGTTTACTGCTGAAGCGCCCAATTGGTTGTTGTACTTACTAAATAAAGAATCAGGCAGGCCCGGACGTTGATATAAGCCTAACAATCAACCTGATAATCCAAATAAAACAGATCCGCTATTAGTAGAAATCCAATGCTGAACTGAAGGTGTTGCCAGCTTTTACATAAAACGGGAAGTTGGCGGTGGCCACGTTTCCGTTTCCGTCATACACATAGGCATAAAGACGGTAGGCGCCGTCACGTTGCGGGGCTTTTAGGGTGACGCGGTTACCCGCTGCTTCCTGGATCACGCCAGGTATAGCGTCCGGCTTCTGCTCTTTAATCGCATTACCGTCTTCGCTCACGGTTTCGGGCAGCAACTCCCATTTCACTTGCAGGCTGTCGCCATCAGGGTCGGTGGCAAATACGGCAGCCTTAGACAATTCGCCGGGCTGCAGGTATACCTGGTCAGATGGAAAAATGTCTTTGAGCGACAGATAGGCAATGTGCGGTGCCCGGTTAAAGTCGCGCTTTCCACTCCAGATCTCACGCATCACCTGCGCCATTTCGGTTTCTTCGCCAGTTTCAGTCATAATACTGAACCAGGTCGGGGTCGTCTCATACTTGTAGCCCCAGATAAAGGCATAGGCACCCAGGCAGCGGTCGGGGTCGTTTAGTACCGTTTTTTCATACCTTTCACGGGCAAAAGCGGCTTTCTCTGTGCTGGTTTGCTCGAGGGGCGCATACCACCAGGTTGTTCTGGTTTCCCAGTAACCTTGCCCTCCGAACTCGGCGATAACATAGGGCCCGTCCCAGTTAGTGTCGCGCAGTTCGGTAGACAAATTATGCAGGGCGCCGAACGAGTTGATGGACAGGATGTCGATAGCCGGGCAGCGGCGCTTGATCAGGTTCACCACCTGCTTGGGCACGTTCATCACAGTGGTCGTGGTTGGGTGGTTCGGGTCTAGCTCGTGGATCATTTCGGCCACGCCGTTCACCGCGTCCCATACCTTTACGTTCGATCCTTCGGCGTACAGTTCGTTGCCTACTACCCACATTAGTAGGGCCGGATGGTCTTTGTACTTAAGCACTTCCGCGCGCAAGCGTTCCCGTTGGGCGGCCACGTCGTCTTTGTCGTAATAGTTGAAGCCTTCGCGCTCGCGCTCCATCCAGAGCCCGAGCATCACGGTGAGGCCTTGTTGGTGGGCTTCGTCCAGTATGCGCTGGGTGTCGTCGTCGGTGTGCCATACCCGGATGGAGTTGCCGCCATAGGCCGCCACCTTGTCAAAATGCTCATACCCGGCCGCTCCTTTTATAAAATAAGGTTCGCCGTTGCGGTAGAGCGTATACTTGTCGCCTTCCTTCACAACCTCTACTGTGCGTCCCAACTTTGTATACCGCTGATTATCAGACCCTCTGAAAGAACAAGAACTGATAAAGAGTAAGCAGAACAATAAAATTGTACTCTTACGGGCAAAGTGAACCATGTGGCGGGTAAGCATATAGGCAGGTATAGCGGGTGTTTATTCTAAAAATCGGGGTAAAGCAACAGAACTTTTGAGGCTAATACGAGTATAAACTGCAGATGTTATTGTACCAGATAACCCTAAATCATGCAAGAGAGCACTTGCATGCCCATGAAACCATTCTAAAGATAATACACGACTCCCTTTCCTGATGTTTAACGCTCCTGCCAGTAATCCGAAAGTTCAGCATACTTCTGTGCCCGGTGTTGTCCCGAGTTCGAAAGATGTACTGACGATCCGGCTGATGATCGTGATGGGCCTCATCACGATGGTGCTGTTCCTTTACTGGTTCATCGACAAAGACCATATCGGCTACCTGCCGCTCTACATCATGCTCACCACGGCACTGGCCTTCAAGCTCCTGCGCACCCTGCATGAGTGGTATCATTATTTTGATGTGAGCGTGCCCGTCAAGCCAAAGCTGCGCACCAAGTTTAAGGTGGATGTGCTTACCACGTTCTGCCCTGGCGAGCCCTACGACATGATCATCAACACGCTGGAGGCCATTCAGCGCATCCGCTACCCGCACACTACCTACCTCTGCGATGAGGCCGACGACCCTTTCCTGCGAAAAGAATGCGCGCGCCTGGGAGTCATTCATGTAACCCGCACCCAGAAGATCAACGCCAAGGCCGGCAACATCAACAACGCCCTGAAGCAAGCCACCGGCGACATCTGCCTGGTACTGGACCCGGACCACGTACCTGTGCCGGAGTTTCTGGACGAGGTGCTGCCTTACTTTGAGGACCCGGAGATTGGCTATGTGCAGTGTGTGCAGGCTTATTATAACCAAAAGGAAAGCCTGGTGGCTTATGGTGCGGCGGAGCAGACCTACAATTTTTATGGCCCGATGATGATGGGCATGAACGCCCACGGCACGGCCCAGGCCATCGGCGCCAACTGCACCTTCCGTCGCAGCGCCCTCGACAGCATTGGAGGCCACGCCGCCGGTCTGGCCGAAGACATGCACACGGCCATGCAGCTGCATGCCAAGGGCTGGAAATCGGTCTACGTTCCCAAGATACTCAACCGTGGCCTGGTACCCGGCACGCTTTCAGCCTATTATAAACAGCAGGTGAAGTGGAGTCGCGGCACTTTCGAGCTGCTTTTCACGGTATACCCAAAACTGTTTAAGCACTTCACCTGGCGGCAGCGCATCCACTACGGCACGTTGCCGATGTACTACCTCTTCGGGGTGTTCAACCTCATCGATTTTCTCATTCCCTCACTGGCACTGATCATGGCAGAGTTCCCGTGGTATGTGTCGCTGGGTGAGTTTTTGATTATGTTCACACCTTTCTTCCTGATCTCCATCGCCATCCGGCAGTATGCGCAGCGCTGGTATCATGAGAAAAATGAGAAGGGCTTCCATATGTTTGGCGGAATCCTGCGCACCGGTACCTGGTGGATCTTTTTACTAGGACTCATTTACTCTATTTTCCGGGTGAAGGTGCCTTATATACCGACCCCAAAAGACGATAAACCGAAAAACAACTGGTTGCTGAGCCTACCTAACATCCTGATGATCGGGTTGATGCTCGGGGCCATCGCCTACAGCCAGCACCTGTACGGACACCTCTATTACAACCCCTATGTGCAGATGATGGCGATGTTCTCGCTCGTAAACGTCGCGATTCTGGGCTCGGTGGTGGTGATCGGTCAGGAGAAAACTATCCAGTGGGTACGCCACAACGTACTGCATGCCCGACTGCTGCAGCCTGTGTTGCAGCCCCTGCGTCTGGCCATCTGGCGAACACGCCACAGCTTCTACGACGGCATCCGCTACGTGGCCATCGTCATCACCATGGTCTCGGTGGCCGTCTCGACCGGTTTCCTGCTTTTTGGCTACAAACCCTACAACACGCCGCAGCGCCAGGACCAGCCACTCGTTCAGAAACCCACTAAACCAGGAGCCCGCACGCACGCTACCCTTCCGGTTAGTATGCCGCCTGCTCCCAATTAAGTCTGGCACAAATTACCCAACAGTTGCTGTTCGCTGTCGTTTATAAGTATAGTGTACCGATGTAAAACGCTAAAACTTAAGACTATGAACAGACACGCATCAGACAGGGACTACGACAGCCACGAAGGAGGTTTCCATACCCATCGCTCAGAGCGCTACCGCCATCCGGAGCAGGACCGCGGCTACCGTTTCGACGACTATGGCTCCGCAGCGCACGGGGGCTATGGCAACGAGAGCTACCAGGACACTTGGGGCAACCAGGGTAACGAGCGGGGCGGATCGCGCAACTACTCCCGCACCAACATCACCGACAGTAACACCTACAGCACCTCCCGCAACTACGGTAACATGGGCAGCTACGGCGGCGCCCAGGGCTTCGGCGACAGCAGAGGCGGCCGTCACGACTCGGGTCACCCCTTCGACAGCGGCATGGGCTCGCAGCGCAGGTATGGCAATGAAGGCCGCGGCAGCATGGGCAACCGGGGCTACCGTGAGGAGGGCCGGAATTATGGTCGCTCCGGCCACTATGGCTCCAGCCGCGAAGATTTGTACGGAAACGAGATCTCGCGCCGCTTTGAGGGCCGCAGTGGGCAGGAGCGTTACGACTTTGAGCGCGACGACTACTACAGCTCCAACTACGGCGACGACCAGGGCAACTACATGGGCGGCGGCTACCATCGCGAGTCCCGCGGCAGGTATGGCGAAGGCGACTACGGCTCGAGCGGCTACCTGCAGTCACGCAACCAGGGCAACATGAACCGCGACCGCCAAGGCCGCACCCGCGAGTTTAACACCGCCCGGAACCGCTGGAATACCGACTGGTAAACAACAGGTATAGCCTCCCAAATCCGACAATAATTTTTAGAAGAAAATCCACAGCATGACAAAAAGCAGGTATAGCCTGTTAAAAACAGCAAAGGCGCAGCTTATCGTTGCGCCTTTGCTGTTTGTGTGGTTTCCTTGGGTGGGATGCAAAGTTTCTGGATATCTTTTTTAGTACCGTAGAAGATGTTGCAGTCCACAGGACCTTTGATGCCCTCGATGACGCCGCGGTCGGTGTGCTGCCAGAAAGAGAGCAAGGCGCGGTCGGTGCGCTGCATTTGCAGCTCTTTCACATTATAGTGTGCAATCCAGAGGGTGTACTCGTCAAAAAAACCTTCAAGGTAGTCTTTATAAAAGCTGTAACCGGTGTAGATGATCGGCTTCACGCCATAGGCCCGCTCCACATGCACGAGCCACTCCTTGATATCGCCCCGGAAATGGTTGAGCGCCTGCTTGCCGCGCACTTCCACATCCAGCACAGGCGGCAGGTCGCCGGGCTGTAGCACTACCGTCTGGATGAAGTTGCGTGCCTGCTCCTCAGGCGATACATTAGGCCGGTAAAAGTGATAGGCCCCGCGGATGATGCCGGCCTGCTGCGTGCCTTCCCAGTTGCGCTCGTAATGGCTGTCTTTCAGCTTCTTGCCCTCGGTCGCTTTGATAAAGGCAAAGGACACATCGTTGTCGCGCACCTTTTCCCAGTCGATCTTGCGCTGGTACTTGGACACGTCTATACCCAATATGGTATTGCCGAGCGGACTATGTCCCTCCGGCCAAATGGGCTGCTCTTTTTCCGTGAACAGCTCCACATAAAGCACCAGCAAACCGATGGCGGCCACCACGCCTACCCCGATCCAGAACGGCAGTTTGGACTGCTTTTTCTTCCCTTTTTTCCGCTTAGGCGCAGCACGCGGCACCTTTGGGGCCTGCACGGCCTTCCTGGGCGTCTTGATGGGCTTTAGCGGTGCGGGTGTCTTAACGGTGCTCATAGGTTGCTGCGGGGGAAGCAAAGATATGCCTTTCAGGCAAATGGAAGGTATAGGTCTGTTTAAAAAAGATGCTGTCGAAGGTAGCTATACCTTAAGGAGGCTTGAGAGCAGCCTCAGGATGGCATAATGCCTAAATCCAGCCAAACAGATTTTGCTGTTCTCGTAAGTGATAGTCTACCTGAGAGCAAGGACATGGAAAACAGCAAAGTGAGACTTTACCGGGATGTTGCACAACTGACAGGTATACAGCCGGCACGAAACTACCAGAACCTGGAGGCTTTGGAGGAGGCAGTCCGGTACATCAAAGGCGAATTGGAGCAACTTGATTGTGAGGTGCAGGAGCAGCCCTTTAAAGTTGATGGCAGGACGTACAAAAATGTGGTGGCCTTATTCAAGGGTAGCAGCAGCACTGAGCGCATCGTGGTAGGCGCGCACTACGATGTGTGCGGCGACCAGCCCGGTGCCGATGACAACGCCAGCGGTGTGGCCGGCCTGCTCGAGACAGCCCGGCTCCTTCACGAGCACAAGCCACTGCTGCAGCACGATGTGGAACTGGTAGCCTATTGCCTGGAGGAGCCGCCCTACTTTGCCAGCGAGGACATGGGCAGCGCCGTGCATGCCCGGAAACTGCACGAACATAAAGTGAAGGTGCGGGCCATGATTTGCTACGAGATGATCGGTTATTTTTCGGACGAGCCGGACTCACAGAAGTTCCCGGACCCGGAACTGGCCAGGCACTACCCGCATACGGGTAATTTTATAGTAGTAGTCGGCAAAACGGGGCAGGAAGCCTATACCCAGCAGGTGCGCGACCTCATGCGCCAGCACACCGACATCGATGTGCAGTCGGTGAACCTGCCGGCCGGCTTCGGCTTGGTGGGCCTCTCCGATCACCGCAACTACTGGACGTACGGCATCAACGCCATCATGATCAACGACTCTTCTTTTCTGCGCAACCCGCACTATCATCAAACCAGCGACACCATCGACACGCTCGATTTTGACCGAATGGCAGCAGTTGTGCAAGGGGTTTACGGGGCGCTCATCCGCTTATAAAAAACCGGTGCCTGGCAAGAGCTAAAATCTGCCAGGCACCCGCACTTCGAAAGCTATACCTTGTTATACCTGCCCTATACCTGACAAATGCTCCAGACGCTCGCCTTCCAGGGTGGTATAGCTCCCCATTACGTCCGCCGTCAGACAGGAGTGCACAGGCAGGATCCCCATCAGATCACCGATCTTATACCTGTCGAAGAGCGCTTTGCTGGCGCGAATGGTGCCATGCTCCTGCGAAAGCGACACCACTTCTATACCTTCCAGCGGCTCCGACCAGCCGTTTTCCGTCAATGCCACTACCCTCCCGAAAATCACTGAGCCATCTGCTCCTACCAAGCTGTCTTTGGAGAAATGCACGCTGCCGCCGTGCACAATGATCTCGTTGCGCTCCGGGTGTTTGGCGATGACGGGGCAGGCCATGCACACCGCTATCTGGTCGAAGCTGCAGGAGCCAATGTGCTGCTGCGTGAGGTCGTAGAACACATAGTTGCCTGGCCGAATCTCGTCTACTCCGGTGATGGTTTGCAAAATGCTGCAAGAAGGCGTGTCCCCGATCGATATTTTCAGCTCTGGGAAACGGGCCTTATACCTGTCGCGCACCAGATTCAGAAGAAAAACGGTGGTGTGGTGAATGGTACGGATGGCATCGGCGTCGGTCTGCTTATAGGTATGGCCGTCGTGGGCGAGCACTCCCGTGAACTGCAGCTTATCGCTTTGCTCCAGCAGCGCCACCGTGGCGTCGAGCTGCTCGTGACTGTGCGGCGGGATGCCGGTGCGGTGGTAGCCGGTATCGATCTTAAGCCACACTTGGACTGGATGCAGCACCTTTTCGGACAGCGCCTGCACCGTCTCGATGTTCACGGCCACCAGGTGCAGCTGCACTTTGGCCGCCAGTTCGTTCACCAGCGCCATTTCCCGGATGTTCACAGGTATAGCCACCAGGATGTCGGTCCAGCCGTGGCTGGCAAAGTAACGGGCCATCTTCAGCGACGACACCGTGATGCCCGTCGTGCCCGTTTCGCGGAACCACTCTCCCACCTGCGCCGACTGGTGCGTTTTAAAATGCGGCCGCAGCCGGATGTTGTTGCGGTCGGCCTTTTCAGCCATCATGGCGATGTTTTGGCGGCATTTTGCCTCGTCGAGCAGGAGTGTGGTTTGTGTGATATGGTCGAGCATGAGAATAATCGGTTTACAGGTATAGCGGGCGGCGATGAAACAGGTATAGCAGTTGATCTGTCAGCACAAAATTTGATTTTCATGACAAATATCACCCCGCTGCCCTGCCTTAAATTTCGGGAAAAGCACGCTGACTGACAAATGTCATTTCTTAGCCGGCCTGCGTGCCCGACCTTTGTAACCGTAATGGAGCAGACGTCTGCTTCGGTATAATTAAGAAGAATTACTATGAATACTGCTGTCACCCCTGCTGAACTACTGGCCAAGTACGACGTACCCTCGCCACGATATACCAGCTACCCCACTGTGCCGTTCTGGGACGAAAAGCCCCTGACCGAGGAGCGCTGGATGAGCCATGTGCAGCAGGCTTTCCGCAAGACCAATAGCAAAGATGGCATCAGTCTATACCTGCACCTGCCTTTCTGTGAGGCCTTGTGTACGTACTGTGGCTGTAACAAGCGCATCACCAAAAACCACGCGGTGGAGTCGCCCTACCTGGAGGCGCTGCTGAAAGAGTGGGACCAGTACCTGGCTCTTTTTGATGAGAAGCCACGCATCACGGAGCTGCATCTGGGCGGCGGCACGCCTACCTTCTTCAGCGCCGCCAACCTCAAAAACCTGCTGGAGCGTCTGCTCGAGAAAGCCGAGATCACACCGGATGCGGCCTTCAGCATTGAGGTGCATCCGAACGCCACGAACCGTGAACAACTGGAGGTGCTTTACGACCTGGGCTTCCGCAGGCTGAGCGTCGGCATACAGGACTTCGATCCTTACGTGCAACTGGTCATCAACCGTATCCAGACATTCGAGAAGACAAAAGAAATCTTTGACATTGCCCGTGAGATCGGCTATACCTCCATCAACGGCGACATCATCTACGGACTGCCGCACCAGACCGCGAAGAGCGTACGCCATACCATTGAGAAAGTAAAAGAACTGCGTCCGGAGCGCATCGCCTTCTACAGCTACGCGCACGTGCCGTGGAAAAGCAAAGGACAGCGCCGTTACTCCGAAGCCGACCTGCCTGCACCGGAAGTAAAACGCGGTTTGTATGAACTGGGCCGCGCCATGTTAGAAGATGCCGGTTACATCGAAACCGGTATGGACCACTTCGCTTTGCCAGAGGATGAGCTGTGCATTGCATCCGCCAATGGCACTTTGCACCGCAACTTCATGGGCTATACCCCGCGCCATACCGAGCTGCTGATCGGCTTGGGCTGCTCCAGCATCTCCGACACGGGCACGGCCTTTATGCAGAACGTCAAGGAAGTAGAAGCCTACGAAGAAGCCGTTCTGACCGGTCACCTGCCAATCCTGAAAGGCCACGAACTGACCGGTGAGGACATGCTGCTGCGCACCCACATCCAAAACCTGATGTGCCGCGACTACACCAGCTGGAATCCTGAAGAGTTGCCTTACTTTGTAGATGCCCTCATGCGCCTGCAGCCGCTTGCCGACGATGGCCTGGTCGAATACAGCAACCACGACATACAGGTGCTGCCCGCTGGCAAGCCCTTCATACGCAACATTGCCATGTGCCTGGATTCCCGCCTGTGGGCCAGTAAGTTAACGGTGCCTGTTTTCAGTAAGTCTGTTTAAGGTGAGAGGATTGATTTTGTAATTATTCAGACTGAAGAGCAAAGTCCGGGTACCGCAGGGTATGCCGGGCTTTTGTTTTTACTTACCTTTGCCGGAACAGCACCCTAACGTCCTATGCCTTACTTATACCTGAAAGCGCTGCACATCATTTTTGTGGTGACCTGGTTTGCAGGTTTGTTCTATATCGTGCGCCTGTTCATTTACTTTGCTGAGGCCGCGGAGAAGCCGGAGCCGGAGCGCAGCATCCTGCAAAGCCAGTTCCGCATCATGCAGAAGCGCCTGTGGTACGGCATCACCTGGCCCTCGGCCATCCTGACACTCATCTTTGGTACCAGCATCGTGGTCACCCTTGGTTTGTACGACCAATTCCCGGGCTGGCTGGTCTGGAAGCTGGCTTTTGTGGTGTGCCTCTATTTGTACCACTTTCTTTGTCATAGCATCTTCAAACAACAGCAAAATGGCATCATTCGGTATACCTCTACCCAACTGCGTATCTGGAACGAGGTGGCCACGGTCTTCCTGATCGCCATTGTGTTTCTGGTAGTGCTCAAAAGCGCGCTGAGCATGGTGTGGGGCATTGTGGGACTGCTGCTGTTTTCGGCTATGCTAATGCTGGCTATTCGCATCTACAAACGCGCCCGCGAAGCGAAACAGTCGCGCTAAACCAGCTAACAATTCGTGCTTTGCGCCAGATTCCGTACCTTTGAACAAACACACAACACATGAAACAAGCCGCTCTGAAGCCGAACGAGAGAGAACTGATCAAACTGATACGCTTTTTTAGCAAGCGTGCTGCCAAGCTGATGGAGGAGGGAGAGCTTAGCGCGGAACATTCCCAACTGACCGCTGCCTGCCAGAACCTGGAAACACAGTTGATCACGCACGCCAATAACCGCAGCGCCATCATGGACAAGCGGGAGCGCCTGCTCAACCTCATCGAAGACAACGCCCAGTGCCCCAAGTGCAGCAAAGCCGACATGCTGAAGCGCACCGGGTCCACCACCAACGAGTACGGCTGGAAGTGCAACACCTACAAGTGCCGCCGCTGCAACACGGGCTTTACCTGGAACCGCCCCAACAACCCCTGGGACATGGTCGAGTTTCTGGAAATGTACATCGGGCAGTTGCAACTGGCCATGGCCGCCGAGCAAAACCAGCAAGTGATCCACCAGACCGAAGACGCTGTAATTCAGATGAAAGACAGCCTGAACCGCCTGCGCCCGGTACTCCAAACTTCAGACGAAGAAGTGGACGCCCTGCAGCAGAAGGAAAAGGAAATGGACAAGCTGATCCACCAATTCAAAACCTACCTGCAGATCGAAAAGATCAAGCTGAACGCTTATCCGGAAGAGGAAGCTGAAGAGGAGGAAGATAATCAGTAAGCCGTTCGCTTAAAGAATTTCTGACCAAGGTATAGCAGACTCAAAATCGTTTCCTTTTTGTCATCCTGAGCGCAGGTGTAATCACTCCTAAATCAGTAGGCCCACAAAACAAAAAAACCGGTGCAGCAGGTAATTCCTATACCTGCTGCACCGGTTTTTCGCTTTCAGTTACCTGCTTAGCGTCTCTTACGTCCACCGCCTTTGGCTGCCGGGGCGTTGCGGCTGGCGCCTCTGGCACCTGCGCTGCTCTTACCACCAGACTTTTTAGCGCCCGGTCCTTTCGAAGCACCGCGCTGCCCTCTGCCGCCTTTGGCATCACTTGTTCCAAAACTGCTTTTCTTGCCCGCTCCGCCCTCTTTCCGGGCTGGTCGGTTGCTTGTAGGTGACTTCTTGCGAGCAGGCTGAGAAGTGGACGTTTGATTCGTCGCTGCCTTCTTTTTGCTCACGGAGCCTTCTTCAGTTTTTGCGGAGTCGGCCACCTGACTCTGGATCTCAGCAATTTCCTCGTCGGTGAGTTCGCGCCACTGGCCGAGCGGGAGTTTGGCCAGGGTGATGTTCATGATGCGGATGCGCTGCAGGGTCTGCACTTCGTAACCCAGCGTTTCAGTCATGCGTCGGATTTGGCGGTTCATGCCCTGCGTGAGGATGATGCGGAACTTGTTCGCTCCCAGTTGCTCCACGAAGCACTTCTTCGTGTTTACACCCAGAATCGACACGCCGCTGCTCATTTTCTTCACAAAATCCTCATTGATCGGCTTGTCCACCGTCACGATGTACTCTTTCTCGTGCCTGTTGCCAGCCCGCAGAATCTTGTTTACGATGTCGCCGTCGTTGGTCAGGAAGATCAGACCCTCGGAATCTTTGTCGAGGCGGCCAATCGGAAAAATGCGCTCCGGGTAGTTGACAAAGCGGATGATATTGTCGCGCTGCGAGAGATCGGTAGTGGTTTCGATACCAGCTGGTTTGTTGAGCGCCAGGTATACGGGTGGCACCTGGTCGATCTGCAGCGTTTTGCCATCTACCTGTACCTTGTCCTTAGCCCTTACGCGGGCGCCAACCTCCGGCAATTTGCCGTTCACCAGCACCCTCCCCTGCTCGATCAGTTTGTCGGCTTCGCGGCGCGAGCAAATGCCCGATTCGCTGATGAATTTATTTAGGCGGATGCCCTCGGCTGTGTGTTGTGTCATAATTAGCAATAGGCCCAGGTATAGCCCGGCCCCGTATGGTATACCTTGTAAAATAACGAGAAATCTTCAGCAAAAGCTAACCCTAGCAGCCTACAGCCCTTGCACTAGCAGGTACCAGATGGCCAGCGTGATGAAGGAAAGCGGGATGCCAAACCCCACCATCATGGAAGCCAGTCGGGGTTTGAGTGCGTAGGAAATGGCCACGATGGAGGCCGTGATCATGGGCGCCATACCTGCCTCCAGGATGCTCACCTGCACCAACGGACCGCGCGCGCCCAGCACCAGCACATAAAGCACATAGATCAGCAGCGGAGCCAGAATCAGCTGAAAGGCAAGGCCCAGGAACAGAAAGCGCCAGTGCTTACTCTTGCGTTCGATGCGGAGTTGCATGCCCACGCTTACCAACGCCAACGGCGTCACGGTGCTGCCCAGGCGGTTGAAGACATCTTTCAGATCGTCTGAAAAGTGCAGGTTGGCCACGTTCATAGCAAAGGCGACCATAAATACGATGAAGGGCGGGAAAGTGAGAATCTTGAGGCCAATGGCTTTGAAATCGGGCTGTCCTTTGGAGAAGTAGGCGGCCAGGGCGATGCCTAACGTCGACACCACTACAAAAGTCCCGGGCAGGTCGACGAGGATCGCCGTCTGCAAACCCTGCTGTCCGTACAGTGCCTCGATGATCGGGAAACCGACGAACGAGGTATTGCCTAGCCCGGCCGTCAGAATAAGGCAGCCAATCAGCTTTTTGGACCAGCCATACATGTGGCCCAGGGTATAGAAGAACGCCGCCGCCGCTACAAAGCAGATCCAAGCCACGCCCACGGGTAACAGCACCGTGCTGTCGAGTTTTACTTCAGGTATGGCATAGAGCGCCAGCGCAGGCAGCGAAATATGGATGATGAACTGGTTGAGCACCACAGGCGATGAGCTCGGGAAAGCCGGTACTCGCCGCAGCAACACCCCCACGATCAGGCACAGAAAAAGTAAGATGATACTGCTCATGCAGGCTCCGGTCTAGATGAAACCGCAAAACTAGGTATACGTGAATTGGAATGGGGTATAGAACAGGAGAAAAATTATACAGCTATACCTCCGAGCTGCCATGGCTGCATCCTTGGAAGGCTATCTCCCCGCTCCCAGGTACGCGGAGAGGAGCATAAAGAATAGCTGATGCTCCAGGTTAAACTTTCTTGAACAGCTCTGCGATCATGCACCGGATGCTGCCGCCCCCCGCCTGCTCGATTACGTGGATGGGCGGGTATAGCAGGTACTCGTTGTGGGCTTGCACACGCTCCAGCTGCAGCGGCGTCAGACTTTCATAAGCCGCCTTCGACATCACCAAAATGCGCTCACCCAGCTGGTTTTCAACCTGCAGCATGTTGCCTGCAAAGTGCTGGTAGGTTTGTTCTTTTGAGATCTCAATGATCTCTTTCCCGCTCTCGCTCAGGCTGTCGCGTAGTTTCTGGCGGTCTTGCACTGCCACTGTGTCCAGCGCCACAATCGCATAGGTGTCGCCAATGCACATCATCACGTTGGTGTGGTAGATCAGTTCGCCTGCTGCCCCATAGGCCTTAAAGGTATGCGCCTGGTAGCCCAGCCTGTCGCAGAACTGCTGCAGCACCTCAACATTTGTACGCGGCGATACAGCAGCGTAGGCAATTTTGTTGACGCGATCGAGCACCATGCTGCCCGTTCCTTCCAGGAATACCGGTGTCTCCTGCTCCTCAAAAGACTCCAGCATCACATGCTCGCCGCACCCACAGGCGTTCTTAATTTGTTCGATCACCTTTGGGCGGCGCTCTTTCCTTCTACTCGGCGATGCCATCGGGTACGTCACCAGTTGCCCCTCGGCGTGGGTGGAGAACCAGTTGTTCGGAAACACAGAGTCGGGTGTACCTGCATTCTCCGGGTCGCGAAGAGTAATCACCTCTACGCCCAGGTTCCGCAGTTCCGCCACGGCATTCCGGAACTCCAGCACGGCAATGTCTTGTATTTGGCTTGGGGTGAAGTCACGGGATTCTTTTTGAAAGGAGTTGGTGGAGGCCGCCTCTGGGTTATAGCCAAAGCCTGTCGGCTCGATCATGAGGATGGTGGAGGTGGTTTGTTTCATGGTAGCGTGTATACCTACAAATATACTTTGTTTCCAGCAAAGGTATAGTGTTCTTCTCTCTAGCTAATCCAGGCTATGGTTTGCTAGTTAGTGCGCCCATGTGTTTGTAATTATGGTTCTTTGAGGGTATAAGTATAGGTATAGCAACTGCTTCTGTTGCATAATTTGCCTTAGCCAGGCGGGACGCTGTTTCGCCTGTGCGGCGGGCACTCACTTTTTTCCTTGATGAAAATAAAGAGGGCCCCTACCCCCATTCGCTGAACGCTCTTGACAGGGGGACCCCTTCACCCCCAACAGTGGATAGTCATTAGGCGCACCTTGTATAGCTAGTTGTTGCATAGCCTGCTGATAGTTAGTCTTGCTATACCTGCCAGGGGCATTTATAGTTTGTGACAGAAACATCAAAGCCTATGCCGTGAACTGGTAGCTGCAGAAATTCCCCTCTTGGGAGGGGCAGGGGTGGGTTAATCGTACACGAAAATCCTATTTCTGACAAATAAAAAAACCGGCTATACCTTATGCAGGTATAGCCGGTTTAACAATTATCAATCAACAACTAAACAGCTTTCGCCTTTTCCTTCAGCCAGTTAAGTTCTTCTTCGCTCAAATGCGGACCTAACTTCTCTACTACCAATTGGTTATAATCGTTCAGCCATTGGATCTGGCGCTCGTCCAGCAGCTCTTTCTTCACCGGAGCGGTATCAATTAGCGCCAGCGTCAGGTGTTCGAAGGTAAAGAATTCGCCGAAATCATTGGCCTCGTCCGGAATGGTGAGCACCAGGTTCTCGATGCGGATACCGTACTGGTTTGGTCTGTAAATGCCGGGCTCTACCGAGGTGATCATGCCCAGTTCGATGTCCACGGGTGTGGGCGACGGGTTGAACACATGCGGACCTTCGTGCACGTTCAGGGCAAAACCAACGCCGTGACCGGTGCCGTGACCGTAGTTGCGGGCGTGGTCCCAGAGCGGTTTGCGGGTAATGGCGTCGATCTGGTAGCCGCGGGTGCCTTTCGGGAAACGGGCAGTGGCGCCGTCGATCATGCCTTTCAGCACGAGGGTATAGTCAGTCTTCTCTGCGTCGGTGAGGTTACCCAGCGATACCACACGGGTGATGTCGGTGGTGCCGGTGGTGTACTGTCCGCCGGAGTCGAGGAGGAATAGGCCGTCGGCTTTCAGTTCCACGTCGCTCTCCGGCGTTGCTTTGTAGTGCGGCAGGGCGCCGTGTGCTTTGTAGCCGGCAATGGTATCAAAGCTCTCACCGATGAAGCCCTCTTGCTCTGCCCGGAAATCGCGCAATATGTCTGCTACTGATATCTCCGTGATGGTAGTTTTGCCCAGGTTTTCCTCTAGCCACTTGAAAAAGCGGGTCAGGGCCACGCCGTCCTTCACCATCGTTTTGCGGGTGTTCTCTACCTCCACTTCATTTTTAACAGCCTTAAAGAACGTGGTTGGGTTGGTGTTCTGGATTACGCGCACGCCATCTGGCAACTGCTTGTACAGGGCGTAGCAGTTGCGTTTCGGGTCGATCAGGATCGAGGAACCAGCAGGCAGCTCGGCCAGCAGACGCTCCACCATTTCGTAAGGCTGCAGTTCCACACCATCGGCCATCAGTTTCTTCTTGTCGGCTTCGCTCAGTTTTGCCTGGTCAATGAATAGCACGGCGTTCTCCTGACTGATGAGCGCAAAGCTCAGCACCACGGGGTTGCACTTCACATCGGCACCGCGCATGTTGAAGAGCCAAGCCATGTCGTCGAGCGAGGAAATCAGGTGGTAGTCGGCGCGCTGCTTTTGGAGCGACTTACGCAGTTTTTCCAGCTTGGCCGTGGTAGATTGTCCGGTTAGCTCCTCTCCCAGCAGGTAGGCCGGCGCAGTTGGCAGGTCTGGACGGCCTTCCCAGATCGGGTCCAGCAGATCGCGGTCGGTGGCTAGCGCTATGCCGAGCGGAGCCAGTTCCTGTTCCAGCAGTTCGGCCAAACCTACAGAAATCAGTTTCGCATCGTAGCCCACAGTCTCGCCCTGGTTCAGACGGCCAGCCAGCCAGCCAATGTACTCCGGCGCGTGCTGCACCTGCAGCTTTACCAGCTCAAAACCGCTGGCTGCCAACTGGTCCACGGCCTGTTCAAAATAGCGGGCATCGGTCCAAAGACCGGCAAAGTCCTGGGTGATGACCAGGGTGCCGGCTGAGCCTGTGAAGCCCGAGGCAAAGTAAATGCACTTGTATCGGTCGGGCAGGTATTCGCTGATATGCGGATCTGCAGAAGGGATGATGTAGGCGCTCAGCCCCTGCTCTTTCATTTGCTGGCGTATGGCGGCCAGTCTTTCTGTATAACTCATAGGTATGGTTGCTTTGTGAAAGAGGCAAATTAAGGAAAGATGGGGAGAAATGCGCAGTCCCGGGTCCAGATTGGTGGCTTGCCGACTGGTTAATTTTTACCTGGATGGAAAATATCAGCTGGAAAACGGAAGGCTATACCTTATGAGAAGGAAGGTGCCTTCACTTTTGGAAAATCTCGATCTCCACCCGCCTGTTCAGGGCTCTGTTTTCCTGGGTAAGGTTATCTGTTTTCGGAGATGATTCACCTAGTCCATTGGCCGAAATGCGATGATCGGCTATCCCTTTTTCCTCCAGGTATACCTTCACAGCAGTGGCCCTTCTTTGTGAGAGAGCGAGGTTATCGGCATCGGTCCCCACATCGTCGGTGTGCCCCACAATCCGGACGCCCACTTGTGGGTGCGCTGCCATAAAAGCAGCCAGGGAATCGAGTAGCGGAAAGGCTACCGGCTGGATGGTATGTTCTCCGTAAGCAAAATTCACATCGTCTAGCGTGAGGGTGCTGCCAATGGCTATGGGCGCCGCATTCCCCGACGCCAACGGAGGGGCCACATCCGGTACAGCATCTGTATCCCGGGCTGCCTCGTCTTTTGGCACGACACTGAAATTGTCGTAGCAGTAATAGGTGCCTTTGGTCTTGCTGCTTTTAGGTTCTTCGTCGCTATCCACGGTATCCGGATTCATGACACTCAGCGCAGCAGCATTTGCCCCCAGAAAATTACCGATCAGCAGGTAGCGTTCACCACCAGTGGCTTTGTAGGTGCCGCTAACTTTTTCCCAGGATGTGCGGGAAAACAAAGGGGTTCCGGTGGCATTTTTGAGGGTGGTATAGGAAATAGTAGCCGCTGTCAGGGGATGCTCTTTGAGGCCGTAAACCTGTTTTATAGCTGCCAGGGGTCTGCTTCTAAAGTGTACCGTCACTTCACTGATGGGCGGCTCGATGGCAGAGGCCCGGATGGTATAGAGCGAGACCACATACTCCTGATTTTTCCGGAGCGGTTTCGATAATTCCACCTGCGTCAGCTCACTCGCCTCAAAACTGAACCACTGGCACAGGCAAACCTCCCCGAATTGGATGGTAGAAACCTGCCGGGAGGGCGTGTTCGATTGAAAGGCGTTGAAGTAAGGCGGGAACTGCACGACTTTTCCTTCCACAGCGGCAACATCGGGCGTACCGCTCTCTCCCTTGAATCCGATAACCCCACCTTTCAGCTGTTCCAGGCTGGGATTCCGCACCAGATTCTGCGCCATACCCTGAGTCAGGTACAAGCTGAAAAGAAGGTATAGCAGCAGCGCTTTCATCTCTGTTTTTACGGGGACCAATGGCAGAGGGTGTGGTGGAGAGTCGGACAATTATAAATATGAAAACGTCCGCCCGGCCTACCCCTTTTCAGGCCGGTTTTCGCTTGAAACAACTGGTTTTCTTCCCTTTATTCGTTCTAGTATCTGGTCGGTCCAATCAGCGTCAGGTAGCAGTTCGATCGCCGGATCAATGCCCCGCTCTTCATATTTGAGGAATGCTCTTTTATTTTTAGTATCCGTGATATAGAGAACGAATTGCCCGCTTGGCAATTTTTCTCGTTTACCATAGTTGCTGCCGTAACTCAACATCCCTTTAGTGGTTTGCCCTGCAGTCGTGGTGTTCTTCAATTTTTGAAGCTTCAAGGTAAAAATCTCGGCCTGACTGAGCGTACCATTATTAAGGAGCACATACAAGTTACCCTTTCTGGAGTATTCCCTCAGTAGCTTGTAGTACTTTAACATTTCTTTCGGGGCGCCACCTTCGTTGTTTCGCAGGTCCAGGATCAGGTTGTCTGCAGTGAGGGAATCTTTGATGGATTCATAAAAGGCCTGTGATTGCTGCCGGGTAGCACTGTTCACCTGAAAACTCCGGATCAACAGATACTGCACATCGTCGGCTACACTTTTCAACTCAAACCTAGAAGTGCCGGGTATATTTATGTAGTCAGTCTGATGCTGATGTTTGGTGTATTGATTCAGGGCACCAAAAGCGTAAAACTGAGAATTTAAGAGCGTCTGGTTTCGAAGTTTTTCGTTGTTCTGAAGTATAAAATATTTGTAGGCCGGATGACCGTATACCGCTTTAAAAGTACCTAGCCCTGTCTGGTAAAGGCGAACGGCAATCTGCCCCTTCTGCCATACCTTTACATCCGAGTCCAGCACCACCCCCAGATATTCTTTGTCGCTCCTCCGGAAAAGACCCACACGGTAAGACTTCCCAAAGTGATAGATCCCTTCAACGGAGTCTGTCGGCTTCTGAAGCAACACGCTTTTTAATGAGTCCACGTTAAGTTCGACCCTGGGATAATGCTGAAACTCTTCTGAAGCTACATAGTTGTTGGTACTGACGGAGTCCTTGAAGTGATGGAATTGAGGGGTCTGGTACAAACTCAGATGATTGTCCCGGATTGGAGACAGAAGCTTCGACAGCCTGCAAAACTGCTCGTAGCTGCTCAGGTCAGCTGACGTGTCTGCCGCTAGTTGTCCATACAGCTCATTATAGGCAGAAAGCTTGCTGCCTCTGATCTGCGTTCTATAAGAAGGCGTCTTCTCCAGGAAAGTCCTCAATGCTTCCAAGTCGGCCAGGTACACATCTACCTGCGCATTTGCAACAGGGGCAGACAATAAGAGAGCTAATATCAGAAGTATCCTCATGATCTTTAAATCAAGTGTTTTGATAACAACACTACAACATGTTCAGGTATAGCAGACTAACTTTTGAATACATTTCCTACAAACAGCTACAACCGAAATTGTCAATGTCGCTGTACCACAGGTATAGCCACTTTCCATCATCTCCTTGTGCTACCAGTGCCCGAAGCGGTGTGTGCAGCTCCTGGTTATCCGGGAAGGCGTCCGCATACATAAAGTAAAGGTTTTCGGTACCTGTCAGCTTGGCAACAGTTTTAGCTTGATCGTGGCTGCTGGGGCAGTCGGCACACTCGGGCAATAAGTTAGACTTGTACCAGCTGTCGAAAGCCGGATTGTTTTCGTAGGTCAGGTCGAGTGGCAGGCGGCTGGCAAAAAGTAATTCGTCGCCTTCCTGCAACGATTGCGCATCGAAGGTATAATGGAAATAGTCCGAACACTCACTTTGGTAGAATCCCAACTCCTTTATCCTAGATTTGCGGGTTGTTTTGGTGGTGTACAGGTATACCTGGGGTTTGCCGGCAGGATAAACAGATTCAAGTAACTCAGGGTAATGCACCAGGCGGGTTCCATTATTATTTGCCCAGTCAGGACCGACCCATTTCTGCAGCAGCGCAGCTTCTGCAGAAAGATCTGTAAACTCCTCAGGTTTGTCCATATCCGGAATGCGCTGACCGATAATGCCCAATGGCTGGTCTGGAATCCTGAAAACCGGGAAAAGTGCCTGTTCAATGGTCAGACGAGGCTGCTTGGGTGTGCTTGTAGTAAAATCCTGCTTTAGTTGCGTTAGAAACCGGCGGTTGTTCTCAGTAAGTTTGCTTTTCCTGTCTGCCAAAACCTTGTCCAGGTACGCTATCCGCACCGAGTCGTGCACATGCAGACCGGCGTAGTAGGCTTCACACTTTTGCCGCAAGGTATCTATTTCCTCTTCCGTAAGCTGCACGGAAGTTTCAATAGGTTTTTCAGCGGCAACATCGGGATCTTTCACCTGTTGTTCACCGCAAGCCAGCAGCAGCACCGCAGCCAGGTATAGCAAATAGTTTGTCTTCATCTTTTATGGAAATAGTTTTATGTAGCATGGAAGGTTGCCTGAGACTTACCCACACCTAAAACTACTAAAAATCAGCAGAATACTATCTTTAATTGCTCACCTGACTAAATCCCAATTCAAAACCGCACAAACTGTTCATTTCCGGACAGGCATATGGCATAAAAAGTTTACGATATTTATCGTAAACCACAGTAAATCAATTATTTAAATAACTGGCATTCAAATTGGGTATACCCTCACGAGCAATACACAATACAAGACGATGGACCGTGAATTATCAGCCAGCACCAGACACGCCCGGAAGCAGAAACGCTTCTGGCAACTAGGTATAGCCGCTGCCCTGGTGGCAGTCGCTATATTCGGTTTCAGAAGCCTGATCACTCCGAGCATCGCACAAACTGAGATCAGAACTGCGGTGGTGGAAGCAGGGCCGGTGGAAGCCACCATCACGGCCTCGGGTACGGTGGTGCCGGAGCACGAGCAGGTTATTACCAGTCCGATTCAGGCGCGCATTGAGCAGGTAGTGCACACCACAGGCGAGCAGGTGCAGCCCGGCGACCAGATCCTGTTACTCGACAGGGCTTATACCCAACTGGCTTACGACAAACTGAAGGACGAGCAGGAACAGAGTCGCCACAAAAGCGTGCAACTCAATCTCAACCTCGAAAAGAAACTGAACGCCCTGGCCTCGCAGCTGGAAATCAAGCTCATGCATGTGAAGAGCCTGCAGGCCCAGCTCGAAGACGAGCTATACCTACTCAAGATCGGGGGTGGCACGCAGGAGAGTGTGAAGCAGGCTGAACTCAACCTGAAGATCGCGCAGCAGGAACTGGCCCAGATAGAGCGCGACATCGTAACGGAGCGCCAACTATTGAAAGCCGACGAGCAGGAATTGCGCTATACCCTGGCCATGCAGAGCCGCTCGATTGAGGAGCTGCAGCGCAAAATGAAACAGGCCGAAGTGCGGGCCACGCAGCCCGGCGTCATCACCTGGGTGAAAAACGAGATCGGCAGCAATGTGAACGCCGGCGACATCATTGCCCGCCTCGCTGACCTGAGCAGCTACCGCGTGCAGGCCACCATTTCGGATGCCTTCGCCAGCCAGATCAGCGTCGGGAGCAGCGTGCTGGTGCGCATCAACGAGACTAACCTCCACGGTAGCGTGGCCTCCATCAAACCGACCGTCGAAAATGGTATTGTGACCTTTTTTGTGGCCTTAGAAGAGAAAGCACACGTGCTGCTGCGCCCCAGCCTGCGCGTAGATGTGTATGTGCAAACTGCCGCCAAGCCGAACACGCTGCGTGTGAAAAACGGCCCCTACTTCAAAACAGCTACCAAGCCCCAGGTATACGTGCTGCGCGACGGTGAGCTGATCCGAAGAGATGCCCAAATTGGCGTGAGCAACATCGACTACGTGGAACTGGAAAGCGGCGTGCAAGCCGGTGAGCAAGTTGTGATCTCTGACCTGGCTGACTACCAGCACCTGGACAAAGTGAAAGTGAAGTGAGTTTGGAAGTTGAGGAGTTTGGGAGTTAGAAAGTTAGAAAGTCAAATGGTCCTTTGTCAAAAAAGAAGTCGTGCTACCTGATACGTGTGTCGTGATACCGAAATAGAACCATGAAAAAGCTATACCTGATCTTATTGCTGTTTGTGACGCTGCTGCCCTGTCTGCCAGGTATAGCACAGCCTGCCACGCGTACCTTACGTCTGCAGGAGGTGATTGCCCTAGCGCAGGAGCAGTCAGCAACAGCACGGCAGGCCGAAACCAGCCGCGAGAACAGCTACTGGCAGTGGCGCAGCTTTAAATCGGACTACAAACCGCAGCTCAGTCTGACCGGCACCCTTCCTGACTTTAGCCGCACCATCATGCCGGTTACGCAACCCGACGGCACCACCGATTTCAAACCGGTTTCGATCAATAACTCGGAGTTGGGGCTGAGCCTGAACCAGGTGGTGAGTCCAACAGGCGGGCGGGTGTTCGTAACCTCGCTGATGCAGCGCTTCGACGATTTTGACCGCGACCAGACCCGCTACAACGGAAACCCCGCCATTGTAGGGATTGAACAGCCGCTGTTTGCCTACAACGAGCTGTCCTGGGCCAAAAAGATAGAGCCCCTCCGCTACCAGGAATCGCAAAAGGTATACCTGGAGGAGCGCGAAAAGATAGCCGTGAATGCTACCAGACTATACTTCGACCTGCTGCTGGCGCAGACCAATCAGCGCATCGCGAGCCAAAACCAGTCAAGCAACGACACCCTGTACCAGATCGCGCAGGAGAAGTACAAGCTTGGTCGCCTTTCCAAAAACGACCTACTACAGTTACGCCTGGCTGTGCTGAACGCCGAACTGGCCATGGCGCAGGCCGCCCTCGATCAACAGACCGCCGCCCTTGCCCTTAAAACCTACATCGGCATGAAAGAAACAGACGAGTTAGAGTTGCTGGCGCCGGAAGGTATACCTGCGACAACCGTGCTGGCAGAAGTAGCGTTGGCCGAAGCCCGCAAAAACAGGAAAGAGAGCATCAACTTCAGCAGAAGACTTCTGGAGGCCGAAGCGCAGATGGCCAAAGCACAGGGCGACAATGGTTTGAACGCCAGCCTGTTTGCCACTTTCGGCCTTACCAACCGCGGCGCCTCCTTCACCGACATCTATACCAGTCCCGAAAACCAGCAGCGCGCCCGCATCGGGTTCAGCATGCCTATCCTGGACTGGGGTCGGCAGCGCTCCATCTATAAAGTAGCCGAGCTGAACAAACAGCTGGTGCAGTACACCGTCGACCAGGAAGAGGCCAATTTTGAGCAGGCCGTGCTCACGCAGGTAAACCAATACAATACCCTGAAAGCCCGCATCGCCACCACCGCCGAAGCCGACGCCATCGCCCAGGAACGCTACGAGATCGCCCGCAACACTTTCCTAATCGGCCGCATCAGCATCACCGACCTCAACATCGCCCTGGCCGAAAAAGACCAGGCCCGCCGCGCCCATATTGCCTCGCTGAGTGAGTTCTGGACGGCACATTACATGCTGCGGCAGTTGACGCTATTTGACTTTGAACAGGGGAAAATAATTGAGTGAATGAGTGATTTTTGAAATTTGGAGATTTGGAGATTCTAAGATTTGAAAATGTGATAGGTATAGCTGTAGGTGCAGGTCGCGACCTTCCGAATCGTGTACTGATAATCATGCAGCGGAATCCTCTCCGGTGGTAGGGGTGCTCTTTAAAAGGAAGGTTAGTGAAAGATTAATCATTCATCCAACAATTTAACCATCAACAATTTAACCATTTAAATACAACAATTTAGGAATTCAACCATCAAGACATAAAACTATGATCACGTTAAAGAACATCGAAAAAGTCTACCAGACCAAGACCATTGAGACGGTAGCGCTGCACAACGTCAACCTGCACATACCCAAAGGGGAGTTTGTGTCGGTGATGGGGCCATCGGGTTGCGGCAAGTCCACGCTGCTCAACATCATGGGCCTGCTCGACGAACCGACCAATGGCATCGTGGAGATAGACGGCAAGCCCATCAGCAGGTATAGAGACAATGAACTGGCGCACATCCGCAACCAGAAAATCGGCTTCGTGTTCCAGAGCTACCACCTGATCAACGACCTGAGCGTGCTCGACAACGTGGAGTTGCCGCTCCTTTACCGCAGTGGCACCTCCGCCGCCGAAACCCGACACATGGCCCTCACCGCGTTGGAGAAAGTGGGTCTGAGCGCCCGCACCAAGCACTACCCGACGCAGCTTTCGGGCGGCCAGCGCCAACGGGTGGCCATTGCGCGCGCGCTGATCGGTCAGCCCGAGATCATCCTGGCCGACGAACCCACCGGTAACCTCGACTCGGTGATGGGCGAAGAGATCATGAACATCCTGCTCAACCTCAACCGCCAGGACGGCACCACCATCGTGATGGTGACGCACGACGAGAACATGGCCCAGAAGACCGAGCGCCTCATCCGTTTCTTTGACGGACAGCAGGTATCTGACGCAAAAACCAACGCCTACGACTTTCAACAGGTATAGCCATGCTAAAGAATTACCTTAAAATAGCCTGGAAGGTGCTCTTGCGGCGCAAGTTCTTTACCTTCATCAGCCTTTTCGGCATCAGCTTTACCTTGATGGTGCTCATGGTGGCCACCGCCCTGTACGACCATGCCTTCGGTCCGCAGATGCCCGAGAAAGACCTCGACCGCATCCTGTTTGTGAACATGATGCAGGAACGCAAAGACGGCGACTACCAGATGAGCGGTCCGCCCAGCTATACCTTCCTCGACCGAAGAGTACGCACGCTCACCACACCGGAGATGGTCTCCGTCAACTCCGTGTTCCAAACCGTGAACAGCTACATCGACAACCGGAAACTGGCCCTCGACATCAAGTTTACCGACAGTGAGTTCTGGCAGATACTGGATTTCGAATTTGTGGAAGGCGGCCCTTTCGGAGCACAGGAAGTGCGCAATGCTCAGCGCGTGGCCGTAATCAACGAGGCAACACGCCAGAACTACTTTGGCAATACCACGGCAGTCGGCAAAACCATTGTGGCAGACCAGGTGAGCTACACGGTGGTGGGTGTGGTGAAAGATGTGCCCGTATTGCGACTCCACTCCTATGCCGATATGTGGGTACCGATCAGTTTGCGCACCGAAGACTACAGCTCCACGAGTCTGCGCGGCGATTATTTTGCCACCATCAAAGCTCATAAAGCGTCGGACATCGACAACATCAAGAATGAATTCGCGGTGATGCTGCAGGATGTGGAGCGTCAGCACCCGGAAAAAGGCACCAAACTTTACTCTTACCCCGACTCGATTGTGGAAGGTTTTGCCCGAACTTTTTTAGGCAATGACGATGACACAGGTATGGCCAAGCTCTATGCGATCTTGGCTGCTGCGGTGCTGCTGTTCATGCTGCTGCCCGCCATCAACCTGGCTAACATCAACATCAGCCGCATCATGGAGCGCTCCTCTGAAATTGGCGTCCGCAAAGCTTTTGGGGCTACTTCTTCCACCATCATCGGCCAGTTTATCATCGAGAACATCTTCCTGACGCTGCTAGGCGGTCTGCTCGGGTTTGTGCTGTCGGCGGGGGTACTGTGGCTGATCAACGACAGCGGGGTGATCGTGTATGCCGACCTGGGGCTGAACCTGCGGGTTTTCGCGCTCGGTTTGTTTTTCTGTTTGATTTTTGGACTTGTCTCGGGGGTATACCCGGCTTATAAAATGTCGAGGCTACACGCGGTGGCCGCACTGAAAGGAGGTAATCAATGATACGCCATCTGTTTAAACTGATCTGGAACAGGAAGAAAAGCAACTTCCTGCTCATCTCGGAGATTTTCTTCTGCTTCCTGGTGCTCTTCGCCGTGCTGAGCCTGGTCGTGTACAACGTGCGCAACTATAGCAAGCCCCTCGGCTTTGAGTACGACAACGTGTGGTTGCTGACCTCCCGCGCCGACATCGACTCCACTGAGTTAAGAATAGCTGTAGAACAGCAACTGGCTCAAAAGATCCGGTCGTATGGCGAGGTAGAAGGTACGGCCCTGGTCAGCAGCAACTCCCCTTTCGCTTTCAGCCAGATGAAGGTATGGGCCCAGGTAGAGGGCGGTCCGCGCATACTGGTTGAGAACATCGACGTGGAGGATACCTTTGCCGAAGTGCTGCAGCTGAACGTGAGTGCTGGCCGCTGGTTTACAAAACAGGATGATGCCGCACGCTATGAATCCGTCGTGATCAACCGCGTGCTGCAGCAGGAACTGTTCGGAGCCGAAAGCGCGGTCGGAAAGTTGATTACCCGAAACGACAGCAGCCAGGTGCAGATCATCGGCGTGGTGGACCACTACCGGGGCAGCAGCGAATATTCTGAAGAATCGCCGGTGCTGTTTACGCGCATCAATCAGCAGAAAGTGGCTGTTTTCTGGGGCGAGATGCTGATCCGGGTGAAGCCGGGCACAGGTATAGCCTTTGAAGAACGCATGGTAAAAGACCTGAGCGGCATCGCCAAAAACTGGACGCTGGAGCTGACGACTGTCGAAAAAATGCGACAGACGAAAGAAAAGCTTTCCTTAGTACCCATGATTGCGATGGCCGTGGTGTGTGGTTTCCTTATTTTCAACGTGGCGCTGGGGCTTTTTGGGGTGCTGTGGTATAACATCAGTCGCCGAAATGGCGAGATCGGCCTGCGCAGGGCCTTGGGTGCGTCTGCCAACCAGGTATACCGGCAGTTCATAGGCGAGGTGCTCGTGCTGGCGACATTTGGCCTGGTGCTGGGCGTGGCCTTTGCGGTTCAGTTTCCGCTGCTGCAGGTGTTTGAGGTCGAATCGATAGTTTACTTCATCGCATTAGGTATAGCCGTAGGGCTTATTTACCTGCTGGCTATTGGCTGCGCCTTCTACCCGAGCCGACAGGCCGCTGCCATTCATCCGGCCCTGGCTTTGCATGAAGAATAATAGCAAATAAGTCACAAAAAACTTAATTTAGAGCAGAAATTAAGCACACCGCGCATGATCCTGATAATAGACGATGATGTGGCCGTTCGCGCCTCGCTGAGCATCCTGCTCAAACAGCACGGCTTCAAGACAAAAGAAGCGGCCTCCCCGAAAGAGGCGCTGGAAGTAGCGCAGCAGCACCCACCGCAACTCGTCATAATGGACATGAACTTCTCCATCGAAACCACCGGCCACGACGGGCTGCAGCTGCTGGAGGCATTCAAGCAGCGTATGCCGGAGCTGCCCGTCATCCTGATTACCGGTTGGGGCTCCATCAGCCTGGCTGTGGAAGGGATGCGGCTGGGGGCGGCCGACTTTATTACCAAGCCCTGGAGCAACGACTACCTGGTGCAGGCGGTACGCACAGCGCTCAGCTTGTCGCAGCAGGCTCCGGCCAAGGACGAAGCCCTCACCCGTAAAAAGCTGGACCAGCAGTATGATTTCGGCTACATTGTGGGCCAGGACCCGCAACTGCTCAAAATCCTGAAGCGGATCGGGCAGATTGCGCCAACCGATGCCTCGGTGCTGATCGAGGGTGAAAGCGGCACGGGCAAGGAACTGATTGCGGAGGCCGTGCACCGTAACAGCCTTCGCAAATCCCAGCCATTCGTGAAGGTGAATTTGGGCGGTATTTCGGCTAGTCTGTTCGAAAGCGAGATGTTCGGCCACAAGCGCGGCGCCTTTACCGACGCCAAAGCCGACCGGGTGGGCCGCTTCGAAATGGCCAACAAGGGCACCATCTTCCTCGACGAGATCGGCGAGCTGGATCTAAACAGCCAGGTAAAACTGCTGCGCGTGCTGCAGGACCGCACCTACGAAGTGCTTGGCGACAGCCGCTCCCGCAAGCTCGACATCCGGGTGGTGTGCGCCACCAACCGCAACCTGGAGCAGATGGTGGAGGAAGGCAAATTCCGCGAGGACCTGTTCTACCGCATCAACCTGATCAAGGTGCGTATACCTTCGCTGCGAGAGCGACCGGACGATATCCCTTTGCTGGTGCAGTTTTTTGTGGAGAACATGAAGAAGACCTACCACCGGCCGGAGTTGGCGCTGAGTCCCAAAGCCCTGCAGTGGCTGAAGGAGCTGCCTTTTCCGGGCAACATCCGCGAGCTGAAGAACCTGGTGGAGCGCACCGTGCTGGTGGCCGAAGACGAGGTGCTACGCGCGGAGGATTTCCAGGCGCAGGCGCAGCAGGGGCCCGTAAAGGCTGGCGACAAAGCCTTGCCTGCCGTGGGCACCATGACGCTCGACGAAATGGAGGCCTCCATGATTCGCAAGTCCATGGCCTATTACCACAACAACATCAGCAAAGTGGCCCGTGCGCTTGGCCTGAGCCGTGCCGCCCTCTACCGCCGCCTCGAAAAGTTTGGCATCCCGTATGAAGCTCAGGACTAAGTTCATCTTCTTCGCAGTTGTCCTGCACGTCCTCTTAGCCATCATGGCCTATTTCCTGCTGCAGGAAAACAAGTGGCTGTTTATCGGGATGGAGCTGCTGGTGCTATTCTCCGTGGTGCTGACCGTCAACCTCTACAATGCCTTTTTCAAACCGCTCAACCTGATCCGGGCAGGTATAGAGTCCATCCGCGACAAGGACTTTTCGACGAAGTTTGTGCAGGTGGGGCAACCCGAGCTCGACGAGTTGGTGGACGTGTACAACCGCATGATCGAGCAGCTGCGGCAGGAGCGCGTGGCTCAGGCCGAGAAACATTTCCTGCTCGAAAAGATCATCCAGGCCTCCCCCGCCGGTATCATCCTCCTCGACTTCGATGGCCGTATCGAAAGCATCAACCCCGCCGCCGAGCGCTTCCTATACCTATCCGGTCAGTCGTGGCAGGGCAGCGAGCTGGCTACGCTTCCCAATACCTGGGCGCGGGAGCTCACACAGGTACAGGCCGGTCAACCCTATACCTTCCGCCTCAACGGCATCCGCACCTTCCGGGCACATCGGGCACATTTTATCGACCGGGGCTTCCAACGGGCTTTTATTATGATCGAGGAGCTCACCGAGGCCATCATCAAAAACGAGCGCCAGGCTTATGAAAAAGTAATCCGGATGATGTCGCATGAAGTGAACAACTCGACCGGCGCCATCAACTCCATCCTGGACTCGGTGCAGTTCTATACCCCGCAGATCGACGAGGAACACCGCGAGGACTTTACCTATGCCCTGCAGGTGGCCATCGACCGGAACGCGAACCTAAGCCGGTTCATGGCCAACTTTGCGGATGTAGTGCGCCTCCCCGCCCCTTCCAAAAAACCCGTGCAGGTACAGGCGCTGCTCAAACGGCTCGAGCGCCTGATGCTGCCCCAGCTGGAGCAGCGGCAGATTAAACTCAGCCTGAAACTGCCTGACGCGCCACTGTGCATCCCGATGGATGAGCAGCAGATAGAACAGGCCCTGCTTAACATCCTGAAAAACGCCATGGAAGCTGTGAAATCGGACGGTAATATTTGGGTGGAGTTGCAGGAGCGGCCGCTCTGTCTCACCATTTCCGACGACGGCGAAGGTATACCGGAGCATGTTCGGCCGAAGCTCTTCACCCCCTTCTTCAGCACGAAAGAAACCGGCCAGGGCATCGGCCTGACCATGATCCGGGAGATTTTGCTCAGCCACGGCTTCCGGTTCTCGCTCGAATCTGAGGAAAACGGGCTGACCTCATTCAGAATTCATCTTACAACAGAAAATTCCAAATAGCACAAATTCGTCAAAAAGCGACCGAACCCCTCTTTTCTATTGAATCATTCTCATAATCTACTAAATTTTATTTTGAATGTAACTTCATTCGCCAAATTTCGTAGCCAGACGCATACAACCTATGTTACAATCCGCTATATTGGTTCTATAGTTTGTTTATTTACTCACAAAGATGGAATACAATATAGTAGTAGCCCCTAATCTAGAGACATTGGCAACAGAGGTTGCCGTATTATTTCCGCAAGGCTGGAAGCTGAAAGGTGGAATTATTGAACACGCTGGCGGATACTCACAGCAGCTGACCCGCAAGGCATCTGATAAACTAAAACAGAGACAGAACCAGCTCCCGGCACCCCGCGCCAAGCATCGCCGTACCAAATGGATTGAATAACCCGCATACCGGATACTTTTTATATAAGTAGGTGAGCCACCTTCTTCGTGCCGAGCGCATGGGGAAGGTGGCTCTGTTTTATGCCAGCCCCAGGTATAACAGCAGTCGTCACATTTTTCTGCCCTCCTCTCCGTGACGAACCCATATCAAAACAAATAATATTATTATTCCAATAAAACCTTTATATCAAATGGCTGATGCTGTGCAATTGTCATGTCGTAAAGCGTTCTTTAACCGAAGTACATAAAAAATACAAATCACTGTTGATCAGAAACTTATTTTAAAACAAGCCTATCTTATACATTAAATTCACATAATATTTTTGAAAATGAGCATCTTTTTGTGGCTCCCATAGTATATATGGCTGATACAATTTTTTGGGTAACACAATCCGACACAAAACAAACAGACAAGTATCATCCATCACAACACCCTTAAGCAAAACCCATGAGAAGAGTCGTATACCTCCTGCTCCTAATGATAAGCGCAACATCGTGCCTCAGCAAAAAAGAGCTTGTATACATGCAAAATGACAATTTGAAAGAGACCGTGGCCACGCCGATGCAAACAAATTACAAGCCATACCTGCTGCAGCCTGCCGACGTGCTCTCTATTAAAGTACAAAGCCTGGAACCAGAAATATCCAATATCTACAACATTGTACCCCCTTCCAGCGCCTTCGGCTTCGCCGACCCGGGCACCATGTTCCTGAGCGGCTACTCCGTGGACGATGAAGGCAACGTGAATCTCCCCAACGTGGGAAAAGTGAAAGTATCGGGCCTCACCCTGCAGCAGTCGCAGGAGTTGATTCAGCGAAACGTGGACCGCTACATCACCAACGCCACCGTGGTGGTGAAACTCATCAACTTCAGAGTGAGCGTGTTGGGCGAGGTAAACCGTCCGGGCCAGTACTTTGTCTACAACGAGCGCGCCACCCTCTTCGACGCGCTGGGCATGGCAGGCGACCTGACGCGCGGTGCTGCACGTGAGAATGTGAAACTAGTGCGCCAGACGCCCGGCGGATCAGAAGTAGTCCTGCTTGACCTCAAAGACCCGAACATCGTACAATCAAAATACTACTTCATGCAGCCTAACGACGTGCTGTATGTAGAACCTTCTGTCGCGCAGGTGAAACGCGACAACCTGGTGGGACTCAATGTGATCACCATTGCCCTGGGAGTTATCTCCACAGCGGCTGTTATCCTGAATTACTTTAAATAGTACCCATGAAACGAAAAAATACAGCGCACGAAATAGACCTGAGAAGCTGGCTGTTCAAGTTCCGCACCAGATGGTACCTGTTCATGGCCTTCGTACTGGTGGCGATGGCAGGGGCCTACGTCTATGTCAAAAGCTCAACCCGCATATACGCTTTTAAATCCACCCTCCTGCTGGGCGACCAGCATACTGGCTCTAAAAAGGCCCAGGAACTGCTCAACCTCCTCGATGTGCAGAACAAGGGCATCAAGGTGGAAGACGAGATCGGCATCCTGACCTCGGCGGACATGATTCGCAGCACCCTGAAGCAGCTTGATTTCTCGGTGTCCTACTACAAGGTGCCCGACCACTGGCTGAACACCGGACTGGACCTGATTAAAGAAGAGCAGTATGACAATGCCCCGTTTGTGGTGCGCCTCGATACCGGCTCGCTGCAGATTGTGGACATACCGCTGGAGGTGCGCGTGCTCAACGATAAGCAATATGAGCTGACCGTGAAGGCCGAAAACCCTCCTCTGTATGATTACACGAGCCATACCGTGAAGCAGATAGTGCCGGAGGTAAATTTTACCAAGGTGCTCGAGTTTGGCAAGCCGTACAAGGACAAGTACTTCAGCTTCACGGTGGAGCGCGCCAATCCGGAGGACAAGATCGACGCCAAAAAGCACTATTTCGTGCTCAACAGCATGGAAAGCCTGGTGGCCCAGTATGCCAGCAGCCTGCACATCAAGCCGATTGAGCGTGAGGCGCGCGTGCTGGAAATGAGCACCAAGGGCGCCATACCTGAAAAAGAAATGCTCTTCCTGAACACACTGATGGAGACCTACGTGGCCCGCGACCTGGAGGAGAAGAACATGAACGGTCAGAAAACGCTCGAGTTTATCGACAGCCAGATCGCCGGCCTTTCCGACTCGCTCCGTCAGAGCAAGCAGGCCCTTTCTTCGTTCCGTTCGTCTAACCGCATCGCCAACATCGATGTGCAGTCGAATATCAGCTACGAGAAACTGGCGCAGCTGGAAATGGAGAAATCGAAGCTGAGCACAGAGAAGCAGTATTACGTGACGGTGCTCGAGCAGATCGAAGACGACGAGAGCTTCACGCAGGCGGTGTCGCCGGCGGTGGCGGGCGTGCAGAACCCGAACCTGGCCAACCTGTTTGCTGAGCTGTCGCGCCTGAACCAGCAGCGCGCCTCTTACAGCGTGAGCGCCACGGCAGAAAACCCGAAAATAAAGGTAATTGAGAGTGAGATAAAAAGCACGCGCAATGCCATTATCGCGAACATCCGAAACCTGATCCGCTCCACCGATATCTCCATTGCCAATGCAAACAAACGCATCGGTCAGCTCGAGACAGGTATAGCGAAGGTGCCCGAGCATGAGCGCCGTTTGATGGATCTGCAGAACCAGGCCGATTTCGTGAATAAGAAGTATGACTTTTTGCTCGAGAAACGCGCTGAAGCGGCTATTGCCCTGGCTACAAACACCACCGACAAGAAGATCGTGGACAAAGCCGCCATGTGGGGTTCCGGTCCGGTGAACGTGAAGCCGAAAATGATCTTTATGCTGGCCCTTATCCTGGGTCTGATCATACCTGCTGTGCTCATCGTGCTGATGGACAACGTGGACAATACCATACAGGGCAAAAACGACCTGAACAACGTGACCAACATCCCGTTCCTGGGCGTGATCGCACACGGCACCAAGGCCGACAAGCTGGCCGTAAAAAACAACCCGCGCTCTGCCATTGCCGAGTCGTTTAGGTCCATCCGTATTAACCTGCAGTATCTGATGTCTGAAACTGACTTCAAGGTGGTGGGCGTAACGTCATCCGTGTCGGGCGAGGGCAAAACGTTTACCTCCGTTAACCTAAGCAGCGAGATGGCCATGGCCGGTAAGCGTACCATCCTGATCGAGTCGGATATGCGCAAGCCTACGTTTGGCAAGTACTTCAACACGCACAACGCGGCCGGCCTTTCCTCATACCTGAGCCAGGGACTGCCACTGGAGGAAGTGATCCAGAAAACTGACATCGAGAACCTGGACATCATTTCGTGCGGCCCTATACCTGACAACGCGATCAAGTTGCTGGAGCACAAGCGCATGACCGAGCTGATCGCTAAGCTGAAGGAGCAGTACGACTATGTGGTGATCGACACGCCGCCGATCGGTTTTGTGGCTGAGTACTTTATCCTGATGAAGCACATGGACGTAAACCTGTATGTGGTGAAGCACAAGTACACCAGCAAGGACATGCTCACACAGGTGAACGAGCTGTACGCGGCCCGCAAGCTGAAGAACATCTACATGGTGATCAACGACCTGGATTACAACAACACTTACGAGTACGGATACAAGAAAAAAGGCAGCTACTACTACGTTTAGCGCCTGAGCAACAAATAAATGCGCGCTTGAAACAGAAGGTGCTGTAGGATGCAGATTCCTGCGGCACCTTTTTTTGAGAGCAGCACGACTACCTGAAATTACACATGAGTAAGAATTTAGCTTCGAAAGCGGTCAGCGGGTTGAAATGGAGTTCAGCGGGCACCATCGCCAACGCCGTGATGCAGATTGGCTATACCTCCGCCATGGCCCGCCTGCTTGCTCCCGAGGCCTTTGGTCTGGTGGCGCTTTCGGCCGTTATCCTGCGCTTCGGGTACTACTTTGCAAACCTGGGCCTGAACCAGGCCATCATCCAGAAAGAGGAGCTGACCACTGAGAACATCCGGGCGGCCTTTACCTCTTCGGCCCTGCTCGGTGCGGTGTTCACGGTGTTGGCCTGGGCGCTGGCTCCTTACGCCACCCTTATTTTCGACATGCCCGAGGTAGTGCCGATTGTGCGCGTCATGGCGCTGGCGTTCGTCATTGGCGGCGTATCGGCCACGGCCACCAGTCTGCTGCAGCGCAACATGCGCTTCAAGGAGCTGAGCATTGTCGAGACGGCTTCTTATGTGGTCTCATACCTGGGTGTGGGCATCCTGCTGGCCTGGCTGGACTTTGGGGTATGGAGCTTGGTGTATGCCTCGCTCGTGCAGCAACTGTTGGTAGCGATCGGTGCCCATGCCATGGCGCGGCACAATGTGCTGCCGGTGGTGCGCTGGGAAGCCTACCGGGCGCTGCTGGCCTACGGTAGCAAAATGTCCGTCATCAGCTTTTTCGAGTTCATCTACAGCGAGCTGGCCACCTTGCTAATCGGCCGTGTGTTCGGTGCCTTTAAACTGGGTATCTACAACCGGGCCTTCATGCTGGTGAACCTGCCCATGTATAATCTGACGCGTACCGTGTCGCGTGTGGTGTTCCCCTCATTCAGCAAACTGCAGTCCGAAACAGCAACGCTTGCCAAGGTATACCTGTCGAGCACCACGCTGCTGGCTACCATCATTATACCTGTCTGCCTGGGCATCATGGTGGCTGCGCCCGAGATTGTGCATGTGTTGCTGGGTGACCAGTGGCTGGAGGCTATACCTGTGCTGCAGGTACTCAGCCTGGCCATCCCGCTCAGCTTCGTGACCATGTTCGCCGGCATCGTGTGCGACGCCAAGGCCGTGCTCAACTGGAAGATCGTGATTACCATCACCCTGATTGTCGTGATCAGCGGCCTGTTTTTCCTGCTCCGCGATTATGGTCTGGTGGGCTTCGGCTTTGCGCTCCTCATCAGCGAGCTTGTCCGCATCGGCATGTACCAGACCCTGATGAAGAAGATCCTGGAGATCAGCTACTGGAAGCAAATGCGGGTATACCTGCCAGGCATTATGAACGGCGCGGTGGTAGCCATCGTGGTATACCTGCTGAGCAGCCTGCTGCGCAACATGGAGCTACCGCACCTGGTGGTCATGGTCTCGCAGATGATCGTAGGCGGCTTTGTGTTTCTGGCCATGATCCTGCTTTTCCCGCACAGCGCGCTCAGGGAGCAACTGCAAATGATCTTCTCCAAACTGGGGGTACAGGACAACCCCAGCTCGTACTATGGCCGTATGCTGATGCGGTATAGAAAGAGTCTGATAAAAGAAACTGAGCAGGTATAAACAAGGTATAAACAGGCAGCCGCGTTAGCCGGCCTTGGCTCATCTAGTGCACACGAATTTAATTAGAAGAAGACAAAAATGACGATAGGAGTAGCCGGGCCCATTGAGTTGCGAATACTTGACTGGGACCTGAAAGACACAAGTTTACCCCAGACCAATGCGTTTCCGCTTACCTCGCACTTCATCAATGCCTTGCTTAAAAGAGGGTTTAAAGTCATCGCCTATACTAACTCGACCGAAATCGCGGAGCCGATGGTGCTGGAGAGCGGTAACCTGAAGGTATGCATCAGCCGCCAGAAGCCGCAGCCCGGTCGCCGTTTCTTTTTGTTTGAGGTGGAAGACATGCGGAAGATGATGGTGGCACACCCAGCTGATTTCATCAGTGCTTTCTGGAGCTACGAGTTCGCCTGGGCGGCCCTGAAAACCGGAAAACCTACTGTGGTGAGCCTGCACGACGTGGCCCTCCAGATTCTGCGCAAAATTCCGGACATGTTCCGTCTGGTGCGCTGGATGATCAATTACATCGTCGTGAGCAAGGCGGATTTCCTGCTGGCCAACTCAGTCTATACCTACAACCAGCTCGACCGAAAAACGAAGTCCAAAACCAGGGTCATTGACAACTTTTACCCAAGCACACTAGAGCAGCGCCTGTCGGCTACTGCCCAGAAAGGAAATTACATTATCACGGTCGCCCAAGGCTTCACGCAGCGTAAAAACATTGAGAACGGCCTGCAGGCTTTCGCCCTGTTGCGCAGGCAGTTTCCGGACCTGGAATACTACCTGGTAGGGGTCGATTCGGAAGAAGGAGGGCTGGCGCAGCAGTATGCCGAGAAACAAAACTTAACAGATGGCGTACGGTTTATGGGCCCGATGCCATACGACGATGTGTTCAAGCTGATCCAGAACGCCCAGGTGCTTTTGCATCCGTCCAGAGAAGAGTCCTTTGGCATGGTGCTACTCGAGGCCATGGTGGCACGTACGCCGACGGTTGGCGGCAAGGCCAGTGGCTACATTCCCCATCTGCTCAATTACGGCAAAGCGGGTTTACTCAGCGATGTGGAGTCACCGGAGTCGATGGCAACCGAAGTGGGCCGCCTCCTGTCGGACAGGGACTTGTACCAGACACTTGCGCATGCCGGCTATACCTATGCGGAGGAGAATTTCTCGGAGGAGGTGATCGTACGCAAACACCTGGACTACTACAGCGAAGTTTTAGGCAGGGACCTGAAGCCTGTTGTACAGCAGCCCGACAAGCCTCAAAAAGTTGCCTAGCCTGCTGGCGGCAAACACGGCTTTAAACTGAAAGCAAAACATGAAACTCAATTACAGCTTCATATTCATTATACCCATTGCCCTGATCCTGTTGATGGACAACATGTTCACGGAGCTGGCGTTTCCGCACAACCTTGAAGCGCAGGGAAACATGCTGAATCTTTTGCTGAAAGGGATGGCGGTCGTGTCGTTTGGCTACAGCGCTTTTTACTTCAAACGCATGTCGCCCGTCATGCGGGTGGCCTTTGCGCTGACCACGCTGTATGTGTTTGCCATGGTATTTGAGTCGTACTACTTCTATGGTACTCCCATGGTATACCCGCACGTGTTTCAGAAGCTGTTTCTGTTTTACTTCATTTTCTTTGTCTATACCTTCTACAAAGGCAATTTTCACCTGAAGTTTTCGCACCTGGTTTGGTTCATACTGGGCGGTTTCTGGATCAGCGTTGTCGTTGTGCACCCTGACAAACTCAGCCTGGGCGCCTTTACCTCACACGAGCGCGGGGTATACGCCTCATCGGTCTACATGCTGGTGATTCCGTTTATGTATTTCCTCAGCCAGTACATTTTCCACAACAAGCTGACCAGCCTGTTCATGTCCTTCTTCATACTGGTTTCGATCGTTTTCTTTCAGCACCGTACCGTATGGATCTCCACTGCCATTATACTGGTGGTATACTACCTGCTGATCCGTTTTAAGTCGGGATTGTCGATCAACTTTGTGACCAAGTTCATGCCCATTGGCATCGTGTTGCTGATTGCAGGTATAGCGAGCAGCGCTTTCCTCTTCTCGACGAATCCGGAGATCATCACCAAGATACAAGACAGTTTCTCTGACATCGAGAACTTCGACTCGCAGGGCACCGGCGGCTGGCGATACATTCAGTGGATGTCGTACCTGCCTTTTATCCAGGACAACTGGCTGGTGGGGATGCGCTTCGAAGGTTTTGAGCTGCCCATTCAGTTCTGGCGCGACGACACCAACGAGCCCGTATTCGACGATGGCCAGGGCCACCACTTCCACAGCTTCTATGTAGACATCCTTTTCTATACCGGCTTTGTCGGGCTGGCCATCTACTCCATCATGCCGATCTACGCGATCGTAAAAGGACTGCGCTCCAAAGCCATGACGGTGCACCAGATCATCCTGCTGGCCTTTATCAGCACGGGCTTCGTTTACGGTTTCTCGTACGTGCTGCCCGTGTTTTACTATGCCATACTGGGCTGGACGATCGTGTACATGGAGGAAGACGGCGTTGAGAAAACCAGTTACCTGCGCGATTTTGGAGCCCGCTGGAAGGCCAAAGCAATCGGGCAGTACAGAAAGCTTACAGCCGCCTGATTTTAGAAACCTCTGGCAGCAATTTCAGTATACAATACAGACATATCGTTATACCTTAATATGATGAGTAATTCTATTCCCAATACCCCTTTGCACACACCCGTGCTGTTAATTATATTCAATAGAGCTCATACCACACAACAAGTATTCGACCGTATCCGCCAGGTAAAGCCTTCGCGCCTCTATGTAGCCGCCGACGGACCAAGACCAGGCGTAGAGACAGATATAGCTAAATGCGCCGAGACAAGACGCATTGTAGAACAAGTGGACTGGGACTGCGAGGTAAAAACGCTTTTCCAGGAGAAGAACTTAAAGTGTGGTGTGGCCCCAGCTACCGCCATCAGCTGGTTTTTTGAGCACGAAGAGACCGGCATTATACTGGAAGATGACTGCGTTCCGTCCAAAAGCTTTTTCTGGTTCTGCCAGGAGCTGCTGGAGAAATACAAGCACGACACGCGCATCATGCACATCAGCGGCAACAACTACCTGAACGGCTGGCGCCGCGACAACGACTACTCCTACTACTTCTCCAACAAGGTGAATGCCTGGGGTTGGGCCACCTGGCGCAGAGCCTGGCAGCTATTCGATTTCAACCTCAAAGCCTACCCGGAGCTCAAGGAGAAAGGCTACCTGAAAGGCTTGTTTTTGAACAAGTTCGAGGAAACCTACCGCCTGAGTAAGCTGGAGGAAGCATTTGCCAGCATCCCGAATGGTGACATCTGGGACTACCAGTGGGAGTTTACGGTCTACAGCAACTCGGGCCTGTGCATTGTGCCTGAGGTGAACCTGGTGCGCAACATCGGCTTCGGAGAGGACGCCACGCATACCTTCAACACTCACGATAACAAGGCACAGATCAAGGAAAACGAGATTGCCTTCCCGCTCCGCCACCCACGCTTTGTCGTGCGCGACATCGAGTCGGACACCAAGAACTTTAATCACTTGATCAAGGGCAAGGTGAGCTCCAAGCTGAAGAGCATCCTAAGCTTTAATTTGTAAGATCATCCAACAACATTTTTGATTTTCGTAAAAATGCTGTCGGGGCTGCTCGGCTGCAAGACGGCCTACAAGCTATACCTGCTAACAGCATTACATTTTGAACCATATGATAAGCATCGTTATACCTGTATTCAACAGGAAAGAATATACAAGAGAGTGCCTGCTGTCGCTGCAGAAGCAAACGGACCAGCGGTTTAAAGTCGTAATTGTGGACGATGGCTCTACAGACGGCACAGAAGACATGCTGCGGGAGGAGTTTCCGGAGGTGGAAGTACTCAAAGGCAGCGGCAGTTTGTTCTGGACGGCCGGCGTGAACATGGGCATCCGCCACGCCCTCAAGCAAGGAGCGCCCCTTATCATGACCATGAACAACGACGTGATCACGGATGAGCGCCTGATAGAGAAGATGTACTTCTGGCATGCCCAGAAACCTGAGGCGCTGCTGGGCGCTCTTGAGCTGGATGCCAACACACAACAGCCTATTTTTGGCGGTGAGCGATTGAACTGGCTGCTGAACACCATCGAAGAAGTGCTGCCTACGCTGTCAAAGGACGAGCAAAAGGGCCTGCATGCCGTTACCCACCTGCCCGGCAGGGGATTGCTTATACCTCGTGCGGTGATTGAAAAGATCGGCCTCTTTGACCAGGACCGCTTCCCGCACTACATTGCCGACTACGACTATACCCACACGGCCAGAAGAGCCGGGTTTGAGTTGTACGTAAACTACGATGCCCGCCTGCTTACCTACCCGGAAGAAAGCGGAGAGCGTCAGATTAGAAGCACGAAGAGCTTTAAAAACTACTACAAGCACCTGTTCGACCTGAAGGGCGGCGGTAACCTGCGCGACTTTACCAGATTTACGTTGAAGAACTGCCCGACACCCTATATTCCGTTTCACCTGGCAAACGGCTATACGCGCAGGCTCGTCGGGTACTTTTTAAGGTAATACTTGCTAATGCACCTTGCGATTGATTTGAAGCGAAACTTTCCATACCTCAAAGCACTGAGCATTGTTATTCCCCTGGTGGTGGTAGCAATGCTTTTTGCTTATTATTATACCCAAGGGCACCTTCCTGGCGCAAAAAGCAAGGCCAAAGCCACAACCGTCGGCTACGACGACCCGATCGTGATCACAAAAAAAGGTACCTATTCCGGCAATTGGGAATCAACAGACTCCGAAGTGCCTGCAGTGGAGATCAGAACGTCGGAACCTGTCATTATTGAGAACTCCAATATCCGCGGAGCTGGCTACCTGATCAAAAGCTGGGGGCATGATGCAAACATCACGATCAGAAATACCCGTGGTTATGGTCTTATGCCTACCGCCTGGATTTTGTATGAGAAGCCACGTCGGTTTCTGATCGTGAATGATTTCAAGCATGTAGTAGTGGAGAACTGCTATATGGAGAATACGGCCGGCATCTACATCGGGGACGCCTACAAAGGAGACAGTAGCCCTGACAACACCATCAAGATCCGCTATAACGTGGCCCGAAACATCGACGGGCGCATTTACAAGGGCTGGTACCGATCGCAGTTTGTACAGCTCAACTTCCGGAACCCGATCCAGCACGCCGAGATCGCCTGGAACGAGATCATAAACGAGCCGAACAAGTCGCTGGTGGAAGATAATATCAACCTGTCGAACTCACGGGGTACGCCCGGCTCCCCTATCCGCATTCACAACAATTACATACAAGGCGCCTACCCCTTCCCGGCCGATAGCAAGGACTATTCAGGTGGCGGCATTATTGCAGACTCGTGGTACGAGGAGGGTATGGGCGACCCGAAGGAGGTGGCAACAGCCCACGTGAAGGTATACGAGAACCAAACGGTCAACCTCGGCAACTACAACTATGCCATTGCGGGCGGCAATAACATTGAGGTGTTTAAAAACCGAGCCGTCAACTCCGCCCGGTTCGAGAACGGCGAAAAATTCAAGATGTGGACACAGGGGCTCTATGGCTACGACTTTTACAAGAAGAATGCGACTTTCAACAACACCTTTCACAACAATGTGATTGGCATTATGGGGCAGGACGCCAGAAACGACAACCATTACTTTCCGGACGGTACGGTGCGTGAGCACAGCAATAGGTTCATTACTGGCGAGATAGACAAACAGAGCGAGCGAGCTGAGTACCAGCTCTGGAAGTCCAAACTAAAAGAGCACAACATCCTGCTTGGCCCCCACACGACACGCCCGGTAGAGAGAACCTCCACTACTATCCAATAGCAGGCGAACACTTTGGCAGGTATAAGCCAGCAAATTTATACGCTTACCCTCCTCCACTTTTCACTTATCCTAGCTATACCTGTCGCTCCGACTTTCGGGAGGAGCCACTTAGCGCCCCAAATCAAAGTTATAACACCTTAAAAAAACTAAACAATTATAGCGGATTTATTAAATATATTATATTTTATATGTTTACATTTTTTGTATCGCTTTTCTTCCAAAATCCTCGCGGTATTCTATATTCAAAATCCTAAATTATTTGTTATTTCATATGTTTTATACGTTTTATATAAATTTATTTTTTGTATCTTTCAAATTTCGACAACCTTTTTTGAGGCTCAAATTGGGATAAAAACATCAATTAAAGGCCTTATACCCAATTTAGACAGTCAACAACAATAGAAATATTCTAAGCATTTATAATTTAAGAAAGAAGAACTCTAAAAAGACTAGTTTTTCTAAAAAATTCCTACTTATATTTGCAACAACTTATATATGAAGATAGAACACTTGATTCTTCAAGCTTAATATTTTCATAAAAAGCACAAAGTAAGACGTTTGCTTCTGTTCTTGAAGACGATGACTTGTCGAGTGCCTTATAAGGAGTACATTTTTTAATTTTTCAACTTTTAGCCAAAAAGATGAATACAATTTCCACTCAGGGATCTAAGTGGACGGGGACAACTCTGTCTGTTTTGATTCTCACACTCGTAGCCTTTCTATTATCGACAGGCTTCGCCAATGCCCAGACTTACAGCGGGCCACTCGTAATCACAAAAGGAGGTACTTACACAGGCAACTGGGAATCGAAAGATTCTGAGGTGGCCGCTGTGGACATTCGTACTTCTGAGCCTGTGACCATTGTTAACTCCAACATCCGTGGTGCAGGTTACCTGATCAAAAGCTGGGGCTATTCGGTTAATGTTACCGTAAAAAACACTAAAGGCTACGGTCTTACACCAACTCCCTTCAGAGACTACAAGAAACCACGTCGTTTCTTAACTGTAAACAACTTCAAAAACGTTATAGTAGAGAACTGCTACCTGGAAGGTACGGCCGGCATTTACGTGGGCACGCGCTATGAAGGTGACGGATCTGCTAACAACACAGTAAAAATACGCTACAACAAAGCCAAGAACATCGACGGCCGCGTTTACGGTGGTCAGCGCGAGCACTCGCAGTTCGCTCAGTTCAACTATCGTGGCAACCTGCCGCACGCTGAGATCGCCTGGAACGAGATCATCAACGAGCCGAACAAGTCGCTTGTAGAGGACAATATCAACTTGTCCAACTCACGCGGTACTTCCGGTTCTCCGATCCGTGTTCACAACAACTACATCCAGGGTGCTTACCCTTATCCTGCTACAGAAACGAAGTTCTCAGGTGGCGGTATCATCACAGACTCCTGGTACCAGGACGGCATGGGCGATCCTGCTTCCGTGGCCACTGCCTTCGTGAAGGTATACGACAACCAGACTGTAAACGTAGGTAACTACAACTACGCTATCGCAGGTGGTAACAACATCGAGGTGTACAACAACCGTGGTGTTAACTCTGGCCTGTTTGACGATGGCACTCGTGTCAACACACACAACGTAGGCCTCTATGGCTACGACTACTACAAGAAAGGCGCTACGTTTAATGCCGTAATGCGCAACAACACAACCGGCGTTATGAGCCAGGGCAACCTCTTCGACAAAAACTACTTCCCGGATGGATTGGTTAAGAACGAGAACAACCCATACGTAGGTGGCAACATCACGAAGCAGCACGAGAAAAATGAATACAACGCCTGGTTGAATAAGCTTAGCAGCAACGGAATCGTGCTTGGACCTAACGGCTCAGCTCCTGTTACTTCGCCTTCACAGCCAGTACAGGATCCTGTAGCTACTGCTCCTGCTGAGCAGCCAACTACAGGAACTGGCTCAACTGGTACTGGTACTGGTACTACTACAGGCACAGCAGGCACTGGTAAGATTACGCGTGACTTCTGGTCAAATGTTCACGGCTCTACGATCAGCGTAATTCCGGTGAACACCAAGCCTGCCTCTACCACCGAGCTGAGCTCGTTCGAGGCGCCACAGAGCCAGGGCAACAACTACGGCCAGCGCATCCGCGGCTACGTGACGGCCCCTGTGTCAGGCCAGTACACCTTCTGGATCGCGGCCGACGACGTGGCCGAGCTCTACCTGAGCACCTCGGAGGACCCTGCCAAGAAGACCAGAATCGCTCTTTCCAGCACCTGGACCAACCCGCGCGAGTGGACCAAGACCTCAGGCCAGCAGTCGGCCAAGATCACCCTGGAGGCCGGCAAGCGCTACTACATCGAGGCCCTGATGCTGCAGGGCGGCGGCGGCGACAACCTGGCCGTGGGCTGGCAGTTGCCGAACGGCACCATGGAGCGCCCGATCGCCGGAAACAGACTGTCTGAAATAGGAAGCACTGCTCCGGCTACCGCTCCTACTGAAACAACGGCTCCAGTTGCAAGCACAACACCAGTTGGCAAGATCACCCGCGATTTCTGGAGCAACGTGCACGGCTCTACCATCGGCGTAATTCCGGTGAACACCAAGCCTGCCTCTACCACCGAGCTGAGCTCGTTCGAGGCGCCACAGAGCCAGGGCAACAACTACGGCCAGCGCATCCGCGGCTACGTGACGGCCCCTGTGTCAGGCCAGTACACCTTCTGGATCGCGGCCGACGACGTGGCCGAGCTTTACCTGAGCACCTCGGAGGACCCTGCCAAGAAGACCAGAATCGCTCTTTCCAGCACCTGGACCAACCCACGCGAGTGGACCAAGACCTCAGGCCAGCAGTCGGCCAAGATCACCCTGGAGGCCGGCAAGCGCTACTACATCGAGGCCCTGATGCTGCAGGGCGGCGGCGGCGACAACCTGGCCGTGGGCTGGCAGCTGCCGAACGGCACCATGGAGCGCCCGATTGCCGGAAACAGATTGTCTCCAATCGAGTCGCTGACTGCTTCCTCTTCTTCAGCACTTACTGCTGAGACAGCGGACACAAACATCAGCTTCGAAAAAGTGAGCGCTTATCCTAACCCGTTCAACGACGTGGTAACGCTTGACCTGGGCAAAGAGGAGATCAAACTGCAGGAAGTTGTCATCCTGGACCAGGCTGGTACAGTGGTATACAAAGAAGAAAACCTGAAGGTAGAGAACAACAAGCTGGTGATGAACCTGGCTGCTACCGGACTTAGAGCAGGTCTGTACTTCCTGAAGTATACTGATAACGCTGGCAAGAGCGCTACCATCAAATTGATCAAAGAGTAAGTATATCAAAAATAAGGCTTCCCAAAGCTTGACGGAGGGACAGGCCAAATAAAAAAGAAGCGGTGCAGGAAAAACCTGTACCGCTTCTTTTTTCTAAATCTTTCAAAGCATCCTAAAGTCCAGGACACTTCTCGGTGTCAACTATTGCTTGCGCGTGAATCGCCAGGTATAGACACCTTTCTTGGATGTTGTTTTCTCAGCTTCAGGAGCTTCTTCCGGGAAGCCTGCCCAGGCCTTTTCTTCCATCCAGGTCATTTGTGAACCTGAAATAGAGACAACATTATACCTTCCTCTGTCGCTACCACGCTGCAATTCAATCAGGGTAGAATCGTTCGGGTCCGGGAAACTGTAGTTCATCACTTCTGGCTGACCGCCCGGTACAGTAACGGTTAACTGCTTTCCGTTAAAACTGAAAGTTGTCTGATATTGTACTGAGTCCGTGAACATCACCTCGTCTTCCATAGAGTAGTACACTCTTTTGATCATGGTGTTTGTCCAGTCGCCACGCATCTGCGCGTCAGTTTGCGAAACCGGCGGGTCTAGCTTTTCATCTTTATCATCGTCGCAAGATGTAAGGAACAAGGCAAATAGAATTGGTATGAGGAATAACTTTTTCATAGAAACTAAAATTTATATAAGTAAAGGCTATTTAAAATCGAGTGATATGCTGTTGGCATGCGGGTATTTGCCTATGATTTCCAGACATAGTACGGACTAGGCATGGCAGGGTTTATCAAAAATTTCATAGATGCGATATTATATTTTTAAAAAATTACAAGTCAGCATGTTATATAAAAATTAAATACCAATAGAGCTCGCTATACCTGAAAATTACCTCACATTTATAAGTTTTTAACGCTTTCTATCAGTCCTTCTCCGAGCTAAATACTATACCTGTAAGTCTTTCAAACGATCCAATTGCTCATCTCCTGTTAATTGCACAGTTAATCAACTACTATCAACGTGCGATCACGAGCTTACGGTTAAGGGTTTTGTTGCTGCCAGCCACTGTCAGGTTATAGATGCCAGGTTTTAGATTCCCTCCGACAGGTAGCGTCAGGCGCAGTTCCCCAAACGCATCGGTTTGCACCTGCTGGCTCATCACCTGCCGTCCGGCTCCGTCTGTTATCATAAAGGTCACTTCCTCGTTCTCTTTCAGATTGGCAACTTCGAGGGTCACTTCATCGCCAACCGCGGCCGGGTTAGGGTAGATCCTAAACGAAGAGGCAGAAGGGGAGCGATCCTGCACCAGGATGACGTTGGAGTAGGAAGAGGTACCGTCCAGCCGAACGAGCCGGAGCCTGTAATACCCCTGCTCTTTGAGCGGTGCATCGTCCGTAAAGGTATAGTCGATGGCTGTCGTTGTAGTTCCCGAAGCTTTCACCTGGCCGATGGCTGTGAAGTTCTCCCCATCTTCAGACCGCTCCACATCAAAGTAGTTGGTTTCAAGCTCGTAAAGGGTTCTCCAGTCTAGCACCACGGTCTTCTGGTTGAAGGTCTCGCCCTCTACATAGCGTCCCTTAAAGCCGACGATCTCAGTCAGGTTATTATATACGTCCACAAAGCGTTCACGGATTTCCTCTGACGAAAGCGCTCTGCCAAAGAGTTTTACTTCATCGAGGTCGCCTTCGAAATGGTAACTGTTGAGCATGCTCGCATTAAAGTAACCCATGGTAACAGGCGACCGGCTGCTGAATCCGAAACTGTGCGCGAAGTTGCCTGCTGCAACCTGCTCTCCGTCCACATACAGCCTGAGGGCCCCGGAACCACCGTCCCGCACTGCCACGAGTTGATGCCAGCCACCGTCGTTCAGTTTAGGACCGCTAGACCCTACCAGAATGCCCTTAAACTCAATATCCGGCAGGTAAAAGGCCGCCCTTCGGTCCTTGTCAAGTCCAAGCCACCACTGCGAGGGCGAATCCGTGGCGTGGCGCCCTAGCAACACCTGGTTCTGGGCCTCGCTACTGCCATCTTTGGTGTCGGTTCGGAGCCAGAGTTCGATCGTGAAGGTTTCTTTTGCCTTCCAGTCGAAGTTCGGGCTGCCGATTACGTCGAGCCCTGTGTCGCGACCGTTAAACCGCTGTCCGCCTTCCACGGCGCCTTTCACCGCGGCTGGGCGGCTTCTTTCTTTGGCAACGGCATCTATCGGCGTGTACACATCGCGGTAATTTGGGCCTCCGTTCTCATTCAGCATCCAGTGATGGAGCATGCCGTTGGGCTCTTCCGTGGCGGGCCTCACCTCTATTTGAAAACGCTGAGGAGTGCTTTCTCCCAGGCTGTTCGTTGCCTTTACCTCCACTCCGAAACTTCCGGCGGCTGATGGCACCCACGAAATAAGGCCCGTGCCTGCGTCAATCGTCATCCCCGGCGGACTCACCAGGAGGATATAGCGCGGAGCAGGTTTGCCGACGGCATTCACATCGTACCGGTATTGCTGGCCGACGGTGCCGTACGTAATAGGTGTCGATATGATTTCAGGCCGGACATCCTCAGGACCGCAGTAGCTGCCCGCACCGAGGTTGTAGCGGTCGCGCGCCTGCTGCTCCGACAAATTGGTGTTATAAACCAGCAGTTCATCGATTGTGCCATCCAAAAAATACTTGGAGTCGATGTCGATGTACCCAATCGTAACCGGACTGGATGACTCCATGCTGCCGCGGTATTGCCTCACTTCAGTCCGTCTGTCGTCTACCCGAAAACCATCTACATAGAGTTTGGTGATCTGGGGAGCTCCCTCCCGTACCACCACCAGGTGATGCCATTTGCCGTCAAATAGGTTCACCGCCTTGAGGTAGTCCGTCATGGTATGCGGCTCCCCGTAATTATCCTGCATGTCGAACACAGCATACCCTTCCGGGTTAACGCCCAGCCACCAGGCCGACAGCCCGTCGCTTGATTTGCGGCCGACAATCACCTGGTTGGCAGATTTGCGGTTGACCTGCACCCATACCTCGAGCGTGAAGCTATCATGCGGCCCCCATTGAAAGTTGCCAACCTCGCTGAATTGTATGCCGTTGTTGGAGCCGCTGAAGCGCTGCCCGCCGCCATACCGACTGACTGTGGGCGCAGGGCAAGCCGTACAGGTGGCACTGGCGCCGGACACGTAGTCTGTGTAGGCGCCAGCCACTTTTTCGTCGAGTCCAAAGTGGTGCACCAGACCAGGAGGACAGTTGGTCTGCGCCACCGCCGCATCCTGTACTGCTAAGCTGAGTAGCGCGCAAAGTGTCAGGGCTACTTTGCAGTTGCAGCCCCAAAGGTATAGGGAAAGGTACCGAAGAATGTACCTGAAGGTAGTTGCTATCATATAAGCTCACTAAGTATCTGTATCACGGCATTTGGTTGATGCTCGCTACTTCTAAGTCGGGTGTATGATTGGTATAGGCTAGAGCTGAACAGCTGTTGTTCTACTTAAAATGCCAGTTGACAACATCGCATGTCCTGTACGGAGAGTATAGGGTTACTGTTGTATTAGAGTACAATAATATTACGCCGTTGCCGCTCAGATGTTCGGCTTTAGGGTATACTTAAATTGTCCACATTGTCATCTTCCTGAAAAGAGTTGTCAGAGGGGATTTTAGCGGCCAAATCAGGGAGAATACAGATCTGATAACACAACATACCTGAGCCAGGTCTACGCTTGTATCATGGAGTCAGATCTGTTAATGCAATTTTTTCACCTCAGTAACAGCCAATTCATTTTAGCTGCGTATAGAAAGCTGCACAATTATATTCGTGCATCTATACAGCTAGAAAAATATATACCGAATTCTTAAACCTTTTAGGCCTGGCTTTCCTATAATGAGGTTAAAGGCCATGGTTCCACCCCTCACCCGAGAGGGTGAAAGCAAAACGACTGGAGACCACGCGCTTCTCCCGATCCATAACAGCGTCTGCATATGTTATTCAATTCTACTGAATTTTTCATATTCTTCCCGGTAGTCGTTACGCTCTACTTTCTGACGCCTCCTAATCGCAGATGGCTCATCCTGCTGCTGGCCAGCTATTATTTCTATGCCTCTTGGAGGCCCGCCTATACCTTGATCCTGATCGGCTCCACGCTGGTGGACTATTTCTGCGGCCGCGCTATGGGCAGGTATAGCGACGTGGAAAAACACAAACGCAAGCCTTTTCTCTGGCTCTCGCTTCTATCTAACCTGAGCATACTGGGCTTATTCAAGTATTACAATTTTTTCAACGACAGCGCGCACGATATTGCCTCGGCCCTGAACATGAGCTACGCCATGCCGGCATTTGAGCTGCTCCTGCCCATGGGCATCTCCTTCTATACCTTCCAGACCATGAGCTACTCGATCGACGTGTACCATGGGCGCATCAAGGCAGAAAAGCACTTGGGGATTTTCGCACTCTTCGTCACCTTTTTCCCGCAGCTGGTGGCAGGCCCCATTGAGCGGGCAGGCAACCTGCTCGGGCAACTCAAGATGGAGCACCAGTTCAGCTACGAGCGGGTGGTGGCCGGCCTGCGACGCATGGGCTGGGGCTTTTTCAAGAAGATCATGATTGCCGATAACCTGGCCCTGATGGTGAATCAGGTATACAACAACCCCACCGACTACGAGGGCATCACGCTGATCATTGCCACAGTCTTCTTCGCCTTTCAGATCTACTGCGATTTTTCGGGCTACTCCGACATTGCCATCGGGTCGGCGCAGGTCATGGGCTTTCAGCTGATGGAGAACTTCCGGCGACCTTACTTTTCCAAAAGCATTTCGGAGTTTTGGAGCCGCTGGCACATCTCGCTCTCGTCCTGGTTCCGCGACTACCTCTACATCCCGCTGGGTGGCAACCGGGTGGTGAAGTGGCGCTGGTACTACAACCTGTTTATCACGTTTCTGGTGAGTGGCCTGTGGCACGGCGCTAACTGGACCTTTGTGGTATGGGGGGCGCTGCACGGCTTTTACCTGGTGTTTGCAATTGTCACGGTTAAGCAGCGCGACGCTCTTGCCGAGGCCATCGGACTTACCAGCCGGCCACTGTTATACAAATGGGTGCAGGTGCTGAGCGTGTTCGCGCTGGTGCTGTTTTCGTGGGTGTTTTTCCGGGCCAACTCCATCGGCGACGCTTTCTACATTCTGCAGAGCAGCGTGGCAGGTATAGGCAACATCCGCCAGCTGCTGGCAGGTATAGACCTGCAGCACATCTTGTTCATGGACCAAGGCTTCAAGGTTTTTGCCGTGTCTGTCATTTCCATCCTGATCATGGAAACGGTGCACCTGATTCAGCGCAACGGCAGCATATCGCAGTTAATCAGCCAGCGCCCGGCTGTGGTGCGCTGGGGTTTGTATTATGTGGTCATCGTAGCGGTGCTGCTCTTCGGGCAGTTTGGACACCAGGAGTTCATTTATTTTCAGTTCTAAATGGCGCAGGAGACCAAACATAGCGAGGTGAAAAGGCTGCTCCGAAAACTGGCGCTGCTGGTGGCCCCTTTCGTGCTCTGGCCTCTGGTCGAAGCCGTGGTGCTGCCCATGGATACTTTCACTTTCCGGGTGTGGGAAACTATTTCGGTGAACAGCGTGCGGTTGATGTCCGGGCCCTTTTACCCGAACATGCACCTGCGCATGGAGGAAGAAGGCGAACTGGCACCTCGCACGCGCTTTGCCGAAAAGAAGCAGGTAGTATGGTACACCGACCGCTACGGCTATCGTAACCGCGACTCCAAAGCCGAGGTGCTGCTGATCGGGGACTCCAACATCACCGGTGCCAAGCTCTCGCAGGAAGAAACGCTGGCGGAGGTGCTGGAAAAACAATTGGGCAAAGAAGTATACTCCTTCGCTCCTGCCACCGTCAACCGCTTTCTGGGCACCAAACGCTTCGAAGAAAACCCACCGGAGCTGGTGGTAGTTTCGAGCATCGAGCGCCGTATACCTGAACTGCCTCCCGTGGGCGCCACCGGTATAGGCAACAAACTCCGCGACCGGACCGGCTCTGTTATCAACTCGTCTGGGGTGCTCACTTGGCTGGCTGTGACGGCTGACCGCGCCTCGAAGCTGGCGCTCTACCACCGCACACTGGCCAACATCGAACGCATGTCCGGTAAAAAGGAGTACATCCAATACCAGAACGAATTTTTCATGGAAGGCGAACATGCCAACCGCCATTTCAGTGACGAAGAGATACACCAGATAGCCGATGTCCTGGAGGGCTATAAACTTGCGCTGGCCGAGCGGGGCATTCCCTTTGTGTTCATGCCAATCCCTAACAAGGAGAACATTTATCACCAGCTGTTACCCTCGGCCCGTAAACCGGACTTTCTTCCGCGCCTCGTGTCAGAGCTCCAAAGCAGGAACGTGACGGTGGTAAATCCGCAAAGCCTGTTCGAACGCCTGTACCTGAACGAAAACAAGAAGCTGTACCCTGCCGATGACGGGCACTGGAACAATACGGCGGTGGCTGCCGCTGCCAGCCTGCTGGCGCAGCGTTTGCAGCAGCCAGTCGACAGTACCGGATCCAATACCTTATACCTGGTAAAGCAGCCTGATTGATGGTATCACACAGCCAAATTTGAATTACAAACGTATAGCCATTATTACTCACCGTATATATATGAAACCAAAGGTATTTTACGATAAATCTACCAAACGCCTTAAAAAGATAATGGGGCGCATCATTCCCCACAACAAGCGCTTTAGACCAATCGGCGTTTGCCGCATCAGCAAAGGGGGCGAGACTTCCTGCCCGCCGTCCGAAGTGAAGGTATACCCCATCTACCCGAACCTGACCACCCCGCTCGAAATTTCGGAGGACCTCTACAAAGCCTGCTCCGACTACTGGAAGCCCATGCGCAGCGTTACCACCGACTATGTGGTGGCCGAGGTGCCCAACGGACGCATTTACACAGACAATGAGAGCAGTGTGGCCATCGTGTCGCAGCAGAACCGGATCGTGGAGAATGTGTCGCTTAGCATGATCAACGGCAAAGTGGTGGATGCCGAGAAAAACAACATCTTTGACCAGAGTTATTTCCAGGCGCCCACCCGTTTCAAGGGCACCGTGTTCAGCATGCTGACCGGTGGCGCGGGCCTCAACAACATTGGCCACTGGTTTATGGATGTGCTGCCACGCCTGCACCTGCTCCGCGAAAGCGGCCTTTACGACGAAGTAGACTGGTTTCTGGTGCCGAGCACCCGCTACAGCTACCAGACCGAAACACTGGAGTTGCTGGGTATACCTGCCGAGAAGATCATCACTTCTATCGAATACCACCACCTGACTGCCGACCGTGTGATCGCCTCCACGGCGCCACGCGGAAGCCATACCCTGGTGCCACGCTGGCTGGGCCAGTACATCCGCGACTCCTTCCTGCCGCTCGTGCAGCACGAAGTCTTGCCTGAATCGGAGCGCGTGCCCTACCTATACATCAGCCGCAGCGACTCGGCTATACGCAACGTACTGAACGAGCAAGAGCTTTTGGAAGCACTGGAACCGTATAAATTCAAGTCGATCGTTTCCAGCAAGTACAGCATCCTGGAGAAAATCCGGATGTTCTCGCAGGCGAAGGTGGTGATTTCTGCCACTGGGGCTGGCCTGATCAGCATGTTCTTCTGCAAGCCGGGCACCAAGATCATCGAGATCTTCCACGAGGGTTTTGTGATAGAGCCTTTCTATGACATTGCCACCAAAATAGACCTGGACTACGACTACATCATCTGCAAAGGCGACAAGCCGGTGCATAATGCAGACGAGGGGCAGCGCCAGCACCTGTTAGTAGACACCAAACAGGTTGTGTCGATACTGGAGAAGATGCGCAAGAATTCCGGAAAGAAAACGAATGTAGAAGCGGTGTAGCACCAAGCCGCTAGGAAAGGTTAGCCTCTGCGACTTTGGTTGCAGGGGCTTTTCTCTTTTTAGAGCGGATGGCGTCTTTGTAAATGGAGATGAGCATCTGGTAATTTACCTCAGGCGTATACCTGACCTCATAGCTTTGGCGGGCTGCCGTACCCAGTTGCCGGATCATACGCGGGTATTGGATCAGGGTATGCACGCGCTCCGCCAGTTCCTCCGCATTGCCCGGAGTGTAGTGCAGTCCGTTTACGCCGTCTTCCACGAGTTGCGCCGCGCCGCCAATGTTGGCCGCAATCACAGGCGTACCCGCCGAGAAAGCTTCGATGATGGTCATGCCGAACGTTTCCAACCACTCAGAGGAGAAGATCAGTGCCCTGGCTTGCTTCAGGAGTTCCAGTACCTGTTCCCGGTTCTGGAAACCCAAGTACTTTATACTTGCATGCGTCTTTGCATATTCCTCCACCCGCTCCCGCAGCGGCCCGTCACCGGCCACTTTCAGCGGAAATGGATTCAGTTCATGGGCTTTCAGAAGTGTTTCTATCCCTTTTTCAGCCGTCAGGCGACCAACGTACAGAAAGTACTCCTCCCGTTCGACGCGGCTTATACCTATGTCCTGGGTGAAGTTGGGCTTCACGGCCACCTGCCCTGGCCTGAGTTTGAGCGAAGAGTTATGGAACAGGTCGGCGGCTCCGGGCGTAAGTGCGATGAACTTGTCAACCTTACTCCTCCAGGTACCCAGCAACTTATGCATACCAGTGGTGAGCACTACAGAGGCGGTTTGTATGGCAGAGTCACGGTATATTTTCTGGCGGATGGCACTCAGGGGGAAAACCTTGTGCAGGTTTTCAAGCTGTACCTTTCCGTTGTAGTAAAGCAGCGCACTTGGGCAAACCAGGCGGTAATTGTGCAGCGTCACCACAATGGGCACCTGCAGGCGGTTGGCCACATAGAAGACGGACGGCGAAAGCAGCGGAAAGAAGTTGTGCACATGGATGACGTCAGGTTGAAAGGACTTTATCCGATCCTCCACCAGTTTGGCGCTCCCCGGATTATACACGACGCCCAGCGCAGCCTTGAGCTTCTCCGACAGGCTGTTTACCTCTTTGTTCGAAAAGCTTAGCTTCTCCACCTGATGGCCGTGTTGCTCCAGCAAGGCGGCTTCGGCATGAAAAACGGTATCCTCGCCCCCAGCCTGCTTATAATAGTTGTGTATGATCAGAATGCGCATGAATCTTTATTTGTCAGGCATACGAAATCCCGCCCGGTCTATACCTGACCAGTGCGGGATTTTGCCTAATACTTCTTTTTTGTGGGTGAAAAATCTCAGGCAATAGCGGTTGTGTTGGGCGCTTGCTCTCTGGCCTCAGCAAAAGCTGAAGCAAAGTACTGGCGCTGCTCTTCCCGCAGTCTGTCAATGGTTCTACCTTCCGGCAAAATCACATCGTCGTAGGTGAGGACCTGGTCCTTCGGGATGTCGCGTTTTAACACACAACCCTCGGCTATACCCATTGGCAACAGGTTTTCGCGCTCGGTCACGTCCGCATTTTCGCACAGGCCATAGGTCATGTAGTGGCCAATGCCGTCGATGGTCTCGCCGGCTTTTAGGTCTTTCTTGGCAGCCGTCACTACTTCTACGTAAGGTCTGCCAAGCGGTGTGAGCGCCGCGTCGTTGAAAAGCACAGCCCGGGCAATGGTGAGCGGAACCTCCAGGTGACACAGGTGGTACGGGGTATAGAAGCAGTAAAGCGGCCCCTCACCCATTTTATAATAGTTGAGGTAATGCTGCTGTCGTGGGTTATCCTGCGTAGCCAGCACAAACACGCCGCCGGCCGGCTCGGCTATACCTACCACATAGTCGACTATACCTGGACCGTTGGTGAGTTCCTCCAGCGGAAACAGGTTCACCGACTCCCGGATATTAGCTCCCTGTGGCGCATAAGGTCCCAGCATACCGCGTTTGGCCACCCGCATGCCGGTTCCATTGGCTACAATGGCCTGCTCAAACGAGATTTTGGTGCCGTCGGCAAAGGAGGTCACCATGGCCGGGTTCTGTCCCCATCGCTTGGCGAAACCTTCCTGCGTGGTCGGGTTGCGGTAAGGGTCGTGGAGGCCTTTGATGTTGCCGCACAGCACCGGCTTCATGCCGATGGACTTCACATAGCGGTACAGGTTCATGATCACACCGGGCTGGTCGCCGTCCACGTTCGTAAACACAACACCTGCTTTATCGGCGTATACCTTCAGGATCGGACCAACCGTGCCGTCCACCTCCGCATCCATCATAACCGTGTGCTTGCCATGCTGAATAGCCTCCAAAGCCACCTGCGCGCCAAATTCTACGGCACCGGTTACTTCCAGAATCGCGTCGATTCCCTCGGCGCGGCATAACAGCATCGGGTCGTGGGTGATGCTATACCTGCCCTGGCGAATGTTTTCTTCCAGCTCGGTCAGGGAGTTCACTTCCTCCACGTCGGCTATACCTGCCTCGTTATAAGTTTCGCGGGCGCGGTCGATGGTGCGGTTGGAGATAGCAACGATCTCCATCCCTGGCACATGGTTCTTGACCTGAAGGGCTACGCCTTTCGCCATAAACCCGGCTCCCACCATGCCCACACGAACAGGTCGGCCTTCGGCTTGTCGTTTGGCTAATGCGGTATCTATAATGATCATGTTGTTCTTATTGTATTTAGGACAAGGGATTTTTAGACAAAGGACTAAATATGAAAAAGACTTTGCTAGTAGCTTACGATAAAAAAAGTCTCTTATCCTTTGTCAATCAGTCGTTTGTCAAGCTATTCCAGACTGCTCCATCACCGTCTCCAGCAAAGGGTGCTGCTGGTCTTTCTCTGAAATCACCACTGGTTCCATTGGCCACTGGATGTTGAAAGCGGGGTCGTTCCAGCGATGGCCGCGCTCGGCTCCTGCCGCATAAAAGGCCGTTACCTGGTACATCACATCCGAGTTGTCCTCCAGTGTCATGTAGCCGTGTGCAAAGCCTTCCGGCACATAGAGCATGCGGTAGTTGTCCGCGGTCAGCTCCACCCCGATCCACTGCTTATACGTTTCGGAGTCCGGTCTCAGATCGATGATAACGTCAAAAATGGCGCCACGGGTGCAGCGCACGAGCTTGGTTTCGGCGTGCGGGGCCAGCTGCATGTGCATGCCGCGCAGGGTGCCTTTTTTGTAGTTATAGCTTACGTTGGCCTGCACCAGGTTAGTGTTTAGCCCATGCTCCTCAAACTCTTTCTGACAATAAGCCCGGCCGAAAAAACCACGCTCATCCTCCAGCTTTTTGATGTCGATGATGTAAGCCCCTTTTAGTTTGGTTTCTGTAAAAATCATGTGATGGGTTGTATTGGAAAACACCTGCCAGGCCAGGCTCTGCAGGTGTTCTTCGTTCAAATTAAGAGGGCAGGTATACGGGTTACTCTTCGCCCAGGTATTCAGCAATTTGCCCGATTGTAAATTCCTTGATGTCCGTTATACCTTCGTGGTAGGTCTTATACCAGCCGATCGTGCGCTCAATCGCCTGGGCCGAGTTATACTTGGGAGTCCAGCCCAACTCCACCAGCGCCTTACTGATGTCGAGTTTGAGCAGGCCTGCCTCGTGTGGCTGGTTATTGAGCTCCGGCTTGTCGTAATTGCCAGAGCCCCATACCTGTAGGGCCTTCTGCACCAGGTCCTCCACCGGGCTGTTGTCACCAGCCTGCGGACCGAAGTTCCAGGCGCCGCCGAAGGTTTTCGGATCTTCCGCCATTTTCGCGCCGAGCAAGAGGTAACCGCCCAGCGGCTCCAGCACGTGCTGCCACGGACGCACGGCATTGGGGTTGCGCACCGTTACCGGCTCGCCTACCCGCAGTGCCCGCACAATGTCGGGTATAATACGGTCCTTCGCCCAATCGCCACCACCGATCACGTTACCGGCGCGGGTGCTGGCTATGGCCTTTTGGTGCTTGTCGTATACCTCCGGATGGAAAAATGAACGGGTATAGGACGAGATCACGAGCTCCGCGCAAGCCTTGCTGGCGCTGTACGGGTCATAGCCACCCAACTGGTCGCTTTCGCGGTAAGGGTAGACCCATTCCTTGTTCTCGTATACCTTGTCAGTCGTGATCAGCACTACTGTGCAGGGCTTTTCGAGTTTGCGCACTGCATCCAGTACATGGGCCGTTCCCACAGCATTCACGGCGAAGGTTTCGGAAGGAAACTCATAGGACAAACGCACGAGCGGCTGCGCGGCCAGGTGGAAGATAAAGTCCGGCTGAAAACGCAGCACCGCCTCTTCTACGGCTTCTTTGTCACGGATGTCCGCGATCACGGACTCGCACAAATTGTCGCCGTCGATCAGGTGGTACAGGTCCTCTTCGGTTTCGGGAGCCAGGGCGTAGCCCATCACTTCAGCGCCCAGGGAGTGCAGCATTTGCAGCATCCAGGAACCTTTGAAGCCGGTATGACCTGTCAGAAATACTTTTTTGTTTTGATAGGTTTGCTGCAGAAATTCTCTCTTCATCAGCTTATGTTTCGCTAAAAGGTCAGGTATAGGGTATGTTATACGAAGGCGCAGAACAATCTGCTATACCTTAGGCCATTTAGACATTTACAGGTTGGTTTTGAATCACTTTATACCACGGCGCCTTGCCAGCCTGGATCAATTCCTCCAGGTAATTCTTGTCGCGCAGGGTGTCCATTGGTTGCCAGAAGCCGGTGTGCTTGTAAGCCGACATCTCGCCTTCGCGGGCCAGTCGCTCCATTGGTTCGCGCTCCCAGGTGGTATGGTCGCCGTCAATATAGTCAATTACAGAAGGCTCCAGCACAAAGAAACCGCCGTTTATCCAAGGCTGCTCGCCTCCCTCCGGCTTTTCCTGGAAATGGCGCACATGCGTGTCTTCTCCGGAAAGCGTGAAAACGCCAAATCGGCCAGGCTGCTGCACGGCAGTAAGGGTAGCTTTGGTGCCCTGCTGTCTGTGGAACTCGATAGAGGCGCTGATGTCTACGTCGCTCACACCGTCGCCATAGGTCAGGCAGAAGGTTTCGTCGCCGATGTAGTCGCGCACGCGCTTCAGGCGGCCGCCTGTCAAAGTGCCTTCGCCGGTGTCCACCAGCGTCACTTTCCAGGATTCGGTCTTGTTCTGGTGCACCTCCATGCTGTTGTTGCTCATATCGAAGGTCACGTCGGAATTGTAAAGGAAGTAGTTGGCGAAATACTCTTTGATCATATGACCTTTGTAGCCGCAGCAGATCACAAAATCGTTGATGCCGTGGGCTGAGTATATTTTCATGATATGCCAGAGGATGGGTTTTCCGCCGATTTCTACCATCGGCTTTGGTCTGATACCACTCTCCTCACTGATGCGGGTTCCGTATCCGCCTGCCAGTATTACAGCTTTCATTAATTATAAGGGTTTGAGGTGAATTTCAATTTAAATCTGTCCTCTATACGACAATTACTATATTTTGATGTTGCTAATGCAGATTTTCGTGCCTTTGCTTGTGGTGTGGCCGGCATACCTGATTGGGTAATGTTATAACATCGCCAATGCGATAGTTCTGTTCCCATGCACTTATACCTGAAACGCAGGTATAGGTTGTTAAGAGAAGATAAAATTACAGGGTCAGCTTTAAATCAGGGGCACGAAAAAAATGCGCTGCGGGCTCTTATACCTGCACAGCGCATTTTCTGTTAATAGCCTACCGTTACGGCAGTGGCTTTGCTATGTTTATCTTTGGGCCAGAGTGCGTCTTTCAACGTCAGGTATACGAAGATGCTGTTGGTGACCAGGTAGCGCTTCCAGAGGCGCTTCGGCTCCTGGTACAAGCGGTATGTCCACTCCAGCGACAAGTCACGCGCCCACTTCGGCAAACGTTTCTCCAGTCCGGCATAGGTCATATAGGCCTGTCCGACGCCTAACATACAGGCTTTTACGCGGCCTTTGTGCTCGGCCATCCAGCGCTCCTGCTTCGGACAACCCAGGGCCACAAACACCAGGTCCGCGCCCGAATCATTGATCATATCCACAATCGACTGGTCCTCGGCATCCGTTAGCTTGCGGAAAGGCGGTGAATAATGACCGGCTATTTTTATAGCGGGGTGCTTGGCTTTCGCTGTTTTCACTACCTCCTCCAGCACATCGTCTGTGGAACCGTAGAAGAAAACCGACTTGCCTCTGGCAGCGGCCTCCTCGATCAGGCGCGGCATCAGGTCCATACCCGGCACGCGGTCCTGGCTGTGGCCGTACTTCAGCTTCATCAGCTTTGAGAGAGGTCCGCCGTCCGGCGAGGCCACATCCGCCTCGTTCAGAATTTTATTGAATCCCGGATCCTGGTAAGCCTCCACCAGCATATGCACGTTGGCAAAGCACACGTAAGAGGATTCCCTGTTTTCGGTCATCCAGAAGACCTGCTCCACAAACTCGTCGAAGCGGCCGGTGGTAATGTAGGAATTCAGTAAGCGACGCTTTTGCTGCAGGGGTGCTGCGGTTTTGCGCAGGGTGCTTGGTTCCATTATATCGTTAGTATGCATTTTTCTCGCCTTTCACCATGTTCCATACAGTCAGGAAGATGATCTTCATGTCCATCATGAAGCTCCAGTTTTCCATGTACTTCACATCGTACTCCACTCGTTTTTCCATCAGGTGCACCTCTTTGGTTTCTCCACGGTAACCACTCACCTGCGCATAACCTGTGATGCCTGGTGTTACGAAGTGGCGCATTTTGTACTTGTTGATCACTTTTGAGTAGTGGTCCAGCTGCGACACCAGGTTCGGACGTGGTCCTACCACCGACATGTCACCGAGCAGTACGTTGAAGAATTGCGGCAGTTCGTCGAGGTTCGTCTTGCGCAGGAAGGCACCCACTCTGGTCACGCGCGGATCGTTCTTCGTAGCCTGCAGCTCTGTGTTGTTGTTCACACGCATGGTTCTGAACTTATAGCACACAAACAGGCGGTTCTTTTTACCAGGGCGCAGCTGCTTGAAGAAGATAGGCCCTGGTGAGCTGATCTTGATGGCCAGTGCGATGATTGGCATGATGATCGGGAACAGCAGCAGGATAACGGCAGACGAAAAGGCGATATCGAAAACGCGCTTCACCACGCGGTTAGTCACTTGCTCCAGCGGCTCCTTACGCACGCTGATCATCGGGATGTTCTGGTAGAAGTACATGTTCACTTCGCGCTGCACAATGGCGCTAAAGTCAGGCACAATGCGGAAGTAGATGAAGTTCTCGTCCGCAAACTCTGTCAATTCGTCGATGTGCTCTTTGTCATTTACCGGCAGGGTATAGTAAACTTCATCGATGTTATTCTGGAGGCAGAAATCCTGCAGATCAGCCACTGTACCTTTTACCATGCTGCTATGCTTGCTCAGTTCCTCGGCCTTGTCTGTGAAGAATCCCATGAACTTACGGCCTGGTGCCTCGTCATTGCTGAAGGTCTGGTGCAGGTTGATGGCAGCCGGTCCCATGCCCACAATCACGTAGCGGCTGTAGGCCATGTCTGATTTGGAGAAGTAGCGCTGGGCCAGGAAAAGCACAATGCGGCTAACCCCGATCAGCAAGGCTGTAAACAGGTAAGTGTACAGCAGCAAGAGGCGCGACAGGTGCTCCAGGTTGAAGATTACGATACAGCTGGCCAATATCACGGCGTGTATCGCAAAGGCATTCAACAGGTTGCCAGTTCTTCTGCCCACCGGCAGGAAGCCATCTATTCTGAAAACAAAGTTCTTGAACCCCGAAACGATCCACCACACGAGTGCAAACAGTACAAAGAAGATGCTGTATTGGTGTGTGAGTTCCAGATCGCCATACCGGAAGAGGTTAGAAAGCTTAAACGCGAAAGCGATCAGTGTGATGTCTAGTATTAATAAGAGTATTCTATTAAAACTATTATAGTGTCTGTATTTGTGCATAACCTGTAATTGTACTTATTGAATCATAATTCCCTTTTTCCCTTAATTGACTTTCTTACGCCTCTCGCATTCAATCACTTTGTCAATCCCCACGTTGCGCTGGGAGCGATGACAACTTTACTATGTGTGTTTTCCTTTAGCCTTTAAATTCTATTTCTGTTTCTGGAGATCCTGGCGCTTTTTGAAAATTGACTTTTATCTAGCACCCAGAATTTAGACTGAAATACGACTGCATTTATATTAAGGTTTATTAATTTATCGCTAAATGGTGAATAAATTTTGAATCGATAATATTAACATATTTATATTTTTAAATAGATTGGATTATAAATAATAACTTATATATGTAATACATAACTATTCCAATAAAATTCATATCAACTAGTACTATTGTCCCTACAAACGTGCTTCCCTCACCAATTCTTCCATTGAAAAAAATATCAGCTGTTGATTAAGAGTTATGGAGAGGGAGGCTTTTACGATCACCCCCACGAAAAAGAGGATTAATTTATAGGAGAATAAAGCAAGGCAGCGTGCTTTGGCTTGCTCAAGCACGGTTTAATAACATATTAAAATAATACAATTAATTTACTACATCCTTTATTGAGGGGTATCATAAATGGCCTATACAGCAAAATAAGGCAGATTTTATGCTAGTGAGAGGCATTTGTCGATGGTGGCAATGACCCAAAGGTTAAGACTTTAAAATCCGGTTCATAAAAATTTTACAATTATTTGAACCAACTAATCTCAAAAAACATTTTGCACAATACGGACAGACCACGAAAATGTTCGGCCAAAGGTGATAAAAGTTTTCAGGCCTTGGAATTCATTTTTCCATCACCCTGATAACGAATGGAATGTTATAGAAAATAGCCGGTAGCACTGCTTTTTCTCTCTAGTTCTCCCCTTTGACTGAATTGAATTTTCCGGCCATCGCCCTTTTGATAAAAAAGCAATTTTCTATAGCAAACTTATACAGAACCCCTTATGCAACTGGTACAAAAGAGCCTCGCGTTAGTTGTGCTCACCCTGCTTTATGTGCTGTGTTTTGGTACAAAAACCTTGGCGCAAAGTTGCACTCCTCTTATAACTGTTTCGGGCTCTCCCTCGCTCTGTGCGGAAGGTGAAACTGTACTTACTGCCACAGAAGCAGCTAGTTACAAGTGGTCGAACGGCGCTACCACCCAGCGCATTACCGTTACGGCGGCAGGTACTTACACTGTTACCACCACCAACGTAGATGGGTGCACCGCTACCTCTGCTCCTGTCCAGATAAGCGAGCGGCCCGATGCCACCATCAAAGACCCGCTTTACGATTTTACTTATTGTAGCTATACCGGCAGCGCCAACTCTTTCAAACTGGAAATAGAGAACGCCTCCAAAACCGCGGCCACTAACACGGGCTATACCATTAACTGGGGCGATGGCAAAAGTGATACTTTCGGACCCGAGTTCGAAAAAACAAGCCATACCTATACGGCTGCAGGCCTTTATACCATTTCTGTAACTGCCACCGACGCCAGCGGCTGCGAGGGCACCTTCACCGAAAAACTTTTTATCGGCAGCAACCCGGGCCTCGGCATTACCAGCGATGGCAATAACATCGACTGTGCGCCGGTTTCCTATGGTTTCAGAATCACAGGTGTGGAAGGCAACTCCCCGCACACCGTCTATACCTTCCAGTTCGACGATGGCACGCCAGCCTATGTTTTTAAGCACAACGAGCTGCCCGCCGACCGCGTCCTCCGTCACGAGTTCCTGGAGTCCTCCAAAGACAAGCCCAACGGCTTTACCCTGAAAGGCACCGCCACCAACCAGTGTAACGTGTCCATCGCGACCTTCACCGGTATTCGCATTTCCAAAGGTCCGATCGCCGATTTTGCGATCGGCAATGTGTGTTTGAACGAACCGGTACGCTTCCAGGACAAGACCAAGAACGGCTACGACGCCTCTGCCCGAAACGATCGCTACCGTGTTAAGTGGGAGATCTTCCCGGAGACCGGCTGGAGATTCTCTTCCGGCAACGGCACGACGCTTTCGCCTAACGTGGTGTTCAACGAACTGGGTGAGTACATGGTGCGCCTCACGGCTTATCCGCTTGACCCAAACTCGACCTGTTTGCCAACGGTAATGGAGCAGATGATTGTGGTAAACGATGTGCCCAAAGCCGCTTTTGATCTGACACCGGACGGCGGTGTGTGCGCCCCTTCCATCTTCCGGGCTCAGAACAACTCTACAGGCGCTGACCTGAAGTATACCTGGACCGTGTCGGCAGAGGAAGGCTGGAGCTTTGCCGAGGGCACTGATGCCAACTCCGTGAATCCGGTCTTCAGCTTCGATAAATCCGGCACCTACACCGTGTCCCTGCTGGCCAGCAGTTTCTGTTCAGCCGTGAGCACGCAGGAGACAAATATCGTTGTCATTCACAAACCGCTGGCGACTCTGCCGGAGGCGCAAACCTATTGCGGCCCGCAATCCATTGCCTTTTCAGAAAACAACGCTGCCCACCGCCCTGTGTACGATGCCCAATCCGGCACCATCAGCGCCTACCGTTGGGAGGTGAGCGGTCCGGGCCAGGCAGCTTTTGAAGCAGGTACCAACGCCGCTTCAGCCTATCCAACGATCCGTTTCACAGAGCCGGGCACTTACGAAGTAAAAGTGACAGCCACAAACGAATGCGGCGACTCAGAAACAGCTACGCAGCAAATCAAGATCGATGCTATACCTGAACTCCTACTGAGCGCTCCGAAAGAAGTTGTCTGCCTGAACAGTGGCATCATGCAGTTGCAAGCCTCGCACGAGGGCGGCAAATGGAGCGGCTCTGACTATGTATCGGCTGACGGTCAGTTTAATCCTGCCTCGGTTGGCACCTATACCCTGACCTATACCTACCGTTCCGGCGTGTGCGAGGTGGCTGAGGAAATCACAATAACGGTAAACGACCTGCCTGTTGCGCCCACCCTGCAGCCGGTGGCAACGCTTTGTCCAGGCAGTCCGGCAATGCTGCAGATACTGAAGGCCGAAGGCAGCGTACAGTGGTACGACCAGCCAACAGGGGGCAACCTGCTACACGAAGGGGCTACATTCCAGACAGCTGCTCTTGACAAAACAACAACATTCTATGCCCAGACCACAGTGGAGGGCGGCTGTTCCAGCGTGCGCACTCCTGTTAAAGTGGAGGTTTACCCGGCCACCCCGGCTCCTGTGGTAGCTCCTGTTACCCTGTGCGGTGCCGGCAGCAGCGCGACATTGGCAGCAGAAGGCAATGCCGGCGCGTATGAATGGTTCGCCGATGCAGCAGCCACACAACGTTTGGAGACCGGAAGAAGCTTTACGGCTCAGAACCTGCCGGAAGGCGTGAGTACTTTTTATGTTCGCGGCGTGACCAACGGTTGCTACAGCCCTGTGGTAACCGCGACGGTTACCATCCTGCCTGCGCTCGACCGCAATACCCTGAATGAAGTGCCGGCGATCTGTGCCGGGCAGTCCCCTGCCCGGCTCACTGGCACGGCCCCTATCGGCGGCAACGGCAGCTATACCTACCGCTGGGAGGCTAGTGTGACAGGCGCTGAGGCAGGTTTTGAAGTAATAGCCGGTGCTACTGCGGCTACTTACCAGCCGAGCACGCTCAACCGCACGACCTGGTTCAGAAGGACCGTATTGTCAGCTGGTTGCTCCCATACCTCCGCTCCGGTTGCCGTTACGGTTACGCCTGTCATCGACCAAAACACGATTACCGCCATCGCTCCTATTTGCGAGGGCGCAGAAGCTCCGACTTTGATGGGCAGCGATCCGACTGGCGGCACGGGCAGCTATACCTATACCTGGGAGTTCAGCACGACTGGCGCCAGCAACAGCTTCAAAGCAGCCGGCGGCAACAATCGCGAGCAACACTACGAGCCAGGCACGCTTAACACCACCACCTGGTTCCGCCGCAAAGTAACTTCCGGTACCTGCCAGGTGCATGTGAGCGAGGCTGTGAAAGTGACAGTGGTGAAACCGATCACGATGAACTTTGTGTCCGTGCAGCAGAATACCATCTGCAGCGGCAGCATGCCATCCGTTATCATCGGCAGCATGCCACAAGGCGGCACCGACCAGAAGACCTACCGTTGGGAGATGCGCAGCGAGAACGGCAGCTTTGAGCCAGCGCTGGGCACCAACACGGGTTTGAACTATACCCCGCAGATCAAAGACAAAACCATGTGGTACCGCCGTGTGGTAGCAGGTGGCCCTTGCGGCGAAAGTGTGAGTAACGAGATTCAGATCCTGGTGCAGCCGGCCATCGAGCAGAACACCATCCAGATTGCCGGACAGCCTGTTCTCTGCGAAGGCACTGCCGCAGCTACGCTTACGGGCGCGCAGCCTACCGGCGGCAATGGCAGCTATACCTATCGTTGGTTACAGAATACAAGCGGCCCGAACGCCACCTTTAGCCCGGCTGCCGGCAACAACACGGGCCAAAATTATACGAGCCCGGCCAACCTCACCCAGACTGCCTGGTACATGCGCGAAGTCGTGTCAGGGGAGTGTATCAGCAACTCGGAGATGATAGAGGTGACAGTCGTAGGCTTGCCGGCTGCGCCGGAAGTGGCCCCTGTTACCGTTTGCGAGGGCAGCACTGCAACTCTGACTGTAAATAGCCATACCACCAACACTTTCCGTTGGTATGCCAGCGCGACTGCACAGAGCCACCTGTACGAAGGCTATAGCTTTGAGACAGTCGCATTGCAGGAAACGACCACCTTCTTTGTAGAGGCAGTGAATGTGAACGGTTGCGGCAGCAGCGAGCGCCGCCCGGTAACCGTGACGGTGAACAAGCGCATTGACAACAACAGCCTGACAGCTCCAACTGCGTCCATCTGCGCCGGGCAGCGTCCGAATACACTGACAGGCACGACACCAACTGGCGGTAACGGTAGCTATACCTACCAGTGGGAGGCCAGCGTGACGGGCGCTGAGGCAGGCTTCAGCCCGGTAGCGGGTGCCACGGGCGCTTCTTACCAGCCAGAGGCCTTGGAGAAGACGACCTGGTTCAGAAGAATCGTGCTGTCTGGTCCGTGCCAGGCACATACCAGCCCTGCCGTGAAAGTGGACGTACTGCCAGCGATCAGCAACAATAACATCACAGTAGAAAAGAGCACGATTTGTGCGGGTGATGTACTGCAGCAGCTAAAAGGTACGGCCCCGGCCGGTGGAAATGGCACCTATACCTATCTGTGGGAAAGCAGCCGCGATGGCCAGCACTTCACAACCGCAGCGGGTACTAACAACCAACCGGACTACCAGGCCCCTGCCCCACTGACCGAGCGCATGTGGTACAGAAGAGTGGTGTACTCGGCTCCTTGCCAGCAGTCGGTGAGCCCGGTGCTGCAGATCGTGGTGCAACCAGTGATCACCAATAACACCATCACCACTCAGGCCCATGCTGTTTGCGCAGGTGACACGCCGGACGAATTGAAAGGTACCCGACCGACAGGTGGCAACGAGCAGCCGGTATACCTGTGGGAAAGCCGCACCGAAGGCACTGAGTTTACGCCTGCCGCAGGTAACAACACGGGCACGAACTACCAGCCAGGCCAGCTGACCGAAACCACTTGGTTCCGCCGCAAAGTGGTGGCCGGTGAGTGCTTCAACACCTCAGCAGAGGTACGCATATTGGTAAACGCCGTGATCGCAAACAACACGATCTCAGCGGATCAGGTGATCTGTACAGGCACAGCGCCAGCCAAACTAACGGGTTCACAGCCAACCGGAGGCACCGGCAGCTATACCTATTACTGGGAGGCCGCAGGCAACGATGGCGTGTTCCGCAAAGTGAACAACAGTGCTTCGGCCGACTTAACCGTGGGCATCCTCACCACCACGACCTCTTTCCGCCGTGTGGTGGAGTCCGGTCCGTGCCAGATGGTGTCAAATGTGGTGACGATCACGGTTTCGCCGGTTATCAGCAACAACACAATTGGCTTGAACCAGAGCATTTTCCGTGGCCAGACACCGGCTCCACTTTCGGGCACGAACCCGAGCGGGGGCGCAGGCGCGGGCAGCTATACCTACCTGTGGGAAAGCAGCCATACCCAGCAGGGTGGCTACCAGCCGGCTGCAGGTATAAACAACGGTCGCCACTATACGCCAGAAGCGCTCCATGAATCAACCTGGTTCCGTCGCCGCGTGTTCTCGGGTGGTTGCGAAACGGTGTCAGATCCGGTGCTGATCGAAGTTCACAAAGGCGTGACGAACAACAACATTCACAGTGATCAAGTGATTTGTGTGGGCAACAAACCGGCCACCCTCCAGGGCTCTGTACCAGTAGGTGGCGACGGGGACTTCCTTTACCTGTGGCTGGCCAGCACGAAAGGTGCTAAAACGGGCTTCATGACGGCAACAGGCCAGAGCACGGGCAAAGATTACAGCCCGGCTGCGCTCACGCAGTCTACCTGGTTCCGTCGTGTGGTGCTTTCCGGCCCAACACCTGACACCAGTGCAGCCGTGTTTATCAACGTGCGTCCGCCGATGGCGAACAACCGCATCAGTACCAGCCAAACGATCTGCTTCGGCACGGCACCTGCTTTGTTGGTGGGCACACTGCCAACAGGCGGCAGTGGTAGCTATACCTATAGTTGGGAAAGCAGCACCAGCGGTGCGGACAATGGCTTTACAACCGCCAGTGGTGTGAACAGTGGTAAAGATTACCAGTCTGCTGCGCTCACCCAAACCACCTGGTTCAGAAGAGTAGTAACCTCTGAGTCTTGTGAGCGACTGGTGGGCGAAGCGGTGAAGATCACGGTGACGCCACTGCCGGATATGCCAACAGCAAGCGGCCAGACGATCTGCCACAGCACTAAAACAACGCTGACTGCAACAGGTAAAGGCGGCCGACTGGAGTGGTATAGCCAGGCAAGAGGCGGAGACCCGATTCAGGTGGGAGCCAGCTTCACAACGCCTGTACTGACCAGCACTACCACGTATTATGTGCAGGAAGTGGCCTCATCATGCGCCAGTGAGCGTCGTCCGGTAACGGTAACAGTGCCTGCTCCTAGTGCCAACGCAGGTATAGACCAGACCCTGATGCTCGGCAGAACAGTTCAGTTGGAGGCTAAAGGCGGTGAAACTTACAGCTGGTCTCCGGCCGAGGGACTAAACAACCCGAACATCGCCAATCCATACGCCAAACCAGAGAAAACCACAACTTATACCGTGACGGTGACGAACGCAGCAGGCTGCGTGTCTACGGACCAAGTGACGATTACGGTGCAGCAGCTGGTCTACGTGCCGAACACCTTCACGCCGAATCAGGATGGGGTGAACGATGTGTGGGAGATCCTCAACATTGAGCAGTACCCGAACTGCAAGGTGCAGGTGTTCAACCAGTGGGGCAATGTGGTGTTCAGCTCACAAGGCTATAAACTGCCTTGGGACGGACGCCAGAACGGCAAAGAACTGCCGATCGCCACTTATTACTACCTTATTCAGCTAGATAACCAGGAAAAACCGCTTTCAGGAAGTGTGACAATTGTTAAATAACCGTCTATGAACAAACTTTTAGCTTTAGGATGTGTGCTTTTGATGGCTACCCAGGCCATGGCGCAGCAAAAGCCGCAGTATTCGCAGTACACCCTCAACAACTACCTGCTTAACCCAGCCATAGCAGGTATAGAGGATTACGCTGACGTCAAGATCGGTACCCGGCAGCAGTGGTCCGGACTGGAGGGGGCACCCGTGTCGTACTACGCCACGATCCATGCGCCTTTAATGAAAGAGCCGACTCCGGTAACAGCGGCTCAACGCAACAGCTCGCCCGCCAAGGAGGCCACCACCAAAAAACCTACCTCCTACCGTCGCATCCGGCCGCACCACGGTCTGGGCGCCATGGCCATGACGACAGCTACGGGCCCGCTCAAGCGCAGCAGCTTTAACGTGAGCTATGCCTATCACCAGCCCCTTACCCGTACCCTGCGGGTGGCAGCCGGCGTGGCGCCGGGTTTGATACAGTACAGCCTGGACCCCACGGCTGTGCGTGTTATCAACCCGAACGACAAAGCCATTAACGACGGACGGATCAACGAGATGAAGTTTGACCTGAACATGGGCCTGTGGCTTTACTCATATAACTATTATGTAGGTATAGCCGGTGCGCAGCTGGTACCCAGCAAGCGCGAGCACCTGACCACGGGCACTGCCACTGATAACAGCGGCCGACTACAAAAGCATTACTTCCTGACGGGCGGATACCGCCTGGATGTGTCGCCTGGCCTGGCACTTATACCTTCGGTGATGGTGAAGATGGCACAGCCTAGCCCGGTTTCCGTCGATGCTACCCTGAAGGCGATCTACAGCGACCGCATCTGGGCGGCAGCCTCTTACCGCCACAACGAGTCATTGGCGGTGATGGCAGGTATAAACATCAGCTACCTGATGGACTTAAGCTATTCCTATGATGCGAGTGTATCCCCACTGGGAAGCTCCAACTCAGGTAGCCACGAAGTGGTGCTGGGCCTTAAACTCCGAAATGCTGCTAAGATCATCTGCCCGCAATGGGCCTGGTAAGCTCAACAGATAAGATTTACAGACACTTTAAAGAGCAGCCAATGGCTGCTCTTTTGCTTTCAATAGTATAAATTAATTACAAAACTTTTAAAAATTATTACAGTATATTTAGGTGCTAATCCTTTTCAATTATGGTACCCAAACAGCTTCTGTCAACTTTTCTAGGTATAGTGTTCATTGTGTTCGCCGCTATGCAATACAACGACCCGGACGCAGTTATCTGGATAGCCATTTACCTGCTGGCAGCCATCTTTAGTTTCCTGGTCACTTTTAACAGGATCAACCAAGGCGTACTGCTAGCTGCTTTCGCTGCCTATGCTGTTGGAGCCGTATTCTTCTGGCCCGCCAAATGGGAAGGTATAGCCATTGGCGGGGGCGACATCAAAAACATTGAAGAAGCGCGCGAGTTTCTGGGCTTGATCTTTACCAGCCTTTCGATGCTGACCTTCGCCCTGCTCAACCGAAGCAAAGCCCGCCTGCATCCCCGAAATCCAATCTACCGAAAAGGAAAATGGGCAAACTGATAACTCAGCCTGCCCATTCTTCACAATAGTAGCAGCTTTTATTCCAGTTGCTTTATTAATTACAGCTATACCTGCTCTGCCTTAAAACCGGCTTTCTCCACTGTGCTCTTGATAGCCTGAGCATCCAGGCTGTCGGTGTTCACCTCCAGGATCTTGTCCGGGTTGTCGGTGTCCACTTTCCAGTCCTGCACTCCTTCCAGTTTGTTCAGGTGAGGCGTCACGGCTCTCACACAGCTTCCGCAGTTAATGGTCGTCTTAAATTTATAGGTCTTCATATTTAACATAATTTATAAACTAATTAAAAACAATTTACAATTTCTTTCCGCGCAGGCGCAGGCTGTTGCCTACCACCGAAACTGAGCTAAGGGCCATGGCAGCGCCGGCCACCATCGGGTTGAGCAGGAAACCGGTGAAGGGAAACAACAAACCCGCTGCCACAGGTATACAGATTACGTTGTAGATAAAGGCCCAGAACAGATTCTGACGGATCGTGCGTACTGTTGCCTGCGAAAGTCGAATGGCAGCGGCCACCTGCATCAGGTCAGAGCGCATCAGCGTGATGCCCGCCACGTCCATGGCCACATCTGTACCGTGCCCCATCGCAATGCTGACGTCGGCCGTGGCCAGTGCCTGCGCATCGTTGATGCCGTCTCCCACCATAGCTACCACCTTGCCCTGCTCCTGCAGTTTCTTCACAAAGTCGGCCTTGTCGCCAGGCAGCAGTTCGGCTTCGTAGTGCGTGATGCCAACCTGTCGTGACACGGCCGCTGCCGTCTGGGCGTTATCGCCGGTGAGCATGTATACCTCCAGACCCGCTTTCTTCATGCGGACTATACCTTCGGCGGCAGCAGGTTTTATGGGGTCGCTGACCGCGAACACCCCCAGTGCCTTTTGCCCATTGGCAAAGTATACGGCTGTTTTAGCGTTTTCCTGCAGTTGTCGGGCCGCTTCTTCCAACTGATTGTCGAGTCTTATACCTTCCTGGCGCAGCAGCTTTTTGTTTCCGGCAAAGAACTTCTCTCCGCCAAAAGATGCTTCCACGCCCATACCTGTCACACTGTTAAAGTAGTCCGGCTCCAGGGTAGCAATGCCTTGTTCTTTGTAATAGGTATAGATGGCCTGTGCAATCGGGTGTTCGGACTTGGCCTCGATCGAAAAGAAAAGCTGCTCCAATCGCTCCTGCTCGGTCACCCCTTCGGCCCATACCACATCCGTAACAGAAGGCTTGCCCAGCGTGATGGTGCCCGTTTTATCCAGCAGGATGACGTTGGCTTTGTAGGCGTCCTCCAGGCTTTGCGCATCTTTGATCAGAATACCGTTCTCAGCACCCTTGCCCACACCCACCATAATGGCGGTCGGCGTAGCCAGACCCAAGGCACACGGACAGGCAATTACCAGCACCGAAATCATCGACACCAACGCCTGAGACAAGTACGCCTCACCGCCAAATACTACCCAAGCCGCAAAGGTCAGGATCGCGATCAGCAGCACAACCGGAACGAAGATACCTGCGATCTTGTCAACCAGCTTCTGCACCGGCGCTTTGCTGCCCTGCGCCTCCTGCACCATTTTGATGATATGGGCCAGCATCGTTTCCCCACCGGTTTTGCGGGCAACCAGTTGCAGACTGCCTTTCTGGTTGATGGTACCGGCAAAGAGCATGTCGCCCACCTGCTTCTGCACAGGCAGCGGCTCGCCGCTCAGCATGCTTTCATCTACATAAGACCCACCGGATAGCACCTCGCCGTCCACCGGCACCCGATCGCCGGGCAACAGCAGCACCGCGTCCCCTATCCGGACTTCTTCGATGCGGATTTCGGCCTCCACGCCATCGCGCAGCACGCGCACGGTTTTAGGCTGCAGTCCCATCAGCTTCTTAATGGCCTCCGAGCTTCGGCTTTTAGCGCCCTCCTCCAGGTATTTGCCCAGCAAAATAAAGGCAATGATTACAGCGACGGCTTCATAGTACACATGCGGCTCCAGGCCCCGGCTCAGGAAAAACTGTGGGTATACGGTGTTGAACAGACTGAAGGCGAAGGCTATACCTGTACTCAGGGCCACCAGCGTATCCATATTGGCGCGCAGGTACTTGGCCTGTCCCCAGGCGTTCACGAAAAAGCGACGTCCGGCCCAGAACAGGATTGGGGTGGTGAAGGCCAGCATGGCCCAGTTGCCCCAACTGAAGGTATTGTGAAAGAACATGCCCAGTACAAACACCGGGAACGCCAGTACCGCTGCCGCAATGGTTTTGGTTCTGAGTATAGCCAGCGCCTTCTCCTGCCTCTCCTCCAGTTCTTCTTCGGTGTGTTGGCCAATGAGCAGTTCGAAGCCAATCTCGTGCAGGGTGTCGCGCAGTTGGTCCGGCCTCACCTGGTTCGGGGCATAGGCTACTTGCACCGTTTTGCCTGCGAAGTTCACGTTGGCTTCCTGCACGCCATCGACAGTGCGCAGCATGCTCTCGATGCTGGAAGCACAAGAGGCACACGTCATCCCTTCTACCGGGAAAGTGTCCTTTTTATAGTCTTTTTTAGTTAACGTTTCCATGTCGTGTTACTGGTTTATCTCCCATTCAACTATACAAAGGTACTCCCGTTCAAAGCCCAAAGTGTTATGAAATCCCTGCAATTGTTTACATATTCTTGATGGCCTGCTGAGGAATCACAACGTTTGGCAGCATTATACTTATCTGAAATTCAAATAGCTGGAACTAATTAAGGTGGGTAGTTTTGTTTTTAGCATTATAAATGTTTATGTTCGGGGATAAACACTGATCACAATCGGTGCAAATTTCGCTACCCGAACATCCGCGCTGTTTAACTCAGTTAGCGCCTGTACCTTTACTATGTTGAAAACAAACCAGCCTACGCATCTGCATGCAGCATCGCGCACGACTTATCTTGTGCTGTTTGCGTTCGCGGGTTTGCTGATTACCCTCCTTGCCCTTATCTCCTACACGTTCTGGCAGGCACGCCAGGTACAGCGCAGTCACGACGCCTATGTGGTGCTGGCCCTGCAGGAGCTCGAACTGATCGATGAGCTGCAGGCCAATGACGATGCCGTGCACAAGGCGGTGCTCCTGCACCTTACGTCAGCCAGCGTAGCCGAGAAAGCCCAATACGAAAAGGAAATCCAGGCCACACAGGCGCAGAACGCCGCCATCACCCGCCAGTTGATGGACATGATCCTGAATGATGAGCGCCGTAACATACTCCGCCACTTCGAAAACGAGACAGCCGCTCACGATACGCTGGTCAATCATTTGCTGCAACTGAGCCGCAGTGGGGACATAGCGGAGGCACTTGCCTATAACCGCAATGTGATCACGCCGGAGTACCAGCAGCACCAAAACCACCTCGAAGAGCTGAGTGAGAGTATACGCCAGTCTACCCGACAAAGCGTCCGGCAGGCATCCCGGTCTTTTTCCTCGTTTATCGACAACCACAGGCTTATTCTGGTTATTATCGTCCTGACCAGCATCGCAGCGCTACTCCTGCTCCGTCACGTCATCCAGCGGCTCCGGCACGACAACAAGCTGCTCAACGGAGAAATGCAGAAACGACAGGAACTGCAAAAAGCCCTCTTCGACAGCCAGTTGCAGTATAAGATGCTTTTTGACCTGAACCCGATGCCCATGTGGGTGTATGACCGACTCACGATGCAGTTTCTGGACGTGAACGAGGCCGCCCTGCGCGAGTACGTTTACAGCCGGGAGGCTTTTTTGAAACTGAACATGTTCGACATCCGGCCAGAGGAGGATGTGCCGCTTCTGAAAATGAAACTGGACCAGGTAGACAAGCTGGAGTCGCACCAGAGCAACGTGCGCCACAAACGCAGCGATGGCAGCACGTTTGAGGTCGAGGCGATCTCCTATGCCCTACCACGCATTGGGGAAAGCATGTCCCGTTTGGTTGTTGCCATAAACGTGGACGAGCGACTGGAGATGATCAAAAAGCTGCAGGCAAGCGAAAAACAACTGCGGGAGATAAGCTCCAGCATACCGGGCGCCGTTTTCCAGCTGGAGATAAGGAGCCAGTCCCACTACGCCTTTACCTTTGTGAGCGATGGCATCCGGAACCTTTTCCAGGTAAGCCCTGAAGAGATTTACAACAGCCCCTCGGCATTATACCGGCACATTGAACCTGATGATGTAGCGCAGGTGCGCCAGGCTATTGGCGACTCCTTCCTAAATCTTTCTCCTCTGATAGTACGCTTCCGGATCAGGCAGCCGCAGGACGGTAAATGGAAATGGGTGCAGACCCACGGGCTGCCTTCCAGAACCGAGTCTGGAAACGTAATCTGGAACGGCACCATCATCGACATCACCGACCAGATCACAGCGCAGGACAAACTGATGGCCAGCGAGGCAAATCTGAGAGCCCTGCTCGATAGTTCGCCCCAGGCAATCTACCTGCTCGACAAATCGATGCGCCTGATGATGTGCAACGCGGTGGCGCGGCAAGACGCACAAAAGCTGCTGATAATGGACCTGAAGGCAGGCATGAACTTTCTGGATCTGGTGAGCAAGGAAAAAGCACAGCAGTTCCGGGAGCAGCATAGACGGGCCATGAACGGCGAAACGGTCCTGTGCGAAGACGGCCACGGCGATTACTGGCATGAAATGTCACTCCGTCCGGTGCTTGGGTCTGACAACCGCGTACTCGCCGTTGCCCTGAGCGTGCTCAATATATCACAACGCAAACTGGCTCTGGAGACTATTAAGCGCAACGAAGAGCAACTGGCCCGGGCTCAGAAGCTGGCACATCTGGGCAACTGGGAGCTGGACGTAGAACAGGACCTGGTGACCTGGTCTGACAGCGTGTACGACATTTATGGCGTCAGCAAGATGTCCTTTATACCTTCACGCACCAGTGTCATGCACTTTGTTCCGGAGTCTGAGCAGGAGATTTTGCAGACAGCTATACAGGAAGCTTCTAAAAACCACACGCTTTTATCCATTGAGCACTCCATTGTGCGGCCTGACGGCCAGATGCGCACGGTTTATGAGATAGGGCAGCCGGAATATGACGGGCAGGACAGGCTGGTTCGGTTCCATGGCTCCGTGCAGGATATCACAGATCGAAAAAGAACCGAGCAGGAAGCCCTGAAAGCGAAAAACCTGCTGCAATCCACGCTGGAGAACATCCCGGAAATAATCTTCTCTGCCGACACGTCTCTTACCATGCTCTACGTCAGTCCGCAGTGTCGCGAACTGACGGGCTATACCGAAGAGGAATTTACAAGCCAGCACAACCTCTGGTACAACATCACCCATCCGGAAGACCGGGAATACCTGGACCAGCATATTCTGCCCGCCCTGAAGAGAGGGGAGCGGCAGCATTACGAAGTCCGGTTTCTAACAAAAGATGGACAGTGCAGGTGGCTGATGTTCCGGGTTTCGCCCCGAAAAGATGAAAACGGGGTTGTGTACCGCTTTGACGGCTCTGCCTCCGATATGACGTCTTACAAAGTTGCGCAGCAGAAACGCGATGAGCTCACCGACCAGTTGCTGAAGCAGAACCAGAACCTGCAGCAGTTTGCCTATATCGTGTCGCACAACCTCAGGGCTCCTATTGCGAACATCCTGGGCCTGACCACCATATACAACAAGCACAAGCCGGACTCGCCCATGAACCCGCGCGTGATTGAGAACCTGTTCAAGTCGGCAAAGCTCCTCGACACGACGATCCGCGACCTGAATGACATCCTCACTATCCGGAGCGAGCTTAACAATGTGCGGGAACAGATTAAGTTCGAGGACGTGTTCAAGGAAATATACGACAACCTGCCTTCAGAGTGGCTGTATGAGCACATAGAGCTTGACTGTGACTTTGAGGAGGCGCCCGAGGTAAACGGGGTTCGGAGTTACGTGCATAGTATTATGCATAATCTTATTACAAATGCGTTGAAATACAGATCGCCGGACAGAAATTTGCATCTGCGGCTTAAAACTTTCACTATTCCTAATTATATTTGTCTCAGCATATCAGACAATGGTCTCGGGATCGATCTGAAAAAAGAGAAAGAAAAAGTCTTTGGGTTATACAAGAGATTCCACTCCCACGGAGAAGGCCGGGGTTTGGGGCTGCACCTTGTCAAAACCCAGGCTGAGCTGCTCGGCGGCAAAGTGGAAGTGGAAAGCCAGGTGAACGTAGGCACTACTTTTATTATTTATTTTAGACACACCCTGTAGTAATGAATACATTGAGAAGAGTAGTTTTGATTGATGATGATGAAGTGAATAATTTCGTTTGCGAGAGCATCATACGAAATGAGAACTTTGCCGAAGACGTTTACAGCTTCCAGGGAGCGGAAGAGGCGCTTGATTTTCTGAAGTCTTCTGTAGAGCCATCCGGCGAGAAGTTTCCTGACCTGATCTTCCTGGACATCAACATGCCAGGTATGGACGGCTGGAATTTTATTGAGGAGTACCGCAAACTGCCGGAGTATGCCACGCAGAAGTGCAGCCTGTTCATGCTGTCCTCGGCCGTGGACCGCAAAGACATTCAGTACGCCCGTAGCCACAAAGAAGTAAAAGAATTCTTCTCGAAGCCGCTTTCCCCTGAAATCCTCGAATTCATCAAAGAAGAATATCTGGTGCGGGTAGAGTAACCCTGCCTCTCAAAAAGCCAGGAGCGCATGCCCCGTCTGTACCGACGTAGCATGCGCTCCTGGCTTTTTGAGGCCCTGGTTACCTAGTCCATTCGCTGGCGTATCTTCTCCATCTCTGCTATCTCTTCTTTCTGCGACCGGATGATCTCCTCTGCCAGCTTCTTCAGCTCCGGATCATGGATTCTGGCTTCTTCGCTTACCAGTATGGCCGAAGAGTGGTGTGGGATCATGGAGTTGATGAAAGCCTTGTCACCGACAAAGGACTGGTTGCGCAGCGTAATGAATGAACCAACGATTGCGATAATACTCATGACGGTGATAATGGCGTTGAGCTTTTTATCCCTGTACATCGGCCGCATTACCAGCAACATGATCAAAGCCATGGGTGCTACCATCAGGATGGTCATGTACAGGCGGTTAAGGTTGAGGTCAAAGTGGCTGATTTCGGCTATGTTGCTGAACATGACGGCATACATTACCACAAAGGAAAGGCCTAACATCAGCATAAACTTTCCATAGTTCCCCTTCTCCATAAGCACTTTTTCAGTTAACGTTATCGAGCGGCTTGCGCAACGGAGCCGCCGCTTTCTTATACTCGGATGGCGACATGCCGGTTACCTGCTTGAACTGTGCCGACAGGTGCGCCACGCTGCTATACCCTAGCTTAAAACTGATCTCACTCAGGCTTAGCTCATTGTAAGCCAACAGCTCCTTCGCCCGTTCCACTTTCTGCAGCACCACATAGCGCGCTATCGTCAGGCCTTCCTCCGCCGAGAAGAGCGTACTTAAGGTATGGTAGTCGCGGCCAAGTTCCTGCGCCAGGTAATCCGACACGTTGACGTTCAGGTGCTCCACCTCCCCTGAGCGGATGAGGCCAATGAGGGCGATCTTGATCTTCTCGACCAGCTCGGCCTTCTTGTCTTCGATCAGCTCAAAGCCATTTTCCTGCAGTGATTCCCGCAGTTGCTGAAGTTGGACGGCTGTGGGCTCCTGCTCTAGCTTCACCTCGCCCAGCTGGATGGCCAGCGGCTGTAGATCAAGTTTGTCAAGTTCCTGGTTCACCACCTTCAGGCAGCGGGGGCATACCATGTTGCGGATATGCAATGTATGGGGCTTTTTCATGTTCAATATATGGAGGGTCGTGGTTTACGGCGGTTGTGCATCAAGATAATCCTTTGCATGCACGCCTATACCTATGCAAATCTAACAAAACATTTCGCCCAAACGCTCCCGGCACTTTTTACAGCACCTTGCGCTCTTTGAATTATTCCGATAAGCTTCCTGTTGTACCCATATTCAGCCTTCCTATACCTGCTGCGAGGCAGTACAGAGGGTATTAAATAAATAAGAGCAAGCCCGAATAATAGACTTACCTTTGTAGCTTGCAATAACCAATCATACATGACATTTAGCGAATTAAATTTAATTGAACCGATCCTGAAGGCGCTTCAGGCGGAGGGCTATACACAACCTACGCCTATACAGGAACGTGCTATACCACACCTTTTGGCAGGCACCGACGTGCTTGGCTGCGCTCAGACGGGCACAGGCAAGACAGCAGCCTTTGCCATACCTGTGTTGCAAATGCTGCACAACCAGAAAAACAGAGCCCCAAGAACTATCAAGACGCTTATCCTGACTCCTACCCGGGAGCTGGCTATACAGATCAACGAAAGCTTTGCCGCCTACGGCAAAAACACCGACGTGCGCCATACCGTTATTTTCGGCGGTGTGTCGCAGCATGCCCAGGTGCAGGAGCTAAAGCGCGGCATTGACGTGCTTATCGCAACGCCGGGCCGCCTGCTCGATCTGATCGGACAGGGATTCATCTCCCTGAAGCACGTGGAGTTTTTTGTGCTCGACGAAGCAGACCGCATGCTCGACATGGGTTTTATCCACGACATCAAGCGCATTATACCCATGTTGCCGAAGCAGCGGCAGTCGCTGTTCTTCTCCGCTACCATGCCTCCCGTTATCCAGGCACTGGCCGATACCATTTTGGTTAACCCGGTGAAGGTGGAGGTGACACCCGTGTCGTCTACGGCCGAGAAAGTGGGCCAGGCCGTGTACTTTGTGGAGAAAAACGACAAGCGCGACTTGCTGCGCCACCTGCTATCTGATCGGGATATTGAGCGCGTGCTGGTGTTTACGAGAACCAAGCACGGTGCCGACCGGGTGGTGAAGGACCTCAACAAAGCGAACATCCAGGCCGAGGCCATCCATGGCAACAAATCGCAGAACGCGCGTCAGCGTGCGCTGAGTAACTTTAAGGCTGGCAGCACCCGTGTGCTGGTGGCAACGGACATCGCCGCACGCGGCATTGACGTGGAGGAACTATCGCACGTGATCAACTACGAACTGCCAAACGAGCCTGAGACGTACGTTCACCGCATTGGCCGTACTGGCCGAGCCGGCAACGCAGGTATAGCCCTGTCGTTCTGCGACGTGGAAGAACGCTACTACCTGAACGACATCCAGAAGCTGATCAACAAGAAGATCAAAGTCAATGCGGACCATCCATTCGCCCTGCCCGAGCACTTGTCGGTGAACCTGGAACTGGCCAAAAAGCCGAAAGGACCAGCCGGCAGAGAGCCCCGCAACCGCGATGCAGCCAACAACGGCAACCGCTCAGCTTCTGCTGGCAACAGACCATCTGGCAACCGCAATGGCAATAGCCGTGCTGGCGGAAACGAAGGAAGCAACCGCACTGCAGCTAGCAACGGCAATTCGGGTCGCTCATCAAACGGCGGAGGCCGCAGAAACTGGCGTAACAAGAAAGGGAGCGGCCAGAGCAACTCGTCTGCCAAACGCGAAGCTTAACCTGTAACTATACCTAAAAAAAAGCCCTGCCACTCAGTTGAGTAGCAGGGCTTTTTACTTAGTGTCAGGTATAGAGGCTATACCTTAAATACGGCTTTGGTCGCTGTCGTTCTGCTCCGTGTCATCACCGCCGAAAGGCTGTTGGCGGCTGCGGATGCCGTTCACATCATCGTCCATGGCAGTATCGCTGCCTTCGTACTCAAAACCCGGCCCCTGTGCGAATTCTTCGGTGCTCTTCGGGTTGTTGGCCCCATAGCCGGTCGTTTCATTGCCCCGGATGTGCAGGTTTTCCAGGCTGTCCTTCTGGTCGCCGCGCTCCAGCGCTCCCCCCTGCCCCACATTGCGCTTGGCGCTTGGGTCGGGTTTGTTGCCCATGGTCTGGCCTTTGCGGTGCTCTTCGTTTATATTCTTCGGCCTGTTGGGCGTGTTCTGTATATCTTCATCTCTGGTTGCCATAATTCAATTCGTTTGTTTACCTGAGTGTATACGCTCCGTCAGGAGTTCAGTTAGGTATAGCCTTTATTACTTAACATAATTTAACAACCATACACTTTTACACATCTCCCGTTTCTTTCAATTATCTTTGAGCGAAATTTAGGTGAGTGGATGGCACGCATGGCGCCCCGATTGCGTTACAGAAAGAACCGGCAGCTAAAACGCTTATGAAACTATCAAAAATATACGACCCGCGGGAGATGAACTCCTACCAGTTTGTGGCCATGACGGGTCTGGTGATGACCATTCTGGCGAACGTGATTCTCCTGTTCATCGGTAAAACGGTGGAGAACTTCAATGCGCTCTACCTGTGCTGGTTCGTTTTCTTTGGGTTAGGCACCATCGCCAATTTCAACAGCAAACCCGACGACCACGACCATCACCACCATCATTAATCCCACCCATCAGGTGTAGCGCACTGTTTTATTAAAATCCAGCAGCCACCCTGGCATATGTAATTGGCCTGCATCAGGTATAACTTATTGCTTCAGAAACTCCAGCAGGGCTTTGTGAAACTGGTCCGGCGCTTCGATGTGCGGAATATGCCCTACGCCGGTTAACTCCACCAATTTTGCGTTAGGTATAGCACCTGCCGTCTGCTGACCCAACAGCGGGTATTGCCCGTATTTTTTCCTTTCCTCCTCACTTTTAATGTAAGCCTTGCCCACCACCGTGCGGTCCTCCAGCCCGATGACCAGCAAGGCAGGCATCTTCAGGTCGCTGAACTCATACACCACCGGCTGTTCATAGATCATGGCATAGGTATACGCCGACACGCGTGCCACCAGCGGGTAATCGGGACTGCGGAGTTGCGCGGCAGGTATACGCACCCACTCGTCGTAGGCAGGCTTCCATGAGGTATAGTAGGTCTTGTGATAGTCCCGGATGCCGGTCTCGGTTCGCTTCAGCTCTTCCTGGTACAGCTCCTCCAGGCTCTTGTAGGGCACGATGCGGCGGTAGTCCTCCAGCCCGATCGGGTTTTCGAGTACCAGTTTGGTAGTGGTTTCCGGGTACATGAGGGCAAAGCGCGTGGCCAGCATCCCGCCCATGGAATGCCCCACCACCACGGCCTGGTTTATTTTGAGATGCTCCAGCAAGTTCCGCGTGTGCTGCGCCAGCTGATGGAAGCTGTAATGTACTTCCGCCTTGTCCGACTTGCCAAAGCCCAACTGATCGGGCACCACCACCCGGTAGCCTTGCCCTGCCAGAAAGTTGATCGTCTGCTGCCAGTAAGCTCCCAGAAAGTTTTTCCCGTGCAGCAGTACCACCGTTTGCGGATTCTTGAAAGTAGCAGGCGGCGACACATCCATGTAGGCCATTTTGTATTGCTGCCCCTCCTGCTCCACCTCCAGGTAGTTTACCGGGTAGCGGTAGGCATAGTCGCTCAGCGTGGCGTTGTAAACCCGCTGCGACTGTGCTGTGGCAGGAATCTCAAAAAGCAACAGAATCAGAAGGGGGTAGAGGAGTCTTTTCATTGGTTCAGGTATAGGTGCTGCTCTTTTTACTTGCAGCGGGCACGAAGAGTTATGATGCAGAAAGCCCGGCGCTGCAGGCACCGGGCTTTTCTTTACTGAACCATATTATTTAAACGCAAACCTGCTGATTTATTGTACCAGTATCTTTTTGGTGTGATAGCGGTTTCCCTGCGCTACTTGCAGGAAGTAAAGGCCACGGCCAAAAGGCGACAGGTCGATGTTGCGTTCATAGCTACCCGATAGGTCCTCAACGGTGTCCACAAACACTTCCTGGCCCTTGTCATCCATCACGCGCACTACCGTGGTGCCTTTGTTCTTAAGTGAAAAATTCAGTTTGAAGCGTCCATTGTTCGGGTTCGGATGGAAATTGATCTCTTCCATTTTCAGCTCCTCGCGGGACTTCATTTCAACAGGAGCGCCGGTAGCCTTTAGCTGTTCTTTGTCGGCCTTTGTGATCTCCTCCACTTTCACTTTGCGTGCGATAAAGATGGCGCGGCCTCTTTTCCCTTCCCCGAAATTAAAATCAGTGTGGGGTATTTCTTCTTCCCGGCCATCTTCGTGTATGCGGTATACCTTCTTGTCGCCGTCTTTTACGATGACTTTAAAGTTCATCTGCTCGTGCAGCCTCATCAGCGAGTCCATGCGCTCGTGGCTGGGCATCGCTTTCACGATGATGCGCTCGATTTCTTTCGGGTTGATGGAGAAGGCCTTGCCAGGTTCGCCAAGATGGACAATGGAAGAATCGACGAGGGTGCGCACAAACACCCGTGGTCCCTCGCCTATCAGCAGCGAGTCACCCTGCACTATTTTGAAGCGCTTCACCATATCTTTGCTCAGGCTATCGGCCTGAATGCTGAGCACACGCACTTCTTTCATGGCCCGCCTCATCGCGCTGTCGGCCTTCAGGCTGTGCACTCCTGCCTTGAGCGCCGCCTCTCCTTCTTTGCTAAAGGTATAGGCCCTTATTTTCCCATCCAGCAGGCGCATGTGGCCCGTGTCCAGCCTGGCGGCTTTCAGGGCTTTGGCAATGGCCTCTTCTGTTTCGGCCGAGAAAGTGGTATCAACCACCACCGTCTTGCCATCCACGGTGCGCACCATCTTGATGTGGGCTTTGTGCTTTTGCTTGCCTGATTCCTGCGCCAGGGCACCGTACAGGGGGAGAAGCCCCATCAGCAAGGCCAGGGCCAGTCGGAGCAAGGTTTGAAGATTGATGAAGAGGTTCATAGTGATAAGGTATAGAGGTTAGAGGATCGTTTCTACAAATGTACGCTATCGCAGAGGCCCCAAGCGTTAAAGCCAGGTTAAAGTCTGTTAAGGAAAAGTTAAAGTAATGGACATGCCCGGCGAATTACGTAAATTTGTTATGTGAGCAAGCTGACTATCATAGGTGTTATCGTGCTGATGAGCATATCGTTACTCGGTATGGTCGGACTTCAGCTGTATTGGATTTCTGATGCCATACAGGTGAAGCAGGAGCAGTTTGACCGCAGCGTGCACGAGGCCCTGGCCCGCGTGGTCGAAAAGCTGGAGACGCAGGAGGCCGTATCGGCCGTGGCCAACGGCATGGCCACGCTGCAGCAGCCCTCACCTGAGCCCGAACACGTTGAGGAACTGCAGCCCCCTGCTGCCATGTCTTTTACCAGCAACACCCAACCGGCGGCAAAGGAACAAGCCCGCGCCAGCAACCCTCCTGCCCCCCAGGCTCCACCAGCTCCACCAGGTATAGCTATTACAGAAAGACAGTTAGAAAGGCCTTCACTTTCCCGAACTCCAAAAGGACACGCCTTCCTGAATCCCGGGCTTCAAAATTTTCAGGTGGAGTTCCATGCCCTGGACTCTGCCATGCAGCACTTAATTGCCACAGGCGTACGGATGCCCGCGCTACCGGCTGAACACATCCGATACATGGCGGCCTGGCAGGCGCAGGCTGACTCTATGCAGGCCCGTGCGCAACGCATGAGCCAAAACAACACGTTCCGCATTCACCGCCTCCCGGAGAGCACCGTCAGGTATAGCCGACAAGTAAACGGCCGCAGCCTGCACTTTTCAGTGGACACGCTGCAGTACATCGCCCTGCACTTGGATAGCCTGCGTCGCAGCAATTTCATAGACCGGGCCATCAGTGCCGCTGAAATCGCCTCCATCAACGTGCTTCAAGACAGCGTTTTCATTTACAAGAAAGCGAACGCAACCCGCAAAAACCTTTCAGAGGCGATGGCGGCAGAACCTGTGACGGTGGTGGCTGGCAGTAAATTTTCTGTACGGAGCATAAAACGGCCGGAAGAGCCAAGGTCGCCACAGCACACACCGCCAACAGCTACAGTACAAAAAGCCAGTACATCGTCCCTTGCTATACCTGAAAAAGCCGAAAAGCGCAGCGTCGCACAAGTGGCAGCAGCCAGCACCCCGGACCCTGCCAAGATAGAGGCGAAGAAGGAAAAACTGAACCATGTGGTGGAAAAGATGGTGGTGGAGTATGTGGCCAAGGATCTTCCTTTAGAGCAGCGACTCAACCTGGAGGAAATAAAGCCCTTGCTGCAAGGCGAGCTGCAGGACAGAGGCATTTGCCTGGACTTTGGTTACTGGGTGCTTTCGAATCAGCAGGACACCATTGCAGCAGCCCACTTGGCAACCAACAGCACCCGCAATTTTGCCACCTACAAAGCCAGCCTGTTCCCCAACGATATTTTCGACAAGTCCGATTACCTGGCTGTGTATTTCCCTGACAGCCGGGCCTATGCCATCCAATCGCTGTGGATGATGCTGGCCTTTTCGGCGCTCTTCACCCTGATCATGGTCGCCACCTTTGGCACGACGATCCACATTATATTCCGGCAGAAGAAGCTCTCCGACATGAAGAACGACTTCATCAACAACATGACGCACGAGTTCAAGACGCCGATCGCGACCATTTCGCTTGCCACCGACGCCATCTCCAACCCCAAGGTATACGCCCGCCCGGAAAAGGTGCAGTACTACACAGGCATCATCCGGCAGGAAAACAAACGCATGAACGCACAGGTAGAAAATGTGCTGCAGATAGCCCGCCTCGAAAAGGACGACTACCAGATGAACCTGACCCGCACCGACCTGCATGCCCTGGTGTGCAAGGCCGTTGAGAGCGTATACCTGCAGGTGGCGGAGAGAGAGGGCACTATCACGACCGATTTGCATGCCACAGCCCCCGACCTCGAACTGGACGAAGTGCACTTTTACAATGTGATCTGCAACCTGCTGGACAATGCGAACAAATATTCCCCGGACCGCCCGGTTATTCGCATACAAACGTACAACACGGCGGGCGGCATCGTGTTGGCAGTGGAGGACAAAGGGATGGGCATGACGCGCGATGCACAGTTGCGCGTGTTCGATAAATTTTACCGGGTGCCGACAGGCAACCTGCACAATGTGAAGGGTTTCGGCCTGGGCCTCAGCTACGTGAAAGCCATCGTAAAAGCCCACGATGGAACCATTAAACTGCAGAGCGAACCGGGCAAGGGCAGTCGATTCGAGATTCTTTTACCGGCCCGCGCCTAATTGCGCCCCGCCATGCAACCCAAGTGCCTCACCCGGCATCTTTAACCAAAAGGCTATACCTAAAATCCGTCACCACATGAGCGACAAAGGACTGAACATACTGCTTGCCGAAGACGACCCCAATTTCGGAATCGTGCTGAAAGACTATTTGGAGCTGCATGACTACGAGGTGACGCTCTGCCCCGACGGCTGCCAGGCGATTACGGCTTTCCGGAAACAGGATTTTGACCTGTGCATCCTCGATGTGATGATGCCGCAAAAGGACGGTTTCACGCTGGCCCGCGAAATCAAGAAGCTGCAGCCTGAGATGCCCCTGATTTTCCTGACGGCCAAAGCCATGCGCGAGGACATGCTGGAAGGCTTTAAGATCGGCGCTGACGACTACATCACCAAGCCCTTCGACTCGGAGGTGCTGCTTTACAAGATAAAGGCGATCATGCACCGCAAAGGCGGCAACGCAGCCGCGGAAAAGCCGGAAGTGACTGAGTATAACATCGGGCAGTATCGCTTTCAGTACAAGCTGCGCCTGCTGCACTACAATGGCGACATCCAGAAGCTCTCGCCGAAGGAGGCCGACCTGCTGCGCCTGCTCTGCCAGCACCTGAACGATGTGATGCCGCGCGAGGAGGCGCTGCTGCGCATCTGGCACGAAGACAGTTACTTTACAGGCCGCAGCATGGACGTCTACATCGCCAAACTCCGCAAATACCTGCGCCACGACCCTGCAGTCGAGATCATCAACATACACGGGCAAGGCTACCGGCTGTGTGCCCACAACGGCGTCATGCTCTGAAACGAAACAGGCCGCTACCAAAAGTAGCGGCCTGTGTGCTTCACCAAAACACTATTACAAACTTTAAACTCTTTTCTTAGAAGGTAAATCCTACAGAGGCCTTGATCACCCGGTTGAAGGTGTCGAAGTTGCGGTTGGCATCTACGGTGGTCAGGCCGTAGTCGTAGCCGGCGCTTACGTTAAAGCCACTGGCAAAACGATAGCCTATACCTCCGGTGGCCGCCACATCCAGTTCGCGGAAGCCATTGTTCACGTCCCACTCGCGGTTCAGGGCGTTGAAGCCCAGGGCTCCTGCCTGTACCTGTACCTTGTTGGAGAGCAGGTATGAGAACTGAGGACCTGCAAAAATATGGAAGCCGTCGCCTATAAAGATCTTCGCCAGAATCGGCATGTCAAGGTACTCTGCCTTGTTGGTGACTGTCACGCCGGCGTTGAGAAAGTCAAATTGCTCCATCGGGATCTTGCCTGTCAGGCGCATCCCTTTCTGAGAGTACAACAGGCCCGGCTCAATCTCGAAGCCCGGGAGTACAGGTATAGACACCACCCCGCCCACATGGAAACCCTCGCGCATCTTGCGGTTCAGAGAGCCATTGGTCATATCCATTAAATCCTGGGCACTGTTGATGGTTTGCCCCTGCCATTCGGCCATGTTCACACCCGCTTTAATACCGATGCGCACGGGACTTTTTTGCTGCGCACTTGCCTGAGTTACCGCCATTCCCAGAACGACGGCCAGTAGTAGAAATACCTTTTTCATCTCACCTATCCTTAAATATTGAAAACTAAAACTCTAAGCTGCGCTGCTTGATGGGTGAAATGAAAGAACCGTGCCAAATTATGATCGAGAATATCTAAAAAAGTTCACGCTTAGGTACAAATAATTAATAATCAATATTTTATACCTGTAAAATATTTTATAAAGGCTGAAATTGCCACAAAATAAAGCTCGCTAATTCATGTTTCTTATTTGCCCATAGGCATCCTTGCGCCTACCTTTGCAGCCCCTGGCCCGCAACTGGGTCAGGTATAAGGTATAGCCAGATGAACGACAAAAGACAGGTACGGCTGAACAGGCTGGCCGTGCACCGGGTAGGCAACAAGGCGAAGGAAGAAGGCGTGATCGCGTCGAAAGAACTGGTCGACTTGCGCGACGAACAGCTGATGGATTTGCTGACGAATTATTTCCTGGCCCCCTTTAAGCAGGAGGAGTTCTTCCGCTTCCACCATACCTCCGACCTCGCCCTGAACGAGATGTTCGCTTACGCGGCGCTGATGTTTACAGAGCCCCAGAAATTTCTGGAGTACTCCGTGCACGTGCTCAACCACTTGTATGAACAGTCGGACCACCCCAAAGTGAAGAGCGGCGAACTGTACGTGGTGCATTTGTCGGGCTGCCTGATGGAGGACGACATTGTGGATGCGATCGGTATTTTCAAGTCTGAGAACAAGGACACGTTCCTGACCTTTCAGGAAGAGGACGACGACCTGAGCATGAACTACCACTTTGGGGTGAACATCAAGAGCGTGGACAAAGGTTGCCTGATCTTCAACACCGAGGCTGAAGACGGTTTCCGGGTGAAGCTAGTGGACGCCAACAGCACCGACGCCGTGTTCTGGAAAGAGGATTTCCTGCACGTGACCGAGCTGAAGGACACCAACTTCAACACCAAGACGGCCCTCAACCTCTGCAAGGATTTCTCGGAAGAAGTGTTCGCCCAAACCGACAGCAAAAAAGCGCAAGTGGACTTCATCAGCCGCTCCGTGGACTACTTTTCTAAAAGCGAAACTTTTGACCTGGAAGAATTCACCAGCAGCGTGATCGACGAGCCGGAGACGGCCGAGCGCTTTAAGAACTATACCCAGGCCTTTGCCGAGGAGCGCGACATCGAGGGCTTCACGGATTTTGCCATCAACAAAAACACGGTGAAGAACATGAAGCGTAAGTTCCGCAACTTCATCAAGCTCGACACCCAGATCGAGATCAAGTTCAGTGGGTATAACCCGGAGCAGAGCGAGCAATACGTGGAGCGTGGCTTCGACCAGGAGCGCGGCATGCACTTCTATAAGGTATACTTCCACTCGGAGTCGTAGCGTTAGCTAGCTGAGGTATAGAAACTATACCTGACCCGGCCATGTTGCAGAAAGACCGGAACAGTATTTGATAGAGAAGAAAGCACCGATGATAAGCTTTAAAAGAGATATGAAAAAATCAGTTCTTGCCGCCTTACTTTTTGCCTTTGCCACCACCGCAGCGTTGGCACAAGCACCCGCTCAAAAGGCCCGTACCACGCAAAGTGCCCCGCCTACCGTAGAGCAGCGTGCTGACGAGATAACGGCCGGCATGGTGAAGAACCTGCGCCTGAGCCCGAAGCAGGCCGCTGAGTTGAAAGAAGTGAACCGCAGCAGCATGAAGTTTGCCGAGGAGGCCCGCAAAAAGCACCGCGACAACCCGCCTAAACTAGCTCAGCAGATGGACATGATCAGCCAGACAAGGCTTTCGCAGATCAAGGACATCCTGACCGAGCAACAGTTTGCCCAATACCAGTCCCGTCGCGAAGAGAAGATGGGGGTGCCGCGCGAAGCCAGAAGCAACCCAGCCCAGAGTCAGTCCCAACAATACGATAACAACTACTAGGCAATAGAAGAGAGAATAAAATCAGAAAAGCATGGTAGTCGCCATGCTTTTTCGTTAACCCGCCTGCCGGTCGCCGGGTTCGCTTACCTGCTCTTCCAACTCCATTTCGGCAGGTATAGCCGTGCCCATTTGCAGGGAAGGCGTTACTTGTAACAGCGTCTCTTCCTGCTCGTCCACAGTCTCCTGCTCCCGCTGATGGGCTGTCACAACCGTTCCAGGCGGTTTAAACAGGATATCCCAGGCTTCCCTGAATGACCGCGCGTGCCTCAGATCTTTGCCAATGTCCACCCATTCGTGAAAGACCAGGTAGATTGGATTATAGGAGCTGACCGGTGTGGTAAGGCCGTAGGTGGGTTTTTCCTCTTCTTTCTGGAAAGTGCCGAACATCCTGTCCCAGATAATGAAGGTAGAGCCGTAGTTTTTATCAATGTACTTGGGGTTGGAGCCATGGTGCACGCGGTGGTGCGAGGGAGTCACGAACAGATACTCTACCGGTGCCGGCAACTTTCGGATAAGCTCCGTGTGAACCCAGAACTGGTAGAGCACCGCCAGTTGGTGGCAGACAAAAAACGTGAACGGGTCAAAGCCAAGGAAAGGCACTGGAAGGAAAAACAAAAACTTGATGGGTGAGGTCCAGCCGGTGCGGAGCGAGATCGCGAAATTCATTTTTTCGGATGAGTGATGCGTCACGTGCGTTGCCCACCAGAACCGCTGCTCGTGCGAGATGCGGTGCGCCCAGTACCTGCAGAAGTCAACCGCCACAAACCCGACTACAAAACCCCACCAGGACCTAGGTATAGCCCAGGGAACGGCGTTGTACACCATCATGGAAGCGGTGAAGAACACGATTTTTAAACTTGCTCCCACCAGGGCGCTTCCTGCTCCGATCCAGAGCGCCGCCATAAAGTCCCTTTTTTCATAATAATGGCGCTTCTTTCGCACACCCACGTACCACTCAATCAGGACGGAGGCTACAATAATGGGCGCTGCCAGATGCATGATGGTCAGGTTATCCAGCTCAGCGATGTGATCTATCGTAAAGACTTCCTTCTCCATAAGCTTCCAGTTCGTGCAGAGGTATAGCCTTAAGTAACGGAGGCTTTTAGCAAAGGGTTGAGCAAGAAAATATAACCAATATCCTATTATATTATCCAGAAGGGCTAAGAGTTGCTGGAGAAGTGGGAGGTCGCCGACATTGGTTTTATGAAAATACCTGCGTAATCTTGCCTAAAAGATAAACGACATGAACATCCGCAAGAAAGTAAGAATGAACATCCCTACTGGCACTAACCGTTACGCTGCCATCGACCTCTTTGTGAAAGCCGCCGAGAAGGAGAACTGGAGCGAACAGGAAATTCAGTTTGTGATAGACGAAGTGGTAGAGGCTGACGACAACGCCAAAGGACTGGAGGCGCTGCAATATTACCTGGCGTAAAAAAAGCCGTGCAGGCACAGCGAATGCACCCACACGGCTTTCATAATAGTTGGAGTATGTTCTATACCTCGCCCTGGGCGATGGGCTCGAGCTGCAGTTCAGCCTGGTGCTGTTGCAGCACGCTGATGATAAAGTCGATGTGCTCTTTGATATCCACGCCGAAAAGCTCAGCGCCCTTGCGCACTTCTTCCCGGTCCACGGAGGCGGCAAATCCGCTGGTCTTCAGCTTTTTCATGACCGACTTTGCCTCCAGCCCCTCCAGGCGCTGTGGCCGCACCTGCGCGCAGGCTACAATAAAGCCGGTTATCTCATCGCAGGCGATCAGGGCTTTGTCGAGGGTGGTTTCGTAGGGGACGCCCCAGTGAGTGTAATGCGCCGAGATGGCGTGTGCGATGCGCTCCTCCCCTTTCTCGTGCAGCAGGTCTACGATCACGTTCGGGTGTTGATCGGGGTAGGCCTGGTAGTCGGCATCGTGCAGCAGGCCGGCAATGGCCCATTCGTCCGTGTTCTCTCCCAGTTTGTTGGCGTAGGCCTCCATTACCAATTCTACGGTGCGGGCGTGGCGCAGCAGGCTCTCGCTGGTAGTCATTTGCTCCAATATCGTGCGGGCTTCTTGTCTTGTCATAGCTAGTTCAGGATTTTACAAACCGAATGTAGCAAATTCAACCCATACCTGCACATCAGGCAAACTTAATCCCGCATCGCAAAGCCGTAATAGCTTGGTTGGAAGTCGAACTCGCTTTCATCTGGGAACTCAGATCTGGCAATTTTGACATTGTCCCACCTGCCGTAAATGTTGTCTTTGCGGCCTACGAGTATATCGACACGGTTTGTGAAGCGGCGGTTCATGGTATCGCGGACAATGTACTGTCCGTCCAGGTCGTCTGAGACACCGCGCAACCACACGGTATCGCCATATTGAATATCACCGCCCCAGCGTGCCAGCATGTCGCGTGAGAGGGCAATCCAGCGGTGTTGTTTCGGGTTTTTGGGGTTGATGCGGGAGCCGTCGGCCGTGATGAGCGGGTTTCTGTCCGTCTGGTTTTTCTCAGGGTAATAGACGGTGGCCGTTACGGTAAAAGTTTCCGGGTAAGGAGGGTAATCAGGGTATTTTTGTACTTTTTCTATGATTCGGGGAGAGATCAGTTCTTGCTGCTTTACCTCATTTGGAGGGTTTGAATTTTCAGGTTCTGTGACAGCCATTTCATCGAAAAAAGTTACAAAAATGGAAATCACTACTGCGAGCATTTTGACTCTAAACATATTCAGTCCATTTCGTGAAACATCATTTCTATAATAACAAACCGCTTAAACGGCGGCTATAGAAATTAGGTTTTGCAACCCAGACGAAATTAGGACCGATAAAAAGTGTAAATTAAGCTTACCAAAAGCGCTATATAAAGGCCAGGTATTTAAAATTTGACGTTCTGGCCGAACAGCTCAGTCTATATATAAATTTAAAATTTTCACTAAAAAACAATAATTAAAATTAAAAACATATCAGAAATATGTCTTAGCAATTTCGACTTTTCACTGTCTAAACGCCCCTCAAATTGTAATTTATAAAGCTGACCAAACCAGGCACTTTTGATGGCAATTACCTAGTGTCCGCTATGCGTCTTCTTGATGTATTTGTCATACACCACATAGCCTATGAAGAGCAACAAACTCAGCCCTCCTACCCAGATCAAACCATTCATGAGGCGGTCATTTTCTTCGCCTAGCCAAGCCAACAGTACGGTGAGCGGCGTAATACCTGCTAAAGTGGCGCCGATGAATTTAAAATAGCTCATTCTGGTGAGGCCGGCTACAAAGCTAACCGCGTCGTTAGACAAAAAGGGAGAGATACGTGCCACGATCACAGCCCAGATCCCGTAGTCCGACACAAAGCCGCATACCTTCTTTTCGGCCTTGTGTCCAATGATCTTACTCACGCCAGCTTCCCCCAATCCCCTACCTATAAAATAGCCCACGGTAGAGGCGACCAACACGGCAACCAGCGCTATAATTGAACCCCAAACAGGACCGTACGCGATAATGGCCACCAGCATCAGGGCCACTACATTCACCACCACCAGGAACATCTGCGCGACCATGGCCAGTATAATGAAGATCGGTCCCCAAAAACCAAATTGCTCTACCCAGCTGGAAATACGCGCTTCATCCTCGCTCGTCAGCACATCCCAGCCTTCTTTGATAGTAGCCTGAAAAGCGGGGAATACAAAATAAGAGAGGACCAACAGGCCAATAATACCGGCTGTGACGGCCAAGGGCCATTTGCTTTGTTTTATATCCTGCTGTTCTGCGGCGGTGTTTTGAGACATAAGTATCTGTTTTCGTGATTAGACGCAGGTTTTAACCTTTGGGTTAGGTTTCCAGCATACCTGATTTGGCATTCAGGCTGGCTTTCTGATCAAACTTTTTGGGCGGTTCATCGCTCACCAAGGTATAGCGCCATGTATATTGCTGGCCCATAAGCGTGCTGCTCTGGTGAAGCTGCTGTGCCCTCTGCTCTGCCTGACTGAGCGGCGGTGCAACAGGTATAGCAGGCTGTTTTATATCGACGTGCTCCCCGTAAAACAGGGCTGCCACTAGCCCTGTGAGCAGCCCGCCCAAGTGGCCTTCCCAAGAGATACGTTCCTCAGAAGGAAACAAGCCATAAAACAGGCCGCTGTACAAAAACAGAATGGCCAGCGAAACAGCCAAGCCTGCCCTGTCGCGACGCATAACCCCGTTGAACAGCAGGTAGCCGGCCAGGCCGTATACCACGCCGCTTGCCCCCACATGGTAGGCATCCCGACCTATGAACCAGGTAAAAAGTCCGCTTAGCAGGTATACGAGCACGAACACGCGCAGCGCCACTGGCCGGTGCAGAAACAGGATAAAGCCCGAAAGCAGCACCAACGGAAATGAGTTGGAGAGCAGGTGAATGAGACCAGAATGGATAAGTGGCCCCAGGAATACCCCGATCAGTCCCAGGAAGTCGCGGGGGTGGATGCCCAGCCAAGCCAGATTCACATCGTTTAGGTACGAAAGCAAGGCCACCAGCCAGATGAGTCCTACAAACAAGGTGCCCGGCAGAAAACTGTAGGCAAAGCGCTCGTGTTCGGCTTTCATCTGCGTGGGCGTTGCTTGTATCATTGGGCTTTGTCGGAGAGAAGGCGATTCCTCTTTTAGTCGTGGTCAGGCTATACGTAGCGGGGTGGTGTCTGGTCGTGCACCAATTACACCCGCACAGCAGCAAGATAAGGGCTACCGGTCACAATTCGCATGCGTAATCCGTACTTTTCACGTTCTATATCGTATCAGTTCCATTTCGGCCATGCACTGTAGCGTATAAGGCCTGTCGTCCTAAACCGAATAAAATTGAGAAGTAACAGAGGTGATTTCACCAAGAGTACCATGCACGCCAACCTGCCTCACCCGATAGCCAGCCGTCTGCCAGCACTTTGCATCTGGTTGCTCTGCAGTATCCTGCTGTTGAGTGCCTGCGAAAGCTCCGACACGAGCAAGGCCTATGCGCGTGATGAGAAGGACAATCCGGAGTTTTTCCCCAAGGAGGCTCCCTATACGCGGCCGGGTTCCCTGATAGAGGCCATCGAGCGCCCTTCGCCCTGGGTGGACTCTGTCTTCCGGACGCTGAGCCCGGAGGAGCGCATCGCACAGCTCATCATCATTGAGGCATTCTCCAACAAAGGCCCAAAGTACGAGGCGGACGTGATGAACCTGGTAAGAAAGTATAAAGTGGGCGGCATCATCTATTTTCAGGGCGGACCCGTGCGGCAGGCTATTCTGAACAACCGCCTGCAGGCCGCCTCCAAAGTGCCGCTCCTGATCTCGATGGACGCCGAGACGGGTGTGGGCATGCGACTTGACAGCACCGTGCAGTATCCGTTTCAGATGATGATGGGCGCCATCGAGGACAATGGCCTGATTTACCGCATGGGGGCAGAGGTGGCCGAGGAGTTCAAGCGGCTGGGCATGCACGTCAATTTCGCGCCGGTGGCCGACATCAACAATAACCCCCAGAACCCTATCATCAGCTACAGGGCCTTTGGGGAGGACAAACTGGACGTGACCGCCAAAAGCCTGGCCTACATGCGCGGCATGCAGGAGAACGGTATCATTGCGGTGGCCAAGCACTTTCCGGGCCACGGCGACACCGACGTGGACTCCCACTACGACCTGCCCATCATCCCCCATGACCGAGCTCGCCTCGACTCGCTGGAGCTATACCCTTTCCGGGAACTAATCAAGCACGGCATTGGCGGCATCATGGTGGCGCACATGCACATGCCCGAGCTCGACACTACCATGAACCTGCCCTCTACCCTATCCAGGCCCATTGTGACCAACCTACTCAAGAAAAAACTGGAGTTCAAAGGACTGGTCTTCACAGATGCCATGGTGATGAAGGGCGTGACCAAGTATTTTCCTCCCGGAGAGGCGGAGGCACGCGCCCTTATTGCGGGAAATGATGTACTGGAGCGCCTCAACAGCGTGCCCAAAGCCATACAGGCCATCAAGCAAGCTATCGCCCTGGGCTATATCACACAAGAAGAGATTGACGCGCGCTGCAAAAAAATGCTGGCTGCCAAAGCCTGGGTGGGGCTGGACAGGTATAAGCCCATCGAACTGGAGAATCTGTATGAAGACCTGAACCCAGGTATAGCCGACAGCACCAATCACGCACTGGCCGAGGCCGCCATGACGTTGCTCAACAACCGGAAGAACCTGCTGCCCATCCGCCAGAAGAAGCGAAAAACCATTGCCACGCTCTCGTTCGGTGTGGTGCGTCCCAGCATTTTCCAGCGCGAGGTAAACAAGTATGCCCGCATCGATGCCAACTTTGTGCTATCACGGAAGGCCAATGCCAAAGAGGTAAAGAAAATGAAGCAGAAGCTCAGGGGCTACGACCTGGTGGTGGTGGGGCTTTACGGGCCGAGTGTAGCGCCAAGCAACCGCCTGGGCTATTCCAAAGAAGCAGTCGACTTTGTGTCAGACCTGGCCCGCTCTAACCGGACCGTCATGACGCTTTTTGACAACCCCTATACCTTAAACCAGTTCCCGGACATACATAAGAGTCGCGCGCTCGTCATGGCTTATCAGGCCCACATGCACGCGCAGGTGGCGGCGGCCAAGCTGCTTTTCGGGAAGATACCGGCGCGCGGCAAGCTACCCGTTACCGTTAACAGGCACTACCCCTACGGCCACGGCATCAGCAAAGACAAGCCCCTTTTGGCCGTGAATCCCTAGAAAGCATCTTGTCGGGTTGCTTTGCGTATGATGGCAAGTATAGACATCGCCATAGCGCACCAACCCTAAAAATTTGAAAAATAAATGCTTAACCTCAAACCCAAATACCTGACTGGTTTACTCGCAGTTTTGCTGCTTTGGAGCTGCGAAGGAAACCGCACCGCCCAGGAAACCGAAGAAATAACAGTAGAAGTGCCTGCCGACACGGCCCGCGTGGAGCGCACCGGCCGCACCGTAGGCGAACGACTGGAATCGCTGCGGGGCTGGATGAACGAGAAAGTGGAGCGGGGCGACACGGCCATACAGCGCGAAATGCCCGGCATTAAAGAAGATTTCAGGAAGCGAAGCGCGGAGATAGAGGAAAATCTCGATAGTCTCTCCGCCGACTCCAAAGCAGAGTACGCCCGCCTGAAGGAGCGCTACGAACGCTGGGAGAACCGCCAGGAGCGCCGTCTGAGCACACCGCTCGACCGCGCCGAGCTCGACCAGTGGGAAGAGCAGCTGCTCCGTGAGTTCAAAGACACCGAAAGCATCGCCCCGCAGGACATGCGCGAAGCCTACCTGACTTTTATGGGCGTAATCCGGGCCAAGCGCCGCAACTGGACACAGCACGACTGGGACTACGTAGACAATGTATACGGCCAACTTAACCAGCGCCGCGGGCAAGTGGAGAACCAGCTTTCGAACAGCGACAAGCTCAAGATCAGGGCCTTGCAGGCTGAATACCTGACGCTGGAGGGGGCCGCCGACGCCCAAAGCACAATGCGAAATATGCGTAATTAAAACTTATGGCAGGCTTTTCTGTTTAGTCCCTATACCTTTGCACAGGTATAGCCGATGGCTTTTAGCTGAAAGCCTGTACGTATTTTAAAGCGAGAAAGATGGAAAAAGCAACATTTGGAGGAGGATGCTTCTGGTGCACCGAAGCGGTGTTTCAGGAACTGGCGGGCGTTCAGAAAGTGGAGTCGGGCTACGCAGGGGGGCACATGGAGAACCCGACCTACAAACAGGTTACCTCCGGCACCACCGGCCACGCTGAGGTGCTGCAAATTACCTACGACCCGGACACTATCAGCTATGACGAGCTGCTGGAAGTGTTCTGGAGCACCCACGACCCGACCACCCTGAACAGACAGGGCAACGACATCGGGCCACAGTACCGCTCTATCGTGCTCTATCACAACGACGAACAGCGCGAAAAAGCGGAAAGATACCTAAAGGAGCTTGATGCGTCAGGCGCCTATGACAGCCCAATCGTGACCACGATTGAACCTTTGCAGGAATTTTACCCGGCCGAGGACTATCATCAAAACTACTTCAACACGCACGGGCACGAGCCTTACTGCAGTTTTGTGATCCGACCGAAAGTAGAGAAGTTCAAAAAAGTGTTTGCAGACAAACTGAAGCCCGGAGTGGCACGGTGATTCTGCTAAAACTAAAAGCCTCAGCTACCAAAAACGGTGACTGAGGCTTTTTTATACCTGTATACCTTGCCTTTAGCCTTGCAGCTGCACCCATTGCTGGGCGATGATCGTCTTGGCATCGGTAAAGCTTTCTTTCAGCAGCTCTTCCCGGGTATAGCTCACCAGCTCAATGTGTTCGTGCTCGTCGTCCTTGCCACCCCCTTCGGCATGCTGGTGCGATACCTCAGCGTAGTAGAGCAGCACTTTCTCGGTGGTGCCGCCCGGAGATGAATAAAAGGTGTGCAGATGCTTCAGGCTGTCCACACGGTAGCCAATTTCTTCCTCTATCTCGCGGGCAATGCTGGTTTCGGGGTTTTCGCCTTCGTCTACCATACCGGCCACCACTTCCACCAGTTCCGATTCAGAGCCCACCCGAAACTGCCGGGTCAGGATGTAGCGTTGTTTCTCTGTGTCGTATACCATGGAAGCTACTGCGGTGCCGCGGTCAAATTGCTCCCGCGTAAAGGTATGGCCGTTCTGGGCCACGGTCAGTTTATAGATTTTGAAGTAGCCGTCGTAGGCCGTTTCTCTTTTCTTGATTTCCATAAGGGCGAATATAGGCAAAGCCAGGGTATGGCCTGCCATCAGGTATAGGTATAAGTTAGAGTTCGTTGTTTCGGAAAGCCGCCTTTTGCGTGCGCTCCGTCAGGCCCGACATGGAAAGCGGCGTTTCGCTCTCGTAGCCTTTCTTGGCCCGCTGCTCGCCAGTTGGGCCGGGTAGCATGCGGTTGAGCAGCTCAAAAATATCGGTCGTGGTTTCCGGGGAGATGCCGTGTACGAATGCACCGATCTTAGCAGGTATAGACGTCACCACTTCAGCATCCCCGTGGCGGCAAGCATCCAGGATAGACTTGGCAGAGCTTTCAGCGCTGATGGATGTCAGCGGGCTCGAGTCGACAATCTTGAACAAGGTATACTCCTCTTCATGCTGTCCCTTAACGTTGGCATGCCGTGGACTGCCGGTCTGCATCAGGCCCGGAGAGGCGCAGGTCACGGTGATATTATACTGCTTCAGCTCAGCGCGCAAACCTTCGGATAGACCCACCAAGGCAAACTTACTGGCACTATAAGGTACCAGGTGCGGAACACCTAGCTTTCCGCCAATGGAGGCGATGTTGAGGATGCGACCGCCGCCGCGGGCTTTCATGGAAGGCAATACGGCCAGCGTGGTATAGAGGGGTCCCCAAAAATGGGTCTGCATGGCCTCTTCGAAGTCTTTCACGGTCATCTCCTCCAGTGGACCCGCCGTGATGATGCCTGCATTGTTGATCAGCACATTGATCTGTCCGAATTCCTGCTGCACCCGCCCAATCATTTCCTCTACCTGCGCCTGCTGGGTCACGTCGCAGGGAAACACCATCACATCGGCACCATTGCCAGCCAGTTCCATGCGGGCGTCTTCGAGCTGCCTTTCATCGCGGGAGCATAGCACCAGCCGGGCGCCCTCATTGGCCAATTGGCGCGCCATCACGAAGCCCAGTCCGCGGGCGCCGCCCGTTATCAGCACTGTCTTGTTTCGGAAGCTATAGGCATTCAGTTTACGGTTGATGGCACGTGCCGCAAGCAAGGCGCCCGCTCCGGCGGCCAGCCACCACAGGTTTCTTCTCTGTTCTGATTTCATAGTTTACACAGGTATAGCAGGTATAACCGGATGCAGCGTACAGGCAACTGTTCCGGTTATTGGGTCTACGGGAAGGAGTGCGGGCTGGGTTCGTAAACCGGTAAAGGACAGGTATAACGCGCCGCTTATTTCTTCTTCTTGAAAGGGCTCACCCCCTGTCGTTTGCTTGTGAACACTTCGTTTTTAGGCATCGGGGTATAGAGCAGCTTAACCGACACTGTCGCATAGTGATCTTTGGTGTTCTCTACGCGGGTAACATTATCGAGGTAATCAGTAGTGGTCAGGTGGTAGGTGGCCTCAGGCGCTACGCTGATCTGGTCGGAAAAGCGGAAGCGTATACCGCCGCCAAACGGAATAACTCCGGCAATGGCCGGATAGGAGCGCAGACGGTCGTAGGTAATGTCAGAATTAGGAGCCCTGTTAGTGGGATAGGAACTGGGCGTGTAGTAAACGAAGCCTACGCCGCCTTTTACGAAAGGCACTGCAAAGCGCTTGCGCGTCGAGCGGTAGTTGTTGGATCCGGCGTAGCTGTCCATCAGGTTATACACCAGCATCCCGGACACCTCGATCACCCTCGACTCAAACGTGATATTGTCCTGAAAAGTCTTCTCGGAGGCACCCAGTTTAATGTACTCCACCTCGCCGCTGATGGACCAAAAGGGGTTATACTTGAACAAGGCGCCAATGCCGAAGCCCGGGCCAATATCGTTGCAATCGTAGCTTCCGCAAATGTCGCTTTTCACAGCGGCCAGACCTGCGCTAGCTTGAATGACCAGACCACGCTCCGGGATCTTGCTCATACCCATACGGCGAATGGCATTATCCTGCGCCTGGGCGGTAGTGCAAACAGAAAGGGTGACCAAAACTAATAGTAGTAGGAAGTATCTGCTCCTGTTCATGCTTCAGACAGGTTTCTCTTTAGGGTTTGTGTGGTTGGCAGCCCAGGTATCGGAATGGCGGGCTTGCTCCCCTATCTACGCAAGGCCACCGGAAAGGATCATGAAAATTTATAAATACATTATAATATAGCCATGATAAGATAAACTTAGCTATACCATATTATAATTTGGAATAGGCTCTGCTAACGGCAGTCGCTTTTAATAAGACTCAACGGCTGAGGCAGTTGCGCGCAAAGCAGGACGCTTCTTGTTCAGCAACTGCACAAAATCGATTACGAGTGCGGCTGCATCCGGATAAAAAGTGGGGTTGATATTTTCGTACACATCCGTTGGTTTGTGGTAGTGCGGATGGTCTTCTACGCCGAAGTAAATGAAAGGGATCTGGCGCTTGTGGAACTGATAATGGTCTGACTGACGCGTCCAGTCATCTTTGCCCTGCTCAGGACGGTCGTGCCCTGTTAGCAGCCTGGCCTGCGGTCTTGGTTTGATCTGTTGCAGCAACGGCAACAGCACCGGATAGTGGTAAGCGCCGCTGGCATAGAGCTCCCCTTTGTCGTTTAGGCTGAGCATGTCCATGTTCACATTCAGCTGAATCAGGTCCAGTGCGAGCGGAGGGTTTTCGAGAAAGGCATTAGCGCCCTGCAAACCCAGCTCCTCACCGTCGAGCGCGGCAAAGACCAGGGTATAATAAGGTTTGTTCTTTTTGAAATAGGTTGCAGCGGCCAGCAGCGCGCCTACACCGGAGGCATTGTCGTCGGCGCCGTTATAGATCTCGTCCTTTCGCACGCCTACGTGGTCGTAGTGCGCCGTCAGCACGATGGTTTTGTCTGTTTTGCCAGGTATAAAGCCGATCAGGTTGATGGCCTCTTCCACTACGATGCCCCTACTTTCGAGGCGGAAGGTATGGCGGTAGCTGTTGTTATAGGCTTGCAGCCCGATCTCGCTGAAACGCTTTTCAATGTACTCCTGCGCCATCCGGTTGCCCTCTGTGCCGCTCAGCCGGCCGGCCATCGAGTCGGCGGACAGCACCTTCACGTCGCGCAGCAGGGTCTGCGGATTGAGCACTGCTTTCTGAGCGAGTGCTGACAGCTGAAGAGTACAAATTAGTAAGAAGACAAAAGAGAGACGGCGTTTCATAAGTTTTATTTTGAGCGAATTTACTACAAAATCGCAAGCACGCCTTTACAAAAAATTAGTTGTCCAGCACAGGCCAGGAAACCCAGCTTTTCTGACGTGCAGCAGGCTTCTTCTTGTCCGCCACACGACGCTCCACCTCCTGGGTATAGCTTCCGTCTTTCTCAAATACCTCGCCCTTCAGCACCCATCCAGTTTTCACGTAGTCCTGTACTCTGTATACAAGTGCCTTCAAGTCGTTTGCCACAATTACGTCGAATTCCATGTTCGTTCCTGTTTTTGGTCTTACAAATGGTTGTCAGATGTGATTTAAACAAGGAGCGTGCCACATACGTTCATCAAATACAAATGTTACAATTATTTTAAAACAAATTACAGAACCCCTCTCAGATGCTCCCGGATGGCTTTTGAAGTCCTGAAAACAGAACGGGCCGATCTGCAGACCGGCCCGTTCAGGTATAGCAACTAATTGTATTCTAGTTTTTTACATTTTCTTCACATCAATAAAGGCAGGTACCTCTACCGGCCCTACAGAGGTTTGGATGGTGGGTTTGATCTGCAGTAAAATATCCGGTCGGCTGCCCTTATCTTTCTCAGAAAACATCGTAACGAGCCGCAACAGGTTATTCAGTCCGGAGCTGCCGTTTTCCTCCGCCAGTTTAATGGGCGTGCGCACGTTGATGGTGTTCAGGCCATGTCGAAGTTCTACTGGTTCGTCCACGATGCCGCTCAGGGTTTGCTTGCCATCCAGCAGCAACTGCCACTTCAGTTTGGTCACCGTCATGCTGCGGTCCTGGTTACCCTCGCCCAGTTCCACGTTTAGCCCCAGGCTCGAGAAGGCGGACAGGTTATTGTCTGAGAAGGCTGAAAGCAGTAGGGCTGCCTCCGTAAAGGAAAAATCCTCAGGCCTTTTCTTGTTCAGCACATTCACGCCGTTCAGCTTCACTTCGTTTATACCTGACAGGCTATACTTTGCTTCCTTAAAAGCATCTACGTCGCTCTTAGTGCCGCACGAAAAGGCAAATAAGACGATGCCCAGCAGTAGGGCGATATGTAAGAGATTTGTCTTTCTGATCATTTGTTTTGTGCTGCTCAGCGCTTGATTACCTTGCCTGAGCCTGAAATAGTTGAGTTAATATTGGGGCTACCCTGATAGTACACATTTCCGCTTCCGGAGATTGTAACAGCCAGCTCATTGGCCGCATGAACTTCCACATTGCCGGAGCCGCTCAGCGCCACGCCGGCGCTTTCGCTGCGCAGTCCAAAGGACTTTACGTTTCCGGAGCCGGTCAGGCTGATTTCCTGTCCGTCCGTCTCCCCTATCAGCTCGATGTTGCCAGAACCAGTCAGCCTGCTGTTGACTCTATCCGCCGATACGTTTATGCGGAGGGAGCCTGAGCCATCCAGCACAGCGCGGAAGTCGTTTGTCTCAAACTCGTCCAGCAGCTCTATGCGACCAGACCCGATCATTTCGGCACTGTTCAACTCCTGCACGGTCATGTGTACCTCCATGGTTTTGTGGCTGCGCAGGCACCTGTCGAAACTGAGATACCAGAGGCCATTCGAGACACTGGTGTTAATCGCGTCCAGCACATTCGGTTGCGCCCGCACCTCAATTCGCTGCGTAGCTCCCCTCCTAACAAACACGCGGGCATCCCCGTTCACGCGCAGTCCGCTGACCGCATCCAGGTTAAACTCCCGGGTCTCCACATCGCCCCTTCCCCGGATACAATCCTCGTCATCGCAGGAAGAGAACAGCAGCACTGGCAGGAGCAGCAGGAGCACCCGACAGCCAAAGTTAATAGATTTCATAGTTTTAGGCATCTTGGTTACACCGGCAAGTTAGCGAATCCTGCTACCGCTGCACAAAGCCGCCTGCGCTGTCTACTCAATAATTGGCCGCCATCACTAATTTTTTAGCTGAAATGCCCCACTCGCTGGCCACGCTGGTTAACCAGCACGCCACTGTCTGTCACGAACAGGCCTTGCAGGTAATCGCTCTCGAAATAGAAAGGGTAGTCGCGGTTGTTGGTGCGGGCCAGTTTGCCGATGATGCGGGCACCGCGCTCGGTCATGTGTACCAGTTGCAATCTTGTGGTCAGGAAAAACTGCTCGTCGGGTGCATTGTTGAACACGACCCTCCGCAGCACTAGCCGGCTATCCAGCCCTTGCGATACGGTGTTGGCTCTGGCCGACGGTGGCTGTACTTGCTCTCTTGCCTGCTGTGGCGGCCGGCTTCTGGTTACTGCCGGCTGTTGCTGCTGTCCGTTTGCGCTGGCCAGCAGTTGGGCATCGGCATTGCCCCAGCCCCTGCTGATTGCCGCCAGCCGGTAGCTGCGCCCCGGGTGCGTGGCAGAGCTCCTTTCATCAGACAGCACCTGCATGGCAGCCTGCGCCTCCTCCAAACTTGCACCCATTTTGCGGAGCACGAAGCCCGAAAACTCGTCTGCCTCCAGTTCATCGGCATGGTTGCTTCCCTGCCGCGACAAGGTATGGCCGTTGAGGTGATGCCCGATTTCGTGGGCCAGGATGCTAACGCCGGCCCAGTCGGTGTGCACGGCGTTGTTGATGGCATCCAGAAAATGTTCGTTGTAAAGGATGTAGCGCTTGCCGTTGTGGATCACAGCAGCGGCGTTTTCGATGTTGGCGGAGCGCACCTCAAAGCGTGGCTTCAGTCCGATCACATCTATGATCTCAGTGATCACATCGCGGGGGGCCGCGTTGGCGGAGGTATAAGGCTCGGGAGCTGGCAGCTGCTCGGCTAGCACCCCCAAGAAGGGCGACAGGGCCAATAGCAGGGCCAGGCTCGTTATCTTCAATCGGTTCATATGTTTTCCCTTTCTGGTGATGGATAGACACAGCATATCCAAAACGAAAAATGCGTGGAGGCTGGTATAGCTTGCTATGCAACTACTTTGCCAGAATTACACTTCTAGTTTTTCCAGAGAGCTTATACCTGAGCGGAAGAAATCGACCGAGTTACTGTTTAAAGAAAGCGACCAGACTGCTTGGTTTACTGACCGTGATAAAGGCCGGTGACTCGATGTTCCCTACCGGTGTTTTGATAGTGGGCTTGATCTTGAGCGTCACGTGCTCCCTGATGTCCGTTCGCTGGCCCAGTAGGGTGATAAGGCGGGACAGGCCTGTGTACTTTGGCAGGTTTTCATGCGAGGGAAGCCCCACTGGTGTGGAGATCGGCAACGAATTCAGCCCTTCCTGCAGCACCATGGTTTCTTCGATGGTGCCTGTCAGCGCATCTTCGCCCTCCACTTCCAGCAGCCATTTCAGGCGCGTAATGGTCAGGTTTCGCTTTTCCTCGCTTTGCTCCTGCAGGGTGACGTGCAATGCCAGCGTAGCGCCTAGCTCCAGCGAGTTGCTGGTGACGGCTGTCAGCAGACTGTCGCGCTCCTCGTTCGAAAAGCCGCGCCGCTGCTGGATGCGTTCCTCTACATCAATTCCATTCAGTTTGATGTCCTTTACGCTCCGCAGGCTATACTTTGCTTCGGTAAACGCCTTGATATCCTGTGCCTGCCTGCAGGACAAACCAGCAACCAGCAGTATCAGGAGCAAAGCCACGTTAGATAGTCTCTTCATCTTCAGCAGATTATCATACATACTGATATGCAAATAACGCAATAGTTACTATATGCCGTTCAGGTGAGGCAAAAAAAAGCAGGTATAGTTAATCGCCATACCTGCTTTCGTTTATGTGACTTAACGCTGTTTACCTGCGCATCAGGTAGCGCCGAGTGGCTGGTGGTGTTTGTGCTTCTCCTCGCCTGTCTCCATATAGCGCTTAAAGTAGCGTAGGTCTTTTTCTACCATGCTCTTCAGCATCGGGTTGAGCATTTTGGCGGCCAGCCCTCCCACAGAACCAACTGGCGGGCTATAGGAGATTACTGCCTGCACAATGGTGCCATGACCATCCGGCGAATCCGAGAATCGTACCTCACCGGCATTGTCGATGTCGGAGTTAGGCAGGGAGCGCCAGGCGATCAGCTCGTTTTCTTTTTCGTGAATGATGTCCGCATCCCAGGAAATGGTGCCCATGCCGCCCGGAATTTTGGCTACCCAATGCGAGCGCTGCGGACCGTTGGACCGGACGCTTTCCAGGTGTTCCATAAATTTCGGTAGGTTCTCGAGCATACGCCAGAATTGGTATACCTCTGTGCGGGGCCGTTCCACGGTGATGGTCTTGATGATTTCCACTGAAATGTCCTCGTTCTCGGCCGTGTCACGGCCAATCATATTGTTCACGAAGCAGAAGCCCGTCATGCCCCTGAATATGAGCGCTCCCCCAGCCAGCGCGGTCAGCCAGCCAACAGTATCAGCCCGCCGCAGTCCGACCAGGGCCATTGCTGCGCCGCCTACGGCGGAGAGTACACGCTCCGGCCGCCCCACGTTGATATGGCTGGAGCCCGAGGCAGGCGGAAATATATGCTCCGTTTGGAGCATCTTCGAATAATTGGGGTTGTATGTATCCATAGCTTATTGGTTTTGTTCTATTTTGTATTAGTGGATACGTGGGTTGGTGCTATTATAGTTGCTGTGTGCAGTTTATATCTCCTTCTAATCAGGTATAAGCAAGCATCTCCGTTGGTAATCCTAAAAATAAAAGGGGCGGCCTCTAAAAGGCAGCCCCTTCACAATATCTTAACAGTAGGATAATTATTTCCCGAACAGATAAGCTACAGAAACTCCCAATACACGGTTTTTAGATTTGCTCTCACCTGATTCTACTTCGTAAAGGTTAGTGAGGCCAAATCCGTAGCGCACATCCAGGTTAAGTGCTCCTGCACCAAGGCCATATGCTAAGCCTACGCCAAAGCTAGCGCCAAACTCCATTCTGTTGTCTTCGTCTTCAAACTCATAATCAGTGTTTACTTCGTTATCGCCAAACTTGATCGAAGATCTGCCACTAACCAGGTAGCCGGCTGTAGGACCGCCCGTTACGAAGCCCTTTACTTGCTCCGACCCAAAACTAACTTTTGCTAGCACCGGTACTTCGATGTAGTTACTTTTGCCCTTAATGTAAGCGTCGCTGTCACCCATTTTAAAACCCTTCTGTATAAAAAGGAGCTCTGGCTGAATTGACACTAATTCGCTTACAGTAAAGTTGGCCACTGCACCAAACTGCAAACCAGGGTTATACTTTAATTCATCCTCCATCTCATCGTCCTCACCGTCCGATAGGCTAAGCTTTGAGAACGTAGCGCCCACACGTGGACCAAATGAAACAGATTGTGCAATTGATGTAGATATCATACCTACAACAAACAGCAGAGAAAGCAAAAATTTGATTTTCATAAAAGTGGTTTGGTTAAAATATGCGCAAACCACACTATAAATATTCAATTTACAAAATATACCAGGAAACAATGTTTATCCACTGACTGCAACCCATTCAGTTCTTACTGGTTCTAGCTAGCTTTCAGATCGTCAAAAAGTGGCTCATACAAAAAAAAGCCCCGGCTGTTCGCCGGGGCTTTTCTATACCTGAACCAGGTATAGCTTATTTGAATTTACCTTTCAGCATGGCCAGTTTCGCTGCAAAATCGTTGGCTGGCTCTTCTTCTCGTTTGGCACCGCCTTTTTTGCCGCCACCACCAGCTGGGCGGGCTGCAGTTGGGTCGCCTTTCATGCTCAGGGAGATGCGCTTGCGCGGCACGTCTACTTCCAGCACGGTTACGTCCACTTTCTGCCCTACCTTCACCACGTCGTGCGGGTTGGTCACAAAGCGGTCGGAAAGGTGGCTTACGTGTACCAAGCCGTCCTGGTGCACCCCTACGTCCACAAAGGCCCCGAAAGCCGTGATGTTGGTCACGATGCCCGGCAGTTTCATGCCTTCGCGCAGGTCTTTAATCTCGTTCACACCTTCAGTGAAGCTGAAAGCCTCAAACGTCTGGCGCGGGTCACGGCCTGGTTTTGCGAGTTCGCTCAGGATGTCCTGGAGTGTCGGCAAACCAACAGTATCCGTCACGTAGCTTTTCAGGTTGATCTGCTTGCGCAGCTCTTCTTTCTGCATCAAATCCAGCACGGTTACGCCCAGGTCTTTGGCCATCTGCTCCACGATCGGGTAGCTTTCCGGGTGCACCGCCGATGCGTCAAGCGGGTTTTTGGCATCACGGATTCTTAAGAAGCCCGCCGCCTGCTCAAAAGCCTTATCGCCCAGGCGCGCTACTTTCTTCAGCTCAGTTCTGGTTTTGAAAGGTCCGTTCTGGTTTCTGTAGTCCACGATGTTTTGCGCCAGGGCTGGTCCGAGACCAGATACATAGGTCAGCAGCTGCTTGCTGGCGGTGTTCACTTCCACGCCCACGGCGTTCACGCAGCTCATCACCACGTCGTCAAGTGAATGTTTCAGAGCCGTCTGGTCCACGTCGTGCTGGTACTGGCCTACGCCGATCGATTTCGGATCGATCTTCACCAATTCGGCCAGCGGGTCCATCAAACGACGGCCAATAGACACAGCGCCACGCACGGTTACATCCTGGTCTGGGAACTCCTCGCGGGCTACATCCGAAGCAGAATAGATAGAGGCACCGCTTTCGTTCACCATTACCACCTGCACCGAAGCTGGCAATTTCAGGCTCTTCACGAAAGCTTCCGTCTCGCGGCTGGCGGTGCCGTTGCCGATCGCAATGGCCTCTACCTCAAAGCGGGTGACCATATACCTGACGGCCTGCGCGGCTTCGCTTTCCTTGTGCGCACCGGTATGCGGGTAAATCGTTTCGTTGTGCAGCAGTTTGCCCTGTTTGTCAAGCACCACCGACTTCACGCCGGTTCTGAAACCCGGGTCTAACGCCAGTACAGTTTTCTGACCAAGTGGCGAGGAAAGCAGCAGCTGACGCAGGTTGTCGGCGAACACACGGATAGCTTCTTCGTCGGCGCGTTTCTTGGAGGAAAGGCGTACTTCGGTTTCCATGCTGAGCTTGAGCATGCGCTTGTAGCAGTCCTTAGCGGCGAGCTTCACCTGCTCTGCGGCGGCGTTGTTGCCTTTCACGAACATGCGCTCGAGTTTGTCCAGCGCTTCTTCCTCGTCCGGCTGGGCGCTTAGCAGCAGCACCATCTCAGTTTCGCCGCGGCGCATGGCCAGAATGCGGTGCGAAGGGGCTTTCTCGATCGGCTCTTCCCAATCGAAGTAGTCCTTGAACTTCTGGCCTTCCTCTTCCTTGCCCATCATCACGCGGCTTTTGAAGGTGCCCTTCTTCTCGAAAAGCTGGCGCATGGTGGAACGTGCCTCCGCGTTCTCGTTCATCCACTCGGCCATGATGTCGCGGGCACCGGCCAGGGCCTCTTCGGCATCCTTCACCTCTTTCTCTTCTGAGACGAAATTGGCAGCCTCAGCTGCCACATCGAAGTTCTCTTGCTCAAACAGGCGCTGGGCCAACGGCTCCAGTCCTTTCTCGCGTGCGATGGTGGCGCGGGTACGGCGCTTTGGTTTGTAAGGCAGGTAAATATCTTCGAGTACGGCCATGGTCTCGGCGGCCATGATCTGTGCCTCCAGCTCGGGGGTAAGCTTTTCCTGATCACGGATGGACTTGAGGATGCTTTCGCGGCGTTTGTCGAGCTCGCGCAGCTGCTCCAGGCGGTCGCGCACGGCCGCTACCTGCACTTCGTCGAGCGAGCCGGTAGCCTCTTTTCGGTAACGGGAGATGAAAGGCACAGTAGCGCCTTCGTCCAGCAAGGTTGCCGTGGCCTCCACCTGTTTGATGGTGATAGAGAGCTCGGTGGCAATCTTGATTAAGTGGTCAACGTTTAATTCCATGTATTTTGGTAAAAAATAAGCAACACAGCCGTGGGGAAAGATGCGGTCACAAGGTATACAGACAGTTTTAGGAGTCCTTCCCCACTATTTTCCTCTCGCAGCAAGGGACACCCTTTTCGGATAAGGAACGTCAAATTTAAGCGATATTGCCTGAAAGCGAAACAACTTACGCAGGTAAATTGGCGGTGCTGGCGAAAGGCCAGCCTGCTGTTTGCTGAATATTTTTATACCTTCGCATGCTTGAAATCCCGGAAACACAGCCATATTACCCTGCTGACCCTACTCAGTTTGCTGCTTTGCACAATGCAGGGCTGCCTGCTGAAACGCGTAGACCATACCCCGTACACGCAGACCGATTATTACCGCGCTACCCTGCAGGAACTCGGGCAGCAGCCACCGGTTGCCACTGAGAGCGACTCGCTGGAGGTGGGTTGGGCCAAGGTGAACATCACACCCCCTGCCGGCTCTCCACTAGCCGGCTACGGCAAGCGAAGGGGGCTCAGGTATAGTGCTGTGCATGACTCCGCCTGGGTGCGCACCTTCGCGTTTGACAACGGCCAGACTGAGGTCTTTTTTGTTTCGCTGGACATGCTCATCGCGCCTATGACCGTGACGGCCGAATTGGAGAAAGCCTATGCGGGGCTGGGGCTACAGCCCGGGCAGGTATACCTGAGCGCCACCCATACGCACACCAGTTTCGGCGGGTGGGGGGAGAACCTGGTGGGCTGGCTGATGGCCGGCAGGTATAGTGAGCAAATTGTAAAGCAAACGGCAGCGCACATTGTGCGGAGCATTCAACTGGCCCGGCAAAACAAGCAACCTGCCCGACTCGGCTACGGCGAGGCGTATACCTCCCGCCTGGTTCGCAACCGCCTCACAGACTCTCTGGCTGGCCGGGATACCACTGTCCGGTTTTTCAAGATGGCACAGGCTTCTGGCAAAACGGCTGTGCTAGCTACTTTTTCAGCGCATGCTACCATCCTGCCTTCCATGGATCCGGTGCTTTCGCGCGACTACCCGGGCGAGATGGTGGACCAGTTGGAAAAAACTGTGGACTTCGCTGCGTTTTCGGCTGGTGCGGTTGGCAGTCAGGCGGTGGTGGCGCTCCATGGCGATACCTACCAGAGCACAGCTTCCGTCGGACAGCAGTTGGCAGCCGCCATTAAGCGGAAATTGCCAGCTGTTGAGATGCAGCATAAGGTCCGCCTCGGCTATGCCCGACAGAAGCTATTCCTACCTGAGCCCCAATGGCGCCTGACTGACAATTACCGCTTGGCCCCTTCCCTTTTTCATTGGCTCTTCGGCAAATACCCTACCTATATTAGCAGCTTGCAGCTTGGCAATGTGATGCTGCTGGGCGTGCCAGCCGACTATTCCGGGGAGTTGGTACCTGAACTGAAGCCGCAAGGCCAGTCTGTCGTGGTGACCAGCTTCAACGGGGGCTACGCTGGCTATATCACGCCCGACCGGCATTACTATCTTGACGAAAGCGAAACCCGCGCCATGAACTTTTACGGCCCTCAAAGCGGAAGTTACCTAACGGAGATCCTCAACAGGATTCTGAAGCAGTATAGGCGACCGTAGCCTGGCGATTCATGCAAAGATGAGCAAATATTTTCCAATCTTCCCTGGCAGCTTTTTCTGTTTTAGCACCAAACCAGCCGAATAAATACAATATACTAATTTCATATCACCCATATTCCTATGATTGTATTGAAATAGTTATAAACAAAAGCTCAGGTATAAGTGTTTAAATAGTGTGAGGCCTTTATACCTCACCATGTGTTACTTAAATCATTGAAAATGGAAACGTTTTTGCCTGATATAGCTAGTTTACTCTTTTTTACAACCCTGACCCTCTATGCCGCACTTGTCATCTTCATGCTGGTGTGGACTTACCACGACGCTGAAAGCCGCGGCGTTAGAGGCCTGTTGGTGGTTATACCTGCTTTCATGACCGGAACCATTCTGGGGGTTGTGCTTTGGCTGATGTTCAGACCAGAGTTGAAACCAGTACCTGTTATGGTGAGGGTGCGCGAGTAGGTGATGTGATGATAATGTTGAACCAGAACAGCCGGGTATACGCCCGGCTGTTTTCATTTTAGCTATACCTCCGGGCACTAATCTGCGTTTTTTAGACTAGCAACCAAATTAAGTTCGTTAATTTGCAGTATAGCCTGATGAACGCATGAAGTCAATTCGCCTATTCCTATACCTGTCGCTGTTCGGAGCCTCGCTTTTACTGAGTTCCTGCAACGACTGCGAAACCACGGTAGCCCAGTTTGAAAACGACGACAGCAGCTGGACCGTGTACAACTCCGGCGACTCCCTCCTGATGGTGGACAGCAGAACAACAGACACCACTCGCGTGTTTCGGAATACCCGAATTAATTCCGATCCTATACCTGGCGATGGCTTTGGCCCGGCCGACGTCTGCATTGAGCAATACTATACCCGCCGCACCAGCGTGATGCAGCACCCTCAGAGACGTTATCCGGCCCTGACGGTAGTGGCTGTGCGCACACCCGACTCCATCCGCGTAAACCTGGTGGTAGCCGGTCAAGCCGATCTTCCTATACCTGACATCAACAAGCCTGACTATGCCTCGCTGCCTGTAGGAGAAATAACCTACCAGGATGTGTACAAAGTCGTGAACCCAGACAGCGGCGCGACTGGCGTGAGCCGCATCCTGTTCAATCGCGAGTTTGGTTTTCTGCAGGTGGCCTATGCCAATGGCCGTACCCTGACACGAACCGATCTCTGATCTCAAATCGCACGAAAATTTAAGTTGCGACAATAATTTTTATTACCCCTTGCAACGCTTTGCCCCCAAAACGGCTCTTACCATTAGGTATGGTTATACCTAAGTCAAAGGAACAATTTACCATTACAATCAAATTTCACCCAATGAAACACAGTATGAAGCTGGCAGGTGTAGTGATGCTGGCCACCCTGCTCTTTACCTCTTGCAAAGATTGCGACACGACCACCACCCAGTTCGACGAAAAGGATGTGGAATGGCTCGTTTACGACCGGGGAGACACCGTTCGCTTTTTGAACGAGGCAGGTGACACCGTCGCGTATACCAACACAGCGCTGATAGCCGAGCAAGTTCCGGGCGAGGGCTACAACGTGTCTGATAACTGCATCGGCCATTTTGATGTACAGGCTTACAGTGTGATGCAGGATGTAGCCAGAAATAGCTCAGGCACTAACAGCAATCCAGGCATCATGACCTTTTTCCTGAAGCGAGAAAACAGTTTGGAAGTATCGCTGGCCGTGGATCAGCGGGGGGAGTACAAATTGAACCTTGCCCAGCCAGCTTACCCCTCGGTTGAGGTAAACGGCGTGCTTTATAACGATGTGTATGAAGTGTCGCGCAGCGACGCCAGCAAGGTGACTAACGTGAAGCGCATCCTATTTAACAAACAGCATGGTTTCCTGAGTCTGGAGTTTCACAACGACAAGAAACTGGAACTGATTCCTAAACAGTAGGCATAGCAAAGGCCCGGTGTTGTTCGCACCGGGCCTTTTCATTTTATAGGGCTTTTACAAATCTTAGGCGTACTCGGCTACACTGTCGTGGTTGAGGTCATACAACACATCGAGTACCTGCTGCACGTGCTCAGCCGGCTTGGAGAGCGAGTTGAACACATACTGCACTTCGCCTTTCTTGTCGATCACATAAATGGAGCGGCCCGGCATGATACCGAACTTGCGCGGCACCCCGTACAGGTTCCGGATCTGGGCATCGCAGTCGCTCAGCAGCGTAAAAGGCAGGCGGTACATCCGCTCGAAGCGCTTGTGGGCGTCGGCCTTGTCGTAGCTGATGCACACGATTTCAGTTTCCAGGTCCTGAAACGTATCGTAGTGATCCCTGAACTCGCAGGCTTGTTTGGTACAATCGGATGAACTGTCCTTCGGATAGAAGTACAACACCACATTTTTCTTCTTCAACAACTCGTAAAGTCGGAAAAAGCCTCCATCCAATCGCTGCAATTCAAAATCAGGGGCCTTGTCTCCAATCTTAACTACATCTCTGCTCATAATATAAAAAGTGCTAACCTTCTAAAGTCTTTCGTCTGATGAAAGGTTCAATCTGCAAAGTTAATACACGAATAACCACAAAAGCTATACCTGAAGCTCAATAGCTTAGCAAAATATTTTTGCCCAAATTGCAGCATGCCCCGAATCAGCGTTATTATACCTGCCTACAACGAAGAAAAATCTATCGCTCACGTTATCAGCGACATACCAGCCTATTTGGTACAGGAAGTGATTGTGGTGAACAACAACTCATCGGACAACACCCCTGCCGTGGCCCATGCAGCTGGCGCCACCGTGCTCGACGAACCCCGACCCGGTTACGGAAATGCCTGCCTGAAAGGTATAGCCTATGTCGCTGGCAAGCCCGCAGCGGAGCAGCCCGATATCATCGTGTTTCTGGACGGCGACTACTCCGACTACCCCGGCGAGCTGCCGCAGGTGGTACAGCCCATTCTGGAGGGAAAAGCGGATCTGGTGATCGGGTCGCGGGTGCTGGGGCAGCGGGAGGCAGGCGCCCTGATGCCCCAGCAGATCTTTGGCAACTGGCTGGCCACCACCCTGCTGCGATGGCTCTACGACGTGCGGTATACAGACCTCGGACCATTCCGGGCCATCCGGCTCAGCACGCTGCAGCAACTGGGCATGCGCGACCGCAACTACGGTTGGACGGTGGAAATGCAGGCGCGGGCGGCGAAACAAAAGATCCGCTATGCGGAAGTGCCCGTAAACTACCGTAAGCGCATCGGCGTGTCGAAAGTGTCGGGTACGGTAAAGGGCTCGGTGCTGGCAGGCTATAAGATTATATTGACTATATTTAAGCTCCTCTAGCTTTAACCAGAGCCGCTGCATGACGATTCTCCAGCTTCTTCTTGTTGCCGTGTATGGTTTCTGCCTGGCTTTTATCTGTTGCTACAGTTTGGTGCAACTACACCTCACCTACCTCTACTGGACCCGCCGCAGAGCTATATCTGCACCGGAGGCTATACCTGACCCAGGCTATACCTGGCCAGCCGTGACCGTGCAGCTCCCCCTCTACAACGAACGCTACGTAGTGGAGCGCCTCATCGACGCCGTGGCCTCCCTCGATTACCCCCGCCACCTGCTCCAGATCCAGCTACTCGACGACTCGACAGACGATACGAGTGAATTGATTCAACAGAAGATCGCACGCTATACTGGAAGCGGTCTGCAACTGGAGCATGTGCGGCGCCCGGACCGCAGCGGCTATAAAGCGGGTGCCCTGCAGTACGGTTTGCAGCAGGCCACGGGCGCGTTCATTGCCATATTCGATGCCGATTTCGTGCCGCAGCCTGATTTTCTGAAACGCACGATTCCTGCTTTTACAAACGAACGCATTGGCGTGGTGCAGACCCGATGGGGCCACCTGAACCGGAGTTATTCGCTCCTTACCCGTCTGCAGGCCTTCGGCCTCGATGCCCACTTTACGGTGGAGCAAACGGGTCGCAACAAGGGCGGGCACTTTATCAATTTTAACGGCACGGCCGGGGTATGGCGCAAAAGCTGCATCGAGGATGCCGGCGGCTGGCAGTCTGACACGCTGACTGAAGACCTGGACCTGAGCTACCGCGCCCAGCTTCGAGGCTGGCAATTCCGGTACCTGCAGGCCGTTGAGGCGCCCGCCGAGCTGCCCGCCGCCATGGGGGCGCTAAAGTCGCAGCAGTACCGCTGGACCAAAGGCGCCGCCGAGACCGCCCGCAAGCATCTGGGTAAGGTGCTGCATGCAAACATGCCCTTTTCTACCCGGCTGCACGCAGTGTTTCACTTGCTCAACAGTGGCATTTTTGTCTGTGTGATGCTCACGTCGCTGCTCAGCTTGCCCATGCTATACCTGAAACACAGCGTACCGGGGCTGGAACTGCTTTTTGCGGCGGGCTCGCTGCTCATCATCAGTCTGCTGGCTTTGATAGGTTTTTACTGGACCTCTCTATACCAGCAAACAGGCTCCGTCAAACAAACCGCTAGGCGCTTTATACCTGAGTTTTTCCTTTTTCTGTCGCTATCGATGGGGATGTCGCTGCACAACACAGTGGCGGTGCTGGAGGGCTATCTGGGCCGAAAGACCCCCTTCATCCGGACACCCAAACACAATTTGAGAAACCGGGGCGACGCCTGGCGCGATCACACCTACGCCATCACGCGTCTTCATCCGGTCACGCTGCTGGAGGGGCTGCTCACCATCTATTTCGGGTATGGCATCCTGCTGGGAATCCGGCTGGAGGACTACGGTCTGTTGCCATTTCATGTGATGCTGACGCTCGGTTTTGGCGCCGTTTTCGTATACTCGCTCAACCATAGCCGCCGCGCATGATCCCTGCCCAAAAGCACATAGCGACCTATACCTTGCTGGGTATCTCGGCCCTCGTATACTTGGCGCTGGGTTATGCCACACCCCGCGAGAACTTCACGCAGCTGCTCCTGCTCACCATGCTGGCTTTCGGCATTTACGCCTATGTCACGAATCTGAAGATGAATGTGTGGCTGGGCATCGGGGCCGGGCTGTTTTTCAGGCTGCTTTTCCTGCTGGCTATACCTGCGCTGTCCGACGATTATTTCCGGTTTGTGTGGGACGGGCGTCTGCTACTGGTCGGCGAGAACCCCTTCCTATACCTACCGTCGCAGTTTGTGGGCGAAAAGGCGATGGCTATACCTGGCCTCACGGCCGAACTGTTTGTACAGCTCAATTCGCCGCATTACTACTCGCTTTACCCGCCGGTACTGCAGGGCGTGTTCTGGCTGGCAGCCGTGCTTTCCCCGGAAAGTCTGACCGGCAGTATCCTGGTAATGCGGGTGATCATACTGGCGGCCGAGACCGGCTCTATCCTGCTTTTGCTGCGTCTTCTGCGCCGCATGGCCCTGCCTGACCGCTACGTGCACATTTACGCGCTCAACCCCCTGGTGATCCTCGAGCTGACGGGCAACCTGCACATGGAGGCGCTGCTGATCTTCTTTCTATTACTTTTCCTCTACCAGCTCCACTACCAGCGCTACCTTGTTGCGGCGGTGCCCTTTGCCTTGGCCATCGCCAGTAAGCTGCTGCCGCTCATGTTTCTGCCTTTTGTGTGGCGTAAGCTGGGCTTGAAGCGCTTTCTTGGCTTTGGGGCGGTGGTAGCCGTTGTTGTATTGCTGCTCTTCTGGCCGCTGCTTTCTGTGGAGGTGCTGCGCAATATCTGGCAGAGCCTCGACCTGTATTTTCAGCGTTTCGAGTTCAATGCCAGTGTCTACTACCTGCTGCGCTGGCTGGGCTTCCAACTGACCGGCTACAACCAGATTGCGGTGATCGGCCCGCTGCTCTCGCTGGCGACACTGTTTGTTATTCTGTCAATGGCGGCGGTGAAAAGGCTGGGCTCGGTGCGCCGGCTGGCCGGTTATATGGCGGCGGCCCTGACCGTATACCTGCTGCTGGCTACCACAGTGCATCCCTGGTATATCACCACGCTGGTAGCCCTTACCACCCTCAGCCAATTCCGCTATGCTATTGTCTGGAGCTGCCTGGCTATTTTCAGCTACTACGCCTATCGCACCAGCGCCTACACCGAAAATCTGTGGCTGGTCGCGCTGGAGTATACCTTGGTGGGGATTTGGCTGGTAGCCGAGCTATACCTATACCGCCAGCAGAAAAAGCACGCCAACCTGCCCCGGCAGAGCCTCGTGCAAACACAGTGACGCTGTTTGTCAATATAATTATACCATAAAAACGCGAAGCCAAAATTTTAGTAACCTTTCTATTCTCATGCCTAAACTAGTTTTTATGCCCTGTCTACTGCTTACGTTTGGCTTTCTCTCCTGCCAATCTTCCCCCGGCCATCAGCAGGCAAAAACAAAAACCGCTCTAGATGAGCAACCACACCTGAGCTATACTTCCAATACATTGGAGGTACATAAAGTAGCCGAACAGGTATACCAGCACCTTTCCTTTTTGGAAACCCGAAGCTTTGGTAAGGTGCCGTGTAACGGGATGGTAATTATTGATGGGGATGAAGCCATCATCTTCGATACACCGACGACAGACCAAACCTCCCGGGAACTGATCAATTGGGTAGAGCAAAACCTGGGATGCAAAGTAAAAGCGGTAGTCGCCACGCACTTTCACGAGGACTGTCTCGGTGGACTGCAAGCCTTCCAGCAGCGCGGCATCCCGACCTATGCCAGTCACAAGACCATTGCCCTAGCCAAAGCCAATCAGACTGCCGTACCGGAAAATGGCTTTGATAAAGAATTGACTTTTGAAGTCGGAAACGAAAAAGTGCTGGTGTTATATCCGGGCAAAGGACACACGCATGATAATGTGGTCGGATACTTCCCGAAGGCTGAGGCCCTGTTTGGCGGCTGCTTAATCAAGGAGCTCGGCGCTGGCAAAGGTAATCTGGCCGATGCTGACACGATTGCCTGGCCACAGACAGTGGCAAATCTTAAGGCAGCCTATCCTCGCGTAAAGCATATTATTCCGGGGCACGGCAAAGTGGGCGGCCCAGAACTACTTGATTATACTATTCATCTCTTTGAGCAAAAACAAGGTATAGATTGAGAGAAACACATTTGTTCTTAGCTCTACCTTTTTTAAGAATGCATACGAAAACAAAAAGCTTGATCTCGGCTACTGCCTTGCTCCTAACAAACACCGCTATTTGTCAGCCGACAGCTATGGTAGTGAAGAAGGAAAGCCAGACAGAAAGCATTCTGCTGTCAAGGTACGGAGCCTTTATAGAGAAAAGTGAGTTTCTAGCACCGGGTGGAATTATCACCGCGATTGAGTCTAAACTCATTTTTACACCTATCAAGACATTCCTTCGCCAGCATGTAAGCATCACCGAGATTCCTCTTGATCAAATAGCCGCGGTGAAAAGAGCCAATACCTTCGGTATCGTGCCGAACGGGATTGTGCTGCAGCTTCACGATGGCACAAGCCAAAAGCTTAAAACAATTATCCTCAGAAGGAAAAAGCTCTATCACCTTCTCCTGGACCAAACTGAGAGGTAAAGTACAAAGGATGGCAAACACGGGACCGATCAAAAGATAAGCAGTAGACCCAATTCTGACTTAGCTATAGCCACATCTTACCCTTACTCCTCCCCGATATCCTTTAATGGCTCCGTCAGAAAATCATTGAATGGCTTCACCGCTCTGAAACCATCCAGCAGGGTATTCATAAAATCCTTGCTGAGCACCACTTTGTCAGGGAGCGGCATGGTGGCGTTCCAGCTTTTGAAGCGGAGGTACTCGATGGCTGGATTGTCTTTGTCGTAGCCTTTGGGTGTGGTTTTGAGCTGCTCGCCCTGAATGCCGCCGAAACGGTTTTTGAAGTCAGGCGCCTGAATGATGCGCTCCAAGCCGTCGAGGTTGTAGTCGATTTCTTGGCGTACAGCTTTGAGGTAGTCCGCAGGCGGCATCCACAGGCCGCCGGCCAGGAAGGAGTTATTGTTGGCAGCCAGGTGCAGGTAGTAGCCCGGCAAAATAGACTTACGCCCCCCTTCGGCCACGTAGGCTCCGAAGTGGTCTTTGTAGGGCCGTTTGTCGTTGGAGAAGCGCACGTCGCGGTAAATGCGGAACACCAGGTCCTTGCCTTTCTGCCCGATGGCAACAGGCTCAAAAAGCGCCATTTCCTCGAGCATCTCATCCAGAAAATCCAGATAGTTTTTGCGGGCGGCATCGTAGCGCTTTTTGTTCTCCTGGAACCACTCGCGGTTGTTGTTCTGTGTCAGATCGGCCAGAAAGGCCAATGTGCTTTTATCTATCGTTGTTGCCATGGGCTGCTTTTGTCGTGCTTTTAGCGGTGCAATGGGCTAATATACTGTCAGGCGATAAGCTTTGTTTGCATGCATGCCAGCGGAGCCAATTTATACCTTTGCCCTGAGCAAACCAATTGTCAGGCTAAGATGTTTTGAATGAGACGAGTGCGCTATCCTTAAACTGACTGCGCACGTTCAACTACCACCGCTTTCCTGACGCCCATGGCACGCCTGCTTTTACCGATCCTGCTGTTTCTGTACGCACTGCCAGGTATAGCCCGTGACTCGACAGAGGTATGGCTGCTTGTGCCGAACCAGAAACAGCAACTCCGGTTGGCCATTGCGCAGTACGAGGGGCTGCAGGACAGTGCCTGGCACACCTTCCCCAACAACCTGCTCCTCCGACCCGGCGACACCAGCCGCTATACCCCGCGTCTGCGCGCCAACCTGCTGCTGACCGGCGACCTGGCAAGCGCTGACACCACGGAGAACGCAGCACATTATACCAGCCAGTTGGCTTCGGCCGTGGTGCGCTTCCAGGCGAGGCACGCCCTCAAAGCAGACAGCATCGTGGGTCCGCGCACGGTGGCCGCTCTCAACGTATCGCCTCAGCAGCGGCTGCGGCAACTGAAGCATAGCCTGCAACGCTGGGAAGCCTTCAGCCGCGACCTGCCCCAGCCCTACCTTATCGTCAACATTCCCGACTATACCTTGCGGCTGGTTGATCAGAATAGCGTGCGACTATACCTGCGTACTATTGTGGGCAAACCCAACGTGCCGACCCATGTCAACCACACTAAGTTGCATACCATCGTGTTCAACCCGTACTGGCACATCCCCCACTCCATTGCCTCCAAAGAAATCCTGCCCATCCTCAAGCGCAGCCCCGGCTACCTGGCCAAGCGCGACATGGAGCTGTTCAAGCCCACGGCCTTGGGTGGGTGGCAGAAGATAAGTCCCTGGAGCGTGGATTGGAAAAGTGTAGCGCCTGCTGATTTCACCTACCGGATCGTGCAGGTAACAGGGCCGCACAACGAACTGGGGTTGATGAAATTCCTGTTCGACACCCGCGTGAGCCAGTACCTGCACGACACCAAAGACAGGCAGTTGTTTGCGCTGGAGCGGCGCGCACTCAGTCACGGCTGCATCCGCTTGCAAAACCCTGAAGAGCTGGCGCTATACCTGCTGCAGGAGCGAAGTGGCCTGTCCGACAAGCGCATCGAAAAAGTGCTGGCATCTGACAAAGACGAACATTACATCCGGCTCAAAAAGCCCGTCCCTCTCATCATCGTATACCTGACGGCCTGGGCTGATGAATCCTCTGTGATCCAGTTTCGGGAGGATATTTATGGGTATGACAAATCGGAAGTGGTGCAGCTGGAGCAGTAAGTTTAGCTAAGCTCCGGCCAGTTTGCCTGCAGGTCCTCCAGTTCGTCCACATCCGAAAGGTAGGGCAATAAGGTATGACGCAGGTGCAGGCGCTCGATGTCGGCGATGGTGTCCGGAAAAACGTGCTCGGTGCTCCAGCGCTTGTTCTGGAAAAGATCGTGGTAAAGCTTCCTCATGCCGAGCAGATAGTAACCACCGTCCAATGCCGGCCCGATCACGACTTCGTTCGTTTTCAGTGCCTCAAAGGCTTGGTTGATGATGTCGGGGGTGAGTTGCGGGCAGTCGCTGCCGATGATGACCACTGAGGTATAGCCCTCGGCAAAAGCCGCCTCAAAGGCCGCCTTCATTTTCTCGCCCAGGTCGCCATCGGGGTGCTGGAGTTTTTTCAGGTATAGCGTCGCGGGCCAGATGTCATCTTCTTCCACCTTTTCAGAGTAGTACACCACTTTGTCCAGGGGCAGGTGCTGGGTGATGTCGCGGGTATGGCGCAGGAGGTGCAGGTAAATGTCGAGCGCTGTTTCAGGGCCCACACTGGCCGCCAGGCGGGTTTTCACCTTGCCCAACTCCGGGTTGCGGACAAAGAGCATCAAGAGGTTTTTCTCAGTCATATACTTTGTCTCCTTTACTAAGCCAAATGCCCCAGATGCGGGTATAGGCGTGCACTTTTTCTGTTTGGCCAAGCGAGTCATACACAGGCAGCCCCTCGTTCATCCATTCAAACAAGCCGCCGTGCAGGTTTTGCACGTTGGTATACCCCGCTGCCTGCAGCTGCTCCCCTATCTTTTCGCTGCGGTAGCCGACAGCGCAGTACACCACCAGGGCTGTATCCGAAGGTACGTCTTTCAGGTCAGAAAGGTCAAAGTCTGCATAGCCTACATACCTGGCGCCGGGCAGGTGGCTTACCTGGTACTCGCTTTTACTGCGAGTATCAAGGAGCAGCGGGGCTATACCTAGTTCAAGCTTCTGCTGCACTTGCGCCGCCGAAATGGTATCCACGCGATGGTTGTAGAGCTGCCGGAGCATCAGGTTGTATGCCGTATCCGAAGGTTGCTTGCAAGCTAATAGCAGCAGGCTGAGCAACAGCGCTAGGTATAGCCAGGTATAGCGCATGGGCAAATCAGGTGGTAGAGCCGCCGCAGCTGGAGCCGGCCCCGGCTGTGCAGCCATAGCAATGCTGGTTCAGCACGATCGCTCTTTGGTCTAACTGCGCCAGGTTGAAGTCGCGGATGTGCTGCGGGGTACCGAACTGCACCTTCAGCTCGAGCATCTGGTTAAAGTCACAATCGTACAGGTAGCCGTCCCAGCCTACCGAAACGGTGTTGCGGCACATCACGTTGGCGGCCGCCACAGGGTTGAAGGCCGTTACCAGCTTTTCCATGTAGCTGCTGTAGTTGCCGCTTTCCACCAGGTAGTCGAGGTAGCGGCTGATGGGAAGGTTGGTGATGCAGAACAGGTTGTTGAACACGATGCCATACCCGCTCAGCAGACGCCGCTTAAACTCACCCTCCAGCGATTTCTGACCAACAGGCAGAAAAGCACCCGACGGATTGTAGACAAGGTTCAGCTCCAGCCCACTCCCCTCCCGACCGTACCCCACTGCATTTAGCAGCTGCAACGCCTTGATGGATTTCTCGAATACGCCGTCGCCGCGCTGGGCATCGGTGCGGGATGCAGAGAAATAAGGCAAGGATGACGTCACCTGCACACTGTGTTTCCTGAAAAACTCCGGCAGGTCGTGGTATTTTGGGTTGGCCAGGATGATGGTGAGGTTGCAGCGCACGATCACCTGTCGCCCCATTGCTGATAGCTGCTCCACAAACCAACGGAAATCCGGGTTCATCTCCGGCGCACCTCCCGTGATGTCCACTGTCGTGAGTTGCGGGGATTTGGCCAGGGCATCGAGGCAAAGCTGCATCGTGTCGCGGGTCATGATCTCCTTGCGGTCGGGGCCGGCGTCTACGTGGCAGTGGCGGCAGGTCTGGTTGCACATCTTGCCCACGTTCACCTGCAAAATGGTAGTGCCGGTGGGCCGCAATGGGTATAGCTTGTGCTCATGCAGTTTGGCTCCGAAAAATGGAAAATCGCCTTCCTCTGTTCCCGCATGCTGCAGCACCTCCAGCTGAAAAGCCGGGTTGGCAAACTGGTGGTGCTGCGCCTTCAGGGATTTAACAGGTATAGACATGGGCTACATGGTCAGGTCTTTGATCTTGTTCATCATCTGCACACCGTGCACCAGGGCAGCTCCTCCTTTAATGGCGGCGGCCACGTGCACGGCTTCCATCATCTGGTTCTCGTCAGCACCTTTCTCCAGGCAGTCGGAGGTATAGGCATCGATGCAGTAAGGGCACTGCACGGCATGCGACACGGCCAGGGCGATCAGGGCTTTTTCGCGCTCGGTCAGGGCGCCTTCTTTGAACACCTCGCCGTAGTAATCGAAAAACTTGCGGCCCATCTCAGGCTGCAACTCCGTTATATTTCCGAATTTCTTCAGGTCTGCTGGATTGTAATACGTATTTTCCATAGAATTATAAAGTCTTGTTTACCCTTAAAGGTAACAAGAAACTATGGACTCATGTTGCCTTAGCTCAGAATAGCGCTCAGCTGTCTGTGCAGATGGTGGTAAACAGGTAGGATGTTGAGTTGATGGGAGAGGTCGGTTTCGTTTCCCGCCTCAGTCTTCTCGTCGAGCACCGTCAGGCTGCCCATGCTGGCCCGCATACGGTAGCCGTAGAGCACCAGTTCGTTCAGCAGTTCGTCGGTTTGCCAGTTGAGCATGGCCAGCGCCTCGGGGTCGAAGCTGTCGATGTGCAGGCCTACCAGGTAGGCGCCGCCTTTTGTACCCGGCCCCACCACCATACGACCGGTGCTGAGGGCCGCCTGCGCCAGCAAAAGGTCAGCACAATTCAGGTCTACGCAATCGGCCCCGATACAGATAACGCGCTGATAGCCCATGGAATACACCTCCTGAAAGGCATTGGCCAGGCGCTCACCGAAGTTGCTTCCCTCCTGCCGTTCCGGGTAAAAGACCACCAGCGGAATGCCGGTTCCTTTGGCCACAAACAAGGTATGCTGCAACAGCAGGTCAGCCGCTTGCTCGTTCAGTTCGGGGCCCTGCTCCTCTGTGAACGTTTTATAGCGAACCTGTTGCTCAGGTGTCTGGGCAAACAGCAAAATGACAGTATCGTGTTGCGGTGTTGTGTCCAAGAAGTTAGATTTAAGTTAGAGCATGTCCAATCGGTTTTCTCTCTAACAGGGGGCAATTTAGTAAGAAAGCGCCTATATAAAAGGGAATATTTGCGAAAGAAGTAACAATATCCGCATATTCCCGCAAATAGAAGTTTATCAACACTTTATTTAACCTTGTTTTGACTGAGTTTCCATCATAGGCAGCGCAAATAGCCCGGTCTCCGTATATTTACACCACACTGCAGACTTGAAAAAATGGCTATACAGACAATAAACCCCGCCACCAACGAAATTATCAAGACCTTTGAGGCACATACAGCTGAACAGGTAGAGCAAAAACTGAAGGCAGCCAACAAAGCCTTTAAGCAATGGAAAAACACCAGCTTTGAGGAAAGAGCGCGCCTGATGAACCGCTGCGCCGAAATACTGGAGCAGGACGCGGAAAAGTACGGCCGTACCATCACCCTGGAAATGGGCAAGCCTGTGAAGGACTCCATTGCCGAGGTGCAGAAGTGTGCCAAGGTATGCCGCTACTATGCCGAAAATGCTGCCGATTTTCTCAAAGATGAAGAAGTCGAGTCCGGAGCGAGCCGAAGCTTGATCGCCTATGAGCCGCTGGGTGTGGTGCTGGCCGTGATGCCCTGGAACTTCCCCTTCTGGCAGGTTTTCCGCTTTCTGGCCCCTGCTCTGATGGCGGGCAACGTGGGCGTGCTCAAACATGCCTCCAACGTGCCACAATGCGCCCTTGCCATCGAGGAGATCATCCATAGAGCCGGCTTCCCGAAGGCTGTGTTCCATACCTTGCTGGTAGAGTCGAAAGCCGTGGATGCCATCATTGAAAACCCGCTTGTAAAAGCCGTTACCCTGACTGGCAGTGAAGGCGCCGGCTCCAAAGTAGCCGAAAAAGCGGGCAGCGAGATCAAAAAGACGGTGCTTGAGCTGGGCGGCAGTGATCCGTTCATTATTCTGAACGATGCAGACCTGGAACAAGCCTCTACTGTGGCAGTAAAATCGCGCATGGTGAACACTGGCCAGAGTTGCATTGCTGCCAAACGATTTCTGGTGCTGGAAGGTATAGCCGGTGCCTTTCTGGAGAAGATGAAGGAAAAGATGCAGGCTTTGAAAACCGGCGACCCGCTCACCGAAGACTGCGACTATGGTCCGATGGCCCGCAAGGACCTGGCTGAGGAACTGGAGCAGCAGGTACAGGAATCCATCGAAAAAGGAGCCAAATTAGTGTTGGAAGGCGGACGCGAGGGCAAGGACTCCGCCTATTTCAAGCCGATGATCATCCGGGACCCCAAACCCGGCTCGCCTGCCTACGAGGACGAGCTGTTTGGCCCCGTGGCCATTGTGTTTGTGGTGAAAGACGAAGCGGAAGCAATCCGGATAGCCAACGATCACAAGTATGGCCTGGCAGGCACGGTTTTCACCAGCGACAAAGAACGCGGCCTGCGCATCGCCCGACAAGTCGAAACTGGTGCTATGTTCGTGAACGCCATGGTCGCCTCCAGTCCCGAAATGCCTTTCGGCGGCATCAAAAAATCAGGCTACGGCCGCGAGCTTTCTTATATCGGTATTCGGGAGTTCACGAATCAGAAGAGTATCTGGGTGGGGTGAGGTTTGATTGAGTGATTGAGTGATTGAGTGATTTTAAAATGGTTAAATTGTTGATGGTTGAATTGTTGGGTGCACGATTGGGAATAATTAAAAAAAGTGGCGTTTTTGTAGGGACAGTTCGCGACAATAGTCCCTCTAATTAAATCTTCTATTGTCATTTCGAACGCAGTGAGAAATCTGAAATAGTGCTGGAGTTCTTTAATCACCCAGATCTCTCCTATAGTCGTGATGACATTTTGGACTCACTACTACCTCATTTAAAAGACTTAAAAGCGCTAGAATCAAACTACCCTATCTCGCCAAACAATTCAACCATCAACAATTTAACACTCGCTCATCCACTCCATCACTCATTCACTCAATTAACCCTCAAGCATACCCCACCAGCTTATAAATCACAAAACCGGTCACCTCATGGATCAACCGGTGCCAGAGGCGGAAAGCGTCGGGGTTAGAGATGAGCAGCTCGTCGGGGGTATAGCGCAGCTCGGTGCTATAGAAATCGGTCGGGAAAATATCGGTGGCTATACCTGCCTTGTCGAAGCAGGCTTTGGCGCGGCGCATATGGAAGGCAGAGGTCACGAGCAGGCGACGCTCCAATTCGGGATGCTTTTGCAGTACATCGCCTGTAAAAATAGCGTTTTGGTAGGTGTTGTCGCTGCGGGTCTCGATGATGATGTCTTCCTGCGGCACGCCTGCCAGCAGCAAAATTTCCTGCAGCATCTCGGCCTCCGGTCGGCGGTCCAGGGCCACGGTGCCTATACCTCCCGTGATCAGAAATTTGTCCACTTTGCCCTTGCGGTAAAGCTTGAGCGGATGCAGAAAGCGGTCGGCCCCCTTGTTCGTATGCACCCGGTCTTCCGCAAAGCCGATAGCTTGAGTCACACCTGTCAAGATAATGGCGACGTCGTATTTTTCCACCTGCTCCAGCGGCACGGCTTCCAGTTCCCAGGCGCGCATGGTCACGTTCGCCAGGAATGGATTCGAAAACACCAGCAGCAGCACAGTGGCTGAAATCAAGGTATAGCGCCGCCATTTTACAGATCGCAGGAATATGGCCAGCAGAAGCAGTACTGCAATCCAAATGATGGGCATCAGGAAATACTGCAGCAGCTTGGAGAGGATGAAGAACATAGCGGTTTCAGGTATAGCAGATGCCGCAAAGGTATAAAAGGGATTTTGACAAAGGAATTCTTTGGCAAAGGACAACAGACTATTGGATAAAGGTCAACCAGACTCTGCACAAAGAGCCGCTCGCTTGAACAAAACCGGCGCAGCATCATCCTGCTGCATCACATCAGGTATAGAGGGCCATATAGGTAGAGCAATCTCTATGATTCCAGTCGGGTAGTACGCTGCCTGAAGGGGGGGCTGCCGAGCAATTCATTGCCAAAAAGTCCTTTGTCAAGTGGTCTCTTGTCAAGCAGTCCTTTGCCAAAATCAAAAGAACCGCCGGAACAGCCAGAGCAGCAGCGAGAGTACAATGCTCAGCAGAATCATGCTGGTGATGGGCATGAAGAACTTGAAATTCTCGCGCTCTACCCGGATGTCGCCAGGCAGGTTGCCGAACCAGCCGAGCTTGTCGCCCGCCAGCCAGACGATCAGACCGATGACGACAACGGCTATGCCTATGATCACAATGTATTTCCCGAGTGGCTGCATGGTTTCTGAATTTTAGGGGCCAGTGCCTGTATTTACGACAAAGCAAGTTTAGGGATTTATAGGCTAAAAGCGTAAATTTGAATGTTAGAGTCACCTTAAACATTACCCTATACCTTGAAAGTCTGCATTGCTGAGAAACCGAGTGTTGCGCGTGAGATTGCCCAAGTGATTGGAGCCAAAACCCGAAAAGACGGCTATTACGAAGGCAACGGCTATCAGGTCACCTGGACTTTCGGCCACTTCTGCACCCTGCGCGAGCCCGACGACTACCGCCCCGAGTGGAAGCGCTGGAGCCTCTACGACCTGCCCATGCTGCCCGAAAGGTATGGCATCAAACTGATGCAGGACAAGGGCGTGGTGCAGCAGTTCAACATCATTAAAAAGCTACTCGACAATGCCGAGGAGGTGATCAACTGCGGTGACGCCGGACAGGAAGGGGAAGTGATTCAGCGCTGGGTGCTCACCGAGGCCAATTACCGCAAGCCGTTCAAACGCCTCTGGATCTCTTCGCTCACCGAAGATGCCATCCGGCAGGGTTTTGCCCGGCTGCGCGAAGGCTCCGAGTTCGACTCGCTCTACCAAGCCGGTAAAAGCCGCGCCATCGGCGACTGGCTGCTGGGCCTGAACGCTACCCGGCTTTTCACGCTCAAGTATGCCCAGGGACGGCAGACGCTCTCTATCGGGCGGGTGCAAACCCCTACCCTCGCCATGATCGTGAACCGCCACCACGAGATCGCCAACTTTGTGCCGCAGGCTTACTGGGAACTCAAAACGGTATACCGCGACACGACATTTTCGAGCACCAACGGCCGCTTCCATAAAGAGGAAGAGGGCCAGCAGATACTGGAGGCAATCCAAAAGGACGAGCTCACGATCACCGACATCGAGACCAAAAAGGGCACTGAGAGTCCGCCGAAGCTCTTTGACCTGACCTCGCTGCAGATTGAGTGTAACAACAAACTGAGTATGTCAGCCGACGAAACGCTCAAGACCATCCAAAGCCTCTATGAGAAAAAGGTGGTGTCTTATCCACGTGTGGATACTGTGTTCCTCCCGGACGACATCTATCCGAAAATACCGGGCATTCTGCAGGGTCTGAATGGCTACCAGCAGGAAGTGGCACCGCTGCTGCAAAGCAAGATCCGGAAAAGCAAAAAGGTCTTCAACAACAACAAAGTAACCGATCACCACGCCATTATACCGACCGGCGCACAGGCCAGCCTGTACGGACGCGAGGCGGAGGTATATGATATCATCACGCGCCGTTTCCTGGCCGCTTTCTACCCGGATTGTATCGTGAGCAATACCACGGTCATGGCCGAATCGGCCGGCTATACCTTCCGGGTGCGCGGCAAGCAGATCCTGGAGCCGGGCTGGCGCGTGCTCTACGGCGCTGAGGATGTAAAGTCAGATAGCAACGCAGGCAAAGACGGGAATAAAGAGGAGGAAGAAACGGCCGGCATTCTACCTAACTTCGTGAAGGGAGAGCACGGCCCACATGCGCCATTGCTCGATCAAAAGTGGACTAGTCCGCCCAAGGAGTATACCGAGGCCACCCTGCTGCGCGCCATGGAAACCGCCGGACGCCAGATCGATGATGAGGAGCTCAAAGAAGCGCTGAAGGAAAACGGCATTGGCCGGCCTTCTACCCGCGCCGCCATCATCGAAACGCTCTTCAAGCGACAGTACATTCGCAAGGACAAAAAGAAGATTGTGCCTACCCAGATGGGCATCGACCTGATCGGCGTAATCCGTAACCAGACACTCAAGTCGGCGGAGATGACTGGGCAGTGGGAACGCAAATTGCGTCAGATAGAGGGTGGTTCTTTTAAGGCAGAGGCTTTTCTGCAGGAACTGCAGGAGTTTGTGGTGAGCCTGGTGCAGGAGGTGAAGTATGACAAAGCCACCGTGACCATGGAGGCCCAACCCGAGCCTGCCCCTGCAAAAGCAAGTGCTGCCAAAGCTGGAAAAGAAAAGACTACGACTAAAAGACCAAAAGCAGCTGCTGAGGCTGCTATACCTGGCAAAGGCCTGGGCGCCTGCCCTGCGTGCGGTGAAGGGCACATCTTGAAAGGCTCTAAAGCCTACGGCTGCATTCGCTTCAAAGAGGGCTGTCGTTTCCTGGTCCCGATCGAGCTACAGGGCAAGACCATGACCGATAAGCAGATCACGGCCCTGCTCAGCAAAGGAAAAACGCCTGTGATCAAAGGTTTTAAAGACGAGCAGGGCAATAGCTTTGACGCCAGCCTGAAACTCGACGGCAACAAACAGGTAGTGTTCGAGAGATCGGAGAAAACACCAGAAATTGATCCCTTCGCCACCTGCCCCAAGTGCCGGCAGGGCAGCATGCTCAAAGGCAAAAGTGCCTATGGCTGCAGCCGCTTCCGGGAGGGTTGTCAGTTTGTGGTACCCTTCGAGATGGGCGGCAAGCAGCTCAGCGAAAAACAGATCGGCACTTTGCTCACCAAAGGCAAGACCGGCAAGATCAAAGGCTTTACCTCGGCCAAAACCGGCAACACCTTTGATGCAGCCCTTACCATCAACGACAACTGGCAGGTCGTATACCTGCTGAACTAGCCAGCACGCCGACTACAGGTATAGCCAGCAGGTATAGAAGCCTTACTTTACAGAGAAAGTTACTTCGCCTGTCGCCACATTCGTGCGGAAGTCTGTGGCGTTGATCGTTAAGGTATAATCGCCCTGCGGCAGTTCGTATGCAGTGAGCAGCGTATCGAATTCGAGTATTTTTTTATCGGGCAACGTGGTGAAGTTGATGTGATCCGCGTCACCACCTACTGCGCGCACGCGTACCTGTAACTCCTTCACTTTGTCTTTATCGGAAGCCGTTAACTTGACACGCAGTCCTGAAGCCTTGGTTAGCTTCTGATTACTTGTTGGGTTACGGATTGTCAGGGCTGGTTTTGAACCATCTGGCTGCAGGCTCCCATCCTCAAACACATCTTCACAGGCTGTCAAAGAAACAACCATCACCGCTGAGGCCAGCAATTTTGTAAATTTCATAAGATAATAACTAGAGAAAAAAAGTTAAGGGCCCGCAAGTTACTAAATCAGTGTAATTTACAAAAATAAAAAAATGCAAAATATACAAAACAATACAGCTTGAAAATCTCCCCACTCCAAGCTTAAACCGGCCTTACACGCTTCAATTACAGCCACATAAAACATATCGCTCGCTTGCCTCCAAAACACATCGCTTTATATAATTCAATTTTATCTATATACACTAGATTTGTTTATTAACATTTAAATACAATTTATAATTTTATCCCTTTTGTTCATATGCTGTGTTATATAAGGTGGGTTAGAAAGTCATATCCCTTAACTGTTTCATAAATAACTTATAAGCCCTACAACCGTAGAAAATACCGGCGTTCCTAAAAAGACGCACGATCAATTAGTTCTTTTTTTAAACCTCAAAATTTAAGTAAAGCTATGAGAAGCTATGAAAATTCGGGTTCTAACCCATACAATGACAACTTCAGAACCGAGAGCAGAGGCTCTGGCAGAAATTATTATTCAGGAGAGTACGACCCAACCAACCGTTTAAGAGGCTCTCACAGCAGCGGATCATCAGGTTCTTACCGCTCAGGAGACTTCGGTAGCGGCCGTGATGCCTACTCTTCTTCCGGCTATGGTGGCACCTCATCTTATGGTCGCTCAACTGGCTCCAACTATGGATCGGGTTCATCTAATTACGGCTCTGGTTATGGATCAGGCTCGTCTAACTACGGCTCCGGTTCATCCAGCTATGGCTCAGGCTCTAACCGCCGCTACGGAAGCAGTGATTGGGATTCGTCTAACCGCTATGGCGACCGTGATGCCTGGGATCGTGGCACAGATGAAGTGAAGTCCTGGTTCGGTGATGACGATGCAGAGCGAAGAAGAAGAATGGACGACATGCGCGACCGTGGCAGCGACAGCTACCGCTCAAGCCGCGGCTACAGTGGTTCATCTAACTACGGCGGCTCTAACTATGGTTCAGGCTCGTCTAACTATGGCTCAGGTTCATCCAATTATGGCTCTGGCTACGGTTCGTCTGGCTACGGATCTTCGTCCAACTATGGATCAGGATCAGGTTATGGCAGCTACGGCTCCTCTAACTATGGCTCAGGCTCATCTAACTACGGTTCTGGTTCGTCAAGCTACGGCTCAGGCTATGGCAGCGGCAGCAGCTACGGATCATCCAACTACGGAAGCAGCCGCAGCTCCAGCGACTGGGATCGTGACAGAGACAGAGACAACGACAGAGGCTTCTTTGACCGCGCAGGCGATGAAATAAAATCATGGTTTGGCGACGAAGAGGCGGAACGCAGAAGAAGAATGGACGAGATGCGCGACCGTGAGCATGACAGCGACTACAGCAGCCGCCACAGAACGCATACCAGCTACGGCAACACCTACAGTGGACCTCCGTACTCTTATGGTTCATCTTCCCGCAGAGACTACGAATGGTAAAAAGCAGACTGAAGGCTTATGAGCCTATCAGCTGAATTAAACCTTTTCAGGATAAAGAAAAGCCCGGTCATTATTGGCCGGGCTTTTTGCATAAGAAAAATAGTACAATTTATATATATCCTCCATTGACCTGTTTTCCCCTTCTCAGTAATTTCACCTCCGTTAAACCAACCTTAAAAAAACAGGTATTCCCTATGAAAAGAATCTTAATGGTCCTTGGCTTTATGACGCTTGTATCTGGAGCCAGCTTTGCACAGCAGCTGGGCTTCAAAGGCGGTGCGACCTATACTACCTTCAGCGGCGCTGACACCGACAACTATAAGTACCGGGTGGGGTATACGGGCGGACTGTTCCTGCAAAAGCACTTCAACAACATGATGGGTGTGCAGCTGGAGGCCCTCTATACCTCCAAGGGTGCCCGTCGCGAGATTTACTCCGGCAGCAATCTGCAGACGGCTGAGGTTTTCAAACTCAACTACATCGACATTCCGGTGCTGTTCCATGTATCGGCCAGCGGTGTATTCTTCGACCTGGGTCCGCAGGTGTCCTTTATTTACAGCGCCAATCACATTCACGAAGCGCACTCCAGCAACGGTGACAAAGTTGTGACCACCAAGTATGACATTTCAGACAACCCGTACACCATCGACTTTGCCTATGTGGGCTCGGTGGGCTATCGCGCCACCAACGGACTTGGCCTTGAGGTACGCTATACCGGCGGTATGAAAAAGATAGATGATGAAGGAGCGTTTGTGAACCGCGAGCGCCGCAACTCCGGTTTCAGCCTAATGCTGAGCTACCTGCTTGGCGGACGCTAATTTTTACTGTAAGCTATACCTGAAAGCCCTCCCACCCAGAGGGCTTTTTTTATGGCTAATAGCGCCCAGGTTAGGTATAGGTATAGGTATAGGTATAGGTATAGGTATAGGTATAGGTATAGGTATAGTATACTCGAAATCCTATACCTATAGCCAGCTGGTTTTTCTTCATACAGCGCTAGTTATAAAGGGATGGGCTAAAAAAAAACAAAACCCCGCTAATGCGGGGTTTTGTCAGATGTAAAACATAGGTAGTAGTGCAGTTCTTGTTTCACTTATTCTTGCTGCAGGCTGTAGATGTGCTCGTAGCGCGTCATACAGTTTTCCTGCTCCATTACGTTTAGGTCGCGCAGAAGGCCCTCTTTCAGGTCGTATACCAGACCGAACAATCTAGGCGCATTGTCTGTCTTCATGGCATTCTGTATGATGGAGGTCTTGGACAGATTCAGTACTTGTTCTGTAATGTTCAGCTCCACCAGGCGACGATGACGCTGGTCTTCATCCTCGATGCTCATCAGCTCATCTTCGTGCAAGCGAATCACATCCTTGATGTTGCGCAGCCAGTTGTCAATCATGCCAAACTGTTTGTTGCTGGCAGCCGCCGCTACACCGCCGCAACCATAGTGACCGCACACGATGATGTCTTTTACCTTAAGTACCTCCACAGCATACTGCAGTACCGAAAGCAGGTTCATGTCGGTATGCACCACCATGTTGGCAATGTTGCGGTGCACGAAAATCTCACCTGGGCCGGTACCTGTTACTTCATTGATCGGAATGCGACTGTCTGAACATCCTATGTACAGGTAACGGGGCTTCTGCCCCATGGCCAGTTTGTTGAAGTAGTCTTTGTCTTCGCTGAGCTTCTGTGCAACCCACTTTTTGTTATTTTCAAATATCTTTTCCATGTTATCGGGATTTCGATTGTTCTGTTAGGTTCTAATTTATCTCGTTAGTGCATATCTAGCACTTGTACTTCTTTTACATTTAACACTTCCACGAATATACCACGCTCGTGTGCTGTTTTTTTGAATTCCTGTATAGCTTCCAGCACATCGTAGTCTATGTACTCTGAATTTTCACCGTCGATGATCACATGACTGTTATCGGGTAGTTTCTCGAGTGTGAGCACAATGCTGGCTTTGTTCAGGAACGACACGTGCTCACTAAGCTTAATGCGAATGGTTTCTTTATCTCGGTGATCTTCTTTGTGGAAGAAGTAGGGCGACTTGTAGTTCGCTTTCAGGATAAAGAAGATACCAACGGCCAGACCAATCAGGATGCCCACCAGCAGGTCGGTAAACAGGATGGCCACGATCGTCACAACAAACGGGATGAACTGCTCGTGCCCCAGTTTGAGCTGCCCTTTGAAAAGGGTTGGCTTCGTGAGCTTGTAACCCACCATCAGAAGCACCGCTGCCAGCGCAGACAGTGGTATTTGATTAAGGAAACCAGCCAGGAACAGCACGGAAAGCAAGAGGAACACACCATGAATGAAGGCAGACATCTTGGTTTTACCACCAGCCGCAATGTTGGCAGAGCTTCGTACGATTACGGCCGTCATCGGCAGACCGCCCAGCATACCGGCAATGATGTTACCCACGCCCTGCGCTTTCAGTTCGCGGTTATTTGGTGTGCGACGCTTGTGCGGGTCCAGTTTGTCCACAGCCTCCACGCTCAGCAGCGTCTCCAGACTGGCAATGATGGCGATGGTAAAGGCTACCACATAAAGAGATGGATTGGCAAACTGCGTGAAATCCGGCAGGCGTAACTCGTTACCAAGCGCGGCTGCACTGCTGATCTCCGGCAGGTTCACCAAGTGCGTGCCCGCAATAGCCAGCTCAGGAAAATAATTGATGAACAGATAGTTGATACCTACAGAGCCAATTACCACAATCAGCGCACCCGGCACCAGTTTGAAAATCTTGATGCGCTTCATAAACGGCTGCTCCCAAAGGATCAGCACGGCCATCGAAATAATACCGATGATCAAGGCACCTAGCTCAATGGCACTGAATGCATGAATCAGACCTGAAAAGGTGTTGCGGCCATCCGGCTGCAGGAAATTCATTTCACCGAAGAAATCATCATCAGCGCCCATAAAGTGCGGTATCTGTTTCAGGATCAGGATCAGACCGATGGCGGCCAGCATCCCTTTGATAACAGAGGAGGGAAAGTATAGGCCAATAACACCAGCTTTGAGAAAGCCCAGCACTAGCTGCAGTACGCCTGCCAGCACTACCGCCAGCAAAAAGGCTTCATAGGACTGCAGCGTTTCGATGCCGTTCAGTACGATCACCGTAAGGCCGGCTGCAGGACCGCTCACGCTCAGGTGCGAACCACTGAGCCAGGAAACAACCAAACCACCCACCACGCCAGTTACGATACCAGCAAAAAGGGGTGCTCCAGAAGCAAGCGAAATACCTAAACAGAGTGGGAGGGCAACGAGGAATACAACAAGGCCAGCTGGAAAGTCCTTTCCGAGGCTAGCCAGGTAATCTGACTTTAAGGTAGTATTTTTCATATAGTAGAAAATGTAAGAGAAGGGGCTCTAACTCACATCTCTGCGCCAGCCAAGCGGCCGGCAACAGAGACATAAGTCAGAATACTCACCTTATGCTTACAAACATACGTGCGAGGTATTAAGCTCGAATTAAAACCGCATTAAAAACAAATTAAAATGAGTTTTTTGCCGAAATAAGGCCAATAGCCTGTGGTAAACGCAGTGTTACGGTGGTTCCCTCGCTCACGCGGGAGTCGATGGAAATGGAGCCTTTATGCAGTTTTATGATGGTCTCGGTCAGAGGCAGACCAATGCCGTGTCCGGTGATATTACGCACGTTGTTCGCCCTGAAGAATGGTACAAACACGTGACGCAGATCATGGGGCGCAATGCCCACCCCCTTGTCCGTTACCTGCAGCACCACCTCCCGCCGGTTAGCAGAGAGCCGCACGGTGCTGTACTCTCCCTTTGGAGAAAACTTGGCCGCATTTTCCAGCACATTCACAATGGCGATCAGCAGCAGGGCATCGTTCCCCTTCACGATCAGGCGGTCTTCATCGTCTGGCAAGTTGTCGAAATCAATATCGAACAGCGCGCCTGGCTGTCGTTTCAGCGCTTGTTCATGTGCCATCCACAGCAATTCGTCGAAGCGCAGGTGCGCGAGTTTGATCTTGGAGGTGTCCACACTGGCCTGGGCGATCTGCAGCAAACCGTTCGACAGCTCGGCCAGCAGGCGGGCATCTTCGAGGATGGAGGCCAGCACCCGCTGGTACTCTTCCTGCTCACGGGGCTTCATCAGGGCTACCTCCAACTCGCCGATCATGGCCGTGAGCGGGGTGCGAAGCTCATGGGACGCGTTCGAGACAAAGGTACTCTGCATCTCAAAAGCCATCTCCAGGCGGTCCAGCATTTTATTGAAGGTCTGGGACAGGTGCGAGAGTTCGTCTTTGCCATCCGCGTTGCTCAGGCGCAGGTGCAGGTCCGAGGCGCTGATCTTCTCCACCTCGCCTACTACTTTGGTGATGGGTCGCAAGGCTTCGCGGGCAAATATCCAACCGGCTGCCACCACTACCACCATCGAGCCCAGGAAGCCGACGATCAGAATAACCTTGAGATGCTGGAGTTTGCGCAGGCTGTAGGCATCCACAGAAGAGGAAAACACAATAAAATCGCCTTCGTTGTCCTCGTAGAGCATACCGACTACCTGGCGCTCATCCTGCTCGTACTGCACCATCCCCTCCCGCTTCACGCGGTCCAGTATGTCAGGGGCAACGGACAGTTGTCCATCTCCATCTGCAAAGTACAGGCTGCCGTCTTGCCGGTAAATGGTCACCTTCTCAAAAGGAAGCACCTGGTAGTAACGGATCTGGTTGCTGCGCCGGGCTCGCTCGCTCACTTCGTCTGCCTCCAGTATGTGGGCGGCCGTGTCGTATGCGCGGCCCTGGATGCGCTTGTAAAAATCGTCCTGCCGGTAGAGCGAAGTGAAATAGTAGATCACCAGCGAAAACAGAAACAGGATCAGGGCAAATATACCTGCAAACTGCAGCGTCAGCTTGTTGCGGATAGTCATGCGTCGTCCTCCTTCAGCACATAGCCCATACCGACCAAGGTATGGATCAGCTTACCAGGAAAGCCTTTGTCTATTTTTTTGCGCAGAAAATTGATATACACATCGATCACATTGCTGCCCGTGTCGAATGAGGTCTCCCACACGTTCTCTGTTATATCGATGCGGGAAACCACACGTCCCCGGTTGCGCAGCAGGTAGTGGAGCAGGGCAAACTCGCGGGCTGTCAGGTTAATGGGCTTGCCGCCGCGGGTCACGGTCTTGCTGCCCAGGTCCATCTCGAGGTCTGCAATGGAGAGCTTCTCCCCTCCCCCGTTGTCGCCGGAGCGTCGGGTAAGGGCGCGAAGGCGTGCCAGCAGCTCCTTGAACTCGAATGGTTTGGTGAGGTAATCGTCCGCTCCGGAGTCCAGCCCGGTGATCTTGTCGTCGGTATCGCCGAGCGCGGTCAGCATCAGGATCGGAATCTGTGTTTTTTTCTTCCGGACGGCCTGGCATACCTCCAGACCGTTCATGTGGGGCAGTATGATGTCGAGGATGATCAGGTCGTACTCGTTTTGCAGGGCCATCTTCAGACCGAAGTTGCCGTCATACGCCTGATCCACTTCGTACGACTGCTCTTCCAGCCCTTTCTTGATAAAGGAGGCTACTTTGGGTTCGTCTTCTACCAGCAGTATTCTCATATTCCTGTCACTATTTACGTTTTTGTCCGCACAAGATACGATTTCTCAGGAATTGAGCCCTCTGGCTTTTGCTTTGCGTTAATAACTGCTTGCTTCAGATGACTCCAGGCAGGTTATGGCTCACTAGCATGGAGGCCGCAGTTATCACCACGTAGGTGGCAACATGAAAGTTGCTTTCTTCCTCCACATGGGCTTCGGTGTGATTGGAGTGTTCGGTAGGCTCCAGATTAATAGCATGGCTAATCGCCTGGGCTTTGGACACTAAACGGCATCTGCCATGTGCTGACCTTGCATACCTGTTGGATGATAACCTGAAACCGAAGGGGGCGCATCTTGTAAAAAAGCGCATACGCCATGCCAAACGGGACGCGCAAATCGACCACGGAAGGGTAAAGTTGGAAACGCCGGGGCAGGCATGCAGCCAGGTATACTACATGCCGGAACTACTTAATTCTGGTTGAGGTGTACCGCCTGGCGCACCAGGTCGCCGAAATACTCTTCGTCGATGTCCTCGAGTGTGCGCAGTTTGATATGCGGCAGTTGGCCGTTGCGGCTCACCAGGCGCTTGTGTGGGTCCGAAAGTTCTTTTCCGCGGAAGAAACCAAAGTGCAGCCCGCTGCGGGAAGAGGCAAAGTAGCATACAGGTCCGTAAAAGAAATAGCAGGGGTTCTCCCAGCGCACACATTCCTCCAAATGAGCAGCCGTCTGATTGATGATCTGGCGTACTGCTTGCGCTAACAGCTGTTTCTCAGGCGATAATTTGTCGATGTACTCATCGACCTGGTTGGTAGATATCTTGCTTCTCATACAGGGTATGTATTGGCCTTAGTGACCAGAGCCGTTAATTTACAGCTAAATATACATATCTTTTAATATTGGAGCAAAAAATCTGTTGTAACAGTTGTATAAACATCAACTCGCCAACACCTGCTTCAGGGCTTAGAAAAACTGTCTGACAGCGTGTTCATAGCCCTTATACCTTAAACCTGAGGACTATACCATTTCGAGGTGCTGCAGCAGCCTGCCTTCGAGCTCGTCGAGCTGGCAGAAGCCGCTGGCAAGCAGCTCTGGTCCCATGCCGCCTTCCAGGTATACGCTCGGCAGGTTTTTCACGCCCAGCATTTCCACAAACTCAAACTCTTTCTCAGTTGCGTCGATGATTTCGTCGGCTTCGAACAAGGTATAGAAAAGGTTTTCCTGAATGCCAAAGGGACGCACCACATGGGCCAGCACCTGCGGGTCTGCCAGGTTGAGGCCATCAGCGTAGAAGGCGGAATGCAGGGCACGAAGAATTTCGAGCGTAAGGGCAGGCCTTAACCTTCGCACCACGTGCAGGGCGCGACAGGCAGGCTCCGTATCATAGACAAAATCCTCCTGCACGAAGAGGCTATAGTTGAATGGCAGGCTGGTTCGCTCCTGCACCCGGTGCCAGCTCAATGCCAGTTGCTCCTTCTGCTCCCGCGATAGGGGGTCGCGGGCGTAGGGGTTCAGCCCAGCGGCTACCACCTCTACCGTTAGGCGTCCGTGCCACAAAGCGCGCAAGCGGCGGACAACGTGCGTGAAGCCGTAGCACCAGGCACACATCGGGTCTGTGACGTACAGCAATACCGGGTTATAAGGACTGTTGACCATAGGCATCATATGCGTTTCCTCCATGGTTGTACCCCAATGCAGGCGGTTAGGTTCAGGTATAGATCATCTTTACGGTCATGCCGCCATCCACAACCAGGTGCTGCCCCGTAATGAAGCCAGCCTTCTCGGAGCACAGGAAGAGTGCTGCCTCGGCTATGTCCTGCGGCTCCCCTACCCGACCGACCGGGTGCTGGGCTTTGTCCTCGCGGGTATGCTGGGGTTCATAGCGCTCCGATTCCTTTTGCCAGGGGCCTGTCTCGATCCAACCCGGCGCAATGGCATTGACCCGGATACGATCCGGTGCCAGGCTGACGGCCAGTGCATGCGTGAGGGCCTCGAGTCCGCCTTTGGAGGCTGAGTAGGCGAAAGTGTCCGGCTCCGACATAAAAGCCCGTGTGCTCGTGATGTTGAGCATGGCCGGATGCGGCGCTTTGCGTAGGAGTGGCAACGCGTATTTGGCGCAGAGCATCGGCCCGCGCAAATTCACAGCCAGCGTCCGGTCAAACTCCGACAACGGCATTTCGTCCAGCTTGCCCGCAAAAGGGTCGGCTATACCTGCGTTGTTCACGAGCACATCCAGTCGACCGTACGCATCCTTCACTTTCTCTATCAGGGCGACAACGTCGGTCTCAGCGCTCACATCGCAAGGTATAAAGGTAGCCTGCAGCTGCAGGTTCTGCAAGCGCGCCAGGGCTTCGCCCCCTGCCTCCTCGTCGGCGTCTGCCAGCACAATTTGCGCGCCTGCCTGCCCGAAGGCCTGGGCCATGCCCAACCCTATACCTTGCGCGCCGCCCGTAATCAGCACGACTTTGTCTTTGTAATCCGCTGTGGCCATGTTATTTTGATAGGTCTATACCTGCCAGCACTCAACAGCAAACCCGCCGCCGGCCGGTGCTATACCTGACCTGACAGCGGGTCTGCTAAATGGTGCCTGTTGGCTTATCTTTTCTCGAGTTGGCGCTTGAGTTTATCCTCCACATTTTTGAGCAACTCGTACCAGTTGTCGCCGCTGTCTTCAGCAAAAGCGTCGTTGCCTGGTATACCTACGCGCATGCTCAGCTTCTTGGAGTCTGTGGCCTGGCTGGCCTCCTCCTTAAAGTACACGTCAATGGAGTCGATCTTTTTGGCGTGGCGCTTTAGTTTGGTGATGGTGTTGCGGATGAACTGCTGCACGTCGTCCGAGATGGTAATGTCTACTGCCTGCACATCAATCTTGATGCCTTCGAAGTTCTCTGTATAATTCATGTTCTATTCTGTATGTATTTTCTGAATGCGGGGGGCCTTTCGGGCTAAATCCCAGTGCTGAAATTAAACGGCGGCAAAGCATTAAGGTTTACGCGTGCGAACAGGCGGCCGAAAGCAACATCCCATCCCTTCGGTTCGTTTTTAAGGCATATTCACCCAACGCTTACCGTTATGCAAAACTTACCGATCAACTGGCTGACAGAAGGATTGCTTGACTTCGAATATAAGAAATATCGCTTACTGGCTTACCTACAGGCCGTTCGCTCCGAGTTTGGGCAGCAGCGCCTATACCCTGTTTTTTCTGACCTGATCATGCATTACCGCCACCTGAAACAAGTGCAGGAGCACAAGAAACTGGTGTATGAGTCCTTTCCGCAGCAGATCACACGCGCCGATTTCGAGAAACTGGAACTGGTTTATGAAAAGATCGTGGAGGACGACGAAACTATGGCCCAGATCGAGGAGGTGATCCAGTATGCCGCACCGCTTTTCAATCAGGCCCTGAACGAGGGCAAAGAATTGTACGACTTCATCGAACGCCACCTCGAGATCAATCCGGTAGGTATAACGCCAATGTATTTTAATGAGGGCTACCTTTTCCTCGATGCCTTTCCGGGCAAGGAAACGCAGGTATACGTATACCGCATCACCGTATTTGAGAACACCTACGAGAAGTACCGCGGCATCAACACCCAATTGCTCCGCACCGTGCGCCGCGGCCTGGCCCAGACACACGAAAACCTGAAGGTACAGTTGGTGAGGGAGAACCAGGAGCTGCCCAACCCCGCCACCTTTGTGGTAGTGGCCAAGGTACCCTGCCCGCTCGACAGTGCGCTGCTGCCCATTGCCAAGCGCTCGCTGGTGAAGTACGTGACAAGCCTGGCCGCCTGACTTGGTGCCTAGGGTATAATTGTATACCTTCGACCCTCAGAAAAAGAGAAAACCAACATGGAGATCAACCTCACCCGCGTAGACCAGGACTATCATTTCGAAGCCAGAGGCGCTGCCAACGTAGCCATTAACATCGATGCCAACCCCGAGATTGGAGGCCATAACGAGGGCGCCCGTCCGATGGAGCTCATGCTGATGGGCCTGGGCGGCTGCAGTGCCATCGACATCATCAGCATCCTCAAAAAGCAGCGCCAACCCATCGACAGTTTCGACATCAACATAAAGGCCGAGCGCCAAAAAGTGCAGGAGTTCAACCTCTTCAGCACCATCCACATCCACTTCAAGCTAGGCGGTCAGCTGGACGAGGACAAGGTGCGTCGCGCCATTGAGCTTTCGCTGGAGAAGTACTGCTCTGTTGCGGCTATTCTTTATAAGACAGCCACGATTAAGCATTCTTTTGAGATAGTGTAGTTCCTGTTTTATCAAAAGACCTGGCCTTTCCAATTTACTCGGAAAGGCCAGGTCTTTTCTATTCATGCGATATACCTGCAGGTATACCTTGCCACCTGCTATACCTTGGCCAGTGCCTGCTGTATATCAGCGATCACGTCTGTGACATTCTCCAACCCTACGGAGATGCGTACCAATCCAGGCGTGATGCCGGTCGCCTGCCGCTCTGCTTCGGTTAATTTAGAGTGGGTTGTGGAGGCCGGATGCGTGACGATGGTGCGGGTATCGCCCAGGTTAGCGCTGATGCTCACCAGTTGCAGGTTGTCCAGGAAGCGTTTGGCTGCTTCGTATCCGCCCTTCACGGCAATGCTCACAATGCCACCGCCACGCCGCATCTGCTTTTTGGCTAGTTCGTACTGCGGGAACGATTTCAGGAAAGGGTAGCGCACCTGCTCCAGCGCCGGATTTCCCTCCAGCGCCTCCGCCAGCTGCAGGGCATTGTCGCAGTGTTTCTCTACGCGCAACTGCAGCGTTTCCAGGCTCTTGGAGAGCACCCAGGCATTGAAAGCCGACATGGCAGGCCCGGTGTGGCGCGAGAAGAAGCGGATCTCCGCCATCAGGTCCTGGCGCCCCACGGCTATACCTCCTAATACCCTTCCCTGCCCGTCGATGTACTTGGTGGCAGAATGCACCACAATGTCGGCACCGTAGTCCACAGGGTTTTGCAGGACCGGGGTGGCAAAGCAATTGTCTACGATCAGCACCAGGTTGTACTTTCGCTTCAGTTCGCCGAGCCACTCCAGGTCGATCAGCTCAAGCCCCGGGTTGGAAGGCGTTTCGATCAAAATCACCTTCGTAGCAGGCGTAATCAGTTTTTCCCAGCCATCGGGATCGGCCACGTCGGCGTAGGAATGCGTGATACCCCACTTGGGCAGCACCTTGGAGAGCAGTTGGTGAGTGGAGCCGAACACGGCCCTGCCTGCCAGCACATGGTCGCCGGCCTGCAGCAAGCCGGCCAGACTGGCAAAGATCGCGCCCATGCCGGAGGCAAAGGCAAATCCGGCCTCAGCCTTCTCGAGTCGGCACATTTTGGCCAGCAGCTCATCTACATTGGGATTGGAATAGCGGGAGTACACGTTTCCCTCCTCTTCTTCGGCAAAGACGGCGCGGGCCTGTTCGGCGCTTTCAAACACAAAGCTGGAGGTGAGATAAAGTGGCACAGAGTGCTCCCGGTGGTGCGACCGCCCGGCTTGCAGCCGGATCGCGCTGGTTTCGTTGTTAACTGACATGTATGTAATCGTTTTATATTTCCCTTTTTGCGGGCAGGACTTGGCACCTTTCCGTGCGGATGGTTGCCAGAGGATCACAGAGCCTGTTCTCTCACCTCTTCTTTATAAAAATTTGCCTGGGCAGGAATTATTATGCCGCAAAATTAAAACGGATATCTGAGAATGCCCAACGAAGGCCCCAATCTTTCCACCAACCTCCTCTATTTCCCGACGAAGGCCTTATAGGCTATATTCGGCTATTCATATAGAAATGCAGTGCCTTGGTATATTCTGTTTTCAGGACTCAAAAACTAGGTTTTTCTTTACTGAAGTTAATATGACAGAAGACAGGAGATATGAATAGAACACCTTTACACCAACTCGAAAAAACTATGAAAAAGAGCCTGCTGCTCGCCCTGCTGGGGCTGAGCACCGTGCCGGCTCTCGCACAGGCCCCGCAGGCCGCTCCGCAGCAAGCCGCTGCCGGTATGGCCGCGCCGCGTGGCAACGCCACCATCGTGGGTATCGTGCAGGACACGGACACCAAAAAACCGGTGGAGTTCGCGACCGTTGCCCTGATCAGCATGGCCACCGGCAAGCCGATCGATGGCGCGATGGCCGACGACAAGGGCCGATTTACGATCAGCAAGGTAGGCGTAGGCAAATACAGACTGCAGGTGAGCTTCCTGGGCTATCAGCAAAAGCTGGTGGAGGATGTAACCGTAACGTCTGACAACGCCAGCGTAAACGTAGGCGTGGTAGCCATCGCCTCCGATGCCAAGAAGCTGAACGAAGTTGTGATCACAGGCGAAAAGCCGCTGGTGGAAGAGAAGATCGACCGCACGGTGTACAACGCTGAGAAGGATATTACCAACACGGGTGGCAACGCAGCCGATGTATTACAGAAAGTACCTTCGCTGGCGCTCGACAACGACGGCAACGTGCAGTTGCGTGGCAGCTCCAACGTGCGCGTACTCATCAACAACAAGCCATCCGCGATCATGGCGGGCAGCGTGGCCGATGCCCTCAAGCAGATCCCGGCCGACCAGATCAAATCGGTGGAAGTGATCACCAGCCCATCTGCCAAGTACGACGCGGAAGGCACGGCCGGTATCATCAACATCATCACCAAGAAAGACGGTGGTCTGCAGGGCGTGACCGGTTCGGTGGCGGCAACAGCCGGCACGCGTGCCAGCAACGCTAACGCCAGCCTCAACATCCGTCGTGGCAAACTGGGCATCAACGGCACCTTTGGTGGCAACATGTTTTACAATCATGGCAACATGAGTAACACCATCTTTGCCGGCAACACAACCAGTTTTCAGTCTGGCAAAACCCGCATCAACGGCAAGTTCATGAACGCGCTGATCGGTTTTGACTACGACCTCACGCCGAAGAACAACATATCGGGCAGCATCCGCAGCAACGGCGGTACCTTCCGGATGGAGAACGACCAGGAAGTGACCAGCCGCGAAGACAACACCCTGATTCAAGACTTCCGCAACGAGATCCGCAACCGCAACCAGCGCATCGGCACGGACTATAACCTTGACTACACGCGCACATTCAACAAACCAGGTCAGGAACTCGCCCTCCTGTCGCTTTACTCGGTAACGAACACCGACAACGACATCCGCCAGGATTACCTCAATGAGGGTGCTGATCCTTATTTGCTGAAGCGCAACCTGAACGAAGGTGCCAACAAGGAGCTTACCTTTCAGGCGGACTATACCCATCCGTTTGCGAATAAATCCCTACTGGAGTTGGGTGCCAAATCTATTTTCCGCGATGTGGAGAGTGACGCCCTTTACCGTGATATTTTCGAATCCGGAAACGAGACCCGCCGCACAGACGCTTTCTTCTACGAGCAGGATGTATACTCTACCTATATGACCTACGGCTTCATGCTGAAGAAGCAACTGAACGTGAAAATGGGTGGCCGTTACGAGTACACCGACATCAACGCCGACCTGCAGGGCTACCCACCCTTCGCGGATAACTATGACAACTTCATTCCAAGCGTGGCCCTATCTTACAGCCTGAAGCAAAAGCATACCTTCCGTGCCAACTTCACGCAGCGTATCCAGCGTCCGTCGCTGTTCTACCTCAACCCATACGTGCAGGAGCAGACCTCCAACACCCGTGTGCAGGGTAACCCGAACCTGGATGCTGAATTGACTGACCTGTTTGAACTGGGCTACAGCACTTTCTTCAAAACCACTTCGATCAACGTGACCGGCTACATGCGCCACACCGACAATGCCATTGAAACGGTAGCGACCATCGACCGGGAGACGGACTCGAACGGCTTGCCTGTAGATGTGACGACCCTAACGTTCGATAACATCGCCAAAAACAAAACGTATGGCGTGAGCTTGTTCGGAAATACCAAACCGACCAACAACTGGACAATCGGCGGTAGCTCTAACGTTTACTATGTAGACCTGAACGGAAAGTACGCCAGCAACAGCGGCTGGATGTATAACATCAACATGAACTCATCTTATACCTTCGGTAGAGGTATCACGGCACAGTTCAATGGTGGTTTCAACTCACGCCGCATCCAACTATTGGGTGAATTCGCTGCCTTCTCATACCATACCATTGCGATCAAGAAGGAACTGTTCGACAAGAAAGGTGGCATCAGCGTGGGACTGGACAATCCGTTCAGAGAGAGCATGCGCATGAACAACGACGTGCGGGTGGAAGAATCACCGACCAACCCAAGAGCCTATACCCAGCAGATCCGCATCAACAACTTCAACCGCGGATTCCGTGTGAGCTTCGATTACCGCTTCGGCAAGATGGACCAGCAGCGTGCGCCTAAGCGCAAGAAGAGCATCCGCAACGACGACGCGAAGCAAGGCGACGGCAACGGCATGAACTAAAATTCTAACCCATAACCCTTTACCAGCAAAAAGCCCTCCTGATAGGAGGGCTTTTTGTTTATGCTTTAAACTGAGAGAGCCATTGCACGGCTTCTTCTTTGCTTGTAAACATGCGGGTGGGGTTCTTGGGCTTATTCACATGGATGTAAATGTTGGCCGCCATCTTCACCATCGGCGAAGTCACCAGAATTGCACTGGCCACTACGCCTGCATTACCTTCATCGGCCAGATAGTCACGTGCTTCTTTGGTGGAGTGCTTTACCTGTGTAATGTCGAACAGGCTCGGGTATACCTGCCCGTCGATGTAGCCTAAGCGGTCCTGCACGCAGATACGGGCTTTGTCCAGGTCGAGCTCCTTCACCTCGTTATAAATACAGTACAAGATTCCCTCCCTCAAATAAAGTTCGAGGCAATCCGTTTTAATTGGACTCTTTTCGTATTCTTTTTCGAAATTTGCCATTCAATTTTGAATTGGATCTGATGTTTGTGTGTTCGGCTAGAGCAAGTATGCAAGCATAATAAATTACATGGCAAAGATACGACATAATAACATCATTGATACGGTAGATTCCGTACTTTCTGTTTCCAAAAAAAAGGGAATCATTCACCTGCATGCGGAAGACCAAAGCCTTAGTGGTCAGCACTTAACGCTACATGGTCAGCAGGTGCTGCACTTTGGCACTTGTGGTTATTTGGGACTGGAGCACCACCCGCAGGTCAAGCGCGGCGCTATCGATGCCATTGAGCGCTATGGCACACAGTTCCCGATGTCGCGCACCTATATCTCCAATCCCTTGTACCGCGAACTTGAGGTTTTGATCAAGCAGATGTACAACGCACCGGTCGTTATCTCTAAAAATTGTACACTTTCGCACCTCACTGTTATACCTAGCATCATCCGCCAGTCGGACCTCGTTATACTTGACCACCAGGTACATGCCAGCGTGCAGGAAGCCGTAAAGAAGTTGCTCAGCCAGGGCGTGACCGTGGAGATGGTGCGCCACAACAACCTGGAGATGCTCGAAGACCGCATCAAAAAGCAGCGCGGCAAGTTTGAGCGCATCTGGTACATGGCCGACAGTGTATACTCCATGTACGGCGACTTCGCCCCTATCCAGGACCTGATCGCCCTCGCCGAAAAGTACGAGCAGCTATACCTGTACGTGGATGATGCGCACGGCATGAGTTGGGCTGGCAAAAACGGAACGGGCTATGCCATGAGCCAAATGCCGGACGGCCTCTACCGCAAAATGATCCTGACTGCCAACTTGGGCAAGGCCTTCGGAGCCTGCGGCGGCTTGTCGCTTTTCCCGAATGAAGAATGGTATAACAGAGTCAACAACTTTGGCGGTCCACTTACTTTTTCGGTGCAGATAGAGCCGGCCACACTGGGAGCTGCCATTGCGTCGGCTAAAATTCACCTGAGCGACGAGATCTATACCTACCAGCGGGAACTGCAACGCAAAATTGCCTATTTCAACCAACTACTGAAGCAAACTGACCTGCCGCTGGTACACGAAAGCGAGAGCCCGATCTTCTACATCGGCACGGGCACCATGGAAATGGGCAACCACCTGGTGCAAGACTTGTTGCAGGATGGTGTGTACGTGAACCTGGCGACCTTCCCGGCTGTGCCAGCCAAAAACATCGGGGTGCGCATAACCATCTCCCTCACCAACTCCGACGAAGACATCGCGGAACTGGTGCGCAAACTCCAACTCCATTTTCACCTTGCCCTGGCCGCCACCAACCAGACACAGGAAAATATCCGGAAGGCCTTTAAGATGGCGCCGCTCGTTCAGTCCCTTGCTCCTGCAGTTACTCAGAAAGCTGTTGCCAGCGGCATCCAATTGCAGCGCTATACCTCCATCTCCCAAGTCGAGCCTGAACTCTGGAACGAGTACCTGGGTCATCGGGGGATGTTCGATTGGGAGGGCATGCGTTTTCTGGAAGAATCATTCAGCAACAACCCGGAAAAGGAAAACAACTGGGATTTTCGCTACTATACCGTGCAGGACCCGGAAGGAAAAGTGGTGCTGATGACCTTTGCCGCCATTGCCTTGCTCAAAGAAGACATGTTCTCACAGGCCTCCATTTCTAAAGCACTGGAACGCGAACGAGAGGCTAACCCCTATTACCTCACCACTACTGGTATCGTGCTGGGCAGCTTGTTTACCGAGGGCAACCACCTATACCTGGACCGCAGCAATCCTTACTGGAAAGACGCGCTGAAGGCCCTGCTGTCGGAACTAGGCAAAGAGCAGGAAAAAAGCCAGGCCAGTAGCATCCTACTCCGCGACCTCGACGATATGGACCCGGAACTGGACGAGTTTATGGTAGAGCAGGACTTCGTGAAAATGCACCTGCCGGAATCTTGCGTGGTGGAGAATTTGAACTGGACCGACGAGGAAGGCTACAGAAAGACACTCAGCAAGAAAGGGCGTGAGAATTTCGTGCAGAAGATCAAACGCAACGAGCACTTCTATGACGTGGTAGTAAAGGACCGGCTTGAACCCGAAGAACTGCAGCACGCCATGGCCCTGTTCCGCAACGTGAAAAACAACAATTTCGCCATCAACAACTTTTTGTTTCCGGAGAAAATGTTTCAGCAGCTCAACGAGAGCAAGGCTTGGGAGTTTATCGTACTTTATATTAAAGAGGAATACTCGATCAACCGCAAGCCGGTAGCCGTTGCCTTCTGCCACAGAAACGCGGCCAATGTCTACAGTTTTATGCTGATCGGGATGGACTACGAATACCTGATGACCTATGGAATATACAGGCAAACGCTTTACCAGGTGATCAAGCGCGCCAATGCCCTGCAGTGCACGCAGGTAAACATGGGTATATCGGCTACCATCGAAAAAAAGAAAGTTGGTGCAACCCCTTATCCAAAAGCGGGTTATTATCAGAGTAAAGACAATTTTGCGCTGGAAATGATGGGCGCCACCTTTGCCGTTGAAAAAGAATAAAACAAGACCACCGAAAGCGGTGAAAAAACAAAGCGAGTGAAAGTACTGAAAGAGCGAATAGAGGAGATCATGTCCCTCATCACGGAGGTGGCCAGCGGAAACTTCGACTACCAGATCGAAACATCCGAAACGGGTGACGAAATGGATGCTGTGATTGCCGGGATCAACATGCTGGGCCAGGAGCTGAAGACCTCCACTGTGTCCAGGGATTTCATGCAGAGCATTTACCAGGGCGTGGTAGACATGATGCTGATTCTGAACACCGACTTCACCATCCGGTCCGCCAACGAATCGGTGGAGGAAGCGCTGGGTTATACAGAAGAAGAGCTCAGAGGCAAGCACTTGTCTGTCCTGCTCACTAAGGCACACATACCGACGTTGGTTTCGCTGATGGAGCAGTGCCGCTCCCAGGACAAATGCCTGAACAAGGAACTGCTCTTCCAGACAAAGCAAAAACACGAAGTACCTGTTGCATGCTCTTTTTCGCACATTCGCAACAGCCACAAGGAAGTAGACGGCGTGCTGATTGTCGCTAAGGACATTACCGAACTGAAACAAAACGAGAAAGCGCTGCGCAAGGCAAAACGCAAAGCCGAGGAGGCAAACGAGGCCAAGAGCAACTTCCTCTCCAGCATGAGCCACGAGATCCGGACGCCGCTCAACGGCATTATGGGCTTCACGGACCTGCTGCTGGGCACCGAGCTGAACGACACCCAAAAGCAATACATCAACCTGATCAAGACTTCGGGCGCCACACTTACCAAACTGCTGAACGACATTCTGGACCTGCACCGGGTAGAGCAGAACAAGATTTACCTGGAGGCCATACCTTTTGAGCTTCGTCATGAGCTGGAGGCCAGCCTGAGCCCTTACCAGCATCTGGCCATCGGCAAAGGTCTTCGCTTTGCCTGTTCATTTGATGCGTCTGTGCCGCAGTGGGCCATTGGAGATCCGACCCGCATCAACCAGGTGGTAGTGAATCTGGTGAGCAATGCCATTAAGTTTACCGAAGAAGGAAGCATTGACGTGCTCTTCAAAGCCGAACCGCTGTCAGAGGAAGAGCTGCTGCTTTACTGCTCCGTGAGCGACACCGGCATTGGTATACCTGCCGACAAACAAGCCATGGTATTCGAGTCCTTTACCCAGTCCGACCAGTCTACCTCCCGTAAGTATGGAGGCTCGGGGCTAGGGCTGGCGATCAGTAAGAAACTGGCCAAGCTGCTACAGGGCGACCTGCAGGTGATCAGTCCACTGCCGGGCCAGCAGAAAGGTTCTCTTTTCTGGTTTACGATCCGGCTCAAGCGCATGCAGGCCAAGCAGCAGCCGCAGCCCGAAGCAGAAGACGACAGCACCTATCAAGTACCCGCAGGCAAGCACTTGCTTGTGGTAGATGACAACGAGATTAATGTGATGCTGCTCGAGACGGTGCTCGAAAATTTTGGTGCAAAGGTATCCACCGCATTCAGCGGACAGGAAGCCATTGACCTGGTGCGCAAAGATAAGTTTGACCTGATCTTTATGGATGTGCAGATGCCCGGCATCAGCGGACTGGAGGCAGCCCGTACCCTGCGCCAAGAAAGTTACGACCTCCCGATCATCGCCTTTTCGGCCAGCGCCTACAGCAGCGACATCGAAAACAGCTTGGCATCGGGCATGAACGACTACCTCTGCAAGCCATTCGAACAAAGCGACCTGGTGGGGCTACTTAAGAAGTGGATCTAGTCCACCGATAACGCCGTTTCTGTTTCAGACGTATATACAGGTATAAGACTTGTTTAATTTTAAACGAAGAATACGATGAACGAAGCAGAATATAGAGCCAGAGGAAACTGGAATGAATTGAAAGGTAAGATCAAAAAATCTTACGCTGACCTGACCGAGGACGATTTGACGTACCAGGAAGGACAGCAGGATGAATGGCTTGGCAAACTCCAGCAAAAAACCGGAAAAGCCAAAGGAGATCTGAAACGATGGATCGACTCGCTATAGGCTGAAACAAGTAATTAACAGCAAAAAACACCCCGCACAGGTTACGTCCTGCTGCGGGGTGTTTTTTTATAACTGCACAAATACGCAGTATGTTATAACAATATTGCTTTTATATTAATTAAACATTTCCTATATTCAACGAAACTAATCTCAATACCTTAAAACTCACTGATTGAATTATGGGCAAAAATCTACTTTCCATCATTTTGCCGCTATTGGTGCTCTGGACTTCCAGCGCCTTTGCCCAGGACAGGGCAGTTAGCGGTAGAGTGACAGAAGCCTCGACGGGCAATGGCCTGCCCGGGGTAAGTGTTGCTGTTAAAGGCACAACGACTGGCATCGCAACCGATGCACAGGGCAATTACCAGCTTCGCGTACCAGAGTCCAACGCCACGCTGGTTTTCCGCTTTTTGGGCTATACCACTAAGGAGGTATCGGTTGGCAACCAAAGCACGATTAACGTGAGCTTGGAGACCGATGCCCGCCAGCTTGATGAAGTGGTGGTGACCGCGCTCGGCATCGAGCGAAGCGAACGCTCACTGGGCTACGCCACGCAGCAGGTGCAGGGCGAGAACCTGACCCTCACCAAAGAGCAGAACGTGCTCGGCTCTCTGGCTGGTAAAGTAGCCGGTGTGCAGGTAACGGGCTCTTCCGGTGCCAGCATGGGCGGTACTCAGAAGATCAAGATCCGTGGCGTGAACTCCCTCAATGGTGGCGACCAGCCCCTGATTGTGGTGGATGGCACCCCGATCTCCAACGCCAACTTCGCCGGCGCCGACCAGGCCGACTACGGTAACCTGGCGCAAGACATTAACCCGGAAGACATTGAGTCAATCAACGTGCTGAAAGGCCCGGCTGCCTCTGCCCTCTACGGTATACGCGGGCAGTACGGCGTAATCATGATCACGACTAAGAAAGGTCAGAAAGGACCTAAAAAAGTAGGTATACAGATCAACTCCGCTTTCTCAGTAGAGAAAGCAGTGAACTTCATGCCGCTGCAGAACATGTATGGTGGTGGTTCAAGCCAGACCTGGCGCACCCTGCCAAATGGTGACAAGTACGTGGACGTATCAGTGGACGAAAGCTGGGGACCCAAAATGGACGGCACCCCTGTTCGCCAGGTATTCAGCTTCTACCCGCAGGACCCGGAGTACGGGCAGCTCACTCCTTTCGTACCGCATCCTGATAACATCAAAGACTACTACGAGACAGGCTATAACCTGAACAATGGCGTGACCATTACGGGAGGCAACGAGAACAGCACCTTCCGCCTCAGTGTGAACGATACCCGCGTGGAGGGTGTGGAGCCCAATACCTGGCTGAATCGCAACAACGTAGGCCTGAGCGGCAGCCTGGACCTGTCCAAGAAACTGACAGCGTCTACCAACATCAACTACGCCCGCAACAATGCACAGCGTCCCTCACAAGGTTCGGAGTATGGCTCTCGCTACATGGTGCAATGGTTCCAGCGCAACGTGGACATGAAGCGCATGAAGAACTACAAGTACGACGACGGCACTTTCCTGAACTGGAACCTGCGTCGCCCAAGCACCACTACCGGCGAGGTCACCAACTTCAACCCGCTGTATTGGAATAACCCTTTCTTTGAGGCCTACGAGAACATCAGCAACGACAACCGCGAGCGTATTTTTGGCGATGTAAGCCTGACCTACCAGGTTCTGCCTTCGCTGAAAGTGAGCGGCCACGTGCGAAACGACAGCTATACCCAGAACATCGAAACGCGCCAGGCTTTTGGTGGCAGAAGAGTGCCGTCTTTCACAACTGGCAAGTACCAGGGCCGTGAAACCAACTACGAGTTGCTGGCGCAGTACACGAAACAATTCGGTGACTTCTCCCTCAACATAAACGCTGGTGGCAACGTGTATGACACCCGCTACACGGCGCTTTACATGGCTTCGGAAGGCGGTCTAGCCAACCCGGGCTTCTACAACATCAAAGGTTCCATCGACCGCCCGACTACCAGCCAGACACTGCGCCGCAAGCAGGTGCGCAGCTTATATAGCATGGCTTCTGTAGGCTATAAAGACACCTACTTCATCGACGCCTCCATCCGTAACGACATCTCCTCTACCCTGCCGCCTGATAATAACTCCTACTGGTATCCATCGGTATCGGGTAGCATGGTGTTCAGTGAGCTGATCGGCTGGAACCCGCTTTCTTTCGGTAAGATCCGCGCCAGCTACGCACAGGCAGGTTCTGACCTGAGTGCTTATCTGACCACACCTTACTTTGGAACAGGCACGATCTACGCAGGTCCTTCGACAGTGAACACACTGTTTGTGCCGGACAACCTGCAAAACCCGCATGTGAGGCCTTCTTTCGCACACTCGTACGAGGCAGGTATAGACTTGCGCTTCCTCAACGGTCGCTTGGGACTCGACCTGACGCTGTACCAGATGAAGAACAAAGATCAGATTCTGCAATTGCCAGTTTCTGGCACAAGTGGCTATGCCACCACCACGATCAACGCTGGTCTGATCCAGAACAAAGGTGTTGAAATAGTGCTGAGCGGCACACCGGTACAGACGGACCTCTTCACCTGGAATACGGTATTCAACGCAAGCCGCAACCGCAACATGATCGTAGAGCTTCATCCGGACATCGATGTACTGACACAGTATTCTACCACGTACTCTTCGGTTACCTCATACCTCAACCACTACGCGGGCCAGCCTTACGGCAGCCTGGTAGGCACGGCTTACCAGCGTGACCCGGCCACTGGTCAGAAATTGATCGGCGCTAACGGCATGCCGCTCTACACAGACGCAACCCACAACTTCGGCACTGTACAGCCCGACGCGACGGGCGGTTGGCAGAACATTTTCCGTCTTGGCAAGTTTGACCTCTCCGCCATGATCGACTACCAGTTTGGCGGCCAGTTCTTCAGCCGTTCTAAAATGCTGGCCGTGCGTACCGGTCAGGACCCGCTCACAGTGGCAACCAACGACCGCGGCGCTAACGTGCGCGATGCACTCGAAGCAGGCGGCGGTGTGAAAGTGGAAGGCATCTACGCACCGGGCACAAAGGTGAATGGCGTGGATGTAAGCGGTCAGCCGGCCTCTAACTACGTAAACGCGCAGTCATACTACAATACCGTGGTAGGTCGCCGTGTGTACGAAGAGTGGCTCTACGACGCCTCTTACATCAAGCTGCGCGAAATTCGCCTGGGCTATACCCTGGACAAGTCGATGCTGGGCCGTCTACCGTTCCAGAGCGTGGGCGTGGCTTTGATCTCCCGTAACGTGGCGCAACTGTGGCAGAAAGCACCGGAGGGCATCGACCCTTCTGAGATTTCGACCGGTTCGCAGTCCATCAGCTGGTTCGAGTCTGGCGTGGCCAACTCGGTGCGTTCGTACGGCATTAACCTAAACATTACTTTATAAGGACGATGAGAATGAAGAAAATATATGCAGTTATCCTGTCCTGCTTTCTGCTGGCGAGCTGCGATAAGTTTGAAGAGGACATCAACATTAACCCCAACGACCCGAGCAACGCCTCCGCTACGCAGCTGATCGCCAATGCGCAGTTGTCGCTGTCGAGCCTGAGCGCCACGCCTGCGGCCCAGTTTCATGCCCAGTACCTGTCCGAGACCCAGTACCCGGGTGCCTCCCTTTACCCCGATGGTGGTACCAGCTTTTACTGGATCTACCAGGGTCCGCTCATGAACCTGGAAACCGTGCTGACGACGGCCAACCTGAGCACAACCGAAGGCCCGATCAGCAATCAGCTGGCTGTGGCTAAGATTCTCAAGGCCTACTACTTCTGGCATGTGACCGACCGCTGGGGTGATGTGCCTTTCAGCGAGGCCCTGCAGGGTGTACAGAACTTTACACCGAAGTACGACAGCCAGGAGTCGATCTACAACAGCCTCTTCACTTTACTGGAGCAGGCCAATAACGAGATCGTAGCTGGCAACATCTCCAACGACATCGTCTACAACGGTGACATCAACAAGTGGAAGCGCCTGGGCAACACGATCCGGATGCTGATGGCCTTGCGCCTATCGGAAGTAGACCCAGCCAAGGGTGCTGCAGAGTTCAACAAGGCGCTGCAGGCCGGCATCATGACCTCCAATGCCGACAACCTGGTGTTCCGTCACCTGGCCGACGCTAACAACCAGAGCTACTGGTATGGGCAGGTATCGAACCAGAACCGTGAGTGGTGGGCGCTGACTGAAACGCTTGTGAGCGAACTGAAGCCGGTAAATGATCCACGCCTGCAGGTATACGGCGCTCCCGCCCGTACCTCCGGCGAGTACAGAGGCCTGCCTTACGGCACTGTGCAAGGTCTGCCAAACGTAACCAACTACTCACTGATGGGCCCAGCCATCTGGAAGCAGGACGCACACATCCAGCTGGTAACCTACGCGCAAGCCCTGTTTGCCAAAGCTGAGGCAGCCAAGCTCGGCTGGATAGGCGGCGGCGATGCGGAAGCAGAGATCAATTATAACAAAGCCATTGAGCAGTCGCTGCTGCAGTGGACGGGCAGCGCAGCCGGTGCTTCGGCCCTGCTGAGCCAGGAAGGTGTTGCCTACGACCCGGCTAATGCCGTCGAGCAGATTGCGACGCAGCGTTGGGTGCACCTGTTTATGCACGGCTACGAAGCCTGGGCTGAATGGCGCCGCACCGGTTACCCTGCCAACCTGGTGGAGCCGGACGGCAAAGCGGTACCACGCCGCAACAGCTACCCAGCCACTGAATCCTTCAACAACGCCGCCAACTATAACGAGGCAGTACAACGCCAGTTCGGCGGACAGGACAACCTGTACGGCCGCGTATGGTGGGATAAGTAAGAGTTTGTTTAGTTGAGTGTGTTAAGAGAAGGCCGCTCCCGGGTTTGGGAGCGGCCTTTTTGTTTAGTATCCTTTCAGCCATTCCAGTCCATCCCGTTCTATCAGAAAGTACTGAGTCTCGAAGAAAGGGGTCTGTTCTTTTACCCGCCTGTCGAGTTTCTCGTTGGTATGCTGCTGAAAGAAGTTGGTAGAAGAAATAATGGCTAGTTGCTTCAGGTTGCTTTGGGAAATCGTCCGTATAGAGATGGCCGCCAGCCAGCCCTGGTCATCCATAGTTAGCACGCCCATGCGCTGGTTGTTGATGAGCAATTTCTGCAGCCCCATTTCTAACAGCACACGACCTGTTTCCTCAATTCCCAGACGGTACTCGTGGCTATTTACCGGCCGCAGCCAACGCACGAGCAGCATGGTGTGTTGGGCATCATGCATGATCTCCACAAAATCAGTCGAGAAAAGACAAGCCTGCTGTATGTTATCGGGCTGGGTAATTGTATGCATTATCGGAATTGCACCTTGCTGCAGTAGCATAGGGTAAATCATGTAAATACTAGGTATACAAGAATCCGGCTTAAGTCTTTGACTTAAAATTACCTAAGAAAATTGAATACTGTTTCGCAAAAGTAGTTATCGAAGGCAATATACGCCACACTTTTTGTACTATTTTTAACAGAAGACTACTGCTGAGGTTAAACTGCATGCTTGCATGGAAGTAGTAGGTATATAAAAAGTACTCGGAAGCTGAAAGCAATCAGGATCTGGGAATGGGTAAAGATGCAGGTATAGCCGATGTCATTTTCGTGCAATAACCTAAATAGAACCAGGTTTGGCAGGGAACCTCGGTGGAATAACAGCGAATATGCGAGCTGAAGATGTCTGTTTTTAATAACAGACTCAATATGCTAAAAAGGTATACCACAAGCCTATACCTTGAAGAGTTAGCCTTAGCCCAAAACAAAAAAAGCACCTACCTCTCTCCGAGATAAGTGCTTGATTTTCAAGTGGGCCCAGCTGGAATCGAACCAGCCACCTACTGATTATGAGTCAGTTGCTCTAACCGAATGAGCTATAGGCCCTTTCCCTTAAAAGAAGGCGTTTCTTTTGATTTGGGAGTGCAATTCTACATATTTGTAGGGACAAATTCAAATACAGACCAAAATATTTTCGTGGACCTGACTACTGTTAAAAACATCATTTTCGACCTCGGCGGGGTCATTATCAACATAGATTATTTTAAGAGCATTCGCGAACTGGAGCAGTATTGCACGGCGGGCCATACCATCGAGTATAGCCAACGCGCACAGTCTCACTTGTTTGACCTTTTCGAGACCGGCAACAGCAGCCCAGAAGAGTTTCGCCAGCACCTGCGTGAAGCCTACCACCTCGAGGCCACCGACGAGCAGATAGACGAGGCCTGGAATGCGATGCTACTCGACATACCGGCCGAACGCATTGAGCTGTTGCGTGAGCTGGGCAATAAATACCGCATCTTCCTGCTCAGCAATACCAACGCCATCCACATGAAGCGCTTCAACGAGATGGTGGAACACAACTTTACCATGCCGAGTCTCGACTCGCTGTTTGAGCAGGCTTACTACTCGCACCTGATCGGGCAGCGCAAGCCAGACGCCATCGTGTTTGAGCAGATACTGGAGCAGAACGGCCTGAAACGCGAAGAGACGCTCTTCATCGACGACAGTATTCAGCACATCGAGAGCGCCCGAAAAGTGGGCTTGCAGACGCTCTTCCTGGAGCCGCCGCTCACCATCAACCAGGTATTCCGGGATGCTGTTTCCTAAGCAGCAAGACAGGTATAGCCTGCACCTGCTGCTCTTTGTGCTCACCCTGGTCACGACGACCATTGCCGGAGCCGAGTGGCGCTTCGGCAAGCTGTTTTTCTGGGGGCCGGAGGGCTTTTCGTGGACGGGTACCTTTACCTGGGCCGAACTGGCAGCCGGGCTCTACTTTTCTATCCCTTTTCTGGGCGTGCTCACGGTGCACGAGTTCGGGCACTACTTCACAGCGAAACATTACCGTACCAATGTTTCGCTCCCCTATTACATCCCGCTGTGGTTCGGCATCACGTCTACCATCGGCACCATGGGCGCTTTTATCCGGATCAGGAGCCGTATCTTCTCAAGGCAGCAGTTCTTCGACATCGGCATTGCCGGTCCGCTGGCGGGTTTTGTGGTGGCGATCCCACTGCTCTGGTATGGCTTCACGCACCTGCCCGACCCGGACTATATCTTCACCATTCACCCGCAATATCTTGAGTACGGGCAAGACTACGCCCGGTATGTATACCAGGGAGCGGGCAACTTCTCGCTCGGCAAAAACCTGCTTTTCCTGTTCTTTGAAAGGTATGTAGCCGACCCTGCGCTGGTACCCAATGCCTACGAAGTGATCCATTACCCGCTGCTTTTTGCCGGTTACCTTGCCCTGTTCTTCACAGCCCTCAACCTGCTGCCCATCGGTCAGCTGGACGGCGGACACGTGCTTTACGGCCTGATCGGGTACAAGCGCTTCAACCAGCTCTCGCCGATTTTATTTGCGCTCTTTATCCTGTATGCCGGTATGGGCATGATCTCGCCACACCACGAGCCTCTCTGGGACGACAGCTTGTTAGTAGTTTTGGCGCCTTTCGTATTCTTTGCCTTCCGAGGCATCCTGCACGATAACCGCCGCGGGCTGATGGCAGCGCTAGGCATGCTGCTGGCGCAATACAGCCTATCCGAGACATTCCCGGATCTGGCAGGCTACATATGGGCCTGGCCGGTGTACGTGCTATACCTGTTCTTCGTGCTGGAGCCTGTCACCCCTAAGCTACGCTATACCTTATACCTGACGCTGATTGTGCTGACGGCGCAAGTCGCGATCGCCTGGCTATACCCTAATGCCGACGGTTACAGCGGCTGGCTGGTCTTCGGACTGCTACTCTCCAGGCTGATGGGCATCTTCCACCCTTCCTGCCCGAACGAGGCACCGCTTACGACAGGGCGCAAGGTGTTGGGGATACTGGCTTTCGTGATATTCCTGCTCTGCTTTAGCCCGACGCCGTTTGTGATTGGGTAGGGTTGTCTGAATTTTTATATAAGGCCCTACCCCAAGGATTTACAGGATTAAAGAGGGCCCCTACCCCCACGGATTTACAGGATTCTCGTGCACGATTAACATCCCCCTGCCCCCTTCTTTGTCGAGGGTCCCTACCCCCAAGGGGGATTTTCTGCCGTTGCTAGTTTCTAGGTATAGCTCCGTTGTTTCTGTCACAGACCACTGGCAGGTATAGCAAGACATATTATCAGCAGGCTACTAAGCAAGCAGCAGAGCCAGGTGCGCCTTTTGACTATCCACTGTTGGGGGTGAAGGGGTCCCCCTGTCAAGAGCGGTCAGCGAGTGGGGGTAGGGGCCCTCGATTTGGATAGTCTTGACTTTTTTGCCTACTGGGGGTAGGGCCCCTCGATTTGTGTCAAGACAAAAAGTGAGTGCCCGCCGCACAGGCGAAAAGCCCGCCTGGCTAAGGCAAGCTATGAAATAAGACAATAGCTATACCTAAAGCATACATTGCTATACCTTCCTCACAAGTTAACCTAATAGAAAAAGGGGCCAGAGGCCCCTCTATAGTAGACACGAACGTGGACGCTTGCGCCATACACAAAATAAAATTACCCTTGGTAACCAGTAATGCCGCCAAGTAGGTTGCGAACCTGCTTGAACCCCTGCTGCTGCAGAAAAGCTTTGGCAGAGGCAGACCGCATACCTGACTTGCAGTGCACGATCACCTCCTGGTCTTTAAGATCTTCGATGTCGTCGAGGCGCTGCGGCAGGGCTCCGAGTGGAATATTCTGGGCGCCTTCAATTCTGCTTTCCTGGTGCTCCCAGTCTTCGCGAACGTCGATGATGATGGGTGTTTCGCCCTTGGCCAGTCTTTCCTTGAGTTCCTCGGCCGTGATGTCAGTTGTAATCATAATTTTAGTAGGATGCGTTTGGTAATAAATGTATGATGGTCGGTTTCAATTCGGATGTTGTATAAGCCCGGCGAAAGCCCTGGAAGGCGCACCGGTTCCTGCCAGACTGTTGCTGTATGACGCAAAATCTCCCGCCCGGTTACGTCGTAGAGCGAAAAAGAACGGTAAGGGCCTGAAAAAAATAGTATACCGTTATTGGGGTTCGGGTATACCTTAAAGTCAGCTTCGAACGCTTCTTCTTCCAGGCCTAGCGCCTGCCCCGCCATCACAGGGCGCAGCATCACAGCACCTGCATTGACCGAATCCTGCTGCCAGCCGCTCACGACCGTGTTGTAGAACAAGCGTCCCGTGGTTCCGGCGTTCCGGTCGAAGCCGATGTTCAGGAATAGCGTAGCAGGCTGACTGAAGCCTACGTAGAAGGTGCCCTCAACCGGAACCGGCTGGTTGAGCTCCACTTCATAGAAAGCATTGAGTCCACCATCCTGCTGCACCGGGAAGGACTGCTCATGTAGCGTGCGACCCGGACGACCGTTGTCATCCGCCCAAATTCTGAAGACAATGGACAGGTTGTTATGCCGCACGCCCACCTGCGGAAAATGCACCCGGAATGCCCGAACCTGGTCTGCTGTGGCCACCTCAAAGCGCTGGGCTACCTGGGTGTTGCCGTAGGTATAGAGGCTGCTGTAACCGGCCTCGGCTGTGCCGTCGTCTAGGGCAAAGTAATCGCTGAAGGTGGTGCGCTGCAGGGTACTGTCGTTGGCGCGTTGTCGGGCGTTCTGCTCTTTGGTATCGAGCCAGAAACCGTGTTCCAGCACAAAGCTTTCTGGATTGAGGCTGAGGTTGCTGATGCGAGGTGTTGCGGTAATTAGACGCTGCCGTGCCTGCCCCGGTATAAGGCCTTCTTCGCGCAGAAACGTATCGACCGGCGCGCTGCCGATCTGACGGATAAAGGCACGCCAGGCAATGGCACCCGGCAGGTCGCCCAGGTTATTGAGGCTGGCGGAAATCTCGTCGCGCAGGTATAGCGTAGGGTTGGCCACAAACTGACGGGCCGGCACCGCACTGTAATCCATCAGGAGCGATACACTTTGGCTGATGCCAATGTCGCGGGTCGTGTTCTGCCCACGGCGACGGTTGCGGTCCAGCTCTACATAGTCCACGTTCCAGACATCGCGCAGGGCGTTGCGGGTGCCTTCGCTGCGGAAACGAAACTGAAAACCGTCGTGCAGAAAGCGCTGCTCCCGTACGGCCACCCATACCTGGGCAAATTCTGTTACGAGTCCCGGCGCATTCTGCTGCCATACCTGCACCCAACTGCTGTCGGCGTCTCTGAATTCGAGCCGCAGCAGACGGGGGTTGTTATTATTTCGTTCCGGCGGGCTCCCCTGTCCACCCGACTGCCAGTAAAAACTCAGGTACACCGAGTCGGCTGGCGATAATCCACCTAAGCGGATGGGTTGCGAGGTGAGCGTATCGGTTGGTCCGGCCAGGCTGCTACCATAGGGGTTACCCTGGGCATTGAGTCCGTCGAAGGTGGCCACGTTGCGGGTCGGGGGCCGGAGGGCAAAACGGTTGTTAATGTAGGTACCGCCATTGATCCAATAAGCCGGATCGGGGGTGATGGAAGCGCCGGAAAAGTCGTCGAAAAAAGGAAGTGAGAGTGGGTCGTTCTCTGTTCTGAGTTGAAAAGGCGTACTGGCAGGTATACGGTGCGGGTCCTGCTGCAGGGGCGCAAGCACACCCTGTGCCGAGGCAAAAGAGCCACAGCAGAGCAATGCCATTGTAAACAGAAGCCGTTTTATACCCATTCCTTATAAAAATGAAATGCGCCTGCCAGGTATAGGCAGGCGCATTCGGTTAGTCTATACCTTGCACAGGCTCTTCGCCGGCCACCCAAAGGTCAACCAGTTCGCCTGTACGTATCTTGGCTTTCACATCCGCAATCGGACGCTGACGGATGATGGTGCCGTCTGGCTTGCCGCTGCCAGCCACGTAAATAATGTTCCCGATCTGTAGTTTCTGCCCCACAAGCAGCACCGAGGCCTCATCGAGCGGCATATCTACCACGTTCGGCACTTCAAACTCTGTATTGCCCAGGCCATCGCCTACGTGCAGGTCCACTACAGCGCCTTTCGGCACCAGATCGCCTGGCTGCACTTCCTTGCCATTCACAAACTGCTTGAGTACGGCGCCATGCTGCAGGTCCGGCACATTCGTAATCTTGCCGCGACGCAGGCTGTAGCTTTTCAGGATAAGCTCCGCGTTCTTCACCGAACCGTCGATCAGCTTGGGCATCTTGATCATCGGCGGGTTTTTCATGTTGATGCTGATGTAGATCTTGCGGTTCTCCTTCACTTTGGAGCCCGGCGAAGGGTCTTGCGTCAGAATCTCAAAAGGCTTGTACTCCGGGTGATAGCTGGAGTCGTTTACGAAATAGCGCAGGTTCTGTTCCTCCAGAAAACCTTCGGCATCCGGCAGCTGCATCCCTGTAATCTTCGGCACCGAAATCGTCTCGCCGTGGTTGGTAGCCGAGGGTAGGTATAGGTAGAAGAATCCGAAGATCAACCCGGCCACGATCACGCCCATCAAAGCCAGATGCACCAGCACCCCCACAAATGAATTCGTCTTTAACATTTAATTGATTGTTTGCCCTCGCGGGGCTTTTTAATTTTTGATTGAGTGATTGAGTGAATTGTTAAATTGTTGATGGTTAAATTGTTGTCCTTGTCTGAATCAGGATTTACAGGATTTTATAATTTTCAGGATTGAATTAAACGAAATAATCACTTTTGAGAATCCTATTAATCCTTTAATCCTGTAAATCCTGATCCAGACAGACAATCATGCACCCAACAATTTAACCATCAACAGTTTAACAATTTAGTTTCTCGCCTTATACCCTTCCAACTCCTTGGCTCGCTCATTCCGCTCCACACCGTAGGTCAGGATGCGGTCGATGAACTCGTAAGGTTTGTAGCCGTTGATCGCAGTCTGGTGGAAGATGCAGGTCGCCGGGGTCATACCTGGCAGCGAGTTCACCTCGATGATGATGGTCTCCACCTCGTCGTTCTCCAGCACACGCACAAAGGCGTCGATGCGGGCGTATCCTTCAATGTTCAGGATCTGGGCCACACGCTTCAGATCTTCCTTCACCTGGTCAGATATTCTCTGGCGACGCTCCGGATCGGCAGCATAACGGGCCGGGGTGATGTTCTGCCCCTCCCCTGCCAGGAATTTCTCTTCCAGCGACAATACTTCACCTTCGGCCAGCGCCTCTGATGCTTCGAACACCTCATACTCCACGGTGCCGTCCGGTGCATACCTGGTCAGCAAACCGCCGGTGATTTCTAGGAAGTGCTTCGCGCCGTTTTTGCTGATGAGCGTCTCGATGAGATAGCCCTGCTTGTTCGGGAATTCTTCCTTGAAGCCCAGCGAAAGCGTTCTGGCGCATTCCGTATCAAGCTCTTCCATCTCGCGGAAGATAAGCGTGGTAAAAGCGTCCAGCTCCGCGCGGTTCTTGATTTTCTTCACCGCAGAGCTACAACCATCGTCAGCCGGCTTGGCAATGAACGGATAGCGGAACTCCGCTTCTATACCTTGGAAGAAAGCCTCTTTGTCTTTCAGCCAATCCTCTTTCCAGGCCATGCGGTGATGCGCTACCGGCACGCCATGCTTGGCCAGGATCTCGTTGGTGTCGTACTTATTGATCGTGATCTGTGAAGAGCTGATGCCGGAGCCGTTGTAAGGTATAGACAGCTTCTCAAGTTCCTGCTGCAGGGCACCGTCCTCACCCGGACGACCGTGCAGGGCAATGAACACCGCATCCACCATGTTCTGCAGCTGGCTATACGTCAGGCGACTCGGCTCCTCGAGGCTCTTACCGGTATACTTGCGCGTGATGCCCTCGGCCTCGCGAATGATTTCCTGTAGTACCGGGTGCGGCTTTCCGCCCTGCTCAAAGTACAGTACTTTTTCTTTGATGTCGTCGGCATTGTCCTTCAGCATGATGTTGATCGGAATGCTGTAGAGACGATGCTCCTCGTTGCTGCCTGTCAGGAAGATCGGCAGCGGCTCGTATTTAGTAGAGGAAGAAAGCTTTTCGTAAATGTTACGACCGCTTTCTACCGAAATGTGTCTTTCAGAGGAATAACCGCCCATGATCACGCCCACACGGATCTTGTCGTGGCGGTGTGCGTTCTCTTCACGAATCGCGTTGTCGAGTTGGTTCAGCAGCCTGGTCAGCGACACGGTGTCTTTCCCCGACTTCAGGCGCTCGAACACCGAGGTGCGGATGATGTAGGTCAGGAACTGCGATGGATTCAGTCCGATCTCAGCCGCCTGGTGGAAGAAGAACGACGAAGGCAGCATGCCCGAAGTCGTGTTCGGGTCGTTCAGGAAGATGGTGCCATCCTCAGACAGGAAGCCATCGAGACGGGCGTATACGTTGAAGCCCAGGTCTACAAACAGCTTACTGCAGGCCTTACGGATTTCCTGGATCTGCTCGCTTGGCAGGTTGATCGGCGTGATCTTGCGCGCCAGACCCGGCAAGTATTTGGAGCGGTAGTCAAACACCTCGCTGCCCTTCACGATTTCGGTCGGCGGCAAGGCAATCGGCTGACCCGCCTCGTCCTGCACCACGATGCAGGAGAATTCGCGTCCTTTGATGAAGGCCTCTACCAGCACCTGCTGCTCATGCTCCACACTAGTGAGCACGATCGTTTCGGTGTCAGTCGAAGCAAAGGTATGGTTGATGTGGTTCAACAGCTCTTCCGGATGATACAGGATCGTGCCGTCTTCCAGCACCACCGGCATACCGATGCCTTCGCGGATATCCACGAGCTGCTTCATGCTGGCCACCTGCTTCTCCTCACCCAGCGCCTGCCATTGTGCTTTGTAAATATTCTTAGTAAAGAAACTGCGGTCCATGCCCTGCTCAAAGAGCTCGTAGTTGTGCTCCTTCACAATGGAAACACCAATCGAAGAACCCTGATGTGGCGCCTTCAATACCAGCGGCAGACCCAGGTCAGCCACGAGCGACTCGAACAGTTGCTGGCGGTTGCTAACGTCTTTCCACTCGGCGTACTGCACCTTGCGGTAGTCCGGCGTCGGGAAACCGTGCTGCTTGAGCATCTCCTTCTGCGCGGCCTTGTCTATACCGATGGATGAAGGCAGGATACCGGAGCCAGAGTAAGGAATGTGGTACCACTCGAGCAGCCCCTGAATGCTGCCGTCTTCGCCGTAAGGTCCGTGCAGGGCCAGGAAGGCGAAGTCGAAGTGATTGCGGAACTCGTGCGGCAAAAGACGCTTGCCTGCTTTGGCAATGATGCGGTCCTGCTCCTCGATGCTCAGCTCGCCCAGCGACTCCAGGTAAATCTGCAGTCCGTGCTCACTTTCCGGCAGGGCCTCCACCGGCGGATAGAAATCGCGGATGGTGCCTTTGTAAATGTATTGCCAGTCCAGCAAAATGAAATTGCCAAGGCTATCGGCAAACACCGGAACAGCCTCAAAAAGGGCTTTATCTAAGTTGTCGTACACGGTGCGTCCGCCCGCAAAGGAGATCTCACGCTCACGCGACGGTCCGCCAAATATTATTCCTACTCTCATGGTATGCAAAGGTAACAAATACGCTCAGTATTTTAAGGGGCAAAAGATACAGGATGCTTTTGGATTTACATAGTAAAATCGGGATTTATGATACCGGGTATAGGTATAACGGTGCTGGGGGTGTAGAAATTCAGTGTTTAACCAAGGGAAAGGTAGTTTGCCATGCTGGCGGCGGGGGTTTGTAGTATGGCGCGAGCGTCCACGCTCGTGTATACTACCATGGGGCCTCAGGCCCAGGCATAGGTACAGCCGGCTCTTGACATACCTCTATGCCCTCGCTCGCGTCTCGCGAGTGTGAGGTATCGGGCGGACTCCGGCCGCTGGGGCGTGGTGTCGGTATACCTATACCTGATGTAGTTTCAGTATAGCAACCAGTCTTGTTTCATAGCTTGCCTTGCCAGGCAGGCTGCTGTCTCGCCTGTGCGGCGGGCACTCACTTTTTTCCTTGATGAAAAAAGTAAGCAAAAAAATCAAGACGCTCCAAACTCGCTGAACGCTCAAACAGTGGAGCGTCGAAAAGTGCACCGGGCAGCGCTAATTGTTTCATAGCTAGAGGGGCAAGGATGCCTTTCAATGCGTGCCAGTAGTTTGTGTGGGTAGTACAGAGTTCATTTGCTACTGGGCTTATACCTTGAGAAATGGCAGCAGCAGAAAGTCCCCCTTCGAAGGGGGTAGGGGGATGACAATCGTTCCCAGATTCTCCCTCGACAAAAGGGGAAGGTTAGGATGGGGTTAATCGTGCACAAGAATCCTGTCAATCCCCAAATCCTGAAAATCCTGATTCTGACAAAGTATACAAATACCCTTTTCCCTATATTTGTCCAACCATTTACGCATACCGGAAACAAAAACTCCGCAAAAACGAAAAACGAGTAAGACTAACGAAAAAGACAAGTACATGAGAACTGTAGACGCGTATAACTTTGCCGGCAAGAAAGCTTTGGTCCGGGTGGACTTCAACGTACCACTCGATGCTGACTACCGCATCACCGACGACACCCGCATCCGCGCGGCCGTGCCGACTATCCAGAAAATACTCAACGACGGCGGCGCTGTCATCCTGATGTCGCACCTCGGTCGTCCAAAAACCGGACCGGAAGAGAAATACTCGCTGCGTCACCTCGTGGACCGTCTTTCACAGGAGTTTAACACCACCGTGAAGTTTGCCACTGATTGCATAGGACCTGAAGCAGCACAGCTGGCCCAGGACCTGAAGCCGGGCGAGATCCTGCTGCTCGAAAACCTGCGCTTCCACAAGGCCGAAGAGAAAGGCGATCCTGAATTTGCGCGTGAGCTTTCCAAACTGGGCGATGTATACGTGAACGATGCCTTCGGTACAGCCCACCGCGAGCATGCCTCTACAGCTGTGATCGCCCGCTACTTCCCCAACGACAAGGTGATGGGCTATGTGATGCACGCTGAGCTCGACAATGCCCGCCGTGTGATGGACAATGCCGAGCGTCCATACACCGCCATCATGGGGGGCGCCAAAATCTCCGACAAAATCCTGATCATCGAGAAGCTGATGGATAAAGTGGACAACCTGCTGATTGGTGGTGGCATGAGCTATACCTTCGTGAAGGCGGATGGTGGCCAGATCGGTTCATCGCTGGTGGAGGAAGATAAAGTGGAGTTGGCAAGCCGCCTCATTGCCATGGCCAAAGAAAAAGGCGTGAACCTGATGATTCCGGTTGACTCGATCATCGCCGATGAGTTCAGCAACGAAGCCAACGTGGACACTTCCCTGAGCCACCACATCAAGCCGCTTTGGATGGGCCTCGACATTGGACCTAACGCCCGCGAGCAGTATGCCGATGTCATCCGCAATTCCAAAACTATCCTGTGGAACGGTCCGATGGGCGTGTTCGAAATGTCGAACTTCTCGGTAGGAACTGAAGCTGTTGCCGAAGCGGTGGTTGATGCGACCCGTCGTGGTGCCTACTCCCTGATCGGCGGTGGGGACTCTGCTGCGGCTGTGAATCAGCTGGGCTATGCCGACCGCGTGTCCTACGTATCGACCGGAGGTGGTGCGCTGCTGGAGTACATGGAAGGCAAGACGCTGCCGGGTGTGGCCGCCATCGAGCGTGACGACTATTAATGCACGATTAAGGTATAGCACGAGCGATGACGCCCATGCTATGTCATGACAATACCAAATCCCCCGCTGCTCTCCAGTAGCGGGGGATTTTACTAAGCAGCGGCCAAATTAGCTCTCCCCTACTTCCGTTTGCTGTAAATTATACCAGAACGCCGGTGGCTTCCAAGCTCTGAGTCCCGGCTTTATTTCTTAAGGGCAAGAGACTACGTATGAAAATTTATACCCTGTTATTGGCTTTGCTGCTGGCTAGTCCTATAGCTTCCATGGCACAGTCACCGGATGGTGAGCCGCCGCTGTTTAATTTTAAGCGGGGTGTCGGGCTGGTGACGCCGGATAGCTCCTTCTCCATCAACATGCGCTTCCGGGTACAGAGCCGGGCCATGTATAACTCTATCTCGAAAGACGACTTCGGCGTGTCGGAGTACGAGATGCGGATGCGTCGCCTGCGACTGCGCTTCGAGGGCTTTATGTACTCGCCCAAGCTTACTTACAACATCCAACTTTCATTCTCGCGCGGCGACATGGACTGGAACATGCGCGACCAGTCCAGCATCAACAATAGCCCCAATGTGGTGCGCGATGCAGTGATCTACTACAAGCCGAACGACAGATGGCAGTTTGCTTTCGGGCAGACCAAGCTGCCCGGCAACCGGCAGCGTGTGGTATCCTCCGGCGAGCAGCAGTTCATCGACCGCTCCATCGTCAATGTAGGCTTCAATGTTGACCGTGACTTTGGCTTCCAGGCGGTATACAACAACAGTTTCGGCAACCTGCATTATTTGTTAAAAGGTGCGCTTACGTCTGGCGAAGGACGCAATGTGTTCTCAACAGACAAAGGCTTGGCCTATACCGGACGCGTGGAGATTCTCCCGCTAGGCAAATTCAGGAACGGGGGCGATTACTTTGAGGGCGATCTGGAGCGCGAGCCTACTCCGAAGCTGTCGCTGGCCGGTGGTATGAGCCACAACGAAGACGCCCGTCGCACCGGTGCTCAGATTGGCCGCGATCTGTACGAGCAAACCGACATCCAGACTTATATTTTTGATGGTCTGCTGAAGTATAGAGGTATGGCCCTGTATGCTGAGTACATGGCCCGCGAAGCCGACAACCCGATTACGATCAATGCTACAGGCGAGCGCCGCCATATCCTGACGGGTCGTGGGCAGAACTACCAGCTGAGCTACATTTTCCCGAGCAACGTGGAGCTGGCCGGTCGCTATTCCCGCATTAAACCAAACTCCGAAGTACGTGCTTTTGAGGATAAGGAAGAAGCCTATCTGGTTGGCGTTACGAAATACCTGCGTGCGCACCGACTCAAGTTGCAGGGCAATGTAGGTTATCATTCGCAAAACCCTTTTCTGTCCGTCAACGACGACTACCACTGGACGGCCGGTGTGCAGATCGAGCTCGGCATATAGCCTTCCCTCAGGTATAGCAGGCCTTTGCCGATAAAATTGCGTATCCGGGATAATGTACGGAACTTGCGAGCCCAAACACCTGCGTATGGAAGAACAGAAGAACAACCCCCTGCACGGCAAAACGCTCGAGCGCATTTTGGTGCAGCTCGTAGATTATTATGGCTGGGATGAGCTGGGGTACAAAATCAATATCAACAGCTTTAACAACAACCCGAGCATCAACTCAAGCCTGAAGTTTTTGCGCAAAACGCCCTGGGCCCGTCAGAAGGTAGAGGAACTCTACATCCGGACCTTTGCCAACAAATAAGTGCCTCTTAACAGACCGAACATGAAAGACTACAAGAAATACTACATTGTGCCGGCTCCCCCAGAGGAGGTATACGCGGCCCTCACCAATCCCAACACCATCCAGCTCTGGACGGGCGACCCGGCGGAAATGTCGACGGAGCCGGGTTCGGAGTTCTCGCTTTTTGAGGGCAGCATCGTGGGCAAAAACCTGGAGTTTGAGGAAGACAAGATGCTGGTGCAGGAGTGGTACTTCGGCGAGCAAGAGGCCAGATCCATCGTCACGATCAAGCTGCATCCCCACAAGCACGGCACCTCCGCCGAGCTGCGCCACCTTAACATACCCGACGAGGCCTACGACGACATTGTAGAAGGCTGGAACGAGGCTTACTTCGGCGCTTTGATCGAGTTTTACGAAGACGAATACTAGGTTTTGAATTTTCTAGAAGTATCCGGCCTACAGGTGCAGGAAGACGGCCACACCGTGCTGCACGACATCAGCTTTGAGCAGGGAGAGTACGAAAAGCTTGCCATTGCGGGTGAGACGGGCTCCGGCAAAAGCACCCTGCTGCAGTCCATTGCCGGACTGGTGCAGCCCAGCGCCGGACAAATCACCTTTGAGGGCAACCGCGTCATCGGTCCGCACGACAAGCTGGTGCCCGGACACAAAGACATCGCCTACCTGTCGCAGCACTACGAGCTGCCCCAGTTTTTGCGGGTGGAGCAGGTGCTCCGCTACGCCAACACGCTGCAGGGCGACGAGGCCGAAACCCTGTACGAGGTTTGCCGCATCAGTCATCTGAAGGAGCGCAGGACTAACCAGCTTTCCGGTGGGGAACGCCAGCGCATCGCCCTGGCACGCCTGCTCAGCACCTGGCCTGACCTGCTGCTGCTCGACGAGCCCTACTCCAACCTGGACAAAGGCCACAAGCTGTTGCTGCAGGAAGTCATCCACGACATCACCGAGCGGCTCGCCATCACCTGCATCCTCATCTCGCACGACCCGCACGACACCCTTTCCTGGGCTGACCGCATCTTGGTGCTAGAAGGAGGTCGTCTGGTGCAGCAGGGCACGCCCGAGCAGGTATACCGCCACCCTGTCGATTCTTATACCGCAGGTTTGTTTGGAAATTTCAACCTGATACCTGCTGCCGTTGCTTCTGAATTAATGGCTAAGCTAGGTATAGCGGCTACTAACCGTGACTTGTTAGTGCGGCCGGAGCATTTCAGGTTCGTGGGTAAAGAAGCTGGATTATTGGCCGGCACTGTCCAGAAAGTAACTTTCTACGGCAGCTATTACGAAGTGCAGGTACAGTTGGTAGGCTTCAGCGTCACGGTCAGAACACAGGCTATACCTGCCGAAAAGGGCGATTGGGTATACCTAACGGTTCATGCTGAAGATATTACACTGATCTAACGCTGTTGCCCCAGGCACTATACCTCATTAGTCCACCATATTCCCATTCCCCATCTCCCGCAGCACGCGCGCCGTTACAAGCAGTTGCCCCACGTGGCGCATGCTGTGCTCAGCTGCATGGAAGAGCAGGCCCATCACGGTCGATTCTACCTGCGCGCGACCTACCCTTCTGGTTTCGGTCAGGGAGCTTTCGTCTGTCTGTCGCAACTGTTCCAGTGCTTTGTCTACCTGCTCGTTAAAATGCTGCACCAACGTTTCGGACTGCCTGTCATCCCCCACCGGTTTGCCCTCGGCATACAGATAGGCCAGTTGCTGTTCGCTCAATTGCTCACCGCGGGCATAGGCAAAAAGGCGCTCCAGTATACCGGTGAGGTGCTGCAGGTGGTAGCCGACCGAGGCCACGCCGGCGGGGCGTTCCCAGAGCAGTTCGTCCGGAAAATCCAGCATAAAGTTGCCGACTTCTTCGCGGGCTTGCAGCAGCGCATGGGCTACGGGCTGCAGCAAAGCGGGTACATCCGGCAGCGGTCCGCGCAGCCAAACTTCGAGGTTTTTGGTTTGTGTCATAAGATGAAGGGCTTGTATATGAGCGATGTACGGAATCGGAAAATAACAGTCTATCTTTCCAGATATTTCGGGTTTTGAACCAACGACCCACCTCTCCAAATTTCGGTTTGCACCGTCCACAGATTATACCTAATATGCAGCCATCCTATTGTATAACCTATACCTAAGTTTTATGCCAGCTTACATTATTTTAGACATAGACGTAACAGACGACGCTACCTACGAAGAGTATAAAAAACTGACGCCCGGCTCACTACAGCCTTTCGACGGGAAGTTCATCGTGCGGGGCGGCAATCCTCAAAACATGGAAGGCGACTGGAGCCCAACCCGTATTGTGGTGCTCGAATTCCCGACCATGGAGCAAGCCAAAGCCTGGCACTCTTCTGACGAGTACGCCCCGGCCAAAGCCATGCGCCAAAGCGCTTCCAGAACCCAAATGATTGCAGTGGAGGGATGTTAAATTGTTGATTGCTGATTGTTAATTGTTGGGTGCACGATTGGTGCATGCATGAATAACCCACCCCTGCCCCTCCTCGGAGGGACAGGGGTGGGTTAATTGTTCAAGGACAACAATTCAACGATTAACAACTTAACATTCGCTCAATCACTCCTTCACTAATTCACTCAATCAACAAATCACCCTCTTCTGTTCAGGTAGTCTAGAGCTTCCTTGACGGAGATAAGATCCCCTTGTTCGTGGTAGCAGCGGATGCGTTTCATTTCGACGGCGATGAGTCCGGCGCGGGTATCTTCTACTTTGCCTTGCGAGTGCACCACTTCCTCCTGCCAGGGCATGGCCTTGCCGGGCAGGCTGTACAGGTATAGCTCGGGGTACTCCCGGAGGGCGGCGGTAATGGCCGTCATCAAAGCGCGGGGCTGCTGGAAAGGCGCTGCAGTCACGGCCATACTTTTAAACCCCTGCTTTTTGGCGTACTGCACCGCAGAGGTCGCCTCGATCAAGGTGTGGAGCAGTTCGGTGTCAGCTGGCACGGGCGGGACAGGTATAATTTGTTCCTCCCCTATCCCTAGCTTTTTCATTTCCTTCTGCCATACCTCAAATCCGGGGTAGCCGCTCATGGCCTTGGTGCCGAGGCAGAGCACTTTGTCTGTGCGGCCGCTCTGCAGGAAAGTCCGGGCCGTTTCGAAAGCAGCCTGCTGGTTGTCTTCAGTCTGGCCGAACAGGAATAGGCCGTCCACCGGCTTGTCAGGTATAGTATCGCACAGGGCGCGAATGATGAGTTCTTCTATCATAGCTGAGCTTATACGCAACAGAAATGCGCAAGGTATATACCCGCAAAATTGCCTAATTTTGTGTATGATCAAATTTCTGTTACCCCTTACCCTTCTTTTACTGAGCAGCACAACCGCTATGAGCCAAAGCAAACCTGAAATGCCCGCCGTTGTAAAACCCGTAGAACTGCAGCTGAAAGGCTACAACAGCCGCGACATTGACCTGTTTGCCAGCGCCTTCAGCGACACCGTGAAGGTATACCGCCAGCCCGGCGTGCTCACTTACCAGGGTCGCGACGAACTGCACAAGCGCTACGGCGCCATGTTCGCCAGCACGCCGGACCTGCATTGCGAGATCGTGAACCGCATTGTGGCGGGCGACGTGGTGATTGATCAGGAGAAGGTGCAGCGCAAAAAGGGCGAGCCGCGCACCGACGCGATCGCCGTGTACCGCATAAAGGACGGATTGATCATAGAGGTGACCTTCATTCCGCCTCATAACCAGTAACCTACACCTGCTATAGCTTATAGCCTATACCTTGACATGACCAACAAAATAGACAGCATCATATTCGACCTGGACGGTACCCTTTGGGATGCCGCCGAAACCGTGGCAAAGGCCTGGGGAGCCGCCCGTAAGAAAGTTAATTTCGACATACAGGAGATCACCCCCGAGAAGGTTCGCTCCATTGCGGGCACCCAGCATAACCTGATCTTCGACAAGCTGTTCCCGCAGCTGAACCAGGCGCAGCGCCAGGAACTGATGGAAGTGAGCGGCAAAGAAGAAATGGCCCACATCCGGCAGCACGGCGGCAACCTCTACGAGGGCCTGGAAGAAACCCTAGCGTACCTGCACGACAAGTACAAGCTCTTTATCGTGAGCAATTGCCAGGACGGCTACATCGAGGCCTTTCTGGAGAAGCACGAGTTGGGCAACTACTTCGGCGACTTTGAGTGCTCCGGTCGCACCGGCGACTCCAAGGACCTCAATCTAAAAGCCATTGTGGAACGCAACAACCTGCAGGCTCCCGTGTACGTGGGCGACACCCCCGGCGACCTGGAAGCCAGCCAAAAAGCAGGCGTTCCGTTCATACACGCCGGCTACGGTTACCGCGATGTGGACGAATACGAGCACCGACTGGAGCGCATCAGCGACCTGACCACACTTTTTTAATTCCGCTACCATGATCTTTGAAGCACAGCCAGACGACATCGATGAACTATACGAGCTCTGGCGCCTGCTGCTCGACATGCAGCAGGCCTACCACGTCGTGTTCAGGTATAAGCCGGGCAGCGACCAGGCCTTGAAAGCAGAATTGCTCAGCCGCCTCAAGGATAAAAGCACGCGTGTGTTCGTGTATCAGGAGGGAGAAGTTTGGGCAGGTATGCTGTTGGCCAGTCTGCGGCCTGGCTCGGCTGGTTTCAAGCTCGCTAACAAAGGCTACATCGGCGAGACCGTGGTGCGCGATGAATTTCGTGGCAAAGGCATTGGCAAGGAGCTGTTCGAATCCGCCAAAAAATGGCTCAGCGACCAGGGCGCCGACCACCTGGAGTTGCAGGTATCGGTGCATAACCCAAGGGGCATTCACTTCTGGGAATCACTTGGTTTTACCCCTTCCACACAGCACATGGTGCTGCCGCTGCAGGGGTCGGGGAGTTCGAAAAAAACTAAGTAAAAAGCGTAAACAGAAGCCGCGGGGCTGCGTAACCCTATATAGGCAACGCCGCATGTTGCCCTCCCCAATTAGCTTCTAATTTACGAATAGCATGGCTTTACCCTTACGCACCCTTGCGCCCCTGCTGGCGCTTTTGTTGCTGCTCACCAGTGGCTGCGACAAAGAAAACGACGACGTATTACCTCTCCCCGACTCGCCTGTTTATAACAAAGAAATTGCGCTCAGGATTTTTACGGAAACGGATTATAGCGAGGCGCGCTGGCAGGACTCCAAGATGAACCTGACCCTGAAATTGCGGCGCGTCAGCACCAACCTGCCCAAAGACGCGATCGTGGTGGACACCACCTTTGGCTGGATGCCGTTTCAGAAACTGCCGCTGAAGGGTGCCCCCCTGCAGCTGGACAAGCAACTGCAAGGGGTGCATAAGGAACAGGATCAACTGGTGCTGGATGTGACCAAAGTGGTCTCTATCAACGGCTACGAAACAGTGTTCCGCTACCAACAGGCGCTCGACCACGAGAAACGCCAGGAGACGGTGGAAGTGAAACTCTAGCCTGCCCCGAGGTTAAGGCCGCATCTCGTATACCTTGTCGTACCAGGTTTCGGCCACTTTGCGGAAGACCGAGAAGCCGGCATCTGAGGCAGCTTTCTGCAGCTCGTGTTCATGCCCGTCGATGCCCCGCTCCACCCGGTACACGTGCTCTGCCACCATCGGTATCACCCGGGTGGAGCGCATGCGCTGGTAAAGCTCTTCGCTGACGATGCGGCTGTCTTTAGGTTCTGCCACTACCAGCAAGCCATCCGGTTTCAGCACTTTGCGGCACTCGGCCAGCAGGTCCTGCAGGTTTTCTCCCATCTGCTGCGCACTCTCAATCAGGGTGATCAGGTCGTACTGGTAGTTGTATACCTGCTCCACCGTGGCCCACTCGAAGTGTGCGTTGGGGATGTGCTTTTGCCTGGCCAGCAGGTTGGCCCGCTCCACGGAAGAAACATATCTGTCAAAACCTAGAAAGGTCGATTTGGGGAATACCCTGGCCATCACCAGCGTCGAGGCGCCGTGCCGGCCACTGCTCAGGTCTGCCACCAGTATGCCCGCCTCCATTTTCTCGGTCAGGCCTTCTATACCTGGTATCCAGGTATGCAGCAAACTGCTCAGGTACTCTTCGCTGAAAAATCTTCCGGATGCATCGGCAGGCAGCACGGCGCTTCCTTTGGTGTGATTGCCTCCCATCGGCAGCGACAGGCTATGCGGTGTACCTGGCTGGTGTCCGTTTGCTTTCATAAAGCGGTCGCCTACATAATAGGGGCTGGTGGGGTCTGTGAGGGCAATGGCGTGTGCTTCAGGAAGACTGAAGGTGTCGGTTTCGGGCTCGTGTTGCAGGTAGCCGTCAGCAGCCAGGCTGTCTACCCAGTGCTTCACCAGCCTGATGCTGGCTCCGGAACCCCGGGCAATTTGCCCCACTGTCATCGGGCTGCCATTGGCCATGGCTTTGTAAAGCCCCAGTTGGCTGCCCAGGAAAGACATTCTTACCCGTTCGGCAGCGCTTAGGTCGTCCAGCACATGGTGTGCAAAATCTGCTACCTTCTCTGGACGGCCTCTTTTCCGTTGAATTGTATTCTCTTTCATGGCGCTAGTGTTTAGTGTGAAGATAACAACCTAAAAATAAGACGCTTATTGAAAGAAGTATTGTATAAATTTCGGAATAATTTGTGCAAACTAGAGACCCTTCCGGATTTCCAGAGGCGTGTGCCCAGTCTTGCGCTTCATGAAGTGACTGAAGTGGGACTGATCCTCGAAATGGAGGGTATAGGCGATCTCGGCCATGCTCATTTCGGTGTTGCTGAGCAGTGTGCGAGCCTCCTGCAGCAGCCGATGGTGAATCATTTCGTGCGGCGGCTTGCCGGTGGTGCTTTTCACGACATCGGCCAGGTGCTTGGGCGTAATGTTGAGCAGGCTGGCATACTGCTGTACTTCGTGCATTTCGCGGAAGTGCTCATCGACCAGGTGCTGGTAGGCGCTTGTCAATTGCACGGCGCGTGTCGCCTTCTCCTTGATGTACACGGTATACCTGGCCCGGTAGCAATCGCGGATGAGGAGCAGCAGGATGTGGACGTAGTCGCGGAGGAGCTGTGTTTTCTCTCTGGAATGGCCGTTGTATACCTCCAGGATGTTCTCGAAGGAGCGCTGCACCAGGCTGCTCTCGTTGGCGTTGAGGCTGATCACATGTTCGGCATCGAGCTCAAAGAAAGGAAACTGCTCGGCTAAGGCTCCCTGCAGAAGCGGCTCCAGAAATTCTGTCTTAAATTCCAGGCAAAAGCCCTTGCAGTCTTTTATGTTAGTGGAAGCGTAGAGCACGTTGGCCGGCACAATCACCAGGTCGTGTGGCATGAGCCAGCGGAGTTTGTCGTCTAGTCGGATGTCGTGCAGGCCGTCGAGCAGGAGGTAGACCAGGTTAAAGTTTCTTCGCAAGGCCGGAATTCCCAGCTTTGGGTCAACATGTTGGTGCCTTTCCTCCATGCGTCCGGGCAGAATCTGAAGGCCCGGATCATAAAGCTTTGTATCGTGGTTTATTTTTCTTTCAAAGGCAGCAATTGTATCAAAGGTCAATATTTCGTTCCTGGGCACAAATAACCTGTTAAATTTCCCTACATACCGCTCGTCTCCAGCTCGCCCGTATTGCGACAGTTACCTTTCTTACAAGAAATTAGCTCTACTCAATTGGGCTGACATTCCCCAAAACTTGTAAGGATCTTCTCTTAATCAGAACATTATATCACTCGAAAAAGTATCAATTTTAAAGCATTTAATTCAAGAGAGCAGCTGTTTTTGGGTGAACTTTCGTCTGGTGCCGCTCTAGGGGCTGGTACCGTAAGCTAACAAAGCCTGCAGCAGGTAGGGAGAGAAAATAATTGTATCAGAAAATAACCAGTGATGACTTGGGCGGTCTGCCAACCCGTCGCTTACAGCATGGGCTATACCTGTTCCGTGGCCAGGTATAGCTTGCCGCTTTCAGCGTACTTCACGATGCCGGTGTCCACCAGTTCGCGCAGCAACTCTGTCACGGTCTCGGTGTGTTTCGCTTCGAACTGCTGCACCAGCTCTTTGGGCAGCAGGTTTTTCTGCTGCACCGCCTCCAGCAATTTCTGTCGCAGAGCCAGTTGCTCCTGCCCTTCCCGCTCTTTTTTGCGTTGCGCCAGGCAGAAATCGCAAATACGGCAGCTCTTGTCACTGACTTCTGCAAAGTACTCCAGCAGCAACTGGGTACGGCACCGGTTAGTGGACTCAACATAATGCGCCATTTCTTTTGCCTGCTGCAGGGCACGCTCGCGCAGTTGCTCCAGCTTTTTGTGGTTAAGCGGCAGATTGGCCGCATCCAGGCGGGGTGCTGTGAAGACCAACTGTGGGGCATCGTGCTGCGGCTCGTAGACCAGCACCTGCAGCTTGTGCAGGTACTCGAGTTTGCGGCGCACTTCCTGTTCCGGCTTCTTCAGATACTCTGCCAGTTTGCGCTCCGATATCTTCACAAAGCCTGTAAAAGCCTCGCCTCCGTACATGCGCAGAACCAGGCGCAGCAGGGCATCGTGCTCGGCATTGGCCACCTGAAACTCGTAAAGCGCCATGTTGTCGAGCAGCAGGTATAGCCGCGATGGACTGTAGTAAGCCTCGTTTAGCTGCACGTAACCCTCCCCTTCCAGTCGTTTAATGGCATGATGGGTCTCGAGTGCCGATAGCTTGTAATTCTTGGAAAAGGCGGCCAGATCAAAATCGAAGCTGCTCAGCAAGCCACTGCCCACCGCAATCTGATAGTAATTGGCCAGGCACTGGTATACCCGCCGGATCAGCTCCAGCGGCGGGTGCGCCTCCTGCACTTTCTGCAGCAAGTCTTTCGTGTCGCTCGGGCCATAAAGCAGGGTGGCATAGGCGTACTTTTCGTCACGACCGGCGCGTCCTGCCTCCTGGTAGTAGGCCTCCAGACTCTCCGGCAGGTCGAGGTGCACCACCAGCCGCACATCCGGTTTATCGATGCCCATGCCGAAAGCGTTGGTTGCCACGATCACGCGCACTTTGTCTTCAATCCAGGCCTGCTGTGTCTTGTTGCGCTCTTCAAACTTGAGCCCGGCGTGGTAAGCTGCAGCCGGTATACGCCGGCTCTGCAGAAAGCGGGCAATCTCGACAGTCTGCCGGCGGCTACGCACATACACAATGGCCTGACCCGGCATGCGGTTCAGAATCTCGAGCAGGCGGCCCACTTTGTCTTCGGTATAGAGGCAGGAGTACGACAGGTTGGCCCGGGCAAAGCTCTTGACGAACACATGCTGCTTTTTGAAGGCCAGCTTCTCCTGAATATCGGTGCGCACCTGCTCCGTAGCCGTGGCCGTGAGGGCCAGCACAGGTATAGCAGGAAGTGTTTCGCGCAGGGCGGCCAGTTCGAGGTAGGAGGGCCGGAAATCGTAGCCCCATTGCGAGATACAGTGCGCCTCATCCACGGCCAGCAGGCTCACCTTCATGCGCTTCACCCGCTCCTGGAACAGCTCGGTCTGCAGTCGCTCCGGCGACAGGTATAGGAACTTCACGTTGCCATACACGCAGTTGTCCAACGCAATGTCCATCTCGCGACGGTTCATCCCCGAAAAGATAGCTACGGCAGGTATACCGCGCCTTTTGAGTTGCTCCACCTGGTCCTTCATAAGGGCGATGAGTGGGGTGATCACCAGGCAGATTCCTTCCTGGGCCAAGGCCGGCACCTGAAAACAGATCGACTTGCCCCCACCCGTCGGCAAGAGCGCCAGCGTGTCCTCGCCGGCCAGCACAGAACGGATGATGTCCTCCTGCAAAGGCCGGAACTGGTCGTAGCCCCAGTAGGTGCGCAATATGTGGTGGATGTCGTGCAAGGGTGCCTGTTTTACAAAGGCGAAGATACGGTATATCGGCTAAACTAGCAGCCAATCAAAATTGAGAAAAAGCTAGCCGAAGGTATAGCCGAAGGTATAGCCGAAGGTATAGCCGAAGGTATAGCCGAAGGTATAGCCGAAGGTATAGCCGAAGGTATACAAAAAAACCTGCCTCTTTCGAGGCAGGTTTTTTTAAGATTCTGATTAAGAATTAAGCGGCTGCAGACTGACCATCTTCACGGTCTTCGATCACCTTTTTCAGTTTCTCGATGGCCTGCGCGGCACGCTCTTCGTCAAATCGGTTGATGTTGAGCAGCATCTTGGTCTTTTCCTGACGCGTGATCACCGGGTTGTTGAGCAGACGAATGATTTCCTCTTTCTGCTTGGCCGAGGCGTAACGCACACCAGCTACCTGCTCATCTACGGGCGCTTTCTCTGCCACTGGAGCAGCAGAAGCAGCCTTCATGGTTGCCTTCTTCTCCGTTGGCACGGCAGGCTTCGAAGTCTCGTTGCCCGCATAGTCCATCTCCTCTACCGGAGTTGGCTCGTAACCAGCCGCCCGAATTATCCAAGCCAGAATGTTACGATAAGCTTTACCGATAGCACGGGTCTGCGCCATAGAGGCAATCGCAAATTCCTGGTAGTACTTCTTGCCCTGCTCTTTGTTGGAGCAGATCGCAAAGCCGGCACCCACCACCTGCTGACTGCGCAGGTCAAGCAAGTTCACCTTCGCCTGGTACTTGATCTCGTCGTCGGTGCTGATGTTCACGACATGCTCCACCACCGGCAAGATACCCAGACGGGAACCGGCATACTGCCAGCCTTCCACGTTCACGTACTCCTTGCCCTGAATATTTTGATATAACCTATTCTCTTTTATAAACTTAGCCAGGTCAACAGCTAAGTGAAGCGTCTCGTCAGATTTAGCTATATCATAGCTCTCCACCTTCGGCTTCTTCTCAACTTTTGTCTCTTTATCCACTTGACTCATATCTAGTTAGTTTTCATGTTTTAGTACATATATCAAACATACCTGCTCCTGAAATGGTGCAAAAAATCACAAAAATTATACATTATAAACACCTGATTATCAGATGATTATAAATTATTTTCAGGAAAATATGTTTACCCCGTTTTTTGCCTCTGATTTAGCACAAATAAGCAAAGGGGGGATATATTGTACGTGAAAATTACAATAGAGGTAGGGGCATGAAACAAATGCGGAAACCTGGACAGAAGTCACCGGGCAAAGTCTAGCCAAAATTGGCCAGGTATAGCTGGAAAAAAGGTGAACGGGTATAGGTATAGGCTAAGCCTTTACCTCCTGCACAATCAGGCCGTCTTTCATCACCAGCTTGCGGTCAGCCATGGTGGCGAGCTGCTCGTTGTGCGTCACGATCACGAAGGTCTGGTTGAACTCGTCGCGCAGCTTGAAGAAGATCTCGTGTAGCTCCTGGGCGTTTCTGGAGTCGAGGTTACCGCTGGGCTCATCGGCAAAAATGATGCGGGGCGAGTTGATGAGGGCGCGCGCCACGGCCGTGCGCTGCTGCTCTCCACCCGACATTTCGGACGGCTTGTGGTGCATGCGGTGGCCCAGGTTGAGCATACCGAGCAACTCGGCGGCACGCTCAGTCACCTCCAGCTCCGGGCGACCAGCCAAAAAACCGGGCAGACAGGCATTTTCGAGTGCGGTGAACTCAGGAAGTAGGTTGTGGAACTGGAAAATGAAGCCGATGTGGCGGTTACGGAAACGCGCCAGTTCCGAGGCGTTGAGGCGCGAAATATTCTTGTCGTCAAACAGTACATCGCCGCTGTCGGCCGAGTCGAGCGTGCCCAGAATGTGCAGCAGCGTGCTTTTGCCAGCGCCCGAAGCGCCTACAATGGAAACAACTTCGCCGGCATGGATGGTGAGGTCTATCCCTTTGAGCACTTCCAATGAACTGTATTTCTTGTGAACGTTAACGACTTGCAGCACGATCTGGCAATAATGTGTTTGACGATGGATTACCTGTCAAAGCTACAAAACAAAAGGTATAAGTGAGGTAACTGCCGTCCGAAATTTAGCAGTTACCTCCGCTACGGGCCAGATTGCCGCGCGCAGAAACAGCTTCTGTTACAGTGAAAACCCCTGCTTAGAGGCAGGGTTGTTAAGTTCTGCGTGAAACTATCCCCTTGAGGGGATTATAGGGGTGTTGCTTCAGCACTAAAATGCTGATAGCTGGCCAAATACTGTTCTGATGCCATCGTAAACACCCCTCTGAGAGCTACGCTCGCTACCTTCGAACTCGCGTTCTCGGTAGTCCTTATGGGGAGAATCTCCTCGAACTTGACGGCCTGCTGCTGAAAAGCGTCGTTATTCACAATACTCGATCTTTAGGTCAGGGGTATCATTTGCCATGTTGAGATTCGGGTAAATGACGAGAACGCCATTGCCGTAATCCCATGTATGGAGAGTATACCCTGAAGCTATGCCCATGTGTACGACCGGCTCCCACTCCTCCGAACCGTCTCTTTTAATGTAAATCTTCTGAATCTGGCTGTTGGGCGGAAGGTTGGAATAGAAATTGAAAATGTCGATCTCCATGATCCAGGAGTAGTCCCAGGTAAGGTCTTTGAAAATGAATTCCTTAGGATCAGCACAGGCCGGCACAACCTTTGGATCAACGATGGTAACCCTCACTGTATCTTTTGAGGCCAGCTTGTCTGCATCGGTCACGGTCAGCTCAAAATCATATGCACCCTCTTCAGTCAGTCCACTCGCATAGGCCTCGACATCCGTTGGCTGGGATTGGTTGATCTTGACAGCAGCCGGCCCTCGTACTAACCTCCACTGATAGGAGACAATGTTCTTGTCCAGATCTGTGCTGGCACTGCCATTTAAAACATAATCCTTATACGGCTGATACATGGTGGTATCGTCTCCAGCGCGCGCAATCGGAGCAATGCCTTGGGTTCTTGTGTCAATTGGAGCTACAAAATCATCATCTTCGTTACAGCCGATGCAAAACAGGAGGAGCGTCAAAACGGCGATTCTGGACGAGTAAACGTACTTTTCCATGTCCCTTCATTTAAAACGAATGCTTATCACACATCATCCATCACAAAACACAAGATATTGGTTTACAGACTTTTAAACCCCATACAGGTACACTTCAAAATATACGACGTCTTGTGTAGTAAGAGAATCCAGGATTCATTTATTTGGTTAAGCTACTTTAATCACAGGCAGAGCCGCCGAATCCTATATCCAAGCCCGGAAGATCAATTCTCTGCCTTTCCGCTTTCCTGTGCCTTTTCAAATTCGTCGCGCTTTTCGCTTTCCAGCACGTCTTTCACATACAGTTCATCAATAATGACAAGCAGCACAGCCAGAATCGGAGCCGACATCAGCAGGCCAAGGCCGCCCTGCAGTATACCCAGCAGCACCTGAAAAAAGAGCAGCAAAGCAGGCGGCAGGTCCACCGTTTTTTGGAAGATGATGGGCGTGATGACGTAAGACTCCACCATTTGTATGCCCCCGTACACGATGATCACCAGCAGCGCCATATCGGGGCTCACCGTGAGTCCGATCAGGACGGCAGGCACACCGGCCAGCCAGGGCCCGATGTTTGGAATAAAAGCCAGGAAGAAAGAGATCAGACCCAAAGCGAGCGCCAGCGGCAACCCAATAATTGTATAGGCAATGGCCGTGCTGACACCAATGATCGCCATGGCCGACAACATACCCAGCAGCCACATTTTCAGGGTATAGTAGCAACTGTTCAGCACTTCCAGCATGCGGGTGCGCCGGTGCACAGGGAAAAGTTTTACAAAACCGTGGGTATAAAGCGTCGGGTTGGCCGCAAAAAAGAGGGCCGTGATGATCACAATGAAAAAATCGGCCAGGATGCTGAGCGTAGATGAGAAGGCACCCGTGATGCGCTGCAGCATCTCCTTCTGCTCCGGCATCATCCGCTTGTAGTCCTCGGGCAGCTGCTCTACCAACCGACTGCCCCAGCTGTACTGACTCAGCCATTCCTTCAGGCTGTTGAAAGCCTGCGGAATCTTCTCGCGCATCTGGTCGGCCTGCTCATAAATAGTGGGCGCCACCAGCATAAATGAACCGATCAACAACCCAAAGACCAGCAGCGTAACGAGCAGTAAAGCCAGCCAGCGCTTCATTTTCAGATGCCCCACCACCCAGTCGGTGAGACCGCAAAAAAGCACAGCCAAGAGGATGCCGGCAAAAACCAACAGGAAGAAATAGGCCGCCTGCGCCAGCAGGAAAAAGCCCGAGGCAATCAGCAGCACGATGAAAGCGGCCAGCGCCACCCGCTTGGCAAATGAATGTGTTGGAGACATAGTCCGTTTTTTTCAGAGTTCAGTTTGCGCGCACGCATTTTGTAGGCTTACTGCAATCGCTGTAATACAGTTACTTTTCCTGCACCCGGCTGAGCGTATACCTGATGTGGGAAGAAACACCGGCCGTGGAGCACAACAGGCAGGGAATCCTCAATATTTTAAAAACCTATTTCTTGAATTTAAGCCGATAAAGGCTTACTTTCGTGCGTCCAATAAAACTGAAAGCATGAACATACACGAATATCAGGCTAAAGAGATTCTAAAGAGCTACGGCGTTCGCATACAGGAAGGCATCGTGGCGGAAACGCCAGAGCAGGCTGTGAAAGCGGCTATGAAACTGACCGAAGAAACCGGCACAGGCTGGCACGTGATCAAAGCGCAAATTCATGCGGGTGGCCGTGGTAAAGGCGGTGGTGTGAAGCTGGCTAAAAACCTGGATCAGGTGAAGCAGATCGCAAACGACATCCTGGGCATGACCCTGGTAACGCACCAGACTGGCCCTGAAGGCAAACTGGTACAGAAAGTACTCGTAGCGCAGGACGTATACTACCCGGGCGAATCTGATCCGAAGGAGTTCTACCTGAGCATCCTGCTGGACCGCGCCAAAGGTCGCAACGTGATCATGGCATCTACCGAAGGTGGTATGGACATTGAGGAAGTAGCGGAGAAAACTCCTGAAAAAATCATCAAAGAGTGGATCGACCCGGCTGTAGGGCTGCGTCCGTTCCAGGCGAACAAAATTGCTTTCGCTTTCGGTCTGCAAGGCGAGGCGTTCAAGGAGATGGTGAAATTCATCACCAGCCTGTATAGAGCGTATGTAGAGACTGACTCTTCTATGTTCGAGATCAACCCTGTGTTGAAGACATCTGACAATAAAATTCTGGCCGTAGACGCCAAAGTGGATCTGGACGACAACGCCCTGTTCCGTCACAAAGACCTGGCTGCCCTGCGCGATATCACAGAAGAAGATCCGTTGGAAGTAGAGGCAAGTGCATCGAACCTGAACTACGTGAAGCTGGACGGCAACGTAGGCTGTATGGTAAACGGCGCCGGTCTTGCCATGGCCACCATGGACATCATCAAGCTTTCCGGCGGTGAGCCTGCCAACTTCCTCGACGTAGGGGGTGGAGCAAACGCACAGACGGTTGAGGCTGGTTTCCGCATCATCCTGAAAGACCCGAACGTGAAGGCTATCCTGATCAACATCTTCGGCGGTATCGTTCGTTGCGACCGTGTTGCCAATGGTGTGGTAGAGGCTTACAAAAACATCGGTGACATCAACGTGCCGATCATCGTTCGTCTGCAGGGAACAAACGCCGAAGAAGGTGCCCGCATCATCGACGAGTCTGGCCTGAAAGTTTACTCTGCCGTAGCGCTGAAAGAAGCTGCTGAGAAAGTGAAGCAGGTTCTGGCTGAAGTAGGAGCTTAATCAGCTTTAAATGAATAAAACAGAAAGGGGCTGCCAGTACTGGCAGCCCCTTTCTGTTTTATATAGCTTAGGATTTTAAGAGTTTCGGACTGTTGAAAAGCTTTTCTTAACTTCCAAACTCTTCAACTCCCTAACTCCTAAACTTACACCACTTCTAATTCCACGTTGATGTTACCACGCGTGCCGATGGAGTAAGGACAGACCTCATGCGCTTCGTTCACCAGCTGTTCGGCTTTTTCCTTTTCGATTCCCTGCAGGTGCACCTCCAGCTTTACTCCGAGTCCGTACTTTCCGTCATCTGCCTTGAGCAGGTCCACGTGCGCCTTTACGGTAGACTCCGGGTTGATGCGGATGTGCTGCTTACCGGCCACCAGCAGTAGCGCACTCTGGAAGCAGGCGGCGTACCCAGCCGCAAACAGCTGCTCGGGGTTTGTTTTCCCCTTCTCCCCTCCCAGTCCTTCTGGTAATGATAGTTTCATATCCAGCACGCCATCCGACGATACAATATGACCTCTTCGGCCTCCTGTGGCAGTTACCTCTGCCGTGTACACTGTTTCCATAGTTTCCTTATTTCGTTTGCTTGATTTGAAATATTATTTATTAACTCCCAGAATCTCCTTATTGTTTTAGGAGTGAAGCGATTAAGATGGCGCTACTTGGCTATACCTGTCCGTTAGGCTCTTCCGGATTATAATTATTGCCGCTAAAATTTCCTTTTTAGCGCAATGTTCCTATTTTTGCAACACGGTAAGCACCCGTAGTTCAATTGGATAGAATATCGGATTTCGGCTCCGAGGGTTAGGGGTTCGAATCCTCTCGGGTGCACATTACAATTTCAAGCGCCAGCTACTGTACAAGTGGCTGGCGCTTTTTTATTTGACGGTAATCTAAGACTGCCTACAGAAAAAAACTATTGATTGAAGAGATAGCGAGTGCGATCACATAGATCAGAACCAGCCACTTAAAAAGCGATTTCCTGTTGATGATTCGCTTGAAAAATGGATAAAACAGAAAATATACAAGGCTTGTAATGATCAGTATGTAGAGGAGTGCTTTTAACAATTTTAAGTGTAATTTTATTCCATCGCGGCCAAAACGATCAGGGCTTGGTCTTGAGACAAAGTTATAAAAAGGTCAACTAATCCCTACCTTTCCGGGCGCCTGTTTGTGTTGTTACAGTTTGGCAAAATGCCAGCATTATCGGTTTATGCAAGAGAATCCTGTAAGTAAACATCATGACCTGCTCCGTGTCCTTACTTTAAAAGATGCGGTGGGTGTGGGTCTGGGCGCCATCATTGGGGCAGGTATATTTGTTGTGACGGGCGTAGCGGCTGGTTTGGCCGGACCGGCTTTTCTGGTCGGCTTGCTCTTTGCAGGTATAATCGCGGGCTTCAACGCACTGTCGTCTGCTCAACTGGCTGCTGTATACCCGAACTCCGGAGGTACTTACGAGTATGGTTACCGGCTCCTAAGCCCTACGCTCGGTTTCTCCGCAGGCTGGATGTTTTTGATCAGTAAGCTTTCGGCTGCAGGTGTTGTCGCGATCGGTTTTGGCAGTTACTTTTACCAACTCATACCTGTTTTTCCTCCATTGACTCTTTCTGTGCTAGCCGTTCTGGTGCTGACGTTAGCCAACTACTTCGGCATTAAAAAAGCCGGCATGCTCAATCTTTTTATCGTTTCGGTAACGCTTATTTCGCTGCTATACCTGGTATTCAGTGGTATACCTGCTGTCCGACAAGAGAATTTTCAGCCATTCGCGCCTTTCGGTATGGCAGGTATAGCGGAGGCAGCGGCTTTGCTGTTTTTTGCTTTCACCGGGTATGCCCGCATTGCCACCCTGGCCGAAGAAGTTCGCGAACCTCACAAAACAATTCCACGAGCGGTCATCATCACCATCGTTTCGGCCATTGTACTCTATGCGGCCGTCTCGTTGGTGGCGGTTGGTGTGATTGGCACGGAACGTATGGCCATAAGCAAATCGCCGTTGCAGGTAGTAGCAGACGCGTTGCATACGCCCGCTATACAGACTGTGATCACGATTGGCGCGTCTACTGCCATGCTTGGAGTGCTTCTGAGTCAGATTCTGGGGATCAGCCGCATGATGCTGGCCATGGGACGCCGCCACGATCTGCCTCCGGTGTTTGAGCGCGTGCATCCCTGGTTCCGGGTGCCGCACGTGGGCATCCTCCTCACGGGTTCGATCATTCTGCTTCTGACGCTAGCCGGTTCCTTCGAGTTCATCCTCCGATCCGCTTCCTTTACTATTCTGCTTTATTACAGCATCACCAACATAGCAGCTTTAAAGCAATCGAATTCGGAGCAACTCTATGGCAAGGCTATACCTGTGCTGGGCCTTGTCGGCTGCCTGGCCATGTCTGTATCGTTGCCGCTTCAGGTAATCCTATCAGGGCTTGGCCTGCTGGTAATTGGTTTTGCGCTGCGGTTCCTGTTTCAGAAGGTATACAGCAATTGATTTTCGATGAGTTACTTAACCGGATAGGGTTTTATATTCGTAAATAATTTCAGGTATAGTACCTGCGTTAGTCTTGCAGCAATGCAGTGATTTTGCTATGTTGCGTAAAATTTTCGGGGTGTAGCGTAGCCTGGTATCGCGCCAGCATGGGGTGCTGGAGGTCGTGGGTTCGAATCCCGCCACTCCGACGAGAAAGGGCCTTCACAGCAAGTGGAGGCCCTTTTTGTTGATGCAAAAGTGATGCAAATTGACTCAGGATTTTATACAAAACAGCTCCTGCGAGCATTAAAAGATAATTTTTCCCATCTCTAGACATTTATAGTAGCACTTTTTGCCCCACCACTCCTATAGAATTTCCTAGCAAGATTCTCCAATTATTGATCTTTCTTTCTATATTACAAGGTTGATCTATATATTGTGCAGCTAGCAGGAACAGTCATTCAACTTCTACAATGGTTGCTGCCAACTTATATAAAGCATTACCCAAGTCCATAATCATTTATAGGGTGTTTGAAGCTTAACAAAATATGAAGCATACATTGCTACTGATTTTATTTCTTTGTTTTATAACAGGCGGACTAGCTGCTCAAACGAAGCCCATCCACGAGGCAAGTTTTATATCAATCGGCGGTATAGAGCAGTGGGTAACAATCAGCGGGGATGACAGGGACAAACCTGTCATTCTGTTTCTGCATGGTGGGCCGGGCAGCACCATGAGTCAGTACGATGATGCCATCTACGGATACTGGAAAAAGGACTTTGTGCTGGTGTATTGGGACCAGCGTGGAGCAGGAAGAACCTTTGGCCGTAATGCACCTGAGACCATAACGGAGGATTACTGGATCGAAAACCCACTTACCGTAGAGCGCATGACTGCTGACGGCATTGAGCTGTCAGAGTACCTGATCAAACACCTCGGTAAGCGAAAAATAACGCTTGTGGGAACTTCCTGGGGATCGGTGCTGGGAGCCAGCATGGCCTTGAAGCGCCCGGATCTTTTTACTGCCTACATAGGCCATTCACAAATAGTCAATGGGGAAGAAGGATTCCGTCATGCCTTCAATAAAGTGTCTAAACTAGCTCAGACCGCCAATGATCAGGATTCTTTAGATAAGTTGGAGGCCTTAGGCCCTCCTCCCTATGGCGATGCCAGAAAATCAGGCCAGCTCATGCGCATTATCAAAAAGTATGAGCGGGAGAACTCAACACCTGCCCCACCATCCTGGTGGAAGGTGACGAGCGAATACGACAATGAGAAAGACACCAATGACAGGTATAACGGGGATGATTATTCCTTTTTATACTTTGCTGGCCATGAGGGAATGGGAATTAAATCCATGGAGGTAGCGGTGAATTTCAGTAAAGATGGGCTGCGCTATAAAATCCCGGTACACTTTATTCAGGGTGAGGAAGATATCTTAACCGCACCAGAGCTTACCAAAGCGTATTTTGATAAATTGAAAGCTCCTAAGAAAGAGTTCGTGCTTGTGCCGGGTGCTGCACACGGGCATAACCAAGCAGTAATTGACGCACAGTATAAGGCGGTAAAAAAGGCCTTAAATCTCCGTTAATAAATTATAAGTCAACTGTAGAAAACTTCTACGATCACGACAGTAAAGCTACTTTGCCAGCTTATTGCCAAGTCAGTCAAAATGAACTTGCGTCACTTCCTGCTTCAGTTGGCGTCACTATTGCGTCAGCAGGAGCCAAAAACATTGAAATTTCAACAGAAACCAACATTTAACCAGCGCTTCTGAGGCAATTTTACAAAGCATTAATTGGTGGTATTTGCGTTCGAATCCCGTCACTCCGACGAAAAAAGGGCCTTTACAGCATGTAGAGGCCCTTTTTACTGACGCAAAAGTGACGTCAACTGACGCAGGATGTTAGGCAAAATCAGCCTTTACGGGAACTGCAAGCCGCTTTTTACATCTCCCTTTGCACTAAAAGTGGAGCTCATTACCCCACCACTCCTGTGGTATCACTAAGCGCTACCTCCTTCTGCTATTATATTTCTGCATATATTCATTTCTCAGACTAAAACAGAGGGCCTTCCTATACTTCGTTGCCAACAGGAGTAGGTATTGCTGCAGGAAGTGAAGCACCCAGCATTAGTTGATAAAACAACAAACCTCCAAATATATTTTTTAGCGACTGTGATTTTAGTTAAGTGCGCGACACTAATATGAGTACAATAAGACTTCACCCTTCTTTGTGGACAAGAAAGAGAAATTTATAACCGCGCTCAAAGCGAATGAAGCTTCGATCTATAAGATCGCGTCAGTTTATACCAGTGATGCAGAGGACAGAAATGATTTGGTTCAGGAAATCATCTATCAGCTTTGGAAATCCTTTGACACCTTCAGCCATAAATCCAGCATCACCACCTGGATATACAGGGTGGCTATGAATGTCGCCATTTATCATCTTAAAACAGCAAAAAGAAAGGTCCAAACGGTTACCATTGATGACCAGGTGTTGAACCTCAACGAGGTGGAACACGCCGACCAAGAGGCACGGTGGCACCTACTGAGACACTCCATTGATCAGTTGAATTTATTGGACAAGGGTATCGTAATTCTGTACCTGGAAGACAGAAGCTATGAAGAGATTGCCGAAATCATTGGCATCTCCTCCAGTAACGTTGGAACAAAACTATCCCGCATCAAAGAAAAACTGCGACAACAAATCTCTAAACAAGTATCATAATGGAACTAGATGACCTTAAGCGTACCTGGCAGGAATCAAAAAGCCAAGTACAAAGCAACTCAAGCATAAACATTGAAATGATGGAAAAAATGAAAGACAAGTACCGTCTAAAACTCAGAAAGATTACCTTATCTGAAATAGTGGGAAGTGTGGTTTGCCTGGCGTCTGCTATGTTTATAGCAGCCAACTTTGACAAACTGGATACCCCTTTATTGCTGGGAGCAGGTGTTTTATCCATTTTGCTCTTGCTGGCGCTACCACTAATCAGCTTATTCAGTACCCGGCAGTTGAGTAAGGTAGGCGACTTTGAAAAGCCTTATGCTGACACATTAAAAGTCTTTGCCAATGAAAAGATCAAGTTCATTAGGTTACAGAAGATAAATGTCACGTTGAGCTATCTGTTATTGATTATTATGATTGTGCTAGTCTCTGGACTGTTTAGTGACAAAGACATATTTAGCAACAAGTATTATTGGATTTTATCAATCCCTCTGGGCTATATCTTCCTGTTATTCTATTCAAAATGGGTAAGAAATTACTATCACAAAGTATTGCAGGAATCAGAGGAACTACTGAAGGAACTGCCCCTTTAGAACAAAAAACTTCAGGTTTTAAATTTGTAGCGGTTCATTAACTTACTTTACTAGAAATCGCTATTTCAATTTAAGTCGTGGTTAATTTTGTTGTTAAACTTACACCTTTTGCTCGTGAATACCCTTACGTTAAAAATCACCTTGCGTCACTTCCTGCGTCAGTTGGCGTCACTTTTGCGTCAGCAGGAGCCAAAAACATTGAAATTTCAACAGAAACCAACATTTAACCAGCTCTTCTGAGGCATTTTTACATAGCATGAATTGGTGGTATTTACGTTCGAATCCCGCCACTCCGACGAAAAGGTCTCTACTTTAGGTAGAGACCCTTTTTTGTTGATGCAAAAGTGATGCTTTTAACCACCCACTCCAGTAGAATCCCTCAGTAAGCCTCTCCTTTTTCAACTGTTTCTTACTATATTCAATCTCTTAAAGTAAGAGACATTCACACTCCGTATACAATGCAGATAGAAGCAGTAGATTCACCTACCATTCTCAAGTTGACGGTGATTGTAAAACGACACCCAAAATAAATGGAGTATAGAGAAATCAAACCCTGCCAAGAAGTAGCCCCCTTTATTCACTCTTATTGGGAGATGAAAGGAGATAAATTTGATGGACAATGGGAGCGGATTTTTCCTGATGGTTGTGCAGGATTAGTAATGAATTTGGGTACAACTTGCCTGACAGACAATGGCTCAGTTTACATGGGATTTGGGAAGACCTATGTAGTTGGTGCAATGACCTCGTTTAAGGACAGCTATATTGACAGCGAAACACATCTATTAGGCGTTTGCCTCAAACCTGCAGCGTTTGCTACTTTCTACAACTATGCTCCCCAAAATGAATTGATTAATACTACAGTTGAATTTGAGAAGCACGACTCGTTTAGTATTGATAAGATTCTCAATAACCCCTTCGATTATCTCAACCGATATTTTATCGACAGAAGAAAAGACCAACGTCACCCGTTACAATCTGCTATCCGTGACATACATGTAACAAAAGGGCAAATCAGCATCCACGAGCTAGCTAAACGTAACTGCACAAGCGTAAGGCATTTGGAGCGGAACTTCAGGAAGCACGTTGGTTTATCACCGAAAGCATATTCGAACATTATTCGCTTTCAAAACGCTCTGACCCTCATCAAAAATTCTGGCGGAGATCGTAGTCTCTTGGATATTGCTTTTGAATGTGGCTATTACGACCATTCTCATCTCACCAACGATCTCAAGCGAAACACGGGACTTTCACCGTCACAGCTTTAGTATGTCGCATTTTTACAAAGTGCATGCGGTTGTACGATAGTAGCTTTGCATAAACACTAAAGCTCAAAACAAATGCGAAAAATTTCACTCTTCATTGCTGCAAGTTTAGACGGTTACATTGCAAAACCCAATGATGACCTTAGCTTCTTAAAAATCGTCGAAAAGGAAGGCGAGGATTATGGTTACGCGAAATTTACAGACACAATCGACACAGTAATTATTGGTAGAAAAACCTATGATTATGTATTAAAAGAAATCGGGCCATATCATTATGACAACGGAAGTCGAGATGTTTATGTCATAACCAGAAATGAAAGAGTGTCAGTAGGCAGAACGACTTTCTATACAGGGGACCTGACCAAATTAGTTGAACGGTTAAAGTCCGAACAAGGAAAAAACATCTATTGTGATGGTGGCGCAGAAGTGATAAATGAACTATTGAAGCACGATTTAATAGATGAGTTTATTATTTCGATTATTCCAATCCTGTTAGGAAACGGAACAAGACTTTTTAAAGACGGTAGACCTGAGCAAACGCTTGAATTTATCACAGCAAAAACATTTGAAACAGGATTAACACAACTGCATTATAAGCGAAAAAAATAATAGCTAACAGCCAACATTGGTATACCTGCCCTTGTCTTCTGGTGTAAGCCGAAGAGCGAATACGACAATGAGAAAGATGCCAATGACAGATATATGCGTGACGCGCAATATGAAGCTGTAAAAAAGGCCTTAAATCTCCGTTAGTAAATTATAGTTTGACATTAAAGACTGACCACACTCACAATAGGAAGGTAGCTACGATTATGCAGCGGGCTATACCTTTCCAAGGAAAATCCGTAAATTAGCAGACCTATACAAAACGCATTTCCATGTAATACATACTTTCTTTTGGCAGAAACAGTCGGCGCACCCCAAGAGGGTTGTCTGCTATTTTCCATGTTTTAAGAAAGAAAGTATGCTTACCCTACAAAACATTTCCTATACACATCCGAACAAGGATGCATTGTTCAGCAACCTGCATCTGAGCCTGAACCGTTTCCAAAAAGCTGCTTTGGTGGGCAACAACGGCGCAGGCAAGTCTACGCTGCTCCAAATCATGGCAGGTGTTCTGCAGCCTTCAGGCGGTCTGCTCAAACGTGACAGCGTGCCTTACTATGTTCCTCAAATCTTTGGACAGTTCAACCACCTGACCGTGGCACAGGCACTCCGGATTGACGAAAAACTGAAGTCGTTACAGGAAATTCTGGAAGGCAATGTGACGGAAGAAAACCTCGCCCTGCTCCAGGATGACTGGACAATTGAAGAGCGCTGCCACAGCGCCCTGGCCTACTGGAAGCTGGACAACCTGGACCTCAACCAACCGATTGCAACCCTGAGCGGCGGGCAAAAGACAAAAGTATTTTTGGCCGGAATCTCCATCCACAAGCCTGAGGCAATCTTACTCGATGAGCCGAGCAACCACCTTGACCTGGCAAGCCGCACCTTATTGTATGAATTTATCAAGTCCAGTTCAGCCACTCTGCTTGTCGTGAGCCACGACCGGACGCTGCTCAACCTGCTGGATACGGTGCATGAACTGAGCAAACGGGGTATAGTAACCTATGGCGGCAACTACGACTTTTACCAGGAACAAAAGCAACTGGAAAGCCACGCTTTAAGCGAAGATGTGAAGAGCAAAGAAAAAGCGCTGCGGAAGGCCAGGGAAACGGAGAGGGATGCGCTGGAGAGACAGCAAAAACTGGATGCGCGCGGCAAAAAGAAACAGGAGAAAGCAGGCGTGCCCACCATTATGATGAACACGCTACGCAACAATGCTGAAAAAAGCACCTCGCGCATGAAAGGCGTGCATGCCGAGAAAGTGGGCTCTATTTCACAGGAGCTTAACGAGCTGCGCAAAGAATTACCCGACATAGACAAAATGAAGTTTGGTTTTGACCATTCGCGGCTTCACAAAGGAAAGGTCATGTTTGCAGGCCAGAACCTAAACCAACAGTACAACAGCCAGCCATTTCTTTGGAAAGAGCCTTTGCACTTTCAAATAGTAAGCGGCGAAAGGGTGGCTTTGCAAGGCCCCAACGGTGCGGGCAAGACAACCCTGGTTCGCATGCTACTGGGCGAGCTCTCCCCTTCTCAGGGCATGGTGCAGCGGGCAGAAGTCAAAGCAGTCTACATTGATCAGGAATATTCCCTCATCAACAACGAACTGAAGGTATACGAGCAGGCACAGCAGTTTAATGCATCGGCTCTGCAGGAGCACGAGATAAAGATCCGCCTCAACCGGTTTCTGTTCACAAAAGACGATTGGGACAAGGCGTGCGGTGCCCTTAGCGGGGGCGAGAAAATGCGGCTCATGCTCTGCTGCCTCACCATCAGCAGTCAGGCCCCTGACGTCATCATTTTAGACGAGCCCACCAACAACCTCGATATCCAAAACATCGAAATTCTGACCGCTGCCATAAACGAATACCAGGGAACGCTTCTCGTTATCTCCCACGATCAGTATTTTTTGCAGGAGATAAACATTGAGCGGGCAATCGTTCTGGATTAGACGCCGGAGAGTTTGGCCACCAGGTATAGCCAGCTGCCCTGTAGCTTGTGCACCAGGCAGTTCACCCCGATGAAAACAAATATGACCTAAAGATGAGGTATAGCCCCCGGCCAAAGGTATAGGTATAGCGAGCTGGCTTCAGTCAGCCATACCTTAGCTTGGTATGCTGGCCACCAGCTGCGCTATACCTTTCTCAATTTGCTCGCGCAGCTTTTCAGGCTTGTCGGAAATAATACGTTCTGCTGTGCCCTGCCATACCATTTCGTTCTGCACCGGATCCACCAGGTGCACCGACACCGTGCCCACGCTATACCTACCCACCTCCACTTCTTTGCTTTGCCAGGTATAGCGGCGCTGCCCGATGTAGCGGGGCGGGTCCGTTATGATATTGGTCTCCCTCGTTTGCACCTGCCTGTCCACCACAATGCCCAGGTTGATCAGCAGATCAGCCTGGTCGGCAGAAGGGGCCTGCTTCAGGCCGCGCTGCTCCAATTGGAGGGCAAGCTCCTGTTTCAGAAAATGCACATAGCCCTCATATGCAGGGCCTGCCTCCTCTACCTCAGTATCCACCTCAACAAAGGCGAACTGACGATAGGTTGCCAGCGTAAAACAGGGGGCAGGCTCAGACTGGATGCTGGTGGCGGGGCTGCAGCCCCACAGGAGCAAAAGCAATAGCCAAGCAGTTCTCGACAACAGGTTTCTCATATTCCGAATGTCTTCAGGTCTTTACATAAAATAAATTGGATATACGTAAGCGGTAATTCGGGTTATGTGCTTTGATTGCAATTATTATACCTAACTTAGCACCTGCCCTACTACAACGTTCCGCGATGTAAAACGGTAACATTGCTTAAACCATACATCCATAAGCTACGTTTTGCCCTACCATGAACACAACAGCACAAGTACTAGAGAAAAACAAAGATCGTATCCTCGAGAAATGGATGCAGAATCAGATGGCCGATCCCTCGCTGCGTGAAGACCTGATGACGAACGATGAGTTACAGCATCAATCAAAAGAAATGCTGGATGGTCTGTTACGCGCCATCTCAAAAGGAAACTACGACAATATTTATGAAACGGAGTTTGAGCAGGTGACCGACACGCTCCGCGACATTTCCATTACCAGAGCAAGACAGGGATTTAGCCCACGCGAAACCGGCTCATTCGTGCTCAGCTTGAAGCAGGCGCTGATTGAGGTGCTGGTTGAACAAAGACAGAATGACACGAGCACACTCTACCAAGAGATTATGCTGCTCAACACCATGCTCGACAACCTGAGCATCGTCACGTTCGAGACCTTCATCAAAGGCCGCGAAGAGGTGATCCTGCGTCAGACTGACGAGATCAGCGAAATATCTACGCCCGTGATCCGGGTTTGGGACGGCATCCTGGCCCTGCCGATTATCGGAACGCTGGACAGCGCCCGCACCCAGATCGTGATGGAAAACCTGCTGCAGGAGATCGTGAACACCGGTAGCAACATCGCCATCCTCGACATCTCCGGCGTGCCTGCCGTGGACTCGCTGGTAGCGCAACACCTGATCAAAACCGTTAGCGCCACCCGCCTGATGGGTGCCGAGTGTATCATCAGCGGCATCCGGGCCGAAATTGCGCAAACCATCGTGCACCTGGGCATCGACCTGTCCAACATCAAAACCAAGGCCACCCTGGCCAGCGCGCTGCAGCTTGCCTTCAGTATGACGAACCTGGAAGTGCGCCGCATAGACCGAAACAAAACCAACAAACTACTGCGCTAATAACATGGAAAGGATTCCGATTTTAAAAATGGGCCCTTTCCTGCTGGTAACCATTCAGATCGACCTCTACGACAGGCTGGCCCTGACACTGGAGAACGACCTGATCAACATGGTGAGCCAAACCGGGGCGCGGGGCGTTTTGATAGACATATCGGCAGTAAGCATCGTGGACTCTTTTATGGGCCGCATTTTGGGCAACATCGCCTCTATGTCGCGTATTATGGATGCCGAAACCGTGGTAGTAGGCATGCAGCCCGCTGTGGCCATTACGCTTGTAGAACTCGGCCTGACACTGCAGGGGGTACACACCGCCCTGAACGTGGAAAAGGGCATGGAATTATTAAACAATAAGCTAGGCGATAACCTGGAACCAGACGACGAAGAGGAGGAAGACCAGGATGATCGTAATGACTAAAGACACGATGGACATCGTGCGCGAACAGGACGTAGTGCCTTTCCGCAACCGTGTTCGCGAATTTGGCACCCGCATCGGCATGAGCCTGGTAAACCAGACCAAGCTGATCACGGCGGCCAGCGAATTGGTGCGTAACATGCTCAAGTATGCCAACGGAGGCAAGGTGATACTTGAAGTTATCAGCCACAATGCCAAAACCGGTATCAGACTGACCTTCAGCGACCAGGGGCCAGGTATACCGGACATCGCTCAGGCCATGCGCGACGGCTTTTCTACCGGCAGAAGCCTCGGCCTCGGCCTGCCCGGCGCCAAACGGCTTGTCAACGAATTCGACCTCAAGAGCACCCCGGGAGAAGGCACAACCGTCACCGTCATCCACTGGAAACATGGACGTTAACCAACATTACCGCTTCACAGTTCCGGACCGGAGCTACGCCAGTCTCACCAAAAAGGACATCACGCGTCTTGCCGAAAGCTTTGCCCTCTCGGAAGGAGCAGTAGGGAGGGTCAACATTATTGTGTCGGAGATGCTCACCAACCTGGAAAAGCACACGACACAGGGCGGCGAGCTGCTTGTGAAGGCCATCGGCAAACCCATCAAAGGAATCGAGATCATCTGCCTGGACAACGGCCCCGGTATGGCCGACCCCAACCTGATGCTGCAGGATGGTGTCTCCACTTACGGTTCCGCGGGCGAGGGCCTGGGCGCGATCAAGCGGCAGTCGGATGTGTTCGATCTATACTCACAAGCGCAGGTAGGCACGGTGATCGTGGCCCAGGTATACAAATCAACCAAGTCTATGCCTGTGGCGCGGCGCTATGAGATCGGCAACGTGATGGTGCCCAAACCGAAAGAGGTGGACTGTGGCGATGGGTATGCCGTCATTCACCACGAGCGGGGCGTATACCTGCTGGCACTTGACGGGCTCGGCCACGGCACACACGCCCAGGAGGCCGCGACAACAGCCGTAAAAATCTATTGCGAGGACCCTATACCTGACCCGGCCTCGGCGCTGCGAGCCATCCACACCGGCATCCGCCGCACCCGTGGCGCAGTTGGCCTGGCAGCCAACATCGACATCACCCAGAACAAACTCAGCTACTGTGGCATTGGCAACATTGCCGGCAAGCTCTTCTCCATGGACAGCCCGCTGAGCAAGTTGACGTATAAGAATGTGATCTCTTACAATGGCATCCTCGGGCACAATGTTCCGGGTACTTTCAACACGCAGAGCCTGGACTGGAACCGCAACAAGATACTCGTGGTGCACAGCGACGGCCTGAAATCGCGCTGGGACCTGAGCCGTTACCCGAACCTGCACCGCCACCTGCCCACCACGATCGCGGCTGTGCTCTACAAAGACCACAGCCGCCAGACGGACGATACGCTCGTATTGGTATGTAAAGCTAAATAGTGGCCCATGGCAAATAACCTGCTTAAAATAAATATCACCAACGAACTGGATGTGGTGCTGGCCTACCGGAGGGCCATGCAGCTGTCTGAAAAAACAGGTATGGCGCAGGCCGGCCAGACCAAGTTCGCCACGGCTGTGTCGGAGATCTGCCGCAACGTGGTGGAGCATGTGGGCAACGGCACTATCCAGTTCAGTATTATGGAAGCAGGTGGTCACAACTACCTGGAGGCCAAGGTTTCGGACCGCGGACGAGGTATAGGAAACCTCGATCAGATATACGAACGGGCCACGTTTGCCAGTAATCCCACTGCGCGCGGCATGGGCATAGCCAACTCCCGCAAGCTCGTCGATTTTTTTGAGGTCAAATCCGAGTATGAGCAGGGAACTACTGTTACACTGCGCAAGCGCATACCTTCGCAGTCTCCCATCGTCACCAAAAGCCTGAAAGAGGTATGGCTGCAGGAGTTTAACGACGAGGAAGGCATTTCGCCCTATGCCGAGATCAAAAAGCAGAACATGCAGCAGCTCGAACTGCTCGAGAAACTGCGGTTGCGCAACCTGGAGGCTGAGCAGCAGCTCCAGGAAATCAGGAGGCTGAACCTGCAGTTGCAGCAGTCTAACTTTGAGATACAGACCCTGTCGGAAGAGCGGGAGCGCCGGAACCTGGAGCTCCAGAAAGCGAATGCCGACTTGGATGCCTTTGCTCATACCGTTTCGCACGATCTGCGCTCTCCGCTGCAAAACATTGGGGGCATCCTCAATTTTCTGGAAAACAGCCTGCAGAACGGGAACGCCGAAGACGCTGCTTCCCTCCTGCCGATGCTGCGGGAACAGGCCAGCAAAATGGACAAGCTGATAACAGGTATACTGGCCTACTCGCTCGCCGGTCACCACAGCCTGCACCGCCAGATCGTACCTGTTCGGGCTGTGCTGCAAAAAGTGCTGGAGTCGCTCTACATACCGGCACCGTTCAAAATCATCCTCCCGGACGACATGCCCACGCTCTATACCCAGGAGATTTACTTTTACCAGATTTTCAGTAACCTGCTCGGCAATGCGGTAAAATACCACGATAGGCCCGAAGAGGCTGTGATTGAAGTAGAGTACAGCCTGCAGCGTGATTTTATCTTCTTCGTCGTGCAGGACAATGGCCCCGGTATAGCCCCTGAAGACCAGGAGCAGATTTTCAGCAAATACGAAGCGCTGGGCCACAACCTGACGCGCCCCGACAGTTCGGGCCTGGGCCTGGCCATTGTGAAACGCATACTCGAGGAAAAGCAGAGTGATGTGTGGGTAGAGTCGAACGGGCGCGGCACCCGCTTTGTGTTTTCGTGGCCGGCCAGTGAGGTGGTTGCTGACACGGAAGAGGTAGAATAAAGGACAAAGCCTGTATACCTTGCGGCATACAGGCTTTGTCGTGTTATAGCGTGGCTTCCCTTAGTTTTTGCGGTTCTGGAAAAACTCAGCCAGTATCTCTTTCACATCGTGGTTGGTCAGCGCCTTGGAGTAGTGCTTCTTCACTTTCTTGAAGTTTTTGATACGCTCCAGGTCATAGAAGCTCGCCGAAGAAGTGAGCATCAGGATGATCACATGGTCGCCGGCATCGAGGCCCTTGCGCTGGTATTCTTCCAGAAACTCAAAGCCGTCCATCATGGGCATCTTGATGTCCAGGAAAATCAGATCAGGGCATTTTAGCGTGCTATCAGGCTTATCACCACAAGCTTCGCTCAGGTAATCGAGTGCCTCCTTTCCGTTTTTCAACACCTTAATCTCTTTTGCCACCTTCATATCGGTGAGCAGGCGCTTATTTAGATAATTGGTAGTATCGTCGTCGTCTACCAACAGCACCAGGTCAAGCATTTCAGATGCTTCCTTCATAGTCAGTTATTTTCTCGCTTAAATCAACAGTACGGCACAAGGCACACTCCAAATCCCCTTTTCCCGGTTGAGTCCCTAACGTATCGAGAACAAGTAATGTTCAATATGACGGCTCATTATGTACTATATTGTAATCTTATAAAAGCGACACCGCATATGCTTTGCCTCAGTTCCGCAAAAATACATTTTAGATCGCAAAAATTAAAGCTAATCCCGCTGTTACCACATTTATATTTTTCGGGCAACTATACCTCTCCTAACCTTCACGGAGCTTTTTTCTTTCTTTTTGGATCTGCCCTGCCACATCACAATGCCCGTCACCCACAGCATGGCCGGCGTCAGGCCCAGAAAGAACCAGAGCACGCGTGTCAGCCAGCCTCCTATTTCCCCGAAATGTATCGGCACAAACCAGTTGCGGGTAAGCTTTCTGCCAATCGGAGCCGTGTGCGGATTGTAGTCATACACAACAGCGCCGGTGTACTGGTCCAGGTATACCATCGGGCGATACTGGGGGCCAGCCTCCAGCTCGGCTGAGGCCAGGTAGGTCAGGTTGAGCGTTGCCGCACTATCTGGCGCCATGACAAGCGTTCGCCGGACGTAGCCGGGGTATAGGGCGTCCATCCGGTCGAGCGCCTGGTATACGGTGAGCGGAGCCGTTTCTTCCTGGTAGGAGGATCGCAGTGCTTTGACGTATGGGGTCGGTTCCTTGGCAAGTGTCAGCTTATCCACCGCGTTTTGAATCTGCTCCTGAAAGCCAAAATATGATCCGGTAATGGCAGCCAGAAACAACGGTAGGCTCAGGTAGAATCCGAACACCTTGTGCAGATCGAAATTCCGGCGCTTGAACGAGGCGTTGGCTTTGAGTCGCAAACCGTCTTTCAGGTTTCGCATCCGGCGGGGCATCCACAGGTATAGCCCTGTCGTGAGCAGTACGAAGGCCAGCAGGAGTGCGCTCGTCCCTGTGATCAGGGCGCCGGTGTCCCCCACGGTCAGGTGGCGGTGCAGGTCGAGCACTTCATCCATCACACCGCGGCGCTTCTCAAGCTGCCCCACATAGTTACCCGTAGCGGCGTCAAAAAACAGAAACTGCTTGTTGCCCTTTACCTTCACGATGTAGTTCTCCAGCTCGCGCACCGGGAAAAAGATGCTGGTCACCTGGCTGCCAAATTGCTCCTCGGCATTCCGAACCACCAGGCGAACGTCCACCGGGGTAGCCTCCGGATTGGAGCTTTTGTAGTGCTCCGGGTATAGCGCCACCGTCAGCTCGGGCTGAAACACGTAAAGCGAGCCCGTTAAGCCCATCACGGCTAGCACGGCGCCCGCTGTCAGGCCAACCCAAAGATGCAACTGAAGGAGTAGTTTGCGCATATACCTAAACTTAAAACCGGCGGCACCGCCCATATCAGGTCGATGCCGCCGATGCTATTTATCCTCTGGTTTGAGTTCTTAAAATCTAACTCCTACAGTACCCTGCACCGTAGTAGGCGCACCCGGCATGATTACGGTCACCGACTGTGAGCCTTCGTAGTATTTCACGTTGGTGAGGTTCTTCACGTTCAGGGCCGCATGGAAGCGCTTGTTATTATAGAACATGGTGGCGTCGTAGCGAGTGTATCCCGGCAGCATAAAGCTGTTGGCATCATCCACCGGACGATCTTCCACATAGGTAAAACCACCGCCAATGCCCAGGCCCTTCAAAAAGCCATTCTGCAGCTCGTAGGTTGTCCAAAGGCTGCTGTTATTATACCCTACTCCCCGGAAGCGACGGCCTACTGTGCGTTTCGGGTCGTCTCCGCTCAGCGCGTCCTTCGTTACGCGGGCATCGGTATAGGTATAGGTGGCGATCACGTTCAGGCCAGGCAGCACCTCGCCTGTGATGTCCGTTTCTATACCTTTGCTCTGCACTTCGCCCAACTGCACGCTGGCGCCGCTCTGTGTGGGGTGAGGCACCACCACATTCTGGCGGGTGATGTCGAAGTAAGCGGCCGTCAGGTTCACGCGGTCGTTCAGCAGGCCGATTTTCGTACCACCCTCATATTGCACGGAAGTGATTGGTTTGAAGGCTTCCCCTTCCAGCGTCTGTCCTATACCTGGCTGGAAGCCCTTGGAGAAGTTGGCGTATACCGAAACCGGACCGTATACCTCGTAAAGCACGCCCAGCCTTGGGTTGAAGGCTTTGTTATTCTGCTCAGTGGTTTCGTTTTTCAGTCGGTCCTCCTTCTCCTGTTTCCAGAAGTCGTAGCGGCCACCCAGCAGCACTTTCAGGCGCTGGTTGATCGTAATGAAGTCCTGCAGGTAGAAGCCCAGCACGTCCACACGGTCTTGGTAGTCCTGTGCGTATTTGAGCAGCGAATAGTCCTTTGGCTTCGTGTTGTACTGCGGGTTCAGGATGTCGAACACATCGTAAGGAGCGCGCTTCACCCAAATGTCAAACACAGAGCGGGAAACTTCTATACCTCCCACAGCCTTGTGCTCAACCAATGCACCGGTGTTGAAATTGGCGTACAGCTCGTTCTGGGTGGCGATGTTGCGGTCGTAGGTGTCCTGGTCCTGGTGCTGGCGGTTGATGCGGAATGAGCCGTCTTTCAGAACGGTGGTCTGCTCCACCACATCACGGGTTTCGGTGGCGTAGTTGTAGTTGAACGCATGACGGAAGCTCAAAGCCTCTGAGAACTTGTGCTGCAGGTTGTACTGCGCCAGTCGGTTTTTAAACTCACCTGTATTGCTCGGCTCAATCACCACACGGCTCCTTGATACGGGCGCGATCTGGCCATTTACCGAGAAGATGCCACGATCAGATGGCTGTTCGTGGTTCAGGAACTCGGTCTCCACCGTTAAGGAAGTTCTGTCAGAGAAATCATATGTGAGGGCTGGGGCCACGAAAAAGCGCTTGGTCTTCACAAAATCGCGGTAGCTGTCGGCACGCTCGTAGGCGGCGTTCAGTCTGTATTTGAGTGTTTTTCTCTCGTTAAAAGCACCGCCCAGGTCAATGGCAGGACGTACCAGACCGAAGTTGTTGGTCGTGAACTGAATGTCCTGGAAGGTATGGGCTGTCGGCTTTTTGGTGGAGATGTTCACCATGCCGCCGGGGTCGCTTACGCCGTACAGTACCGAGGCAGGGCCTTTCATCACCTCGATCTGCTGGATGTTGGCACTCTCACGGTAGGTGCGCACGGTGTTACGGAAGCCGTTTTTGAACACGCTCTGCATGTCGGTGCGGAAGCCACGGATCTGGAAAATGTCGGAGCGACCGCCAAAGCCCGTCTCCATGCTTACCCCGCTCACATTGCGCATCGCATCTTCGAGGCGTAGCACCTGCAACTGGTCCAGGGCGCGGCGCGACACCACCTGCACCGACTGTGGCACCGATTTGATAGGCGCTTCCATTTTGGTGGCAGTGGTAGCGGTACGCTGCAGGTAATCGCCGCTGCGGTGGGCGGTTACCTGTATCTCGCCCAGCGAATGCGCCGACGTGGCCAGGTCCACATTCACGAAGGCGGCTTTGCCTCCGGTAACTTCCAGCGACTGCTTTTGCAAGGTATAGCCTATACCGGAAGCAACTAAGGTATAGCTGCCGGCCGGAATGTTTCTGATCAGGAATTTGCCTTCGTCGTCGGTGGTAGAGCCGTAAGAGGTGCCCTCCAGCCCTACGCTGATCCCGGCTATGCCTTCACCTCTTTCGGATTGGATGCGGCCCTCGATGCGGCCTGTAGATTGTGCAAACGCCTGTTGCGTCAGAAGTACAAGAATAAAAAATAAGGTGAGTGTGCGCTGCATGTAGCTTTAATTAGATTAATTCTAAAAAGTGGCACAAATGTAAAGATCGAACCGATAAGAGGAAAGAGTTATTTAGATTATTTCTAAATAAATATAAAACACCAGCTATACTGAGCCAGCACCTGCTTCAGTACATCCTTTTCAGGCCTTTATGAGTATCTAGAGTGGTAACTGCAGGTACAAGGCAGTATCACTTATTTTGAACCACAACCAAGAGATATGGATACATACAACCTGAAACCCGAGCACATGCGTGCGCCCAAGAACCTGTCGCGCGACGAGATTGAGAAAAGCCTGGAGGAGCTTGACAGCAAAATCAAAACGCTGAAGGCCCGTGCCAACGCCACTGCTGCAGACTCCAACCATACCTACCACGAACACATTGCCGCGCTGGAAGCCAAACGCGAGCTGATTGCCAACAAGTTGGGCGACCAGGAAGACAGCCAGAGCAAGTGGCAGGGACTGAAAGACGGTCTCGACAACCTGAAAAAGGACATGGACAACCTGTTCAAATAAAAACAGAAAGCCCCGGCGCTAGGTATAGCATCGGGGCTTTCTGTTTATTTACTCTTCCTGCAGATTAGCCAGCCACTGGCTCGCGGAAGCCTACCCAGGTAAAGCGCTTGATTACAAACTCGGGGTTCGTGAAAGAGGCGTTTCCGGCCGGGTTGCCGCCTGTTACGTGGAAGTCAGAGAAAGCTGCATTCTGGTTCACATAGATACCGCCCGTCAGGTTAAAGCTCACCGGCGTGCCCGCCAGACTCATCTCATCCATGATCTTCTCTTTCGTCACTTCATCCGTGGTATAGGCACCGCAGGAGATCGCGCCGTAGTTCATGGCCATCTCTTTCGCCAGTTCGATCGACTGGTCGGTGTTTTTGGTTTTGATAACGAGCGCGATCGGGCCAAACAGTTCGCGGCTGAAACTCTCTTTCTCTGTCGCATCGACTTCGTAGATCACTGGAGAGCAGGTACGGGCGTTTTCGAACATCGGGTTGCTGATGTCGCAGGTGCTCAGCACTTCTCTGCCTTTCACGCTGGCTGCCTCCTTCACACGTTCGGCTGTAGCCGGGTTCTGGATGGCGCCCAAAATGTGCGGACCGGCTTTCGGGTTGTTCACCAGCCCAGTTACGGCATCAGCCAGTTTCTGCACTACTTCTTCGTACGGCATCAGTTCTCCGCCCACTTTCACGCCGGTTTCCGGCACGAAGAAGTTCTGCGGAGCGGTACACATCTGCCCGGAGTACAGGCTAAGCGAGAACGCCAGGTTCTGGGCCACTTTGTCGATGTCCTGCACCGAGTCCAGAATGATCGAGTTCACACCCGTTTTCTCCGTGAAAGTCACTTTGCCCGGCAGGCTTTCCACGTAGTTGCCGAACTCCGTACCGCCTGTGTAGTCGATCAGTTTCACTTTCGGGTTCTCGGCCAGCTCTTTTGTGATCAGGCGGTCATCCGCATCCACGCCCAGTTGGCAAATGTAGGGGCTCAGGCCGTTTTCCGCCAGCACCTTCTGCACCTCCGCCACCACAATAGCGATAGGCAATACGGCTTTTGGGTGCGGTTTCACGATAACTGGGTTGCCTGTCACGAGGCTAGCATACATGCCCGGTACTGTGTTCCAGGTTGGGAAGGTAGAGCAGCCGATCACCAGGCCTATACCTTTCGGCACGGCGCGCCAGCTCTTGTTCAGCTTGAGGTTATACTTGCCCATCGGCTTCTCCCACTCCATGTGCTCTGGAAAACGGGTCTGCTCTTCGTAGCCTGCCGCTATCGCCTCCAGCGCACGGTCCGCCGCATGCGGTCCCGACGCCTGAAACGACATCATGTAGGCCTGGCCTGTGGTGTGCATTGTGGCGTAGGCGATTTCGAAGAACCTGGTCTTCAGGCGCTCCAGCGATTCCACCAGAATGGCGGCGCGGTCCACTGGCTTTACCTTGCGCCACTGATGGAAAGCCTCGTCGGCACGCGCCACCAGTGTTTCTGCACTAAAATAAGGGTACTTGATACCCAACGATCGCTGCTCGTAAGGCGATTCTTCCTGACCTGCCCAATTTTCAGCGCCATCGTGCACCAATTCCATAAACTTGTTGTTAAGATGCTGCTTATAGCGCTCCCGGCCTTCTTTATCAGCGTTTTCGCCATAGATGTCAGGCATCGGGTTTTCAGGGTATTGAGCAAAAAAACGACGCTCGTGCAGGGCTTTCACGGCGTTTTCAAGAATGGAAAGATTTTTATTTTTCAAATCCGAGGTCATAGTATTTATTTTATATAATTAAACACATATATTAGAATCAATTGTTGGAAAGTTACGTATTTTTTTATTAAGCCGGGGATGCATCTTTAAATTTCGCCGTGCTCTATGCGCTTTGATCTATACCTCTGCCTGCTCAGCAGGGGGCTTATTCACCTAATAGTTTAATATGATTTAAATGTTTACCCCAGGGTCAGTGGTTTACCGCTGCATACTACCTTTCCTGTTTATAGTCCTGAGCCTTTCTTCGCTGGCTGCGCAACAGCTGCCCGCTCCAGCAGGTATAGGCACCACGACTAAACCGCATACCGTTGTCTACAAGCTGAAGCCACAGTCCGGCAGCCAGCTGCGCATGGCAAGTGGAAACCCCATGCAAAAAGCCTTGCAAAAGGTAGGAGCCAAAACGGTGGAGCAAAAGTTCCCTGGTAAGGCGCCCTCTCCCCTCGCCCGCAAAGCTCGTGTAGACCTCTCGCTTATTTACGAATTAAAATACGACCCTTCCCATAATCTCGAAGCTGTGCAGCAGGCCTTGTTGGCAACCGGCATGGTAGAGTATGTAGAACCCCTCTACGAACGTGTCCCGCTCTTTCAACCCAACGACCCCGCCTCCGACTCCACTAAAACAACGCAGGCCTACCTGAAAAACATACAGGCCTATGGTGCCTGGGCAGTGCAGAAAGGTGACACCAACATCATCATCGGTGTGCTGGACTCGGGCTTCCGCTTCAGCCACGAAGACATCAAAAACAAGATCAAGTATAATTACGATGATCCCATCGATGGGATCGACAATGACGGCGACGGACTGATCGATAATTTCTACGGCTGGGATTTTGGTGATGGGGACAACATTTTAACAGATGACTCCCCTTACAGAGGGCACGGTACGAAGGTGGCCGGCGCTGCCATCGGCGAAGCCAACAACGGCGTAGGTATAGCCGGCGTGGGTTTCAACGCCAAGTTCATGCCGATCAAGGTTTTCCCGTCCACATCCTACGGCAGCTTCGGCGGCTACGAGGCCATTGTGTACGCGGCTGATAAAGGCTGCAGCATCATCAACCTGTCCTGGGGCGGCATGGGATCTTCTAAGTTCGAGCAGGACATCATCAACTATGCGGTGCTGGAGAAGGATGTGGTGATCGTAGCAGCGGCCGGAAACACCAATGCTTTTGTCAACATCTACCCGGCGGCCTACGACAATGTACTGTCAGTGGGCGGTACCCATAACGATGTGAAAACGAACGGCCATACCTGGAACTACAGGATAGGTCTGACGGCCCCAAGCCAGAGCGTCTACTCCACCACTTACAGCCGCGACAATTCCTATGGCTCCGATACCGGCACTTCGCTTGCCTCGCCGATGGTGGCCGGGGCCGCTGCGCTGCTGCGTTCCCATATGCCGTACCTCAATGCCCTGCAGGTCATTCAGCGGCTGCGCGCTACCTCCGACGACATTTACCAGCAGCCGGGCAACGCCGCCTACCACGAACTGCTTGGCAAAGGGCGTCTGAATGTGAAAAGAGCCCTGCGGGATACACGGGCAAAGGCGGTGCGCTGCACCTCTTTCAGCGTTGTCGGTAACAAAGTAGCACAGGTTGGCGACACGCTGGAGATTCACCTCAGCGTGATGAACTACCTCGACCCAACAACTGCCCTAACGCTAAAACTTACCTCCACCTCCCCTTTCATCAAGGTAGTGGAGGATAGCGAACTCAGCATCGGGGCTATGGGCACGCTGGCGACAAGCAACAATCACAGCAAGCCCTTTCGGTTTGTGGTGCTCCCCGATGCGCCTCATAATGCCCAGGCCACCTTCAGGCTCGGCTTTTCAGACGGCACTTACCAGGACTTTCAGTACTTCCAGCTACCCGTCAACCCCGACTATCTGACCCTGACCGCCAACAACCTGCATGTGACTTTGAACAGCAAAGGCAACCTCGGGTATAACGGGTATAATTTCGGGCAGGGCATTGGTATTACGTACAAGGGCAGCACGTCCATGATTTTTGAAGGCGGGTTACTCGTTGCCGCTGCCCCGGACCGTATATCGGACAATGTGCGCAATGCCAGTTGGCAAACGGACAATGACTTCGTATCGGTTAATGCGGCCAGGCTGCGCCACAACACTGGTGAGGCCGACCAGGAGATACGCGGCGTGATGCGCGACAAGTTTCCGGCTCCGGCCCAGGCGGGCGTGCAGGTAAGCTACAAAGGCATGGCCTGGAGCGATTCGCCGGACGCAGACTATATTATACTCGAGTACCGCATCCGCAACACCACCCCCGACACGATCAAGACCCTGCATGCCGGCCTGTTCGCTGATTGGAACATCACAGACGCCTACATGAACGTGGCCGACTGGGACGAAACGCTGCAGATGGGCTACGTGTATAACATGGGACAGGCATCGCCTTATGCCGGTATCAGCCTGCTCTCCGTAACGCCGCCTTCGTACTACGCCATTGATAACTTGTCCGGGGGCTCCTCTACTTTCGCGATTGCCGATGGCTTTAGCACGCAGGAGAAATACAGATCCTTGTCGGGTGGTGTGGCCCGGAAAAAAGCCTGGGGCAGCGGTTATGGCAATGATGTGGCTCACGTGGTGGGCACCACAGCCAGTAACCTGGCACCGGGACAGAGCCAACTGGTCTCCTTTGCCATTGTAGCCGGCGATGACCTGGAACAACTACGACTGAATGCCAAAGCAGCGCTCACCAAATACCAGGTAATGAAAGCCGGACCAGCCCCACTGGCTATCCGCGATACGGTGTGCGTCGGTTCTTCCATCAGCCTGGCGCCGGTGGGTGGCAAACAGTTCAAGTTCTATGCTGATGAAGCCAAAACAAAACTATTGGGCACGGGCAAAGACTTCAAAATCGCCGCTCTTGACACCAGCACGGTGCTGTACGTCTGCAATGCCGACTCCCTGTTTGATAGTCCGCTGGTGCCTTTTGAGCTTTTTGTCGCCAATTCCCCTTTAGCCAATTTCAGCATTGTGCAGCAAGCGGAGACGCTGGAACCGGGCAAGAACATAGACTTCCGTAACGAGAGTGAGTATGGCGACAGCTGGCGATGGGATTTCGGGAACGGCAGCACTTCCACGGAACAGCACCCCAGTTATACCTACGAACTGCCCGGTAGCTACAACGTGACCCTGATCGTCGCAAATGCCTTTAACTGTAACGAAGACACCCTCACGCGGCGCGTTGAGATCAGGCAACAAAACATTGTGATCGCCCCATCCCAGTTTCAGGTATACCCCAATCCGGCTGTGCACGACCTGCATGTGTCCCTGCCGAAAGCCGACGCAGGGCTCACCCTCTTGATGACAGATGCCATGGGCCGTCGGGTCAGCCCGAAACTACGCAGCCGGTTGCCGCACGATGCCATCTTTGACCTGAGTGAACTGGCAGGAGGTCTCTACATCGTACAGCTTACTTACGAGGATAACACCATCACCAAACGCCTGCTCATCATCAGGCCATAAGAAAAGAGACAAATACCTTAACGGGAGCTATACCTGTTAAAAGCAAAACGCCCCGCTCTTTCGAGCGGGGCGTTTCTGTTATTGGCAAAAACCGTTCACTAGGCGTTAGCCGATCGCTGGCTCTGCAGACGGATCAGGTTAAGCGCTGAACCAGCCTTGAACCACTCAATCTGACCTTCGTTGTAGGTATGGTTTACCATGAACGAATCCTGCGAACCGTCTTTGTGCGTCAGCAACACTTTAAGCGGCTGACCTGGCGTGAAGTTCTCCAGACCCAGGATGTCGATCGTGTCGCGCTCCTCGATCAGGTCGTAGTCAGCTTTGTTAGCAAACGTAAGCGCCAGCATACCCTGCTTTTTCAGGTTGGTTTCGTGGATACGCGCGAATGACTTCACGATCACGGCACGAACACCCAGGAAGCGTGGCTCCATGGCAGCGTGCTCACGGGATGAACCTTCGCCGTAGTTCTCGTCACCCACTACTACTGTGCCGATGCCGGCCGCCTTGTAGGTACGGGCTGTAGCAGGTACAGTGTCGTAGCCGCGGGTCATATCATTGTATACGCTGTTGGCATCGCCGTTGAATGCGTTAATGGCACCGATCAACATGTTGTTGGAGATGTTGTCGAGGTGACCACGGTACTTCAACCAAGGACCAGCCATGGAGATGTGGTCAGTCGTACACTTGCCTTGCGCTTTGATGAGCAGCTTCATACCTTTCAGGTCAGTGCCTTCCCATGGCTTAAAGCCTTCGAGCAGTTGCAAACGGTCAGACTTTGGATCTACTACCACTTCTACGCTGCTGCCGTCTTCCGCCGGAGCTACATAGCCAGCATCTTCCACGGCAAAGCCTTGTGTTGGCAGTTCGATGCCGCGTGGCTCGTCCAGCATTACTTCCTGGCCATCGGCGTTTACCAGCTTGTCAGTAAGTGGGTTGAACGTCAGGTCACCGGCAATGGCCAAAGCTGTTACGATCTCAGGCGAAGCCACAAACGCGTGCGTGTTTGGGTTACCGTCGTTACGCTTGGCGAAGTTACGGTTGAACGAAGTAATGATCGAGTTCTTACGGGTTGGGTCGTCGGTATGACGGGCCCACTGGCCGATGCACGGTCCGCAGGCGTTGGCCAGCACCACACCGCCCATCTGCGCGAACGTGTCAAGAAGACCATCGCGGGCTGTGGTATAGCGCACCATTTCAGAACCTGGTGTGATGGTGAACTCCGCCTGAGCGGCAAGTTTTTTGGTGATTGCCTGCTCTGCTATGGAAGCAGCGCGGGTCAGGTCTTCGTAAGAAGAGTTGGTGCAGGAACCGATCAGACCTACTTCCAGTTTAGCTGGCCAGCCGTGCTCTTTCACCACAGCGGCGAACTGAGAAATTGGCCAGGCCGCATCCGGCGTGAACGGGCCGTTTACGTGCGGCTCCAGAGTAGAAAGGTCGATCTCGATCAGCTGGTCGTAGAACGAAGCCGGATCTGCGTATACCTCGTCATCAGCACGCAGGTAGGCTGCTACCTCGTCGGCCATTTGTACTACTTCGTCACGGTCCGTAGCGCGCAGGTACGCACGCATGCTGTCGTCGTAAGAGAATACTGAAGTAGTCGCACCGATCTCAGCACCCATGTTACAGATCGTGCCCTTACCAGTACAAGACATGGACTCAGCACCTTCGCCGAAGTATTCCACGATAGCGCCCGTTCCGCCTTTTACAGTCAGGATACCAGCCACTTTCAGGATCACGTCTTTTGGTGAAGTCCAACCATTCATTTTGCCGGTCAGTTTCACACCGATCACTTTCGGGAATTTCAGCTCCCAGGCCATACCGGCCATTACGTCCACGGCATCAGCACCGCCTACACCAATTGCGATCATACCCAGACCGCCGGCATTTGGCGTGTGAGAGTCCGTACCGATCATCATACCGCCTGGGAAGGCGTAGTTCTCCAACACCACCTGGTGAATGATGCCGGCACCTGGTTTCCAGAAACCGATACCGTATTTATTTGAAACTGAGGCCAGGAAATCGTATACCTCTTTGTTCTCGCTGTAAGCGTCCTGCAAGTCCTGGTCAGCACCTACACGGGCCTGGATCAGGTGATCGCAATGCACGGTAGAAGGCACGGCAACCGATGGCTTACCAGCCTGCATGAACTGAAGCAAGGCCATTTGTGCCGTCGCGTCCTGCATGGCCACCCTGTCCGGGGCAAAGTCCACGTAGGTCTTGCCACGCTCAAAAGACTGTGTCGCGTTACCGTCGTAGAGGTGCGCGTACAAGATTTTCTCTGTCAGGGTAAGCGGTCTGCCTACTGCGTTACGGGCAGCATTCACACGCTCGGCCATCCCGGCATATACTGCCTTGATCATTCCTAAATCAAATGCCATAGTTTTGCTATTGTTATATGTTTTAATGCTTCGTTGTGAAGTTTACAAATGTACGAAATATGCCTGTTTTAGCACAACATTAGCCGCGATGAATATAACATTTCCGCATCCGGGCAAGCTAATTGCCGTATGTTTCGCTTTTCACGAATTCATCTAGTAATTTCGCGGTATGAAACTTACTTGTTTTAATACCCCAATGAGGCTGATTTTGTTGTTGGCACTGGCCACCACGCAGCTTTTAACCTCCTGTGGCTCTATGACATCTACTGATAACACCATCAAGCCCGGTCCATGGCGCGTTGCGTTGCAGGCGCAGGGACAGGAGATTCCCTTTATCATGGAAGCCGAAGAGCAAAACGGCAAAACCGTGCTATACCTGATCAATGCCGACGAACGCATTCTGGTGGATGAGTTTCACCAGGAAGGTGACTCGCTCCGGATCAGGCTGCACATTTTCGACGCGGACCTGATTGCCAAAGTTGACGGCGATAAAATGGCTGGCCGCTTCACCCGCAACGACCTCGACTACCGCTACTCTGTTCCGTTTACGGCTGAGCATGGCAATGCCGCCCGCTTTGAAGCCAAGCCCGAACCGGCCAGCTATACCTACACCGGCAAATGGGAGGTAACCTTTACCGATCCGGACGGAAAGCAGTACCCTGCCATCGGTGTGTTCGAGCAGAAAGACAATCGCGTGACCGGCACGTTCCTGACCGAGACGGGCGACTACCGCTACCTTGAAGGACAGGTGGAAGGCGACGAACTGAAGGTATCGACGTTTGACGGCAACCATGCCTACCTATTCACGGCAAAGCCAACGGAAGGCGACAACCTGAGCGGCCATTTCTACTCCGGCCCTTCGCACCATGAAACATGGGTGGCCAAACGCAACGAGAACGCGGAATTGGCCAACGCGAACGAACTGACTTTCCTGAAGCCGGGCTACGAGTCGCTGGAGTTCACGTTCCAGGACCTGGAAGGCAAGCAGGTATCGCTTTCGGATGAGAAGTATAAGGGCAAAGTGGTGCTGGTGCAGTTGCTGGGCTCGTGGTGCCCGAACTGTATGGACGAGACCCAGTTCCTGGCCCCTTACTATGCCAAGAACAAAGACCGCGGACTGGAGATCATCGGCCTGGGTTTTGAGCGGACCAAAGGTTATGAACAAGCCGTGCCAAGGCTAAATAAAATGAAGGAGCGCTTCGACATCGAGTATGACCTACTATACGCTGGCTCGGCCGATAAAGAGGCTGCCGCACAGGCACTTCCGGCCCTCAACCACGTCCTCTCCTTCCCGACCACCATCTACATCGACCGCCAGGGCAAAGTGCGCAAGATCCACACCGGATTCTCCGGTCCCGGTACCGGCAAGTACTACGAAGAGTGGGTGGCGGACTTTAACAAAACCATGGACGAACTGCTGGCGGAAAAGATTTAATTGTTGATTGTTAATGGCTGATTGTTTGATAATCAGCAGGTATAGCACAGGCCGCTACTCGTGAAGTAGCGGCCTGTGTGTTTTAAAAGGGTTTGCGTAAGCGCACAACCCTGAACGTTCCCCCGAAAGCAGCCGGCTCGTTCAGTTCCATCTGCAAAGAGGTATGGCTGACGATGCTACCGATGCTGCGGTTCACATCAGAAAACAATGTGCTGGCAACCTGATTGAAAAGGCGACGCAGCAGAGAGGGCTTCTGTCCGTCGGGCAGAAACTTGTCGAAGACCATGACCGCGCCGCCCGGCTTGAGCACCTGCTCCACTTCTCTGATGCAGGCTATCGGGTCAGGTATAACCGCAATGATCAGGTGCAGCAGCACGGCATCAAAACTATTGTCGGGGTAGGCAAGTTGCTGGCCGTCCATGACGTGTGCCTCCACAGGTATAGCCAGTTGTTCGGCGCGGGCTTTCAGCTTGGTGATCATGCCGGGCGTGATGTCGTTGGCGGTGATGCGGGTATAGCCCCGCAGGTATGGCAGGTCCAGCCCGGTACCGGCTCCGACGATCAGGATGTTGTCGTCTGGTTGGGCTTGTAATAGTTTGATGGAACGTTGGCGGTATTTGCGGAAAGCCCGATCAGCGATGAGATCGTAAACGGGTAGGTAGAAGGTATAGCGCAGCCGGTTCCAGGTATTGGTGTTGAGACTCATTTTTCATAGGTTATTTCGTACGGCTCAAAATTACCTACGCGGCTTCCATTTAAGCTTACAAATTTTACAGAGGATTTTACAGATATTTCTGTTTCAGGTATAAGCATAGCGAGTAGAAACGCCTGCTTCTATCTTGTTATCTCGACAGTATGGAGAGATCTGAATTATTGTAGCGTCTAGTTACTATTTCGGATTTCTCCCTAATAGAGGGCACCTACACCGGTTCGAAATGACACGGATATGAGGAGCAGATTGGCCTTTGCCAGACAGGAATAGGTATAGCTTAGGGATACGCGTAGGTATAGCTACGGCGTTTGTGTTAAACGCTGGCGGGAGCTGAGCACGCCATGAGGTCTTGTCAACACCGTGAGGTCAAAAAACAATTTAGCCATCAACAATTTAACAATTTATTTCTCCCGCTCTATCGTGTAAGCGATGAGTTGCTCGAGTGAGTTGCGGGATGGGGAGGCCGGGAAGGTATGGAGGATGGCCAGCGCCTCGGCGTGGTACTGGTTCATGACCTCGATGGTATACTGTATGCCGCCCGAGTTCTTCACGTAGTCGATCACCTGCTGCACGCGCTTGTTGTCGCCGTTGTTATTTTTCACGTTGTAGATCACGCGGCGGCGCGTCATCCAGTCGGCTTCGCGCAGGGCATGAATCAGCGGCAGGGTCATCTTCTTTTCCTTGATGTCGATGCCTACCGGTTTGCCTATCTCGGCCGTGCCGTAGTCGAAGAGGTCGTCTTTGATCTGGAAGGCGATGCCGACCTTCTCGCCAAACAAACGGGCTTTCTCGATCTCTTCTTTCGAAGCACCGGCCGAGGCAGCGCCTACAGCACAGCAGGACGCGATGAGCGAAGCCGTTTTCTGGCGGATGATATCGAAATAAACGGCTTCGTCGATGTCCAGGCGGCGGGCTTTTTCAATTTGCAGCAACTCCCCTTCGCTCATCTCGCGCACGGCGTTCGATACGATCTTAAGCAGTTCGTAATCATCGTTTTGCAGCGAGAGCAGCAGGCCTTTGGAGAGTAGGTAGTCGCCCACCAGCACGGCAATCTTGTTTTTCCAGAGGGCGTTCACTGAGAAGAAACCGCGGCGGTAATTGGCCTCGTCCACCACATCGTCGTGCACGAGGGTGGCCGTGTGCAAGAGCTCAATGAGGGCGGCCCCACGGTAGGTGGCATCACCAATAGCATCGCCGCGGAAGAGCTTGGCCATGAAGAACACAAACATCGGCCGCATCTGCTTGCCTTTGCGCTTGACGATGTAGCTCATGATCTTGTCGAGCAGCAGTACCTTAGACTTCATCGAAGTCCTGAACTTCTTCTCGAACAGCTCCATCTCCTGGGCAATGGGCGCTTGTATTTCCTTTAGGCTAATGCTCATGTGATATTCCGCAATATTACTAGGTGCGGGGGTCGTTTCCAAACAAGTATAGCAATATCAGCGTTTAAATCATCTAAGTTTAGCGCACTGGTATACTTTACCAACAGCACAGCCCGGTGCAGATTTGCCGCTTGCTTAAATTAACTATATTGCCTTCTCTTAACACAGCGTATCTTACCATGGCAGACACACTCAAAGTAGACTTTGTAGTATACCCGGAGCACGAGCGTCCGTTTACCGCCGACGCCATCTATACCCAAAACGGCAACCACAAACCGGTTGTGCTCTATACCCATGGTTTCAAAGGCTTCAAAGACTGGGGACACTTCAACCTGTTGGCCGATTATTTTGCCAGCCAAGGCTTTGTGTTCATCAAGTTCAACTTCTCGCACAACGGCACCAGCATCGACAACGATTCGGACCTGCACGACATGGAAGCCTTCGGGCGCAACAACTTCAGCATTGAGCTCGAGGACTTGAAATCGCTCATAGACCTGGTGCACGACGAAGAGGGACCGCTGCCGCAGAACGAACTGGACCTGAACCGCATTTACCTGATTGGCCATAGCCGCGGTGGCGGATCGGTTATACTCAAAGCCGCCGAGGACACCCGTGTGCGCGCAGTCGCCACCTGGGCTGCCGTCAATAATTTTGACCAGCGCTGGGACGAATTAGAAAAAGAATCCTGGAAAAAAGAAGGTGTGCAGTGGGTGACCAATGCCCGCACAGGTATACGCATGCCGCTATACTACCAGATTGTGGAGGATTACCTGGCCAACGTGGAGCGACTGGAAATTCCGAAAGTGATCCAGAAAATGCAGCAGCCCTTGCTCATATTGCATGGCGAGGAAGACGAGACCCTGCCCGTGCAGATGGCCCACGACCTGCATACCTGGAAGCCAGACGCCGAGCTGCACCTGTTGCCGGGCGCCGACCATTCTTTTGGGGGCCAGCACCCATACGAGCAAGAAGAGTTACCTACAGCCGCCAAAGCCGCCGCTGACCTGAGCATCTCCTTTTTCAACCAACATGCCTAAGCTATACCTGCTGCTGGGCGGCAACCTCGGTGACCGTCCGCTATACCTGGCGCAAGCCCACGAACGCATTGCGGCACAAGTTGGGCCCATCGTGCAAAGCTCCTCCCTCTACGAAACCGCCGCCTGGGGCAAAACTGACCAGCCCGCTTTCCTCAACCAGGTGCTGGAAGTGCAAACCGAACTTAGCCCCGAACTGGTGCTGCAAGGTATAAACGGGATCGAGCAGGAACTGGGCCGCATCCGGCACGAGCATTGGGGAGCCCGCGTCATCGACATCGACATCCTCTTCTACGACCAGCTGGTGCTGCAGACGCAACGCCTGACCATTCCACACCCGCAATTGCACCTGCGTCGGTTCACGCTTCTGCCGCTGAGCGAAATCGCACCACAACTGCAACACCCTGTGCTGCACCAGCAGGTAACACAGCTTCTACAGGCTTGCCCAGATGAACTTCCCGTTCACCCCTTTGTTCCGGCCACTGACTAATAGCCTGTCAGCAGGCTGTTATTTATACCGTGAATGTCTTACTTTATAGTTTGACGCAACTAATGAAACAAATTTTTCTATATATTGTGGGGTAACTATACCTGCAAAGTAAAAGTGATCTGATGTGCCATTTGCATGTCTTTCTGAATAGCATATGAACGACCTGCTCACCATCATCACCAACGAAAAAAAGAGCCTTTTGCGGGGCTTCCTCGTTGTGTTCGTCCTGGTGTTCCCCTTTACATTTCTACCTGCCCTTTTCAGGCAGCAAGCGCCATCCGAATCGTTCAGTCAGTTGATCCCAGAAAAAGTCCTGGTTGCGGCATTCATTGCAGTCGGCATCATCGTCCTACTCTTGCTCAACAACTACGAAAAGCTCCTGCGGAAAAAGCGTCTGTATGATTCCCCTGCTTTTACTTCTCTCCGATTCAACGGAGCTGTTGAAGGGTACAATGCCATCGTAAAAGAGATCTCCACTTACCTGTTTGGCAAAGTGGGTGATTATTTTTTTAGAGTGAACATCGTAAACCCGAAGCACGACAATGTCCAGATTGAACTCTCGCCGCTCATCCATGTAGGTCAGAACCAGGATTTGCTGGACAGGCTGCTGCACGAACTGCAGTTGAAAGAGAACCTATACTTATCCCGCATAATCATCCTGTCGGAAGATGAACTGCAGCAAAGTGACGTCATTAAAAATGAACTTCTTAGGCTATCGGAGGAGCTAAGCAGGCTGGGTGTAGTGCCCATGACCGTGGAAGGTAACTAAGCTATACCTGGCTACCAGCTGTTAATTTCACTACATAAAAAAAGACCATCGCGACAGATGCCGCAATGGTCTTTTTTTATGTGTTTTGAGCACTAGACTACCGAACTTACCTCGGCTGTGCGCTCAATCTTTTTTACAAGTCCCTGCAATACTTTGCCAGGTCCGCACTCTACAAAGTGTGTGGCGCCGTCCGCTACCATCTGCTGCACCGACTGCGTCCAGCGAACGGGCGCAGTCAATTGGCTGATCAGGTTTTGCTTGATCTCTTCCGGATCGGTGTGCGGCATGGCATCTACGTTCTGGTAGATCGGGCAGATGCCTTGGCTAAACGTGGTTTCGTTAATGGCTTTGGCCAGTTCTACTTCAGCTGGCTTCATCAGTGGTGAGTGGAAAGCGCCCCCTACCGGCAGTGGCAACGCACGCTTGGCACCGGCTTCTTTCATTTTCTCACAGGCAATCTCTATGCCTGTGTTTGAGCCGGAGATTACCAGCTGACCCGGGCAGTTGTAATTAGCCGCCACGACCACTTCGCCTTCCACAGAAGCACATACCTCTTCTACTTTTGCATCGTCCAGCCCCAGGATAGCTGCCATCGTCGATGGGTTTGCCTCGCAAGCCGCCTGCATCGCCATCGCTCTTTTGTACACCAGTCTCAGGCCGTCCTCAAAGCTCAGCACTTTGCTGGCAACCAGCGCCGAGAACTCACCCAACGAATGACCAGTTACCATGTCGGGGTTAAAATCCGTGGCAACGGCGGCTTGCGCTACTGAGTGCAGAAAGATAGCGGGCTGTGTTACTCGGGTCTGCTTCAGCTCTTCTTCCGTGCCGTTGAACATGATTTCTGTGATGTTGAAACCCAGGATCTCGTTTGCTCTGTCAAATAACTGACGAGCAGTCTCGTGCTGCTCATACAGGTCCTTGCCCATACCCACAAACTGCGAACCCTGTCCCGGGAAAACGTATGCCTTTTTCATGTTAATCCTTATTGTTGATTGTTTATTGTCAGTTGTTGATGGTTAAATTGTTGAATGGTTGAACTGTTAAACGGTTAAGAAATTAAGTGTTCTTACATAAACGTCAGACCTATTCCTGAGATCTGGCTATACCTGCATTATACCTCCCTGTATGTTTGGTCCTACAGGTATAGGCACATTTTTATCGTCTATACCTGAAAGCGCTTATACCTCTAATCAAGGTACAAAAAGGGGGAATAATGCCAACAGCTGTTCGGCCAAACAAAGACCCAACAACCAGTTAACCATCAACAATTTAACAATTAATCCAGTTTAGTATGCCACAAACCGAGCCCGTTCTTCGGGACTGGGCAGCATGCAGGCTTCGTTGCGTCCTGCTATGCGGTAGCGGTGTTTTGCGATGAAGCGGTACACAAAATTGCGGAAAGATAAGGGAATAAACCTAAAATAGTAAAGGACCGACCACGGAAAATTGAGATGTCTGGCAATGCGGAGAGCAGCTTCCGACTCGGTATAGAGCTGGCCGTTTTCAAAAAAAAGAATGGAATCGGGCAGTGGATCAGGTATAAGCTGCTGCGGCACGAGCTGCTCTGCCAATCCGGACTGCAAGGCGGCAAAATGCAGGTTCTGCCGCTTGTTATATTTCAAGGCAATTTGGATGCTGGCCTGGCAAAAGCCGCAGGTGCCATCGTAAAACACGATGGGCAAATCCTGCAGCCGGTCCAGTTCCTCTCTTGTCATTAGCGTACTATTTCTACCCAGCCTTTGTATTTACTGCGGCTGCGTTCAGGGTCAATGGATATAAATTCAACCTCGGCCTCGTAGTAGTAAACCCCGTCTGTGAGGCGCTTACCATCGTTGTCGGTGCCTGGCCAGTTGATATACGGATCTTCGGCACTTTCGTATACCTTCACGCCCCAGCGGTTGAACACCTTAAAGGTGGTGGAGCGTATGAACGCCGCTCTCGGGTCCGGCCTGAACACATCGTTTTTACCGTCGTCGTTCGGTGTGATGATGTTCGGCAGTTGGAAGAAGAAGCAATTATCCTTACACTCCTCGTTGCTTGGCTCGCTCTCCTCTCCCGCCAAACTGGTGGCTGTCACATAGTAGCAGGCAGCAAAAGACTCCAACCCGGTATGGGTATAGGTGGTCTCTTTAGTCGTAGCAATCGCACGATATTCCGTTTCGCCAGGCCCTCTGAAATATACGGTATAGAAGTCGATCTCATCGGTGCATCCGTTTCCGATCTTCGGCACCCAGTTGAGCACATTCTGGTAAGGAGGTCGGGTTGGATTGGCAAAGAACGCCTCGCAGTCCAGCACATCCAGCGTCAGCTCAGGCGGACAGATCAGGAGCGGGGTTTCCACGCACACTTCTTGGCTCAGGTTCTGCAGCGGCTCCGGCAGGCCATCGATCTGGTAGGTACCCTGCGTGCGTACAACGTAACAGTAAGTCTGGCCACGCTCCAGCGGCGCGGCAGCAGTGCCATTGTCCACAAAGGTGCCACCGGTGGCCGAAGCCGTCACGCTTCCGATCTGCACCAACTCACCATTTACCACCCTAAAGATCTGGTGCTCGAGCACCTCGTTTTTCCAGGGCACATTGTAAGTCCAGTTCAGAGCCACCGCAATTTGCTCAGGAGTGCCCTGCACTTCAGCTGCCAGTCGCACGCTGGAGGCTGAGGTGGAGTCGCGCAGCACGTTCGGGGTCGGGCCGCCTGCTGTACGGGTGCTATAGAATTCCAGCTTATAGCGATAGGCGTTTGCCTCCGTGTTCAGTCCACTGTTCACAAACACCGTGTCGTTCAGTCTGCGAGAGCTGAACACCTGCTGATAAGCGCCACCTGGCGCCTGCCCTACCTTGCGGTACAGCCTGTATTCGAAAGGAGCGTTCAGGCGCTCTATACCTGGGCCAGGCTGTGTCCAGCGAACGGTGATCTGTCCATTGGTGGCCTCGGTGCGGTCTACTGTTACATTTGTGATGTAAGGAATGTCGCGCTCAAGTACTACGCAGGCTTCCAGTGAGGCAATACTCTGTCCGCCACCCGGTCTAGGGAACTCCGCGTAAATTACGTAGCAGTACTCTGCCCCGGCGGCCAAACCTTGTCCGTTGTTGTTGTCTAAAAATTCAGTCGCGTCCTTGCCCACTTCGCCAATCAAGGTATAACCAGCGCTGGCCGGCACACCGGTTTCACACGGTCCTGGTCGCCAGCCCGAAGGCCCTTCGCGTCTGTAAATGCGGATGGTGGAGGCATTCTGGCAAATGTATTTGTCCCAGGTCAGGCGCACGGTGCGATCCTCGCCAGTAGCCAGCAGGTTTTGCGGCGGCGGACCAATAACGGTAATGCGGTAAGGCTGCAGGTCGGCCAGTTGTCGGGCAGGTGACGGTGGGTTGTCCTCTGCTCTGAAAATAAGCTGGTACGGATTGGCGCGCACGTCGCTGCAGGAGGTATTCCAAACCAATTGCCCGGCAGCGCGACCCGGCTGGTTGACGGTGCCTCTAAAAGTAGCCGGAGGCAGTATACCGCCTGTACCCGGCACGGTCAGGCTAATCAGGTGGCCATCCGGATCGGTGGCGGTGATGGTGGTGCGCAGCGTTTCGCCAGCTACGATACAGGTGTCGCGCGGCACAAGCACCGGCGGCTTGTTACGAGCATCCACCACCAGGATCTGCATGTCGCGCACAACGGTACTAATGAGCACGGGAGCACCTCCTGTTGTGCGCCACTCCTCTACCACAAAGGCGACGTTGTATTCGCCCAGACGGCAGGGGGCATCCCAGGTGAGCTGACCGGTGATGGGGTCGAGATTAAAGGTCGAAGGTCCGGTGTTAGTGGAGTTGCGGCAATTGTCAACCGTATGCGGGTCGCGGTAGCCGGGCACATTGGTGATCAGGCCAGTCTGCGGATTGCGGTACTGTGGCTGAATCAGGCGAAAGGCCAGGCTGTCGCCATCAGCATCGATCGCGCCCGGGTTGTGCACCCAGCGCTCACCGGCAGTCGCTTCATCGATTGGCGCTACCTGCAGCAAGGGCGTACTGTTCAGGCCACGCAGCGGGTTTATTGATACCGTAGTTGAAATAGAAAAGGTCAGCTGGTCAGTTGGAGCGGCCATGTTCAGGATACCGTTGTTTCGGTTCTCTCCTACCCACGTTACGGTATAGGTACCGTTGGCAGGAAAGATGTACTCCCACTTAAATTCTTCGCGGTCCACATCCGGTTTGATATTCGTAACAGACAGGCGTTCTACCGTCACAATTTCACCACCCATAGAAATGAACACGCGGGGATCATCGGCCGTGGAGGAGGTTTTGGTGTACATCACCATGGTGAAAAAGAACTTCCGGGGGTTTGGGTTTGGTCCGGTATCCCGGACAGCGGTGATGTCTCCGGCACGGATGTGTGTCGCTTGCGCCACGTTTGCATACCCCAACAACAACATCAATACCAACAGCACTATGCGGCCAGGCAAGCAACAGCTCAAGCGTAAACTATTTGGCATAAGCGTAGAGTTAGATTTGGCGCTGAACAAAGGTAAAATGAAAACTGAATTTTTACCTTTTTATTATCAACAAAAGCGAGAAAAGTGGGTTTATAATATATGGTTTTCAGTCCTACGCATTGCAATTTAGATTGATTCAAAATATGCTATTTTATTGTTTTATACAGCCTCCGCATGTACCTTTGGGCATTAAAAAGCATTCATTACTTAACCTTCTAACAAATACAGATGAATTGGTTTACTAAAACGTTTTCCAGTACAATCGGACGTAAGATCATCATGTCGGTAACAGGTCTTTTCCTGTGCTCCTTCCTGGTGGTGCACCTGGTAGGTAACCTTACGCTGTTCTACCAAGATGGCGGCGAGGCATTCAACATCTACTCCCATTTTATGGCTAACAACCCTGTTATCCGTACGATGGAGATCGTGCTGGTACTCGGATTCCTGTTCCACATTTACGATGCGCTTGTGTTGACGCGCCGCAATAAAGCTGCCCGCCCGGTTGGCTATGCCGAAAATCATCCGCAGGAAAACTCTACCTGGTCTTCGCGTAACATGGGACTGCTGGGCACGATCATTCTGGTGTTCCTGCTGGTGCACCTGTGGAACTTCTTCGTTCCGGCCCGCTTCGGAGAGCTGGAGGGAGTTCCGAACGCAGAGTACACAAACCTGTACGCTGAAGTAGTAAAAGCTTTCAAAAACCCAATCTACGTGGGCCTTTATGTGATCTCGATGATCGCCCTGGCTTATCACCTGATCCACGGTTTCCAGAGCGCCTTCCAGTCACTTGGCCTCACGCACAAGAAGTACACGCCGTTTATCAAGACATTCGGTGTGGCGTTCTCTGTGTTGATCAGCCTGGGTTTTGCGCTTATTCCGCTTTACTTCTTTTTCTTCGTTAACTTGTAATTAAGCTAATATACTTGCTATGATATTAGATTCTAAAATCCCGGAAGGCGCGTTAGCTGAAAAGTGGGATAAGCATAAATTCAATGTGAAGCTGGTAAACCCGGCCAACAAACGTAAATACGACATCATTGTAGTGGGTACCGGTCTTGCCGGTGCTTCTGCCGCTGCCACACTTGGCGAACTGGGCTATAACGTGAAAGCGTTCTGCTTCCAGGACTCCCCACGCCGTGCGCACTCCATTGCCGCACAGGGTGGTATCAACGCCGCCAAAAACTACCAGAACGACGGTGACTCTATTTTCCGTCTGTTCTACGACACCATCAAAGGGGGTGACTACCGTGCCCGCGAGGCCAACGTATACCGCCTGGCCCAGGTATCGGTTGACATCATTGACCAGTGCGTGGCACAGGGTGTGCCTTTCGCGCGTGAGTACGGCGGTCTGCTGGCTAACCGTTCATTCGGTGGAGCGCAGGTATCGCGTACGTTCTACGCCCGCGGCCAGACCGGACAGCAGCTGTTACTGGGTGCCTACTCTGCCCTGAACCGCCAAGTGGCTTACGGCAAAGTGAAGATGTACCCACGCACCGAGATGCTGGACCTGGTAATGGTAGACGGCAAAGCCCGCGGTATAGTGGTGCGTAACCTCATCACAGGTAAGATCGAATCGCACAGCGCGCATGCGGTGGTATTGGCAACAGGTGGCTACGGCAACGTGTTCTTCCTTTCTACCAACGCGATGGGCTCCAACGCAACGGCAGCCTGGAGAGCGCACAAGAAAGGTGCTTTGTTCGCCAACCCTTGCTTTACTCAGATTCACCCAACCTGTATCCCGGTATCCGGCGACTACCAGTCGAAGCTGACGCTGATGTCGGAATCGCTGCGTAACGACGGTCGTGTTTGGGTACCGAAGACAGTAGAACTTGCCCAGCGCCTGCGCAAGGGTGAGATCAGAATAAACGATATCAAAGAAGAAGACCGCGATTACTACCTGGAGCGCAAATACCCTGCCTTCGGTAACCTCGTGCCACGCGACGTTGCTTCCCGCAACGCCAAACTGGTATGCGACGAAGGTCGCGGCGTTGGTGCCTCTGGCCTGGCCGTGTTCCTTGACTTTGCCGACGCGATCAAGCGCGAAGGTCAGCCGGCGATCGCTGCCAAGTATGGTAACCTCTTCGAGATGTATGCCAAGATCACGGACGAGAACCCGTACGAAAGCCCGATGCGCATTTACCCTGCGGTGCACTACACCATGGGTGGCCTTTGGGTTGACTACAACCTGATGACTAACATCCCGGGTCTGTATGCTACTGGCGAGTGTAACTTCTCTGACCACGGCGCGAACCGCCTCGGTGCTTCAGCCCTGATGCAGGGTCTGGCCGACGGTTATTTCGTGATCCCTTACACCATCGGTGACTACCTGGCACAAACGCCTTACGCGAAAGTGAGCACAGATCACCCTGCATTTAAGGAAGCCGAGCAAAACGTGAAATCAATTACAGACCGTCTGCTTTCTATCAAAGGTAACCGCACTGTAGACGATTTCCACAAGGCCCTTGGCCAGATCATGTGGGATTACTGCGGTATGGCCCGTAACGCCGAAGGTCTTCAGTTTGCCAAGCAGGAAATCCGCAAGTTGCGCGACGAGTTCTGGCAGAACGTGAAAGTAACTGGTGTGAACGAGGAGCTGAACCAGACACTAGAGAAAGCGCACCGCGTAGCTGACTTCCTGGAACTGGGTGAGCTGATGGTTGACGACGCCTTGAACAGAAACGAATCGTGTGGTGGTCACTTCCGTGAGGAATACCAGACTCCGGAAAACGAGGCCCTGCGTGACGACGAGAACTATGCCTACGTGGCAGCTTGGGAGTATACAGGTCCTGGCAACCAGCCGATCCTGCACAAAGAGGAGCTGAAGTTCGAGAACGTGAAGCTAACGCAGCGTAGCTACAAATAATTGATAATGAATAATTATGAATGATTAATGATTATCAACTCATTCGTAATTCATAATTTTTAATTCGTAATTAAAAAGAGAAATGGCTGGAAGTAATCCAAATGCTAAACCAATGGATCTCACATTGAAGATTTGGCGCCAAAAAGATAAAAACTCTGCAGGTCAGCTGGTAACCTACCCCTTGAACGGTATATCTCCGGATATGTCTTTCCTGGAAATGCTCGACGTGCTCAACGAAGAATTACTGGTAAAAGGCGAAGAGCCTGTTGCCTTCGACCACGATTGCCGCGAAGGTATCTGCGGTATGTGTAGCTTGTTCATCAACGGCCGTGCACACGGTCCAGAGCGCGGCACAACCACTTGCCAGCTGCACATGCGTCACTTCAACCACGGAGATACGATCACGATTGAGCCTTGGAGAGCAGCTGCTTTCCCTGTGCACAAAGACCTGATTGTAGACCGTTCTGCCTTCGATCGCATCCAGCAGGCGGGTGGTTATGTATCGGTGAACACAGGTGGTGTGCCCGATGCAAACGAAATTCCGATTCCGAAGACCATCGCGGACAAAGCGTTTGATGCGGCTACCTGTATCGGTTGCGGCGCCTGCGTAGCGGCCTGTAAGAATGCCTCTGCCATGCTGTTCGTGAGCGCGAAGGTTTCGCAGCTGGCTATGTTGCCACAAGGTAAGGTAGAAGCTAAGACACGCGTGGAGAACATGGTGGCTCAGATGGACGTGGAAGGCTTTGGTGCCTGCTCTAACACAGGTGCCTGCGCGGCTGAGTGCCCGGTAGGTATATCACTGGACAACATTGCGATGATGAACCGTGAGTATCTGGGAGCGAAAGCAAGCTCCGAGAACGTATAGTCTTCCTGACTTAAATAAGCTTAAAAGGCGAGACAGGCAACTGTTCTCGCCTTTTGCTTTTATATTCGCACAAATTATTTTGCTAGCCATACCTTTCTGCAAACCGTAGAGCTTACTCGCTGTTTACAGAATGACAATACAAATTCTATGATCACCATCATAACAGGCACCAACCGACCTTCCTCTAACTCTCGCGCTGTAGCCAACCTATACGCCCGGCTGCTGGACGAGCGGCACATCGAGAACCAGATACTGGACCTGGCCGACCTGCCAGCCGACTTTACCGCCACCGCACTGTACGATAACATCGGCACAAACGAGGTCTTCAATGAGCTGAGCGCAGGTATAGGCACATCCGAGAAGTTCGTGTTCATTGTGCCAGAGTACAACGGCTCCTTCCCTGGCGTGCTCAAGGCTTTTATTGATGGTCTTTCCTACCCCAACACTTTCCGCCACAAGAAGGCCGCTTTGGTAGGTCTTTCCTCCGGCGTACAAGGCAGCGGCTTGGCCATGAGTCACCTGACGGACATCTTTAACTACCTGGGCATGCATGTGCTCGCCCTGAAGCCTCGGCTCGCTCAAATAGAGAAAAACTTTGATGGCACCGCTATCACAAACGAGCTATACCTGGAGTTGCTGAATCAGCAGATCGATCAGTTTATTCACTTTTAGTCATCAGGCTATACCAACATTTTCCGATGGTAAACCAGCAGGTTATCCTATAAGTACTTGCCGCACGAGCTATACCTTGCAACAGGATGGTATATAGGTGGAAATAGAGGGTCCCTCCCCACGAGAGTTTAAGCCTTCGCAACTTGCTCACAAGATCCTTTTAGGATGACAAAAGAATAGAATGAAACGACCCTGCCTGAAGGGGAGAATCTCCTGCATTGTAAACGTCGCCACCTCAGGTATAGGTATAGCCCAAGTATAGGTTGTAGGTAGAAGGAATAGAATGGAAAGGTGTAAGCGGAACAGGTATAATAAGCAAAAAGGCCTAAAACAAAAGAGCCCGCGGTGAAGGCGGGCTCTTTGCATTATTAGAAAACAGGATAAGTTGATTAGTCTACATTGTCGTGCAGAAAGCGGTTGTCGCCGAGTATCTCGTTGTCGTCGTTCAGGTTGAAACGAGATATGTTGCGCTCAGAAGAATGTGCTACTGAATCAAGGGCCACGTTGCGGCGCAGGTATGCAGGCACATCCATCTTCTCTTTCATCGCCTCGCTCGTCGTCATGTCGGTGCTCAGCATTTTCAGGCGTTCGCGACGCTCGATCGCTTTCTGGCGCATCAGCTCTCGCTCTGCTTCCAGGCGTTTTGCTTCACGAGTGGCATAGTCTTCCTGCTGTGGTGCACCGAAACCGTTGCCGAACTCTTGTGTAGTAGAGCCTTCGAGGTTAAACACACGGCGCTGCGGCTGTTGCTGTACAGGCTGCTGAGGCTGTGGTGCCTGTGGCTGCTGGTACTGCTGTTGCTGCGGCTGAACTGGCTGTTGTTGCGGCTGCTCTACCATCGGACGACGGATCTCGAACTGTTGCTGCACTGGCTGCGGCGGCTGAGGTGTAGCCACAGGCGCTACCACTGGCTCAGGCACGAAGTTCACCATCTTAGGCTGCTCCGGCTTGGCCGGCTCTGCTACTTCAATTTTTTTTTGGCTCTCTAAGTCAAATACTGTTTTTTTTGGCTCGATGATCGCCTCAGCTGTGCTCGCGAAACCAGTGGCGATAACAGTTACACGGATGCTCTGACCCAGTGACGAGTCGATACCATGGCCGAAGATAACCTCTGCCTCCTGGCCGGCTTTGTCCTGGATGTATTCTGTGATCTCAGTCAGTTCGTCCATCTCCAGCTCTGCCTGGTCACCAGACATGATCGAAAGAAGGATTTTCTGAGCACCGTGGATGTCAGTGTTGTTCAGCAATGGAGAAGAAAGCGCTTCTTCAGCGGCACGGAGCGCACGGCCCTCGCCTTCTGTCGTTGCAGAACCCATCACTGCAGCGCCAGAATCTTTCATAACCGTCTTCACGTCTTCAAAGTCAACGTTGATTTCGGCTGTAACGGTAATGATTTCAGCAATAGATTTAGCGGCTGTGGTCAGCACGTTATCCGCCTTCGCGAAAGCCTCACGGATGGCCAGGTTCCCAAACATCTCGCGCAGCTTGTCATTGAGGATCACCAGGATCGTGTCGCAGTTCTCGCTCAGCTCTTTGATACCATTTTCGGCGGCAAGCTTTTTCTTACGTCCTTCGAATGCGAAAGGCGCTGTTACGATACCCACCGTCAGTATGCCCAATTCTTTGGCGACTTTAGCAATGACAGGTGCAGCACCTGTACCGGTACCACCTCCCATACCAGCGGTGATGAAAACCATTTTGGTGTCGTTGCTCAGTAGCTCGCGTATCTCTTCTTTGCTTTCGAGGGCGGCGTGCTTTCCTTTCTCCGGGTTGGCACCGGCTCCCAGACCTTCGGTCAGGTTCAGGCCAATCTGAAGTTTGTTGGGTACGCTGCTGCTTTTCAAGGCCTGCATGTCCGTGTTGCAAATCACGAACTCTACGTCCTTGATGCCCTGGCCATACATGAAGTTTACCGCGTTGCTGCCTCCACCTCCGACGCCAATCACCTTAATGATGGACTTGCCGCTTGCCGGCAGGTCAAAACTGTACATTGATGTCATGCTAAAATCTCCTGCTATTATGGGTTTCTAATAATTAAGCTTCTTACTAATCGATATCATCCGACAGAAGTCCTTTGATTCTGTCCAGAAATCCTTTGCCGCCACCGCTGTTTTCTTTGCTGGCTGGCTTGGTTACTACTTTGTTGTATACCTCCTGCTGCTGCACTTCCACATGCTTCTCCTCGCGCTGGTCAAGCGACTGATAGCCGGCCAGCACCAGGCCAACACCCGTTGCGTGCATCGGGCTCTTCACCGCGTCGATCTTCGACTTGCCCAGGTGCTCGTTCGGATAACCAATGCGGGTATCCATGCCGGTGATGTACTCCACCAACTGCACCAGATTCTGCAACTGAGCGCCTCCGCCCGTGATCACAATACCGGCCGCCAGGCTGTTGCTATACCCTGAACGAACAATCTCAGAGTAGATCAGTTCCACAATCTCCTCCATTCTTGCCTCAATAATATAGGCCAGGTTCTTCAGTGAGATCTCTTTCGGCGTACGGTCGCGGAGACCTGGGATCGAAACGATCTCATTTTCAGAGGCTTCGTCAGCAATCGCCTTTCCAAACTTCACTTTAAGCTGCTCGGCCTGGTTCTGCATCACCATGCAGCCCTGCTTGATGTCGGACGTGATGATATTGCCGCCAAAAGGAAGAACTGCCGTATGACGGATAATATTGTCTTTGAAAATGGCAAGATCGGTTGTGCCGCCGCCAATGTCAACCAGCGCCACCCCTGCTTCCTTCTCCTCATCGCTGAGCACCGACATGCTGGATGCAAGCGGCTCCAGGATCAGGTTGTCGATCTCCAGTCCGGCACGGGCAATGCATTTATTGATATTGCTGATCGCGTTTGACTGCGCGGTGATGATGTGGAAGTTGCCCTCCAGACGCACACCCGACATACCTACCGGATCAATGATGCCTTCTTCGTAATCTACTTTGTACTCCTGCGGCATCACATGGATGATCTCACTTCCAGGAGGCGTCACCAGGCGGTACATATCGTTTGTCAGACGATTCACATCGTCCACTGTGATTTCGTCGTCTGTCATCTGGCGCGTGATGCTGCCGTTGTGCTGCAGGCTCTTGATGTGCTGCCCGGCAATGCCTACGTTCACTACCTTGATGTTGATGCTCGCCTGATCTTCGGCCTGCTGAACTGCTTTCCTGATCGCCTCAACGGTTTTGTCGATATTGCTGACAATACCGCGTACCACTCCTTCCGAGATGGCTTTGCCCATCCCTAGAATTTCCAGCTTTCCATACTCATTCTTCCGACCAACAAGTGCGCAAACTTTGGTTGTGCCGATGTCCAAGCCTACTACAATTTTGTCGTTCTGCATATGCTGTATATGTTATTCACAAATAATCTGATCTTCGTACTCCACGTTGACTCTCTTATATTTATCCCAGCCCATCACGGGCAGTACTTCTTTATAAAAGACCATCAACTTCTTAAATTTCTGTTCCGCTTCGCCCGGTTTCCCGAACTCAATGGTGTGCTCCCCTACCTGCGGCAGGAAAGTTACTTTGCCCTTTTCATCGATATGCATCTGGGCTAATTGGGCTTTCCAAAACTGGTCGTTTTCGATGAAACGCAGCAGCGAAAGGTAAGCCTGACCTGTAGAGTCCTGGAAGAAATCCCGGCTGAACGGTCTGCCGGACTGGGTCTTCGTAATAGGTATGACACGAGCGGTGTATCGGTCGGAAAGGGGCAGCATATTCCCCTCTGCGTCGATGTAGACATCCTGATCTGGTCGTATAATTCTAGCTATAGGCCTGTTTTGTTTTATGCTTACTTGTATGTTTCCATCCAGTCCCTTAAACACCTCGGCTTCCTTCACAAAGCTATGCGCTTCGATGCGCTTCTCCAGGTTTTTCAGGTCAATTTGCTGATTCGGTAAACCCTCCAATTTTCGTTCACCTTCGCGGGTTAGAAGGTCTCTTACTTCCTCTTCCCCAATAAAGTAATTGTTGTACTCATTATCAATATTTATTGACACTTTCTCACACTTTTTTTCATTTTGGCGAGAAGATGCAAATCCTGCAAGTGCGGCGATGGTAACCACGCTACAACATGCAAAAATTAAAGATTTTATTTTACTATTCAAGCCCATTTCAGTTATTTTCTAAAATATTTTTTATAGGCTTCACTAACGTATCGATATCCCCGGCACCAACAGTTGCCAGCACCTCAAAATCAACGTTTTCTGCCAAATACGTCACCACATCTTCTTTATGCAGGAGACGTTTTTTTGGACCGTTTACCAGCCCCAAAATCATTTCTGACGTTACGCCTTCAATTGGCTTTTCCCGTGCTGGATAGATATCCAGCAGCATCAGTTCGTCGGCAGCGCTCAGGCTTTGTGCAAATTCGGTTGCGAAGTCACGCGTACGGCTGAACAAATGCGGTTGAAATACCACTGTCAGTTTTTTATCCGGGTAAATGGCACGCAACGAGTTCATCAATGCGTCGATCTCTTTCGGGTGGTGTGCGTAGTCGTCGATGTATACCTTGCCCTGCCCTTCGTACACCATTTCGAAGCGTCGTTTCACACCGCGGTAACTTGCCAATGCCTCACGCAGTTTGTCTTCCGACACACCCATGATCTGCCCCGCTATCAGCGCAGCCAGTGCGTTCTCCACATTGTGATATCCGGGCAAAGCCAGCTTCAGACGGGCTATGTTACCGAAGGGTGTTTCCACGTCAAAACAGAAGCTGTATCCCTGTATCTCAACCTGTTGCACATGGCCCTCGCCTTCGTTCAGACTATACCGGATCACCTGCACCCCATCCTGCACTTTTTGGAGTAAGCGCGGATCAATGGCGCTGTGCAAAATCAGGTAGCCACCGGGCTTCACTTGGCTGATGAACTTCTGGAAGGTTCGGATCATCTCCTCCTTGTCGCCATAGATATCCAAGTGATCGGGATCAGCCGAGGTCACGATGGCGATGTCCGGATACAGTGTCAGGAAAGATCGGTCGTACTCGTCTGCCTCTACCACAATGGTTTCCTGCTCTGCCGTGCCTTTCCCGATCAAAAGGTTCGAGTTCAGGTTCGTGGCGATGCCTCCCAGGAAAGCAGAGCAGTCCACGCCGCCTTCGTGCAGCAAATGCGTCACGATGGAAGAAGTCGTCGTTTTGCCATGCGTACCCGCCACAGCCACGGTATAAGCCGAACCCGTGATGATACCCAACACCTCGGAGCGCTTCTTGATGGTATAGCCGTTTTCCTTCAGGTAGGCCCACTCGGTATGATCGGCAGGTATAGCTGGCGTGAGCACCACTAATGTAGCGGCTTTGTTATCCAGTATTTCTTGTGGCAAGTGGTTCACATCATCTTCATAATGCACCCGGATGCCTTCCTGCTCCAGTGCCTCGGTGAGCGGGGTGCGCGTTTTGTCGTAGCCCCATACCGGAAGCTTCCGGGCATTGAACCAGCGGGCGATGGCACTCATGCCGATGCCGCCGATACCCAGGAAATAGATATAGCTATAGTCTTCCAGTCTCACTTGATCAACTTTAACAGTTCATTTACAATATCGACAGCGGCATTTGGCCGCGCCAGTTTCAGTATGTTCTGCGCCAGACGGTGCTGCTCTGCTTCATTTCCGGCCAGCTCCAGTGCAGTCGGCACCAATTTCTGCTGTGCTTCGGCATCTCGCACCAACAGGGCGGCCTGCTCCTGCACCAGCGACATGGCATTCTTGGTCTGGTGGTCTTCAGCCACGTTTGGCGAAGGCACCAGTATGCTCGGCTTCCCGGCCAGACACAACTCCGAAATCGAGAGTGCTCCGGCTCTGGAGACCACCACATCGGCGGCGGCATAGGCCAGGTCCATCTGTCGGATGAAATCAAAAGCCCGTATACCTGCCGCAGCAAACGGTTTTTCCAATTCCTGCGCCTGTGGGTAAAAGGCTCTGCCCGTCTGCCAGATCAGTTGGTAACCCGCGTCTGCAATTTGCTGCAGCCCGGCGGCCATGCTTTGGTTGATCGTTCTGGCACCCAGGCTTCCGCCTATCACCAAAATCGTTTTCTTTTCAGAGGTCAGCCCGAAGTGCAACAAGGCCTCGCGGCGTTTGCCCTCCAGCTCCATGATGTCCTTGCGAACCGGGTTGCCCGTCAGCACCAGCTTTTCGGCCGGAAAGAAGGCCTCCATGTTGTTGTAGGCCACACAGATTTTCTGCACCCGCTTGGCCAGCAGTTTATTGGTGATGCCGGCATAGGAATTTTGCTCTTGCACCAGCGCCGGTATACCTTGCCTGGTAGCTGCATACAACAGCGGACCGCTCGCATAACCACCCACGCCCACTACCGCATCGGGTTTGAAATCGCGGATGATCTTGTTCGACATCCGGATGCTGGAGATCACTTTCCAGGGGAAAGAGAGGTTGTCCAGTGTGAGGCGGCGCTGCAGTCCGCTGATCCAGAGACCCACAATCTTATACCCTGCTTCCGGCACGCGTGTCATTTCCATACGCCCGATCGCACCCACAAACAGGATTTCGGCATCAGGATGCACCACCTTGATCTGGTTGGCAATGGCAATGGCCGGGTAGATGTGCCCGCCAGTGCCGCCACCGCTGATGATGAAGCGATATGGACGCTGCGGATTAGGCATTGGCCGGCACTTTAGGGGTTGAACTAAATGATTCTTCTCCTTTCACGGTGCGGCTCACGCTCAGGATAATCCCGATGGAGATACCTGTAAAAATCAGAGACGTACCACCCATACTTAGAAGCGGCAAAGGCAAACCCGTGATCGGCCCCAGCCCAACGGCCACGCCCATATTAATCATGCCCTGCAAGACCAGACTAAAGCTCAAGCCGGCCGCCAGCAGACCACCGAAGGCACCGTTGCTTTTGGTAACCGTTACCAATCCACGGTATAGTAGGGCCAGGTATAGGAAGAGTACCAACACGCCTCCCAGCAAACCATATTCCTCCAGTATGATCGCATAGATAAAATCCGAGTAAGGGTGCGGCAGGATGTCGCGCTGGTCGCTGTTGCCCGGGCCTTTGCCTACCACACCGCCTGTCGCGATCGCGATATAAGACTGCTCGAGCTGGAAGGCGGTTTCAGACTCGTCGAAGAAAGCCTCTACCCGGCTGATGGCCGTACCCAGACGCTGACCTGCCGCTAAGCCTACCCCGCCCAACATAGCACCTGCTATCACAAAAACCGCCAGCGACTTCATGGGCACACGTCCAATGAACATCAGCAACAGGCTTGTCAGGAAAAGCAACACGGCTGTAGAGGTATTCGTCAGGGCGATCAAGGCGCAGATAAAACCCGTCCAGGCGAAGATCGGCAGTAGGTTGCGCTTCCAATCGTCGAGGTTATTTTGTTTCTTGGACAGCATGCTGGCCAGGTATGAGATCAGGGCCAACTTCGCCAAATCTGAAGGCTGAAAGGTCTGATTGATGACCGGGATGGTGATCCAGCGGGAGGCTTCGTTGATGTTCGAACCAAAAAAGAAGGTATAGAGCAACAGCGGCACCGCCAGGATGAGCGCCACCAGCGATAGTCGGGAATAGTAACGGTAATCGATCTTGTGCGCAAGCCACATAAAGGCCAGCCCGATGAAGATCAAAGAAGAGTGTTTGAAAAGGAAGTACTCGGTGTTGCCGTCTTTTTGCTTGTACGCCAGGGTACCGGTAGCCGAATACACGACTGCCATGCTGATAAGCGAGAACATCAGCACGATGCCCCACAGCACTGCGTCCCCTTTCAGGTTTCGCTGTAACCACTGCTTGATCATAATACCTTTGGCTAAAAGTTAAAAACTTACTTTTTCAATACTATCTTCTCCACGGCCTCCTTGAAGCGCTGCCCCCGGTGCTCGTAATTGTTAAATAAATCAAAACTGGCGCAGGCCGGTGACAACAATACCACGTCGCCTGGCGTGGACAGCAACTTGCCCATGCGCACGGCATACTCGATCGAAGTCGTTTCCACTACCACCGGTACAATGCGCCCGAAAGCCTTTTTCAGCTTGTCGTTGTCCTTGCCCAGGCACACCAGCACTTTCACCTTCTCTTTGGCCAGATCGGTCAGCACGCTGTAGTCGTTGCCTTTGTCCACGCCACCCGCAATCCAGATGATCGGCTGCTTGATGCCTTCCAGGGCATAGTACACAGCCTCCACGTTGGTCGCTTTTGAGTCGTTGATGTAAGTAACTTCCCTTGAGACCGTGATCACCTGCAAGCGGTGTTCGGCGTTCTCAAAAGTTTCCAGTCCCTTCTCAATCTGGCTGTCCTCCACGCCCATCAGCTTAGCGACCGCCACGGCGGCCATGGTGTTGTACTGGTTGTGCTTGCCAATCAGGGCAGAGCGCGACGCATCGACATCGCCTTCGAAGAACTTCACATTGACTTTTACATGCGCCCCTTCACATAGTACTTTCGCACCTGGCGCTCCTTGGAGCGAGAATGGGATTGTGGTTCCGCCAAAAGACGCAGAATCGAACGCATTACGGATAATATCATCATCGCTGTTGTAGATAAAATAGTCCGCGCCGCTCATGTTCTGCGCAATGCGCATCTTAGAGGCGGCGTACTTGTTTAAGTCATAGCCATACCGGTCTAAGTGGTCTGGCGTAATATTTAACAGTACTCCAATATGTGCTTTAAACTGGTACATGTTGTCGAGCTGAAAACTGCTCAGCTCCACCACGTAGTACTCGTGCTTGTTGTCAATTACCTTTTCGGCCAGACTCTCTCCTATATTACCCGCAAGCCCTACGTTGATGCCTGCGTTCTTGAGCAGGTGGTAAGTCAGCAGCGTGGTGGTCGTCTTGCCGTTGGTGCCCGTAATGCAAATGAACTTCGCATCGGTATACCTGCCGGCGAACTCTATTTCCGATATCACCGGAATTCCCTTTTGGGTTGCCTCCCGAATGATGGCCGCCTTGTCCGGTATACCCGGGCTCTTCACGATTTCGTTGGCGGCCAGGATACGCTCGAAGGTATGGGTGCCTTCTTCGTAAGGTATAGCTGCTGTTGCGAGCTTGGCTTTGTACTCATCCTTGATCTGCCCCATGTCGGACACGAACACATCAAGCCCCTTTGCTTTGGCCAGCAATGCTGCGCCTACGCCACTTTCTCCCGCTCCGAGTATCGCTAGTTTCATGGTTTGTTTTCGTTAGGTTTTAGCGCAGTTTAAGGGTTGCCAATGTTAAAATTGCCAGCATGATGCCCACAATCCAGAAGCGTGACACGATCTTGGACTCGTGGTAGCCCAGTTTCTGGTAATGGTGGTGCAGCGGCGACATCTTGAAAATGCGTCGGCCCTCGCCATACTTCTTTTTCGTGTACTTGAAATAGCTCACCTGCAGCATTACCGACAGGTTCTCGATCAGGAAAATGCCGCACAGGATCGGAATCAGCAATTCCTTACGCACAATCAGGGCCATTACCGCGATAATACCGCCAATAGCCAAACTTCCGGTGTCGCCCATAAACACTTGTGCCGGGTACGAGTTATACCAAAGGAAACCCACGCAGGCACCCACAAAGGCCAGGGCAAAAATGGTCAGCTCACCTGAGTTCGGGATGAACATGATGTCCAGATAGTCTGCGAAAATAGTGTTACCGGATACCCAGGCAAAGATCGCCAATGTGAGGCCGATGATAGCCGAAGTGCCTGCCGCCAGCCCGTCGATGCCGTCGGTGATGTTGGCACCGTTCGATACGGCTGTGATCACCAGAATCACAAACGGGATATAGAGGTAGCACGACCAGTCTGCGAAAAGCGGACCCGCGAAAGAAAACAGATTGCAGTAATCGAGCTCGTTATTTTTGCGGAAAGGTATAGTCGTAATCATGGATTTGATGTCCACCCACTTGCTCGTGGCGTTCACGGCGGAGGTAGAACCATCAGTGAAGATGTACTGCCTTACGACAACATCGTCACTAAAGTATAGGGTCAAACCCACAATAATTCCTAAGCCTATCTGACCCAGCACCTTAAATTTTCCGGCCAGTCCCTCTTTGTTCTTTTTGAACACCTTGATGTAGTCGTCCAGAAAGCCAATCAGCCCCAGCCAAATTGTCGAAACGATCATCAGCAGCACGTATACGTTGTCCAGGCGGGCGAACAGCAGCGTCGGTACCAGGATCGCCAGCAGGATGATCAGACCACCCATGGTCGGGGTGCCCTTCTTCTCCATCTGGCCTTCCAGACCGAGGTCGCGGATGCTTTCGCCCACTTGCTTGCGCTGCAGCAGCTTAATGAGTCGGCCACCAAAAATCATCGCAATCAATAGTGACGTCAGTGTCGCCATACCTGCCCTGAACGAGATGTACTGAAATACACCCGCCCCAAAAAGGTCGTATTCACGGTCAAGGTATGTAAAGAGATGGTATAGCATTTAATCTATCGCCTGTTCGTATTCTGTTGTTTTCTATAGCTTATTTGCCAAGCAGTTGCAGGGCCTCCTGCAGTACCTGTTTGTCGTCGAATGGGTATTTCACGCCCTTTATCTCCTGATAGGTCTCGTGTCCCTTGCCGGCCACCAGTATGATGTCGTCTTTGCCGGCCAGCATGCAGGCCGTTCGGATCGCCTCTTTCCTATCGAGCACGCTCAGCGTCTTTTTAAAGTCGAGCGGTTTCACGCCTTTTTGCATGTCTTCGAGGATGGCCTGTGGCTCCTCAAAACGCGGATTGTCGGATGTCAGGATCACCTTGTCGCTCAGGCGGCAGGCAATGTCCGCCATCACCGGGCGCTTGGTCGCGTCGCGGTTCCCGCCACAGCCCACAACGGTAATCACTGTTTGCAACGGCGTGCGGATTTGCTGGATCGTGTTCAGCACGTTCTCCAGTGCGTCTGGGGTGTGGGCGTAGTCTACTATACCGGTGATCTGCTCCTGCTCCGACACGATGTAGTCGAAACGACCCGCCGCCGTGTTCAAGCTTGAGAGCACCGTGAGCACTTCTACCGGATCTTCGCCCAGCATCACGGCCACCCCATAGGCGCCCAACAGGTTGTAGGCGTTAAAGGCTCCTATCAGCTTGGCCCAGATCTCGTGTCCGTCCACCTCCAGGTGTAGCCCCTGCAGCGTGTTGTCGATCAGCCGCGCTTTGAAGTCGGTCACTTTGCGCAGCGAGAAATAGCGCACGTCCGCTTTAGTGTTCTGCACCATCACCGGACCACGCTTGTCGTCGGCGTTGATCAGGGCAAAGGCACCTTTTGGCAGCATGTCGAAGAAGGACTTCTTAGCCTTGATGTACTCGTCGAAGGTACCGTGGTAATCGAGGTGGTCGTGTGTGATGTTGGTAAACACGCCACCTGCGAAGTGTATACCTGCCACACGCTGCTGCACCATGGCATGCGAACTAACTTCCATAAAGGCGTAAGCACAACCGGCTTTCACCATCTTATCCAGCAGCGCATTCAGTGACACCGCATCCGGCGTGGTATGCGTCGAAGGTATAATTTCTTCGTCAATCTGGTTCTGCACCGTGGAAATCATACCCACGTGGTAGCCCAGCTCGCGGAACAGCTTGTGTAGCAACGTCACCGAAGTGGTTTTGCCGTTGGTGCCCGTTACGCCCACCAGTTTCAGTTTTCTGGATGGATGGCCGTAAAACGCAGCAGCCATCAAGCCCAAAGCCTGACCGCTGTCTTTTACTTTGATATAGGTAACTCCACTCGCCAACTCTGCAGGCAGTTCCTCACACACAATGGCTACCGCCTTTGCCTCCGCAGCTTTCGCTATGAAGTCATGTCCATCCACCTGCACGCCGCGCATGGCCACAAACAGCACTCCCTCCCGTACCTGACGCGAGTCGAAGGTGATTGACTCGACCTTCACGTTCAGTGGGCCGTGGCTTTCCAGCACGGTAACGTCTTTCAATATGTCCTGCAATAGCTGCATTAGCTCAGTACAATCGTAATTTTAGTCTCTTTATTTATTTCAGTGCCTGCCTGCACCGATTGCTTCACCACACGCTTGCCTGTGCCTTCCACACTCACTTTCAGGTGCTGATTCCCCAGAATAAACAGCGCATCGCGCAGTGTCATACCTGTCACGTCCGGCACTTGCCCACCCCTTACCGGGTTTGGCTCAAATTTGAGCGATCGCATTTGCGGCGTTACGCGCACCCACTCGTCGTCGCTGGTAGCAGTGGAGTGGTTGCTGACACCAATCCTGTTCAGGATCAGGCTCAGATCGTCGAGGCTGCCGGCTTTCACCTGTGGCAGGCTGTCCTTGTTTGGCGCCACTCGGGCACGCAGCGGCTGGTGCATGGCCAGGTCGCGGGCATAGGCCTTATCCGCCACTTCCTTAAACACCGGCGCGGCCACATCGCCGCCGTACACGTTCACCCCGCGCGGACTGTCGATGATCACAATGCAGCTGTACTTCGGGTTGTCGGCCGGGAAATAACCCGCAAACGAAGTAGAGTACAATCGCACGTACTTTCCATCCTTCACCTTGCGCGCCGTACCGGTTTTGCCGGCTACTTTGTAGTCGGCGCTGCGGAGGTTCTTGGCCGTACCGTTCTGTATCACGCCTTCGAGCATGGTGCGCACCTTTTTAATCGTCTCCTCCGAAGCAATGCGCTCGTTCAGCACACGCGTCTGGAAAGTCTGCACGACCTGGTCGGCACGGCGAATCTCTTTCACAATGATCGGCTGTACCTTCACGCCATTGTTGGCCACAGCATTGTAAAGCGCCAGCGTCTGGAGTGGAGCCAGCTTCATCTCGTAGCCAATCGACATGGAGGTGAGTGTGGTGCCATACCAGGTTTTGTCGCTCGCGTTCTTGATGTATGGTCTTGCCTCGCCATCCATCTGGAAACCCAGCGTGCTGCTCAAACCGAACTTGTGCAGGTAGTCCACAAAGGCTTGCGGATTGTCGCTGAAATTATCCTGGATCAGCTTCGCTATACCTATGTTCGAAGATTTCTCAAACACCTCTTGTGTCGTGAGCTTGCCGTAACCGCCGATTTTCACGTCGGTCATGGTCGTGTTTTTGATGCGGTACCGGCCGTCGCCTGTGTCCACTGTATCGGTCAGCTCCACGTTGGAGTGCTCGAACAGGGCCATCATGGAAGCCAGCTTGAAGGTAGAGCCCGGCTCTGTACGTCCCTGGTTACCAACCGCATAGTTATAGTCTTCGATGTAGCCTCCCTTCGTCTTGCCCAGGTTAGCCATCGCCTTGATCTCACCGGTCTTCACCTCCATCAGGATCACGCAACCGTAGTCGGCGTTCTTCTCCACCAATGCCTTGTAGAGGGCGTTCTCAGCCACGTCCTGCAGGTTGATGTCGATGGTGGTCTTGATGTCATACCCGTTCTGCGGGGCCACTTCCGTGCCGTCGTAGATCGGTTTGTTGCCGCCCGCTATACGCTCAAAAAGGGCCTCCCCATCGGTGCCTGCCAGATCGCCGTTGAAGCTGTACTCCAGTCCCGCGCCGTTCTTGTCTTCGTTGATAAAGCCGATCGTTCGCTCGGCCAGCATCCCGAAAGGCTTAAAGCGCTTCTCCACTTTCTCGAAGATCACGCCGCCCTTGTTTTTGCCCTCCCTGAAAATAGGCCAGCCCGCCATCAACTTTTTCTCCTGGTAGTTAATCTGGCGGCTATTCAGTCTGATATACCTCCTGCCGGCATGCCGTGCGTTCTTGATCTTGCGACGGTAATGCTCCGGCGACTGGTCTTTGTAGAAGCGCGACAGCAGCATGGCCAGCGAGTCTATACCCGCATTGAAGGTCTCTGTCTGGGCAATGGCCGGGTCAAAGGCCACGCGGTAAAACGGCAGCGACGTGGCCAATATGCTCTCGTTGTCAGAGTATATGTTGCCACGGGTAGCCGGCACCGGCTGGTAACGGATGCGGCGCTCCTTTGAGATCTGCTTCCACTTAGTACCGTCCAGCACCTGTATCTGCACAATTTTGTACATGATGGCACAGGCAAAGAGACATACCAGCAAAAACACGATCCGTACGCGCAGTACGATAGACTTCTTAATATTCATCTTCCGCTACTTCTACTTGATATGGTGGAGACGAACTTTCAACAAGGCCCAGGGGTGCCACGTTGCGCGCCACTTCAGACTGCTTGCTGGCGCCCATATAATCGGACTTCAGGGTGGTGTAATCCGCCCGGAGGTCTTCGGTCTCTACTTTGATCTTAGCTATTTTGCGGATGGTCTTCTCGGCATAGTGGGTGTTGCCGATGTAGAAGAGCGTAATGCCGGTCAGGAAAAGCACGTGCGGCAGGTACTTGGTTGGCACGCCCTCCTGAAACAGAAAGTCAACATTGGTGTATTTGTCCAGCCATTTGAAAAGACTGAACCCCTTCTTTTTAGCCTTTACCTCCGGCTTCACCTCTTCCTCGTGCTTCACGCGCAGCGTGTTGCCTTTGGGTGCGGCAGCTGTCTTAGTCATAAGGTTAGGAGCCATAGTTAAGTTTAGGTTACTACACTGTTGTTAAATCTATTTCTGCATTCGCTATCTCTTCTCTGCTATTCTTAGTTTAGCACTGCGTGAGCGGCTGTTTTCGAGCAACTCCTGTTCGGAGGCTGTGATCGGCTTGCGGCTAACGGCCTCCAGTGGCTTTATCTCATTGCCGAACAGGTCTTTCTCCACTTCGCCGAAGAACTTGCCTTTCGCGATAAAGTTCTTCACCAGCCGGTCTTCGAGGGAGTGGTAGGACATCACCACTAGTCGTCCGCCGGGCTTGAGCACGTCGGCCGCCTGCTCCAGCATTTCCTCGAGCGCTTTCAGCTCGTCGTTCACTTCTATTCTGAGCGCCTGAAACACTTGCGCCAGGTATTTGTTCTCCTTCCCACGCGGGGTGCAGGAGCTGATGGCTTGCTTAAACTCTCCGATCGTCTCGATCGGCTTCCGGGCCCGCTGCGCCACGATCACGGCGGCCAGCGTTTTGGCATTCTTCACCTCGCCGTAAATGCCGAAGATCTTGTGCAGTTGCTCCTGGCTGTAGGTGTTTACCACCTCACTGGCCGGCACGCCCGACTCCGGATCCATACGCATGTCCAGCGGACCGTCGAAGCGGGTTGAGAAGCCGCGCTCGGCCTCGTCGAACTGGTGCGACGACACACCCAGGTCTGCCAGAATACCGTCCACCTCTTTCACGCGGTACAGGCGCAGGTACTTTTTCAGATCCCGGAAGTTGGCCCGCACAAACGTAAAAGCCGGGCTGTCGATCTTCTTCGACTGTTCCTCGGCGTCACGGTCCTGGTCAAAAGAATAAAGCTGACCGGTTGTCAGCTTGCTCGCGATTACCCTGGAGTGCCCTCCCCCTCCAAACGTCACATCCACATACACACCGTCAGGTTTAATGTCAAGGGCGTCGATGCATTCCTGCAGCATAACCGGTCTGTGGTACTCCATTATAGCATAGGCGCTTCGGCCGGTTTATCTCCTAAAAACTTTTCAGCCAGTTGCGAGAAACTCTGCTGGTCCTTGATGAGGAAATCCTCATACCTGTCCGGATTCCAGATCTCCACGCGGTTTCCCAGCCCCACCACAATGGCTTCCTTCTCCAGATCGGCGAAGCGGGCCATGGTGCGCGGCACGATGAAACGGCCGGTGCCGTCCAGCTCAATCTCCGTGTTGCCACGGAAGAAATTGCGCTGAAACTGGCGATACTCCTCATTGAACTCGTTCAGCCCCGCCACCTTGTCGTAGATCGTCTTCCACTCCGATTTCGGGTAGAGCACCAGGCAGGGCTCAAAACCCCTTGTCAGCACGACATGATTGCCCGACGCCTCCGGCAGGTTGGATTTTATCTTTGCAGGTAAAACCAACCTTCCCTTCGGGTCAATCTTGCATTCATATTCGCCAGACAGGAAGTTCATGGAAATAGCAGTTATGTCCGTAGAGTTCTCGGAGTATACAAATGTAACGAAACAACAAATGTCCGCAACCACAATCTCCCACTTTTTACCACTTTGTGGATAAATTACGGTTATCCACCCCACTTATCCACATTATCCACATTTTGCCGACGTATTTTGCGGATAAGTTTATTTGCATAAAACATGGCCGTTTTTTAATATACGAGAGATTATATATTATAAACACTTGTAAATCAAATAATTAGACCCATAATCAGGTATAACAGCCATCCTCAGGAACAGGTTTTGAGCAAAAGTGGGACAAAGTGGAGAAAGTGGAAGAGAGTGGGGCGAAATCCCAGGGGTGGATAATTTTGGTGGTATTGTGGGAGGAAATCCCGTATATTTGTGCTGTGAATCAGACCATCCGCCATACGGTTTTATTGCTGCTGACCCTGAGCATTTTGCTGGGCTCGGTGGGCGTTGCCTTAAGCGAACAGTTGTGCCTGATGACCGGCCTGAAAATGACGGCCGCACAGGAGCAGGTGGACGGATGCTGCCAAAAGTCTGATTCGCAGGAGCATAAAGAACAGGAAGACGAAGACTGCTGCACCACAGCGATGACTTTCGAAAAGCTGGAGCCAGTTTCGTCCATCAAAGGCTTTACACTGGAGCTTCCGGTATTCTTCGCCATTCAGTTCACACCACTTTTTACCACCTGGGCTCCGGCTACCGCCACAGACCAGCGCATTCTCACCTACTCCGACAGCTCCCCCCCACTCTATGGGCGCCTACTGCTGCATTCCCTGCACATCCTGATCGTTTAGCATTTTAGTTTGCCTCTGCCAGCACCGGTTGCTATACCTGTGCCCATACCTGCATTCTGAAATTTTAAACGAATACGATTCATGCATTCCATTTTACCTGTGCGACACCTTTTCCGCGCTTTCGGTACGTTCGCACTCCTTTTAAGCATCCTGTTTCCTACCACAGCGCAGCAACTGACGGGCAAAGTGGTAGACAACACCACCGAACTCCCCCTGATCGGCGCCAATGCCGTCTGGAAGGGCACCTCCAAAGGTACGGCCACTGACGAGGCGGGCAACTTTACACTGCAGCTCAGCGACGCCCTGACCCCGGAAATCATCGTGACCTACCTCGGGTATAAGCCCGACACGATTGACGTGAGCGGCAAGACCTCTATCACTATTAGCCTTGCTCCGTCCAGTTCCATTAAAGAAGTAGTTGTGGAAGGGCAGCAGACGCGCTACTCCGCCCTCACCCCTACCAACTCCCAGATCATCACGACCCGCGACCTGGAGAAATCGGCCTGCTGCAACCTGGCGGAAAGCTTTGAAACCAATGCCTCCGTGGAAGTGTCCACCACAGATGCCGTATCGGGCGCCAAGCAGATCCAGATGCTGGGGCTCGACGGCTCCTATACCTTGCTCACCACCGACAACGTGCCGGCCCTGCGCGGCCTCTCTACTCCCTACCGCCTCAACTACCTGTCGGGCACCTACATCGAGTCGATTGACATCATCAAAGGAATGGGCTCGGTGCTCAACGGCTACGAGTCGATATCGGGGCAGGTGAACGTGAAGCTGCGGGACCCGGAGAAAACCGAGCGGCTATACTTCAATCTCTATGGCAACAGCCTGGCCAAATTCGACGCCAACCTGAACGTGTCGGCGCAGGTGAGCCCGAAGTGGAGCACGCTGCTGATGCTGCACTCCGACCACCTGGGCAACCGCGTGGACCGCAATAAGGACGGTTTTATGGACCTGGCGCTGGGCACGCACCACAATGTGTACAACAAGTGGAAGTATAAGCATGGCGACACCTGGGTATCGGAGTTCGGCTTCAACGCCCTCCGCGAGACAAAGCTGGGCGGGCAGATGAATTACACGAAGGGAGAACCAGTAAGTCCGACTCAGCGCTATGGTACCGAGTCTGAAACCGATCGCCTGTCTTTTTACAACAAGACCTCTTATACCTTTCCGGGCAGGCCGTACCAGAGCCTGGGCCTGATCACCTCCGGCGTACACCACAAGTTCAATTCCCTCTATGGACGCCGCCATTACAACGGCGAGCAGAACACCGGCGATCTCCGCTTCATCTTCCAGTCTATCATCGGACACACCGGCCATACCTATAAGGTAGGCGCCAGCTTCCTGTATGACGACTATACCGAGCGGCTGGAGCAGACCAGGCTGGCAAGAACCGAACGCGTGCCGGGTATCTTTGCGGAGTACATCTTCAACAATGCCGAAAACCTGACCGTGGTGGCAGGTGCCCGCACCGACTTCCACAACCTCTACGGTACGGTATTCACCCCACGCCTGAATGTGAAGTATGATTTCACGCCCAACACCATTTTCCGGGTGGCGGCAGGCAAGGGTTTCCGGGTAGCCAACCCGATTGCCGAGAACACGGCCGCGCTGGTCAGCAACCGCGCCTTTACTTTCCGGGAGGCACTGGAGCCGGAAAAGGCCTGGAATGTGGGTGGGTCCTTCACGCAGTACTTCGAGCTGGGCGGCCGTCCGGGCTCCTTCATCACCGACTACTACTATACCACGTTTCAGAACCAGGTGGTGGCAGACATGTACAGCAGCGCAAACCAGGTGGAGTTTTACAACCTGCAGGGCCGCTCCTTCTCGCGCAGTTTCCAGGCAGAGCTGCAGTATGAGGTGCTCAAGGGCTTCGACGTGAAGACGGCCTACAAGTACTTTGACGTGCAAACCGCCTATAATGGCAATCTACAACAGCGGCCGATGATACCACAGCACCGCTTTTTCGTGAACCTCGGTTTTGCCACCCCATTTGATAAATGGCGCGCCGACCTGACAACGCAGTTCTTCGGCCAGATGCCGTTGGCGTACATGGAAGGCCATGGCGGCGCAGCGAACGTTCAGAAGTCGGACTCTTTCTATACCTTGAACGGGCAGGTATCGCGGGCCTTTAAACGCTGGGAGATCTATGCCGGTGGTGAAAACCTGCTGAACTTCCGCCAACCTGACGCGATCAGAGGGGCAGCCAATCCGTTCGGTTCTGAATTCGACGCCAGCATGGTCTGGGGACCGATCACGGGCAGAATTATTTATGCTGGCTTGCGCTTTAAGATTGAGTAACGGCACATCGTTTGCATGACTCTACGAGCCTTGAAAAAAAATTAAATCACCATCATACATTCAAATTTTCACCAATAATTCATCACATCATGAAAATCTTCAGAAACCTAAGCCTAGCGTTCATCCTATTCTTTGCCACACTCAGCGTGCAGGCGCAGAGCGGAAACGAAAAAACCATTCAGATCAAGACCTCCGCTGTATGCGGCATGTGCAAGAAAAGTTTAGAAAAGGCGATGGCCTATGAGAAGGGCGTAAAGAAATCGTCGCTCGATGTAGACTCCAAAATGCTCACCGTGTCTTTCGACCCGAAGAAGACCAACGAAGACAAGATCCGCAAGGCTGTAAACGATACTGGCTACGACGCTGACGACAAACCAGCCACGCCGCGCGCCTACAATAAACTGGATGACTGCTGCCGCAAGGAAGCTGGCGCGCACTAGGCGCTTTGGGACAATGTGACAAAGGACAAAAGACTTCTTTGAGTTTAGTCTTTCACTCCGCCTTTATAGTTGCATTGTATAGTATTAATTAATAAAAAGGCCTGCTTCTGCGCTATCAGAAGCAGGCCTTTTCAATACCTAAAGTCCTTTGTCTCTTGTCAACCTATCCTTTGTCAAAAATCCCTCAGGATTTTGCCTTATACAGCTGCCACCAGGGCAAATACGGTTTGTCGTGGTGCTCGTAGTGGTAGCCGAAGAAATAACAGCTAACAAAAGCCCACAGGTGGTTCTTGGACTGTGTGCCGGACTTGTGCCGGTTATCAGGTGCATGCTCGCCGCGGTGTGGCAGATAGGTACCGAAATAGAAAAGTTGAAAAGTCGCGATAATGGCTGGCACCATCCAAAACATAATCACATTTTCGAGTGGGAAAAAGACCTGCAGCACATTGTAGGTAATGGCCATCAGCACGATCTGCCACCAGGTGATGTAATTCTTCAGAAAGCTGTAATACCAGGGGAAGAAGGAACCGTGGTGGTAATCCGGATCCTCTTCTGTCGCCACATGCCGGTGATGTTGATGGTGTTTGGGCAGTAGCCGCGGGTACCAGTTGTAGGCAAAAAGAAAGGCGGTGACGGTACCGATGAAACGGTTCAATTTTGGCCGGCCAGGAGCAGCCACACCATGCATGGCATCGTGGGCAGTGATGAACAGACCCGTATAGAGGTGCGTCTGCACCAACATGAACAGGTATGGGAGTGGCGAAGTAAAGTCAACCGGGAAGCGCAACAGGTATAGCAGCAAGCCAGACCAGCAGGCCACGATGAGGGCCGCGATGACTATACCTCTGTTATCTTTTCGGATTGATTTTGCCATAGTTCTTTTGACCAAAGATACATTGATAAAAGATGGGGCTGATGATTAGTTCAATGCTGGGTTTCTGGGAAACTATACCGCTTTGATAAATCTGGCGAGAGTATTGACCTGCTTAATTCCCGCAGCCTATACCTATACCTATGCAAGATTGGACAGGTCGCGACCTGTCACTACAACAGGATATACCTATACCTTCTCGCCCAACAACGCATCCCGCACCTGTTCCATCAGCCACATCGGTGTTGAGGTTGCGCCGCAAATACCAATAGTGTCGCCATCGGCAAACCACGCAGGCTGCAGTTCTTCCACCTTCGAGACAAAGTAAGTATCCGGATTAGTGTCTTTGCATACCTGGTACAGCACCTTGCCGTTACTCGACTTGGTGCCCGACACAAAAACGATCTTATCGAACTGGGCGGCGAACTTGCGCAGGTCTTTGTCGCGGTTCGATACCTGCCGGCAGATGGTGTCGTTGGCGTCGACCTCGTAGCCCTGCTGCTCCAACTTGTCCTTGATGTTATAGAAGTTGTTCGTACTCTTCGTGGTTTGGCTGTAGAGGGTGATCTTCTGCGGCAATTCACGCTGAAAAAGCTCCTCCATGCTCTCAAACACCACCGCCTTGTTATTTGTCTGCCCCAAAAGCCCCATTACCTCCGCGTGTCCGTGCTTGCCATAGATGTAGATCGGCTCGTCTTTGTCGTAAGAGCTTTTGATCCGGTTCTGCAGCTTGAGCACCACCGGACAGGAAGCGTCGATCAGGGTCAGATTGTTCTGCAAGGCTATTTGGTAAGTCGAAGGAGGCTCGCCGTGGGCGCGTATAAGCACGGCTTCACCGCGCAACTCTCTTAACTGCGCATGGTCGATAATGCGCAGGCCCCGTTGCTGCAGGCGCTCCACCTCCACGTCGTTGTGCACGATGTCGCCCAGGCAATACAGGTAGCCCTGCTCGGCAAGCAGGTCTTCGGCCATCTGAATGGCATAGACCACGCCGAAGCAAAAGCCTGAGTTTGGATCGATGGTGACTTGAAGGTTTCGCATATACCTTTATACAGCCAGACGTTGATATTGTTTAACTGCAAAGCGTTGCTTTAAGCCCTCATAGATCGAAATGGTGAGCAGGAGCATCAGCATGGAGTACATCGAATCCTCCACAGGTATAGACACAATGCGCAGCCCCAGGTTGTAACTATTGTTATACCAAACGATCGGCAGGTAGGTGAGCACGCCATTGACCAGCAGGAACGGCACCAGGTGCACGATGTAGGCCAGGTAAAAACGTCCCAACCTTTGGGTATTGAAATAATAATAGTGCACCCCCAGCATAGCAGCCAGCAAGGTGAACGTGATGGAGGTATAGAGTCTCTCGAGGTTGAAAGCGGCCAGGAGCAAAAGCACCGGAATCAGGAAAAAGGTGATGCTTTTGGCGTATGGCTGCAACAAGTCTTTGGTGATGTAAGCGTTGAGGCACTCGTAGATAAAGACACAAGCGTAGGGTACGGTTATGAAGAAAAGGACTTCCTCCAGTGGCAGGTTGAAGAGGTAAATGCCTACCAGATATTCCTCATTGAAGCCCCATATACCTGCCTGCGTGAAGAGTTCGTCCCAGATGATGAACAGGGCCGCGTTGATGAGAATGGCCGGCCACAAGTAGGGCCAGTTCTTGTAAAAAGTCACTTTCCTGTCAAACGAGAGCAACAGGGGAAACAGGATCGTGAAGATGTTCAGGTACAGGTATAGCGGCATCAGTATTTAAATCGATATGCGTTTGAGTCTTTGTTTTTCTTGTTCGGTGCAATGGTCCTTCGTCAGCATGAAAGCACGGATATCGCGGGCCATTTCGTTCGACAAGCCGGATTTCGGGTGACGCTCCAGACCGGCGATGATTTTGGCTTTGTCGTCTTCCAGGTTCTTGCTCAGGTTAAGGTAGCGCGGTACGTAATGCTCCACTGTAAAGCGGAGAAACCGTATTTCGGGGTTCGCGGCATCGAGTTGCACCGCCTCCTCAAATATTTCAGAAGACTTCTGCAAGTGCTTCATCTTCATGTAAGGGTTCCAGACGTGCTTGGCCATGATCGCCTCCGATACCGCTTTATAGGCCAGTACCACGGGGTTACTGTCCTCGTAATTGCTCATCAGCTTATGAAACTCCTTACCAGCCTTGCTGTCCTTGCTGGCCTCCAGAAACTGCACGCGCAGCTTCGATAATTTGTACTCCCTGGTGTTGTCAGCCAGCGCCGAGAAGCTAATAAACAGGAAAGCGAAAAGTAATTGTAAGCTATTCTTCACGTGGTTAGATGGCGTTAAGTTGGTACCTGACATAAGAGCCTAAAAGTAAGGCAAACTTTGTATTATCAGGTACTCTTACGCGCTCGTTTAAGATCTGGGTTGCCGGCAGCCCTTTGATTTTCCGGAAAAGCTTCAGATAATAGACATAGGCCAGGTATACACCCATGCGTGCCGAACGGGGCAAAGCCAGTATGCCGGCATAGGCGTCTTCAAAATCCTGAGCGATATCGGCCTCTATCTGCGCTTTGCACACATTGTTGAAGGTATGAATGTTCACGGCCGGAAAGTACACCCTGCCCCGGTCCTTGAAGTCGCTCTGCATGTCGCGCAGGAAGTTCACTTTCTGAAAGGCTGCCCCCAAACTGCAGGCTGGTTTTTTAAGCCGCTCAAACTGTTCTTCGTCGCCCTCACAGAATACTTTCAGGCACATCAGCCCCACCACTTCCGCAGAGCCATAGATGTACTCCTTATATAAAGATGGATCGTACACATGATCCTCTAAATCCATGGCCATGCTCTTCAGAAAAGCCTCGATGTAGGCACGGTCTATCTTGTACTCGTTCACCACGCACTGAAAAGCGTGCAGTACCGGGTTCAGGCTGATGCCTTGTTCAATAGCTTCAAAGGTCTGGCGGCTGAATTCCGTGAGCAGTTTGCGCTTGTCGTGCTCATGAAACGTGTCCACGATCTCGTCGGCGCAGCGCACAAAACCATAGATGGCGTAAATCGGGTCATGGAATTTGCGGTGCAGCGTTTTGATACCGAGCGTAAACGACGTGCTGTACGCCTCAGTAATCAGCTTGCTGCACTTCAGGCAGGTGTCTTTAAATAAATCCATAGTTTTACTGGGGCGTTAATTGCTTACTGGTAGTCGCTGACCTGGCGCATATTCCTTGGCTATTTCCTTGGCCACTACCTGCCCTGAGATAAGGGAAGGCGGAACGCCCGGACCCGGCACGGTCAGCTGTCCGGTATAGTAGAGGTTTTTCACTTTTTTGCTTTTGAGGCTAGGCTTGAGCAGAGCGGTCTGCATCAAGGTGTTGGCCAGCCCATAGGCGTTGCCTTTAAAGGCGTTGTAGTCAGCTATAAAATCGCGGTGCGCGTAGGTGCGTTTGTAGACCACAGCGCTGCGCACGTCCTGCTTGGTCAGGTGCTCGAGGCGTTCCATGATCAGATCGTAGTAGCGTTCCCGCAAGGCTTCTGTGTCTTCCAGACCCGGGGCTACTGGCATCAGCACAAACAGGTTCTCGCAGCCTTCCGGCGCCACGCTAGCATCTGTTACCGACGGAGCTGACACATAAAACAGCGGCTTAGCCGGCCATTTCGGGTCGGTATAGATTTCGTGGGCATGCGGACCAAAATCTTCGTCAAAGAACAGGTTGTGGTGACGCAGGTTGCTAAGTTTCTTGCCTATACCTAAATAGAAGATCAGACAGGAAGGCGCCATCACCCGCTTGTCCCAATAATCCTCGGTATAGCTTCTAAGTTCCGGTGCCAGCAATTGGCGTTCGACGTGGTGGTAATCGGCACTGGCCACAACCACGTCGGCCTCGAACATACCGGTGGCAGTCCGCACCCGGCGGGCTATTCCTTGCTCCACCTCTATCTCCTTCACATCCTGGTTGTAGAGGAACGATACACCCTTCTCTTCGGCCAACTGTACCATCCCTTCAATGATCTTGTACATACCGCCCAACGGGTACCAAGTACCCAGGCTGATGTCAGCATAGTTCATCAGGCTATACAAAGCCGGTGTGTTCTGTGGTAGTGCCCCCAGAAAGAGCACCGGAAACTCCATCAACTTAATGATCTTTTCGTGTGAAAAAAAGCGGCGGATGTGCGTGTGGATGGACTGAAACACATCCATGCGGAGCACATCCAGCAACAGGCGCAGGCTCATAAACTCTGTCACAGAGCGGCCGGGCTTATACACGAGTTGGTTTATACCTACTTCGTATTTGTAGGCGGCCTGTTCCAGAAACTGGTCGAGACGGGCGGCACTTCCCGGCTCCCATTGCTCAAACAGGGCTTTCAGTTCGTCCAGCGAAGCAGGCAGGTCGACAAAATCGTTTTCGCCAAACACCACGGTATAGGAAGGGTCAAGGCGGACGAGGTCATAGTAATCGGAAACGCTTTTGCCAAACTTGTTGAAGTACGACTCAAACACGTCGGGCATCCAGTACCAGCTCGGTCCCATGTCGAAGGTATAGCCGTCGGCCTCGAAGCTGCGGGCGCGACCGCCGGGTGTGGCGTTCTTTTCGAGCACCGTCACCTCATACCCCTGGTCAGCCAGGCTGGTGGCAGCCGAAAGACCCGAGAAGCCGGCACCGATCACGATCACTTTTTTTGACATCATCTAGAAATTTACTACAAAATCAGGTATAAGTTGTAATTAGTCGCCATAAACCTGCAGCATCTGCTTCAGTTCTTTGCGCGCTATGTGGATGCGATTCTTTACCGTTCCGATCGGAATGTTCAGTTTTTCAGCGATTTCTAAGTATTTATACCCAATGTAGTACATCATAAAAGGCGTGCGGTGCTCCTCATTTAATTTCGCAATGGCTGCCTTTATATCACTCATCACAAATGCCGCCGTCCCTTTATTCACCGTCACGAAGGTGTCGTCTGTGTTCATGTACTGCAGGTATTCTGTGCTATCGACGTTGCTGCTGCGCTTTGTTATTTTGTTGTAGTTGTTGATAAACGTGTTCCGCATGATGGTATAAAGCCAGGCCTTGAGGTTGGTGCCGGTGTTAAACTTCTCGCGGTTTGACAGCGCCTTGAGCAGTGTCTCCTGCACCAGGTCTTTGGCATCGTCCGCATTGCGAGTAAGGTTCATGGCTACCGGCTTCAACGAACCAGCTGCCAAGAGGATATGATTGGAAAATTCTACTGCCGTCATACTGTTTAACATTTATTGGTAATCACTAAACAATTATACGGGCTTAATTAATTTTTGTCAAATTTTGTTTAACATTTATTTGTAAAACATACACAAATTAGAAGATATAGAAGACCATAAATTATAACTTTAGGCAACTAAAAAGGCCAAACCGAAATTGGCTTGGCCTTTTTTGTTGAACTATACCTGCGTTAGCAGACTGTTTAACTTCTAAATATTTTTTTTCAACACGGCTTCAAAATCAGCAATGCAGCTCAGGCGCTGTGTGTTTTTAGGAAACTCCAGGAAGCTGTGTTGTGCCTGGTAGCCGTAAAAATAGATTTGCGCCTCCGGAAAAGTAGACGCCACCCGCTCGATGTATTCCTGTACAAACTCGCGCTCCGGCACGATCGTCAGTACCGTGCAAATAATGGAAGGCTTCAGTTGCTCGTAGGTGCGCTTCAGGTCCTCGAAAGGCAGGTTCTGCCCCAGGTAGATCACTTGCTGGTGGTGCGCCCGGATCAGGTAATTTATGAAGAGCAAGGCGATCTCATGCAGTTCTCCTTCCGGTAGGTATAACAAATAGGTAAGGGCGTCGGCGCTGCGTTTCACCACCTGCCCGTCAATGGCCACAATCAGCTTTTGCCGCACCAGGTTGCTCACAAAATGCTCGTGCGCCGGGCTGATGTTGTTCGTCTGCCACAGGATGCCAATTTTATGCAGGAAAGGGTATAGCACCTTCAGCATGGCGTCCTGAAAGCCCAGCTGCAGCGTCACGGTAGAGAAGGTCTTATCGAAACGCTCCTCATCCATGTCGATCATGGCGGTGACCATGTTGTTGATGTGGTGTGAGAGGGTCGTGTTCTCCTGTTCGGCCAGTTGCTGCACCGTCTGCTTCAGCTGCTCGGGCGTCATCTTGGCGATCTTGGAAATTTTGTAGCCTTGCTCGTTGAGGAGTGAGATATTGAGCAGCGTCTTCAGATCGGCATCGCTGTAATACCGGATGTTGGTATCGGTGCGCTGCGGACACAGCACGTTATAGCGCTGTTCCCAGATGCGGATCGTGTGAGCTTTGATACCTGATAGGTGTTCTAGCTCTTTGATGGTGTACTGCGCCACGTCTGTTCCCCTTGTTGTCTTTTTTGTATAATTGAGTATGCCGCCCTGAAGTACCTCGGTGCCACCCACAGCATGCCATAAGATTCGGAGCCGTCGCGACCCGTATGCTTGTGGTGCACTTTATGCGCCATGTTTAAGGCTTTGAGGTAAACATTAGACGTACCACCAAAAAGCCTGATGCGCCTGTGTATGAAGACATCGTGTATCAGGAAATAAGCCACACCGTAGAGCGTAATGCCTGCCCCTATCCAGAACCTATAGTCGATGGGCTCGCTGCCGAACACGAAGAACAGCATGGCGAGCGTACCGTAATAGGCAAAAAACAGGTCATTCCACTCAAAAGCGTGCTTGTGATGCGTGTGATGGGACTTGTGCAGGAACCACAGAAAACCGTGCAGCACATACTTGTGCATGGCCCAGGCCACGCCCTCCATGGCTATAAACGTCATCAGCATGATTCCAAGACCCATCAGCATACTCATCAAACAACAAGTTTAACAAATGGTTTTGAAAGTTTAACAGAAATCTACCAAGTCAGCGCCTGTTTATTTAAGAAAGCGTCGATACCGCGCTGGCAGTCCTCACTGCCACGGGCCACGGCGTTCATTTCAGCGGCATACTGCAGGCCCTCTTCCAAGGACATTTCCTGTACGCGCGCGATCATCTCTTTCGTGACCTCCATGCTCTGGCGGGAGTTTTCTCTACAGAGCTTTTGGGCGAAGGCGAACACTCTTTCTTCGAGCGTTTCGGCAGGCACCACGTAATTCACCAAGCCGTAGGTTTGGGCCTCTTCGGCAGAGATCAGATCGCCGGTTAGCAGGAGTTGCTTGGCGCGAGCCTCCCCTATTTTGCGCAGCAGAAACACCTTCACGATGGCCGGTATAAAGCCGATCTTTACTTCGGTATAGCCAAACTTGGCCTCTGGCACGGCAAAAGTGAAGTCGCAGATGGCAGCCAGTCCGCAGCCGCCCGCTATGGCGTGGCCGTGTACCTGGGCGATCACTACTTTCTTCAAGGTATAGATTTGCCGGAAAAGCTCCATCAGGTGGGTGGAGTCGGCGAGGTTGTCATGGTAGTCGTACTGCTGCAGACGCTGCAGGTACTCCAGGTCGGCGCCGGCGCAGAACACCTTGCCTTCGGCGCGCAGCACGATCACTTTACAAGTTTCGTCGTCTTCGGCAGCGGCAAAGGCGCGCTTTAGTTCGGTCACCATCTCGGCATTCAGAGCATTGCGCTTCTCCGATCTGGTCAGGGTGATATACCCCACACGCTCCTTGACTTCGTAGTGCACGAAATCCATGGTTTGCGTTGCAGGCGATTGTGTCGTGTCAGTCATGGTGTGTAGTCTCTTAAATTTTGGTTGCATGTGCCGGCAAGCCGGTATCAGGTATACGCGAGCAAACTACTAAGGCTCGAAAAAGATAAACAAATTAGGTGAAAGTCGCAGTAAATTAAGCACAAATTCTCGGCCACGTTTTCTTCTTTCCTCATTAAAGGCTGCGCTATACCTGCGTTTTTCAACACAGAACAAATCGAATCTTACTCCGGATGAAAACAATAGGCATTATACACCGTAAATTAATTTGCTAACGAACGTTAGGTTGTTTACATTTGTTTTAGCTAAATACCACACAATTATACCTTGAGCAGAAAAGAACAGATAGAGCAGACAGCGACAGCCTTATTTAAGAACCGAGGCTTTTCGGCCACGTCCATGCGTGACTTGGCTAATGCACTAGGTATAGAGGCGGCCAGCATCTACTCCCACATCCGTTCCAAAGAGGAGATTCTGCAGCGGGTGTGCTTCCGGATGGCGGAGGAATTTTTCGGGGCGATTGAGGCTGTGAAAGCAGCGGATGCCACCGCAACCGAGCAACTGAAGCGAGCTATTTCGGCCCATGTGCAGGTGCTCACCCGCAACACAGAGGCCTCGGCTGTTTTCCTGCAGGAGTGGCGCCATTTGAGCGAGCCTTACCATACCGAGTTTCTGGCCTTGCGCGACCGGTATGAAGATTACTTCCGCGAGATCATTCGTCAAGGTATAGCCAAGGGCGAGTTTCAGGTGCCGGACGAGAAGTTCGCCGTGCTCACCATCCTGTCCGGGCTGAACTGGATCCATACCTGGTACAAGCCGGAGGGCAAGATGAAACCAGCGGAGATTGCCGAGAACCTGTCAGCCATGTTGCTGAACGGATTGAAGACGAACCTTAATTAACTGATCTATACCTAACCTTTGCCGGGCTACCCACCTTAAACAGTCCGGCACCTTTTACTGAACCTTAAAACTGAAAATAGTATGTACGGAGGAGGAAACGTTTTTGAAGCCACCAAATTCGACAACCTGCAGACCGAAGATCCTGCAAAGCTGGCCGAGTTTGAAGCACGCATCGCCCGTGGCGAGAAGATCGAGCCAAACGATTGGATGCCGGAACTGTACCGAAAGCAGCTCATTCGCATGATCGAGCAGCACGCACATTCCGAGATCATCGGTGCGCTGCCGGAAGGTACCTGGATTACGCGCGCGCCGGGCTTCCGCCGCAAAATGGCCCAGATGGCCAAGGTGCAGGACGAAGTAGGACACGCCCAGTTATTATACAGTGCTGCCGAAACCCTGGGCAAAACACGTGAGCAGATGCTGACCGACCTGATCAACGGCAAGAGCAAGTACTCCAACGTGTTCAACTACCCGGCTTTCACCTGGGCAGATTCCAATATTATTTCCTGGCTGATTGACGCGGGCGCGATCGTGAACCAGATGGCCAACGCCAAAGGATCGTACGGTCCTTACTCCAGAGCTTTGGAGCGTATTTGCGCCGAGGAGGCCTTTCACCTGAAGTACGGCCACGACGCCGTGGTGCACATGGCGACCGGCACACCGAAGCAGCGCGAAATGATTCAGGCTGCTCTGAACCGTTGGTGGCCGCCGATCATGACCTTCTTCGGTCCGTCTGACAAAATGAGTACGCACACCGAAACGCTTATGCGCTGGAAAGTAAAGATGGCCTCTAACGACGAGTGCCGTCAGCAGTTCCTCGACATGTACGTGCCGAAGATCTGGGAGCTTGGCCTGACCGTTCCGGATCCGAAGCTGAAGAAGAACATGGAAACCGGTCAGTGGGAATACACCGAGCCGGATTGGGATGAGTTCAAGCGCGTGATCAACGGCGACGGACCGTGCAACGCCGAGCGACTGGCCGTGCGCCGTACCGCTGAAGAGCGCGGCGCCTGGGTGCGCAGAGCCCTCCTCAACCCGAAAGCAAAATATGTGAAACCATTAGCATAAAGGCGTAACGGTTTCAGTTAAAAGTTGAGAGTTGAAAGTGATTTATCTGCAGCAACTCTTAACTCAATTGAAGCTCTTAACTAACATAACCATGTTGAAGTCACTTGACCCAAGAGTTACCCGACTGAACCTGCCGGAAGGTGAAATGCCTCCTGCCGAGCCGAAGCAGGAACTAGATCAGTTTGAAACATATGAGGCCTTTCATCAAAAGAAAGAAGGTACTGCCCATACCTACGTTGGTCCGGTACATGCCCCGAACGAAGATGTGGCCTTCCTGTTCGCCAAAGAGCAGTACAGCCGCCGCTTCCCTTGCGTAGGTTTGTGGATTGTGCGCACTGAAAACATCATGGTGACACCCTATGCCGGCGACCAGGAAAACGTATACGACCTGATGCGCCTAGAAGAACCTGCAGAGCGCAGCGAGCAGCCGGAGCCGTACGAGATCTTCCACCTGAAGAAGCGTGGCAAAGCCCATACCCATACGGGTCGTGTCATGGCGACTTCTTACCAGGAGGCACTGCACGAAGCCCGTACCCAATTTGGCGAGAAAGGCCCGATTGTGAACGTATGGGTGGTGAAATCGAAGCATGTGCTGCAGTCAGCGGAAGAGGACAAAGACATGTGGACGACTATACCTGAAAAGAAGTACCGCGAAGCCATCGCCTATAAAGTGATGGACAAAATCACCAAGTATAAAGAAGAAAACAAAACGACTGCTTAAGCATGAACGAGCTCGCAATAAAAGACCTGTTGTACAAACTGGCCGATGACCAACTGATACTGGGGCACCGCAACTCCGAGTGGACCGGCTTCGGCCCGATACTGGAAGAGGACATTGCTTTCTCGTCGATGGCGCAGGACAAGATCGGCCACAGCCTGGCTTTCTATACCTTGCTGCAGGAGCTTGGCGAAGCCGACCCGGACACGGTGGCCTTCACCCGCAACGCCAATCAGTTCCACAACAGCCAGCTGGTAGAGCTGCCAAATGGTGAGTACGATTTCAGCCTGATCCGCCACTTCCTCTACGACAACGCCGAAATCATCCGCTTCGAAATGCTGAGCCAATCGAGCTACGAGCCGATTGCCAAGGTGGCCACCAAGCTGAAAGGCGAAGTGAAGTATCACGTGCTGCACGCCAACACCTGGATCAAAAACCTGGGCACATCAACGGAAGAAGCCATCCTGCGTCTGCAGGCGTCGCTGAATGAAGCTATACCTTACGCTCTGGGTATGTTTGAGCCATCGCAGTACGAGCAGGAGTTAATTGAAGCGGGCGTATACGCTGGTGAGGAAGCGGTTAAAGTTGAGTGGCTGAAGCGCATACAGGCGGTAATCGAAAAGACAGACCTGAAACTGCCAGACCTGAACACGATCGAGCCCAAGTTTGGAGGCCGTCACGGCGAGCACACGGAGCACCTGCAACCGCTGTTGGATGAAATGGCCGAGGTATTCAAGATCGATCCGACGGCTGAATGGTAGTTATCTCGTATCATGACACACATTTCAAGTAGCACACATACTCAGCGAGTAAATCATGAAAAAGTCTTGATACCTGCTACGTGGTACTTGATACGCATCAAACAAAATGGAGCTGACCAAGGAAAACATATTGACCCTGTTGGAAGAGGTGAAAGACCCTGAGATACCGGTGTTGTCGCTGGTGGACCTGGGTGTGATCACGGGTGTGGACATCTCGGAGGAAGGACATGTAACCGTGAACATGACACCGACTTTTGCCGGCTGCCCTGCCATGGACTACATGAAAAAAGACGTGGAGCGCATCTTGGAAAAGCACGGCATTACGAACCACACCGTTACTATGACCTTCGATAAGCCTTGGGACAGCAACAAGCTTACAGAGAAAGGTCGTCAGCACTTAAAAGAGTTCGGTTTGGCCCCACCGCCCAAGTACGACCTGATCCTTGACCTGGATATTTTGGAGCATGTGAAGTGCCCCTATTGCGACAGTGAAAACACCGACCTGCGCACGCCTTTCGGCCCCACCCTCTGCCGCTCCATGCACTACTGCAACGATTGCCGGCAGATGTTCGAGCAATTCAAACCGCTGTAAAGAGTTGGATTATGAAATGAAATCGCCTGTTGGAAACGACAGGCGATTTATGTTTTATAGTGGGGTTTGGAGAATTTAAAGATGAGCAGCTACTCCTAGAAATGTGGTATCGAAAGCGCTGAACTTGTAGTTTTTTTAGACTTGCGAGGGTCTTATTAGTTACGCAGGTATAGTTTGTCTGAATCAAGATTTTCAGGATTAAAGAATTAACAGGATTCCGGTGCACGATTAACATCTCCCTGTCCCCTCCAAAGGGACTGTTTTTACTATTACTAATTTCTATAGGTATAAGCTCTGTATTTTCTGTTTTACTATGCCGGGTCCAACCACCCCTAACCCCTCCTTTTCTAAGGCGGGGAACTTGGAGTCGCCAGTTTAAAGGTATAGGTGCTGTAGTAAAGGCATCTTAGTACACGATTACACCCCTCTGTGAGCTTCGCTCCCAAGTTTCGACTCGCGTCTCACTTGTCCTCAAGGGGAGAGTTTGGCCACTGCCTTCTCACAGGTATAGCCCTGTAGCAAATAAACACTGATAGGTATAGCAAGACTAACTTGCACTTGACCAATGAAACAGAAAGCGGTGCCCAGTGCACCAATTGACACTCCACTGTTTGAGCGGTCAGCGAGTTTGGAGGGTCTTGACTTTTTTGCTTACTTTTTGTGTCAAGACAAAAAGTGAGTGCCCGCCGCACAGGCGAAGCTATAAAACAAGACACGCCAAGTATAGCAATACAGAACCCACGGTAGGTATACCTAACCCAGGCCAAAGGCCTCACGATAGTAGACACGAGTGTGAATGCTCATGCCTTGGATAATGGCTATACCTACTCACCTCTCTTAAACATCATCACCCCCTTGCCATCCAATATCAGCTCCAGCCACTCTTCTCTTACCTTATACCTTAAGTCCGCATTATTCAAAACCCCCAAAAATTGAGTTTCCACCTCCATATTCAGGCAAGCCATTCTAGTGGCTGTAAGAGGCCCGAAATTGATTCGATCACCGATCGGCTCGAGCGTGCCTGTAATTCTGTTGCAACCTGCACTGCCTGACACACTACCCTTTGCCAGGTCGATCGACAAAGTCGGCGGGTTTCTCTCAAAGTCTTTCGAATTGATTGCTTTGCCCTGCAGTTCCACCAGGTTCCAGGAGCCTTCTAGGCGGGAGTCGCGGAGGTACATGCCGCAGCCTTTGTACTCCACACTGTCTTTCAGGACTGTAACCGTATAGGGGAATTCGCGGCTTGTCATGGTGTTGATGCAGGTCTCTTTCATCAGTCGAATCTCAAGGCTGCCCGACACGGTCTGAACGTGGTAGATTGTACCCTCACCTGACTCAGGTTTTTCCGCAACAGGTATAGGCGTCAGCACACTGCCATCTTCTTCATCCAGCAATCTGAACTCGAGCATTTTTTCCAGGTCAATTTCCAGTGACCAGAACGGCTCGTTCCCAATAGCGGCAAAGTCTACTCCTCTCTCGTACTTTTCACGCCACAAACTGGGGTTGTCCTCGGGTTCATCCGGGTTCTTGCGGCGCAATCGGTATGCATCGGCAAGTGCTGACTCAATGCGATTTCCGTCGCCATCCAGCATCACCAGCGCATCGCCGTCCAGGGCAAACTGACTGTTACCCGGGCCTTGCTTTTTCAACTGTACCCTACCCTTACCCACACCCCACGTGCCTGACTGCACAAAGGGAGTCGCACTCCGACCTTGGTAGACCATGCGCTCCCGGTAGGTGCTGTCCGGATTCAGGTCCAGGGTATAGGCGATGCCCGGGCAATCCGCGCAGGGGATGGTGCCCACCCACGAACCCACAGCTGCCCGCGCCACCTCGGCATTCGACATGGGCGCATCCGATTGTGTTACGGAAGTTGGCGCATTAGAGCAGGCTGCAACGATGCAAAACAAAAGAATCCCAACGGGAAGCAATAGTTTGAGCGGGTTCATTTTTCTTTCGGACAGGTATAAAAATCTCTACGAAAAAGCTCTTTGCACAGGTAGTTGGAGTACCAAAAATAAAACTGGCGAGGATGCTATACCTACCAAACCGCTAACAGCAACCGCCTATTAATGCAGAAGCCCCGTCGTCACCGCTTTCGGAACGACGGGGCTTCTGCCCAGGTATAGCTATACCTTAAATATTGGCCATCTCTCCTTTCACAAAATCTACCAGGCTGTTGATGTACTCAGTACTGAAATCGAACTTGATGCCAGCGGCTTCATACACCTCGCCGATCGTGACGGTATAGCCCAGACTCAGGGCGCGCTTGTAGGCGGCCAGCCCTTCGGCAGGATTCTCTTTGTAGTTCTTCCAAACCGCGATCGCACCTAGTTGTGCCATGGCATACTCCACGTAATAGAACGGCACCTCGTAAATGTGCAGCTGTTTCTGCCAGATAAAGGGCTTGTACTTCTCAAGTCCGCTCCAGTTCACCTCCTGGTGGTTGAAGCGGCCGAAAATATTGAGCCACTCCTGATGGCGCTCTTCCTGCGAATGGCTCGGATGCTCATACAGCCAGTGCTGAAATTTGTCCACGGTGGCCACCCACGGGAAGGTCTCAAGCACGCTCTCCAGATGGGTGCGTTTGGCGCGGCGCAGCTCGTCTTCATCGCTAAAGAAGGTATCCCAATAATCCATCGAAATCAGCTCCATGGACATAGAGGCCAGCTCGGCTACTTCGGATGGCGGGTGTTTGAAAGCACCCAGCGTCAGGTCGCGGGTCAGGAAGGAGTGCACGGCGTGGCCGCCTTCGTGCAGCATCGTAATCACGTCGCGCAGGCTCGAGGTGGCATTCATGAAAATGAACGGCACGCCGATCTCGTCGAGTGGATAGTTATACCCACCCGGGGCTTTCCCTTTTCTGGATTCCAGATCGAGGTGACCCATCTCGCGCATGGTGGCCAGGCAGTCGCCCAGGTAGGTGTCGAGGTTATAGAATACCTGAATGGTTTTCTCGAGCAATTCTTCGCCCGAAGTGAACGGCTCCAGCGGGGCTTTTCCACTCGGGTCTACGTCCAGGTCCCAGGGGCGCAGGTCGGCTATACCTAGCTTTTGCTTGCGCTCGCGGTCTATGCCTGTCAGCACGGGCACAATGGTCTCTTCGATGGACTGGTGGAAATCAAAGCAATCCTGTGGGGTGTAGTCGAAGCGGCCCATGGCAGCGAACATGTAGTCGCGGAAGTTGTCGAAGTCGGCGTTTTTGGCCACCTGTGTACGGAGCTTCAGTAGTTCGTCGAACAGATCGTCGAGCTTCTGACGGTCCTGCGTGCGGCGTTCCTGTATGGCACGCCAGGCTTCCTCGCGCACTTCGCGCTCGTTGCGCTTCAGGCGGTCGGCAGCGCGTTGCAGCGTCATTTCTTCGCCATCCAGCGTCACGGTCATGGCGCCGGTTATGGCGGCATACTGCTGTTGTTTGGTGCTGATTTCGGTGTTGAGCGGAATGTTTTCTTCCCGGAAAATCTCCAGTGCACGTTCTACGCCGCGCAGGTAAATGCGGTATTTGTCTTTGTCGATCCCGTTTACGTATGGCGAGTGCATCAACTTCAGGTTGAGTTCGTGGTCGTAAGGGGCGATCTGGGGTTCAATCTCTGACACGAAATACTGGAAAGCCTTCGTGATTTCCTCGTTCTGGGTGTCGCAGGTCATGCGGATGTAGCGCCAGCCCAGGTCCTCGGAGAGCACGCTCTCGAGTTCGCTGCGGTCTTTCATCCACTTCTCCAGCTCCTCCACCGAATGGATGGCGCGGCTTTTCAGTTCTTCAAAATATGGCTGTATGGTTTCCCAATTATCTATTTTAAAGTCTTCGGACAGGTAAACCCGCTTCTTTCGTTCGGGTACTTGTATCATAGCTTCTGTTTTACTCATCGATAGTTCTGTAAAGAAGAGGTAATATAGACACTTCTCCTGAAAGTGCAAAAAAAAAGCTGCACTATATATGTAAAATATAGTGCAGCTAAAATGAAGTTCCAACAGTTAATTCTATCCTATTTCGATGACCACATCGGAAGTCAGTGGATGGCCCACACAGTTGAGCACGTAACCTTCGTCGAGCTCGGCATCAGAAAGTCCCTCGCGCTCGTCCAGGTGCACTTTTCCGCTCAGGCACTTGCCACGGCAGGCAGTACACAGTCCGGCCTGGCAAGAGTAAGGCAGGTCCACGTCCTGGTCCAGCGCCGCTTCCAGTATGGTCTGGTTCGGCTCCACCACCACGCTGTACTCGGCGCCTTCGTAAATGATGGTCACGGTTTGGGTCGTAATCTCGCCGTCGTCGTCAGACGAAGACACGGCTCCGTGGTGCTCCTGCTCCTGTTGCTCCACCAGCTTGTTGCTCACAAAGCTCTCCCGGAAAATGCGATCGGCTGGCACGTGCAGCACATTCAGTGCCCTACGCACCTCCTCCATCATCCCCTCCGGTCCGCACATGTAGTAGAGCGCATCCGTTGGTTTGGCCAGCTGCAGGCGCTCAAGAATCTTGAGTATGACACTCTGGTTCATGCGTCCGCGGTAGTCGCAGGCCTGCTTGGGCTGGCTGTAGATGTACTCCACGTGCAGGCGATCCGGGTTGGCAGCCTGCAGTTCCTGCAGCTGTTGCTTGAAAATAACCGAGTCCTCGTCGCGGTTGCCGTATAGCAGAGCCACCTTCGTGTTGGGCTCCTCGCGCAGTGCTGCCCGGAGCATCGACATAAGTGGTGTAATGCCGCTTCCGGCCCCGAAAAGGATGATCTGGCGGCTTTTGCCAGCCTCCGGCACAAGGTTAAAATTGCCGAGTGGCTCCATAACCTCAATTTCCTGGCCAACCTGCAGATTATCAAGCAAATAATTGGAAACAAGACCGCCTGCCACACGTTTAACAGTTACTGACAGTCGACTCCCCTCGTTCGGGGCGCAACACAGTGAGTAAGAACGGCGGACTTTCTTTCCGTCTATCGGAAGGATAAGTGTCAGGAACTGCCCTGCCTTGAATGGAATCGGTTTTTTATCGGGATCTTCTAAGTGTATCGTAATCGCATCTGAGGTTTCGCGGGTTATCTCCACCACCTTCAGCATGAAATAAGGGTTACTCATATCGTTTTATTACTAGTCTTTTAGGGGGAAACATGGTTTCAAACTGAAAGTTACGACAATCTGGCCTGTTGAGTGAAAATTTCGGGGAATTTTTAAAACCGATTTCACGAATCACGTATTATAACCAAATCATTAACAGAAGGAATGCTGAATGAAAAAAAAACTGCACATTTGTAACATAGTACATACAAGTGCTGTAGTGGGGTAATAACCAACCTCACGTTCCGTTCTTTACCATACAATTACTGAAAACACCAATGCTCTACAAACTAACTCTCAAAAACTGTGAAAAAACCGTAATGGTGGACGACCGCACCTACGAGTATATTCAAAACAATGCTTACCTGCAGCAAATTGACTTTCTGAAGCACCTGCGCATCCACTCCAACGGGTATGCTTTCTTCCAGAAGAACTGGCCGCTGAAAAACGGCAAGTACCGCAACGAAACCATTTACCTGCACAAGATGATTGGCGAGCAGCTGATTGAGAAGCCAGAAAGCAACATTAAGCTTTACGTGCATTTCAAGAACGGCAACAAACTCGACTGCCGCCTCGAAAACCTGGAGTGGGCTCCGCTCTGCAAGATTGTGCGCAACACCTCCAAAACAGAGAACAAACTGGGCGTGCGCGGCGTGCACAAAGAGGCGCAAAAGTACCGTGCCATCATCCACCACAACAAGCAGCGCATCAACCTCGGCACCTTCGACACGTTGCAGGAAGCGGCGCAGGCTTACAGCAAAAAGTCTGAAGAGCTTTTTGGCAAGACCAAAAGCCTGAAGACACTCTCCAAGTATGTAGAAGAACTCGCATAATTCTTCTTATACTTGCGTGGCGGCACATTCCCCGCCTTACCTATACATGCTGAATACCGAAAAGAAACTTAGCGACATTCTAAGACGGCACACTGTTGCCTTCGGGCCCGTACTCGATGCGGACCTGAACGGCGAACATGTGTGCCGTCTTGATTTTACGGCAGCCAACCAGCTGCTGCAACAAACCGACCTGCGCAACACTGCCACCTTCAACGAAGCCGTGGACCAGATGCTGCGGGAACAGAATGCCACCATCGGGGTGGGCGGCTACATGGAGAATCGCTTCATCTACCGCCGCAGTCAGCACTTCGACGTGGCCGAGGAGAGCCGCGACCTGCATCTGGGTATAGATGTGTGGCTGCCTGCGGGCACAGCCGTGTTCGCCCCGCTCGACGGCCGGGTGCACAGCTTTGCCGACAACGCCAACTTCGGCGACTATGGCCCTACCATCATCCTGGAGCACGAACTCGAGGGCGTGACGTTCTTTACCTTGTACGGGCACCTTAATGAGGAATGCCTTCAGGGTTTATCGGTTGGAAAAGAGATCCACAAAGGCGACAAGATCGCCGAGGTAGGACCATACCCCGAAAACGGCGACTGGCCGCCACACCTGCACTTTCAGGTGATGTGCTCGATGGACGGAAAAGAAGGCGACTACCCGGGCGTGGCACGGCTGTCTGAACAGGCTATGTACGAGGCGATTTGCCCGGACCCCAACCTGATTCTGAACTGCCGCCACCTGGCTTAGTTTTGCCTTTGCTATAGAAATTGACCAAATTTGGACTCTGGTACCCCTGCAGGGGTACCAGAGTTTTTATTTTCACCCACAACGAGAAATATGCAAAACCTCTTTGATTTCGATACCTACAGCGCCAACATCACCAATTTTGTGATGGTCTATGGCATGCGTTTGGTAGCTGCCATTATTACACTTTTGGTCGGTCTTTGGGTTATCAACTGGCTCAACCGCGTTATTTTTAACCTGATGGTGAAAAAGGATGTGGACATTTCACTGCGCCCTTTCCTGAAAAGCGTATTTGCTGTGGCGCTGCGCATCCTCCTGATTATCATCGTTATTGCGCAGCTGGGCGTTGAGATGACCTCGTTCATTGCCATACTGGGTTCGGCGGGTCTGGCCATTGGTCTGGCTTTGCAGGGTAGCCTTTCCAACTTTGCGGGCGGGGTGCTCATCCTGACCATAAAGCCTTTCCGTGTGGGCGACTTCATCGAAGCGCAGGGGCAGTCAGGCACCGTGGACATGATCAATATCTTCAACACGGTGCTCAAAACGCCGGATAACAAAACGATCTTTATACCGAACGGCCCTTTGGCCAACAGCGTGGTGGTAAACTTTACGATCGAGAAAACCCGCCGCGTGGAGCTGAAATTTGCCGTATCTGTCAACAACGACATTGGCAAAGTGCGCCAGATTTTGCAGGACCTGATACAAGCCGACGAGCGTGTGCTACCCGATCCGGCGCCTGCCATTGTGGTAACAGACTTTGCCGAGCATTCCCTGACCCTGAGCGTGCGGGTATGGGTGAACAAAGAGAACTACTGGGCCTTTTTCTGGGACATGAACGAACACGCTAAATCAGCCTTCGAGGAGCAAGGTATACAAATGCCAGTGCCACGCAGAGAAATGGTGGGCAGTGCCAGTGGGCCGGCTCCGAAAGCGGCGGCTCAGGTATAGGTTGGAGGTTATTGATGGAAATGGAAATGGAAACGGCAGCTCAGGTAAGGGCTGCCGTTTTTGTTTTTTTATAAGCTACTGCTTCTCTTAATCAAACTTAATCGCCCTTACCGGCTTAATGCGCGCGACCATGGCAGCAGGTATAAGGATGGCGAGCATGGTCATCAGGAGGGTAATCACATTGAGGGCGATGATGATACCGAAGTTCCAGCTGATGGGCACGGTGTCCATGTAGTAGTTTTCGGGGTCGAGCGGGATGAGCTGGAAGTAGTACTGGATGGCACAGAAGCCCAGGCCGATGATGTTACCCCAGAGCATACCTTTGAGCGTAAGGCTGAGGCCGCGGAAGTAGAAGATTTTCCGGATCTGGGCGTCGGTGGCACCGATGGCTTTGAGTACGCCGATCATGCTGATGCGTTCGATGATCATGATGAACACCGTGGACACCATGTTGAAGGTCGCCACAAAAATAATCAGCACCAGAAAGATAACCACGTTTTTGCGCAGGAGCTGCAACCAGTCGAATAGCTGGGCGTGGCGGTCAGTTATTTTCTCGAGCTGCAGGTCGTAATTCATCTGATCGAACACCTGGTCGGCTACCTGGTCAATCTGGTTGAAGTCCCTGAGCAAAATCTCTACGCCGCCCACCAGGGTATCGGGCCAGTTGTTGAGCTCCCGAACCAGTTGCAAATCGCCGATCACGAACACCTCGTCAAACTCCTCCAGTCCTGTGTTAAAAACACCCACTACCTTCAGCTTTCGGGCACGCGGCGGGTTCTGGATAAAGTAGAAAATTGCCTCGTCCCCCACCTTCAGCCGCAGCTTGTTGGCGATTTTTCGACTGAGCATCACGTCTTTGGAAGAAGCCGTGTCCGAAAAAGTCACCACGCCACCCTCGTCCAGGTTCTGTTGCATGGCGCTCAGGTCGTATTCTTTGTCCACGCCTTTCATCACCACACCCAGCACCTCGTCGTCGGTTTTGATGATCGCCGTTTTGCGGGCAAAGGACTGGATGTGCTGTATACCTGCTATTTCTTCGGTGCTGTTTATACCTGTGGCCGTGCTGATGGGAGCGCCTTCGAAGGAATTGTTGGTGTCGTACTTGCTGATTTGCAGGTGTGCCCCGAAGCTGAAAATCTTGTTTCGTATCTCGTCACGGAAGCCTTCCAGAATCGCAAACGACACAATCATGATGGCAATGCCTGCAGCTATGCTTATAATTGCTATTTTTGTCACAGACGTGGTGAAGGAACCTGCCTGTACTTCGGAAATCTTATCAGATATGAATTTGGATACGTTCACTCGCTTGCGTCTAAACTGCCTTAAATATAGGTATGAATTTTGACTTCGTACCGCTTAAATTCGTTTTTGCCACCTAAACACACACATACACTTACCCAACACGCATGATACAACCCATCTTAATCCTCGGTGCCTTAGTACTTGGCCTCAACAGCTGTTCGCCGAAGCAAAGCCCTGCTGCTACCGCAGAACAGAACACACCCGTAACCGAAACCACCACTGCCCCGGAAGCGCCTGCGGCCAAGCCCCTGGTATTGGGCGCTGAGCAAATGGACCGTTACCTGAAGCAACTGGAAGGCAAGCGGGTAGGCATGGTCGTGAACCAGACCTCTGTGATTGGCAAGACGCATTTGGTAGACACCCTGATCAGCCGTGGCGTGCAAGTGACCACCATTTTTGCCCCTGAGCACGGTTTCCGTGGCGAAGCCGACGCTGGTGCGCACATCAAGGACGCGAAAGACACCAAAACGGGATTGCCAATCATCTCGCTCTATGGCAGCAACAAGAAGCCATCGAAAGACCAGATGAAGAACCTCGACGTGCTAGTGTTCGACATTCAGGACGTGGGCACGCGTTTCTACACCTACATCAGTACGATGCACTACGCCATGGAGGCCTGCGCCGAGAATGGTAAAAAGATGCTCGTGCTGGACCGTCCGAACCCGAATGGTCACTATGTAGACGGCCCTGTGCTGGATATGGCACACAAGTCCTTCGTAGGCATGCACCCGATTCCGATTGTGCACGGCCTCACCGTAGGCGAACTGGCTGAGATGATCAACGGCGAGAAATGGCTGGAAGGCGAGAGAAGCTGCGACCTGACCGTGATTAAAATGGACAACTACGACCACACGATGGCTTACGAACTGCCTGTGCGTCCTTCCCCGAACCTGCCGAACACGCAGTCTATCGCGCTATATCCTTCGATCTGCTTCTTTGAGGGCACGAACGTGAGCGTAGGCCGCGGCACACCTACTCCGTTTCAGGTAATCGGCTCGCCGTTCTACCAGAAGGAGGATTACTCGTTTACTCCTGTGAGCATGCCGGGCGCCACTGACCCACCCCACAAAGGCGTAACCTGCTATGGCATGGATCTGACTGACGTATCGCATGCACAGCCTTTCACGCTCAAGTACCTGCTGGAGATGTACAACAACTCGTCGAATAAAGAGAAATTCTTCAACAACTTCTTCGAGAAGCTGGCGGGCACCTCGGAGTTGCGCAAGCAAGTGATTGCCGGCAAAACAGAAGCTGAGATAAAAGCCAGCTGGGAGCCGGAGCTTTCGGATTACAAAGTGCTCCGCAAAAACTACTTGCTATACCCTGATTTTGAATAGAACCATGCCCGAATTGCGCATCGTGTTTATGGGTACGCCCGACTTTGCCGTGCCTACCCTGCAAGCACTCGTTGAGAATAAGTATAACGTAGTAGCCGTCATCACTGCTCCTGACAAACCAGCGGGTCGTGGTCAGAAGATTCAGCAGTCACCGGTGAAGGAATACGCCGTGTCGCAAGGTATACCCGTGCTGCAACCTACCAATCTGAAGTCGGAAGCTTTTTTGGATGAGCTGCGCAGCTACCAGGCCAACCTGCAGATCATTGTGGCGTTCCGTATGCTGCCTGAAGTGGTGTGGGCGATGCCGGAACTGGGCTCTTTCAACATACATGGCTCCTTGCTGCCGCAATACCGCGGTGCCGCCCCTATCAACTGGGCCATCATCAATGGCGAAAAGGAAACAGGAGTTACCTCCTTCTTCCTGAAACACGAAATCGACACCGGCGACCTGATTTTCCAGGACCGCGTGCCGATTTTGGAGGAAGATGATTTCGGCAGTATGTATGAGAAGTTGAAGCACAAAGGGGCCGAGCTTGCCGTGCGTACCGTGCAGGCCATCGAACGAGGCGAAATACAGCCCCAACCACAGCAAACCACTGTTGAGACGAAGCATGCGCCTAAGATTTTCAAAGAAACCTGCGAGATAGACTGGAATCAGCCTGCCCGTCAGGTAAGAGATTTCATCCGTGGCCTTTCCCCTTACCCCGCTGCTTGGACGCGATTTGATGGCAAGACATTTAAAATCTTCAAGACGGAAGTGCTGGAAAACGCTGGCTATACCTTAACACCTGGCCAAATCAAAACCGATAACAAAACCTACCTGCACGTACAGACTGCCGAGGGAGCTCTTTCAATCCTGGACCTCCAGATGGAAGGCAAAAAGCGCATGCCGGTGCAGGATCTGCTCAGGGGATATAAGTTTGAGGTATAGCAAAAGTCAGTTTAGGTATAACGTGCAAGGTGAAGGTATAGCAAGGCCTCCTTCAACATATATATTACCCTTGCACGGTATCCAATTCGCACATTAGCACATTAATAAATTAGCACATTACACTATGATCGCTATCGTCGTCGCCATTGCCGAAAACAACGTCATCGGGAAGGACAACCAGTTAATCTGGTATCTGCCCGCCGACTTGCGCCATTTCAAGCAAAAGACCATGGGGCATCCCATGATTATGGGTCGCAAAACGTTCGAGTCTATCGGCAAGCCCCTCCCCGGCCGCACCACCATCATCGTAACGCGGCAGGAAGATTACAAGGCCGAAGGCTGTATTGTAGTGAACTCCGTGGAAAAAGCGATCGAAAAAGGCAAGGAACTGGACAGCGAACAGATAAGCATTGTGGGAGGCGCTGAGATTTACAGGCAAGCCTTACCGTTTGTAGACACGCTATACCTGACACAAGTGCATCATGCATTTGAGGGCGATACTTTCTTTCCGGAGTTGAAGGAGGAGGATTGGCAGGAAGTATATGCGGAAAGCCATGATCCGGACGAGAAAAACAAGTATGCCTATACCTTCAAAGAGCTTCGCCGCAAGGTATAGCCGCAAGGTATAGCCGCAAGGTATAGCCGCAAGGTATAGCCGCAAGGTATAGCCGCAAGGTATAGCCGCAAGGTATAGCCGCAAGGTATAGCCGCAAGGTATAGCCGCAAGGTATAGCCGCAAGGTATAGCCGCAATAGAAAAGGAGCACCTAACGGTGCTCCTTTTCTATTTGAATGTGAATTTAGGTACTCGGCTTACCGCAGGATGTAAACCTTGCCATACCCGTTCACAAAGCCCTTGTCACCCTTCTTCCAGATATGCTTCATCTCCTCTGTATCTTTCGGCATTACTACACGGTAGAGGTACACCCCGTTAGCTAGCTTGTCGCCATACATATCGGTACCATCCCAAGCATACTCCGTTTTATTATTGCCAATACGGATCGGACCGATCTCCTCCCGCATAATCTCCTTTACAATCTTGCCCGTCACGGTCATGATCTGGATTTTAAAATCATTTGGAATTACGCCACCGGTTAGCGTAAAAATGAACTGCGTCTTGGTAGAGAAAGGATTTGGGTACGGGTAAAAGTTCGTGATCTTAGACTCGTTCTCTACTTCAAAGTTGATTTTGTATGAAGAATTACCAGAGGCTTTTCCTGTCGCATCTTTGCCCTTTACTTCCAAGGTATAGATGCCATTCTCCAGACGTTCTGGCTTGTACTCGAAACGGAAATCATTTTTTTCGTCTGCCGGGAAAACACGAAGCTCACTCGGCTTTGCAGATTCTCTAACATCAACTGAGACATTGGTTGCATTATTAGTTAAGTAGACTTCCATTGCATCAGCATTTTCTAAATAGACATGTTTGTTTTCGTCTTTCATGGTAATGCTGATGAGAGGACTTGGCGCCACTAGTTCTCCATCCATAATATGTACGCCGTCAAAAGCCACATCCATAATCGGGTGTAACTTCGATTTTACCCCAAAGTTCACTTCATAGATGTTGTTCTGGTACTGCTGTTCCGGCTGCAACTGCGGGTTCACGTACATGCTCAGCTTATAATTCCCATCTAGGTCGAGCGTTGGCATCGTATAATTGAACGTGGCTGTTTTATTTCCTTCTAGTGCCTCGATTTTAAATTGAGACACACGGGGCTCTATACCTTCACCGGTAAGTGTTACCTCCACTGTTATCGAATCACGGAATGCATAAGGTGTCACATTTTGGAATGCCATCGGCATTTCTATCCTGCCGCGGTTTGCTTGCTGTCCCACTATTTCATCACTTACTTCTACCAAGTCAGGCCTTATTACCCCTTCTGGGGCTGCCTGATAATATACCAGCCATTGTTTCAGTTGCGGTACTGTTTGGTTTTCTGTATCCGATAATTCTGCCTGCAACTGCAGATGCGGGTACCTTGCGGCATCTATCTGGCTTAAGTCAAAGGATTTGGTCGTTACCGCATCATTCAGTAACTCACGATTTCCGTCAATTCCAATTCCAAACAGCTTCAGTAGATAGCTGTCATTGCCTGCCTTATAACGCTCAATGTTGTGGTGCAGGGTGCCCCACTTCAATGCAGGACCGATTAAGGTGGAGGTGATGGAACCTTGGATGCTGAAAGTATTAATGGTAGCTCGTAAAGCAATTTCTTGAGAAGTAGGTAAAATTTCATCCGAAAGATTAGGGCCTAATTCTTGTATGCTACCAGGTTCAGCACCTTTATGACCGACAAAGGCAAACGGGTAACCTGTCTTTAATTCATCAATTAAGCTTGAACCGACACTTCTAAACGCCGCTTTCAGTTCGGGTGTAAATAATTCAAACGGCACTTGATTAACACTAACTCCCGCCACATAATAGCCTGCAGGAATGTTTGTCAGAAATCGCTGTAAGTTTGCCCGTATAGTTGGGTTATTTAAGTCTCCAAATTGATATATGTTTGGTATAATAGAGCACGGATTGAATCCCGGCACCCTTGACTTGTTTAAGTTCTTATCATCAAAAACGATGAAGAACATGCGTGGAACAGCTGAAGTGCGATAGTTACCGCAAGCTGGGTCCAACTCTGCGATTCCATTATTGACAATAGTGTGAATCGGATAGGTAAATCTTTTATCTCCTCCAATAGTCCTTATCTCAATATTTTTATAAAGTTCGCTGAAGTTCCAGGTTTGTTCTTTATCCTTGATTTCAACTCCACTTTTCTTAGCTGACTTAAACTGCCCCGCATGGCTTTGCGACCATCCCCCTTGGCTATCTTTTACATACCTGAATGAACTATTGACCCAGACTGTATCTTCGGACTCAGCAAAGGAGGCAAAGCGTGCTCTCCAGTAAAATACTGTACTATCCGTATTAGTGTTTTGAATTGGAAGTGAAACCTCCCATGCGGGCAGAGTGCCTGCCTGAACTTGCTTAAACTGTTTTAACCCAGAGTTAAATTTATGTGTCGTGTCAATTTCAAAGTAAACTCCTTTAGGTTCGGCCCTGAGCTGAGTAGACTGAACAACCAGATTCACCTTGGGCGAATTTATAATTGCAAACTCCATCGGAGCGAGCAAGGAAATACCTGAACTGGGAAAAAAATGATTTAATATCAAGGTATTGTTGCCTTCATTTATTTCATCAATATTCGACGGACTATCTAAAATTACTTCAATCCTGTTCATGCCCGCTGCAACAAATGTGAACTCTTTATTGGACAGAGGAAGCGTTAATTGCTCTCTGTACAATATTGGCTTCACTTTTATAATGACAGGAGCTAACTGCGTGTTATCAGGTAATGTTCGCTTTACAGTTACAGACACAGAATCTGTTATAGCTTTACCAAGATTTATTGCATTGACAGTCAGTACAAGATTTTCTGTTGCTGCAATAGCCACATTCCCGTCAGCATCTCTTAAACTATAGTTATTGTTCTCGAAAGCATAATCTGGCTTGGCAGGGGAGTAGAATTTAAATGCAGGGTCTCCTTGCAATACCATCTGGGTCATTGTAGCGACATGCTCCCCTCGGTGATAAGCTGAACTTGTAGAATAATAGCGCTTAATTACTTCTTGCTGAATCTCTCCGATCGTGCGTCCCCAAAAAGCATTATCAGCAAAAGCCACTTGATAAACCCTACTGGAGAACTCATTTAGAGGTCCATCAGCTGCAATGTAGGTCTGAGCCATATAAGAGAGGGCTCCCTTTTCAGGTGTTAATATCCAGTCCTCGCCAAATGACCTGAAATTATAAATGAAAGCATCACCATTGTAACAGCCATTCATTAATACAGCTGGATACTTACCCTTATTTTTATATCCGTGAATGCTTTCGGATACATACCCAATATCAATTTCAGATGTATTCACACCTGAGTGCCCAAAAAATGTCATTAAAGAAAGTCCAGCATTTACCTCTTCAGAAACATTAAGTCTGGTAATTGCTTCACTTACTTCTTGACGGAACATTTCAAGTACGTTTGCTCCAAAGAAAGGCCCCTTAGCTATATTCTTATAGTTTGTTAACCAATTTTTAAATAGGCTGATTTGAGCACTGGTTGCCCCTCCTCCCAGATGCATCATATTCTTACGCCAGGCCAAGCCTTCCGGAAGTGCTTCATTTTCCTTCATTTTATTCAAATAGGAAATGATGTCTTCAGGCGTCGTGGCAGGCAGTCGGCCAGTGGGCACACGGGGTTCATACCGATTGTTCCTAAAATCGGCGGTAAAGAAAACATCAGATGATGGTATCATCCCCGTCGGCACCAGGTCATATTCATACACTTTGGGGTGACGGTCTCCAATATGGTAAAAACTCCACTTATTATTATGCACCGCTCTGTAATCATCCCAGGCATATTTCATCCCCTTCCCGATTATAAACAAATGTTTCTCGCGGCTGGCAGTGAGCATGTATGACATGAACTTGCGCACCGCATTCGACGAATACTCACCATAATGAAATTGGTCAACCACTTGGTCTACATGCACTAACAACGTATCGTAACCACCACCAGCTGCCGATGCCCGATAAGCTGCATATTCTACTGGGGCAGGCCTTGATGCTCCCACAGGTTTCATAAGGCGTTTGTTGGTCAGTATAATGTAATTATGTGCATCTGCACTGATATTTCTGAAGCGCAACGTCTCTGCATTCCCAGATGCTTTAAAAGAACGACTTGTATTGGCTAATAATATCTTGTGCGTTCTGTTTTCTGTAGGCACTGCAAAACCTTTCGCTTGTCCGCTCATGTGTCCTACTATGCGCACAGGGTTAGCGGGGTCTGTAATGTCATAAGCCACAGTAGTCTCGTTGGCACCATTAAACAAAAAGTAGGGAGTAGAAGCACGTGTAGAGTCAGTATAAAACACTAAGGCATTACTGACAAACGTGTTCTTGCGAGCAAAAGTAACAGCTACATAAGACAGTGATACATCGTTTGATGGAGTGGCATCTGGCTGTGTCTGTACTCTGAAAAGCCCGTTCGCAGACAAATCACTGTATTCTAAGCCCCCGGATATCTTCTGATAGCCATACCCTTCTATTTTGAAACGGGTTAACGTCCTGGCCGCGCCCACAGGCGGCACAGCATTTAAGTTGCCTTCGTGCATATTGGCATTCACGCCGAAAACTACCGCCTCAAATCTGGGCTTCGGCCCTGTTGGCTCAGCGTTTATTAAGCCAGACACATCATAGTTCTTAGCAACTCTTGCATGAACTGACATATATCCCTCGCCTTCGTCCATCCAGGAAAGTAAGGATTTAGGCGTTCCGTGTTGCTGACCATAGTGATACCTGTCCACAAAAAACTGAGTGGCTTTATGCAAGTGATACGGCTCCGGCGTTTTCCCCGCCGGTGAAGGATTGACCTCCTGCATACGCTTTCCTCCGGTAGGATTCACTGTCAGGAAGTAGGCGGCAGTATCTGTATATAAACTGTAAAGCTGATGTGGCTGATGGGCCGGATTCTTATACAGATCCTGGTCCAGGCGGCCGTCGTTGCGCTCGCCGTAGAATTCGATGAAGTCCTCCCTATCCAGACGACCATCTGCTTCGCCGGCCACGTGAATGGCGACTTCCTTGCCCCTTCTGAAGAGCTGGAAGTGCTGTGGGTTGGTTCCGGCTAGGCCTAAACTATCCAGGAAGCCGTAGCTGAGGCGGTGGAGGCCTGTGTTGACCACCTTGAGCTTGTAGTAGGTTTTGCTGTAGTCGATCCACTCGTTGCCGTAGGGCGTGGGCGATTGGGCCTGGACCGTTGCCTGCAGACCGAATGCCAGCACGCTAACGAACAAAAACTGTAGGAAGAGTCTATGTATTTTCATCGGCTGTAAAACTTAAAACCGTATGTTGCTAATTGAAAGAATACCCTAAGGAAATGATAATGGAGTAAAGCCCTGCCGCGTTGGCCGTGTTCCCATCGCGTCCGTTGATGCGCGACATGGCCAGGTCGATGTTCAATCCATTATTCTGAAAGCCAACACCGAAGTTTGGCTGCACTTTGGAGGACATCCCTCCGTCAAAATTCCGGAATTGCTGGTAATTGTTCAGGCCGCCGCGCACAAACACGGTCTGGGCATAGGCCAGCTCCATCCCCACATGCGGGTCTACAGAGGCAAAATCAGATTTGAGGAGCACATTGCGTCGACCGTCGAAAGTAAAGTCCACGTCGGTGGCCAGAATGCCTGTTATTTTATCGGAAAAGGTGAAGTTCTTGGCGGCTCCCAGCACCAGACGCGGCAGGGTGAGCTCTGCTGTGCTTTCGGGCAGGTCGTTGCCGGTTTGCTGGTAAGTCTCCTCCAGCGCCTCCACATTATGCGTCCAGGCAGTGAAGGTGGTGGTCACGTCTTTGGCCATTACGCCGAACTGCCAGGTGCCGCGGCGCAGTTGGGCGCCTGCATCGAAACCGAATCCCCAGGCATTGGCAAACTCGCCTACGTTACGGTAAATGATCTTCGCATTCACCCCTAGTGTAAGGCCTTCAATTAGATTGCTCTTGCGGGCATAGGAAAGCAGCATCGCGTAATCGGCCACGGAGAAGAAGCGGATGCTGTCGTACTGGATGTAGCCGTACTCGTTCTGCAGGCGGCGGGTATCCACGATGTCGTCTACGCCGAGGCGGATGACTGAAACGGCCAGCGCGCTGCTCGAGTCGATGGGCATGGCAAAGCTACCGAAGTCATTTTTGGCGATGCCCGCAAATAGTTCGGAGTGCATCAAGGCGATGTTATACCTGTTGCGAAGCTGCACCAAACCGGCCGGGTTCCAGAAGCCAGCCGTGGCATCGTCGGCTATGGCTACCTGCACGTTGCCCATGCCGAGCGCCCGGGCTCCCACGCCAATGTTCAAGAACTCGTTGCTGTACTTCGGCGTGGACACCTGCGCCACGGCAGCCCCACTCACAATACACAGCACGGCAATAAGTAGAGAAAGGGTAAATCTGTTCATAGGCACAGGTATACTGTCACTTCAGGGGTCTTAAAAAGAAATATGTCCGCTCGGTTAAAAAAATATTTACCGCTCTCCTGGCAGGGCAATTTGCCTCCTAACACTTCAGAAACTGAATTAGTTGACTTTCTGCGACATTTTTTCGCATCCAAAAATAATCATTTTTATCCACAATAAGGTGCTGCATAAACCCTTTCAAAAAAGTTTCGTAATTATTTTTACACAGTACCTTGCGTCACATAGTACCTTTTATTAACTTTGCTTCAACATTAAACGGAATCATCATGAAAGTAGAAAACACACAAGTGCAGATGCGGAAGGGAATTCTGGAATTCTGCATCCTGGAGATTATCGCTCGTGGTGAGGTATATGCGTCCGATATGTTGGAGGAGCTGACAGCTGCCAAGATGATAGTAGTGGAGGGAACCCTTTATCCTCTCCTTACTCGCCTCAAGAATGCGGGGCTTCTCGACTACAGTTGGGTCGAATCTACCTCCGGGCCTCCCCGCAAGTATTACAAACTGACCGAAACCGGAAGCACCTTTCTGGAACAGCTCCGGGAAACATGGGGCGAACTGGTAGCTTCCACTGAATTCATCATGCAAAACAAGAAAGCGCAGCAATCATGAAAAAGAACATAAACATCAACCTGCAAGGCATCATCTTCCACATCGAGGAGGATGGGTATGAGCAACTGGGCCGCTATCTTTCCTCTATCCGCAACTACTTCTCGAGCTATGAAGGGCACGAGGAGATCGTAGCTGACATTGAGGCGCGTATAGCGGAGATTTTTTCAATGCGCCTCTCTCCGGGCAAACAGGTAATCACACTGGAAGATGTGCAGGACCTGGTAGCGCAGATGGGTGAAGTAACTGATTTCGAGATCCTCGAGCCGATGGAGGTGGAAATGCCGCACGCCAGACAGGCCTACAGCACCGGCGCTCCTGAGCCTGGGTTCGCCGAGGCCGGTAGTGGTGCCGCAGCCGCAGCCGCTGCAACGGCAGCCCGACCAAGACGCCTGTACCGCGACGTGAGCCGCAAAGTGGTAAGCGGTGTGTCGGCAGGTATAGCCAACTACCTGAACGTGGACCCGGTGTGGATTCGCCTGATCTTCGTGTTCCTGGTGATCGGTACGCCGATAACAGAGGGCATCTCAGGTTCTTTCGGCCTGGTCCTCTACATCATCCTTTGGATTGCGCTGCCAGTAAACTATACCTTGCCTGAAATCACGGTGAAAAAGCTATTCCGTGACCCGGACGACAAGAAACTGGCGGGTGTGGCAAGTGGCATCGCCAAGTATTTCGGGGTAGATGTGGCCGTTGTGCGCATTCTGTTCCTGGCCCTGATCTTCGCGGGTGGTTTCGGTATACTGGCCTATATCATCCTCTGGGTAGCGGTCCCGGAGGCGGCCAGCCTGACAGAACGTATGCAAATGCAGGGCAACCCGGTTACGCTGGCCAGTATTGAGCACACGCTCAAGGAAAACCTGAACATGAAAGACCAGAACGGCGAGGAAAGCACTGCCGCTAAGGTACTGCTGCTGCCTTTTCGCATCATCTCGCAGATAATTAACTGGCTGGGTCGTGCCCTGGGTCCTATCCTGGGCGTGCTGGTGACACTGATACGAGTAGCTGCCGGCGTTACCCTGCTGGTCATTTCGCTCGGTCTTTCTGTAGCGCTTTTCACCTCCTTGTTTGTGTCCCTGGGCATTGTAGATGGCGATATGATAAGCATGGGTGATTTTCCGGCCTCCGTCCTTCTGGAGGGCTTTCCCCGGCTCGGACTGGTGGCTGGTTTTTTTGTAGGCCTTATCCCGATCCTGTTCCTGATCCTGCTTTCTATCGGGCTGTTGGCGAAGCGCTTCTTTATGCGTCCGCTGGTAGGCTGGTCTCTGTTCGGCATCTGGCTGATCAGCTTGTTCACCATGATCGCCTTTATCGCGGCGCACGCTGATAACTTCCGTCGCTCCGGCGAAGTGATGAACACCCAGTCATTCCCGGTGGGGCCATACCCTACCATTACGCTGGATGGGTATAACACGAACTCGTCTTTTGAAAACCGCATCTATTTTGATGTACAAGGTCACACTGGTTCCGATGTGCAAGTGCAGCAACGCCTGCAGGCCAAAGGCAAAACCGAAGCCGAGGCGCAGCAAAACGCCCGCATGGTGACTTACCGCGTGGTTCAGACCGACTCTGTGCTCCGTTTCGACGACAGCTTTGAGTTTGCCTCGGGTGCGGCTTATCGCAGCCAGCGCATGGACGTGACGTTGATGATTCCGCAGGACAAACAACTGCGCCTCACCAGCAACTTCCTGCGCATGGTGCCTAGCAGTGCCTTTGAAGAAGAGTACAGCCGCGAAAAAACCCTGCGTAACCTCTGGCAGGTAAAGGGCAACCTGTTAAGCTGCATCACCTGCGCTTCTGATACGCTCGACGTAGCTGAAAGCGACTTTGCCTACGCTGCCGCTGCCACAATGGGCGCTGGCGGAAGCGTGCTGATGGATGAATCAGAGTATAGCTCTAACAAGAAGACCTATGAGTTCAGCAATTTCGATGCGATCACAGTCAACGGTGCTTACCATGTGCAAGTTACCCAAGGCAATGCCTACAGCCTAACCGCCAGTGGCGACGCAGACGACCTGGAGAAACTCAATATCAGCCAGAACCATGGTGAACTGGTAGTAGAGCACAAAGACAGAACCTTCAAGTTTTTCGACAAACAGGATCCGGTGCTGATTCAGATCACGGTTCCTGAGCTGCGCAGCCTCGATTTGAGTGGTGCTGTGAAAGCCGATATCGGGCATATCAAGACAGACAACCTCACCCTTGCCCTGACAGGAGCGACGAAGGCTTTCGTGGATGTGAACGTAAACAGGCTGAAGGCCGATATAACGGGCGCCTCGAAAAGCACATTCACCGGCCGTGCAGACTACCTTGACATGGATATTGCGGGTGCCAGCAAACTGGACGCCACCCGACTGGTAGCAAATACAGTTGAAGTGGAAGCTGCCGGTGCCTGTAACGTAGATGTGCACGCCACCAACACCCTGCGTGCCGATGCCGCTGGTGCCAGCAAGGTGCGCTATAGAGGCAACCCGGACAACGTGGTTACCGATGTGGCCGGCGCAAGCAAAGTGTCGCGCATGTAAGAAGTCTACAAAAAAGGGATAAGCCGCCTGGCTTATCCCTTCTCTATACCTTACTATACCTGCTCTTAGTACAAAATAAAACTATATACCCACTTACAGGTTTAATACCTGCTCAATTTGTTTAGTTGTTTGGTGAGTTTACCTGGCGAAGTCCCATCTCTTCTCCCTTGCTGAGGAGGAAAGCGAAGGCTTCGCCAAACTCGTTTTTAACAGTCCCCTCCAGTATCGCCTCCGTCAGCGCTTCCTTCAGCTCTCCTACCGTTTTGCTTGGCTTCAGGTCAAAAGTCTCCATGATGACCTCTCCTGTGATCACCGGCTGGAAGTTGCGCAGTTTGTCGCTTTCTTCTACCTCTACCAGGCGTTTCTCTACCTTGTCAAAGTTTTGCAGGTAGCGCTTCACCTTGTTGTCGTTTTTGGAGGTGATGTCGGCGCGGCAAAGCTTCATCAGCGCGTCAATGTCGTCACCGGCCTCGAACAGGAGCCTGCGGATAGCAGAATCGGTTACTGTATCCTTTACAAGGGCAATCGGGCGCAAGTGTAGGCGCACCAGTTTCTGCACGAACTTCATGTGCTCGTTCAACGGCAACTTCAGGTCCTTGAACAGCTTGGGCACCATGCGGGCACCGCGCTCCTCGTGGCCGTGGAAGGTCCAGCCCGCCTTTTCGTGATAGCGTTTGGTGTCGGGTTTGGCAATGTCATGCAAAATGGCTGACCAGCGCAGCCATAGGTCATCCGACACTTCCGCCACGTTGTCGAGAACCTGCAGGGTATGGTAGAAGTTGTCTTTATGCGAATTGCCCTTGATGGTCTCTACTCCTTGAAGTTCGGCCATCTTTGGGAAGATTAGCTGCAGCAGTCCCGAGGCGAATAGTAATTTGAAACCATAAGAGGGCTTCGGCGAGAGCACGATCTTGTTCAGCTCGTCGGTAATCCGCTCCTGCGACACGATCTTGATCCGATCTTTATTGTCGATAATGGCGTCAAAGGTTTCGGGGGCAATGTCGAAGTTGAGTTGGGAGGCGAAGCGGATGGCGCGCATCATGCGCAGCGGGTCATCGGAGAAAGTGATGCCCGGCTCCAGCGGCGTGCGGATGATCTTGCGCTTCATGTCCTTCAGTCCATCAAAGCGGTCGATCAGCTGGCCGTAGCTGTCCTTGTTCAGGCTTATACCTAAGGCGTTGATGGTGAAGTCGCGGCGTTTGAGGTCATCTTCGAGTGTTCCGGTTTCTACCTCGGGTTTGCGGGAATGCTCGCGGTAGGACTCCTTTCGGGCTCCTACAAACTCCACTTCCCAATCACCGGAGCGCAGCATGGCGGTGCCAAAGTTCTTGAAAACAGACACCTTCGGCTTGTGCGGCAACCTCTTCGACACGCGCTCAGCCAGTTCGATGCCATCGCCCACACACACTACGTCAATATCTTTAGATGACCGCTTCAGGGCCAGATCGCGCACAAAGCCCCCAATCACATAGGCATCTACACCCACCTCTTCGGCAGCGGCGGCCACAGTGTCAAAAATGGGGTGCTCCGGTAATTTTATTGTATCCATTCAAAAAAATCAAAACCTCAGGCGGTATAGGAACGCCTGAGGCACAAAAATAAAGAGATAAAATTTAAGCACGCGCCCAAAATTTTGCCTCAGCTCTAAAATACAGGTATAGCAGGTCTGCACCTATATCTATACCTATACCTATACCTTATGCCCTAATCCCGAATAACCGTCTGCCTGCCGCTTTCATCAAGCTTTATAATCCGCGATGGTCTTGACTCCACTTCTTCGTCCTGTCGCCACAGCGCCACGTAGTCTACCCGCTCCTTTATCGTTTCAGAGATTTCAGAGAAAGCTTTTGGGGAAGGCTCGCCGCTTACGTTGGCTGAGGTGGATACCAGCGGGCGGCCAATCTGTTGTATCAGCCGGTGACAGAACTCGTCTTTGGCAATGCGCATGCCGATGCTGCCGTCCTCTGCGATCAGCTCTTTGGGCAGGTTTTTGGCACCCGACAGCACAAAGGTCGTCGGCCGTTCCTGCGACTCGGCTAGCTTTTCAAAGCCTTCGGGTACGTTCTCAATGTAGCGGCGCAGCATCTCCACATCACTCACCAACACGATCATCGACTTGGACTCTTCCCGCTCTTTGATCTTGAAAATCTTCTTCACGGCCTCTGCATTCTCAGCATCGCAGCCGATCCCCCATACCGTGTCAGTCGGGTATAGGATTACGTTGCCTACCAGCAATTCTTCCTCCGCCGCCTGTACCTCTTTCACCAGGTTTTTCATGATTATAATTGTTAATTGTTGGTTGTTAATTGTTGATTCTCCTCTTGTGATTGATCCAAAATAATGGGGAAATCAATCAGCAATTAACAATCAACAATTATCGAATCTCCTGCGTCAGTTCTACCAGCACGCCGTTGGCGCTTTTTGGGTGCACGAAGCACACCAGCTTGTTGTCGGCACCTTTCTTGGGCGTTTCGTTCAGCAGCGTAAAGCCCTCTCCTTTCAGTCGCTCCATCTCAGCCAGAATATCCTCTACCTCAAAGGCGATGTGGTGTATACCTTCGCCGCGCTTTTCGATGAACTTGCTGATGGCGCTATCGGGCGTGGTGCCTTCCAGCAGCTCGATCTTGGTGCCGCCCACCTTGAAGAAGGAGGTGTTCACCGCCTCCGATTCCACGAACTCTGTCTTATAGGGCTCTACGCCCAGCAGCTTAAAATAGAGGGCGTTTGCCTCACTAAAATTCTTAACTGCTATACCTATATGTTCTACGTTTACCATTTTCAATTTGTAATTAGTCTAAGTAAGCTTTTTTTGCTAAATTTGCAGGGATTCAAAACTAATAATTTCTTCCATCTGTTTATAAAACAGTACAACGAGAGATAAAAAATAGTGATATGCTAACATTTCCGATATACTTAGACAACAACGCCACTACGCCGCTCGATCCGCGCGTGCTGGAGGCTATGATGCCATACTTCACAGGTAAGTTTGGTAACGCTGCTTCCCGCAACCACGCTTTTGGCTGGCACGCTGAGGAGGCTGTTGACTATGCACGTGAGCAGATTGCCTCACTTATCAACTGCTCTCCAAAAGAGATCATCTTTACTTCCGGCGCAACTGAATCAGACAACCTGGCCATCAAAGGTGTGTTTGAGATGTATGCCTCAAAAGGAAACCATATTATTACGGCCACTACCGAGCACAAAGCAGTGCTTGATACGTGTAAGCACATCGAGAAGATCGGTGGCAAAGTAACGTACCTGCCGGTTAATGCGGAAGGTTTGATCGACCTGAAGCAACTGGAAGAAGCCATCACTGACAAGACCATCCTGATCTCCATCATGTATGGTAACAACGAAGTGGGCGTGATCCAGCCGATCCGCGAGATCTCCGCCATTGCCAAGAAGCGCGGCATCCTGTTCTTCACAGATGCTACCCAGGCGGTGGGCAAGATTCCGGTAGACGTAGAAGCTGACGGCATCGACCTGATGGCCTTCTCTGGCCACAAAATGTACGGCCCCAAAGGTGTTGGTGCATTGTATGTGCGTCGCAAAAACCCACGCGTGAAAGTAACTGCCCAGATGGACGGTGGCGGACACGAGCGCGGCATGCGTTCCGGCACGCTGAACGTTCCAGGTATTGTAGGCCTTGGTAAGGCTTGCGAGATTGCCAAGCAGGACATGGAAAAAGACACAGCCCGCCTTTCAGCAATGCGCGACAGACTCGAGAAAGAGCTTTTGACAATCGAGGAGTCTTATGTGAATGGTTCGCGTGAGCACCGTCTGCCGCATGTAACCAACATTTCCTTTAAGTATGTAGAAGGTGAAGGCCTGATGATGGGTGTGAAGGACATTGCCGTTTCTTCCGGCTCTGCCTGTACCTCCGCTTCATTGGAACCTTCTTATGTGCTAAAAGCATTAGGCTTGAGCGATGACCTGGCGCACTCTTCGCTGCGTTTCGGCCTGAGCCGCTTCACAACAGACGAAGAAGTAGATTACGCCATCTCACACGTGAAAGAAGCAGTTGCCAAGCTTCGTGAAATGTCTCCGCTTTGGGAGATGTTCAAAGAAGGCATCGACCTGAACTCCATTGAGTGGGCAGAACATTAAGATTTTAATTAGTAATGTATAATGAGTAATGAATAATTAAACTTCTGTATTACTCATTATACATTAATCATTAGTCATTATTAACTAGTAATTATAAACAGCTATGGCTTATTCAGATAAAGTAATCGACCATTATAATAACCCACGCAACGTTGGTACGCTTGACAAGGCAAAGAACAACGTGGGTACTGGCCTGGTAGGTGCGCCTGAGTGCGGTGACGTAATGCGCCTTCAGATTGAAGTAGACGAGAACCAGGTGATCACGGACGCGAAGTTCAAGACCTTCGGTTGTGGTTCTGCTATCGCTTCTTCTTCTCTGGCTACCGAGTGGTTGAAGGGTAAGACAGTTGACGAGGCCCTGGCCATCGACAACATGGACATCGTGGAAGAGCTGGCATTGCCGCCTGTGAAGATCCACTGCTCCGTACTGGCTGAGGACGCGATTAAGTCTGCCATCAACGACTACAGAGTAAAGAACGGCCTTCCTGCGCTGGAGATGGCTAAGTCTCACCACTAAGAACCAGACTCGCGAATGGAGTCAACGACCGAGGTGCATGTAGAAAGTGCACGCATTCAAAAGCAGATTGAGAACCACTTGGGACTGAGCGGTGACAGTCTGCTTTTCGAATTCAGAAAGCTGGACAACAAAGTGCGTCTGGACCTGATTACGGTAAACCCGCGCCACCATCAGTCTTTCCTGTTTCATACCGAAATAGGATATGACAGAGTGGACACGCTCCGTAAAATGTGGGACTACGTGCAGAGTTATAAGGAAAAGGAAAGCCCTTATACCGTGCAGTGGATGGCCCGCGGAGACAAGGAACTAAACACTTCCTACTTCAGGGCCCGCAATATGTATGAGGCGTTGGACAAGCTCTACTTCGGCCGTGACATGAACACAATCACGGTGTTCAGTGTTGTATTGAATCCGGTATCTTAAAGAAAGAATTGTTATGATAACAGTATCAGATAAGGCAAAAGACAAAGTATTGAAACTGAAGCAGGACGCTCAGCTTGACGATACGTTTCGCCTACGTGCATCTGTAGCTGGAGGCGGTTGTTCTGGTCTCTCCTACAACCTCGACTTCGACGATGAAGTGAAGCCGATGGATCAGGAGTTTGAAGACAAAGGCATTAAGGTGGTGGTGGATATGAAGAGCTTCCTATACCTGGCCGGCACCGAACTTGACTTCTCGGACGGTTTGAACGGTAAGGGTTTCTTTTTCAACAACCCGAATGCCTCCCGTACCTGCGGTTGCGGCGACAGCTTCTCCGTTTAAAGATAACAGCAGCTTATACAGAGCAGAAGAGCCCGTTACATATGTAGCGGGCTCTTCTGCTATTATACCTTTTACCTTTGGCAGGTATAGCTATGCCTCAGGTATAGCTATTTCTTCAGGAATCGTAAGGTCTGCTTCTCTCCTACTTCATTCGAGAGTACTAAGGTATAGTTGCCATGTCCGAGGCGGCTTACATCCAGCGCATGCGTATAGCCTTTTAAGTTTTGACGCAACACCACCCGTCCCATTTTGTCATACACAGCTGCGTTGTAAGCCATGTGAGCGAATGGTAACTCTACTTTCAACTCTTGCTGAGCGAGCGTCGGATATACAGACGCTAACTTGGCATGTTGATTCGTAACTGCCACAACCTGGTAGTAGGTATACGTAAGGTCCTCGTCAACTTGCTTTAGTCGGTAATAGGAAGTTCCTAGTAGGGGTTCGTTGTCGTGGAAGGTATAGTTTGTAGTTAGGCTAGTGGTACCTTTGGCGTTCACAATACCTATGGTGGTAAAGTTTTTGGCATCTGCACTACGCTCAATCTCAAAATGCTTGCTGTCTAATTCTGAGGCTGTCGTCCAGTTCAGTTCGATTGCTTTGCCAGTTGTTCGGGCATTAAACTTGGTCAGCTCAACTGGAAGTGCCACGTAATCAGGTTCGAAATTCCATGTTACTTTGACATCGTCGATCGCTAATCCATGGTCTTGTTCAAGTTCGTCTGGATCATACCAACGCAGCATCACATAGTATCCATCAGGTATAGCTTCGGGCAAGGTATAGGTGAATTCTTTTCGGTGTTGAGGCGCGTTACCGTCGTAGTGTCCGGCCGTAGTTTTGTTAACAGGGCTATTAAATTGAAGGGATGGGACTATAGTCCAGCCTGGTGTATTGAGTTTTACTGTCCGATTGAAGGAGGACGGGTACTCAGCAATAGCGTATGTAAACAACAGACGCTGCACATCTGTATTTCTACTCCCGACTCGCCACTGTTCGGCAGCGAAGGCAATGTCAAGCGCTGTGATTGTTCTGCCAGAGGTATTGTGCAGCAATAAGTTATAGGTAAACTCACCGGGTACATCTGCAGTTATACCACCTAATGCTCTATCTATCGAATTTGTATGTCCATAACTGTAAAGACCACCCGTATTAGATGAGCCGTTATTAATGTTGATAGTAGTCCCAGGCTTTGACCGATGTACTGTCCAACCATCTGGTATAAATGCTTCTACACCAAGCTGAACCGTGACTACAGAAGAACTGGTAGTAGTGGGTAATGTATTAAAATCCTGCGTGTAAGTTGTCACAAACCGCCCCATTTCAATTGCCTGCCCGTTCGCAGGTATAACTAAGATTGTTGCGCACCATAGCAACCCCAATGCCGCTACTTGTGCGGCATGAGTAAAAATCCCCCTCATGTTAATGGCTAAAAGTAAAGTTGTAAATTCCTATAGTAAGACTACTTTATTATAAAATATTTACACTAACTCTTAACCGTATACCGAAAGTTCAAAAAGGATTTAAAAATATTTGGAAAGTACAAACAATGTTTAAACAACAGAAATAGATAGGCATCATACTGACTAATCAGCTGATAAATCACTAATGGCAGAGTTTGGAGTTAGATTGGAAGAGGAGAAGATATAGTGTTCTGAGCACTGAAGACTGCTAGGACGGCATGCGACAACAAGATGGGAAATGCTTTTACCCCTCCTTACTTACTATCTGATTCAGATTAGCCGTTTTGAAATGCTGGTACACCCTGAGTACAATGGCCAGTGCCACAGCAGCCTCAGCAGCGGCAACAAGTATGACGAAAAGCGAAAATAGCTGCCCTTGTATCAGTTGCGGATCGTGGCGACTGAAGGCGACCAGGTTAAGATTGGCGGCGTTGAAGATCAACTCTATACCCATCAGCACGACCACGGCATGGCGCTTGGTAATGACTGCCAGTATGCCGATCGTGAACAGGGCGGCGCTCAATAGCAGGATATGTTCTAAGGAAACCTGAGTCAGCATTATACCTTCTGTTTATCGGTGGCGATGTAGGCGGCTCCCATAAGCGCAATTAGTAGCAGCAAAGAGGCTATTTCGAAAGGCAGCACAAAGTCAGTCATCAGTTTGACACCTATCAGCTGCACGGTGCTCTTCTGACCAGCCAGCACATCGGTACCGGCCTGTTGAATCCAGGGTAGAGAACTGAAGCCTGCTTGCCAGATCGTATAGCTTAAGCCAATGAGGGTGAGCAGCGAAATGGTGATGCCCCAGCCTACATTCGTATTTTCTGACATCACAGACTTATCGTGCACCCGGCTGCTCAGCATGATCCCGAACAGAATCAGCACCAGCACACCGCCTATGTATACCATCAACTGTGTGACGGCCACAAAATCAGCGAAGAGCAGTACGTATATGGCAGCTACACTTAGCAAAGTGAGGAGCAGCGAGAAACCGGCGTAAAGCAGATTTCGCGTCAGCACCATGTAGGCTCCCGAGAGTACGGCAATAGCAGCGAAGATGTAAAAAAGCATTTCCTGAATTCTCGCTTATAGTTAAAACTACGTCGGTTGAAAGTGAACTGTCAATTAATGACCAATCAAGTAGCTACTGTTTATTTAACAATGTAGCAATTCAACAATCTATTGTTGCTTCCTTGCCGCCAGGGCTGCTGCTTTGGCAGCGGCCATTTCCTCCTGTTGTTTGGCCAGCAGCTGTTTCTTCTCATCGGCCTGCTCCGGCGTCAGGTCTGTGAAGTGGTAGATCATGTTTTTGATATCCACTTCAGCAAAATCGTACACGGGCGTCATGGTCAGGCAGTCGGTTGGGCAGACGGTGGTGCAGAGGCCGCAGTAGCAGCACTTGGCCATGTCGATGTCGAATACAGGCGCGTAAAGGCGCTTTTTGGTGCCGTCGGAAGTCATGCCAATGTCTTCGGTCGCCTTCACTGACTCGATGGTGATGCAGTTCACCGGGCAGATTTTGGCGCAGAGGTCACACACAATGCAATCGTCGATTTCGTTGTGCAGCCGGTAGCGGCCGTTTTCCGGAACAGGTATAGCCTCATACGGATACGTTAGCGTTACCAGACCCTCAGGCTGCTTGAAGTAGTCACCGTCCATCACCGGCACTGGGGCACGTCTTTTATCTGCATTCCGGAAATGCCGCCAGGTCAGCCACAAGCCACTCAGCAGCGACTTGGTCACTTCCCAAAAACCAGTTTTATGTGTTACGGACGATCTTTCCATACCTTGTTAAATGGGCTCAGCTGAATTCAGGCCTCCCCAGGAAATTAATACGATCTATACTTGGGCTGTCGAAGCGAGATCAACATCTACTCAATAACAGCTCGATCCCTTGAACCCAAACTCTCTAAACCGAAAACTCTTAATTACTATACGATCCTAATCCTAAACTCTCCAACTCCTACACTTATACCATCAGCAGCCGCCAGATTCCTGCCAGCAGCACAAGGCCTAATGCTACAGGTGTGAGCACTTTCCAGCAGAGGTGCATCAGTTGGTCTACGCGCAGGCGCGGATAGGTCCAGCGGATCTGCAGTTGCAGAAACAGCAGCACAAAAGTTTTGCTCAATAGCCAGAAGCTGCCCCACAGAATGCCGGACAGCTCTCCTATCGTGCCGGTTGTCCAGTTGGCAAATTTCAGCGTGGTCAGGTTTGGCAGTGGCGTGTTCCAACTTCCCAGAAACAGGATTACAGCCACCAGGCTCACCAGCACCATCATGCTGTACTCTGCCAGAAACAAGATAGCGAACCGGAAACCCGAGTACTCCACATGAAAACCCGCTACCAGTTCCGACTCGGCTTCCGGTATATCAAACGGCGCCCGGTTGCTCTCGGCCAGCGATGCGATGAAATAGATCACAAAAGCGACCAGCAGAAGTGGTGCGCGGAAGATATTCCAGGTCGTAATTCCGCCGATGTTCGTGGTGTTTATACCCAGGGCCTCGATGCCGAAAAGCCAGTTCGTTTCAAACTCAAGCCCGGGGAAGCGATTCAGCAGAACACCTTGCTGGTAGCTGATCTCCTGAAAGTCAAGCGACTGGCAGATCATCACAACAGAAAGGATGGCCAGGCCGGCCGGTATTTCATAGGAAACAATCTGGGCCACAGAGCGCATGGCGCCCAGCATCGCGTACTTGTTGTTAGAGCCCCAGCCCGCCATCAACAAGCCCACCACATCCAGCGAGATGATGGCAAGCAGGTAAAACACGCCAATGCCGATGCCGGCAGGTATAAGATCCGGGGTAAAAGGTATAACAGCAAAGCCCGCGAAAACGGCGGCAAAGATGAGAATAGGTGCCAGCTTGAACAGCTTCTTATCAGCGGCGGCCGGCACAATGTCTTCTTTCTGCAACAGCTTGAGCACGTCCAGCACTGATTGCAACGAGCCGTACGGACCGGCCTCGGTTGGCCCCATGCGGTCCTGCATAAAGGCTGCCACTTTGCGCTCTGCATACGCCAGCACGATGACGATCCCCAGCAAAAGCATAAGTGTCAGCAGAAAGGCGAGCATAAGAGGTCAGGGTTTAAAAGACGGGCAAAGGTAGTTCTTAATGCGCTAATCTGCTAATAGGTATAGCACATGGCTTTTTCAAATACCATTGGCGGCTGTCAGGATGATCGGTTCTCCGTCCGTGATCAGGATAGTGTGTTCGTGCTGTGCCACGAAAGCCCCCGGATCGGCCAGGAGTGTCCAGCCGTCTTCCTGCTCCTGCACATAGTTTCCTTTCGTGGAGATGAAGGTTTCTACTGCCACCACGGTGTTTTTGCGGAACCTCCGGGTCTCGTGTTTGTCATAGAAACACGGGATTTCGTGGGGCTCTTCGTGCAGGCTGCGTCCCACCCCATGGCCGACAAGATTTTTGATCACTTTGAAGCCATTTTTCTTTGCTTCCGTCTCGATGATGCGCCCGATTTCAGCAATCTTCTTTCCGCCTTTTATTTCCCTCAGGGCTTTGTGCAGTGCCATAACAGATGTTTCAACCAGCTTATTCAGGCCTTGGATATCCTCACCCAATATAAAAGAGCCGCCGTTGTCCGCATAATAGCCGTTGAGTTCGGCCGACACATCAATATTCACCAGATCGCCTTCCTTCAGCACAGTCTTGTCAGAAGGTATACCGTGGGCCGCTTCGTTGTTGACGCTGATGCAGGTATAGCCGGGAAAATCATAGGTGATCTTCGGTGCCGATTGCGCGTTGTAGGACTGCAAAATGCTGTAGCCAAATTCGTCCAGTTCCTTTGTGGTCATACCTGGCCGGGCGTGCTCGCGCATTTGTTTGAGGGTGAACGCCACGGCTTCACTCACTTTTTTCATCCCCTCCAGATCCTCTGCTGAGTCTATTGACATAGCTATACCTTTTATAAATTTTACCCTTCCACCAAGTGCGGCACAAACTGCGACAAGTTGGTGATAATGCCTTTTTCGCGGCGAAAACCGATGGCTGCCCCCTCGCCTGACCAGAATACGCCGGCTTGGTACTGGTAGCCTTTGCTATCCTCGGGCAGTTCGCACCAGCGCTGGTACACCTGCTGCTGCTGATCGTATTCGCCGCGCACTTTTGTCACGTGCCCACGGTCCACCACTTCTACACTCTGCCCCTCGCGACCGAAGTAGGGCTTCTTGATGTATTTCCCCGTCAGCGGCTCGATATCGGCCTCCAGCAAAAGCGGGTGGTACGGGAACGCTTTCCAAAGCCAGGCCAGCATCCCTTTGCTTTGAAACAACAAGGTATAGGCAGGGTTGGCAATCGTGACGGTGCGGGAGCGGGCAAGCAAGGTCAGGGTTTTCAGAAGCTCGGGCTCTTCCCAGGCAATCTGCTCCCAGGGCAGGAGTTTGAAGAAGAACGGGAACTGGCGCCACTGGCCCGCCTCTACCTGCGCCCACACGCCTTTCTCCTCGCCTTCCGATGTAAAGGTCACGTCCTCGATCGGGCACAGATGCGCCTCGAAACCGGCCTCGTTAGCAGCCTGGGTGATCACAGAGCAGTTGGCTTCGTCCTCGGCACTTGCTCCGAGGTAAGTGACCAGCAAAGCGGGCGCCAGGTCCGCGTTGCGCTCGCGCCATACCCTGAGTTGCTCTACCAGGGCTTCGTACAGACCGGAGTACTGTAGCGCGTCATTCTTCCCGGCAGCAGCCAGGCTGGCCCATTGCACCACCGCCGTTTCAGGTATAGACGTAGCCGTATCGGCATTAAACTCCAGCAATTTGGGTCCGTCCGGCGTCATGGCCAGGTCAAAACGTCCGTACAGGTGCACCTGCCGCTCGTCGTTCCAGGACAGGCGCACCAGTTGCCACAGGTTTTCAGGTATACCCAACACGTTGAGGAAAGCGTCCGGAAGATCTTTCGGGATGGCTTGCTCCATCATGGTGTAGAGCGAACTGGCGGCATCAAGCAACTCTTCGGCCTCGTCTTCGGTGATCACTACTGCCTCGCCGGGCACGTAATTGGCGCAACCGTCTTCCACGCACCACTCCCAGCCCAGTCCGCGCACGGCCTTCTCTACATCGCCTGTGTGGGGTTTTATCTGTATGCTCGTCTTCTGGTTTTCTAACATGAAATGCTTTGATCTAAAAGAATGAATCGCAAAGGTAGACATCAGCAAAAGCACAGCGGCTCCTGCTGACGCCTTCGACAAGGTATAACCCTGTCAGTGGTACAAAGCTATACCTGAGCTATACCTGTAAGGAAAGTAAATCCCTGCCTGTTTTGGATTGACTAGGCTCCCGCTCCGCTGCTGCGTCCGCGGAAGTAGCCGCTCTGGCCCGTGCGTGGTGCCGTAGCCTGCTGACGATACGTCTGCACGTTCTGGCGCCAGGCCGCCGTATTGTTCATCACGCCGGGGTTGGCGTAGTAAGCAGGCCTCGGTGACATCATGCGACCGGCCATGTAGCCCATGGCACTCCACCACAGTACATTACTCAAACCGAAACCGCCCTGATTGAGCTGCTGCTGGTTGCTGGCCAGGTCGCGCATCTGGTTTTCGAGCGCCAGGCCCTGCAGCGTGTCGACACGGCCGTCGTTGTACTTCAGGATGGCCATGCTGTGGCCGGGCGCCGTGGTGCGCTCGTCGGTGATCTTCCACTCGTCCGGCGCTTCTTCGGTCAGTTCTGTTATCACACCGTCTGGTGCCGGAACTTCTGTGCCTGCGGTTCTCTCGTCAGTTTGCTGCGTGTTCGGATCGCAGCTGGTCAAGCCCATGGTAGCAGCAGCCGCCACGATAAAGGCGTTGCGCTTAAAATCCCCGATGGTCAAATATCGCTTTTTCATAAGTCTTTTCGGTTGCAGTTTAAAGGTACGCTTTTTTACGGGATTTTGGCAGGTATGGGGCTTCAGATTGCCGGCCGAATGGCTGAAAGGTTAAATTGTTGGATGGTTAAATTTTTTCATGATAGGTGTACGGTCGGCCTGCCCCTCCGAGGAGCGTTTTTCCTGCACGGGTCGAATAGGTGTACAGTTTACACGATTACCGGTGCACGTTTGGACAGGTCGCGACCTGCGCCTACCAAGGGAAAGGCCATGCTGCGTAGCACCACGACGTTATACTACAACGTCGTCACCAACTTTCTAACTTTATACCTTTCTAACTTCCAAACCCTCAAAATTCCTACTCCCATAGCGGATAATGCTCCAAGTGTACTTTTCGCTTGAAGAAGATGCGGGTGCTTTCTTCGAACGAGCGGGTGAAATCCGACACATAAAAGGCATGGTCGCCCTGCAGCTCAGCAGACAGCAGGTTGTTGGCTTCCAGGAACGTGCGCACGTGCTTTGCCACGATCTGGCTGGCGTCCAGCACATCCACTCTGCCCTGGTAGTAGTTCTCGATCTGTTTCTTGATAAGCGGATAGTGCGTGCAGCCCAGGATCAGAGCCTCTATACCTTGCAGCTCCGGCGCCGACAGGTAGGCGTGGATCACATTCTCAGAGATGGAGTCATTGAAAAAGCCCTCCTCGATCATGGCGGCGAGCAGTGGCGTGGCATGCGACCTCAAGGTGATATCGAGATCCAGCTCGTCCACTTTTTTAAGGTATACGTTCGAGTTGACAGTCTGCTTGGTACCGATAAGTCCGATGGTCTTGCCCGCGTAGGTTTTGCCGATGTGCTCCACCACAGGGTCTATCACATTGAGCACGCGCGCCTTGCTGCCCACGTACTCCTTCACAAGTTCGTAGGCCGCTGCCGAGGCCGAGTTACAGGCAATCAGAATCACTTTGCAGTGCTGGCGAAGCAACAGATCACAGATTTTAACAGCATAGGCCTGTATGGCGGCAGTTGACTTGTCGCCGTAGGGTAAATGGGCTGTGTCGCCAAAGTATACCAGCCGTTCCTGCGGCAGCTCCTTTACAATTGCCTGGGCAACGGTGAGTCCACCAATACCACTATCAAAAACCCCGATCGGGGATGTATTTTTCTTGTCTCCCATACGGCGCTAAGTTAGGCGAAAGCAGGCAAAATAAGATGTTCACCATCATTTTAAGATCATTCACTTATTATCTGTTTCCAGATGGATTTTTCAGGCTTATAATTGAGTTAGGATTCAGATTAAGAACTCAAAAAAATATTAAATATTATTTTTACAATATATTTTGTAATTAAATTTTACCTTCTTATATTTAACTACTTCATTTGAAGAATATTGCTGATTTTCAGGCAGCAGCTGTATTTGACACTACGTTGGCTTTATCAACAGAGCGGGTAAAGCAGATTCATCCACCTCCTAGCACGGCCCTTATGTCTACAGCTATCACAAACTCCGCATTCATCATGTCGCCCGCTTCACCGGTGGTGAAACGCGCTCCCCTGTATGGTGGTTTTATCAGCCGCTTCGTGGCGTTCCTCATCGATACGACCATCCTCGTGTTCTGGTATTCGATCATACTATACTCCATGGCCGAGTATTCGCTGCAATTCAACACCTGGAAGCAGGTCGTGTACGACGGCGGCATCAGCATGCTGGAGTTTGAAGCGGTTATGCAGCTGTTCTTCTATAGCCTTTACTTTCCGGTGCTGCACTGGCTGTACTATACCTTGCTGGAAGCCTCGCCCAAGCAGGCCACCATCGGCAAGTTTACCCTGGGTCTGAAGGTGACGGATCTGCGTGGCAAGCGCATTTCTTTTCTGCAGTCGAATGTGCGCTACTTCTCCCGCATCCTTTCAGCGCTGCCGTTGCTGCTGGGCTTTGTGCTCATCATATTCCAGCGCCGCCGGCAGGCCCTGCACGATTACGTGGCCCGCACTGTGGTGATGACGGACCAGTAAATTGCACTATTTTCCTGCTATATATCAAACACCCTCTATCCCAAAGCGTATACTATACCTTGTAAACCAAATAGAAAGGAGGTAATGATGCGTTTTATCCCAACCCGTTTTCACGGCATATTGGACTATGTATATGGTATTTTATTGATCGCAGCGCCCTGGCTCTTCGACTTTGCAGCCGGAGGTGCCGAGACGTGGGTACCTGTTGTGATCGGTGCGATGGTGCTTCTGCAGACAATCTTTACAGACTTTGAAGTGGGCCTGATAAGAAAAATCCCGATGCAGACCCACCTGATGCTCGACTTTGGTATAGGTGTCATTCTGGCGCTCTCGCCCTGGTTGTTTGGTTTTGCAGACCGCGTGTATTCGCCACACCTGATCTTCGGTATCTTTTCGATGCTGGCCGCTTTGACCACGCACCGTACACCAAGCAGAGCTTATAAAACCAACATGGTGCACGAAGAGCCTTTGAGATAATCCACATAAATCATGTGCCAAGGAACAGGCTGACCTCAACAGGTCGGCCTGTTTTATTTTGCCTCTTTCATAGCGCAGAAATGCCTAAATTTGCATTATGAATTTCCTATCCGCAGAAAATATATCCAAGAGCTTTGGCGATCGCTGGCTTTTCAAAAACCTGAATTTCGGCATCAGCCAGGGACAGCGCGTGGCGCTTGTGGGCGTGAACGGCTCCGGCAAAACCACCCTGCTCAATGTGCTGGCAGGCAAACTCCCTCCCGACGGAGGCAGTGTGAGCGTGCGCAAGGAGGTCACCATCGGTTTCCTTGGCCAGAACCCGGAGTTTGACGAAGAATTGACCGTGCAGCAAACCATTTTTGGCGGACAGGGCGATGTGCTCGACACCATTCGCGAGTACGAAGTGGCCATCTCCCACCCCGACACCAGCGCCGAGATGATGCAAAAACTGATGGAGCGCATGGACGAGCTGCAGGCCTGGGACTTCGAGATCAAAGTGAAGCAGATTCTCTCCAAACTGGGGATACACAACCTCGAGCAGCAGATCAAGCACCTTTCAGGCGGACAGCGCAAGCGCGTGGCCATGGCCCGCGTGCTCATCGAAGAGCCCAGCATGCTCATCCTCGACGAGCCCACCAACCACCTCGACTTGGATACTATTGAGTGGCTCGAAGGCATTCTCTCGACGCAGAACACCACGATCCTGATGGTGACCCACGACCGATACTTCCTCGACAAGGTGGCCAACGAGATTGCCGAACTCGACAACGGCGAACTCTATACCTACAAGGGCAACTACAGCTACTTTGTGGAGAAAAAAGCATCCCGCGAGGAGATGGCCGCCGCTGAAACCGAGAAGGCCCGCAACCTGATGCGCAAAGAACTTGATTGGATTCGCCGTCAGCCAAAGGCCCGTGGCACCAAAGCCAAGTACAGAGTGGACGCCTTTGAGGAACTGAAGGAGAAAGCCGCTAAGAAAACGGCAGGTCCGCAACTCGAGCTCTCCGTGAAAACAACGCGCCAGGGCGGCAAGATCATCGAAGTAGATCATATCTCGAAGTCATTTGGCAGCAAAAAGATTGTCGACGACTTCTCTTATGTGTTCAAGAAAAAAGACCGCATCGGTATTGTGGGGCCAAACGGGGCCGGCAAGTCTACCTTCCTGAACATGCTTACCGGCAAGCTGCAACCCGACAGCGGTACCATCGATCCCGGCCAGACCACTGTGTTCGGTTACTATACCCAGGATGAACTGGAGTACAAAGAAGACCAGCGCGTGATCGACATCGTGAAGGAGATTGCCGAGGTGGTGGAGATGGCCAATGGCGAGGTGATCACGGCGAGTCAGTTTTTACAGCACTTCCAGTTTGCGCCGCCACAGCAGTATACCTTCGTTAGCAAGCTGAGTGGGGGCGAGAAGCGACGACTGCAGCTACTGCGCGTGCTCATCAAAAACCCCAATTTCCTGATCCTCGACGAACCGACCAACGACCTCGACATCATCACACTCAACATACTGGAGGACTTCCTGCTCAACTTTGGCGGCTGCCTGCTGATGGTGTCGCACGACCGTTACTTCATGGACCGCCTGGTGGAGCATCTGTTTGTTTTTGAGGGCGAAGGCAAGATCCGCAATTTCCCGGGCAACTACACCGACTACCGCGAGTGGCTGAAGGAGCAGGAGAAAACCGTGCAGGAAACCAAGCCAGCCGCTCCTGTTGTAGAGAAGAAGCAGGAAAAGCCGGAAGGCAAGCGCAAACCGACCTACCAGGAGAAAAAGGAGTTTGAGGAACTGGAGAAGGAAATGCCAAAACTGGAGGCGCGCAAGGCCGAGCTGATCGAGACCATGAACGCCGGCACCACTACCGACCACGAGCAGCTCAACGCCTGGGCCAAAGAACTGGAGCAGTTAAGCGAGCAACTGGAGGAAAAAGAAATGCGCTGGCTCGAACTTTCTGAGATCATGTAAGCCACGCAGCCGCTATACCTTGCAATCGCCGGAGCAAGCCTTTTGTTCCGGCCATTTCATTTTAACCCCCGCACCGTCACGTAGCCTTTCTCGTTGCGGGCTCCCACCTTTACGATCTCCCGCTCAAACTTGCGCGGGTTGTTAATGATGTCATAAAAACTGTCCAGGTAGCTGAGCGACTGCCGCAGCCCAGTCTTGCTCAATGGCTCGCATTGCCGGTAGACCGCATAGATCGGCGTGCGGTATGAGTTAAAGGTATTGACCGTTTCGCGGTGCACGTTTTCCGGAAAACTGTACGCTCGGTACAGGCGCTGCTTCACCGATTTTATACCTAGCTCAGGCGGCGGCACAGCGTAAGGCGCGCCTACTATACCTGCGTAGTCGAAGTCGAAGGGCACCGGAATGGACGGCGAAAGAGAGTCAGGGGCCAGCAGGTCAATGTTGTGACGGTAGGGCACCGACCAGTCGGTGTTGCCGATCATGTACTGGAAGAGCGCCAACCGGGCCATCGCGCGCTGCTCGGTCTGGTCCATCGTGATGTTCCTCTTTTCAGGTATGCGCTTCATGTTGGCGCGTTTGGTCAGTGTCTTGTCATCCTCAATCAGAAAGGCATAGCGCACTTTTTCTCTCCGGTCGCCGGTGCTGTCCTGGTACGTCACCTGGCACAGCCGTACCCGGTAGCTCTCTTCCGCCAGAATGTTGTATACCTTATACACCAGGTATTCCCGGAGCACATAGTCCTCCCCGATGCAGTGGGTTACCAGCTTTAATTTGTTCTGCCCCTCAAAGAGCGTACCTTTGGGCATTTCTTTCCGGATGAGGTTCAGCATAAGCGGCGGGAAACGGCAAACGTTGGCATCGCGACGGCGGTTTCCCCGCACCATCACCTTCAGCGGCACGTTCACCATAGCCCCTGTTTGGTCAGCATACGAGAGGGTGGCCGAGTGGTATTTCCTTTCATCGCCACGGTCTTTCAGCAGCCGCTGGTAATTGGCCACGAGGGTGAACTTCAGCAGTGAGTCTTCCGAAAAAAGGTCTTTCTGTTTTGCCTCCTGCCCTTCCTGGCGCGTTCCTAAACTGTAGAGATTGGCTGTGTATACCTGCGCTATACCTTGTGGCGGCAGGTATAGCAGTGCGACCCAAACAACCAGGTATAGCCGACACCAAAAGCCATCAATAAATCGGGAAGCTGCCATAGGACAGGATAATAAACGATGCAGCCCGTATCAACACAAATCAGATGTAAGCTATACCTCGAAAGCTCAACTCAGGTATGGCATCAGGGCACTGGCGCGGTGCCCGCCGGCAGCCTGCGCAGGCTGCGACGCGTAAACAGTTCTTTCATCACCGTGCCCTGCGACTGCGGAAAAGCAATCCCCAGCATGGGCGCTACGGTTGCGGAGATATCCACCAGCGTATACCTGGTTTCCACAAAGCCGCCCTTCCGGAAGTCTGGCCCCAGCGCAAGCAGGCTGATGCGCCGACAGCCCTCGCAATCATCGCCGTGGTCAATCCAGCCGTTTTGCACAGAGTCCAGGTGCCGGCCATGGTCTGTGGTAATCAGCAGGGTTGTTTTTTTGCGGTAATGGCTGTCTTTCTGCAGGAAGTCCCAGAGTTGCTTTGCATAGCGGTCGCTGCGGGAGATGCCGCGCAGGTAGTACTCCCAGTTGCCCGCATGGGCATAGCCATCGGGCTCCATGAAGTTGATCAGCATCAGATTCGGCCGCTCAGTCTTCAGCACTTTCAGCACCTCAACCAGAGTGAGCGAGTCAGCCCGGTAGCCGCTGCCCGGTCCGCTGACGCCACAGTTGAGGGAGGGCAGCGCCTGGTCGTGCCAGTCGGGGTGCAGGGTGTTGCCCAGGATGTCTAGTTTATCTTTGCTCGACACGATCCAGGCGGCTGTGGCGGGCTTGCCCGTCTGCTTGCGCCATACCTGAAAGAAAGAAGGATTGGCGGGAAGTTCGGCGCCGTAGTTGTCGATGGCCTGGTTTATGCCTGTCGTGATGGCGGTATGGCCGGAGTTGGTGTAGGTATAGCCTTCGTTCCGGAAATTGTTGCAAAAGGTACCCTGCGGCACCATTTTCTGCGACATGTTCGGGATAACGCCCGGCACGGCTCCCCAGGTTTCAGAATAGCGCACACCGTCAATCACCAGGATGATCACATTCTCGGAGCGCAGGCCGCCGGCCCCTCCTCCTGCACCGGATGCAGCGCAGGAACTGAGCAGCCCCGTAACGGACAGGATCAGCATCGTTTGTTGCCAACCTACCTGCCACCGCTTCAAAAAACCCAGGGGTGCGTCCATACCTGACACAAGTAAAAGAACAGATAATCCTATACCTTAGGTATACGAATCCCACAAAAGTTCAGGCAAGCCGCCGGGGTAATCGGATAGTTTCAAAAAACCCGGCTGAATAATTTGCGTTTACGCTCAAGAATACGCTACTTGCCAACATCAAAAGACAAATGCATACACCAGCAGCCATAGCGACCCTCTCATTGCCTTTGCCACTCGGCACTGTGCTGCTGCATGCTGTTTCCGCTGATTGCTATCGCGCCGCTTATTATTGCTACGGTTATTATTACCGCTGCTCTACTGCGCTCTCTCAGGCAATCAGGCGACTCATAAACCGCACCTAAACAGGAAAAACCCACCACGGCATACCTGAACTGATACAACTGAAGCAGAGCGAAAGCTCTGCTTTTTTCATTTATACCTATCCCGAAAATTTTAAAAACAATTGATATGACAGCCATGAACCTGACACAGAACTACAGCAGCTACACATCCGAGAACCACCAGGTATGGGCCATCCTCTACGACCGCCAGGTGCGCAACCTACCCGGCAAGGCTATACCTGAGTTTATGAAAGGACTTGAGAAAGTAGGCTTCAGCCGCGAGCGTATACCTGATTTTAATGAAATCAACCAAAAATTAAAGCCCCTGACAGGTTTTGAGGTGGTAGCAGCGCCAGGCATTGTCGACGATGCCCTGTTCTTTCAACTAATTGCCAACAAACAGTTTCCGGCCACAGTGTGGGTGCGACGCATGGACCAGCTCGATTACCTGGAGGAGCCCGACATGTTCCACGACGTATTCGGCCACGTGCCCCTGCTCACCATCCCCGTGTACTGCGAGTTCCTGGCCAAGCTCTCCGAACTGGCCCTCACCCACCTCGACCGCCCTGACATCATCGACCGCCTCACGCGCATTTACTGGTACACTATCGAGTTCGGTCTGTTTCGCAAGCCGGGTCAGCAGGCCCAGATTTACGGAGCCGGCATCCTTTCGTCTGTTGGTGAGAGCAACCTGTCCGTATCTGACGAGAGCGTGAAACTGGACTTTGATGTGAGCCACATTTTGGACACGCCATACATTAAGGAGACGTTCCAAAGCCAGTACTTCTGCATCCAGAGCTTTGAGCAATTGCTCGAGAGCCTGCCAGCCTTGGAAGAAGCCCTGCAGAAACTGCGCACCGAAGATGCGCTGGCCACTTCCCTATAGCCCCTAAATAGAATCCGCCTGCGGCAGATGGTTTATACCTAACGCAGGCGGATTCTTTTTGCTATACCTGTAAGATTAGTGCGTGAGTTCGTGGCTGATCATGAAACCAAGTTTACGTGGTTTCGACAGCTGGGAGTTTTCGAGTTTCTGCTTGTAGGTGATGCGTTCGATGTCCGAGACATCCTGCCCCATCAGGTCGTTGTTCACGGCCGCGATCATGGCGCTTTCCACGATCAGGCGCAGCATGTCGTCGCTAATGACGTTGCGGGCGATGCGGTCGTAGTGCAGGTCCATCTGCTTCACCCCTTCTATCACAAAGTGGTTTTCAATGTTGATTAGCATGCGGCCCACCAGGTAACCCGGGTCGTCGAGGCGGTTGTACTTGATGGTGTCGGCCATGAAGTTGTAGGCCATGATGTGCCCGAAAAAGCGGCGCCGGAAGTCCTCGTCCACGTATTCGTTGCGCATGATCTCGTAATCGTCAGGAAAGGTGATAATGTTGGAGTGCATCACAAAGACAAGCAGGTCGCCTGAGAATTTGATCTGGAACTCCAAATCGCTGATGGCCTTGTACTCGATCACCACATCGGCATTGTGCGCCGTGATCCGGTTAGTCAGATCCTCCACAATTTCCTGCGAAATTTCCTTCATGCGTGTAAAGGCCTGATACGTATTGCGGTAGATCGCCTGCTTGGTAACTGACTTTTGCTGTAAGCCTTGTATTATATCGTCGAGTCTATCTTTCATCGTTGCGTTATTTTTCGGGTGCTGTATTTTTTACTCTAATCCACCAGAAATAGTTATTTACCCAATGCCGGAAGCTATACCTGCAGGTATAGCCTAATGCTCCGAAGCAGGTCCGCTGGCGGGATCTGTGAGCATGTCCAGTATCTGAGCCTGGTGCTGCCCAAAGGTTGGTGGGGGTGTCATGGTATCAACGCCTGTGCCTTCCATCACAAACGCCACCTGCCGGATGCCGCTCGGTCCATGAGGCTGGGTGAGCAGCATACGCCTGGCTTGCGGCTGTTCAAATACTTCAGGAACACTATTGACGGCGCCGGCCGGCACATGCAGCCTGTGCAATTCCGCCAGCAGACGTTGGCGCTCATGCTGGCTGATCAGCTTCTCCAGTTGCTCATTCACCGCCTCCCGGTACCGCACCCGTGCGCTGTTGGTGGCAAACTCGGGTCTCTCGGCCAATAAGGGATCCCCCAGCGCTTGGCACAGGCGCCTGAACTGCCGGTCGTCGCCGATGGCGAGCACCAGCGGCAGACCGTCCTTACAGGTATAGACACGCCCATAAGGCACAATGTTGGGGTGTTCAGAGCCCATGCGCTGCGGATTGTGCCCCGCCACCAGGTAGTTCGTGCCCTGGTTGGCCAGCGCCGACACGGCCGCATCAAAAAGCGAGACCTGCACATAGCTCCCCTTTCCGGAGCGTTCTCGCTGCAATAGCGCTGTCAGGATGCCTTCTTTCAGTTGGTGCGCCGCCAGCACGTCTATCAGCGCCACGGGCATTTTGGTGGGTGGTCCGTCCGTAGATCCATTTAGAAACATAAACCCACTTTCAGCTTGAATAACGGCATCGTAGCCGGCCCGCTCATCCTCCGGTCCATAGCCTGTAATGTGCCCGTAGATCAGACGTGGATTCAGTTGGGTCAATGTGCGGTAGTCTACCTGCAACTTCTCGGCGTCGCCGGGTTTGTAGCTGGCGATGACCAGATCGGCTTTGGCCGCTAACTGGTGCACCACCTCCAGCGCCTGCGGCTGTGTAATGTCGAGCCCGATCGAGCGCTTGCCCCAGTTGGCGGCCGAAAAGTAAGCGGACACGCCTTGGTTTCCCTGTTCACCGAACAGTTTCCAGTTGCGGGTTACGTCGCCGCCGGTTACCGCATTTTCCAGCTTCACCACCGTGGCGCCCAGCTCTGCAAAAAACTGTCCCACGCTGGGTCCTGCCAGCACACTGGCCAGCTCGAGCACCAGCATCTCTTTAAAAACAGGTTGTGCCATCGTTTTCAGGTATAAGGTATAGCTTACAGATTTGTCCTGCCTGCCGACCTGTTGGCAAAGCTATCGAAAAGGACATAAAAAAAGCAGCCCTTCCTAAGAAGAGCTGCCAGTATGTTTTCGCTATGTATAGTAAAGGATTCCGATCAGGAGGGTTTGCTACATCAAAATAAATATAGCATTAATAATATTAACACCCAGTAGAAGATAGAAATTCGGCGATTCTTGTATAGCTTTTTTCATTTTTATTTTAAATAAATCTGTCTTTTATATGTTTTAAGATGATTGTTTATATCACTTTGGGCTTGTTTACGCCGCCTTTAAACAAATGTTTCGGCGTTAATATAAAAAAATCTATGTAATTAAAACTAAATATTATTTAAGTACTATAAATAAAAAATGTATTCTTGATTTTCGTTCTATTTTAAAGCATTTTATCTATATAGCGATTTTTTAATGCTTTGAACTTTTTGAATGCCATGTCAAGTTTATAGATATATAGTTATATTCTTGACTGATTGATGATGCAATATTAATATAATTTTCAATATAAATAACATCAACTTTTAAATTTTTCTCAAATAAGGTATAAAAATCGTATCTTTACCCCTATAAATGCGGTTTAGAGGCCGCTAGGCCATAAAAATAATTTTAAAAAGATAACTTTGGATTTTCGTTCATTCAACCTTCACGAAGACGTGATCACCGGAATCGAGTCGATGGGCTACAACACCCCGACCCCGGTACAGCAACAGGCTATTCCGCTCATACTGGAGCAAAAAGACATCATCGCCTGCGCCCAAACGGGTACAGGCAAAACAGCCGCCTACCTGCTGCCGCTGATTGATCGTATCTCACATGCCAATTTCGGTTTCACCAGCACGCTTATTCTGGTTCCGACCCGCGAACTGGCCAAGCAGATAGATGAGCAGGTGGAAGGCCTGGGCTATTTCGCGCCGGTGAGCTCCATTGCCATTTACGGCGGCAGCAAAGGCGACGAGTGGGAGCAGCAGAAGCGTGCCCTCACCAGCGGCGCCGACATCATCATCGCCACGCCCGGCCGCCTGATGTCGCACATGGCACTGGGCTATGTAAAGCTCGACCAACTGAAGTACCTGGTGCTCGACGAGGCCGACAAGATGCTGGACATGGGCTTCATGGATGACATCCTGAAGATTGTGCGTGCCCTACCTGCAGAGCGCCAGACGCTCCTCTTCTCGGCCACCATGCCGAAGAAAATACGCGACCTGGCGCAGCAGATCCTGCAGCAGCCTGCCGAAATCAACCTGGCCATCTCCAAGCCTGCCGAGGGGATAGACCAGCGCCTATACCTGACCTACGACAACCAGAAGCTTCCTTTGCTGGAGCATCTGATCCGGGAACTGGAAGTGCAGAACATGATCATCTTCACGTCCCGCAAGTCGAATGTGAACCAGATCGTGCGCTCGCTGCGCAAAATGGGTTTTGAGGCCGAGGGCATTATGTCGGACCTGACGCAGGAGGAGCGCGAGAAGGCACTGCAGGGCTTTAAGAACAGAAAATACAAAATACTGGTAGCCACTGACATTCTCTCCCGAGGGATTGACATTGACAGCCTGAGCCATGTGCTGAACTTCGACATGCCGCAGGATGCCGAGGATTATGTACACCGCGTGGGCCGTACGGCTCGTGCCGCCTCTACAGGTATGGCGATCACCTTCGTGAACGAGAACGATATGTACCGCGTGCACAAAGTGGAGCGCCTGATTGAGCGCGAACTGCCAAAGCTTCCACTTCCGGAGGGCTTTGGTCCGGCACCGGTCTTCGACCCGACCCGCCGTGATTTCGGTCGGGGCGGCAAGGGCGGTGGAAGAACCGGCGGAGCGAGACAAGGCGGCAGACAGCGTGCAGGCGCAGGTGGCGGCCGAGATCGCAACCGACGCAGAGGGCCAAAGCCGGAAGGCACTGCTCCACACCCTGACGGAAACAGCCGACCTGTAAAGGCAGCCAACCCGCAACACAGGGCAGAGCAAGGTGCTCCAAGAGTAGAGGGGCAGGAAGGCAGCCAGAAACCGAACCGCAACCGCAACAAGAACCGAAACCGGAATCGCAGTAAGAACAAGCCGGGCAATGCAAACCCGCAAAACAGCAACCCGCCGGTTCCACAAGACAATAATTAAACGAAAAAAGCCACTCCTACCAGAGTGGCTTTTTTTATTGCCAGGTATAGCCATTACGCAGTTCTGCCTAGCTCAACTCTACCTTTCGTCTAGAAAAAAAGGAGTTTCATATAATATTTATTCCGTTATATATAATATTTACTATCTTTCTCTTCGTTATTGATTCAACCCCCTGCTCCAATGGTCGGTTCCGGCTAATGCAATGGTAGAGGCAAGGCTTTCCAGCCTGTTGGTAACTGATCGTGTCATTCTAAACATCTTTACTACAACATGAAACAAACTTTACTGCTGGCACTGCTCTGGTGCCTGACATGCGGCGCTTTTGCCCAGTCACCAATCCCGACAGGCACCATCAAGGGCATCGTAACCGACTCGGCCACACAGGCAAATCTGGGCTATGTAACTGTAGTAGTGCAGGAGGCTGGGAAGAACCAAGCCATCAAAAGTACTTTTACCAAAGACAATGGCGCCTTTGAACTGACGGGCCTAGAACTGAAGCAGTACCAGTTGGTACTCTCCTATGTGGGTTACAAACCCAGGGTGCTGCCACTGCCAGCCTTCAGCGGAAACACTATCGATCTGGGCAAGTTAACGCTTGTGTCGTCGGCCAAGCAACTGAAGGAAGTCCAGATCGTGACGGAGAAGTTGCTGGTGGAACAGGACATCGACAAAATTACCTATAACGTGGATGCGGACCCCGAAAGCCAGACCATGACGGCGCTGGACATGCTGCGCAAGGTGCCGCTGCTGAGCATGGATGCCGAGGACAACATCAAACTGAACGGCAACAGTAACTACCGCGTGCTCGTGAATGGCAAAACCTCATCGCTGTTTGTGCGCAGCCCTAAAGATGTGTTCAGAAGCATGCCGGCCAATACCATCAAAAGCATCGAAGTGATCACCAATCCGCCGTCGAAGTACGAGGCTGAGGGCGTTGGCGGCATCATCAACATTATCACGCACAAGAAGAACATTGGCGGGTATAACGGCTCGGTGAATGCGCAGGTATCCAGCCCGAAAGGAACCAACCTGGGTGGTTACGTGACCGCCAAAGCAGGCAAAGCGGGTTTTTCCGGTTATTTCGGAACAGGCTCCTATTACAGTCCTACCAATAGCAACAACCTGTTCAGGGAAGACAAAGTACGCCAGACCTTGCTGGAGCAAGTCGGTGAAAGCCGCAACGACAACACGTACCAGTATGCCAATGCCGAGTTCAGCTACGAAATGGACACGCTCAACCTGTTCACGGCTAACTTCAGCATGAACACAAACAATGGCAACAGCTTCCTGACGCAGCGTGCCGATCTGTTTGATGCTGCCGGAGCGCTGACACAGGCCTATACCCGCCTGAACTACGGTGACTTTACCTGGAAAGGCTACGACCTGGGAGCGGACTACCAGCGTTCGTTCAAGAAAAGCAAAGACCAACTGTTCACACTTTCTTATCGCCTGAATAACGGCAGCACCGGCAGTGGCTCTGATTTTATACTGGACCCGGTGCTCAACTTCAACGGCCAGGTAAGCCAGACCGACAACGAGGGCACGTCTGTGGAGCACACCATGCAGGCCGACTATGTGCAGCCGATCAAAAAGCACACGCTCGAACTAGGGGTGAAAACGATCTTCCGCCTCAACAGCAGCGATTATTTCTACAGCAACCAAAACCCTGAAACTGGCGATTTTGTGATCGACGAGCGCCTGAGCAATAACTTCGACTACCGCCAGGATATTTACGCTGCCTATACCTCGCTGAGTCTCAAGAAAGGCGATTGGGGACTGAAAACGGGTGCCCGACTGGAACAGACCATACTTGATGCCAACTTTAAGTCGTCCGGCACGGTGGCCACCCCGGACTATTTCAACCTGATTCCGAACATCACCCTGTCGCGCAAACTGAAGGGGGCCAGCACCATGCGCCTATCCTATACCCAGCGCATCGAGCGGCCAAGCCTCTACTACCTTAACCCTTACATCAACCAGATCGACCCGCGAAATATCAGCTTTGGCAACCCGAAACTAGACCCGGCAACGAACAATGTGTTCAACCTGGCCTATAATACCTTTGTGAAGGGAACATCCATTAATGCGAGCATCTTCCACAATTTCACCAACAATTCCATCCAGAGCTTTACCACGCTTGGTGCAGACACCGTAGCGCGCACGACCTACGGCAACATTGGCCGCAACCAGACTTATGGCTTCTCTTTGAGCGGCAACACCACGTTGTTCAAGAAACTGAGCATCAACCTGAACACGACAACCAACTATGTGAAGCTGACCAGTGTGATAGACGGTGTGCCTCAGAACAACGAGGGCTTTACCTACAATGTATTCGGCTACACCAGCTACCGTTTCGAGAAAGGCTGGCGCGCGAGCGGCAACATTGGCTACTACTCTTCCCGCATTCTGTTGCAGGGTCGCTCGGCCGGTTATACCTGGAATAGCCTCTCGCTTAGCAAGCAGTTCCTGAAAGACAACAAAGCGACGCTGAGTTTCTCTGTGAACAGTCCGTTCCAGAAAAACCGCCGTTTCCTGAACGAGATCAACGACCCGCGCTTTACACAAACACAGGAGAACTTTAATGTGATGCGTCGCTACAGTGTTGGCTTCAACTACCGCTTCGGTAAGTTGAAAGGAGACATCGCCCGTAAGAAACGCGGCATCAAAAACGACGACATGAAGGCCGGCGAGAGCCAGGGCAGCGGTGTGAATTAAGCTCTTCCTGAATCACAGCTATTGAACACGTGAAGCGTCCCCGCCTGTACCTCTTAAATTGGTACAGGCGGGGACGCTTCTTTTTTCTAAACCGCTCCCGCACCTTCGCCCGTTTAAGTACAGAGTCAGTCACTAAAGCCAGCCATACCATGCGCATCCTCTACATCTTCCCCCATCCGGACGACGAATCGTTTGGCCCCGCCCCTGTTATGTGGCAGCAGCTGCAGCAAGGGCACCAGGTATACCTGCTCACGCTCACCCGCGGTGGCGCGACCAAAGTGCGGCACGAGCTGGGACTAAGCGTGGCTGAGATGGGCGAGGTCAGGTATAAGGAGATGCTGGCTGTGGAGCGTGTGCTGGGCCTGACCGGCATGACGGTACTCGACCTGCCCGACAGCGGCATGGCTGAGATGGACCCGCGAGAAATTGAGAAAGTAGTGCAGGCGCACATCCGGCAGCTAGAGCCGCAGGTTGTCGTCTCGTACCCGGTGCATGGGGTGAGCGGCTTTCACGATCACCTGGTGATGCATGCTGTAGTCAAACGCGTATACCTGGAGTTGAAAGACAGCGGAGCCAACTACCTGAAACGGCTTGCCTTCCTCACGCTCCCAAACAAAACGGAACAACCACTGCAGTCCGGCAAGTTTGTAATGAAGCACAGCAGGCCTGACCTGATCGACTGCGAAGTCAAACTACGCCCTGAGGATTTCGAGGTCATGAAAAAGGCACTCAGCTGCTACGATACCTACCAGGACGTGATCAAACAGGCCAACGTAGTAGAGTCGATCGGCGATACCGTATACTTTGAAATCTACCAGGAGGATCACAAGCCGCCGCTGGCCAACCTAACGGATGGGCTGTAGTTTTTTGACAAAGGAGTGTTTGACAAAGGACAAAAGAATTGGGAGAAACCTACTATGTCATGCTGTTAAGCATCCTGGTAAAAGGGAAGAAAAAGTCGATAGCTATGGGTCCACAAGCTCCTTTTTGGATGACAAAAAAGGAGACGGGACGGTCTGAGAAATGGACTTGAAGCATACTTGTGAATGAATAAGCCCATAGCAAAGCATGAAATCCGTTTCTGCTTTGCAAGTCACTCGTCCTTTGTCTAACTTTCCTTTGTCATTAAATAAACCCGAACCATGAAAGCGCTACTGCTTATCGACATACAAAACGATTTCCTGCCTGGCGGCGCATTGGCTGTGGCGGAAGGCGACCAGATCATCCCAATCGTAAACCAACTACATGACCACCTGGACCTGGTGGTGGCGACGCAGGACTGGCACCCGGCTGACCACAAGAGCTTTGCCTCCAACCATGAAGGCAAAAACCCATTCGAGACGACCGAGCTACTCGGGCTGCCGCAAGTACTCTGGCCAGACCACTGTCTGCAGGGCACATCCGGCGCCGACTTCTCTTCAGAACTTGAATCCCGGAGGATTGAGGCGATTTTCAGAAAAGGCACTAACCCGGAAATAGACAGCTACAGCGGCTTTTATGACAACGGTCGCCTCAAGTCCACCGGGCTGGCTGACTACCTGCGTGGCAAAGGCGTGACGCAGATCTACCTGGCAGGACTGGCCGCCGACTATTGCGTGTATTATTCCGCCAAAGACGCGCTGGACGAAGGCTTTGAAACCTTTGTGCTGGAAGACGCCGTCCGCGCCATCAGCCCCGAAGGCTACGAAACCGCCCGAAAGGACATATTAGAAAGAGGCGGCAAGATCATCCAGAGCAGTGACTTATTTCTACGTTAATCCAATTGTTCATCAACAGTCTATTCTTAAGAGCTATACCTGTTTGTCTATAAACAATGCAGGTATAGCTGATTTGAGAAAGTAGCAGTATTTGTTATTCCGGCAACCGGGAGACCTTCCAGCAACACCATAAAACAGTAAGAGCCACATTAAAAGTGGCTCTTACTGTTTTATGCTTATACCTGTGTTTTGCTTTAATAAGCACTCGCTTCGTCCAGCTTCTTAATGGCAGCTTGATCCAGCCTGAGCCCGGCAGCTTTTACCAGATCCTCCAGTTGCTCTAGCTTCGTGGCACTGGCGATAGGAGCCGTTATGCTGGGCCGTGCCATCAGCCAGGCAAGCGAAACACTGGCCGGCGTGGTGTTATACTGCTCGGCCACCTCGTCCAGCGCTTTTAAGATGCGAATGCCTCGCTCGTTCAGGTAATTCTTCATGCCGCCGCCGCGTGGGCTCTTTCTAAAGTCTGCCTCCGAGCGATACTTGCCCGTTAGGAAACCACTGGCCAGTGCGTAGTAGTTGATCACGCCCAGTCCATACCTTGTGCAGATGGGTTCTATTTCCTTTTCGTAGGCTTCGCGGTCGTAGAGGTTGTACTCCGGCTGGAAACTCTCGTAACGTGCCAGGTTATTTTGTTCACTTGCTTTCAAAGCCTGCTCCAGGCGTTCGCCGCTGAAGTTCGATGCCCCGATTGCCCGCACTTTCCCTTCCTGTATGAGTTTGGTGTAAGCTTCTAAGGTTTCTTCGAGGGGTGTCTCCGGATCGTCGTAGTGTGACTGGTACAGGTCAATATAATCGGTCTGGAGTCGTTTGAGGGAGGCTTCTACCTGTTGCCGGATGTAGTCTTTGCCCAGGCCACCCTTGCCTTCCAATTTGGCCCCTACTTTGGTGGCAATGATAATCTGCTCTCGTCCTCCACGCTGCTTCAGCCAGTTGCCGATGATGGTTTCAGACTCGCCGCCTTTGTTTCCCGGCACCCAGGAAGAATACGAGTTAGCCGTATCGATGCAGTTAAAACCGGCCTCCACAAAGGCATCCAGCAATTTGAAAGAGGTTTGCTCGTCGGCAGTCCAGCCAAACACATTGCCGCCAAATACCAAAGGCGCTATTTCAAGGCCGGAATTACCAAGCTTGCGTTTTTCCATGTTATCAGAGTTAAAAGGTAAATTCCTTCTTACGGGAGCAATGCCTGAAGGTATAGCAGGTATAGGTTGCTAGAGCACCTGCCCGATGCCAAAGAGCAGCACAAACAGCATGGTCGTAATGGCCATCTGTTTCAGGTATGGATCGAGCTCAGCGGAGGTTTGCTTGCGCCACACGTTCACACCGTTTGAGATCAGCAGCGGCAATGTCAGCACAAACAGAAACTGCCAGGTGCTGTAGAAGTGGAGCAGCACATAGGTAAAGGCACTCGTCACCCCACCAATCAACAATATGATGTGGTAAATGCGCGCACGCTTTGGTCCCAACCGCACAGGTATAGACCGCTTGCCGGCCAGCACATCAGACTTAATGTCGCGGATGTTGTTCACGTTGAGCACCGCAGTCGCGAAGAAGCCACAGACCATGGCCGGCAGGATAACTAAAGCAGGTAGCGACTGCGACTGCAAGAAGAAGGTACCCAGTACCCCTACTAGTCCGAAGAACAGGAACACGAAGATATCGCCCAATCCGGCGTAGCCGTAGGGTTTGGAACCGGCGGTATAGTTGATGGCCGCCCAAATGGAGGCCAGGCCCAGTCCCAGGAAGACAAGGAACAGGTAGATTCCCTCCGTGCCAAATGCCACCCACAGCAGCAGCAAACCCGACACCAGCGAGAGCAGGCTGAACACGGCCATCCCCTTCTTCATATGCTCGGCCTTAATTATGCCTGCCTGTACCGCCCGCTTCGGCCCCTCCCGGTGCTCACTGTCGGCCCCGTGTATGGAGTCGCCGTAGTCGTTGGCCAGGTTGGAAAGGATTTGCAAAAAGAGCGTAGTGAGTACGCACAGGCCCACCACCAGGGCATCAAAAGCTCCGTATGCAGCGGCCATGAAGCCGCCCATGCCGATGCAGGAAAAAGCCAGCGGCAGTGTGCGCGGCCTAAAAGCGGAAATCCAGGCCTTGACCAGACCTGGATTCTGCGGAATGTGTTGTGTTGTGTCCAATGTATTTCTCAAAAAAGCAGGTATAGCAAAGGTCTATACCTGACAAAATTACTTCTGAATTGCCGCCAGGATCTCCTCGCCCATCGGCTTTACTTTGGATGGGTAGAAGGCGACCACTTTGCCGTTCTCGTCGATCAGATACTTGCTGAAGTTCCAGCTTGGCTCCTCTTGGTTCGGGCTGTTTTTGGCCAGCCACTGGTAGAGCGGGTGCTGGTCATCGCCTTTCACCGATACTTTCTCCATCATTTGGAAAGTCACGCCATAGTTCTTTTGGCAGAACTCAGCAATCTGCTCTTTCGAACCCGGCTCCTGTCCGCCAAAATTGTTGGCCGGGAAGCCCAGGATCACTACCTTGTCGCCGTGCGTCTCGTGGAGCTTTTGCAGGTCGGCGTACTGTGGGGTATAGCCGCACTCCGAGGCGGTGTTCACCACCAACACTTTTTTGCCTTTGAACTTCGAGAAATCGATCTCTTTCCCGTCCAGGCTCTCTATTTTGAAGGAGTAAAAGCCGTTGGCCTGTGCCGTTTGATTCGTCTCTGTTGCCATATCATTGGTTTGGTTTGCGTTAGATGATCCGCCTGTGCAGGCTGTCGATACACCTAGTACCATGGCTACTGTCAAAAGTTGTGCGATGCGCTTCATGTTAGCTTTGCTTAAGGTATAGATTCCGGCTGATAAACCTGAATTTATTAGGTTTGTTTTAACTTCTTAAAACTATGGCGCGAGCGTCCTCGCTCGTGTCTACTATGGCGGGGCCTCTGGCCCCTATAGATTAATTAAGCCTAACTCAACTGGGCCAGAGGCCCCACTATAATGGGCACGAGCGAGGACGCTCGCGCCATACCTGTATACCTATACCTCAACCCTACATTCGCTCCGGCACTTCAATCCCCAGCAGGCTCATGCTTTCGCGCACGAAGCGGGCTACCATGGCAGAGAGGGCGATACGGAAGTTGCGGGCCTGTTCGTCGGTTTCGTTGAAGATCGAGATCTCCTGATAGAAACGGTTGTAGGCTTTGGCCAGCTCGTAGGCGTAGTTGGCGATCACGGACGGAGCATACAGCTTGCCCGCTTCCTTCACCACCTCCGGGTAGTTCACCAATTGTACAATCACCTCCTGCTCTGCTTCGTGCAGGTTGCTGAAGTCACCAAATGAGGCGGCGTCCACGGCTATCCCCATCTCTGCCGCCTTACGCAAAATGGCGGAGATACGGGCGTGCGTGTACTGCACAAACGGGCCGGTGTTGCCACGGAAGTCGATCGACTCCTGCGGGTTGAAGAGCATGCGTTTCTTCGGGTCCACTTTCAGCAGGAAGTACTTCAGGGCACCCATCGCCAGGGTATGGTACAGCTGCTGCGCCTCTTCGGGCGTGAAGCCTTCGATCTTGCCCAACTCCTCTGTCTGCTGACGGGCCGTGTCGATCATCTCAGCTACCAGTTCGTCCGCGTCCACTACCGTACCTTCCCGCGATTTCATTTTGCCCGATGGCAGGTCTACCATGCCGTAAGACAGATGGTAGATACCTTCCGCGTAAGGCTTGCCCAGCTTCTTCAGAACAGCCTTCAGCACCTGGAAGTGGTAATTCTGCTCATCGGCCACCACGTATACCGATTGGTCGTAGGGGAAGTCGTTGTATTTGAGCTCAGCCGTACCGAGGTCCTGGGTGATGTAGACTGAAGTGCCGTCGGAACGCAGCAACAGCTTCTCGTCCAGCCCTTCGTCGGTCAGGTCCACCCATACCGAGCCGTCCGGCTTTTTGAAGAATACGCCTTTCTGCAGGCCTTCCTCCACACGCTCCTTGCCCAGGGTATAGGTCTCAGACTCGTAGTAATATTTGTCAAAGTCAACGCCGATGTTACGGTAAGTTTGGTCGAAGCCAGCGTACACCCAGCTGTTCATCTGCTTCCACAGCGATACTACTTCCTCATCGCCCTGCTCCCATTTCTGCAGCATGGCCTGTGCCTCCAGTATCAGTGGAGCTTTCTTCTTCGCCTCTTCCTTGTCCATACCTCCGGCTACCAACTCGTCGATCTGCTCTTTGTAAGCCTTGTCGAAGAGCACATAATATTTGCCAGCCAGGTGGTCGCCTTTGATGCCGCTGCTCTCAGGTGTTTCGCCGTTGCCCATTTTCTGGTAAGCCAGCATCGACTTACAAATATGGATGCCGCGGTCGTTCACCAGGTTCGCCTTCATCACGTTGTGCCCGTTGGCCTTCATAATCTCGGCCACCGAGTAGCCAAGGAAGTTGTTGCGCAGGTGGCCCAGGTGCAGCGGTTTGTTCGTGTTTGGCGAAGAGTATTCCACCATCACGTTCTTGCCAGACTCCGCGCCCTGTCCATGGCTTGGGTTGGTCATCAGGTCGCGGAACAGGCGTACCCATACCTCCTCCTCTATCTCCAGGTTCAGGAAACCTTTTACCACGTTGTAGTTCTTTACCTCGGCAGCGTGCTCCTTGAGGTAGGCGCCCAGGGCCTCCCCGATCTGCTCCGGCCCTTTGCCGGCCTGCTTGGTATAAGGGAAAGTGACGAAGGTGAAGCTGCCGGCAAACTCCTTGCGGGTAGGTTGCAGGGCGATGGTAGAAGCGTCAACAGTAAGGCCAAACAGAGCCTCCAGTGCCTGGCTAATGCTTTGGCTGATGGCGTATTGAAGTTGCATTAAGTAGATTAATGTATAGCTGTTTTATTGAATTCTCGGTGTAATATGGCGTCGGTGGCAGTTTCGAGAATATCGAAGGCGTTCTCGGCCATGGTATTTTCGGTATCGAGCGTCGGGTTGATCTCCGTCATCTCGTAGCAGACAATGCGCGGGTCCTGCAGCAGGTGATAGTTCAGCTCCTGCGCTTCCTCCACCCTCAGGCCCACCTCTACCGGCGTGCCCGTGCCTTTCGAAAACTTGGAGTCGAGGCTGTCCACGTCGAAGGACACGTAGATGATGTCGCAGTCGCGCAGGCGCTCCAGGGCCTCTGCCGCTACCCGTGCCGCCCCCTTCTGGGTAAACTCGGCATAGGTAAAGTTCTTGATGCCGTGCTTTTCCATCAGGTAGTCTTCCGGCTCCTCGGTGTCGCGCACCACCACATAGACCAGGTGCTCGGGCTTCATCTTCGGACCCGGATAGGCCAGTTTCTTAAGCGAGTTCCAGAAGAAGATGGTCTCCGGCTCCGGGTCGTTGATCTGGCGCTCGAGGTTGTCGAGGTTCAGGGCCATGGCCAGCGGCATGCCGTGCACATTGCCCGAAGGCGAGGTATAAGGCGAGTGGATGTCGGCGTGCGCGTCGATCCAGATCACGCCCAGCGTTTTGTCCGGATAAGCTGCCTTGATACCGGCGATGGTGCCATGGGCATTGGAATGGTCACCCGAGAGCACCAGTGGAAACATGTCGAGCTCCAGCGTCTGCTCCACGGCGTTGGCAATGTTCTTATGCACCGACAGGATGCTGTCGATATGATGCGCATTTGGAAACAGATCTTTGTCGAACAGGGTATAGTTCAGATCAGGTACGCTGATAGAGTTGAATCGCTTGAAGTAGTCACAGCCTTTGTCTAAGCAGGCTACCCGCAACGCATCTATGCCCATACTCGCACCGCGAGTACCGGCCCCCAACTCCGAGCGCACTTCTATCAGTTTGATTTTTTTCATAGATATAATCGTTCTGTCTCGCTAGCTACCTTCTGTCATAAAATTTCCCGGCCCAAAAGAGCCTGATTGGAATAATTTCATGAACGATTCATATAATTTGAACCAAGTTTTTGCAAAGATGGTAAATAACGAACAATATTGCATGTTTTCTTAAGAGCCCAAGCACCATAATGGATAAATACACCGACCTGATTCACCAGACTTTTGATTTTCCCACTGAAGAGTTTACTGTAGAAAACAATGAGTTGTTTTTCAACGGCATTCCGCTGATGGATCTCATCAAACAGTACGGGACTCCTTTAAAATTAACATACCTGCCCAAGATTAGTTCGCAGATTCAGAAGGCAAAACGTCTTTTCAACGATGCGATCGAGAAGCTCGACTACCAGGGCACCTATACCTATTGCTATTGCACCAAGGCCTCGCATTTCTCTTTTGTGATGGAAGAGGCCCTCAAAAATGACATCCACATCGAAACCTCCTCGGGTTACGACATGCAGATCGTGAAGGCGCTCTACAAAAAGGGTAAGATCACCAAAGACACCTACATCGTCTGCAACGGCTTCAAGCGCAAACGCTACCGCCAGTGGATTACGGAGTTCATCAACGACGGATTCGTGAACTGCATGCCGATACTCGACCACCTGGGCGAGATCGATTACTACAAAGAGCACGTGAAAGTGAAGACGAAGGTGGGCATGCGACTGGCCTCCGACGAAGAGCCGAAGTTCCAGTTCTATACCTCGCGTCTGGGTGTGCGCTACAACGACGTGATTGACCTATACGAGCAGCAGATTAAGCCGGACGACCGCTTCGAGCTGAAGATGCTGCATTACTTCATCAACACAGGTATAAAGGATACCTCTTACTACTGGTCGGAGTTGAGCCGCTTTGTGCGCAAGTACTGCGAACTCAAGAAGGTATGCCCGGAGCTGGACACCATCGACATCGGCGGCGGCTTCCCGATCAAGACCTCCATTCAGGCGGATTATAACTATCAGTACATGACCGAGGAGATCCTGCGCACCGTCAAGCGTATTTGTACGGAAGAGGGTGTACCGGAGCCGAACATCTTCACCGAGTTTGGTATTTTTACGGTAGGCGAAAGCGCGGCCAACATCTACTCCATCCTGGACGAGAAGCTGCAGAACGACAAGGAGCTTTGGTACATGATCGACGGTTCGTTCATTACCAACCTGCCGGATGCCTGGGCCCTGAACCAACGCTGGCCGCTGTTGGCCGTGAACCACTGGGACAAAGAGTACCGCAAGATTCAGCTGGGCGGCATGACCTGCGACAGCCAGGACTACTATAACTCTGAGATGCACTCGTTCCAGGTGTTCTTGCCGAAAGTGCCGAAGGAAGAGCCGCTCTACATTGGTTTCTTCCACACGGGTGCTTACCAGGAGCAGTTGAGCGGATACGGTGGCATCAAACACTGCCTGATCCCGTCGCCACAGCACATTTTAGTGGACCGCCAGGAAGACGGCACGCTCAAGAGCTGGCAATTTGCGCCGGAACAGAGCTATGAATCGATGCTGAACATACTGGGATACGAAATTTAAGGCTGCGGTCGTTAAATTTGCGTATACTGTTTTGCATTTATAGTAAAAATTGTATTTTTGGTTTACCATCGTTTATCTAAATATTTTACCATGAAGAAATTAGCAGCATTCGGCGCATTCATCCTGGCTCTGGGTATGACTTCCTGCAAGACCTACTGCCCAGCCTACAACTTTGCCAGTGTAGAGGTGTCCGAGCAGAACGCCCCGGCAACTGACCTTGTGCAGGAGACTGAAGTGATCAAAGGCTAATCTGAGCGATTGCCTCTGGATATAAAAAAACCGGCTTGAAGGCCGGTTTTTTTGTTTTGCTATACCTGATAACTTACTATTACCGGCCTTCCCCTGCCGCAACAAGATATAGCAAGGTAAAACTTGACGGTACTTAGTTGGCTTTCATAAAATTGAATGCCCCTTTTCGAAGCTGTACACCATACTCCAGGTAGGCTTTCATACAGGCCAGGAAGTTGGCCCAGCCCTCGGTATTTCCCAGAGCCCATTTCAAGTTTTCCTCGCTGTACTTTTTTGCCCCTTCTGTCACTCTCACTACCGTGCTTTGGTCAGGCTGCGCTTCCAGCACAATGTCCACCGTGGTTTCCTCATCCCACACAAATGAGACGGATCGGTTGGGCTCAACCTTTCCTACTCTCACCGGGAACTCGTCCGGGAACTCCGGAAATTTCCAGACCAGCTCTCTGCCAGTTTCCATGCGCCCACTACTTTCCGAAATAAAGTAATTTGTCATTTTCGCGGGATCGACGATCCCCTCAAAAACCTCATCGGCCGGTTTTTGAATTTGAATGGCTGCTTTTGCGATCAGGTCCATCATGGTTGTAATATTGAGTTTTTGTTTACGTAGTCATTTGCTATACCTGCGTTAGAGGTTTGCGGTCCCATAGATAGAAAGATAGCGAAAAGAAAATAACGGAACGGTATAGCTATACCTGAACGTCCACCTCCAGCCTACTGCTAATTATAAGCTGCGCTGCTTGCCACAAATCTTCCACTTGCCAGGTATAGCTGCCGGGTGAATACTTATCGCCAACTATAATAGAGCGCACGCCAACTTTCTCAGCTGCTTCCAGGTCGCGGTGCGAGTCGCCTACCATCCAGCTCTGGGCGGGGTCAATGCTATACCTGGCCATGGCGCGCTCCAGCATCAGGCTGTCGGGTTTGCGGGAGAGGGACTCGGAGTAGTGCGGGTGCGAGGGGGCGTAGTAGATCGCGTCGATCAGATGGTTGCAGCGCTCCTGCAGTTTCTGGTGGCAGGCCATGACATCAGCCTTGGTATACAGGCCTTTGGCTATTCCGCCCTGGTTCGTAACCACAATGAGGAAATAGCCGTTTTGCTTCAAAAGCGCCAACGCCTCCGGCACGCCCGGCAGCACTTCAAAATCTTCCAAGGTATAGGTATAGTCCCCTCGTTCGCGGTTAAGCACACCGTCACGGTCCAGGAATACGCACTTTTGCAGCATGGTCAGTTGATAGGTTCAGGCGCTAAAATTAGAATTATTACGTTTGATATGCACGGCCCGGCAGGAATACTGCTGCACAAAGCCGCAAATAGCAAGAGCTTACAGGAAGTAAAGCGTATGAGAGTAGCGATAATTGGAGCGGGAATTTCAGGCTTGTCACTGGCCTATTACCTGCAGCGGCAAGGCATAGCCTACGACTTGTTTGAGGCTGGAAGCGAGGTGGGCGGCAACATGCGGACGCTGCAGAAAAATGGCTATACCTTCGAGCTGGGTCCCAACACCCTGCAAATGAACGAAGACCTCCTGCAGCTCATCACCGAACTCAAGCTGGAGACCGAACTGCTGCCCCTGACGCCGCGCAATAACAAAAGGTATGTGCTGCACGATGGCCAATTGCATGCCGTCCCGTCCTGCCCAAAGTCGTTTCTATCCAATGGCCTTTTCTCGAAGGAAGACAAATACCGCATCCTGCAAGAAAGGAAGCAGCCGCCTGCCGAGGTGGAGAACGAAACCGTATCAGATTTTTTTGAGCGCCGCTTCGGCGTAAAGCAGATGGACTTCCTGGCCGCCCCTTTGATCAGCGGCCTTTACGGCGGCGATCCCCGGCAGCTGCTCGTCAACAAGGCGCACCCGGAGCTGAAAGAGCTCGAAGCAGCGTATGGTTCAGTATTGGAAGGTATGGTACAGAGAAAAAAGCGGGGTGTGTTTCAGCGTGCCTTCTCTTTCCGCAACGGCATGTCCACGCTGCCCCAGGCCATTGCCGACAAGCTGATCTCACTGCACCTGGACCACAAAGTAGAGTACATCTCCCGCATCAGGGGCAAGTACATTATCAGCTGCAACACCAACGGTGACCACGACAATGAAGAGTACGACAAACTGGTGCTTGCCCTGCCTGCCCATCAGGCTGCCGAACTGATCGAGTTCACCTACCCTGGCCTATCGGCCGCGCTGCAGAACATCAAGTATCCGCCCATGGCCGTAGTGCATACGGTGTACAACCGCGCCGAAGTAGGGCACCCGCTGCAGGGCTTTGGGGCGCTGCACCCCTGGGAAGAGCAGTCCTATACCTCAGGTTCTATCTGGACGAGCTCCCTGTTTGAGAACCGCTGCCGTCCGCACGAGGTGCTGCTTACCTCCTATATCAGCGGAGACCGCCTGAACGGGCAAGCCCCGCTCGACGAAGCTGCCCTGCTCCGGCAGGTGCACCAGGAGCTCAGCGAAACATACCAGATCAAGGCGCTGGCGCCCGTGTACCAGCACCTGCACTTGTGGTGCAACGCCATGCCCCAATTCGACCTTTACATTGAAGATGCCCATCAAATGGCTGAGGTGCTCGAAGATGACGGACTGTTTATAGCCGCCAATTGGTATGCCGGCGTTTCGGTACCCGCCTGCGTGCGCGAGGCTAAAACCATTGCCGCTAAAATTAATACCGACACCGTTTCCCGCTCAATAGCCGAATAGCTATATTTGCGGTATGAATGACTCGCTGGTGATCATACCCACCTACAACGAAAAGGAGAATATTGAGGCTATTGTCAGGAAGGTGATGTCACTCCCCCATCCGTTTGACCTGTTGATCGTGGACGACAGCTCCCCGGATGGCACCGCCGATATAGTGCGCACTTTGCAGCATGAGTTTCCGGAGAAGCTTCACCTGGAGTCGCGCACCGGCAAGTTGGGTTTGGGCACGGCCTACATTCACGGCTTTAAGTATGCGTTGCGCCAGGGTTACGAGTACATTTTTGAGATGGACGCCGACTTCTCGCACAACCCCGATGATTTGGTTCGCCTTTACCAGGCCTGCGCCGAAGAAGGGTACGACATGTCGATCGGCAGCCGCTATGTGCAGGGCGTGAACGTGGTGAACTGGCCTATGAGCCGGGTGCTGATGTCGTGGTTTGCCAGCCTGTACGTGCGCCTCATCACCGGCATGCCCATTGCCGACACCACCGCTGGTTTTGTGTGTTACCGTCGCAGGGTGCTCAAAACCATCCAGCTCAACAAGATCCGCTTCGTGGGCTACGCTTTCCAGATCGAGATGAAGTTCCTTACCTTCAAGTATGGTTTCAAGATAAAGGAGGTGCCGATCATTTTCACCGACCGCACCAAAGGCCAATCCAAGATGTCGAAGGGCATCTTTAAGGAAGCTGTGCTGGGTGTGATCCGCATGAAAGTGAACAGCTTTTTCCGCCACTTTGACCGCTACTAGCTCCTGGCTATACCTGGCTAGCTCCCTCTTTTTTTGAAATATATTCTCGCCGCAACTCAATATATCCCGCGCCAAATAAATAACTTTACGAATTAGGTATAGCTCCTACCCAAGGAGCCGGTCTAAACTCGTCAAGTTTTTTTAACCTATGAACGACATATTTTTCTGGGTCATCTTCAACGCGTTCATCCTGCTGCTGCTGGGCTTAGACCTGTTTGTGTTTCACCGCAAGGAACATGTGGTCAAGATAAAGGAGGCCCTGCTCTGGAGCGGTTTCTGGATCATGCTCGCGCTTCTGTTCAATGTGGGCATTTACTACTGGAAGGGCTCCGGTCCCGCCATGGAGTTCCTGACGGCCTACCTGATCGAGAAGTCCCTGAGCGTTGACAACCTGTTTGTCTTCATTCTGATATTCAGCTTTTTCAAGGTGCCGCAGCAGTACCAGCACAAAATTCTGTTCTGGGGTATCATCGGCGCTCTGGTGCTGCGGGGTATCTTTATCCTGGTGGGTGTGGCGCTTATTGCCAAGTTCCATTTCATCATCTACATTCTCGGGGCCTTCCTGGTATACACGGGTATCAAAATGGCCTTCACCAAAAGTGACGATGAGCTGCACCCGGAGCAAAATCCGCTGATTGTGTGGGCCAGCCAGAAGCTGCGCTTCACAAAAACGGCCGTGGGAGGCAAGTTCTTCACCCGCATAGACGGCAAGCTTCACGCTACGCCGCTCTTTCTGGTGCTCATCATGGTAGAGAGCACCGACGTGGTGTTTGCGGCCGATTCTATACCTGCCATTCTGGCTATTTCGAAAGACCCATTCATCGTCTATACCTCCAACGTGTTTGCCCTGCTCGGTCTGCGGGCGCTATACTTTGCCTTGGCCGGCATCATGCAGCTGTTCCATTACCTGCACTATGGCCTGTCGCTGATCCTCGTTTTCATCGGGGCCAAGCTGTTGCTGAGCGATATTTATCATATGGATATGCGTTATGCCCTGCTGGTGGTGGCCGGTATACTGACAGTGTCCATTGTGGCTTCGCTCCTCTTCCCGAAAAAGGAGAACGAATTGCCGCCACCGCCTGACACGAACATGTCTTAAGGTAGATTTTTTAAGATTTTTAGAAAAATAAATACACTATATTTGCTTTTGTGAGTTAAAACACTTTCAATTGCAGAATAATTGAGAAGAAATGATTTTTGCTAACGCCTATATTTTTACAAATTCTAAGCTGGTGCCTCAGACGGGGCTCCCTGGTAGAACTTTGTGCGTTAGGTAAAACATCTACATACACAGGTACCACAGGAGCCCCGCCACAAGCGGGGCTTTTTTGTTTTAAGGCATATTCTAAATTTCATAAATCCATGAGTACAGCAGCACAAAGCAGCAAGAAGTTAGCAGGACGGCAAAGCCAGTTGGTAGGCAACAAGCGACCAATGGTTATTGCTGGTCCGTGCAGCGCTGAGAGTGAAGCGCAAATGTTGCAAACCGCCCTTGGCCTGAAGAAGGTGAAAGGCGTGTCGGTGTTCAGAGCGGGCATCTGGAAGCCACGCACCCGTCCGGGAAGCTTTCAGGGAGTAGGTAATGTTGGGCTGGAGTGGTTACGCACTGTGAAACAGGAAACAGGCCTGCACACCGCCTGCGAAGTAGCCAATGCCACACAGGCCGAACAGGCCCTGAAGCAGGATGTGGATATTCTGCTAATTGGCGCCCACACGACTGTAAACCCTTTCCTGGTGCAGGAAATAGCCGACGCCTTGAGAGGCGTGCAAGTGGCTGTGCTTGTGAAGAACCCTGTAAACCCCGACCTGGCTTTGTGGCTGGGAGCCCTGGAGCGCTTGCACAATAGTGGCATTACGGATCTTGGTGCCATGCACCGTGGTTTCTCTACCCTGGACAGCGCCCCTTACCGCAATCACCCCAAGTGGGAGCACGCCCTGGAACTGCGGCAGCAGTTGCCCGACCTGGCCATGTACTGCGATGCCAGCCACATTGCGGGCCGCCGCAGTTTGCTGCGCCCGGTAAGCCAGCGCGCCCTCGACCTGGGCTACGATGGCCTGATGGTAGAGTCGCACCATAACCCGGCCGCTGCTCTGAGCGATGCCCAACAACAGATCATGCCGCAGGAATTGCACATGCTCCTGCAGGCTTTGAAGCAGCAGCACACACCGGCCGAAAAGCTAAAGCAGAATGCCCAGGTGGAAAAACTGCGTAAGGAGATCGAGAATCTGGATGACGAGTTGCTGACTTTACTGTCGCGCCGCACCAAGGTGACAGCACAGCTTGGTGACTACAGCAAGCCGGTTGAAAGGGGCTCTGAGACGCCTGACCTGGTGCGCTGGGATCTGGTATTGGAAAACCTCTTGCACCAAGCCAGCAGCGCAGGTATAGACCAGGCTTTTGTGAAGACTATCTTCCAAGAAGTTCGTTCCCAATACGCCCGAACCCACCTTTACAACTATGGTCTGAGTTCGTAGTTTATTTTTGAGCATAACAGCACAGCCTGACAGCTTCTTTTCGAGAGCTGTCAGGCTGTTTTTTTTGTGCAATTGCAGGTCTGCCGCTGCTTTACTTCCATTAATTCTGTCTATAAATAATACTTCAACGCCCATGGGAACCGCGATTTTTCAATCCTATTTACGCAGACCTGGATATGATTATATAAATTTTATATTAAAATATTTTTACTTAAATATTTGAATAATAAAATTTAATGAAACAATTTTACCATAACAGAAGTTAAAGCAGAAAGATTAAAATATATCTATATCCAACTACTCACCCTTTATAAAAAATCAAAATGAAGAAACTGTACATTTTCACCACAGCGCTACTCATGTTAGCCGGTACTTTCACAAGCTGTACAAAAGATCTTGATGATGTGGGCCTGAATGCCTCGTCTATTGATGCGGCTAAAGTTAAAGCGCAGGCAGGTAATGGGACACCTAACAACAATGCTGGAGGACAGGGTAACCAAAAAGCGACTCCAACCCTTTCGCTAACTTTTTCTGAATCACCTGTTGTAGTTGGTACTCCAGTAACTATTACAGTTACAGTGGGCGCTCCTGCCGGAGGTGGATCACTTCCGACACAAGGCACAATGAACCTGCAAAGAGCCAAGCTAGGTGAAAATGGTCCTTACACTGACGCCGCCAGTGCTACGTACTGGGAAGATGTGGTAACAACTCAGATTCAAAAAACTGGTTTAAGTTTCAATCATACTTATACTCCTGATGCGGTAGGCACATTTGGCTGGCGCGTAAGATACACAGGAGGCGGCTCAGCATTTGAAGGCACAGAAACCGCTGCAGATATAGTAGTGGTAGCACGATGCGCAAATACAGAGCTTACAGGCCAATTAATAAATACAGTTGTTAACACTGATTACACTTTATACACTGTAAGATACTCGTTCAATGCATGTATTAACATTAAAGGAGCTAAAATCCAGGGAGGCTTGACAGCATTTACTGAGTTTGTTTCAGCTACTGATAAAAATGGCAATACAGCTGAAATAAGAAAAACTGCGAAAGGAAATAACGAAAGCAATAGCAATATTTCATGGCAGTTAGGCGATATAGCTTCCAATTACAGCAATTCTTTCACCATTACCTTCAAGAACTTTAAAAAGAACCAGGAAGGCGAAATTACAGGTGACTGGTCTGTTGAAGGCACAAATGATGCTGGAGAAAAAGTTGAATTTCTAGCTGCCCCAATATCTGTAAACTAATTATCAACTGCTTCTAATCACAACAGGCTGCCCCAAAGGCAGCCTGTTTGCTTTTCCCCTGGCGGCCATACCTGCCGTCTGTCGTAATTTTCTGCATTCCGATGGCACGATTAAGGTTACTCGGCTGTTAAGTGCTAAATTGCAGCAGAACAAAAGCATTACAATATGAGAACCCCTATTTCAAGACTTCGCACCATTGGTATTTATGAAGGTGTATCTTACCTGCTACTTTTGGGCATCGCCATGCCGCTGAAGTACATGGCCGGTATACCTGAGGCCGTGAAGTACACAGGCTGGGCACACGGAGTGCTGTTTGTGCTGTACATGATGTCGGTGCTGGAAGTAACCCTGACGCATAACTGGTCTATCAAGAAAGTAGCGGCTGCCGTGGTTGCATCGCTCCTGCCGTTCGGACCGTTCATACTGGATAAGAAATTACTGAAAGAAGAGGAAATCAAGAAAGAAAAGCCTGTCAAGCAGGTTGCATAGCAATAACCCTCAACTATTTAGCCAAAAAGAAACTAAAAGGGCTGTCCGCATGGGGCAGCCCTTTTTTTATTTGGATCTACTCGCCTTTCACCGACAGGCCATACCTGCGGGCGATGGACTGCGCGATCACGCTGGAGGCCAGGAGCTGCAGGGCGTGGTAGATCATGATCGGCAGCAGCATGATGCCTACCATGTTGGCATCAGGGAAAAGCACCTTGGCCATAACCGTACCGTGCACCAGCGACTTCTTGGAGCCACAGAAAATAGCCGTGATACGGTCAGCCGGACTGAAGTTCATCATCTGACTGATGACATGAACAATGCCGTACACCAACAAGAACAGGCCAATCATAGCCAACCCGAGTAACAGCAGGTTGCCAACACTATAGCCACTGAACATATCGCGGGCAAAAGATTCGCAGAAAGAGGTATATACGATGAGCAAGATGATGATTTGATCGGACAGGCGCAGTTGCTTGCGGTTGCGCTCTGCAAAAGCTCCCCAATACCGGTGCAGCACAATGCCCAGCGCAACCGGCAGCAGCACCTGCAGCACCAGCTTGCCCATCACCTGCCCCATGTCGAAGTCACCGGAGCCGGCCGTCAGGTATAGCCCCATCCACAGCGGTGTGATAAACACGCCTACCAAACTCGAAATACTGGCATTGAAGATAGCCGCCGGAATATTGCCCCCCGCTATCGACACCATTACCACCGAAGAAGAAACCGTAGACGGCAAAGCCGCCAAGTAGAAAGCCCCGAGCCAGAGCAGTTCATATTGAGTGCCTTCAAAAAACCCGTGCAGGGGCATAATGAGCAGTGGGAAAAGCAAAAAGGTTGAGGCCTGCACCACCAGGTGGAGTCGCCAGCTGCCAAGGCCAGCCCGAAGCTTTTCTGGGCTCAGGCGAAGTCCGTAAAAGAAGAAGATCAGTGAGACACCTATACCTGCCACATCACTGAGTGAGACAGGTTCGCGATCTATACCGCCTTCCGGCCAGAGCCAGGCCAGCACGATCATGCCGATCAGCGCCAGCAGAAACCAGTCGAAGCTGGCACGCACAAGTAGCTCCTGCACGCTTCGCAGCCCAAAACGAGGCTTGTTCTCTTGGTGATTAGGATCTTCAGGCAAGGGTATCTGGGGTGTACTCACAGGTATGTTTAATTTGTTGAGAAAGATGGCCGATGTTACCGGCTCAAAACAAAACAACGGCCGGCGCAATTACAAGCACCGGCCGTTGTTTCAGGTATAGCGCAGGCCTAAAAGCCCAGCATATCGATTGTTTCCAGTTCAAATTCCGTTGTGTCCTCGTACTCTGCGTCCGGCGCCGTCACGATCAGGTCGCGGGCACGTCCGTAAAGCCGCACGTTCGGCTGCAGGTTTTCGTACTCCGCCTGCGAGATCAGCCCGCGCCGCGCCATAATGCCCCCGATCAGGCGGTAGTAGCCGGACTTCCAGCTACGGAGGTTGCCGTAGCTGTCAAAAGAGGAACGGTAGCGCTTTGGGCTCGGGATGATGCTGGTCAGGAAAATGGACTCGGCCAGGTTGAGTTCGGAAGGCTGCTTGCCAAAATAAAAACGCGAGGCATCCTTGGCACCGTATACATCCGGCCCCCACTCAATGATGTTGAGGTAAATCTCGAACATCCTGTTCTTCGAAATGATCCGCTCATTCTCAATCAGCCACACAATGATGGCCTCCTCTACCTTGCGAGACACAGTTTTCTTGCGTGTCAGGAACACGTTCTTGACCAGTTGCATGGAGATAGTACTGCCGCCGCGCACAAACTCGCGCTTCTTGATGTTTGTAGCAATGGCCTGGCGGAAAGCCTCTTCATGAAACCCTTTGTGACTGTAGAATCCTGCGTCCTCTGCCGTGAGTACAGCGTTGCGCAGGTAGGGCGAAATCTGGTTGAGCGGTGCGTAGAAGGGGTTGGCCGGACCAACCATGAACGTACGAATTGGCTTGCCGTACTCGTACATGGTGTGCATAAAGGGTCCCTTCAGTTTGTCGAGGTTCGCCTTCCCCCACTTCACCACCTTGAAGTCTTCTGAGGCATCCAGGTCTGAGTCAAATACCACCCGCTCCACACTGTCGAGGTCCACGTGGAATTTCATTTTATACTGCAATTTTCCTTCTGCCTGTATACCTTCCAGCGTTTCGAAAAGTCCGGTTGGCAGCGACTCGAAAAAGTCGTTGGCAGGCAACTCTTCGGTGCGCACTTTCAGGTCGATGACCTTGGAATTGGCATTGCTATAGGAAGCGTATACGTTGGCGCGGGCCCTGTTCACCCGCACCTCTGTCAGGCTATCCACCACAAACAGGTTCTGACCAAGCGAAACCACATAGTTAACGGCACCCTCGCGCAGGAAGATCGGCTCGTCGGCCAGCTTCTCGTGGTTCACGGTCAGGTTATTCACCATGGCAGTGCCTTTAACAGTGAGCTTGTCACGCCGGAAGCGCTTATCGGTCATGCCCAGGTGCAGGGTGTCGAAGGCCACCGTTCCGCTGAATTTCTCCTGGATATAAGGCAGCCGGATGCCCAGCGTGTCGGAGGTATAAAGGCTGGCTTTGATGTTGTAATCGCGCGGGTTGATCGTCCCCTTCACAAACATGTTGTTCGTAAGCGAATCGGTGCGAATGGAAACCTCCGAGGCTATCTTGCCATCCTCGATCGTTAGGAAAGGCATCTTGATGTCGATCTTGCGATTGGGAGAGGTATAGGAGACGTTCAGGTTGTTGAAATCCACTTGGTCGGGTACGTTATCGAAAGCCGTTTCGAGCACGCGGTTGAGGAGTGCGCCGTAATTGCGCCCACCCTTGGCAGTGGTGTCAACTGGCTGCGCGCTGCCATTTTTAAACAGGAACGAGAAGTTGTTGCGGTCCCCGTCCTTGATAGCCGTCAGGTAGCCGTTGGAAACATTGAGCCCGCGGAGCACGATGCGCCCTTTAAAAAGGGAGCGAAAACCCACCGAGGCGTGCACGCTGTCTGTTTTAAAGAGCTGTGGCTGCCCGTGCGGCACAAGGCTTATGTCGCTCAGCACGACCGAAGTAAGTCCGTTAAACTTAGCGCTCCCGATCGTTAAATCTACTGGGTAGCGGCTCTCCACCTTCTCCACCACACGATTCACGGTATAGCTCAGCAGGCTACTTCTAAATGCAAACAGGGAAATCAGGAGGATCAGGAAAAGGCCCACGACAACGCCGGCCCCAATCAGTATGCTTTGTTTCAATCGCTGGTTCAAAATATCAGGATGCGAATTACGCTAATTAGATTAAGTTTTAAAATATAGTACCACTATAATATAGTACTTCATCACGCATACGTAACAGCGTGTGGTTTGTGTTATCTAACCCGCATACGACCATAGCCGGATTTGGATGTACGGAGGTGGGCTTAACAGCACTCCATCTTACAAAAACAGGGCCAATCATTTCATTTGCAGCACCTTACAGCAAATTGTTAGTAAAAGAGACAATCGTGCTCTTTTTGCAGAAAGCCGGGTATTTTTGCGCTGTTTTAAGCTTAGTGACTGCTAAATAGCTCCTGCGCGATTTGGCGCACGATGGCTTTAAGCTTATCTTTGAACAACGAAACATTCTCTTTGCATGAACCTGACATCACTCACGGCCATATCTCCGGTGGACGGTCGCTACCGCCGCAACACAACAGAGTTAGCCGCCTACTTTTCTGAATTCGGACTGATCCGCTACCGTGTGCTGGTAGAGGTGGAATATTTTATAGCGCTCTGTGAGCTGCCGCTGCCACAACTGGCCAGTGTAGCCCCTTATCAGTTTCAGGAACTGCGGGCAATTTACGAGCAATTTTCTGAAGCAGACGCGCTGCGCATCAAGGAAACGGAAAAGACCACGAATCATGATGTGAAGGCGGTCGAATATTTCATCAAAGAGAAGTTTGACGCACTTGGCCTAGGCCAGTACAAGGAGTTCATCCACTTTGGCCTCACCTCGCAGGATGTGAACAACACGGCCATACCGCTCTCGCTGCGTGAGGCTGACGACCGTGTGCTGATGCCGCTTTACCAGCAGTTGCACCAAACACTAGTAGAGTTGGCGCACACCTGGAAGGACATCCCGATGCTGGCCCACACTCACGGGCAGCCGGCCTCCCCTACCCGTTTGGGCAAAGAGATCATGGTGTTTGCCGAGCGACTCGAAGCACAGATGGACCAAGTGCGCCAGGTTCCGTTCTCAGCCAAGTTTGGCGGAGCTACCGGTAACTTCAATGCACACCACGTGGCTTACCCGGATGTGAACTGGCCGGAGTTTGGTAACCGCTTTGTGCAGGAGGCACTGGGCCTGCGCCGCAGCCAGTATACTACCCAGATCGAGCACTACGACAACCTGGCCGCCTACTTTGATGGCATCAAGCGCCTCAACACCATCCTGATCGACTTTTCGCGTGATGTGTGGCAGTATGTGTCGATGGGTTATTTCAAGCAGAAGATCAAAGCAGGCGAAGTTGGTTCGTCGGCCATGCCGCACAAGGTAAACCCAATTGATTTTGAGAACGCCGAAGGAAACCTAGGTATAGCCAACGCCGTGCTGGAGCACCTGTCGGCCAAACTGCCCATTTCCCGCCTGCAGCGCGACCTCACTGACTCTACTGTGCTGCGCAACATCGGTGTGCCGCTGGCGCACGTGGTGATCGCTCTGAAGTCGCTGGAGCGCGGCATTGGCAAACTGGAGCTGAACGAGGCGGCGCTGCGCCATCACCTGGAAGAGAACTGGGCTGTTGTGGCAGAAGGTATCCAGACCGTGCTGCGCCGCGAAGGATACCCGCAGCCGTACGAGGCCCTGAAAGACCTGACCCGCAAGAACGAAAAGATTACCGAGCAGACCATCTCCAACTTCATCGACACACTGCAGGTGAGTGATGCCATCAAGGCCGAGCTGAAAAAGATAAGTCCTTATACCTACACCGGTGTGCAAATGCTCTAAGGTATAGCTGACTCCACATAAAAAGCCCCTGCCGGTTGATACCAGCAGGGGCTTTCTTATACCTGTAGGATTTGATTAATGCTTTTGCGCAACCGGTCCGTTTACCTTGATCTGCAGCAGTTGGTAGCCGGTCTCGCCTGTCGCCGTCAGCCCTTGCACCACCACCAGGTAAGTCCCCGGCTGATCGGAGGTATAGAAGCTCACCTGTTCTTCCTTGCCAGGCTCCAGCGTGATGTCCGGGGCCCAGTGCAGCAGGTTTCTGAAATCTGCCAGTCGGCTACTCTTCTGCTCCGGTGTTTCGTAGGTTGGTGCGTAGAACTCGCGCTGCTGCTGAAGTCCTTCGTATGCCTGCATCAGCGCCCTGGAATCCAGCTCAAAGCCCGCCAGATCACCTCCGTAAGTATGATAACTCACCAGACCGTCGTAGGACAATGGGCCATGGAAGAAACGGCTGGCAATCACATCCAGCTGCTTCACCTTCAACGGATCGAAGGCGATGATTTTATTGATGTTAAACACGGGTACACCGTCCAGCAGCACCATCGGATCCTGGCGGAAAATCGATTTGTAAGGCCGATTCATGACCATGAAGTGAAAGTTTCGGCCTCGTGTACGCACCTGAACGGCCTGCACATATTCTCGCATCACTTCCTCCATCACCTTAAAGCGCTTGTAATCATCTAGCAGGTAGCTCTCCGATGGCTGCCCGTAAAATGCCGTGCTGTCTATACCTGGCGTATGGAACCTGTTGCGGTAACCGCCATAGTAAGCATGCTCCACTTGGACCTGCATGTGGCGTTCTGTAATATCTGCCTTTCTCGCCTCTGTTAGCTGAAGCGGAGAGAGCGGCCCCGAGGTATAGCGAGTAGAAAAAGGGCTGAGCAACTCAAAATGATAGGTACTGTCTTTGGTGAAATCGCTTTGCAGCACGAGGTCTTTGTTGCCATAAAAGTCCTTCAATTCAAACAGCAACTTGCCATCGGCATTGCTTTGGGCATTGTAAAAGCGGATGGGACGGCCCGGCGATGCCAGATAGGTCATAATACCCGGAGCGGGCTGTCCGGAGCTTTTATGCGTGACTTTCCCAAAGAGTAGGTGGCCATGGTTTTCCGGCAAATAGGCATGCTTCGGCACGTCCTTCTCCAGCACATTCTCCCACTTAAAACGGCTCCAGCCATTGGTCAGCATCAGGTTGTCCATAGCCTGACGATCTTCCCTACCTGCGTCCGAAAAATAGTAAGCGGGACTCTCGATCGCGCCTTTCAGGTCCGACTCGAGCCAGATGTAGCTGGCAATGTGCCCTTGTGGCTGTAGCTGCAGCGAGTCGAGTTTATACACGGCCATAGACAGGCTGGCCGGCGTTTGGGAAGAGGCCTGCAACTCCACACTCACCTTGTCACGCAGGTTGTACTGCTGTGGCGCCGATACCTGAAGGGCCAGTTCTTTTGTGGGGTATTTGAAGTACAGGCGCTCACTTACGGGCTGCCCCGCTGTGTTGAATACCGTGAAGTGCGTGATGCCGTCTGCCAGCGTCGCTTTGTCCACTCTAAACACATACTTTCCGTTTTGGAGCAATGCTCTTTCTGAGCTGACTACCTGCTGACGGGTATGCCCGAGCAGGTATACGTGTTCGTCCGGTCTGCCTGCTGAGCGCACCGCTAGATGCAGGTGCTGGTCTGTGCTGTCGGCCAGTTGCAAGGTATAGCCGCGCTCGTGTACCTGTGGCAGCGCCTGTTCCATCGTGCTTCCATCCGGCAACTGCAGTTTTGCAGTATAGCGCTTGCCCTGTTCTGGTGTGAAGCTAAAACGGCCCATTCCATACTTATGCGGCGTAAGCGCTGCCACTGCATTTCCCTCTTGGTCCAGCACCTGGCCGGTCAGCGCAGCGCCTTTCCCGTTCTGGCTTTCTGTCACCTTAAAAGCGACACGACCTGCTATACCTGTCACTAAATTTCCGCCTTCCGGAAAAAACTGCAAGGTGTAGCCTTTGGCTTTCGGAGCCTCCTGCTTTGGGAGCTGCTCAAAGGTGTTGATGATGGTAACCTGCTGTTGGAAGTAGAAGGCCGGATCGAAATTCTTCATCCAGCTGGTATAGGCCCGCACGGTATAGCTGCCCGTCTGGAGCGTGCTGGGAAGCTGAAAATAGCCGCTCCCTGCCCCGTCTTTCATCGCTACTTTGGCTTGTAAGGCAGGCTTTTGGTCCGCATCGAGCAGCTCCACATACGTTACTTTGCTCATGTCGAGCGGGCGGTGCAGGCTGCCGTCTACGTTGTATACCTTAAACCACAGCTCGTCGCCGCAGGCGTACACCGGCCTGTCGATGTGCAGGTATAGCTTCTCCTGCAGCGAGGCCTGCCGATGCTTCTGCAGGCTTTTCACGGCCTCATTATCCTGGCTAGCCTGTGCGCTTGCATTTCCTATACCTGCTATACCTATGGCCAGGCAGAGCAGCGTGCGCAGCGCATACTTTCTTCTGCCAGACTGAGGTTGGTTATATCGCGGTTTTTTCATCATTTCGGGCATTTGATTCAGGTATAGCATTATTCCCAAAAAGCTGGTTTCACATTGGTACCCTGCACAGTGCAATCTACACAGGGGCGCGCAGCAGCGGTATAGCCAATTGGGTCCGGTGTACTGCCATATATCGCGTCTACTGGTACCAGACTACCTCCTTCAAACCGCTCGTGCAACATGTTATTCATAACGGTATCAATTTCACAGGTTGGGTAATATAGTCGCCAATCGCGCGGAAGATCACGGCTGTCAACAAATATTCTTTTTGTTTCCATGGTGGTAGCCGATATGTAACCGATAACTTTTTCATCGGGGTTTGAAAGGCTCCGAATATTGCTTGTCAACTGCGAAGGAAGTGGATCGAACAGCGTTCCGATATTTTCCGTGTTCTTTTTAAGCATTTCCAAGTATTCGTATGCCTCACGTGTCAGCGCGTACTGCTTGACCAGTATGCTGTATTTCATACTTACTTTCTCTGAATTGTAAGGTATAGAAAGTAATCTGTAGTTGCTGATCCTGTCCTCGCTCAACTTTACGGACGAACCTATCTCTACCCGGGTAGAGTTTTCTGATTTCCAGCAAACATAGATAGGACTATCATCTGGCAACCGTTGTCGTATCTGCCCATTTTCATATATAAAGACAGAATAAAAAGCAGTCCTAAACTGCCAGGTCTGTTCATATTCCCATTTATAATAGTGAGTTTTATTGTTTAAGTCCTGAGAACTAACGTAGATTTTCACCTCGCCGTCCTCTGCCTTCCAATTGACGTCTTCTATTACAGGACTTGTCTTTACCTCCACAAAATCCGATGCATACTCATTACCGTTTTTGGTGCGGATGTACAGCCTGTATTTCGTGTCTGTACTGAGTTGCAGGTTAGGATGTGTATAGGTGCCATAACCTGTTTCATGCAGACCGTAGCGCTCACCATTCTCCGATTCCACCACCACAGTGGCACTTTCTTCGGCGGGCGGGGCTTCGGTTTCGTTCAGGCTCTGGGATCGGAGCAGCTGTATGGAGGTGCGGCCATTGGCGTTCAGAAAACCATTGACTACCAGAAAGTTGCTGGTCGACTCTTTTACTTCAGGAAAATAGGGTTCGACGCAACCGCTCACAAGCAGCATCACAAGCCAGACAATTGGGTTTTTCCAGTTCCGGATCTTCATGGAGATTAAAACTTAAAATTATAGGTGATGGTAGGGATCGGACTCCCGAAAATGGACATTTTATACCCTCTGATCTGTCCATTCTGTGACTTGAAATAAACAGAGTAAGGATTCTTGCGGCCCGTCAGGTTGTACACGGCCACTGTCCAGGAGCTGTGCGCCAGTTTCGCGATCTTATGGTTGCCCTCAATGTTCAAGGCAAGGTCTACGCGGTAGAAGTCCGGGATGCGGTACTGGTTGCGGTCAGAGTACAGGATGCGGTGCGAGCCACCGTCGTAGTACTTGGCCAGCGGCAGCGTAATCGGGCGGCCTGTGCTGTACGTGAAGTTAAGCGAGGTGCTGAAACGCTGGCTGAAGCGGTAGTTGCTGATCATGGTCAAGTCGTGGGGCTTATCGTAATTGCTCGCATACCACTCCCCTCTGTTGATCACCTCCGAGATGGTTGGGTCGTTGAGGCGAACAAGGGTGCGGGAATAGGTATAGCTTATCCAGCCGTTCATTTTGCCGGTTGCTTTCTTGAGCATTAACTCCACGCCATAAGCCTTGCCTTCCGCATTGGCCACATCTGTTTCGATGTGGTGGTTCATGATAATGTTGGCGCCGCTCCTGTAGTCAAGGAAATCCTGCATCCATTTGTAATAGGCCTCCGCCGAGAACTCGATGGTGTTGGCGCGCAGGTTGCGGTAGTAACCGATGGCTACCTGGTCGCCAACCTGCGGCTTGATGTTGCTGTCGCTCAGCTTCCAAGTATCGGTAGGGGCCATGGTGGCGGTGTTGGAGAGCATGTGCACGTACTGGCGCAGTCTGTTGTAGCTCGCCTTCACGGAGGAGTTATCGGACAGCACGTAGCGGGCCGAGAGCCTGAACTCAGGGCCGTGGTACGTGGCGATGGATTTGCCTTTGCCATAGGAAACCGTGTCCACGATCGTGTATACCGACATCGGTATACCTGGCGCATACTGCAGTACATCGCGCTCACCGAGCGCCGTGAAGAAAGAGTAGCGTAGACCTGCCGATACAGAAAGTTTCTGGTTGATGTCGTAGCGGTCTGAAATATACAAGGCACTCTCCACGGCCTTCTCTTGCTGCAGCTTGTCTGCCGCTATGAGCGACTCGCTGTGGTTGGGCTTCAGGCTGCCTGGGTTCACCTCATACCGGATGGCGCTGGCACCGAAATCCAGGGTATGCCTGGAGTCCGGGAAGTAGTTGAAGTCAACCTGCATACCCGTTTGGCTGATTCCAAAGTCCATAGTAGCAGCGTTTGCAGCGTTTTCCTCGTTCGAGATGTCGTATCCGTAATGGCTGTAGGTGCCCGTCACCACGCTGTAGAGCTTGTTGTGGAAGTTGTGCTTCCACTTGATGCTGGCGTTCTGGTTCTGGAAGCGGTACAGCGTGTCGGCCGCGAGCTTGAAACGGTCCTTGCTAACATAACCGTTCAGGTATACGGTGTTCTTTTCATTTATCTCGTGGCTAATGTGCGTGTTGATGTCATAGAAAGAAGCCTCGCTGTTACTGAAGGACTTGTTCGGAATCTTCTTGAGCAGCCAGTCAGAGTAGGTGGAGCGTCCCCCTACCAGAATGGAGGTTTTGTCTTTGATGATCGGCCCTTCCAGTGTCAGACGGCTTGTCAGCAGTCCGATACCTCCTGTTCCGCTAAACTGCTTTTTGTTGCCTTCCCGTGAGGTTACTTCCAGCACCGACGACAGGCGGCCACCGTAGCGGGCGGGCACGGCGCTCTTGTAAAGCTCCACTGATTTGATCACATCCGGGTTGAAAGCGGAGAAGAAACCAAACAGGTGCGAGGGATTGTAAACGGTAGCATCGTTGAGCAAGATCAGGTTCTGGTCGGTAGAGCCGCCGCGCACGTTCATACCCGTGGTGCCCTCACCCACCGATTTCACGCCCGGCAGCGTCAGCACTACTCTCAGAATGTCCGTCTCGCCAAATGCTGTTGGCACCTGCCGAATCGTGCGGATGTCGAGTCGCTCCATGCCCATCTGCAAACCTGTTACGTTGCGGTCTTTTTCGGCCTCCACCAGTACCTCTTTCAGAGTGCGGATATCTTCTTCCACTTCAATGTCGAGTTTACCGTCGCTGTGCAGAATTACCTGGCGCTTTGTGTTTTTAAGCCCAACCGCGCGGATATTCAGTTCGTGTCGCCCCACTGGGAGGGACAGGGAGTAATAACCATACTGGTCTGATGCGGTGCCGATGGAAGGAGACTCGATGTAAATATGGGCGCCAATGATCGGCTCTCCGGTATTGGCGTCGCGCAGCGTGCCTGCCAGGTTCGCCCGGCCGGTTTTGTTTCCGTTCGGGGTGCCGATCTCATAAAGCTTTATCTCAGATTGAATTCGTTTCTTGGTTTCCTGCTGTTGCGGCAGGTAGGCTGGCGCGGCAAGCTGGCTGCTTCTCCTCGCCTCCTCCTCATCCTTGAAGAAGTTGGAAGGCAGGCTGGTCATGATCGGGTTTTGCCGCGTGATGAAGATTTGGCGCTGCTCCGTGATGGCGAATTTGTATTCTGTGTCCTTCAGAATTTGGGCAAGCACCAGATTGAGCGGCTCTCCTTCTACCTCCAGATCCACCTTGATGCTGTCGGCCACTGCCTGTTCGAAGTAGAACTTGTAAGGCAATCGGGTTTCCAGCCGCTGCGCAAATTCCTGAAAAGTCATGTTACGGAACGAACCGCTGATAAGCGGAGCCTCAGTCCGCTGTTGGGCCACTGCAGGCATTGCCGTTGTTATACAGTACAGCAATACCAGCAAAAATACTCTGTAAAAATGGGTCATATGTAGTGAGAGAGCTTAAACAGATGTTGAGATAGACTGGTGTCGCGTCAGGTTATTGCTGGAGCGAGTCGTAGTGCTCTGCAATTCTCACGATCGCATTTTCCCGGTTCTTGCGGAAGCGGAGCTTGTTGGCGCTGGCAAATTTATTCAGGGGCTTCTTCTGGTCCTGCAGTACCCGCATCACGGAGCGCTTGCTGCTCACCTGGTGGTATACACCGTCTTTCACCAGGAAAAATTTATCGATATCCCTGTACTCTCCCTCCATACCTTCGGTGCTAGCCCGTTCAAAGAGTATCTTTTCACGCTTCATCAGCACCTGCACACTACCGCTGTGGAGCATATCGTAGAAACCTGGCTGAATAGAAACGCTAGTTGTGCTGTCGGCCTGCAACCTGACAAAGTTGTGCCCATGCAGGTTAAAGGCATCCACCCGGCTTTTCACCAGTCGCTGGGCCTGGCCGCTGCCATGGTTTACAATCACGAGTTCGTCCAGCACCAGGTCATAGAGCATCGGCACGTCCTCAAACCAGGTCCCGTCATACTTTACGGCACCATTCTGGTAGATTTTGTCCTGATAGAATTGATGCCCTTTTACATAGGTTTTAACAGGCACAAAGTACTCTGGTCCGTTATAGAGATGTGCGTGCACCCCAACCGCGGTGCGGTACTGCCTGAGAGCGTCCGAAACCGCATTGCTTACGAAACTGGTGTCAGTCTGTGCAAGAATGGTGAAAGGCAGCAGGTTTAGAAAAAGAACGAGAGTGAGGTAAGCGGGGCGTTTACGCATAGTTATCAAATAGCTTCACAGCGAGTTCAGACATTAAATATAAAGTATGTTTGATGTTATGACAAGCGTAAGGGTAAATTAATCCATAAAATATTACAGCCTATTTTTCCAGATATGGACACTGATATTATCAGGAAATATAACGAAAGAGCGATCCAGAATAAATTTTCTGCCAGCAAGCTGGTACCAAGTAGTATTTACTTGTTGGACCAGTCATGGTGCATGCCGTCTTTAGAAATGATTTACCGTGTACTGTTTTTAACAGGTATAGAAATAATAGGCCATAGCGGGCGGTCATCCTGTTTGCACTTGTCCTATTTGCCCTGCGCACGGATTTTTGCCAATCTGGTAGCTGATGGCCCGGTTAAAGCATTCTCACTATACCTTCGCAGCTAGTTCGTATACCGCCTCCACGAAGCGGCTCCAGCTAAACCGCGCCTTATACCTGGCGATGTTTCGGACAAAGGTTTCCGCTTTCGCTGAGGTATAGAAATCAGAAATGGCAGACGCTACTGCTTGGGGATCAGGTTCCACTACATATCCCACCTCTCCGGCCGGCACCAATTCCGCTAAGCCACCCACATTGGTCACCACCATCGGCTTGTCGAAATGGTAGGCAACTTGTGTTACGCCGCTCTGCGTGGCGTGCTTATAAGGCTGCACCACCAAATCTGCTGCGCAGAAATAGTGACGCACTTCGGCATTGGGTATAAAATCTGTTCGGAGCACGAGCCGGTCCTGTAGCCCGTGCTTTTCGATCAGTTCGTAGTAAGGCTTTGCGTCTTCGTAAAACTCACCTGCTATCAGCAGTTTCAGGTCAGGTACAGCCTGCAGCGCAGGCATAGCCATCGCCTCCAGCAACAGGTCGAGTCCTTTGTAGGCCCGGATAAAACCGAAGAAGAGCAGGTACCTCACGTTTGGGTCCAGCCCCAGAGCAGCACAGGCTTCTGCTTTGCTTTCGGCAGGCCCAAAGTTGTCGTAGAGCGGATGCGGCAGGTATAGGTTGGGTTTGTTTGGCTCGAAACGCTGCAGATCCTGCTGCACCGCCCGCGACATGGTCAAAAAACCATGGCAAGCACTTAGGAAGTACTTCGTGAAAGGCACATCGCCCGGCCGCTTTTCGTGTGGCACCACGTTGTCGGTAATGGCTAGGATGCGGCTATACCTGTTGCGCTTCACGATACGGGCAATAGTGCCTAGGGCTGGCCCCATGAAGGGTAGCCAGTACCTGAAAATGACCAGATCCGGTTTTTGATGCCGAATGTAGTTTCCGGCGCGAATCCAGCTGATCGGGTTGATGGAGTTGATCAGCGATTTGATGGTGATGCCCTGTGGCGCGGGCTCATCGGTGAACTGGCTTTTGCCGGGAAACAGAAAGGAAGGATACTGCAGGCTGAACGATACGATTTCTACTTTGTCGCCAGCCTCCTGAAAGGCTACGGCCAGGCGCTCGTTGAACGTAGACATACCCCCACCCCGCAAAGGGTGCGCAGGCCCTACTAGCACGATACGCCTTCCTGCCATTATTTTTTGATCAATCCTGCCCGATCCCGGATCAGGTATTCATTCTTTTTGCTGGACGTCATCGACATCATCTCGGCCAGGAAGCCTGCCAGGAAAAGCTGCACCCCCAGAATAACGGCCACCAGCGACAAATAGAACAAAGGCTGGTCTACCACATCGCGCACACGGCCTTCCGGGTATAGCGTGAACACTTTCTGGATAATTAACCAGAGCGTAATGCCCAGACCAACTACAAAGGAAAGCGTGCCCAATGTGCCAAAAAAGTGCATCGGGCGCTTCTTGAAACGGCTCACAAACGTGATAGACAGCAGGTCGAGGAAGCCGTAGACAAAACGCTCGAGCCCGAACTTGGTGGTGCCGTACTTGCGCTCCTGGTGCTGCACCACTTTCTCGCCGATGCGGGTGAAGCCGTGCCACTTGGCGATAACAGGTATATAGCGGTGCATCTCGCCGTGCACCTCGATGCTCTTTACGAGCAGTTGGCGGTAGGCCTTGAGCCCGCAATTAAAATCGTGCAGCTGGATACCGGACAAGCTCCGGGTTGCCGCATTGAATAACTTGGTTGGAATTGTTTTGCTGATCGGGTCGAAGCGCTTCTGCTTCCAGCCGGACACCAGATCATAGCGCTGGTGCTTGATCATATCGTACAGGGCAGGGATTTCCTCCGGGCTGTCCTGCAGGTCGGCGTCCATGGTGATGACTACTTCGCCCGAGCAGCGCTTGAAGCCTTCGTTGAGAGCGGCAGACTTGCCGTAGTTGCGGTTAAAGCTGATACCTTTGACAGTATTGTCTTCGGCACTCAATTCTGTGATCACATCCCAGGAACGGTCGGTGCTACCGTCGTCTACCAGGATGATCTCGTAAGTGAAACTGTGCGCGTGCATCACACGCTTGATCCAACGGACCAGTTCAGGCAGCGATTCCTCTTCGTTTAAAAGAGGAACCACCACTGATATATCATAAGGGTATTGCATGCTTTTTATTCAAACTCCGGACGATTGTTCTTCATCACGGCGGATACTATAAGCGAAATCAGGAAACCGATTACCAGATAGCCCACGATAGACCACACAATCATCATTACAGGGCTGGACACGGACTCGCCAATGGCGATTGCCTGCTCGATCTGCTCGTCGCTCATACCTTTCTCCTCCAGCTCGATACGCTGCTTGTCCATCATGGTGGCAGTGTAGTTCGGATCAACGAAGGAGGTATAGATATACATAAACACACCGCCCAACACACCGAAAGCGAGTGCTACCAGCGTGCCTATACCCAGGCCCTGGCCATAGGACATATAACCGTGGTTTTGCTTTTTGTATTCCTTCATGGCAATCACCATAAAGGCAATCAGGATAAGATAGCCTAAAGAGCCTATCCAGCCACTTACGTTCACGCCAGCGATTAGCAGGATAGCAGTGAAAACAACAGATGCCAGCGCGCCCATCAGGCCATACTTAAGCGCTACAGAGGATAAAGAAGGTTGGGTTTCAGTCATGTTAGTGTAGGGTTTATGTGAAGATGAATTACTTTCTGAAAAATACAGCAGCTACTATCGAAAATAACGTCCCTACTACCATCCTGCTCAAAAAATCGTGTGTAGCCAACATACTTGGCGATAAATTGTCCAACTCTTTATAAGCCTGCTCAAAGTTTTCCTCGCCTATCAGTTTAATCTGCGCTTCCCGGCTCTGGTCAAGCAGCGCCCTCAGCTCCACCACATGCTGCTGTATGATCTCGGGACCTACCAGGTATAGCATCAGGTATAGCAGCATGGCAGCACTGAGGGCGGTATAAAAAGTAACCGATAGGCTCACGCGCACTCCTTTCCAGAAACCAATTTCGGCATCGTGAAATAATTTGAAGTAACGCAGTCCCATAAAAATAAAGATAGGCAAAGGCAGGTAACTCCAGCGCCCTGCATCCCCCAGTGCGTTATACCCCATCAGGTATAAGGCCAGGATGATGGCAAAAGAAGCTAATCCGCACAGTACGCCGTAGCGCACTCCCACTCTTCCAATCATTTGATCCAGTTTTGTTATTCGCTTATTCGGGTCAGGCCGACTGCTGACAAGAATATAGCTATAAATATATTAAAAAGAATGATTAAGTACTAAATGTCCCTTATTAACAAGGCCTATTACCTTGCCTGTGAGTTCACGCCCCAGGAAAGGAGAGTTTCTGGATTTAGAGCGGGTGCTTTCCGGCGTAGGGGTCCAGGTCAGGTCCGGATGAAACAGGGTCAGACAAGCCTTCTCACCTTCCGCTATTCCACAGGCAGGCAGACGCAGGATCTGGCGGGGAGCATTGGTTAACTTTTCGATCAATTTTTCCAACGGAAGTGCATCGCCCATGCTGTTGTTGGCCACAGCAAAAGCGGTTTCGAGGTTGATGATCCCAAACTCAGCCAGGTCGAACTCAAGCTTCTTGCTCTCCGTGTCCTGCGGCTGGTGCCCGGACACGATCGCGTCAATGGTGCCGTCAGCAAGTCCCTGCAGGATAGCCGCTCTATCCGCTTCGCCTCTGAAAGGAGGAGATACTTTGAAGTTGGTGTCGAAAGGTGCGATGGTGTCGTCGGTGTAGGCAACCTGGTAACTCGCTACATCGCAGGTTACCTGCAGGCCTTTGGCTTTGGCCTGACGAATAGCCTCCACAGCAGCAGTAGTCGATACAAGCGAGAAGTGCAACCGTCCTCCTGTATACGCTAACAGTTGCAAGTCACGCGTTACCATTACTTCCTCGGCTAGCGCAGGTATACCTTTCATGCCGAGTTGGGTGCTCACAATCCCTTCGTGCATCTGCCCGTACTCTGTCAGGCGTGTGTGTTCCGGTCGGTTCATCAGCACGCCGTCAAAGGGCTGCAGGTATTGCAGTGCCTTCACAATTACCTCGGCTCCCTGCACTGGTTTAGCACCATCGCTGAACGCTACGGCACCGGCTCGCTGCAGGTCGATCATCTCGGTCAGTTCCTTGCCCTGCGTATCTACTGTTACAGCACCGGCCGGCAGTAAATTAACCGGAAGGCCTGCTGACTTTGCCTTGATAAAATTGATGGCGCCCTTGGATTGCACGATGGGCTGCACATTCGGCATGCACAGTACATCCGTAAAACCACCCGTTGCGGCAGCGGCGGCCAAAGATTCTATATCCTCTTTGTGTTCCAGCCCCGGCTCCCCTACCTGTGCATACAAATCAACCCAGCCTGCCGACACGCAAAGCCCTTCCATTTCAATGGTCTGGTCGGCCTCGTGATCATCACCTCCAATGGAAGTGATTGTGCCATTCTCAATGAGGATGTTTTGGCGCTGAAGGTGAAAAGGTGACGTGGAATCGTAAATGCGGACTGCTTTGAGAAGAAGTTTCATGTTAGAGGAATCTGATTAGGGCTATTTCTGCCATCAAGAAAATCAGACACAATATTAGGCAATATTTCCAAAGCGTGACGCCAAAAAATCGTTTTTCAAACTCGCTCTTTACCGTAAAGGTGTCGCTGTAGTCGTAAATGTGTACTTGCCGTTGATCTTTGGGCAGAAAGTTTCTCAGCTCTTCCGGGCTATACTGCTCCAGCAACGACTCTTGTTTATCGTAGTTGAATGCGAAGCTGCCCACTGTTTTGTCCTGAAGCTGCAATTGGTAAAAACCAGCCTCTTCCAGGTCTGGCGGCACGTTGAAAACCAGGCGTCCTCCCCTTACTTGCTGCTCCGGTATGAAAGCTGTGCTGTCTTTCACCAACTTGTAAATATTCTCACCGCCTGCCTGCTTTTGAACAGGTATAGTGATCGTCATATTCTGCAATCGATAAGCCAATTGCTGTTCCTGCTTGTAGCTACTAATAGCCAATCGGTACATGACGGGCACGAAGAGCGCATGATTCACCAACTCGTTCTGATCAGGTTGCAACGGCGCGGCCAACAGGTATACCTTTCCCTGTCCTCTATCGAAACGCGACAGGTATGGTGCTCCCCCTCTGTATTTCAGGATGTCTTCCGAAGAACGCGACCATACCAGCTTTCTGACAGACGCAGGCATCTGCATCTTAGGGTCGTAATCAGCAAAAATGGTTTTAAAAAAAGGATTGTCACGGTTTGGAATGGCTAGCGAAGTCTTTGTGCTACTCCCCGCACTGAGGCTGGCAGGTATAGCAAGCGACTGCAGCAAGGCCGTATAGGAATTACCTCGCTCCGTCGCGGGCGGAATGATGGCCAGCGTTCCGCCCGATTGCACAAATGTTTCAAGTGTTGAAACGAGTGCGGTAGGCACCTCTTCTATACCTTGCAATACAATAATGTCAGAGCCATTGAGATGCGCATAGTCGATATTATTGGGTGAGAAGCGTTGCGTTTGGAACAAAGGCTCATTACGGTACAAACGCTGCAGTGGACTCGAGTCATCTCCACTGATTTCTGTAATAGAAAGTCGGCTGGAGGGCTGGAGTACAAAATAATAGAGGTTGTCAAATTCAACCGGATAGTCCTCAACCTCTACCCAAGCCTGCTTACTCCCTTCCCCTCGGATTGTAAAGTTGATCGCTGTTTCTGTAATCTGCTTTGCAGGCAGGTCAATGCTTAGAGCTGCAAGCTGTACATTGTCTACCACCAGTTTTACAGGACAGTCAGGTATAGCTTTCTCCCCTGCGTTATATAACCTGACATAAAGCGTTCCTTCCGTGCCAGGACGGACGAATTCATCAGCAAGGTATACAGAGTCTACGAACACATTAGAAGTGCCCTGCGCCTTTAAAGGCACCAGGTGATAAATACGACTACTGTCAATCTGACTTAACAGTGAAGGCTCGAAGAAGGACTTTTGAAAATCAGAGAAAAGAAATACATGTTCAGCACCAGCCTGGTTGGCGTTCATCACCTGCTGACTTACAAAAGGTCGGGTAGAATGCGACAATTGGTCCAACGTATTTACTGCATCAGCAGAACCAATGGTAGCAGCCATATTGTAGTTTGAATTTGTATTTACGCTGATAGCTGTAGTGGAAGGAAAGATGTCCAGCACACGCTTTGCCTGATCAGCAGCTACTGTCAATAGAGTAAGGTCTTCATCAGCATGCAGGTTCTGCATACTCAAGGAATTGTCGAGGGCGATGGTAACCTGCGAGGAATCAATAGGCTGTACTTTTTCAGAAGCAGGCAGGAAAGGCTGTGCAAAAGCCAGAACGAGAAATACAATAAATAAAATACGAGAGGCAAGGATAAGCAATTCTTTCAGATTCCGCTGACTTGCTGTAAGGTCTTTAGAAACCTGTATGAACTTAACATTACTGAACTCTACACGTTTTGCGCGACGTAATTGTATTAGATGCAACACAATTGGAATAGAGATCGCAGCAAGAGCCCAGAGGAACGAGGGATAGAGAAATGCCATGTCAACAAGTTAGAGAGGATGACTGTAATATACAACGTATAGGTTGAACATTACCATACGCTCCAGCTCGTTGTTGAGGTGAATTCAAGGGAAAACAATTTTACTTCCTACCGAGCTCAATTCTTTGGTCTGTGATTTTCTCCCCGATTACACCCTTTGCTTCCCCCCTTTCATATAGGTATTGGTTTAAAACGGGCACAGCCCCTGACTCTTTTTGAGAATCAGGGGCTGTGGGTTGTTGGGGTTGGCGGCCACCTACTCTCCCGGGTGTGACCCCAGTACCATCGGCGCAGCCGGGCTTAACTTCTCTGTTCGGGATGGGAAGAGG